>DASREM010000056.1:0-481371 GCA_035652095.1 Terriglobales bacterium | reverse complement strand
CCAGACCAACAATCGTCTTTGATCCGAATCCAAACATGTGCCCGCCTTTACAGTTGCCCGGCAGCCTTGGCAGCCGCCTTCGGTTTCTTCTTGCTCTTGGCTTCCATCTGGTTCGACTTCTCTTCCATCCACTGGTCCAGCCTCGATTTCTTGAAGCGCCAGCGGTTGCCCAGTTTGAAAGCGGGAATCTTCTGCTCGCCTACGTACTTGTAAAGCGTGTCCGCGCTGACTCCCAAGTACTGGGAAGCCTGGCGAACGTTCATCACTTCACGCGAGTCGGCCATAGTCTGATCCCCTATCCACAGAACCAGAGCCGCTCACCGGTTGTTTTCCGGAAGCAAGCGAAACTTGGGAGAGAATTCCTCGATCACAAATGCGTTCGAGTGAATTTCGGTGTGCTGAGCATAGCGCAACCCGGCCAGACAGGGCCTTGCGATGAAATCTTGCGTTTTACTGGGTTTTTTGCGGTTTTTCTGGAAACGCCATTTTCGAGAGACCGCGAAGAAGTCTATTAGTTGTGGTTTATGGCAGAGGATAATACAACATGTTGCGCTTTCGTGGAAGGTCGCGCTTCAGTCATTTCACGCCAGTAACCAAGGTACTAGACACGGTACGAAGGTGCTATCCCGAGTTTCCAGAGAGGATCCTTACTCCTTCTCTTGCAGCTACTTACCCGCACCCGAGCGTGAAGTCTGGAGTCACAATCCATGACTCCCACGGACAGATGAACAGGCCTTGCCTTTGCTACTTCGTGTGAGAGAGTTCCAGGTTTCAAGGGCAGCAACTCGTAAATCCTGCGCTCGGCGATCGAAGCTTTCCCGAACTAGCCCCGCTCCATCAACAGAACCTTGTCGACGTTGTCCACTTCGGTCAGCTTTACCTCGATGACTTCATTCATCGTGGTCTGCACCTTGCGTCCAATAAAGTTCGCTTCCACCGGCAACTCGCGATGTCCACGGTCAATCAACACCAGGAGTTGCACCTGCTTCGGCCGTCCATGCGAGAACAGCGCATCCATGGCAGCCCGGGTGGTGCGACCCGTAAACAGAACATCGTCGGTGAGAATGATGTTCTTGTCCTTGATCGAAAACCCGATCGGAGATTTCTGCACCACCGGCTTCGGTCCCAAGGTCGAAAGATCGTCGCGATAAAAAGTAATATCGAGCGTGCCTACATCAACCGGCACGTTCTCGATCCGCTGAATGATCTTGCCCAGGCGCTCCGCAATCGGAACCCCGCGCCGCCGAATCCCTACCAGGCCCAGGTTTTCCGCCCCGCCATTTTTTTCCAGGATCTCGTGCGCGAGCCGCACCATGGTCCGCTCAATCTCCGATGCCGACATCAACTGCGATTTTTGTTTCAGGCCGTTCTTGTGAACCACACCGCGACTGGTCATAGGCAAGCTCTTGGACGGGATTTGGGGAGTGCGCGTTCCGCGCGACTCAGAACTGTAGTTGACAAGACCCGGAAGGTCAAGCAACGCGCCGCAACTGGTAGAGCCTACCCACATCGTATCCCCCTAGCGAAGTTGCAGTGCATGAGTGAGAAGCGTGGTCGAGAGCCGGAGGTGTTCTTTTGGGAGCGATGAACCAACCCGCAGCCGCCGTAGGGATGGTGGGAAAGTGGGAATCCCGCGTTTTGGAGTCTGGCGGGATTTCCACTTTTCCACCACCCGCTTTCCGAGCCCGTCCTGCTCTAGCATGCCAGCTTCATGTCGACCCCTTACTTTACCTTGGTGCGGGAAATGCGTGACGCCTACAACCATCGTCTGCGTCTGTTGCAGTCGGCTCGGCAATGCGGTATCAAACCCACCGCCCGCCTTTTCCAGACCACCGTCCCCACCGTGCGCAAGTGGTGGCGCCGTAATCAGCAGCAGGGACTGCGCGGCCTCCTCGAAATCTCCCGCGCTCCCCATCATCAGCCCGGCAAAACTCCCGCCGCCGTCGAACACACTTCGCCAACGGTTGTTTACCGACTCGGGGGGATGTCCCTAGGCACCCCTAACTTCGAGATCGTCATTCGGTAGATTGCATGACGAGTTTTGCTAGGGTGCAAGGTCGATTGCTTGCGGGCAAAGACCAAGGTTTGAGAGGGAGTCAATGTCGTGCGGCTGCGATGATTCGTCCGGGGGCCCCCAGCAGGTCGCAATTCTCCACGATCAAACAGCAGAATACCTGGCCCTTTCATTTGGAGGGAACCCTTGCAGGGAACTCTCTCCAACCCTGTTTTGATCATCGCTAAAAAAAATCACCGAAACGTAGCCGGGGAGGGAAACTGATTCTCTTTTTCCGCAACTTTTCACAAGACGCCAACACCTTCTCCTTATCTTAAGAACGTGAGGGCAACCTGCCCCGAAGGAAATCCAATGAAGTTGAAGATTGCCATACTCGGTCTCCTGTCGTTGTCGCTCCTGGGCGTTGCAACTGGAGCACACGCGCAAACCGCATCCGTCTACGTCGTACACGGTATCGATGGCCGCGATCTTGGTCTCGACCAGTCTCTGCCGGTCGATGTCCTCGCCAATGGTTCGATTTGCCTACTGCAGAACTTCACCTTTGGAACTGTTGCCGGCCCGGTCGCACTTGATCCCGGAAGTTATAACCTTCAGATCAGCCTGGCCAACACCACAAGTCCCTGCGCCAATCCCGCAGTGATCACCGCCGATGTGATCTTCTCCGCGGGCGAAAGTGCCAGCGTCATTGCCAATCTTGACGCCAATGGCGCTCCCACCGCTAACAAATACACCGAAGATCTCTCCCCCGTTGCGAAAGGGATGTCGCGCGTTCTAGTTCACCACGATGCGTGGGCGCCCGCAGTAGATATCAAGCTGCGTTTAACCAACACCAAGAAGACGGCGATGTTTACCAACGTCGAGAACCCCGAATCAGCCGATGCCGCGGTAAAGTCGGGCTGCTGGAGGGTCGCAATATTTCCCGCCGGCGACAAGACTCCCGTCCTCGGTCCCTTGCCTCTGAAACTGAAAGAGAACCATGCCTACCTCGTCTATGCCGTAGGCTCTCTTACCAACAACACGCTGACCCTCATCACCAAACGAATCAAAGTAAATAACTGATAACACGGCAAGAGTTGCCCCCGGGGGTCAAGGGAGGCAGCTTCCGTCTATCTAGTTACTCACCCTGAAGCGGTGCAGGAGCACCGCTTTTTCCATTCTCCTTGCGCGGCGGGTCTGCCCCAATCCCAGCGTGAATTGAAACCTTGCGGCGAGTGTTGCTGAATCACTCTTTGCACGTGGGTCAGACCGATGGCCCAAAGCCCGGTTTTGCCTTGACTGGGGATGTTCACACGTCACGGACATGCTCCAACCAACAAACTAGATTGTCCTCATGCCATGGGGCCTAACCCGTTTCCACCACAGCGGACAGAGTCATTTCGTCGCCTTCTCCTGCTACCATCGCCAACGGTTGTTTACCAGTTCCGAGCGTTGTCGAATCTTTGAGTCCGCCTTGGAGCGGGTGCGACGCAATTTCTGGCTTCAGGTGGGAGTGGAGTAGCTTTTGCCACTATGCAAGCGGCTGCGAGGGGCGCGTAGAGATCGAGTCGGAATGGACGGCGCGAAAACGGGAGCGAGCGGCGGGGAAACTCTGTCCAGTGATCGAACTGCCCCACTCAAGCCAAAACCGGGCTTGAGTGGGCCACCGGCGCTTCTTTCCTTTCCGTACCTCACAAATTATTGCGCGTCCGGCGTAGTCTTTCATAAAAAATGCTTATGGCGAAAGAATCCCCAAGCGCTTTCGATTCCACTCCCAATCCGAATGTTCCTGGGAGAAGGTGCCGACAGAAGACAATGCCTCCAGGCTTGTCGGTAATCTTCCTGACCGTGATTGGGCTTGTCTTGCCCTCATGGCTGTTCGCCTCTGCGCAGCACCCGATTTCGCTTTATGTTGATGCCAGCGACAGCGCGCGCAAGCTCTTTCATTCCGAACTTGCTATCCCTGTCCATCCCGGTCCTCTCACGTTGGTATATCCACGATGGGGAATTCCAACCTACGAATTCCCGGCCGCATTGCTCAACAATATGGTTCGCCTCAAGATGAGCGGCAATGGTCGGCCCCTTGAGTGGAAACGCGACCTTGTCGACAAGTTTTCCTTCCATGTCTCGGTTCCAGGCAACGTGAAGGTTCTGAATGTCGCGATGGACGTGATCGCCCCTGCCGATCGCTCCGACCTCAATGCTGCGACGGCGCAACTGTTCGTTCTCGACTGGTACACGCTCGTGCTTTACCCACAGGGAGCGGCGGCAGATGAGACAGTCATAGCAGCCCGCCTTAAAGTTCCTGCAGGGTGGAGAGAGGCTTGTGCAGTCGCGCCTATCCGAACCGTGGATGATGTGATCGAATTCCCGCAAATGTCGCTCACCACATTATTTGACTCGCCGGTTCTTTCCGGAAGGCATCTCAAGAGTGTGGAGCTGCGGCTGCCTTCCGCGCCTCCGGTCTTCGTTGATATTGCTTCAGAAACACCCGAGGCCGCGGACCTTCCCATGGAATGGCAACGTCGGCTTCGCCGGGTAATAGCGGAGACCGGCGTGCTCTTCGGCGGATATCCTTATCAGCAGTACCACTTCCTGATCGCGCTCAGCGATGAAGTCGGCAACGATGGCCTCGAACATCGCGAATCCAGCGATCTTCGCATGAGCCTTCTTTCTTTTTCGAACGAGGCAAATCGTCTCGCGTACGGCTATTTGTTGCCACACGAGTATGTCCATTCCTGGAACGGCAAGTACAGGATTCCGGCCGGCATCGTCAAGCCGAACTTCCAGGAACCACAGACCACCGAACTGTTGTGGGTTTATGAAGGGCTCACACGATATTTGAATTGGGTCTTGGCGGCTCGATCGGGGATCCTCACCTGGCAGGAAGCACGCGACTATGTCGCCTTGCTGGCAGCACAAACGGCTCACCGCTCGGGACGTGAATGGCGATCTCTGCAAGACACCGCCGTGTCGACCAACATGATGATCGAGGCCGCCGACCAATGGCAGTCCTTGCGCCGCGGAGCCGATTACTACGATGAGTCGCTTTTGGTCTGGCTGGAAGCGGATACGATCATCCGGCGCACGACCCAAGGAAGGCGATCGCTCGACGATTTTTGCCGCGCCTTCTTTGGCTTTCCGAAGGACACTCCTTACATCAGGCCCTACACCTTCGACGATCTCGTGCAGGTCGTGAACAGCATCGCTCCTTATGACTGGAAAGCATTTTTCGAGAAGAGGTTAAACGCCACCGGTCTGGAGCCCGCCCCGCTCGACGGTCTGTTTGCCAGCGGTTGGGACCTCGCGTATAAAAGCACGCCTGGCTCGGTTCAGGCAGCGAGAGACGAGATTCACCACACGGTCGAAGAGCGGTTTTCCCTGGGATTACTCCTGCGAGAGGATGGCACGATCATCGATGTTGTGCGCGACTCGGCAGCGTGGAATGCCGGACTGGGGCCGGACATGAAGGTGCTGAAAGTAAATCAGCACCCCTGGTCCCCGCAAGCCTTGCGGGATGCAATCATCGCTGATAGCACTTCGATGACACCCTTAAGTCTCGTAGTGCAAAACGGGTCGCAGACATCCCTGCGGAACCTCGACGATCATCGGGGAGCGAGGTATCCACATTTGGAGCGAAATACGGCTCAGGACTTAATGGGAGATATTCTTAAGTCGACGATCGCACAAGTGCCGTGACCAGCATGCGAATTCAAGATACTCCGATCGAGGGCAAGCCTTACCACGAGCGGCGCAACTGCCCCACTCAAGCCAAAATCGGGCTTGAGTGGGCCACTGACTTTATTCATTCAACAACTTAGTTGATGTCGAATTGCTCCTGGTGCAGCGCCGGGTCGCTCTTCACGATGATGGTCTTCTTGGTCAACTCTTCCATCTCGTTCAGGGCGCGTCCATTGTTGCTCTTCAGGGTCTTCGCGACCTCCGGGTTGACTCGCAGCAACACATCGGCATGCTCCAGGTGTTTCGCGATCTTCCGCATTTCGAGATAGATCTCGTTGCAGACGGTGGTCACCGATTTCACGAACCCCGTGGACTGGCAATATGGACACGGCGATCCGATGGTGCGTTCGAGCGATTGCTTCACGCGCTTGCGCGTAATCGCCACCAGGCCGAAGTCATTAAACTGAAGCACCTTCGAGGGCGCGCGGTCCATGCGCAGAGCCTCTTCCAGCGCCTGCATGACTTTCTGCCGGTTGCGCCGCTCGTCCATGTCGATGAAATCGATGACGATGATGCCGCCGAGATCGCGCAGGCGAATCTGCCGCACGATCTCTTTGATCGCGTCCACGTTCGTCTTCACGATCGTGTCTTCCAGGCGCGCCGTCTTACCGACATATTTGCCTGTGTTCACGTCAATCGCCACCAGCGCCTCGGTCTGGTTGATGACGATGTAGCCGCCACTCTTCAACCACACCTTCGATTTCAGCGCCTTGTCGATCTCCTCGCGCAGTCCGAACTGCTCGAATAGCGGAGTCTCTTTGGTGTACAGCTTGACTCGCTTCACCAGCGCCGGCTGGAAGCGGTTGGCGAAGCGCAGAATGCGCTCGTATTCCTGCTCGTTGTCGACCCAGATGGCCGAGAAATCCGACGTCACCTGATCGCGCAGCACGCGCTCGACCACGTTCAGATCGTGATAGATCAAGGTCGGGCCCTTGCTGCTTTCGGCGCGGCTCTTGATTTCGGTCCACAGGCCTTTCAG
This sequence comes from Terriglobales bacterium, assembly GCA_035652095.1. Taxonomy (GTDB): domain Bacteria; phylum Acidobacteriota; class Terriglobia; order Terriglobales; family Acidobacteriaceae; genus DASREM01. Next base: position 474,661 of record DASREM010000056.1, on the reverse strand, counting down.
GAACCGGATATCGGCGCGCAGTTCTTCTTCGTTCGCTCCCTGCGCGGCGGTGCGAACGATGAAGCCGCCATGCCCGTTTTCGCGCTCGCTCTGGATGATGCGCTTCAGTCGCATGCGCTCTTCTTCCGATGCGATCTTGCGCGACACGCCGGTGTGATTCACCGTCGGCATATAAACCAGGAATCGCCCGGGCAGCGCGATGTGGCTGGTGATGCGGGCGCCCTTCTTGCCGATTGGTTCTTTCGCGATCTGCACCAGGATCTCCTGGCCTTCTTTGAGAAGATCGGTGATCTGGGGAATATTCTGCGGTTCGCGGCGGCGCTGGAAGCGCTTGCCACCGCGGCGTCCCCGTCCTCCACGACGATCGAAGCCAGGTCGCGGCGCTCGTTGCGTATACCCCGCCGTTCCCGCTGGCGCCCTTACCTCAACTCGCGCATCCACGGTTCCGTTCCCGCGCGCTTCGGCATCGAGCAGCGCTTCTGCCTCGGCCTGCGCTTCTTCGAGTTCCGCTTCTTCCTCATCCTCTTCTTCCTCGGACGAACCTTCCTCGACCGAAACCTCGCTGCCAATCTCGCCGGAAACTTCCATGGTTTCTTCGTGCGAGCTTTCCGCGGATGCGGCGATCTGCCCGCCATTTTCTCCGTGATAGTCTTCGGCGGCCCTCGTCTCTTCTTCCATCTCTTCGAAGGTGGCGTCCTCCTCGAGATCTTCGACGTAGTGCGCGAGGTCGGCTTCCTCCTCTTCGATGACCTCCTCTTCCATGGTCCTGGGCGCCGAAGCGAACATCGCCGCTTCAGAACTGACGGGCTCTTCTGGGGCCGGCTGAGGAGCCTCTTCCTCGTGCGATACGCTCTCCGACTCCATCACCGGGGCCAGGTCGGCAGCCTCGAGTTTCTCGTCTTCCTGGTCGCGTTCGCGCTCCGATGCGGTCTGCTCTTCGACTTGCTCCTGCCGTTCAACGGGCACAGGCGCTTGCGCACTTTTCATTTCCGCAAACAAGGGTTCGTCATCGGGAAAGCTGGCGGCAATTGCGGCATAGTCCGGCGCGGCGCTCTCGGTGGTGGCAGGCGCGCTTTCCATGGGCGCGGGCGTCGGTTGCGCCCTGCGCTGGTACTTCGAAATCGATTCTCCGGGCAGGATGATGGGCTGATATCCGGGAGGCGGTCCATACTCCGCGTGCTCGCTCCGAGGCTCGCGGGGATGCTCGACTGGGCGCGCGAACTTCGACTCCGGAAAGCGCTCGCCCCGGCGTCCACGACGGCGACGACGGTTGCGCCAGTTCCCCCGGTCTTCCTGCTCTCCGTTGCTCAGTTCGCGACTTTCGCGCGGACGCGCTGGCGCCGAGCTTGCCTCCGCCTCTCCAGTTTCCTCAGGGAAATCCGGACCTTCAATGACCAACGTCTGGGGAGCACTCGCCTGGGGCTGGGGGTGGGGTTGGACCCGTGTGGGTTCGACAGCTGCTACGCGGCCAATCGGAACTTCTTCTACTTCTTCTTCCTCTTCCACCTCCATGAAGTCGGAAACGTAGAGGAAGGCATCTCGTTCCAGTCCGATATCCACGAATGCGGATTGCATTCCTGGCAGGACCCGGGTCACTCGACCCTTGTAAATGGAACCGGCTAACGTGTATTCGTTTTCGCGTTCCAAGTAAATTTCGGCAAGCTGATCATCTTCCGTCACCCCCACCTTGGTTTCATGCGGGGTAGACGAAACGTACAACTCTCTGTTCATTTGGACTCCGGTCTCGGCCGCTAAGCGGCGGAGATCACCGGACGGTCGGCGATGAGGGACGGGGAGGATCGAGCCTTGCGATCGCCGGCCCTGAACAAGGGACGGCTGGGGCCTCGGAGATTAATCCGGGGCAGAGTCCGCGGTACCAGCATGGGAATCGTTTGCACTATCGCAATCGCGCTGCTACCAGATTTGTGACCGCTCTCTGAAGCCTCTTCGTCGGAAGAAACTTGGGGGGCCGTTACCCGTCTGGCAGCGCCTTGTCTTCAATCCTGCCCGGCCTCCAACTGCCTTTGGCCGGTGAGTGCCCTCTTTACGCGAGGGCGATCGTAATCTTGGGTTTAGCCGCGATGGCAAGTGCGGCTGCCTTCCCCGCCTTCTTCTTCCTGTCCTTGTTTCAATTCACGAAGCGGCGCATGCGAACATTCATCACAATCCCTAGAGCCAGAAACATGAACAGGACCGAAGACCCGCCGTAACTCATTAATGGCAGGGGAATTCCTGTTACCGGCATAAAGCCGACGACCATGCCTACGTTGACCAGGATATGAAAGCTGAGTACAGCCACCACACCCATCACCACGAACGTGCCGGCGCGGTCGGGCGCCGTTTGCGCGTTCTGCGTCAGACGCATCAGCACGATAAAGTATAGCAGTAAAACACCTAACGCACCCACGAAACCATGTTCCTCGGATAAGGCCGCAAAGATGAAATCGGTCTGGGGCACCGGTAAGAACGCCAGGTGCGTCTGGGTGCTGCTGTCGCTCCCCCAGATTCCACCCGAGCCCACCGCAATTTTGGATTGAATCAGTTGATACCCGGAGCCCTGCTTGTCGGCCTCGGGTTGCATGAAGCTGATCAGGCGGTCGCGTTGATACGGCTTCAGAACGTGCCAGGCCAGGGGCAGCATCATGCCGCCTACCAGTAACACCGCCATCGCCTGCTTCCAGCGCAAGCCGCCGAGGAAAAGTCCCATGATAGCGATCGGAAGGTACGTCAAGGCGGTCCCCAGGTCGGGTTGGCGCAGCACCATCAGCATAGGGATTCCGACGATCGCTCCCGCCTTAAAGAAATCGGACCAGGAAAGCTCGCGCTGATGCAGGTCGGCGAAATACTTGGCTACGGCCAGGATCAGGATCAGCTTCACCCATTCTGAAGGTTGGAAGTGGGTGCCGCCGGGCAGCTTGATCCAGCGCCGGGCGCCAAGATACTTCTGCCCGAAGATCATGACCGAGATCAGCGAGGCCACCGACGCGATATACATCCAGTGCACCTTGTCGAGCAACGCCTGGTAGTTGATCAGGCTGATCAGGAACATCGCGCCCACCCCGCCCAGAACCCAGTACACCTGCTTGATGTGGGCCCCGGCAAACTTGGTGTGCTCAGTCGCGCTGTGAATCTGCACGATCCCGATTCCGCAAATCATCAAAACAAAGATCAGCAGCACCCAGTCAAAGTCGCGGTATGAAATGTATCGAGACATTGTTTTGTTATTACCGAGTACCTAGTACCGAGTAGTTTCGAATGTCTTCTCGGTACTCGGTACTCGCAACTCTGTACTACTGAACCCCCGGAGCAGCCACCGCCAGTGGCGCACGGCTCTTGGAGACATCCAGCACATAATGCCCGCCGCGCAACCCGCTGTTCCCCTCTTCATTCGGATCAGCCTCGCTCCACACTGCACCGATCTCGACCTTACCGTTCCCCTGGGCAACTTTGGTTGGCTGCCGGCGCTGCTTGTCTACATAGGCTTTGATCACCTGCGAAGCAACGCGCGCCGCCAGATATCCATGCTCACCTTCTTCGAGCAGCGCGGCTACCACAATCTCCGGACTGCGCCGCGGCTCGACTCCCACGAACCAGCCATTGTCCTTGAATTTCGACTTGCCGTTTGCAAGTTTCGCTTTGAGCGCGTTGCTGATGGTCTGCGCACTGCCTGTCTTTCCCGCGAAGTCAATGCCCACCAGGTGTGCACTATTCGCGGTGCCGAGTGGTGAGACCACGTTCGCCATCGCGTCCGTGATGATCGTCCAGTTATTCGGGTCAATCGGAATCTTCACATCGTCCCGGTCCGAAACCGGCCGGATGTTCGCCGGAAACTGGTCCGGAAACGCCACGTGGGGTCGGTGCAGCGTGCCTCCGCTGGCAATGCCTCCGATGGCTCGCGCCAACTGAATCGGCGTTGTCGCCACCGCTCCCTGCCCAATGCCCACCGAAATGGTTTCCCCCGCATACCACTTCTGCTTGAAGTTCCTGATCTTCCATTCTTCCGATGGCATCACCCCGGTCACTTCCTGGGGCAAATCGATGCCGGTCTTCTGCCCCAGCCCGAACATAGTCGCGTACTTCGCGATGCGGCCGATCCCAAGCTTCTCGGCCAGGGTATAGAAGAAGACGTCGCAGGATTGGTAAATGGCCTTGCTGATATCGACCGGCCCGTGGACCCGGTGCTCAGCCAGCACCCAGCATTTGAAGAATCTTCCGTAGAAACTGGCGCCGCCCCCGCAGTTCACGTGCAAATCCTGCGCAACGCCTTCCTGCATTCCGGCCGTGGCCATGATGATCTTGAATACCGAGCCCGGGGCCAGCTGTGCCTGGATGGCTTTGTTCAGCAGCGGGTGGTTCTCATCCGTCACCAACTGGTTCCACTCATTGCGTGAGATGTGTACCGCAAAATCATTGGGATCGAAGGTCGGCCGGCTCACCATGGCCAGGATCTCCCCCGTCCGCGGATCCATCGCCACCACCGCGCCGTTCTTGCCTTCCAACGCCTGCTCGGCCGCAATCTGCAAGTCAATATCAACCGTGAGCTTCAATTGCTTGCCGGGAATCGCCGGCTTCTCCGCCAGTTGCCCCACTTCCTTGCCGCGGCTGTTGACCAGCACCTGCCGCGACCCATTGATCCCCATCAGCATGCTGTTGTATTGCAGTTCGACGCCCGATTGTCCCACCACGTCGCCGGGATTGTTCAGCTCCCAGCGCGGCTGGTTCAGCATGTCTTCGCTGACCTCGCCCACGTACCCGATCAGGTGCGCCATAAATCCGTTGCGTGGATACAACCGCCGGTGCGCCATGATGGTGTCGAGTTCCGGCAATTCGTTCTTGTGTGATTCAATGAACGCCAGTTCGTCGGGCGTGATGTCGTCTTTCAGGTCGATGGGCTGATATTGCGGTGATCCGGCGTAGCGGCGGACACGCTCGCGAATGTCATTCGGGTCGAGGTGCAAACCCTGCGCGATCAGGTCGGCATCGGCGTTCAAGTCACGCGACGAATCGCGCAGCAGCAACGCCGAGAAAGAGGGATAGTTATCTACGATCATCCGCCCTTCGCGGTCCAGAATCTTTCCCCGCGGGGCGAGGATTGGCACGTTGCGGATACGGTTCTGTTCCGCCAGGAGCGAGTATTTCTCGCTCTGCATGACTTGGAGTTGCCACAAGCCGTATGCCAGAACCAGGAACATCCCGAGAATGATGTATTGAACCGCGGTCAGGCGGATCGCGGAAACTTTTTCATCGCGGCCAAACATCAGTTGTCAGCTCTCAAGGGTTTGACTCGCTCAGCCTGCCGAGACGGAGATTTCCACTTTGGACAGAGTTGATGGAGTTACTTGCATTGTAACGCGATAGAGGCAGCGCAGGCGCGCAGTAATGTGCGGCGGATCACTTTCGTAATGCTGCCGAACCGATTTCCCTCATGTACTCTGAATTCGTTCCCAACTCTTTATCATCTACCGACATCCACCGAACCAAACGCTGCGTTTAGGGCCCTGATGTTGGAACACCGAACCGAATCGCGCCTGCCGGCCGAAATCGAGATCCGCATAGCCGCGCTAAGCGAGGACGGAACCCCGTTTGCCCAGACTGCGCTTGCCAGAAACATTAGCCTGAGTGGAGGCCTGTTGACTGGGCTGCAGCGCAAATTGCGCTCCGGAGATCTGATGCGCGTGCAGTATCGCGACAGTCAGGCACGTTTTCGCGTGGTCTGGACCGGCAGCGCCGGACGAAATGGACCCTTTTCGGCCGCAGTCCACAAGCTCAAAGAGGAATCCTGCCCCTGGGCCGAACTCCTGATCGAATGCGCCAGCAAGTGAACATCTCCCCGTTTGGGCTCGACTTCGGGCCCAGCGCAGCTGGTTCAGTAATTCGTTAAATGCGACTACCTGGGTGGTTCCTGCCTGGGAGCGTAGATATCAGTGCTGCGAAGCTTGCCGGATTGGGCCTGAGACCTACCGCGAATTTTGAGCGGAGGAAACACTGGACACGGGCGAGGACGCCCGTGTCCAGATTGATGCTATCGCGCGTGCGCCGGCGTGGTGCGCGGCGGATGATCGGAGTGCGAATCCGGCACGATCCTGTCATTGTCCGACGTGTACAGTCCAATCCCGTCCAGAAGCCCGGTCGTTGGGCTGAACATCGGCTCGTTAAACATGGTACCCACCTTTGCGCTGGCACTGGCAAACACCGGATGACCCATGCCATTCACAAATGACACGCTCTGGTAGTCGCCGACCATCAGGCCCTGGTTGGTATTGGCCAGCCAGTTCAGGTTGATGGGACCGGCCAACGTCACCGGGGCCGTCCAGGTGTGTCCACCATCGGAGGAAGAGATATAGCCTTCCATCAGCTGGCAAGTAGATTGGCTGCAATTGGCCTGCGGATAGAAGTAGTAGCTCACCCCAATATGCGTGGTCTTGCCCGAGGTGCCGGGCTCGATCTCGATTCCGGGGATGAAGTGATCCACCCCGCTGGTGACAGGATCAATCGGAACCCGCTTGATCCGTGACCACCGCTTGCCGTCGGTCGAAGTCGTCAGCACGATGTCGTTCGCACTGCAATTGGTGCGGAAGCTGCAGTCGTGAAAAGCCACGAACACGCGGCCGGAAGCATCAATGGCAGCGGTTGGAAGGTTCAAATCGCGAAGTCCGCCTGCGATGGCGTGCGAATTGTAGTTCGCCACCGTGACCGGCGCCGACCAGCTGGCGCCGCCATTGCTGGAGCCGTACGCAATAATCGAGAACAGGAATGCATCTGCGCTGGGAACGATGACCGTTCCGTTGGGCTTGATCTGTGGATTACCGCCGAGCCCGATCGGCCCAGTCGCCGGTTGCACCGGAGGACCCCAGGTAAGTCCGCCATCAGTAGACGTGCTCAGAAAGATGACATCGCCGCTGCCGTTGTCATCCCACTCCGCATAACAGTGGCCGAAGAACTGGCTGCTCGCGTTGTTGTCGCAGTTGACCCACGTTTTGTCAGGCAAAGTAAAGTTAGGGCCCACAATGACAGGATCGTTCCAGTTAATGCCATCCGTTGAACGGCTGATCAGCATGGGAGGCACTGGTCTCCCGGTAGAAGAAAGCGGAAGTGTCGCAATCATCCAGATTCCGTGCGCGGCATCGAACGTGACCGCCGGATCCGTAGCGCGATCATAAGGCCCGGTGCCTTCGATTTTCGTGATTCCAGGAAGAGAACCGTGTTGCCAGGTTTTCCCGCCGTCGGTGGAAGTCGCCCACCCGATGTCGGAAGAGCCGCCGCCATTTACAAACCGGCCCTGCTGGAAGGCAGTCACAATCGTGTTGCCCACGGAATAGGTATCGGCTTCCACTTCGGTAGCGTGTTGGCTGTCGCTGTTGGTAAACGGATCGCTGCTCACCTGATTCAACGTGACCTGGCTAAAGCCCGCGATCGAGAACAGCACGACTGTGAGTGCGGTTAAGAAGACAAGTGAACGGCGCAAAACGACTGTTTCTGTGTGCAAATTTGGCCTCCATGGACCGGCGGTAAGGATGGTAAGGCGCGCAGTGCCGCTGAAAACACTGCAGCCCGTGAAGGATGAATGTTGCCGACTGGAGTGTCAAGTAGGCCGAAAGGCTCAGGATCAGGAGACTTATCGCTCAGCGGGCGCTGGAGTTGTACCACCTGCGCCAGGCCGCAGGATCGTTAGGCATCGTTTGCCCGGTGATGTCGCTCAAGGCATGATACGTCCATGCCCGAGTCGAAGCATCCAACGATGGATCTTCCGCGTATCCGATCAGGGTGGGAACGACGCTCTGGCGCTGCGCATGCGTCAACATTCCGGACTGCGCCAGGCTGCACGCGGCGCGCTCACGAACCATCGGTGAAGGATCGTCGCGCATGCTCTTCAATAACGGCTGAATGGCGTCGGAGGTGCCCAGGTAAGCCAGGCCTTCCACGGCCCAATGACGAACTTCTACATTGGAATCTTGCAGCTGACTCTGCAGAATGCGTGCGACCCGCTCCGGCTCAACTCCGCGATTTCCAAGCAGACCGAGAGTCCACAGCGCCCACACGCGCTGGTTCTGTGGTCCGGTCAGCGCTTGCCTCTCGAAACTATCAATGCTGGCGGAAGTTTTGCTGACATCGAGGGCCGCCAGATCGACATCAATGGTGATCCCCCGGACCTCGAGGTCGTCGGAGTTTAAGCCGGCCGTCATGAGTCCGTTCAAGCGGTCCGAAAATTCGATTTTTCCGCGCCACTCATCGAGATGAGCCGCGATCTCATCTCTGGCGGCTGCATCATGCCCCACGGCCCGTTGCAGCAGCGTCTCCGCCTGCGCCTGGGCCGCCGGATCGGCACTCCGGCTCCTCACCGCGCGCGAAGATCGTTGCTGCGCCGTCGCGCGCGAGATCTCTTGCCACAACTTCTCGACTGCTCCGCTGCGCGCGATCGCGGCGCAGAGAATACCCAATGCAATCCCGGCACACACCACGGCGTACGCGCGCATGCTGGGCCCGCCCGGCTCGATCGGCTTGCGGTCGCCAAACTTAGCGTCCGCGGCCGGGCCCAGGGCGCCGTAGTCGGGAGTAGGTTGCAGGCGGGGGTCTTTGCCGGGTTGTGAAAATACCTTCACTGCCGGAAGTGTAGGCTCCATCGAATCTGGGGTAAAGTTACGGTCGGGTGCTGGGGCTCCTGGTTTCGTTACGTTCGAACCATGAACTGCGGGAAGAGAGGAAAACATGAGGAAGACGCTGTTCTCTGTTGCTCTAGTCACCTTTGCAGCCGTCACGTGGGCTGCCGATACCGGCTATCACGTACTCAAAACCTATAAATTGGGAGGCGACGGCGGTTGGGACTACCTGACCGTGGATCCCGCTACCCATCGGCTCTACGTCTCGCGAGCAACCCATGTCATGGTCGTGGACACTGAATCCGGCAAGCAGGTCGGCGATATTCCAGACACCCCCGGAGTGCACGGGATCGCTCTTGTGAAAGACATCGGACGAGGTTTCATCAGCAATGGCCGCGAGGGTACCGTCAGCATCTTCGATATCGATTCGCTGAAGACGTCGAGCAAGGTCAAGGTCGGCGAAAATCCTGACGCCATCCTTTATGATCCTGCGACCAAACGCATCTTCACTTTTAATGGCAGAAGTCATGACTCGACCGTCATTGATGCCGGAAAGGGCACAGTCCTGGGAACCATCAAACTGGATGGCAAACCCGAGTTCGCAGTAAGCGACGGAAAAGGCGGCGTATTCGTGAACATCGAAGACAAGTCGGAGATCCAGTCGCTCGACCCCGACAGGATGCAGGTGAAGGCAACCTGGCCACTTGCACCATGTGAAGAGCCGAGCGGCCTCGCTTTGGACCGAAAGGGACGCCGGCTATTCTCCGGATGCGACAAACTCATGGCAATCGTCAATGCAGACAGCGGGAAGATCGTGTCTACACAACCGATATGCGACGGTGTGGATGCAACCGCCTACGATGAAGATCGAGGCTTGGTCTTCTCCTCCTGCCATGACGGAAATATGACCATCATTCATCAGGACTCACCGGACAGGTACTCCGTGGCACAGACGGTGCCCACGCAGAAGGGAGCGCGCACGATGACCCTGGACCCAAAAACTCATCTCGCCTACACCGTCACGGCGCAGTTCGGCCCCGCACCCCCAGCCACGGCCGATAACCCGCATCCCCGGCCCGCCATCCTGCCTGACAGCTTCGTGCTGTTGGTGGTCGGGAAATAAACGTCAATCTACAGTGTTCTGCGGCTTGCCTCGGGCAGACCTGGTCGTTTAGAACAGGGTTTGCCTGAGGAGGTCGTGAGTTTGAACATTTCGCTTTCGGGCGCCGGTCATGGGCGCCACCTCCTGCTTGCCGTCGTCTTCATGCTCGGCGGTTTTTTCCTGCCTGCTCAGCTCCACGGATATTCCGTTCTCACGCATGAGCAGGTGGTGGATCTGCTATGGAAGGACCAGATCGAACCTTTCCTGCGCAGCCGTTTTCCGCAGGCCACCGACGAGGACATGCGCAAGGCCCACGGGTACGCCTACGGCGGCAGCCTGGTGCAAGACATGGGCTATTATCCGTTCGGAAACAAATATTTCAGTGACCTCGTCCACTATGTCCGTAGCGGAGACTTCGTCGTCAATCTCATTCAACAATCGTCCGACCTGAACGAATTTGCTTTCGCCCTTGGAGGATTGGCGCACTACGCCGCCGATAACGCCGGGCATCCCACCATTAACCAGATCGTGGCCCTGGAATTTCCCAAGCTCAAGAAGAAATTTGGCAACAACGTGACCTATGCCGACGATCCCCGGTCGCATATCCGCACCGAATTCGGATTCGACATGGTGCAGGTTGCCAAAAACCGGTACACCTCTGACCGTTACCATGACTTTATCGGCTTCGAGATATCACGGCCGGTGCTCGAGCGTGCATTCCTGAAGACTTACAACATCAGGCTGCAAGATGTGATTGCCGATCCCGATCTCGCCATCGGCACCTTCCGGCGAGCCATCAGTAAAGTCATTCCCGAGATGACCCGGGTGGCCCTGGTGGCGCGCAAGCAGCAGATCGTCAGAGACACTCCCAATTTTCAGCGGAAGAAATTCCTTTACAACCTTTCGCGCGCAAACTATGAGAAAGAGTGGGGCAAGGGCTACCGCAAACCGGGATTCGGGACGCGGCTTCTGGCGTGGTTCCTGAAAATCGTGCCCAAGGTTGGTCCGTTCAACGCCCTCGCGTTCAAAATTCCCACCACCCAGGGAGAGGACCTATATATCCAAAGCGTCAATTCCACCGTCGACAGCTACAGGCAGATGCTGCAAGACACCAGGGTCGAAAACCTGCATCTGCCCAACCGGGACTGCGATACCGGCAAAGAAACCACTGCCGGAGAATATTCCCTGACCGACAAAGCCTATGCCAAGCTGCTGGACGAGTTGTCGGAAAGGGATTTCCATCAACTGACCCCGGAATTGCAGGAGAATATCGTTCACTTTTACGGAGACCTCAGCGCGCCCATCGCTACAAAAAAGGACAAGAAAGAGTGGGCCAAGACCCGCGAGCGTCTGGATCGTCTTAAAGCAACACCAGCTTTGCCCTGGCAATCAAGTCCAGAAACCGTTTCTGAGCCCTGATCCAATTCCTCGATTAGGAAGATTAGAAATTTTCTGCAATTTATCAGCACTTCAGAACCCCGGTTGCCTTGCTTCCTCCTGTACACTATGGGCCGACGGTGGGAACCACCCCTCGGGAGAGCGTCCCGCATGAGCCCTGCAGACGATAAGTTTCTCCACGCTAAAATTACGAAGCGCGTAGACTATGCCCCCGACCTGTGGATGATTCGCATCCAGGCCGATGGCGAGTTCAAGTTCTCTCCCGGACAGTACGCAACGCTCGGTGTAGACGGGCCTGAGAAACGTTCCGAGCGTCCATACTCCATCGTCTCCTCGCCTTATGAAAGTGAGATCGAATTCTTCTTTGAGCTCGTGCCCGAAGGCGAACTGACCCCCAAGCTCTACAAGTTGCAACTCGGCGACGAACTTCTGATGCGCAAAGCCTCCAAGGGACGCTTCACGCTCGACACTAAGAGCGGGCGCACCAATCACCTGCTGGTTTCGACCGTCACCGGCGTGGCGCCCTACGTCAGCTATGTGCGCACGCTCTATCGCGACTGGAAGGCGGGCAAATTCACCGGCGAGCACAAACTGTTTCTCCTGAACGGCGCCAGCCGCTCCTGGGAATTCGGTTACCTGAATGAACTCCAGAAGTTCGCAGAAGAAGTCCCCTGGCTCACGTATGTTCCCACCATCAGCCGCCCCTGGGACGATCCCAAGTGGATGGGCGAAACTGGCCGCGTAGACGATGTGCTGCGCAAGTATGCCGACATGTGGGGCATCACTTCTTCCAATGCCATCGCCTATCTTTGTGGCCATCCCGAAATGATTGAGCACGGCAAAGGCATCATGAAGCGCATTGGTTTCGGGAAGGAATTCATGAAGGAGGAGATCTACTGGATTCCGGCAAAAGAAACCAGCGCGACCGGATAGTCGCGCATTCCGGCAGACCGCAGTTAAAGGCTTTCTTGCGGAGCGAAGAACACCAGCACTTGCAACTCCTCGGTGATGTCGAAGAAGCGATGTTCGACATTGGCCGCAACGAAGATCACGCTACCCGCGCTGACCTCTTGCTCCTGATCGGCAATCCTCATCCGCGCCCGGCCACGAGTCACGTAATACAGCTCGTCTTCCTTATGGGGCCGTTGCGGATCGGTGCTTCCCGCGGCCAGCACGTACACCCCCGCACTCATGGCCGGGACTCGCAGGAAGTCATGGTAGCGTTGGCCGCTCATCTTGCGCTGCTGTTCCAGTTCCGAGATGTGAAAGAAATTCCGTGTTTCCGCCATCGCTCTCACTTCATCGACTCGATTGCGCCTTCGAAAAAGATGGTCGTGTAGTCACGCGCCAGCTGCTCCCATTGCAACTCCCCCTCCGCCCGATACCACTGATACATCCAGTTGATCATGCCTAAGAGGGCAAAGGCGGCGGCCCGTGGACTCACCGCCGACTTGGACTGGCGCGAACGCTGGACGTCGGCGATCAGGTTCTCCACGAAGTGTACGTAATCCTTCTTGCGCGAGTTGATCTGCCTGCGCAAACTTGGCGGCAAGGGATGGTGCTCATGCAGCATCACCGTGATCTCGCGGTCCCGCACGCTCAGGATCACTTCGATATGCAGCCGGATCAGCGTGCGCAGCGCCTTTTCGGGATCGCGGATCCCGCGCACCGGCCGGATAATGCGCTCCTCGGTGACGTTGAGTGCGTGGTCCATCAGGCTGAAAAGGATCTCGTCCTTGCTCTCGAAGTGATGGTACAGGCCGCCTTTGCTGAGCTTGAGTGCGGCGGCCACATCATTCATGGAGGTGGCGTTGTAACCACGCTCCTGAAACAGGCGGGCGGCGGTCCGAAGGATCTCCTGGCGGGAATCGACAACGAGGTCCCGGTTCATGTGTCAGAGAGTATACCGCGCACCGGGCCGGGCTCGAGCCGCGCGGTCGTGGCGTTTAACTCGTTGGAACATCACGCAAATCTGAGGACTTCGACCACACAAAACGCCTTCCCGGGGCCGGCAAACAGCCAACCAGCTCTCCCGATCTCGCCATCCAAAGCGGGTTCTTAGGAGAAATTTGTGTTGAAGAAATGGCTTTGGAAGGCATTTTTTGTGGCTCTCGCCGTACTAGCCGAGTTCTTCCTGATCGGTTGCCAGGGACTCAGTTCCGCTCCCGCGCCGACGCCCACGCCGACTCCCACCCAGTTAACCGTTACCACCGCGGGATCGGGTACTGGCACCGTCACCAGCGCGCCCGCAGGCATCAGCTGCGGCTCAACCTGTTCCGCAAATTTCCCGTCCGGATCAGCCGTGTCCCTCACCGCAACCCCGGACGCCGGCTTCGTCTTTACCGGATGGAGTGGGGGCTGCAGCGGCACGAGCACTTGTAGCGTGAACATCACTTCCGCAACCACAGTGACTGCCACCTTCAGCGCCACCCTGCAATCAGTGAATCACATCATCGTCCTCGCGCAGGAGAATCGTTCCTTCGACAACTACTTCGGCGCCATGCTGCAATACTGGGCGCTAAATGGATATCCGCCGCAGCCCTTCAACGGACTGCCCCAGTTCAATAATCCCCCCGGCATTGCTCCCACCAACCCGGGATGTGATCCGCTGTTTCCTTACGATCCGAATGCGGTCCCGCCGCAGTTGAATGATTGCATGTTCACCACCAACAGCCCGGCTGTGTCCTCTTACCATTATCTGACCATGTGCGTGGAGAATCCCAGCCCGTCATGGAATGAAAGTCACACCGATTGGAATCTCACCAATCCCGTGGATCCCAACCCCACGATGGACGGATTCGTTCACACTGCCGCGCACGACGCCCGAAATATCGTGCCGCCCTTTATTGATGTGGATGGAATTCGCGCGATGGGCCATTACGAGGGAACCGATCTGAATTACTACTACTTCATGGCCTCCAATTTCGCGACCTCGGACATGTGGTTTTCTCCCACCATGTCACGAACCCAGCCGAACCGGATGTTTATGCTGGCCGGCACCTCGCAGGGCCACGCCTACCCCCTGGGCCCCACCAGCACGCTGCTGACCGCGCCGATCATCTTCCAGTCTTTGCAGAATGCGGGAATCACCTGGAAGATTTACGTGCATCCCGACGCCAGCGGATGCACCACGGCATCGTGTCTGTACAAGATGAGTTACATTCAGAACTTCACCTACGGCCAGACTATCCTGAACAGTTTTCCCCAGAACATTGTTTCCACCACGCAATTTGTCACCGATGCGCAGAACGGCACTTTGCCCCAGTTTGCTTTTATCGAGCCAGCGTCATCCGTGGGCCTGGACGAGCATCCGGCCGATACCGATCCTCTGCCCGGTCAACCGGCCTGCTGCAGTGTGCAAGCCGGCGCCGATTACGTGAAATCGCTGATTGATCCGGTCATGAGTGGGCCCAATTGGAAGGACTCGGTATTCATACTGACTTACGATGAATTCGGCGGCTTTTATGACCACGTTCCCCCTCAGCCCGCAGTCAGTCCTGACGGAATCCCGCCAAGCGACCTGCTGCCCGGAGATATCTGCACGGTTGTGACCGGTCCGACCTGCGATTTCACCTACACCGGCTACCGGGTTCCCTTGATTGTGATTTCACCCTTCGCCAAGAAAAACTTCGTCTCTCACAGCGTGGCCGATACGACGGCGATTCTGAAACTGGTAGAAACCCGATTCAATCTTCCGGCCTTGACCGCGCGCGACGCGGCCCAGATTGATATGAGTACGGAGTTTTTCGACTTCGTGAATGCACCTTGGCTCACGCCCCCGACCGTCCCGGCGCAGAACCGGGGCGGCCCATGCTATCTCGACCACCTTCCGTAGCAGCGGAGACTATTGCGGAGGCTGATTCTTTTTCTTATCGGACTGCTGGGCCGGTGGAGTGGGCTTGTTGTCAAAGGTCGTGGGCTGTTCCGGCTCAACGCTGCGCTTGAATCCCTGTTCTACCGAGTTTCGCTGGTCGCCTGGCTTTTGCGGGGTTAGCTTGGTTCCGGTGCTCGGAATGGAAGCGGAGTTTCGCGATCGTGCTGCGGCCGCATTCGAATTCCCTGCATCGCCCGACGTTGCCGACGGCGCCTCCCGGGCTTTGATCGCTAACCGCTTTTCGTCCAGCACGAGTTGGCGCACAATCGATTCGGAGATACTCTGCACCTCTGCTTTGTAGTCATCGGAGGCCCTGAAGTCGAAATTCACCACCACGTCTTTTTGCGCGCCTTCGGCTGCTCCGAATAGAGCTCGGCGAAGCTTTGCAAGCGCCTCTGAGCTGTTCACCGGACTAAGGGCCTTCAGTCGCAGCCTGTCGCCTTCCACGGAGTATTCAATCTCTTTGCCCGCGTCCTTCTGCTGGTTGATTTCCCGCAACAACTTCTTCCCAGCCTCACTCGTCACGTCCGCCGTGACAACGCTTGGTTCATAGCCGGTGCCAATGAGCACACACCCGGCGGCTTTCTCCTCCAAGTTACCCAGATGGAATTCCAGCTTGTTGCCAGTATCTCCATCCTCCAGATCGTCCAGCACGATCGCGTAATCCTCTTTCCCGTCCGCCGCGGAATAGTGGAGGTGCGCGCGCGATACCGTGATCTGCGCCCGCTCCCCATTGGGTTCAAGCGTAACGGCAACCTCCTTGCCATTCACGAATAGATGACCCAGGCTTCCCGCGGGCGTGAGGTCATCCCGCACCAGCACGATCTGGGAGGGCCAGCCAATCTTTGTCTTCGAAGTTTGAGAGGCCAGCCCTGGAACAAGCACTAGCAGCAGCAGCATCAGCGGCGCAGGCCAACAGCGGCGAATAACCTCTGTGGACATCGGAATCTATAATATGACAGCACCGCTGGAAATGGAGAAAGACTGACGACGCAAGGTCGCCTTTCTGCGTCAAACAGCGAGTTGTGCGGCAGGCTATCATGTAGCATCGGAACCCGCGTTCCGGAAGTGACCGGGGTGATATGCAGCGGCCAGGCTCGAGCATGGTGGACCAGACGCTTTCGCATTATCGCGTCCTCGAACAGGTGGGAGCCGGTGGCATGGGCATCGTGTACCGCGCTCATGACCAGAGCCTCGACCGAGACGTCGCGATCAAAGTCTTGTCCCGCGGCCTGTTTGCGGACGACGCCTCTCGCCGGCGGTTCTTAAAAGAGGCCCAGTCTCTCGCTCGCCTGAATCACCCCAACATCGCCATCGTGCATGAATATGGAGTGCAGGATGGCCTCGACTTCATCGTTACCGAGTACATTCCCGGAGTCACTCTCGACGCCCGCCTCGCCCATGGGCGACTCCCCTACGACGAGATCCTGCGCCTTGGCAAACAACTCGCCGATGGCCTGGAAGCCGCCCACGAGCAGGGCGTGGTGCACTGCGATCTCAAGCCCGGCAACCTGCGCTTGACCCCGAAAGGACAGTTGAAGATTCTCGACTTCGGCCTCGCCCGCATCGCTCAGCGGGTTTCCGAAACCGCGCTGACCGAGAGCGTGACGGAGCGGAAGATGGCGATGGGCACCCTTCCCTACATGGCCCCGGAGCAGTTGCGGGGCAAAGGCGTGGACCCGCGTTGTGACATCTGGGCCACCGGAGCGGTTCTGTACGAGATGGCAACCGGCAAACGAGCTTTCCCGGAAAAAGAATCGATCCCGCTCATGGAATCGATTCTGCACGAGCAGCCCAAGCCCCCTCGCGAGTTGAATAAGGACATCGCCCCCGGCCTCGAATCAGTGATCCTCAAGGCGCTCGACAAGGATCCGGAACAGCGTTACCAATCCGTCCAGGATTTGCGAGTGGACCTGCTTCGACTCGCCTCGGCCGAACACCCGGTGTACTCCAGCACCAGCGGCCGGGTCGCCCAGAGCGGGGCGCAGCGGATCATTCGCAGCCGCTGGCTGGCATCCGCTATCGGAGCGGTGCTCATAGCCGTCGCCCTCAGCCTTTTTGCCTTCCGCAACCGCGGCTTGCATTCTTCCGTTCCGGCGCCCCCCAAGCAACGGGTTCTGGCAATCCTGCCCTTCGAGGAACTTGGCAGCGATGCCGATGCGCGCGCCCTGGGAAACGGCATCACCGAAACTCTGACCGCGAAACTCGCTCAACTCAGCAACAGCGATGCACTGCAGCTAATTTCCGCGCGCGAGATGCGCGCCCAGCAAGTCACCACCGCCGACCAGGCCCAGCGCGAATTCGGGGTCGACCTTGTGCTCGAAGGCAGCATGCAGAAGGCCGGCAATCAAATTCGCATCAACTGCAGCCTGGTGGACCCCAAGACGCGCCGCCAGGTCCGTGGCGGTAGCGTCACAGCAGATGCCAGCGACATCTTTGGACTCGAAGACAAGGTAGTAACGCAGGTCTTGGAGATCCTTCAGATCGGCATCCCGGACGGACAGAAGAAATCTCTGGCCGCCCACACCGGCACCAATCCGGCAGCTTATGAATACTATCTTCGCGGCCGCGGCTATCTGGAGGAATATCAAAAGCCGGAGAACATTGACAACGCGATCACCGAATTCAACCGGGCCCTCGCCATCGACGCCGATTATGGGCCCGCCTATGCCGGTCTCGGCGAGGCTTATTGGCGCGGGTTCCACGAGTTCAACCGCGGGGACGACTGGGTGCAGAAGGCCACTGAGAACTGCCAGAAGGCCCTCGCCGAATCCTCCGGCCTGGCCGAAGCCCATGCTTGCCTGGGTTTCGTGTACAACAGCACCGGCCAGTACGCCAAGGCCGTGGATGAGTTCCAGTACGCCCTCGCCCTCGACCGCTATAGTGTCGAGTCCCTGAAGGGGCTGGCTCTCTCCTACGAGCAGCAGGGTAACGTTTCAGGCGCTGAGACCGCCTACCGGGAAGCCATCGCCTTGCGGCCGAACTATTGGGGCGGATACAGCGGCCTGGGCGCTTTCTTTTATCGTCAGGCGCGCTATGCCGACGCCATTCCGCTGTTTCAAAAAGTAACCGAACTCGCCCCGGAAAACGTTCGCGGCTACTCCAACCTCGGCGGAATGTACGTCGCGCTGGGACAAAACTCCCAGGCCATTGAAGTTCTGAAGCGCTCCATTGCGATCCGCCCCACTATGGATGCGTACTCCGTTCTCGGCACTGCCTACTTCGATTCGCACCGCTTCGCCGAGGCGGCTGAAACCTATGCGCGGGGTCTTACCTTAGATAAGCAGGACTGGCTGATTTGGGGAAACCTGGGCGACGCGCTGTACTGGACTCCGAATCGCCGGAAGGAGTCGGTGAAGGCTTACAAGAATGCAATCACACGATGCCAGGCCAGCCTCAAGGTGAACCCAAATGACGCCAACGCCCTGGCTTTTCTGGCCAGTTACCACGCCATGCTCGAGCAAAAGCAGGCGGCGTTCAAGGTGCTGAATCAGGCCATCTCACAGACTTCTGCCGAGCCCGAAGTAAGTTTTCGGGTTGCTATCGTTTATAACCATTTCGGAGATCCAGACCGCGCCCTCACCTGGTTGGAGAAGGCGCTGAAGGCGGGTTACTCGAAGTCAATGGTCCAGGCCGCGCCCGACTTCGAAGCCTTGCACGACAATCCAAAATTCAAAGCCTTGCTGCAGTAGTCAGTCTCTCACATGCAGGCCGGGATCGTCGCAGGTCTGACCGTTCCCGTCCTGCACCTCATAGCAAAAATCGCCTTTCCTGGCGGGTTTTTGCGCCTGCGATTTGCCGTTCGCGGGAACCGGGATCGGAATACCCCCGAAGGGATCGCCGCTGTTCGTACAAGTGCCGGAGGGCTTGAAGACGATTGTGTACTTATTGTCGAGAGACTCCCAGACGATCCTGTCTCCCCGTTTCCAACTGAGATTCACATCGGGGAACTGGACGTCGCAGGTTTTGTCGCTCGTGGCGTAGATGCCTACTACAAGGGGCCCGGCCGATGGCGGGGGTGGCGGCAGCAGGAACCATACGATTCCGGCGCCGATGATCGCCCCCACAATGCCAGAAACAAAACGCTTTGCCATTCTCGACTCCCTAAAGAGGAAGCCGGAAAATTAATTCGTAGGCAGGAGTCTGTCAAGAAATATCAGACACCTCTGCCGCCGCCATCCTGTCGTTTTACTCCAGGCTGGCCCGAATCCCGTACTTATTGAGCTTGTAGGCCAGCGCGCTCCGCGACAGATGCATGCGACGCGCAGCCTCCGCCTGAGCTCCGCCAGTTGAACTGAGCGTACGCACAATCAGCTCCTTTTCAGTTTGCTCCAGCAGCGCGGTCAGATCGAACGACTCATAGTTCGCCGGGGTTGCCGAGGAGGGTAATTTGCCATGGCCGTTGCTGGACGGCGACGCGTACGCGACCGGGAAATCTTCGTGCGTCATCTCCGTGCGATTGCTCAGAATGTATGCGCGCTCGATCAGGTTCCGCAGTTCGCGCAGGTTCCCCGGAAACCGGTACTGCTGCAGGTTCTGCAATGCCTGCGCACTGATAGTGCGCGGGGACAGTTTCAGTTCCGTAGCGATCTGCCGGGAAAAGAATTCCACCAGCAAAGGAATGTCTTCGCGGCGCTCGCGCAGTGGTGGCAGGTGGATCGGAACCACCGCCAGGCGATAGAACAAATCCTCCCGAAACTGACCCTCTTCCACCCGCTTGACCAGGTCGCGGTGGGTCGCCACCAGCACCCGGACATTCACGGTCCGCGGGTGCGTGGAACCCACCCGCAACAACTGCCCGTCGGTAAGGATCCGCAGTAGTTTGGCCTGCGCTGCGGGAGACATCTCGCCGGCTTCATCCAGAAACAACGTGCCTTCATGGGCGGCTTCGAAAAGTCCCTGGCGAGCGCGATCCGCGCCGGTGAAGGCGCCCTTCTCATGCCCGAACAACTCGCTCTCCAGCAGCGTCTCGGTAAACGCGGCACAGTTCACCGCGACAAAGGGCTTGCCCGCGCGCGTACTGTTGCGATGAATAGCCCGTGCCACCAGTTCTTTCCCGGTGCCGGTCTCCCCCGTGATGAGGACCGTGGCGTTGGTCGGCGCCACGCGGCCAATCTTGTCCAGCACCTCGCGAATCACGGCGCTCTCGCCGCATATTTCAGAGGTGCCTTCCAGGCGTCCAACTGCGCCTTTCAGCAATTCGTTTTCCCGCAGAAGGCGAGTGCGCTCGGCGGCGCGCTGTGCAGTCGCGCGCACCACTTCCGGCTGAAAGGGTTTGGTCAAGAAATCGAAGGCGCCGTGGCGCATGCTTTCCACAGCCAGTTCGATGCTGGCCACCGCCGTCAGGAACACGACCGAAACCGTAGCGTCCTCCTCGCGGCAACTCGACAGCACCGCCAGGCCTTCGCCGTCCGGCATTCTCTGATCAGTGAATACGACGTCAAAGTCGTACTCCGCCAGCATCCTCTTGGCCTCGCCTACGCCGGCAGCTTCCAAAATTTCGTGTCGGTCCAGACGCAAGTTCGAGGCCAGTATGCGCCGCATGCTGGCTTCATCGTCAACGATGAGAATACGTGCCATGTGAGTCCCTTTCCCTCGGTCTCGGTTGCCCGTTTGCTGGGAGGCTGATGCAAAAGCAAACCTTCCCCAGCCGGTTTTCCAACAACACCAGGTCTCCGCCGTGCCCCCGGGCGATATTGCGGGCGATTGCCAGGCCCAGCCCGCTGCCGCGCGGCTTGGTGGTAAAGAATGGTTCGAAAATCTGAGACCGGGTAGCTTCGGGAATCTCCGTGCCCTCGTTCTCGACCTTCAAGATCACTTCTTTGTGTTCCGCCTCCGCAACCAGCTTTACCGTGCTCAGCGCGGGAGCTGCCTCGATCGCATTCATGACGAGGTTGATGAGCGCCTGCTGAAGCTGGCCGGCGTCGATGCGCGCCGTGAGCGACGCTGCGCACTCAACTTCCAGTTGAATCTGCTTCAGGCTCGCGTGCGCGCGGCAGGCATCGGCGATGTAATTCAGCGTGTCGGCAATGCTGGTCGCCTCCAGCCGCGGCAAGCGTGGACGCGCATAGGCCAGAAACTCCGTAGTGAGCGTCACCAGCCGCTCTGATTCCTCTGACGCAATGCTTAACATCTCTTCCCGCTCTGCTCCCGACAGCTGTGTGGCGGTGGCCAGCGAACTTGAAATCATGGCCACCGGGTTGCGTATCTCATGCGCAATCGCCGTTGACAGGCGGCCCACTGCCGCCAGCTTCTCTTCGTGTAACAATTGCTCCCTCGTACGCTCCAGTTCAAGCAAGTTGCATGCCAGATTCGCTTGCTTTTCGCGCAGGTCATTTACCAGCTGCCACACCAGCACTCCCACCACGACGAACATCAGCGATGTGATCCCAGCTTCGAAGTACTCCCCTACATCCGTTGGCGGATGATGCTGGAAGTAATCCCAGACCCACAGAAACAGCAGAAAGTCCGAAACCGTGACAATCCCGATCACGGTGATCAGGTGAAAACGAAATGCGGCCTCGAGGATGGGAATGAGCAGCAGGACGAAGTACGGGCTCGCCTCCCGATCTGTCATGTGTGACAAAAGGAAGGCCAATCCTGCGTTCGCCAGAATGCTTGCCCAGGACACCAGCACCCGTGTGAGCGGCGGGGGCATGTCTCGCAGCTTCACCAACCACACCAGCTCCGCCAGGTTCAGCGCTACCCCGCACGCGACTGCCAGGGCGAGGTATCCCGTCGGTTTGCCCCAGAAAGACGAGAAGCTCTCGTGAAGGGCAAACACCACCACCAGGATGGCAACATTCAAAAAGACGAACGCCAGTTTCTGGCGCCGGTAGGAGAACACGTCCGAGAAGGATGTGGATACATCTGCGTACAAATTTTTGAGCACGCCCCGATTCCTTTACACAATTCCCTTGAGATTTCGCACCGTAAGTAAAGTGTAGAGTCTTGCAACTGCGTAGTATGTGACGAATATCTCTCTGTGTATTCTGCGTGATGTCAGGGATCCTGCCTTTGGTTGCCAAATTGCCGATGGAGTGTCCCTTGCCCTTTTAATTCCCGAAATGGGCGAAAGGACATCCGTCACTTGCACTTCCGATCCATGGCGCATCCCACCGGGCATGCTAGATTTGTCTTTACCGCTCACAAATTGATGCATTAGATCGTCAGCAACTTCTGCGAGCGAGGGGTGTGGTCCGTTGCGTTTGGGATCAGGACGTCGGAGAAGTCCACGGCTGCGCTTCGACCCTCTCCGTGAAACGTTTGTTTCGCGCGCCTTCGGTCTCTCTCTTCTGATAACACTGGGGATTGTTTTCGCTGCCGGGCATGGCTTCGCGCAAATTTCCCCGGGTCCGCTTTCCCGTGCCCACGCGTCCCTGAACGGTCCCACCAACTGCACTCGTTGTCATAAACTCGCAGCCGGCCAGGCGACATTTCGCTGCCTCGACTGCCATGGTGAAATCGCTTCCCGATTGGTAGCGCACAAGGGCCTGCACGCTACGTACAATCTGACTCCCGGATCGAGCCAGGAATGTGTGCGCTGCCATTCCGATCACAATGGCGAGGACTTCCCGCTGATCAAGTGGAATCCCAAGGCTTTCGACCACAAGCAAGCCGGGTACGTCCTGGAAGGCAAGCACGCAGCCTTGGAATGCAGCCGCTGCCACACCGCAACCCACGTCGTCGCGCCCGACAAGGCTGCCATTAAGATCTCCAATCTGAATCACACCTTCCTCGGCTTATCGCAATCGTGCGTTTCCTGCCACCAGGATCAGCATAAGGGCCGCCTGGGAACCGACTGCCTCCAGTGTCATAACTACAACGACTGGAAGACGGTGGACGTCAAGAAATTCGATCACTCCAGGACCCGCTATCCCTTGACTGGCTTGCACGCCGACGTGGCCTGCCAGAAATGTCATACTCCCGGGCCTGAGAGTCAGCCCCGATATACCGGCATCGCATTCGGAAAGTGCTCCGATTGCCACTCCGATCCTCATCGCGGCAGCTTCGCCCAGGGCTGCCAGTCCTGCCACAACACTTCGGGATGGAAGCGCGTTTCCACGGTCGCGGTCAGCCAGAACTTCGACCACGCTAGAACCAAGTACCCGCTGCAGGGCAAGCACACCACAGTCGGATGCAGCCAGTGCCACGCAGGCGGCGATTTCAAGAAGCCTCTGCAATTCGCCACATGCGTGGACTGTCACAAAGATGCCCACATGGGGCAGTTCGCCAAGCGCAGCGATGGCGGCGAGTGCGCCTCCTGTCATACCGTGGATGGATTCAAGCCTTCAAAGTTTGGATTGAAGGAGCACTCGGCAGCCGCCTACCCGCTGCAAGCCAAGCACGCGGAGGTGAAGTGCGACCAGTGCCACGTTCCCAAAGGACGTGACACCCTGTTCAAGATCAAGTTCCAGCGCTGCACTGATTGCCACAGCGACAAACATGCCGGGCAGTTCGCCTCGGCTCCGTACTTCAATGCCTGCGAACGTTGTCACAATCTTGAGGGATACCGGCCTTCCACCTTTACCCTTGCGCGCCATAGGGAATCCCACTTTCCGCTCACTGGCGGGCACGTTGCCACGGCCTGCGGCGATTGCCATAAAGAAAACGCGGAACTGAAGCCCGTTCCGGCTGTTGTCTACCGTTGGAACAATCTGTCCTGCACCAGTTGCCACGAAGATCCTCACCAGGGACAATTCCGCGAGCGCATGTTGCGGGCTTCGACCGGCGGCAAGCCCTCCGGTTGCGAGGCCTGCCACACCACCAAATCCTGGAGAGAGCTTTCAGGGTTCGATCATTCAACAACCGATTTCCCCCTGCTCGGGGCCCACAAAGCCACGGCCTGCATTGACTGTCACAAGCCGCCCAACCTCGAGACTCGGCTGCTGCACGTCAATTTCAAAAGCGCTCCCAAGAAGTGCGAAGAATGTCATGAAGACCCGCACGGAAAGCAGTTCGCAAAAGCAGGGATCACGGCCTGCGCCGACTGCCACAACACTGCCAAATGGAAGCCGTCGCTTTTCGATCACGATAAGCTCACCCGCTTTGCTTTGCAGGGAGTGCATCGGAACGTGCGCTGCGGAGCATGTCACAAGAATGTCCGCTTAGTCGCGAGCAAGGATGTTCTCTTCTACAAGCCCACGCCCACTGAGTGCGCCGCCTGCCATGGTCCCGAGATCAAGCAGGAGAAGCCGCGCCAGTAGCGGGCGTCCGGGGCTGATCGGTTGATCAAAATTTTGTACCTGCAAGTCTTTGTAAAATGTGCGGCTTCTCCGAAGAAGTTACACCACACAGAAGTACATACATTCGGCGATCAAATTTTTGAACATCCGCAGTATCGGCCCGCTGAACATTCACTTAAGTAATTTTGTTTCCATCGCACAACCAACTACTCTGAGTGGGCGTCGTATTGCACATACCTTTTCATTCGCTTCGTCTTCATTCTTCCGGAATTTTCAGTAAAAACCGTTCTGTGGAATTTCTGCTTGAGGGTGGGGCATTGAGTTTCAATCGCTCGGTGTGCCGGATTTTATTCGTTGCCTTACTGGGCTGCGCGGGCTCGGCATTTGCAGGCGCGCAACCACAGGCCAACTCGCGCAGCCCGCACGGAAATCTGAACCTGCCCTGTCAAAATTGTCATACAGCCGATGGCTGGAAGCCGATCCGCGCCATTCCGGAATTCGATCACAACCAGACCCGGTTTCCGTTGCGCGGCCTTCATCAGAATGTCACCTGCACCCAGTGTCACACCAAGTCAGTTTTTTCCAATGTCGGGACTAAGTGCGCCGATTGTCATGCCGACATTCATAAGCGCCAGTTTGGCGCCCGTTGCGAGCAGTGTCACACCGTGAACGGCTGGAACGTTTCGGTGAAGCAGATTAACGATCACCTCAATCGCTTCCCCCTGCTCGGAGCTCACGCCTCGCTCGATTGCGACTCCTGCCACAAGGGAGCAGCGACCGGACAATTCCAGGGTTTATCCACGCAGTGCTACACCTGTCATTCCAAGGACTACCGGCAAGTCAGCGTTCCCAACCACGTGACTGGAAAATTCCCTGTGACCTGCGAAGAGTGTCACGGCATGCAGAATTGGCTGGGCGCCAAGTTCGATCATGCCTCGGTAGGATTTCCGTTGACGGGCGGCCACGCCGTTCCTCCTCGCGAGTGCGCGGATTGCCACATCAATAACAACTACAGCCTCAGCAGCACCGCTTGCGTCTCGTGCCACCTGAAGGACTACCAGGGAACAACCAATCCCAACCACGTGTCTGGACACTTTCCTCAGACCTGTGAGCAGTGTCATAACACCACCTCGTGGTCGAACGCGACTTTCAATCACAACCTGGTTGGGTTCCCACTTACCGGGATGCACACGGTTCCGCCTCGCCAGTGCAGCGAGTGCCACATCAATAACAATTACAACCTGACCAGTACGGCCTGCGTCAGTTGCCACTTGAAGGACTACCAGTCCACCACGAATCCGAGCCACGCAGCGCAGAATTTCCCTCAAACCTGCGAGCAGTGTCACAACACCACCTCCTGGCTGGGGGCCACTTTCAACCACGCATCAACCGGCTTCGCCCTGTCGGGCTCCCACGCGGTGCCCCCACGGCAGTGCTCCGATTGCCACGTGAACAATAACTACAATCTCTCGACCACTGCCTGCGTGAGTTGCCATCTCAAGGATTATCAAGGCACGACCAATCCCAACCACGCACAATCGGGCTTCCCCCAGACTTGCGAGCAGTGCCACGACACGGTGCTGTGGGCCGATGCGACATTCAATCACGCCACCACCGGGTTCGCGCTCACCGGATCGCACCTGGTTCCTCCCCGGCAGTGCGCCGATTGTCATGTCAACGGGAACTACAAGCTGACCAGCACCGCCTGCGTTACTTGCCATCTGGCTGACTACAACGGTGCTCTCAGCCCGGTGAACCACATCTCCGCTGGATTCCCTACAACCTGCGAGTTGTGTCATGACACCAGCCTGTGGACCAACGGCAAGTTCAACCACAACAACACCGCCTTCCCGCTCACCGGCATGCATACGTCTCCGCCGCGTCTATGCACCGACTGCCACGTCAACAACAACTACACGACGCTGCCGACCAACTGCGTGGGTTGCCATCAGGCCGATTACAACGCCACTACGAACCCGGGGCACGCCGCGCAACCGCAGTTCTTCCCCACTACCTGCCAGACCTGTCACAACACGACCAACTGGCTACAAGCGACGTTCAACCACGCGCAGTACACGCCGTTCCCCATCAATCACGGAAACGCCAATGGGGTTTGCTCCACTTGCCACATCAACTCCAACGATTACTCAGTGTTCCAGTGCACGCAGTGCCATACCAAGTCGCAGACTGATTCGAATCACCAGGGTGTCAACGGCTATGTGTACAACAGCATTAATTGCTATCAGTGCCATCGCAACGGACAAGGCGGTTAGTAAAACATTCTTAAATGAGGGCTCTCGAAACCCGGAGACATTGGTCAGGTGTAATCGGAGCGCCAGCGAGTGAACGATTCAGATGAATGCGGTACAAAAACAACTAGGACTGTGGTTCGTAGTGGTCTCCCTGGCGGCCGGACAGACAAATCCCGTGACCCTCGAAAGTGTGCAGGTTGCGCATAGGGGCGAGGACCTTCAGGTCCAGATCGCGCTCAGCCGATCAGCCACGCCTTCGGTGTTCTCCGCCGAGAGCCCGTATCGCCTGATCCTGGACTTCCCCGGAACCCTGCCCAAAGCCGCAGAGCGAATTCCAGTCAATGCCAACGGAGTACGCAGCATCCGTGTTGCGGTTAACAGCAGCGATCCTCCGGTCACGCGCGTGGTGCTGGACCTGGATCGGCCACATCCTTACTCACTTCAGACTGATGGCAATGGGATCTCTCTGGTCATCAGTCCTGTCGCTTCCGCTCGCGTGGGTAAGGGCGCTCCTTCGGCCGCCGCACGCGGAGGCTTGATTGGCATTTTCCGCCGGAAGCAGGAAGTTCCGGCGACCGCAGACAATCGCACTCAGCCGCCTTTACCGGAGCCTCCGCCGTCCCGCGCGCCCATTGCATTCCCGGCAGGCTCGCAGCCTTCCAACAGCCCGACCGCCAGCGCTTCGTCGCATCCCACCGCGGCTCATCCGAACTACGGGAGCTTGCAGGAGGGCACCGTCTTTCCGGGAAGCGGAACTCCGGGCGCGGGAAACGTTCCTGCGCCCGTGGGTTCAAGCGGAACCTTCGATACGGCAGCTTCAAAGTCGCCAGCTTCGGTGCATTCCACTCCGTCATCTTCCAACGAGCAATTTGCAGCCGCAGGCGCCAAGACTCCAGCGCTGCCAGCAGCAACACAGCCAGTTCTCCCCACGGCCGCATCTGTCCCGCAGAGTCAGCCTTCCCTCCCTACCTCCCACAACTCTACGGGACAGGTGCAGGCCTCCAGTACACCGGCGGTCGCAACGCTTCCTACTGCGAAAGCCGAACCGGAGAAGAGCGCCGCGATTGCATCTGACAAGAACGCTTCGGTTGCGAGTGCAAGCAGCGCTCCCATTCCGGTTGAGGCGGTTCCGCCCCAAGAAGCAATGCCCAAGGCCGGAGATTCCCCTGCGATTTCTGACAGCGCGGCGGCGCCTGCCGACCAGCCCGCTGTGCCGGATACCGCTTCCCAGATCCTTGCCTTGCAGGGAGCCGATCCCAACCTGCGTACCGTGTTCCGCGTCAAGTACGTCGCGGATGGAGTGGCCTACCTCGATGGCGGTCGCAGCCAGGGCCTTGCCGAGGGTATGAAGCTGGAAGTCAAGGACACCGACATCCCGCCCAGGCAAGGCGCAGTGGGGGATCCCAACGATCCCCGGGTCGTCGCTGAACTTCTGGTGTCTGGTGTCGCCGACAGCTCCGCCGTCACCGACATTCATACGCCCAGGCGTCCGGTGAAAGCCGGCGATCTCGCCTACCTTTCAGAGGCTGACGCCGCAGCCCTTGTGCAGCAACGCACCCTGAGCGCCACTCGAAAATATCCTGCCGTGGTTTCCTTCACCGAAGGCGACACCCTCGACGAAGAGGCCCGGGAAGAAGTGCCCAAACCGCCGCTGCCGTCGGTCAACCGTGCCCGTGGCCGCATCGGCCTCGACTACTTTGGCACCGTCAGCCACGGCGCCTCGAACATCACCAGCTCCGATCTGGGGCTGGTTGTCCGCACTGACATCACGCGCCTCAACGGCACGTATTGGAACATTAGCGGCTATTGGCGCGGGCGCCTGCAAGCCACCTCCGGCGGCAGCAGTCCCCAGACTCTGCAGGACCTGATCAACCGCACTTACCACCTCAGCATGACCTATGACAATCCAGGTTCTGCCTGGGTTGCGGGATTTGGACGCCTGTACCTTCCCTATGCCCCCAGCCTTGAAACCATCGACGGCGGATACTTTGGCCGCCGCATCGGTCATGGCGCGACCGTGGGTATCTTCGGAGGCACAACCCCCGATCCGAGCTCTTACAGCTACAACCCCGACCAGGAAATCGGCGGCGCCTTCATCAACTTCGATGGCGGCAGTTACGATGACTGGAAATACACCAGCACCTCCGGCCTTGGCATCACTGCCATCAAGTTCGCTATCAATCGTCCTTTCGTCTTCTTCGAGAACGGGATTTTCTACAAGCGCTACTTCTCGATTTACGACTCACTGCAGGCCGATAGTCCAAAAGGAAACGCTGCCGTTGCCGCACCCGGACCGGGACTCAGCCGGAATTTCCTCACCATTCGGATCCAGCCGCACCCGCGCTTTGAGCTGGACCTGAACGAGAACTACTTCCGGGACATTCCTACGTTTGACCCGCTGCTGATCGGAACTGGGCTGCTCGACAAATACTTGTTCCAGGGATTCAGCGTCGGCGGCCGGGTGGAGGTGGTCAAAGGGATCTTCGCTTACAGCACGCTCGGCCGCAGCAATCGCTCCGGCGATGCTAATTCTTCCCTGAACCAATCCTACGGCGTCACCTTCAATCGCCTTCCCAGGATCGCGCTTCGAACCGACTTCCACTACTCGCGTTTCAACAGTTCGTTCGGCAGCGGGTCTTATGAAGCCCTGACGTTCTCGCGCAACCTCAGCGAAGCGTTGCGTCTCGAAGTGCTGCTTGGCCAGCAGAACTTCGCCAGCACGCTGGTGAATACCGGACGAAGCCGTTTCCTGAACGCGAACGTTGAGACCACGCTGGGGGCCCATTATTTCGTCCAGGGTGGCCTTGGCTTTAACCGCGGCGATCTGAGCTATGACCAATGGCACTTCACGCTCGGCTATCGCTTCGACTCGAAATCGAAAAGCAAATGAAGAGAACGCCCCAACTCGTATTGGTTGTGCTTGCGCTCCTTGCCGTGCCGCGGGCCAAGGCACAAACCGGCCTCAACGACTTGCTCGAGCGCACCGGCAAGGCGGTCTCGGTTTTTGTTGACCGGCTCTCGGAAGTGAAATGTACGGAAGAAGTGCGGCAGGAGAAACTTGGCAAGGAAGGGAAAGTCGAGCTCACCGAGAATTCCACTTACGACTATCTCATTATCCTGACGAACTCTGGCGGCGACCTCAGCCTTGACGAGTCGCGCCTGGCAGTGAAGGAAGCCCGGCCGGACAAGAAAAACCGCTCCATGCTGGTGAGCAACGGCTTCTCGACGCTGTTTCTGATCTTTCATCCTTATTACTCGAACAGCTTTCAATTTGCAGTCGAAGGCGACGAGGTCGTCGAGGGCCGCAGCCTCACCCGGCTCTCGTTCCAGCATATCCGCGGCATGCGTTCGCCCGCCGCGCTTTCGATTCGCGGCCGCGAATACCCACTGGAACTTTCCGGCACCGCCTACGTCGATCCGCAAACCGGGGCCGTGGTCAGGATGACCGCCGACGTTGGAGAGACCATGACCGATGTCGGACTTAAGACTCTGCGTTCGGAAATCGTCTTCGCCCCGGTGCCGTTCAAAGACAGCAAGGAAGTTTACTGGTTTCCGCTGCAGGCGACTGTGGAAGTCGAAACCCCGCGCCAGCACTGGCGTAATTTGCACCGGTTCAGCCAATACAAGAAATTCTCAGTCAGCACAGAGGAGCAAGTCGCAAGCAAATGAGCGCTAACGCAACCATCGCAACCGCGATCCCCGTCCGGAAAGATCCCGAGCGCGGACACCGCACTCGAGTCCTTCTCGGATATCTCGTTTCCGCCACCCTGATCGCGGGCATCTTCATTTACGGATTTAATTACTACACCCTGGACTCGACTGAGCGGCCGTTTTCTCCCAAGCACGTCCTGCTCAAGCCCAGCGGCAGTGTTGGCGTCAAACTTGGCTTCCTCGGGCTGGCCATGTTCCTGGTCATCTTCCTGTACCCGCTGCGCAAACGTTGGGCGTGGCTTTCGCGGCAGGGCTCGGCAAAACACTGGCTCGATTACCACGTCATCCTGGGAATCTCGGCCCCTTTCATCATCGCGCTGCACTCCTCGTTCAAGTTTCATGGCTTCGCAGGCATGGCGTTCTGGATCATGCTGGCGGTTTCACTCAGCGGTGTGATTGGCCGCTACCTGTATTCCCAGATCCCGCGCAGCCTGAACACGGCGGAACTGACGATCCGGGAACTGCGCGAAGTCCAGGAGTCTCTCGCCCAGCAACTGCAGGCGCAAAGACTGCTGCCTGAGGCCGAGCTAAGCTCACTGCTGAAGCTTCCGGCCAAGGAGCAGGTGGAAGGCATGTGGATGCTGAATGCGCTGGTCTACATGATCGCGCTCGATGTCACCCGTTGGTTCCGCATCGCCCGCCTGCGCCGTCATTTGCTCACCGGCTCTGAAACTCTGTCTACCTTGGGCGGAATGCTTCCGACCCGTCATCCTGATCTTGAGAAAGCCATCGCCACCGCGAGGGAAGAAGCCGCGACTGCAAAACGAGTTCTCTTCCTATCGCGAGCCCGGCAGGTATTTCACCTCTGGCACGTGGTGCACAAGCCGTTCAGTTACACTTTCGCGGTCCTGGCGCTGTTTCACATCGGCGTCGTGATCGCCTTGGGCTTTATGTAAGGGACACTATGGACACGTTAGTCACTCTGGTGATCGCTGCGGCGATCTCCATGTTCTTTTTGCGCGGCTATTTGCAGAAACTGAAAAAGCGGGAGGAGAAGGCGCAGGCGGCAGCCGAGAGAGGGAAACTTTTCTCCGACGGCCCCCGGTCTCAGCACCCCCACATTGATCCCAATTACTGCATCGGCTGCGCCACCTGTACCGCGGTCTGCCCGGAAGGCGACGTGCTCGCCATGCTCGCCGGCAAAGCTGCCATCGTGAACGGTTACAAATGCATCGGACACAGCCTGTGCGCCGAAGCCTGCCCGGTCGGGGCCATCACCATGGTGATGGCCACCCCCAGCATGGCTGCCGACATGCCCACACTCACCCCAGAATACGAAACTACCCTCGCCAATCTCTTCATCGTCGGCGAACTCGGCGGACTCGCGCTGATCAAGAATGCCGTCAATCAGGGCCGGGAGTGCGTAGATACCATTACGAGGAGAAAAAGCCACGCGGCCCCGTCCTCCGATGTGTATGACGTTCTCATTGTGGGCGCGGGACCCGCCGGCATCAGCGCTTCCCTGCGGGCCATAGAAAACAAGCTGAACTACATCACCCTGGAGCAAGACGAAATCGGCGGCACCGTCTCGAAGTACCCCCGCCAGAAACTGGTCATGACCAGTCCCGTCGAATTTCCCATGTATGGCAAATTCAACAAGACCGAGCTCTCGAAGGAAAATCTGCTCGCCTTCTGGGACATGGTGCTGAACCGCTCCGACTTCAATTGCCGTACCGGGGAGAAGGTTGAGACTCTGCAGAAAGATCCCGACGGCAACTACACCGTCAAGACTGTCAATAACCAATACCGTGCCGCGGCCGTAATCCTCGCCCTCGGCAAGACCGGAACTCCGCGCAAGCTTGGCGTTAAAGGCGAGGAGCTGCCCAAAGTCATGTACCGGCTCATTGAGGCAGACCACTACATTAACAAGGAAATCCTCGTAGTCGGCGGAGGCGACAGCGCGGTCGAGGCTGCCATGGGCCTCGCCAATCAACCCGGAAATCAAGTCACCCTCTCCTACCGCCAAGAACGATTCAGCCGCATCAAGGATCGTAACCAGAAGCGCATCGAAGAGTGCATGCGTTCGGGAAAAGTCAAAGTGCTGTTCAAATCCAATCCCGTGGAGTTCAAGCCGGAATCCGTTCTGATCGAAATCGAAGGCCAGGTGCGAGAGCTTCCGAACGACTACGTATGGATCTTCGCGGGGGGCACCCCTCCTTACGACTTTCTAAAGAAGATCGGGGTCGGGTTCGGCAGCCGCGAACTCATCGTGGAGGCCAGCAAGGAAGCGAAACATTCCGCCCTTGTAAAACTGAATTTCGCCCAGGCAAGCGCCGGGGCGGACTGAAGCCCACAACAAGCATTTCACAGGAAGTGACTTGCAGTTCTTCTGGGCGCGGATCATACTGCCAGTTCATCAGGGAGGGCGTAAATCATGGTTGAGAAATTTGTTTGGCTGTCCTTGTTCATGGGCCTGACCGCAATGTCATTGTGCGCCGCGCCGCAGATGTCCGACGAAAAGGCAACCCAGACCGTAACCGGCTGCCTTGAAAAAGGCACAGAAAATCACGGTTTTTACATCATCAGCAAAGAAGGCAAGCACTGGGAACTCTATCCCAACTCCGACGTCTCTCTTGCCGATCACGTCGGACATACGGTCACCGTAACCGGCACCGTCGCACATCGGTCGGCAGCACAAGAAGAGAAAAGCCAGCCTCACGAAAAGAAAGAGACCGGCTCCAGGGAGCATGCCGATTTACAGGTCTCCAGCATGAAGCATGTCAGCGAGACTTGCGGCAAATAAGCTGGGCGGGCTCGAAACGCTGCGGTAGAACTGGTTTAGGCTCGTCTTAACTGGGTCGCTTCATTGTGCTCACTCTGTTCATATTGGAACGAGCTTTCTTCGAGCCTTAGCAACCATCGAGTAGGCCGGAACACAGTCTACCGTTACCACTGACTCTCGTGAACAGCTGGATCCAGTTGACGATCCCATGAAGATGTCGGATATTGGGGACGTAATGGAAGCCGAACAGACTATCCTTGAAATCAGACGACTGGAGCGGATCTTCGCATTGCCAGATACAAGACCGCTCCAGGCGAGCGATCTCTTGGCCGCGAATCGGCGCCACGACCAACAGCAAGCCAACAGCCCGTGGTTCCGGCTCTGGCAGCGGTACGGCGTTTGTTGCCGCCCCGAACCTCCAGCCCTCCTGCTAGGCGAGATCGAGAGCTAACCTTCCGCAGGAATTTATTGGAACGCGCTCATGGGTTCTTACTGCGGTGTCGGTTTGCCCTCGCTTTCAGGCTGTGCTAAGAAGCCGTGAAGAACGAAATCCGATGCTGTATACCATCCGGTAATCTGACCGGAGGCATTGATATCCCACGGAACTGTCTGCACCGAATCGGGGACATCCAGCTTCTGGAACTCGCCCCTCACGAAAGCATAGCCACGCACCATTCCATTTTCGTCAAAGTAGCCCCCCACAATATCTTTTTGAGGATTCGATTTGCTAATCTGCTGCGCGCAAGGATCTGCCCACGGTGCATTGACAGACACGTATTTCCCTGACGGTGCCATTAGGAAATTGTCGCACGCACCCAGATCATTCCACCAAAAGCCGATCAATTCTCCCTGCTCGGTAACATCGGTAAAAAACAAATATCCGGCTCCCGGATAAATGTAGTCGGTGAATTGTCCATCCTTCCAGATAAACCCGTGCAGTGTGCTGTTCGCAAAAATTTGATAGTAGCCCACCACCGTTCCAGCATTGTTGATAGAGATCGGAAGGGTGTAGTCAGCGCCAGGGAAATTAAGCGTGGTAAACGTCCCTTTGCGCAACAGAAATCCATCGCGGTGGCCGTTGTCGGCCGGGTAATTGCCGACCATATCTCCATGATCGTTCAAACCCCAGATGACGTCGGGCTTATCGAAGGAAGTCCACGTGTTCTTACTTAGGAGGAATCCGTACCCATTCATACCTTGAGAATAGGCTCCCACAATGGTCCCGCGATTGTTGACGCTGGAAGGAGCAGTCCAATCAGCACCCGGAACGTCAATCGGTTTGACATACATGTACTGCGCATAGGAGGACACCACTACGCACAGCAGGACGAGAAGCGGCGCAAGAGGCCTTTTCATAAGATGTTCTCCTCATTGTGCGGATGTGGAATTATTGTTCGCGGTTCTTGGTTTTCAGGTTGACCGACAAGCCGCGATCTTCCGAGAAACCTCGCTTGTGATTGTGAGGTAAGGTTTGGCGAAATGTCTGCGAGATGGATCACCGTGCTGCTGTGTGATATCCCGTTTTGGGCATTTCCTCCTACCGACCGTTCGATGTCGATGTGGTGCCAAGTATCCTGTCAGTTCCCGCATCAACAACGCGAGCAACGAATGGCCTGAATGCTCCGCTCCCAGGGAGGTGACGGGCATTCCCGCCGGCGAACATCCTACCTAACTGATGTTTACTTGATGGGTTGGGACCTGGTGCCGGGAGGGGGAGTCGAACCCCCAAGACCCGAAGGTCGGCGGATTTTGAGTCCGCTGCGTCTGCCAGTTCCGCCATCCCGGCTCTTGCGTGGCATTCACAGGTTAGCACAGCAACTCGCAGCTGGAAAAATCCTGCGCCAGCCTCATCGCTCGTGCAATGACACCGCTTCATCCCGGTCCAAGCCCGCTCATACCGCGCCACGACTTCTTTCCAAGACTCGCGGCACGCCATTCCGCGATTGAAACAACCTCACCGGCTGCAACGCAATTGCGTTGGGACCTTCAGCTCTTTTGGCGGAGCAGGCGGGTTGAATTCCCCACCACCGATAGACTGGAGAGCAGCATCGCGACAGCGGCCAGAATCGGATTCAGAATTCCCGCTACCGCGAGCGTAATGCCGATGCTGTTGTAGAAAAATGCCCAGAACAGGTTCTGCCGCACGATGCGCATGGTTCTCTGCGCGAGTTCCAAAATGTCCAGAACCTTGCACACCGATCCACTCATGAGCACAACTGCAGCCGCCTTCATCGCGATGTCGGTCCCGGATCCCATGGCAATCCCAAGGTCGGCTTGAGCCAGCGCCGGCGCATCATTGATTCCATCGCCGACCATGGCCACCACGGCGCCTCGTTTTTGCAGACGGCGAACCATTTCCGCCTTCTCCTCCGGAAGGGCTTCCGCTTCCCACGAGTCCGCTCCCAGGCGCATTGCGGTCGCTTCAGTGGTGGCCCGGGAATCTCCGGAAACAAGATGGACTGCGATGCCTCGATCTTTGAGTCGCGTGGCCAGTTCGACCGCTTCGGTCTTCAACCTGTCCCCGAATGAGGCCAGGCCGCGCACTTCACCATCCCAACCGAGGAACGACACCGTCTCGCCCGCTGATTCCCTGAGTTGCGCCTGATCTTCGATCTCTTGCTCAATCCAGATTCCCAGCTCCTTGGCCAGCCGCCGGTTGCCCGCAAACGCGTGGCGGCCTTCTACCACCCCGGTAATGCCGCGTCCTTGGTGAATCTCGACCGAGTTGGCGTCGCGGGTTGGCGCTCCAGTCTGACGAGCAAATGCGGTGACTGCGCTTCCCAGGGGATGTTCGGAATATCGCTCGAGCGAAGCCAGCACCGACAACACTTCGTCGCGTGTTGCGGTGCGTGGTTGCACTCGCAAAGCGGAGCGGCCGCCGACATTCGCCTCAACCGCGCACCGTTCCTCGCATGCTGTGAGTTCCAGAAGCGAAAACTTCCCTTCCGTGACCGTGCCCGTTTTATCAAGGATGACCGCATCCACTTTGGGCAGAGTTTCGAGGACGCG
Organism: Terriglobales bacterium; assembly: GCA_035652095.1. GTDB lineage: Bacteria > Acidobacteriota > Terriglobia > Terriglobales > Acidobacteriaceae > DASREM01. Next base: position 438,811 of record DASREM010000056.1, on the reverse strand, counting down.
ACTGTCGCGCACTAGAATTCCTCTTCGCGAGGCTGAGCCCAGCGCCGCCGTAATCGCCAAGGGAGTCGCCATTCCCAGCGCACAAGGACAGGCGATGACCAGCACCGTGATGCCCCGCATTACGGCCTGGGCGAAATTTGCCGCGCCCGCGAGCCAGGCGAACAGAAACGTCAGCACTGCAATCAGGATCACGCAAGGCACGAACACCCGCGAAACCCGGTCCACCGTCCGCTCCAGCTCGGAGCGGCTGCTCAGCGCATGCTCTACCAGCGCGATAATCCTTGCCAGCGTGGAATCACTCGCCGTCCGGGCTGCGCGCACCTTCAGAACGCCATCCAGGTTGATGCTGCCCGCCACGACACTCTCGCCCGAGCGCTTTCTGACCGGAGACGATTCGCCGGTCAGCAGCGACTCGTCGGCATGCGATTCCCCTTCGGCAACCGTGCCATCGGCGGGAATGCGTTCGCCGGCTTTGACCATGAAAGTCTGCCCGGGTTCGAGCGCCGCGATGTTGACGAAACGTTCCCCACTCTCCACCAGCAGCCGTACCTTACGCGGCAGCATGCCATGCAGCGAGGCAATCCATCGCGAAGCCTTCTGCTTCGCGCCGCGCTCAATCAGTTTTCCGGTCAGCACCAGCGTGACGATCACGGTGGCGGTGTCGTAGTAAACATGGATCTCGCCCCGGAAGGTCTGCACTACGCTGTAGCCGTAAGCTGCCAGTATTCCCAGGGCGAGCAGAGCCTCCATGCGGATGGCCCCATTCCACACACCGCGCCAGGCCAGTCGCAAGATCGGCTGGGCACAATAGAAGACAACCAGCGTCGCCAGCATCATCAGCACGAAAGGCAGGCCGCGGCGCACACTGGTGGAAATCTGCTCGAAATATCCCGCGTAGAGCACAAGACTCAAGCTCATCACGTTGGCCCACAGGAACGCGGCCAGTCCGGTGCGGATCAACAGGTCGTGCTGTTCTGCATTGGCAGCGCTGGACTCCTCCAGATAGGGCTGGACTTTGTATCCCAGGGCCTCGATCCGCTGCCGGATCCGCTCCGGGGGAAGTTTCTGAGGATGGTACTGCAGCTTCACCAGGTCGGAAGCGAACGAAGCTTCGGCCCGCACCATTCCCGGCAGTGATGTGAGCGAGTGTTCAATCAGCCATGCACACGATGTGCACCACATCCCGCTGATATGCAACATTAGGTCTTGGGTAGGAGCCGGATCGGAACTGTTGACTTGACCCGCGCTATCGCCGTCCGGCTTCGAGATCAGCCCGAGTTGGAGGCTGCGCTGGAACAACTCCGTTTGCCGGATGTCCTGCCCGGCAGCGATCACGCCGCTTTCAAAGAGAATGAGATAGACATTCATGCATCCGATGCAGCAGAAATAGCGCTCCTCATCGCCAACGCGCTGTTGCACAGGATGTTTGCCACACCCAAGCCCGCAAAGGTCGCACTCGCGATAGAACTCAGTGGTCATGGGATTGCGAAACCGCGGTCGGCTTGCCATGTTCGTCCAGGTAGACGGGATTCGCTCGTTTTGTGACCGCGTACGCAAAAATCAGAATTCCGAGGAAGAGCGCCATTACGAATCCCAGCAAGTACAGCAACGGAGTTCCCTGTTTACGCGACACAGGCGCCAGGTTCTCACTTCGATTCACATTACGGCGCACTCGGAATGTGCCCACATTGTTCATCACTGTGTATCCTTCATCGGAGTTATGAATGTCTGATCGAAAAACTCCTGGTCATTTCCAACCCGGCAGTTGAGGCGGAAATAGTTGACGCCGGGCTTGAGAGCCGATACGGCCGCCACTGAAATGTCGAAATGCGATTGCAAACTTTGTCCGGCATTCACCACGACCGCGTTCTCGAATCCGGCAAACCTGGCGCCCGGAAGATTCTCGATGCCAAGAACCACGGTCGCTTGCTGCTTTCCGCGGTTCGCGATCTGTAAGCGAAAGCGGTTGTAAACCGTTCCGTCGTTGCCCAACTGATACATGGTGGTGCGGTCGGGCGCGATGCGCACCAGCACCGCGCGCCGCATCGACAGTGCGGCAAATAAGCCAGACCCGTACGCCAGGATCAACAGCAATACCGCGACTCGCTTGCCGTCGCGCAAGCCGAACTTGTCGTACCAGGGCTTGTCGCCGGTGCCCAGCAATTCCCCTTTTTCACCCCAGGCATAATGAATGAGGGTCTGCTTGCCCAGCCGGGCAAGAACGTCGGCGCAGGCGTCAATGCACTCCCCGCAATGAATGCACTCGATCTGGTAAGGCGAGGTGCGAATGTCAATGCCCATGTGACAGACGCGAACGCACTTCTTGCACTCGATGCAATGGCGATTTTCGTCGCGGTAGTGAACGATCAGGGTATTGCCGTCGCCCAGCATTCCTTGCAGATAGCCGTACGGGCAAACCGTGGTGCAGAAGCGCTGGCGCACAAACAGAAAGTCGAGCAGCGTGAGAAGCGTGGTCACCGCCCCGGAGAAGCCCGCGGTCGTCTTGATGTCGAGCGCCAGTAGCCGGCGGAACAGGTCATGAGGCTCGACGAAGTAGGAGATGAATCCAAAGGCCAGCACCACGGAGCAGGCTGCCGCAATCGAATAGAAGAGAGCCTTCGAAAGCAGCTTTCGTCCGGACGCGCCCCAGCGAACATACTTGTTGATGGTCCGCGTGATCTTGCTCTCGAGCGCAATCGAGGCCTCGCTGAAAATCATCTGGGGGCAAAGGTATCCGCAATACACCCGGCCATAGAGCATGGCCATCGCAGCGATCACGAACATCAGAAACATCAAAGAAAAGAAAATGATTGCGAATTCGCTGATCCAGAGTTCGTGCCCAAAGAAATAAAATCGCTGCCGGGGGATATCGAAACGAACCAGGTTCGCAAAGGGCAACGAGAAAAATGCGATTACGCACACGACATGCACGGACTTGCGCAGGCGGTGAAACGATACCGATCGCGACGGCGCAGGCGGCGCCACACGATCGCACGTCGGCAGGGCTTTCTCCGTTACGACGACAGGAAGCTTCGCGGGCTGCTCAGTGGGGGCCATGCATGTGTCCCCCCATCCCCAGCATGGCGGGCATAATCCCGCGCCAAACCAGCAGCAGGCCCATCGCGACCACGCTCGCCGCGGCAAGCTGGCTGCCCCAGCGGCTCACTTGCCCGCGAATCATCGAAGACAAGAACCCGATGGCGAGTAGCGCGCCCGCCGTGCCCAATCCGAATGCCAGCATGGTGAGTGTTCCGGACAAGGCAGAACCGCTGGCCATCGCTTTCAGCAACGCCGCATAGATCAGCCCGCAAGGAAGAAAGCCGAGAGTCAGGCCAAGCAGAAAACGGCGTTTCAGATCCGGCGAGGACAAAAATCCGCCAAGAGGCCCCAGCAAACGGGCTGGAACCCGAAACAAATTGCTTCCCAGCAGGCTTGCCGGGAACAGGCCGAGCATGACAATGCCGACCACGATCATCAGGATGCCTGAGACCAGCGCCAAGCCACTTGCCACTCCTGCGAGCTTGCCCAGGAACCCGAGCGTTCCTCCCACAAGCCCCGCAAGCCCTCCGAGCGCGCTGTAGGTGAGAACGCGTCCCGCGTTGTAGGCAAGATGATGGAGCAAGAGCGAGTGGCGAGAGCCCGGCTTGGCTGACTCCCCGATCGCCACGCTGTACGACAGCACAATTGGCCCGCACATCTGGACGCAATGCAGGCTGCTGAGCAGCCCCAGCGAAAACATGACGCCAAAGTCCAGCGGCGTCACACAGACCCCTGGGATGCGCTCGCCTGATAGCGGATTTTGATATTCCGCGTTGGCACCGTCACGCACTCGCGGTGGAACTCGAACTTCTTCATGCTGACGGCGTGAGTCGGACACCGCGAAGCGCACAGCCCGCAGCGAATGCACGTGGTCTCGTCTTTCAGCATGACCCCGCCCATGTCATCGAGTTCCGCGCCTGGCACCGCCCTTAGCTCGACCTCGCTGATCCCGAGAGTGCCAGCCACCATTTCGTGCCAGCGCTCATCCTGGCAAAGTTGGCTAAGGCCAACGAGCCGTATTAGGTTCTGCGGGCAGACATCTACGCAGCCATTGCATCCGATACAGGTGCTGGTATCAAACACGGTGTTCACGTTGCAGCGCAGGCAGCGCGAGGCCTGGCGGTGCGCGTCCGCAGCCGAGAAGTCCTGCTCGATAATCTCAAGAGAACTCGCGCGCTGCTCGGCTTCCAGCACCGGAGGGGTGGAGCGAGGCAGCCGTTCCCAGCCCTCCGCCATCGTGTACTCGGCGGTAGTCCAGCGACTTCGCACCGCGATGTCGGTGCGGGTGCCGCGAAGAAAATCGTGCATCGAGCGCGCGGCGATCTGCGCAGAGGCAATCGCATCAATAAACAATCGTGGCCCGTGCGCGATGTCCCCACAGGCAAAAACATCCGGGGCCGTCGTCTGGTAGGTCTCGCGGTTCACCTTGATCAGGCCCCGCTCGCTCTCCACTCCATCTTCCGGCCGGAGAAAAGAGAGGTCGGCGGACTGTCCGATCGCAAAAATGATCGTGTCCGCGGGCAAATCTTCGATGTCGGTTTCGTCAAAACTGGGATTGAAGCGCCCGTTGCTGTCGAAGACGGCAGTGCACCGCACCGTGCGCAAGCCGGTCACCGCTCCGTTGTTTCCGAAAATGGCTTTGGGGCCGCGTGAATTATGCAGCCTCAGGCCTTCTTCCTCGCCCTCGAGTATTTCGACGGCGTCGGCCGGCATCTCCGCGCGCTTCTCCAGGCAGACAACGTGGACCTCCTTGTCGCCGCTCATCCGCAGCGCCGAGCGCGCCACGTCGTAGGCAACCTGCTCGCCTCGCTCCATGTCGGCAATGGCCTCGTTGCGCGTCATCTCCCCAGCCGGGCGAAGCGCGGAGCGCGCCACGTCATAGGCAACGTTGCCGCCGCCGATCACGATAATCCGGCGACCGAGGGGCAGCGGCGTCCCTTCATTGAACGCGCGCAGGAAATCCATACCGTCGTAAACCCCTGGACGGTCCGAGCCGGGGAGCGACAGCTTTCTCCCTTTCGGAAGCCCAATTCCTAAGAAAATTGCCTTGTACCCGTCGCCTCGCAGGCTCTCGATGGTGAAATCCCGTCCCAGGCGCATGTTGCACTTGAGTTCGACTCCGAGCGACAGAATGGCCTGGATCTCCTGCCTCACCAGTTCCCGGGGCAGGCGGAAAATGGGAACTCCCACGGTGAGCATGCCGCCTGGCTCCGGGTTCGCCTCGAACACGGTGACCTTGTAGCCGATCTGCGTAAGGTCGTGGGCCACAGTCAAGCCGGATACTCCGGCGCCCACGACCGCGATTTTTTCGTATTTCCCGCGATTGGGCGGCAACATCCGCTGATCGCACGCCTCGCGATACACACCGAACTCACCCGTTTCCGGACCGAACTTCCCGGTCACAAAACGTTTGAGCGAGCGGATAGAAACCGGCTCGTCCACATCGCCGCGCCGGCAGTTCACTTCGCACGGAGCTCCGCATACCCGGCCGCAAATAGAAGCGAAAGGATTGGTCGCGCGCGCAATGCGGTACGCTTCCTCGTAGCGGCCTTCGCCGATCGCCGTCACGTATCCGCATGCGTTGGTGTGCACGGGGCAGGCGTGCTGGCACTTCACCATCTTCATCCAATACTCGGCCCCGTCAATCGCTTCGAACTGTGCCCATTCGCTCATGAGTCTTTGTGCACCGCTCTAAATGCGAACCCGACGACCACGATTGCGAACACCACCACCATTGCAATCACGGCGTACATGAATGCCGGCGAGGACTGCGTCATCTGGTTGAATTGCCGCACCAGCGCACCGCGATCGGCGTGATTGACCTCCCCGTTCATGTAAACCACGAGGTAGGCGATCACACTGCCCGCGATCACGATGTAGGCGAATTTCAGAAATGTGGGAACACCGGTGCCTTTGCGTTCCGTAATCCAGCCATCGGCGTATTCCTGAATTTCCTTCTCTGTCTCTTTGGCAACGCCTGCTTGCGCCATCTCGTTCTCCTTAATTCGGCTTAGAGTCGCCGCTCGCGCTGTTCTCGTCCTCGAGCATGCGGTACTTGGGATCTTCGCTGTGCGCTCCCCAGTACCCATCGCGGCGGGAACGGACCAGGAAAAACACCGCCCCTACCACGCACAGGAAGAACAGGAAGTACGCGAAAAAGATGCTCGGATAAACGTAGTCATGCATGGCTGCGCTCTATTTCTCGTAATCGTTGTCCGGTCGCCAGTTCTTGGCGCGGCCGAGTGTCTGGATGTAAGCCACCAGGGCGTTGAAATCTTCTTCGTTATTCGCGATCCACGGGAACGGCGGCATAATCGAACCCGGCACCAGGTCGCGCGGATTGCGGAAATGCGTGCGGTGCCACTGCCGATCGTATTTACCGCCCACGCGAGACAGGTCGGGCCCTGTGCGCTTGGTTCCGAACATGTGCGGGCTGTCATAGACGAACTCATCCGGAGTGGAAACGGGTGAATCTACCCCTTTCCAGCCCGAGCGCTTGGTGTCGGAGAGCAGGGTGCGCGTCTGTTGCGTGTGGCAATACCAGCAGCCCTCGCGCACATAAATCGCGCGTCCCTTAAGCTCCAGTTCGGTGTAGGGACGCAACTTCCCCGTCGGCCCCCGCGAGGGATCGTTGTTTTCGAACGGCTTCGACCAGCTCTTGTCAATGAGCGGCGGGACCACCGTCGTGAGCAAGCCGCCGATGAAGAAGAACACCAGGGCTGCCACCACGAACCCGATTGCGCTTTTGTCAGTTTTCTCTAACATGGCATGCTCCTCAGGCGGTCGCGACCTTTGCCGCGGTGGGCATAGGCTGCGGGCGGCCGATCACGGTCGCGAGAATGTTGAACATGAAAGTGGTGATGCCGGCAAACATCAGAATCCCGGAGAAGAATCGCACCGTCCACACCGGCTTCAACGCCACCACGGTGTCAATGAAAGGAATCGAGGGATTGTTCCATTGCCAGCCTTGCCAGAAACCGCCCAGCCACAGGGTCACAAAAAATCCCAGGCCCCCGATCATCAGAAACCAGAAACTCCAATTGGCCAGCGCCTCGGAATGGATCCTGGTGTGGAACATTCGCGGGATCACGTAATAGCAGCCCGCGATGGCGAAGAAGGAAAACGCTCCCAGGACCGCCATGTGCGCGTGCCCCGGAATCCAGTCGGTTTTTGAAACGATGGCATTCACCGAGCGCAGGCTGTGCATCGGCCCCTGGAAGCATGTGAGCAAGTAGAAAACGACGCCCGACATCAGAAACTTGAGCGGGACATTCTCCCGCAGCTGATGCCACTGTCCTTTCATGGTGGCGAAGAAGTTGTAGACCACGGTCCACACCGGGATCAGCAGCATCACCGAGAAGGCAATAGCGATGGTCTGCAGCCATTGCGAAATCGGTCCGTGCAGCATGTGGTGCGCCCCGGTCCAGACGTACACAAACGCGAGAGACCAGAACCCGATCATCGAGAGTTTGTGGCTGTGCAGCGGAGTGTTGGAAGCCTTGGGAATGAAGTAGTAGGCCATCGCCAGGCCGATGGGAGTGAAGATCAGCCCCACCGCGTTGTGCACGTACATCCAGTTCAGGTTGGCCTGGTTGGTTCCGGTCGTGAACAGCACCGCGATGTTGCCCGTGCTGTAAACGAACGTCGTCCACAAGATGGTTGCCATCGTGTACCACAGGCTCACGTACATCTGCTGGTACTTCCGCGTGGCCACCGTGGCAAAAATGTTGATCCCGAACATGACCCATGCCACCACTACCAGGGCCACCAGCGGCATGGGTAGCTCGGCGTACTCCCAACCTTTGTTGTAGCCCGCGGGCAGCGCATACACGGCGCCCAGAACGATCACGTTCCACAGGACCGCGGTGGCGATGCCCAGCTTCTCGCTCCACAGCTTTACACCGCAGAGCCGCGGAACGATGTAGTACGCCAGTCCGAGGTCGGCCGGCAGGAGCCATCCGAACAGCATCCCGTTTACGTGCAGCGGCCGCAAGCGCCCGTAGGACAGGTAAGGCACGCTGCCTAACAGTTGCGGCCAGACAAATTTGGCTGCGATGGTCAGGGCGATAATTCCGACCACGAAGAAATAGCAGACAGCGCTCAGCAGGAACCATTTCGCCGTCGTGTCTTCATGGATCGAATCGGCTAAGGGCGCCGACCCCATCGAGGTTGCGCGAGTTACTTGGACTTCTGGCGGCATACCACCTCCTGGTTCATTTGCGATGCGAGCGTGGAAGACTTCTCCCTGCCGGATGGAACGGTGCGCGGATTCATACTGCGGATGAAATTGATGAGATCGCCTACCTCGTTCTGCGAAAGGCCGTAGTCGATCCACGAAGGCATCGCTGTGCCCTGCACTCCGTACAGGATGGAATCGAACAGGCGCTTGTCGGGGACGCTGTTCACGAATGCCGCGTTGCGCAAGTTGCGTGGCCGCGGACTGATATCGAGCGAGTTCGGGCCTTTGCCGTCCGCCTTACGCCCGTGGCAACCGGTGCAACGTTGCAGGAAGATCTGCTCTCCCCTCTGGATCGATTCGCCGCTCGAGGCGACCGGATTCGTCTCCGGAACCTTGTGCTCCTTGATCTCTTTGCGCGGCTCACGCACAAATGTCTGGAACACATAACTCAGGACCGCGCGGCGCTGTTCTTCGCTCAGCGCTCGCTCCCATGGCGGCATGGACGTCCCCGGCACCCCGCTCTTCAGCGATTCCAGGAACCGGTCCTCGCTCTTGCTGTTCATAAACGCCACCTTTGTCAGGTCGCGAGGCGCCGGATCGAGATAGAGATAGGTCACACCCTTGCCATCGCCCTTCTCTCCATGGCAGCGCGCGCACAGGTTCTTGTAGATCTCCTCCCCGCTCTTGAACGGAGGCGGCGCGTTGCGCGTTTTCAGGTACTCGGAGATGGAGCGGAACTCCGGATCGCCAAACCCGAACACCGGCATGATTGAATCCGGAATCCGCGACTTCGGTTCCCGGAAGTGCGCCATCATCCAGTCCTCGTCGCGAATCAGTCCTTCATAGGAAAGGTCGGGAGCGATATGACCGTCGCGCTCGCCAAGCTTGTGGCATGCCGTGCACGATCGTTCACGAATCAACTGTTCTCCGCGACCCGGCGATGGCGCCGCCGCCTTGTCTTTCGATCCTTCCTCAAACTTGGTCTGCTGCAGGCGCGCGCGATACTGGCCCAGAGAAGTCTCGGCAAAATTCTTGCCGCGGCGGCTCTTCATGAACACCGTCAAGGCCTTGATCTCGTCATCGCTGAGATCGAACTTCGGCATGAACGAAGTAGGCTGGAAGGCGCGCGGGTTGACCGTGTGCTCCCACAGGTAATTGATCTTGAATTTCTTTCCCACCTCGCTCAGGTCGGGACCGAGGGTGCCATTGGCCAACCCTTCAATGCGATGACAGCCATAACACGCCTTTTCAAAAAAGAGCTGCCGTCCGCGCTGCACCAGCGGAGTCCCTGGAAAATTCTCTTCCGTGTGGCACTGCGCACAATTGGCCTGCATGTATTCCTTGCCGGTCAGTTTCGCTTTGAATTCCGAATGCCAATTAGCTTGGGTCACGTATCCGAGCAACGGATCGGGCCAGAACTCGTCCTCGCCGTGCGCATACACGGTCTCCAGGCCGCGGCCCTGGCCGTCGTGGCAAATGGTGCAGCCAAAATCGGTGAACTTGTGCCGCCGCTCCCAATGACCATTCCTCTGCACGTCTCCGAGCGCAGCGGAATAAGGGTGCGTGGTCAGCGGTTCCGCATGCCCCTGGAAGCGGGGATCGTCGCTGGCAATGTGGCAAGTCACGCAACGGTCCACGCGCGATTCTCCGAATTGGGTGACGATGACCTGCTCGATGCGCGGGCTGCGACCGTCCACGGCTTTGCGCTCGGCGTCGGTTTTCGCCAGGCTGCGCGCCTGCTCGAAGTAGGCGGCCTGGTGCTTCTCCCAACGGTTGAAGAACTGATCGTAGAAAACAATGCCGTGTACGATCAGCACCACGAAGCTCACGATTGCCAGCGTTACGCGCGTACTCACATCGCTCTCCTCACCAGGGGGAAACAAACTCCCAGTTCGGCCCCCGGAAGAATGTGCCGATGACGATCAGAATGACGTTGACCACAACGAAAGTCAGAAACAAAGAGTTGGCCAGCAGGCGTTCGCGCGCAAACCATCGCCCGACGCCCGCGATCTTGCGGTCCAGGTAAGGCACCAGCAGCAACAAAACCACTTCGAGGGTGGGAATGCCCACGCCTCCCCAGAACGCCGAATAGCTCACCTGCTCCTGCAACCCCAGGAAGTACCAGGGCGCCTTCGCAGGGTTCGGCGGATGCATCACGTTTACCGGTTCTTCCAGCGGGGCATTGAAATAGAGCGATACCAGCAGCACCCCGGCGACCGTAATCAGAAAAACCACCAGTTCCGCCATGAACAGGTTCGGCCAGCTGAAGACCGAGCGGTCCGGAACGTTGCCAATCTTGGTGAACGGACCGCGCACCAGGCCCTGAATCCCGTACTGGCGTTTCTGCAAGACTGGCTTCGCGGCCGCAGCCGCCGCCGGCGAAGTCGCCATCACCAACGCAGGACCGGTCACCACTTCAACATTCGGTTGCGGCGCAAGTTCGTCTTCCTCCGCTGGCCTCGAGAGACCGCCGTCTTTGCGGATTCTCCAGAAATGAATCGCCACCAGCAGCGACAGCACTGCCGGCAACACCGCGACGTGCAGAACGTAAAAACGGAGCAGAGCTTCCTGCCCCACTGTGCTGTCTCCGAGCAGCAGGAACTTCACTTGCTTGCCCACCAGCGGCGCGTAACTCGCGATCGAGGTCCCCACCGTGATCGCCCAGAACGCCAACTGGTCCCATGGCAACAGGTAGCCGGTGAAGCTCATAAACAACGTCACCAGCAGCAGCAGGACCCCCAGCACCCAGTTGAATTCGCGCGGCGGCTTGTACGATCCGGTCAGAAACACGCGGCACATGTGAAGGAAAACCGCCGCTACCATGCCGTGCGCCGACCAGCGATGCAAGTTGCGCAGGAAGATTCCAAACGCGACGGTCCCGCGCAAGTCGAGCATCCGGTCATAGGCCTGGCTGGTCGAGGGAACGTAATAGAACATCAGCAGGATGCCGGTGACCACCAGGATGAAGAACAGGAAGAACGAAATCAGGCCCAGCCCGAAGGTGAACGTGGCCCGCAGGCTGTTGCGATGTACTTTTACCGGATGCAGATGCAGGAAGAAATTGGTGAAGCTGGTGGAAGCCCTTCCCAGGTCGGAGGAGGGCAGCGGGTTACGAAAGATTGAGTGCCAGATATTTTCCGGCAGCTCGATCATCGCCTTCCAGGGGCTCGTACTGGTTTGGTTGCTCATACTCGCAAATAGCTCCCCGGTTCAATCTCGGTGTCCTTGTCCACTTCGATCTCGCCATTTGGCGCGAGGCTGACCTGGTACCACGGCAAAGCTCGCGGCGCTGGGCCGCCCGTAACGGTTCCGTCCTGGTCGTAGCGCGAGCCGTGACAGGGGCAGGAAAATCCGGTTTCCGAAACCGACACGATGCATCCCAGGTGCGTGCACGTCGTGGAGATCGCAGCCATCTTGTCGCCGTCGCGAACAATGCAGACGCGCCGCGTATCGAGAGAGAGCCGCACGCCCGAAGGAAAGTCCTCGGGCTTGCCGATGGAAAATCGGTTCGGCTGCCCGTAGGTCGCTCGCGGCTTGATAAAGATGAGATTCGAAAAGGCGGTGATGATCAGCGAACCAAACAGGCCAAAGCCGCTCAACCAGGACAGAACTTTGCGCCGGGTCACTGCCTCTCCGTCCGCTTCAATCTGTGGAGTCACTGCGGGCTTCATCCTTCTTCTCCTGTGGTGGAGACTCGACCAACTCCTCCACGTCTGACCAGAACACGTGGTACTTCGCGTCTTCCACGTCCTTGAAGTAATTTTTCTTGACTGCGAAAACGAACACCAGCGCGGCCCCGACTCCCATGCATAAACTCGCGATGATGGCGATCCATGTGAGTTCCATTGGCGACCCTAACCGGGAGTTCGCCGGCCCGTTCCGGAAACGCCTGAAATCGTGATCGCCTTCTCATGGTTGCGATAGGCGAAGGTGGAACCCGGCGTCGCCTGGGCTGCCAGCTGTTCCATTGAGGCCGCGCCTAGAATCTTCAGCACTGCATCCTGCGTTTCCGCCCAAACCTGGTGGGCCGGACACCACGCTTTCCTCTCGCACGACGGCCCCTCGATCAGGCACTGGTTCATCCGGATCGGTCCTTCGATCGCTTGCACCACATCCAGCATCGAAATCTTTGCCGCCGGAACCGCGAGCGAAAAACCGCCGCCCGCGCCGCGTTGCGAGCGCACCATCCCGGAATGCACCAGCCGCTGCAGCACCTTCGACAAAAAGTGTTCCGGAACATCGCCCACTCTCGCCAGCTCCGACCGCCGCACCGTGGATCCCACCGGTAAGCCGGCCAGATGAATCACCACCCGGACCGCATAATCCGAAGCGCGAGTGATCTGCATGAAGTACCGAATAGGACTTAGTTGGTCTAATTCGTAAGAAATCTAAATCCCGGCCTTTATCCCGTCTGTGACTCTTGACACGTGGGATTGTGATGTGTGACTTGGGGGTTTGAAGCTCTCGAGCTGGCGTGCCCCGGCGAGGGCCGGAACGCTTCGAGCTTCTCTTGCAGGTCGGCCAAAGCCCGGATGTAGCCTGTCTCCTCAAGCCTCTGAACCGCTGCGCCGTTGTACAAAAATCTCTCGCGGTCCCGTCCAAAATCCTGACTCACCAAAATCGGTGACCGCCGTCACCGATTTCACGGTTTGCAACAAAGTAGTATTTTCGAAATTTCGCAACTCTAGTTTTTTATCTGGGTTGCAGTTGCCTTCCGCTCGCCACTTAATCACTTTGGCTTGATTATCGAGGAAAGGAAGATCCTATGAAGCGGGTGTTGATCCTCATTGTGACACTCAGTCTCGTCATGCTCTCGTGTGGCACCGGGAACGCCGGCAGCCCAGCGGCCAATAGCGATGGCGCCCAGGCTGGCGCGGGGGCCGGAAATGCCGCCCCCGCCACCGGCTATTCCCTGGTGGCCTGGACCGAACTCGGCATGCATTGCATCGACGGCAAAGATTATTCGATTTTTTCGATCTTGCCGCCCTACAACGTCATTCACGCGCAATTGATCAAGAAAGGTGAGCCTCCGGTCCCGGTCACCTCCGGCGTCACCATTACCTACCAGGCCACGCCCGACACGACCGGTTCGGTGAACAGCAAGAGCGCTACGAAAACCAATTTCTGGAATTACGTTCGCACGCTATTCCTGAACAGTGTGCCCCCCGAAACCGGCCTCGCCAACTTCAAGACGCAGAGCAAGACTCCGCAGCCCATGACCTACAACGCCACAGCCGGCACCTGGGATGGCATCGGCATCCCCACCGTCCCGTACGACGACAAGGGCGCCTTCAATGCCTTCCCCATGGCCAAGCTTGTAGCGAAGGATTCCACCGGCAAGATACTGGCCCAGGCCAGCATCGTGCTTTCGGTGAGCGATGAGATCACCTGCAATAACTGTCACGCTTCAAACAGCGACCCCGCGGCCAAGCCTGCCACCGGATGGGTGAACAATCCCGACCCGTCAAAGGACGCCAAGCTGAACATTCTCAAAAAGCATGACGATCGCTGGCCCATCTCTCAGTATCTCAGCCAGCTACAGACACTGGGATGGACCTACCAATCCAGTTTGTACCAGACCGCGGTTTCCGGAACTCCGGTGCTGTGCGCCGCCTGCCACAGCGACAACGCATTGGGATTGGCAGGGCTGCCTGGCATCGGCTCCGAGTCGAGTGATATGCACACCTTGCACGGGCCGCAGGTCCTGCTTTCTGCGAATCAGACCCTCGACCAGCTGAGCGCGACCAGCGATACCAATTCCTGTTATCTCTGCCATCCCGGACCCAAGACTTTATGCAAGCGCGGAGCCATGAACACGCAGTTGTGCTCCAGTTGCCACGGCAACGTGAGCTACGTGGGAACGGCATCGCGACAGCCCTGGCTGATTGAGCCGGCATGCCAGATGTGCCACAACAGCAGCCAGCGTTACACCACTACCTTCGACACCAACGGTCAGTGGAGGCAGACCACCGACAAAACCTTTGCCACGAATGACAATGTTCCCATTGCCGGCGCCAACCTTTACCGCTACAGCACCGGACATGGTTCTGTTTACTGCTCGGCCTGTCACGGATCGCCGCACGCGGAGTTTCCAACGGTGCAGGCCAACGACAATGTTTATCCGATCGGATTACAGCAATACTCCGCCAAGGTCACTGAGTGCGCGGTCTGCCACACCAGCAAGCTCACGGCCACAGCCAATGGCGGTCCGCACGGCATTCATATCGTCGGCCAGGCATGGGTGAACAGCCATCCTGACTATGTGGAGAGCCACGGATACCAGGCCTGCGCCTATTGTCACGGAGCCAACTACAGGGGACTTGCGCTGTCGGAAACAAAAACTTCGCGCACGTTCTCGGTGGAAGGCGGCAGCAAGACGTTTGCTTCCGGCCACCAGTTCAGCTGCTACGACTGCCACAACGGCCCGAGCGGAGACTGATTCGCCTCAATCACCAGGTTGCTCCACTCATTCGCGCTACATCGTGGATGAGTGGGGTAGCCTTCGCGGACCACCGCGCTCTCGCTGATTATTTTTTTATTACTTCGTGAAGTGTGTTGGACTGAGAGTTGTGCTGCCGCGTCTCGCAATGCGGGGAAAGCTTAGAGACCTTGCTCCGGTGTTGGTTCTGGCCTGGAGGTTCTGCTGCCTCGCCGCGATTCCAGATCGGACGCTGGTTGTAGATCCGCACCAAACCAACCGCAGCGATACACGCCCCTGCAACTGAAGCCGCCACAATCAGCAGCGTTACTGCACCCATAACACGCCCCAAAAAGCACAGAACCGCTTTCAGATGCGGGTGTTCAAGTGCAGGATGTCCCGAAACCTGACATCATCGCCCGGTACCGGAGAGTGGAACCGCCCGCACCGTCCGCGATGAAACCACGCTCAATTGCCCGATCCTGGGTCCGATCGTAGCCGGCGTGAACACGAGCCGAATCCCGCACTCCGCGCCGGGACCGAGCCAAGTGCCGCAGTCGTTACTCTGGGAGAAATCAATTCCTGAGGCCAATATGCTGTTGATCGCGAGTTCCAGCGAACCGGGATTGGCCAGCTTCAGCACCTGCGCTTCGCCCGCGCTGCCCACATCCTGGACACCAAATTCCATTTCCGGGGGAGAGATTCGCGGCCCGGTCTGCTCCACATTGTCGCTCCCTGCCGCAGCAACGATGGTCACAAGGAAAACCAGTGCGCTCCAGAGCTTCATCTTGAATTTCACGCAATGCTATTCTACGGAACATTTCGCACCCGCTCGCTTACTGGAGACCAACGGCCCTAAAGACCCCGTGAAATCGGACCTCCCCGCCTCCGGCGAATGACGGTACAATCGCATTCCTTAGTGGTATCCGAGCCTTCTCACGAACCACAAACCTCTGCTTTCGGAGTTCTCTCGATGTTGAATTGCCGTTCCCTGGTTCCATCCGCCTGCCTGGCGCTGTGTCTCGCGCTCGGAACTCTTCCGTTGCACGCTCAGCAGACGGACGCTCACGCCCCCATTCACTATCATTACCCGAGAGGACGGACCACGCCCCAGGCCACCGGTTTGCCGCAATTCAATGTCACTTTTCACGGCGGTCCCGTCCAGACCACCACGACCAGCTATGCGATTTACTGGAAGCCCAGCGGCGTCTTTATTAACCGCACCTACCGCCAGGTGATCGACCAGTTCCTGAGCGACGTGGGCGGCAGCGACATCTACGGAGCCGCCACCGAATATTCCGGCAACAACGGCCAGGTGCAAAACGTCTCGACCTTTGGCGGAGAGTACGTGGACACTGCGCCCTACCCTCCGGTAATCACAACCAAAAATATTGAGGACACGATCCAGCGCGCCATCGCGGTAAACGGGTGGCAGCCCAGCATCACCGCCCAGTATTTCCTGATGTTCGGCGACGGCCCGCAGGTCGGCGCCTGCGCCTACCACACTTTTTTCAACCTGAACGGCCAGCCCGTGATTTACGCTGTGATTCCTTACTTCACAGAGAAAGACGCCGATGGCTGCGGCGCGCCCTTCGGCATCACGCCCAACGCCAATTATTCGGCCGATACCGCGATCGGAAACCTGAGCCACGAGCAGACCGAGATGGTCACCGATCCCCTGTTGAATGCGTGGTATGACCCTCGCAATGGCGAGGTGGGAGACATCTGCATCTACAGCTATGGCGTCCCCTTCACCTCAAAGTTCGGGAATCTGCTCGCCAATGGCGACCAGTACATCGTGCAGGAGGAATGGTCGCAAGTGAAGCAATCCTGTCAGCCAAACCTGTGAGCAAGGCGATGCAGGTGAGTTTTTTGATCCAGGTTGCTCTTTTTAGAAACGTCATCCTCCAACCGGCGCGGCCGGCGAGAGAGATTTCGCGTGCAAAAAACAAGAAAACGGGAGAATCAATGAAACCCGCGCTACTCATGCTTGTTCTGCTTTGCGTCCCGTGCCTCGCCCAGCTCCCCACCTTCAGCCACGTGGTCGTGGTGCTCGAGGAGAACCACAATTACTCCAGTGTCATCGGCAGTTCCTCGATGCCATATCTCAATGGCCTCGCCAATACCTACGGCCTGGGAATGCAGTACTACGCCAACACCCATCCTTCTATCGGCAACTATTTCGAGCTGACCACCGGGCAAGTCATTACCAATGACGACAGCTTCAGCGGTGTTGTGAAGGCAGACAACGTCGTCCGTCATCTGATCGCCGCCGGAAAAACCTGGAAATCGTACGAAGAAGACCTGCCGTCGGTCGGATACATCAAGCCTGACGTCGCGAAATATGCCCGCCGCCACTGCCCGCTTTCCTACCTGCAGGATGTCGTGACCAATTCAACCCAGAGGCGCAACCTGGTTCCCTTCACTCAGTTCGCCAGCGACGTCGCGAACGGCGCGCTGCCCGATTATTCCTTCGTGACTCCGAACCTGTGCAACGATGCCCACGATTGCACCTTGGACGTTGCCGATGCCTGGCTCAAAGCGAACATCGATCCGCTGCTCACGAGCAGTTTCTTTCAGAATGGCTTGTTGATTATCGTCTTTGATGAAGCCGGAAACGACAACACTCATGGCGGAGGCCGAGTCGCATGGCTGGCAGTGAGCCCGAATTTCTCGAAGCCCGCCTTCAAGTCTTCGACGCTCTACCAGCACCAGAACACGCTGCGGCTGATGATGGAAGGCCTGGGCCTGACCACGTTTCCGGGTCAAGCCAGGAACGCCAACAACATGTCTGAATTCTTCCAGTAGTTAGTGCGCGCCCGCATAGCGCCGGAAGAAGCTGTCGGCCTTCCATTCCGGACGATGATCGTCGTTCGCGGTTCTGACCATGAGGTCGCGAACGATCTCTTCGTATTTTGCCGCGGCCTGCAAATCTACCGGCTGCTGTAAATCATCCGACGGCGCGTGGTAACGGTCGGTGCGCCATTTGTGAAAGGTCTCCTGCTCCGGGGTGCCAGGATCGAAGCTGACATCCATCATGAGCGATGGAATGCCGCGCTTGATGAAGTTGTACTGGTCGCTTCGAATGAAAACATTGCGCAGCGGCTGCGGATCGGGCTGTACTCGCACGCCTTGTTTCTCAGCCGCGGCGCGCACGTCGTCGCCTAAGTCAGACTCCGCCAGCCCGTATACGGTCAGCACTTTCAAGGGAACGATGGGCAAGAACATGTCAATGTTGATGTCCGCCACCATGGATTTTGCATCCACCGTCGGATAGGCCGCGAAGTACTGCGATCCAAGCAGCCCCTTCTCTTCCCCCGTGACGAATACGAACAGCAGCGAGCGCTTCAGCTTGTCTCCCGATTTTTTCAGCTCTGCCGCAACGTCCAGCAGCACCGCCGTCCCGGAAGCGTTGTCCATCGCGCCGTTGTAGATCCTGTCGCCATTGATCGGCTGCCCGATTCCGACGTGGTCCACGTGCGCCGACAACACCACGTACGTATCTTTCAGCTTGGAATCGCTTCCCGGCAGTTTGGCGACAATATTTGATGACGTGATCTCCTTTACATCCATGGTTGCCCGCGCGCGGATCGAGGCTGGCAATTCGAAATGCGGAAGCGGCCTGCGATCCTTTCCAAGATCGGCGATTTCCTGGAACGTATGCCCCGAGCCGGCGAACAGAAGATCGGCCTTGGCAGGATTGAACATCATCGAAAATTTCTCGCCGGTTGTGTCGTCAAGCTTGGGATCCGCCAGCGCCATGCTGGGATGGGTGCGGTTCACCGCAATGCGCGACCATGGAATGTCCATCGAGGATGGATTCGGAATCGTGATCGCACCGATGGCTCCGGCTTGCTTCAGCGCCTTCCAGCGTTCCGCGGCCGATTGATAATGCGCCGACAATGCCGACGGCACATCCGCCGGCGATCCGGTCAGATAAACGACCACCTTGCCCTTCAGGTCCAATCCAGCAAGATCGTTGTAGTTCTTCTCCGGAATATCCAGGCCGTAGCCCGCGAACACCAGCGGAGCCTCCAGGTTTGGCGCGAGATCGACACGGGTGCTGAAGATCGCATCTTCGCCCAGCACCAGCGGCTGTGCCTTTCCATCGCGCACCAGCATCGCGCTCGATTCCTTCTCCACGATCTGCCGCGACACGAACTTTACCGACTGATAGAAACCCTTGGTGCCCGCCGGTTGCAGTCCTGCCGCCTTCAACTGCTCGACCACGTAAGCCTCGGCATGAAGCAGTCCCGCGCTGCCAGTCTCTCGCCCTTCCATCTTGTCATCGGCAAGAACCTTGACATGGTCCCACCAGCTTTTCCCGTCGAAATGGGAACTTTGAGCGGCCGCTCTATTCGCGAACCACGTGCAGAGAACAAGAGAAAGAATCATGCGACAAAACATTGCTTACCCCTTTTTCCGCTGGGAGTGTGATGAAACCAACGTTCCGTAGGCGGATGGCGGACCGTGCCATCGCGATCATGATAAACGATGACTCCCCCAGATCCGTCCGTCGCGAATGTCTCGATGGGCTCCGTAATGCCGCGGAGGACCGCAGAAACCGGTCAGTTTGATCAAATCGCAACTTTGTTGTCGGCATGACCGGATTGGTACACTCTTCAAGAACCCTCCGGGAGCGCTCCGCGCCTGGCCCCGCGGGGTCAACGTTTCCAGAGCGGCTCGCATCCAACCCTAGGGTGCGCGGGCCGCGCACCGGAGAACTGGCAATGCGACTCCTGCTCGTCGAGGACGACCTAGCGATACAGGAATTTCTAAAAAGGAGCCTGACCGAGGCCGGGTACCAGGTGGATGTCGCCTGCGACGCCAAGTCAGCCGAGGCGCTTGCCGTCGAAGGCGCTCACGACGCACTGATCGTTGACCTCGGACTTCCCGACGCCGACGGCCTCGACCTGATCGCGCGTTGCCGCGCCCAAGGAAATTCCGCGCCGGTCCTCATCCTCTCTGCCCGTCGTTCCGTGGACGAGCGCGTCCTCGGATTGGAACACGGCGGCGACGACTACCTCACCAAGCCTTTCGCCCTGGCCGAATTGTTGGCGCGCCTGCGTAATCTTCTGCGCCGTTCCTCGGCTCCCCAGGGCGAGTCGGTTCGTTTGCAGGCTGCGGACTTGCAACTGGACCTGATTCGCCGCGAGGCCCGGCGTGGAGAGCAGGTTCTGCAACTCACGCCTCAGGAATTTTCCCTGCTTGAGTATCTGACCCGCAATGCCGGCCGCGTGGTCACCCGCACCATGATCCTCGATCATGTGTGGCGCATGCGCATCGATCCCGCCACCAACGTGGTGGATGTGCATATCTACCGGTTGCGCAGCAAAGTGGATCGCGATGCCATGCGTCCACTCATTCACACGATCCGCGGGGTCGGTTATGTTCTTAAAGCCGCCTAGAGGACCGCGCGGCACCGCGGCCTGGCGCATCTCCATCTGGACCACCCTTGCCTTCGCTTTTGGCAGCGCGCTCGCCTTCTGGATTGTTTACCTGCTGGTCGAAAAAGGGGTGCGCGAACGCAGCGATGCCTGGCTAAGCGGCGAAGCCCAGACGTTGGCGGAAGTCTCTCAGTCTACCCCGCCCGGAAATCTTTATGACCGTATCGTCGAAGAGGTCGCGGAACTTGCCACCAACGAAGTTCCCCACGATCGCAATGCGCGCGGCCAGCAGCCGAACTCGGTGTTTTTCCTGCAGACCGACAGCAGCGTGCCTGATGACACCCCAATCTGGGTCGGACCTGATTCCCGCATCGCCTTTCAAAAAGCCATTCAGCAGGCCAACTTGACTCCCGGCACTCCGGAATCGATTCAGGTCGAGGGCTATCCCTCCACGTTCCGGGTGGTGGTCCGCAATCCCTCGCCGGGAAAGGCGCTCTATCTCGGCTTGGCCGATCAGGACGCGATGCGCCTCTTGCACCAGCTCACCGATAGTTTCCTCATGGTCTGGGGAGGCACGGTGGTGCTGGGCTTTTTCATTTCCTACGCCAGCGCGCGCCGCACCCTGATGCGCGTGGAACAGATCACCGAAACCGTCGCCCGCATCGGCAGCGAAGAGTTGGATGAGCGCCTGCCCGAGTCTCCGAAAGCCGACGAGATTTCGCGGCTGGCCCAGACCTTCAACCACATGCTCGACCGAATTCAGGCTTCGGTCCACCAGTTGCGCGCCGTTACCGATTCGGTGGCGCACGACCTGAAGAGTCCCGTCACTTCGATTCGGGGGCGGCTTGAAGCCGCACTGTCCGATGGAGATCCCAACCGTCTCGAGGAGTCGGTAGGGGAAGCGATCGAGGGACTTGACCGGCTCTCGGACCTGCTCAACACCACGCTGGATCTTGCCGAGGCCGAAGCCGGTGCACTTCGCCTCGATCGAACTCCCGTGGACCTGACGGAACTCATCACCCGGCTCTCCGATATTTATCAGCCCGCGATGGCGGAGCGACGGCACACCCTGGTGCTCGACCTGGAGGATCACGTGGTCGTCAACGCCGATCCGGGCCTCATGAACCGCACCCTGAGCAATCTTCTCGAGAACGAATTGACTCATCTTCCCGAAGGCTGCGAAGTGAAAGTACGGTTACGCGCGCACGACGGCGCTGCCGAACTGGTGATTCTCGACAATGGCCCGGGCTTCCCGCCCGAGATCGGCAGCCGCGCCTTCGAACGGTTTGTAAAAGGAAAACATTCTCCGGGCCACGGCTTGGGACTTGCCTTCGTGGATGCCGTGGTCCAAGCTCATGGAGGCAAGATCAGCATCGCGGATTCTTCGACAGGAGATGCCGTGGTCCAAGCTCATGGAGGCAAGATCAGTATCGCGGATTCTTCGACAGGAGGGGCGTTGATTACCCTCTCCTTGCCGCTGAGTGCGTTGCAGAGTACAGCGGTCTAGATTTTTATGATCAGGATCTTCCAAGTTTGCTTTTTCGTTTGCGCCGTCTGCGCATCGTCCCTGGCGGCCTCCATTGATCCGCAGGCCCTTGAAACCGGCTATCGCCAGATGTACAACCTCGATTTCAAATCGGCGCACCAGACGTTCCAGGGTTTCGAGGCATCTCATCCCGAGGATCCGCTGGGCCCGGTCTCCAATGCGGCCGCCTACCTGTTCGCCGAGTTCGATCGTCTTCATATCCTGGAAGCCGAGCTGTTTACCGACGATAAAAAGTTCGAGGAACGCGTCAAGCCGACGCCCGATCCGCGCGCCCGCGACGCGTTCTATAGCGAACTGACCAAGGCCGATCAACTGGCCGATCGGACGCTGGCGCGCACTCCAAATGCGCCCGGAGCGCTGTTCGCAAAGATTCTGACCAATGGGTTGCGGGGCGACTACCTCGCGTTGATCGAAAAGAAAAATTTCGCAGGCCTGAGCTACATCAAAGCTGCGCGCGGGCTGGCGGCTAAGCTCCTCGCCGCCGATCCTTCGTATTACGACGCCTACCTGGCGGTTGGGGTTGAGAATTACCTATTGAGCACCAATCCCGCGCCGGTTCGCTGGTTTCTACGTTTGAGCGGCGCGCAGACCGACAAGGATGAAGGCATCAAGAATTTGAAGCTGGCGGCCGACAAAGGACGTTACCTCGCGCCCTACGCCCGGCTGTTGCTGGCCGTGGCCGCCCTGCGCGACCACGATTCCAACACCGCCCGTACGCTGCTCACCGGCTTGTCGCAGGAGTTCCCCAACAATCGCCTGTATAAGAATGAGCTCGCACGCCTGCGTTAGTGTTGCGCGACGCTCTGGGTAAGATGTCCCACGGCCACGACATTCACATCCACTTTGTCGCTCACTCGGAGAAAAAAATTGCTTGGGTTCTTCAGGCCCCACGCGACATAAGGAACAACGACGCGATAATTCGCGGTCACCAACCCCTGGTTGACGTGGAGCGGAATGGCAACGCTGATCGGGTGATCGCTCCCATGCAGCCGAAACGTTCCTTCGACTTGGACACTTGAATCACCTTCAGGCGAGACCTGTCCCGTTACTTTCGTAGGAATGAAGGTGATGTCGGGAAACTTGTCGCTTTCCAGCACTTCCTTGTGCATCTTCCGGTCGCGGCCTTCGTTGCCGCTGTTTCCGCTGGTCGCGTCCACCAGAATCAGGCCGCTCGCCACGCCCGTGCCCGGATTGAAGTGCACAGTTCCGCTCTTGATCTGAAACTTGCCATACACGGTATGCAACGTCGAGGATACGCTGTATTCAATTTGCGATTTCGCCGGGTCCAGTTCAAACGTGCTTTCCTGCGCCACCACGTGAAGGGCGCACAACCCCGAGAACCCCATCAACGCCGCGAGCAGGAATGTTCGTGAGTAGTTGAGCATGTTAAGCGGTGAGCAGTCCCCATCCCAGGGAAAGCGTTCCGTGCACTCCAAACTCCATCGGATCGAGGGCCCCGGAATGGACAGCCAACAGGCGGTCGAACAGCTGGGGATCGCTGGCCATGGCATGCAGTGATCTCCGCCGAAGCCGCGGGTGCGCGTCCATCAACAGCATTAATGACGACATCATTCGCGGAATCCTCCGAATGCGACGGTGCGCCTGCTGGTAAGTGTCCAGGTCGCCGGTCAGTAAAGCCTGACCAAGAACGGAAGCCTGCTGAAACGCCATCGAGAGCCCATCGCCAGTGATCGCATCCACCGAGCCTGAGGCTTCTCCGAGAAGCACGCGACTCCCTGAGTAGACCGCCGGCAATGCTCTGGTAGATGAAACCGCTCCCAATTCCTTTGTCTTGGGAGCGGAGTCGCCGAGGCGCGAACTGAACTCGGGACACTCCGCCAGCAGGTCATCCAGTCGTACCTTGCTGTGGCGCGAGATCATGGCCACGCATATCTCCTGTGCCCCGACCGGAGTCACATAAATTTGCCCGCTCGCAGTCCAGTAAACTTCGACGAACGGTGACCAGGGCGCAATCGCATAATGCCGGCGAAATCCGTAGCGGCGAATCGTGGGCGCGGAAGAATCCAGCCCGGCCCAGCGCCGGACACGCGAATTTTCTCCATCCGCGCCTACCACCCAACGGCTGCGAACCTGGACCCCATCCAGCAGTACGCCGTGCTCGATCAGACCGGTAACCCGTGTACCCCAGCACAAATTCACTCCAACTTTTTCGGCGTGCTCGACAAGGAGACCATGCAGCGTGGTCCTGCGCACGCCCAGGCCCTGACCCTGCGGAAAGCTCGCTTCCACACTGCTTCCAGAGCCTACGAAGCGAATCCCATGAAAAGGCGAGCCCTGCTCCCGCGGCAGCGCGACTCCCAGGCGCTCCAGCGCCCGCAACCCCTCCGGCATGATGCCTTCGCCGCAGGTTTTATCGATCGGCGGACGGGCCGCGTCCGCCACCGTGACCTCAAATCCTTGCTGGCGCGCCGCGATAGCGGCGGCCAACCCTGCCGGTCCACCGCCTACTACGAAAACTTCAGTATCCCAACCGCCTTGCACCATTGCCCCCATCACCACTGCAGTAGTACAAGCTCCGAGCAGAAGCCCGGGCCCATGGCTGCCAGCACGCTCAATGCGCCCGGCGCTGGACGTTCCTTGTTCATGAATTTCTCAAGCACCAGCAAGACTGAAGCCGACGACAAGTTGCCAGATTCGCGCAACGATTCCCAGGAAGGCGCCAGCGCCCCCGGCGGCAACTTGAGCGCCTTCTCGGTCGCTTCCAGCACCTTCGGACCTCCGGTGTGCATGATCCAGCTGGTGATGTCGCTGCGGTCCAGGTCGTGATCTCCCAGAAACTGGTCCACATCTCCCGCCAGGTGTAACTCCACCATGTCAGGCACGCTTCGTGACAAAACGATTCGAAAGCCTTTTTCCGAGATGTCCCAGCCCATCACATCTTCAGTGTCGGGATAAAAAACCGAACGCGTCGCCAGCACCTGCGGTCCATGATCGCTCAACTCATTGCCTGCCACGATGACGGAAGCCGCTCCATCGGCAAACAGTCCGGCCGAGATCAGGTTCGCCGCCGAGACATCGTCCTCCCGCCAGGTCAAAGAACACAACTCGACCGAAAGCAACG
Source organism: Terriglobales bacterium (assembly GCA_035652095.1). GTDB lineage: Bacteria > Acidobacteriota > Terriglobia > Terriglobales > Acidobacteriaceae > DASREM01. The sequence continues at coordinate 414,160 of DASREM010000056.1, read as the reverse complement.
CCGCAGCCTGCTTCGGATACGCCTTCACGTAGTCGGCGGCACGCGCGATGCCTGCCGCCCCCGCAACGCATCCCAGGCCAAAAATCGGAATGCGCTTGATATTCGGCGAAAGTCCCATGCGGTTGATCAATCGCCCTTCGATGGACGGGCTGGCAATTCCAGTTACCGAGACAAAGAAGATCGCGCCCAGGTCCGCGGCGCTTAGTCCGGCCTGGTTCAATGCGCGGCACAAAGCCTGCTTGCCCAGGTCGAGCGCGCAATCGATCCAGGCATTGTTTGCGTCGCCCCAGGTCTTAAGTTCGCTATAGGCCGGGATCGGCAATGCGAGGTGGCGCGTCTTGACTCCGACGCTTTCGTGAAAACGGTCGAGCACCTGCGGACGGTCCAACTTGCCCGCCCATTTCTTTTTCAGTGCTTCGCGAATGACCTCTTGCGGATAAAAATTCTTAGGGAACGCACTGGAGACGCCTGCGATTCTCATTCGGGGGCTTTTCGCTCCTTGGGTGACAACGTGCAATGGGTCCCATACTTTTTACTATATTGCGGGCTAAGAAACCGGGAATTTCCCCCAGCCCTGACTTTCATTCATTCCGCTGATCGGCACGCTACCCGGATATATAAGGGAGATGCGCAGCTATGGGGGCAGGATGCGCACCAACAAGAAATTAACATTTGAGAGCCAGGGGTAAGCCGCTCAAAACACTACCGCTGGCCGACCTGACAGGCTGAAATCATGGCCCTCCTGATGCGGTCGTAGAGGATGCCTCGGGACCGCCTGTAAAGCAATGTCACGGGACTGGACAGATTCTTGAATCGATCTGGCTTCTCCGGCAGTGAGACCCGCGCCGCCTCGGCGGACGAACTAATCTTCCATCGTACGCAGGCTCGGACTCACGATCAGCGTCGCTTCAGTCGCGCGCTGCACAGCTTCCGCCGTCAGTCCGGGAGCCACTTCCTCCAGCACCAACCCGGTTGGAGTCACCTTGATGTAGGCCAATTCGGTGACGATCGTGTCCACGACTTTCACTCCGGTAAGCGGCAGCGTGCACTTCTTCAGGATCTTCGATTGTCCGTCCCGATTGGTGTGCTCCATGGCAACCACCACTCTGCGCGCCCCGGCGACCAGGTCCATGGCGCCGCCCATCCCCTTCACCATTTTTCCGGGGATCATCCAGTTCGCGATGCTGCCCTCTTCATCCACTTCCATTGCGCCCAGCACGCTCAGATCAACGTGGCCGCCGCGAATCATGGCAAAGGAATCGGAACTGGAGAAGTAGGCTGTACCCCCGATCTCGCTGACTGTCTCTTTCCCCGCATTGATCAGGTCGGCATCCACTTCGCTCTCCAGAGGATAAGGCCCGATCCCCAACATGCCGTTCTCGCTCTGCAGAATCACGTCCATACCCGCAGGCACATGGTTCGCAACCAGTGTAGGCATGCCGATGCCGAGATTCACATAAAAGCCGTCGCGCAATTCACGAGCAATGCGCTTCACAATACGTTCGCGCTTCTCGACATCTTTTCCGGGTTTGGATGGAGCGGTGCTCATAAATCTTGCATTTGGCAGTTGGCACTTAGCAATTGGCCGTCCTGGCTTATCTCAGGCTCGGAAGTGCCAAATGCTAACTGCCAACTGCCGCCTTCCTCACTGTCCTTCTCTCAATTCTCTTCTCAAACAACTCGCCCTGGAAGATTCTCTTCACGAACACGCTGGGCGTATGCACCAGGTCGGGTTCCAGTTCCCCCGGTTCGACCAGATGTTCAACCTCGGCAATCGTGACCTTCGCCGCCGTCGCCATCATGGGATTGAAATTCCGGGCCGTCTTCCGGTACACCAGGTTTCCCCACTTGTCGCCCTTCCAGGCCTTAACGAAAGCGAAGTCCGCTTTGAGCGCATGTTCCATCAGATACAAGCGTCCATCGAACTCGCGCGTTTCCTTGTTCTCGGCAACTACCGTTCCCACTCCGGTCGGCGTGTAAAACGCCGGAATCCCCGCTCCGCCGGCGCGTATGCGCTCCGAGAACGTTCCCTGCGGAATCAGGTGCAGCTTGATCTTCCCGGTCAACACCATCTGTTCCAGCAACTTGTTCTCGCCTACGTAGGTGCCAATGTGCTCGCGAATCTGCCCGGCGGCAAGCAGTAGGCCCATGCCGAACCCGTCCACGCCCACGTTGTTGCTGATGGTCGTCAGGTTCTTCGTGCCTTTCTTCACCAGCGCGCGAATCAGGTTTTCCGGGATGCCGCACAATCCGAAGCCGCCCACCATGATGGCCGCTCCATCAAAAACGTCGCGAACTGCTTCATCGGCGTTGGCCACTACCTTGTTCATAGGACAAACGATTGTAAATGAAGAAGTGTTGATTCTGATCTTTGATTGCTGAATGGGAGCACTTGTCGGGCTCTTCATTCAACAACCAAGATCAACAATTCTTTTTTAACTCGTGCGCCTTCGCAAACTCCTCCGCCAGTTCTCGCGTATCCAGGTTCTCCCGGATATGCGCCAACCGCTGCTCCAACGCATGCAGCGCCTGCTGAATGTTCTTCTTGTTGGTGAGCGCGATGTCCCGCCACATCGAATACGGACTGCTCGAGATGCGCGTCATCTCGCGCAGTGCTCGCCCACCCGCTTCCATCACCGCCGCATGGTCGCCGAAATGGTCCACCAGCGCCGCTGCCAGTGCAGTCGAAATCATCTGTGGAACGTGGCTGATCCAGGCGCAAAGTTCGTCGTGGGTAGTCGCATCAATCTCTGCGGCCCGCGCCCCGATCTTCTCAAGCCAGGAAAGGAATTCCGCGCTCATGCCTTCATGAATATTTTGCCGCGCGCCAGGCGTCACGAACCACGTTGCCCCCTCAAACAAATCCGGATCCGCCAAGTCGATCCCGCCGTCTTCCTTGCCGGCCATCGGATGCCCGCCCAGGAAGCGCATCCCCGCATCTTTGCCAAAAATCTTGAAGGCCCGCGCCACGATCTCGGCCTTGGTACTGCCGACATCCGTCATCAGCGCCTGGGGCGGCAGCGCGGGTCCGAGTTGATCAATCATTTCCAGAATGGCGCTGACTGGCGTCGCGAGTACAACCAAGTCGCTGTTGCGGATCGCATCCGCCGGATTGGTGTGCGCCTCATCAATGGCGCCGCGCTGGCGCGCTCGCTGCAATTCCGCGTCGCGATCGCAGCCCACGATCCATCCATGAAAACCATTTTTCTTGAGTGCGAGCGCAAATGATCCGCCGATCAGTCCGGTACCGACAATCGTGATCTGCCGGATGGACATGGTTTCAGGCGATCTTACGCCCGACCGCGGGAGCAATCATCCGCAACTCGTGCATCAGTTGTGCGAATTGCTGTGGATACAAAGACTGCGCTCCGTCCGATAAAGCCTTGTCCGGATCGTGGTGGACTTCAATCAGCAGCGCATCGGCCCCCGCCGCCACCGAGGCGCGTGCCATCGGTGGAACTTTGTCGCGTAACCCGGTCCCGTGCGATGGGTCCGAGGTCATCGGCAGGTGCGATAGCTTGTGAATGATCGGGATCGCCGAAATGTCGAGCGTGTTGCGGGTGTACGTTTCAAATGTGCGGATGCCTCGCTCGCACAATATGACCTGGTAATTGCCTCCCGCCATGATGTATTCGGCCGAGAGCAGCAGTTCTTCGAGCGTGGCCGCGATCCCGCGCTTCAGCAGAACTGGTTTTTTGACTTTCCCAAGTTCGCGTAGCAGGTTGAAGTTCTGCATGTTGCGCGCGCCCACCTGGAACAGATCAACGTAGGGCAGCATCATCTCGATCTGCGAAATCTCCATGACTTCGCTGATCACCAGCATGTTGAACTTCTCTCCGGCTTCGCGCAGCAGTTTGAGTCCTTCAAGGCCCATCCCCTGGAAGCTGTAAGGCGAACTGCGCGGCTTGAACGCTCCGCCGCGGAGCACGCGCGCTCCCGCCTTCGCAATCTGCTCGCTCACGTTGAAAAGCTGCTCCCGCGACTCTACCGAGCAAGGCCCCGCCATCACCACTACTTCTTCGCCGCCGATCTTTAAGCCGTTTGCAAACTCAATGACCGTACCGTCTGGTCGAAAGCTACGCCCGGCAAGCTTGTAGGGGGCGCTGATGCGATGCACGTGCTCGACGCCCGAAAGGACCTCAAGGTTGCGGGTGTCGAAATCGATCCGCGCCCCGACAGCAGCCAGCACGGTCTGCCGCTCGCCGGTGGTGCGATGAACCGAGAAGCCCATCCGAATGAGGTGCTCCACCACGTTCTGAATCTGCTCTTCGGACGCCGAATCTTGCATGGCAACAATCATGGGAGTCGTTGGTCGTTGGGCATTGGTGTTCGGCAATGGTCGTTGCCGCCAAGGGCCAAACAACGACGACCAAAGGCCAGAAACACTTCAATCATTGATTTCCGATTCAATCTCGGTATCTCTCACCGCGTCTTTCGTCTGCGGCGCAATCTCTTCCTGCTGGATCTGGCGCATGATGTCCATGATGCGCTCGTAAATACGCTGCAGGTCGCGATCCGGCAGCGGGCCCTTGTTGACGCTGCGCGCATTTTGAAATACCGCCTGCTCGCGATCCGGCTCGTAGATCGGCATCCCGGCTTGACGCTTGAGCTTGCCGATCTCGTGCGCGGCCCGGGCACGCTGGTTCAGCAGTTCCACCAGCTTTCGGTCCAGCTCATCGATTTGCTTGCGCCAGTCTGAAATATCCATCCCGGTGACTACCTGTTTGCGGCAATCCCTTGCGCCTCGTCGCGCCCGACAACCGTCTTCACGAATTGTGCCACAGCCGCGGCTTCATTTCCGTGATTCCGTTCGACGATTTCGACGATGGCACTGCCGATGACCACTCCATCAGCAAACTGGCCGACCGCTTCAAATTGCCCCGGAGTCGAGATCCCGAATCCCACCGCCACCGGCAACCTGGTAAATTTACGCAGACGCTTCACCAGTTGCTGGGCATCGTCGGTCATCTGCTTGCGGGCGCCAGTCACTCCCGTGCGCGAAACGGCGTACACGAATCCCGTCGAAGCCCCCGCGATCTGCTTAAGGCGAGCATCCGGGCTGGTGGGCGCAGCAAGAAAAATCGTAGCCAAGTCGTTTCTTCGCATCTCCTTCAAATATTCCCCAGCTTCTTCCACCGGAAGATCGGTAACCAACGCGCCATCGAGCCCGGCCGCGCGCGCAACCCTACAGAACTTGCTCACGCCCATTCGCATGATCGGATTCAGATACGAGAACACGATCAGCCCCACAGATTGTGATTCCTGCCGGATCTCGGCGGCAAGCGTCAGAACCTGCGCCAGTGAAACGCCGTTTCTCAGGGCGCGCTCGCTGGCCCGCTGAATGACCGGACCATCCGCAACCGGATCGCTGAACGGAACGCCAAGCTCGATCACGTCCGCGCCTGCATCGATGGCTGCGAGCACAATCTCGCGTGTGGTCGCAAGATCGGGATCGCCGCAGGTCACATAAGCGATGAGAGCGGGCCGGTTGTGAAAAGTCAGCGGCATGAACGCCTGATTTCAATTGCGGTCTGTCGAATGAAGAACCACCGCCCCAATCGGATTGCCCTCAAATTCTGAATTGGCAATTCCTATCGTAGATCGAGGCTTTCCCTTAATATTCCGATATCCTTGTCTCCGCGCCCTGAGACGTTCACCACGAGGATCTCCGACTTCTTCATCCTGGGCGCGCGCTTCAAGGCTTCCGCTACCGCATGCGCCGACTCCAGCGCTGGAATGATTCCTTCAGTCCGCGCCAGAAGCGTGCACGCTTCCAAAGCCTCAGCATCCGATGCCGCCACGTACTCTGCTCGCCCCCTATCTTTCAAAGCGGCGTGCTCCGGGCCAATGGATGGATAGTCCAGTCCCGCCGATACCGAGTGTGTAGTCGCGACCTGTCCAAACGAATCCTGAAGCAGATAAGAGTAAGTCCCCTGCAGCACCCCCGGCGAGCCTCCGCGAAAACGAGCAGCATGATCGCCCAGCGCTTCGCCTCGACCGCCGGCTTCCACGCCGATCAGCTTCACCCGCTTATCGCCGATAAAGTCATGAAAAATGCCAATCGCATTCGAGCCACCGCCCACACACGCAATCACGGCATTCGGCAACTTGCCTTCGGCTTTGCGAATCTGCGCCCGCGCCTCACGTCCAATCACTTTATGAAAATCGCGCACCATGGTCGGATACGGGTGCGCACCCAGAACGCTCCCCAGCAGATAGTGCGTAGTACGCACGTTGGTGACCCAGTCCCGCATGGCTTCATTGATCGCGTCTTTCAAGGTCCGCGATCCGGACTCAACTCCGCGAACCTCCGCTCCCAGCAGCCGCATGCGGAACACATTCAGTTCCTGCCGCCGCATGTCTTCGGTGCCCATGTAGACGACGCACTCGAAACCAAACAGCGCGCAGACCGTCGCCGTGGCGACGCCATGTTGCCCCGCGCCGGTTTCTGCGATGACGCGATGCTTCCCCATGCGCTCCACCAGCAGCGCCTGACCGATGCAATTGTTGATCTTGTGCGCCCCGGTATGGAGCAGGTCTTCGCGCTTCAGGTAAATCTTCGCCCCACCGAGCTTCCGGGTCAGCCTGCGAGCAAAGAATAATGGAGTCGGGCGTCCCGCATAAGTTCGAAGCAGGGAGTCAAGCCGTTGCTGGAATTTCTTGTCGCGGCGGGCACGCTCGTACTCCTGCTCCAGTTCCTGCAGCGCCGCCATGAGCGTTTCCGGAACATAGCGTCCGCCGTAGGGTCCGAAGCGGCCCGGCGTGGACTTGGCTTTAGGAATGGATACCGTGGCCATTGGCTATTGTAGTCTGTCCGCCTCGCGAACGGCGTCAACGAACGCCCCGATCTTTGTCAAATCTTTCTTGCCGGGACCGGATTCCACTCCGGAAGAAACATCGACTCCCCATGGTCGAAGAGTGCGCATCGCTTCGGCAACATTGGAAGCATTCAGCCCGCCAGCGACGACGATCGGGCCAAGTCCCTTGATCACCTTTGTACTTTGGATCGTCCCTTTCCAGTCGTAGCTCTTCCCACTTCCGCCACCTGAGTCCAAGAGGAAGGTAAGGCCAAGATCGGCGCGGTACATCATCGCCCACTCCTCCGGCGCAGCGCGGAGCATGGGAACTGCAACCAGGATCCTGGTTTGGGGACGGCGCTTGAGAATCAAATCCGGGACATGCGGATCTTCGTTGTCCCCGTGCAACTGCACCGAACTCAGACCAGTCTTCTCTATGCTGTCGCAGATGAAATCCTGGAGTTGATTGAAGAAGACTCCGACAGTCTCGACTTGACCGTCCAGTTTCTCGACTATTTGACGCACCGTCTCCGCGTTTACCCTTCGCGGGCTCTTCTCATAAAACACGAATCCCAACGCATCCGCCCCGGCATCCACGGCAGCCTGCGCATCTTCCAGGTTCGTGATGCCGCAGATCTTGATCCAGGTCATTTCGTTTGCACAGCGGACACCTCGGCCGCGGAAATCAATTGCCGCAAAGCTTCTCCCGGCCTCTCCGCTTTCATCAGCGACTCGCCGATCAGGAATGCCTGGTAGCCCGCCGCTCTCAGCCGCCCGATGTCTGCCCCGCTGTGAATGCCACTCTCAGCCACGCTGACCACGTTTCGTGGAATGCGATCCGCCAATTGCAGCGCCGTTTCCAGATTCACCTGGAATGTCCGCAGGTCCCGATTATTCACGCCGATCAGCCGCGCTCCCGCCTCAACGGCGCAGTGCAATTCCTGTGCGTCATGGGCCTCACACAACACATCCAGTCCGTAACTGCGGGCCTTCATCAGCAACCCGATCAACTCCTGGGAACTCAGGGCCGCGACAATCAGAAGCACGGCGTCAGCGCCATACGCCCGCGCTTCGAGCAACTGGAATTCGTCCACGATGAAGTCTTTGCGCAGGCACGGAAGCTTGCAGGCGTCCGACGCAGCCTGCAGGTAGGACAACGATCCCTGGAAGAACTCTTCATCGGTCAGAACCGAGAGAGCGCTTGCCCCGGCTGCCTCAAGCTCTTTTGCCAGGGCTGCAGGATCGAATTCGGCGCGAATCAGCCCGCGTGAAGGAGATGCCTTCTTCAACTCCGCAATCACCGCAATCCCGTTCTTCGCTGCGGACTCAAGCAGGGACCGAAAGCCGCGCGGCGTGCGCTGTTCGGCTTGTTTCTCCAGTTGCCGCAAATCGGCCTCGCGCACAGTTCCTGCGACCCGGCGACGAGCGGCCCCCACAATCTGCTCCAGCGTAGTTGCCATCACTCATGCGATTATACGAGAGCGCGGGAACTCGTTGTCCTCGGCACTTGTTCTGTTTTTGCAAAATTCCGTCCGCGTTGCACTCTCGACCTATGCCTCTTTACATGGTGGTGGAACACTTCAAGGACAAAAATGCAGTCCCGGTCTATCGCCGCTTCCGCGATCGCGGCCGCCTGGCGCCCGAGGGCTTGCGCTACCTCTCGAGCTGGGTGGATGAAAACCTCGAGCGCTGCTATCAGCTTATGGAAACCGATGACCGCAGCCTGCTCGACCGATGGATCTCCCATTGGAACGATCTCGTGGATTTCGAGGTTTACCCGGTCCTCTCGTCGCAGCAGGCTGCCGAGAAAATCGCGCCCCGCCTCTAGTGGCCGTTTTTGTAGAGTTCCTGCTCCGACAAAACCGGAGCGCCGCCAAAGTTTTTCCCGCTTCTCGCCGCTGCACCGAACATCGGACCCCGCGCGGGAACCACGGGCGCGAACGAGGAAAACCCGACCGCATGCGGTATGTCGTCGTAAATGGCCTCCATCCCGCCTCGCAGAAAATAGGTCTCGTGCCAGAACCCCGTGCCTCCCGAATCCCGCAGGAACTCCTTCCACCATTGCCGGTGCGGATCCGATCGCGTCCACTTGAGCAGCGATTCGACATCGCGCCAGTACTGCCGCATGCCTATATGCACCGGGAAAAGTGAATACACCACGTTCTCGTGGCGCAACAGTCCATCCGGATGCGCGCTCGCCGATTTCGAGATTCTCGGTCCGAAACCCAGAAGCGTCTTCAAACCAGTCAGGCGATTCACTCTCATTCCCAGGTAGATCACCACCAGGTCCGGATATCCCGACAAATCCACGGTTCGCCGTTCGACAGGTGTTTTGGTCATAAAGAAAGGGATGCCGGATCAACCGGGCTGGTCGCAGTCCGGATAAGCAGATCTTGCGATGAAAACGAAATCATACGAATGACGCCCTTTCCCCGCTCGAGTGCTTTAGACATCTGTTTCATGTGAGTGTTTCCGTTTCCAGGGTCCCAGGGCTGCGCTCCAATTAACACGCCAACCCAGCTTCGATTTATATTAAGACGCTGTGTTTCCAGCCTGAAAACGCCTGTATCGGAGCCCTCATGATCTTTCGATTCGCTATGATTGGTCTTCTGACACTGTCTCTCGCGGCAGCCGCGCAGCAGATCCCGAGTTCCCAGCCTCCTCTATGGGCATCGAAGCCTGATGTCGCGGCCTTCGAAAAAGCCGAGAATGACCGCCTCAATGCTGCGCAGAAATCGATCGAGCAGTTGGTCTCCGCCAAGGGCGATCGCAACCTGCAGAACACAGTGGTCCCGTACGATGAGGCGGTTCGCCAGCTTGGCGCGGCCAGCTACTTTGCCGGACTGATGCAGCAGGTGCACCCTGACGCCGCATTCCGCGACCAGGCCACCGCCATGTACCGCAAGGCAGGCCAGGCCGTAACCGCACTTTCGCTGAACCAGGATGTTTACCGCGCGCTCTCATCGGTTGACGTCTCGCATGCCGATCCTGCAACCCAGTACTACGTGAAGCGCCAGTTACTCGAATTCCGGCTCGCCGGGGTTGACAAGGACGAAGCCACTCGCACCAGGCTGAAACAGCTTAACGATCAGCTCACTGAGCAGCAATCCACCTTCGACCGCAATATCTCCGACGGAACCAAGACCGTCGAAGTGGCCAGCGCCTCGGAACTCGACGGCCTGCCCCAGGATTACATTGATCGTCACAAGCCGGACGCGAATGGCAAGATCACGATCACCACCGATTATCCCGATCTCTTCCCCGTACTCACCTTTGCCAATAGCGACTCGCTTCGGCGGGAACTCTACCAGGCCTATGAGACCCGCGCCTACCCCAAGAACCTGGAAGTGTTGAAGAGCATGATGCAGACGCGCTACCAGATCGCGACCCTGCTCGGCTACGACTCATGGGCCGATTTCAATGCCGCCGACAAGATGATCCTGAAGGGGAAAAACATTGCCGATTTCATTCAGCAACTCGACGATGCCTCCCGACCCATCGCGAACAAAGAAGTAGCCCTTTTGCTCGAGGAAAAGAAGAAGACAGACCCATCCGCTACGCAGATCGGAGACTACGAACTTGGCCGCCTGCAGGAGTTGGTGCGGCGCTCCAAGTACGACTTCGATTCCCAATCCGTCCGTCCCTATCTGCCCTACGCGGAAGTCAAGCAGGGCATTCTCGACACCGCCGCCAAGTTGTTCCAGGTAACTTTCAAGCAGGAGAATGGCGTGCCGGCATGGGACCCGTCGGTCGAAACCTGGGACGTCGTAGATAAAGGCAAAGCCATCGGCCGATTCTATCTCGATATGCATCCGCGGCCCGGTAAGTACAGCCATGCCGAGATGGCTCCGGTGCTCGACGGAATCAAGGGCAAGCAATTGCCTGAGGCCGCGCTGGTGTGCAATTTCCCGGTTCCCACCGCCGGCGATCCCGGGTTAATGGACTACGGCGACGTGGTCACCTTCTTCCATGAGTTCGGCCACCTCATGCATTGGATTCTGGGGGGTCAGCAGGCGTGGGCCGGGATCAGCGGCATCACCATGGAAGCGGATTTCGGCGAAGCCCCCTCGCAGATGCTCGAGGAGTGGATGCACAGCCCGCAAGTCCTCGCCGGCTTCGCGCGCCACTACAAAAGCGGGCAGCCGATTCCGGCTGAACTCGTTGCCAGGATGAATCGGGCCTCGGCGTTCGGCCGAGGCATTTCCATTGCGCGCCAGAACAGCTTTACCGCCATCTCCTACGATCTCTATAAAGGAAAGCCCGACGGCATCGACCCCGACAAGGTCACCCGCGAGGCGATCGAGAAATACAGTCACACGGTGCCCACCCCGGACACACACATGTACGCTTCATTCGGGCATCTCGGAGGCTACTCTTCGGCTTACTACACTTACATGTGGGACAAAGTCATCGCCGAAGATTTCTTCTCCCAGTTCGATCAGGCCAACTTGCTGGAAGGCCCCGCGCCGGGCCGCTATCGCAAGCTGGTGCTCGAGCCAGGCGGCTCTATTTCGGCTAACGACCTGGTCAAGAACTTCTTGGGACGCCCGCAAAATATGGCCGCGCTTCAGAAGTGGATGGGAGAGGAATTCGAAACTGCAGCGACGCCGGCCGGGAAATGAGCCGCAATTGGCGAGGACGGTTGCGACCCAACTCGATCGGCTGCGCCTGGTGCTGGTCCGGACGCACAACCCTCTGAACATCGGCGCCGCCGCCCGCGCCATGAGCAATTTCGGGGTGCTGCATCTGCGGGTGGTGCACCCGTACGATGTCGCTTACCGCGAAGCCCGGTCCGCCATGGGCGCGGCCAGCCTGCTCAAGAACGCGGAAGAGTTCGCCAGCGTTGCCGACGCTGTCGCGGATTGCTCGCTCGTAGTCGGCACCACGGCCGCTGAAAAACGAGAGTTGCATCATCCCCTGAAGCGCCTGGAGGCCGGCGCCAAGCTGATCCGTCAAAGGCTGCGCTCCAACGCCAACGTCGCGCTGCTGTTCGGATCGGAGAAGCGCGGCTTGCTGAACGAAGACCTCGCGCACTGCCATTGGCTGATGCGCATCCCCACCCGCCAGGAACATGGCTCAATGAATCTGGGCCAGGCCGTCGCGGTCACCCTCTATGAGATCGTTCGCGATGCAAAAGCCCCTGCCACAACTAAGGGCGCAAAAGCCGCGAGTGCCGCAGAGATCGAGCGCATCTCGACATTGTTGCTGGACGCGCTGCGAGAGAGCGGCTATCTGAAAACGTCTTCACCTCCAGCCGACGACAAAATCCGCCGCCTGGTACGGCGCCTCGCCATTCCCGCTGAAGATGCGGAAGTCTGGCTGGGAATCGTGCGCCAGATTCTTTGGAAGATTCGCGACGCGGACAAGCGCTAGATCGTGAGGTCCCGGGTTTGCTTCGGTTCCTGGCGCGCTGGCTGCGCTGAAGGACATCGGACGGCTTGGGCTTGCGCTGGACCGCTGCTTTTGGAGAGCTAACTTCATGAACCTGGACGAGAAGAAGCGGCTAGTCGCGAATTCGCAACGGCAACCGCTTCCTGCGGATAGAATGAGTTCTCAAGCTGAGCTGACAGGGTAGGTCAATGACTCCTATTCGCCGCACGGAGCTTTGGTTCGCGGTTTTCGGCCTCCTCCTCACGCCGCTTCTCTGCGCTCAGACCACGTCAACCAGCCCGCCTACCTTCACTTCTTCTACCGACCTGGTTTTGATTCCCGCGGTCGTCAGCAAGTCCGGCGCTCACCTCGCAGGTCTCAAGAAAGAAGATTTTGTTCTGAAGCAGGACGGCAAGCCGCAACCAATCGCCATCTTCGAGGAAGTGAAGACCGATACCGCCCGAGTGCGCCGTTCGGAGGGAGAGCATGGGACCTTCAGCAACGTCGAACCCGGCGCAAACGTCAGTAACTATCATCGGCTGAGCATCATTGTTCTGGATTTCGTCAATACTCCGTCGGCCGATCAGGCGAACGCCAGAACTGCGCTGGTGAAGTTCCTTTCCGAAGTTGCGGAATCAGGCGAACCCATGTGCCTGATGGTGCTCACCAGCAGCGGCCTGACTGTGCTGCATGACTTCACCGATGACCCCAGGCTTCTTGCCGAAGCCCTGACCAAAGCGAAGAGCGGTGCGGCGCCGCTCATCTATGAGCCCACCGTAGATCCGCATCATCCGACCGGTGGTCCGCTGGCGGGGGTCATCACCGCGATGATTCGCGGGCACATGATGGGCGAGACGCAAATGGCCTCCCTCGAAACCAAGCTTGCGGCCTCCATCACCGTGCAAGCCTTGCAGCAAATTGCCAAAGCCTTCCGCGGTTTCCCCGGGCGCAAATCCCTGATTTGGGCCAGTTCCGGCTTTCCCTTCACCTTGAGTTCTTCGGCGCCAGGTCTTTGCGAACCGTCCTGTCCCGGGATCCAAGGAAGAAAGGAAATGCAATCCGCGTACGACAATCTTTGGAGACTGATGAACGACGCGCAGATTGCGATTTACTCGGTCGACCTGCGATTGGCCACCGCCGGCACCATGATGACGACGGGAGGCGTTCGCCCCTCCGACACCGGAGATCCGCAGTTCGACACCGACGCGCAGGCGCATCAGGCGATCGAGGACACCGGCAGCACGCTCCGGCTATTTGCGGAAAATACCGGCGGGAAAGCTTTCATGGGCGGAAGTAACCTGGTTCAGTCTTTTCACCAGGCGATTCAGGATGACAGCAGCTACTACATGCTCGGGTACTACGTGAGTTCAGGCAGCGCCAAGCCCGGCTGGCATGATGTCTCGCTTACGGTCCGTGCCAAAGGCGCACACACACGTTACCGCAATGCCTTCTTGCTGTCGCGGGATACTTCTACAACTTCCGCCCGCGACGATATTCAGCTGGCACTGCGTTCTCCACTAGACTACACCGGGGTGCCGATGTCGGTGACCTGGACGGGCAGAAGGCCCGGAAAGGATTCGGGAAAGACCAGGGTGCAATTTGATCTTGTGTTGCCCGCGAAATTCGCGTCGGTGGATCAATCCGACACCAATCACATGGTGGTGGATGTGGCTGCCGTAGCCAGAAATCCAAAGGGAGATGTGGTTGCGGATCTCTCGCAGCGCATCGATGCCCACCTGGACGCCGCGGGACTCGAACAGATCGAACACAACGGCATGACTTACCACAACGGCATCCAGCTTCCGCCGGGAGAGTACAACGTCCGTTTCGTGGTGCGCGACGCTCTGGGCAATCGCATGGGAAGCCTGGCCGCCCCGGTCAAGGTAGTGCCGTAGCGAGCCAGTTGTCCGGCAAGTTCCCCGATCTGCGCCGGTGATAACGTCTTCGGTTTTCCGTTCGCATAATCACACAGTGGGGTGCGCAACGTCTATCGTTGTGCCAACAGAAGCAGAAGAAGCCGCTATACTACCGCGCACATCGGGCCCACCCGCCAACCCCCAAGCCACCTGATCAAGATGCCGGGGAGTAGTTCCATGCACTGGTCATTCTGATGGTCCGTACAGCATATTTCGGAGGATCTTGTCGCAAATCATGAACTTCCAGTCAATTCGCTAAGACCGGGAGCCTGGTAATTGGGTGTTGTCACTGAAGATGACAGGGAGACGGCACCCTCCGCGAAAAATGAAATTTGTCCAATTTTGATCAGACGCCAGGACTCTGAATGAGAGACTCTGATGCTTGGGGAGGTCTGTGATGCCAAAATCATATCTCGCGAGAGTACCAGATTTCCAAGAGCTGTTTCAGTCTGGGCCAGTTCTGTGCGTCGTTCTCTCCCCCGACCAGAATCACACGATTGTTGCAGCAACGGATGCTTTCCTTGGATCCACAATGACCGTTCGCCACGAGATACTCGGCCGCGGCTTGTTCGAGGTTTTCCCTGACAATCCTGCGGACTTGGGTGCCCAAGAAGCACGAGAAGACCTGCGCACCACGCTTGATGCAGTGGCGCGCACGGGCAAGCCGGAAGTGACTGCAATGAAAAAGCACAATATACGTCGTCCGCTCGCAAGCGGGGGTGGCTTCGAGGAGCGATACTGGAGTTCGATCAGTTCGCCGGTTTTGTCTCCTGATGGCGCCGTGCGCTACATTATTCACCGGATGGAGGACGTGACTGAGTTTGTTCGTCTTAAACAACAAGGCGAAGAACGCCAGCTAGCGTCGGAACTTCTGCAGTTGCGGGCGGATCAATCGGAAGCAGGGCTGTCCGTTCGTGATCGCAAGATTCGGGATTTGACCGACCGCCTGCATGCTGCCGATGCGGCCCAGCTCGACCTGAAGAACAGTCAGCTCGTAAAGCAGACCGAGCAACTCCGGGAGGCCAACGCAAGCCTACGTGAGCTGACAGCCCGCCTCATGCAGATCCAGGATGAAGAGCGCAGACGGATTGCTCGTGAATTGCATGACAGCATCGGACAGATGCTTGTAGCACAAGGTATGTATTTGTCTTCCGTTGCCGCAGAATCACAATCTTTGAGTACCGCTGCAGTCAGAGCCCTAGCAGACAGCACTGCCCTGATCGAGCAGATGTCGCGCGAACTGCGGACAACCTCCTATCTGCTTCATCCGCCGTTGCTGGATGAAGCAGGGCTGGTCTCGGCCATCCGCTGGTATGCGGACGGATTTGCCGAACGTAGCAAAATAAAAGTGAGGCTGGATCTTACTCCTGATCTCGGCCGGCTCACGGACGAATTTGAAATAGCCCTGTTCCGCATTGTGCAGGAGTGTCTCACCAACATTCACCGTCATTCGGGAAGCTCATTCGCAAGTATTCGTTTGGCGCGTTCGGTGACGGGTATTACGCTCGAAGTCCAGGATACGGGCATGGGGATTCCGCTCGAAAGGCGGGATAAAGCGAGATCTGGTAGCTTGCCCGGAGTTGGTATTCGCGGAATGCGAGAACGGATTGCGCAGCTGGGAGGAGTCATCGAGATCAATACAGGCTCTTACGGGACGGTAATCACTGCCCACCTCCCTTCTCCACCGGCTCGTTCCCACGTTGATGAGGCATGAGCGATATGTCATGACTGATGCCTATCACGGTGTTGAGCACCTTATCGCATAATCGCCAACGGTTTTTCAGGCGGGTGGCCCCGACCTGCGCCGATGATAGCGTCTTCTGGTTTCCGTTTGCACAATCACACTATGGGATGCCCCGCGTCTGGCGGTGTTCCAGACGTGGGCGCCAACACACATTGCATCAGACGAGGGGCATCCCACGTTTCTCATTGTGCCAACAGAAACCGAAGAAGCCGCTATACGACCGCGCAGATCGGGCCCACCCGCCGCCTCGCTACTGTACAGTGATCGTCACGGTTGCAGTGTTGCTGTTGGCCACACCATCGTTGGCCTGATAGGTAAAACTATCGGGCCCAACGTAGCCCGTCGTTGGCTTGTAAGTGAACGACCCATTCGAATTGAATTGGACCGTTCCATGGATGGTCTTGCTGATGCCCTTGGCAGAGAGTAGATCCCCGTTCGCATCAGTGTCGTTCAGCAAGACGCTCGACTTCACACCGACTACCAGTTGCTTGTTGGAGAGGACCGTGTAGTTATCATTCACGGCTACTGGTGCGCTGTTGGGGACACCAGATGCGCAATAAAGATTACCTTGCTGGGTGTCATTGATCCCGCCCCAAATAATCATCTGCGACCCGGTCCACACCGTAGACCAGCGTCCCCCGGCACGCTCAAAGGGTGCGTTGACCTTGGTGGTCGGTTTCCAGGAATCGGTTGCAGGATTGTAGCGGCCGCCGCTGCTATCGAAGCTTCCGCCCCACGTCAACATTTCGGTCCCGCTCCACACCCCTTGCGTAATGCGCGGGGAAGGAGCACCGGCCACTCTGGTCTTGATCCAGGTATTCGATATAGGGTTATAGCGAGCTCCGTCATTAAAGAATTTACCGAAGAGCAGGTTGTATCCACCCCAAACGATCGTTTCCGTCCCTGTCCACACGCTCACTGGCCACATGCGAAGAGCATCGAGCCCGCTGGGGCTCATCAGAGTCCAGGTATTCGTAGTCGGGTTGTAACGTCCGCCCTCGGGGCCAACATATCCGTTGTCGATGGAGCCGCCCCAGATGATCATTTCCGTTCCGCTCCATACGGCGCCGTGATGATCGCGATGGCCCGGGTCGTTCGTCAGGGTAGCGTCCGCCCATGTATTGGTTGAGGGGTTATATCGCTTGGCGTTGAGGCTGGAACTGATCCCGCCGTACACGATCATCTCCGTTCCGGTCCAGACGGCAGTATGACCATAGGTGTTAAACGGGGCATTCGCCTTGGTCGTCAGCTTCCAGGTGTCCGTCACCGGGTTGTAGCGGCCGCCGGTGCCGGGCGTGAAAGGATTTCCGTCCGGATCGCCACCCCAAAAAATGACTTCTGTTCCGGTCCAGACGTTGGTGGCATTTTCACGTCCTGCGGGAGCGCCGACGGTGCTCACTGTTTTCCAGCTGTCGGTAGCGGGATCGTATCGACCGCCGGGCGCGGAAACACCGGATGAGAAGCCGCCCCAGATCACCATCTCACTGCCTGTCCACTCGGCAGAATGCAGACCTCTCGCCTGGGGCACGTTCATCGTCGTGGTACGAAGCCACGAATCGGTGGTGGGGTTATAGCGCCCCCCGTCGTTGTGAAAGACGAACTTGTCGTCCAGCCCACCCCAGAGGATCATTTCTTTGCCGGTCCAAACGGCGGTGATGCCCTGGCCATTATTGGCGGCGTTGACCGAGTTCGTTGCCGTCCAGCTATCAGTCAGAGGATTGTAGCGGCCGCCCGCTGGATTGCTTGGAGTGCCCCCCGCGATCACCATTTCCTTCCCCGTCCAAACCGCCGCATGCAGCCAGCGCAGCGCGGGAGGATTTACCAGGCTGGTAGGCGTCCACGTGTTGGTGGCTGGGTTATAACGCCCACCGCTCAGGTCGTAGGAGGGATAATTGATTCCACCCCATACGATCATCTCGGTGCCACTCCAAACCGCGGTGTGCCAGTAACGAGCGTTCGGAGCGCCGGTGGAACTGATCATGGTCCATGTATTGGTTGTCGGGTTGTAGCGAGCGCCATCCCCATAAAGCTGACCGATGCTGACGTCGTACCCGGCCCACACGAGCATCTCCGAACCCGTCCACACGGCTGGAGTGTAGGCACGGGCCGCCAAGGGCGCGGGGGGCAATACTGTCCAGGTATCGGTTTGGGGGTTGTAACGCCCACCGGCATTGACCGGGGAAAACAGGATACCGCCCCAAACAATCATCTCTTTGCCGGTCCACACCACCGCCGAGTAGCCTTGCCCAACGGGTGCTCCGGCGGTATTGGTCGCACGCCAGGTATCGGTCACAGGGTTGTAGCGTCCACCAGTCTGGTCGCCGGTGGCGCCGAACACAACCATCTCCTTGCCGGTCCACACTGCGACATGAGCTTCGCGTGCGGAGGGAGCGCCTTTCGTAGTAACCAGCGTCCAGGTATCGGTAGCAGGATTGTACCGGCTGCCATCGTTGTAGATCGTTCCCACACTACTCATTCCACCCCAAACGATCATCTCCGTCCCCGTCCATACGGCGGTGTGGAAGTAGCGCGGATCGAGCAACTGCAACGTCGGTTTCCAGCTATCGTCGCGGCAGTTGGCATTGGGCGCGACAGCCGGAAGCGTGTAATCGAACGGGGTGGTATCGAACGCCATCGGCAGCTGCGAACGCGTCGTGGTCCACCAACCCTCGAAGGGGACCTTCGGCCATTCGACAGTGGCGATGCGCACAGTGGAGTGATCCAGAGCCAGAATCGATACCGCGTAGAAGCGGTTTGCATCTTCGCGCAAGCCGCTCACATCTCCGGCTGCCAGCTTGCCGGAAGCCCCGCCGAAGGAACGCTTCAAATCCGCGACGCGCTGATCAAAATCGGAAGGAGTCATTACGACGGCTGCTCGACTGCTTGCAGTTTGCCGTCCACGGCTCCATTCCACCTCTTTATACTGACCGCCACTGCTGGCGAGGGGACGGCTGGCCGCTTCGGCGCTGGCCTTCGACTTCAGTACGCCGTGAAAACGTTCGTCAGCGCTGTAGTAGCTCTGAATCAAACGATCGACCAGCAGAGGCCGAGCTAAACACTCAGCCGCCTTCAGTGGATCGTTGTCCAGAGCGGAAAATAATTCCGCGAGCACATCTGGCGCCTTGCTGTTGGCCACCATGCGGTTCAGTTCCGCCTGCAATTGATCTCCGGTGATGTGGACCCCCCAGAAGCGCTGCAATGCTGCGGATTGAAATATGACATCCTCCGCTTTGCGCTGAATCAAATCGGCGGGCACTGCTTGCTCAAAGGAACTTCGAGACGAAACGCCGGGAGTGGCTCCCGTCCGGTGCCGCCAGTAGACCTGCTCGATGGCGGTCTGGCAGAGGATGCGATCGCCGAGACTGAATGTGGATAAGGAGAGATTGGCATCCTGGGCTGCAGCCATGCCGGATGATAAGAAGGTCCACAGAAGGAATAGGCA
Source organism: Terriglobales bacterium (assembly GCA_035652095.1). Classification (GTDB taxonomy): domain Bacteria; phylum Acidobacteriota; class Terriglobia; order Terriglobales; family Acidobacteriaceae; genus DASREM01. The sequence goes on along the minus strand of DASREM010000056.1, from coordinate 394,891 downwards.
AAACACAGCCACGATCTTCTTTTGCATCATAGTGTTCTCTCGACAACTGATGTTGGGGACTGGTTCGTGCCGCCGCCGGCGGCCTAAAGCTGCACAGAGTTCAGGTAGATTGAACGCAGAGTTAGCGAGAAAACGAAGAACCGGAGACGGCATCACAGGCTCCTTGGGAAGAATGGAAACGGATCTTCTGCAAACGAGGTGGGTAGGCAGGAGAGCATTGTTTCGCCGCGATGACCCATGATGCAGTGATCTTCGTCACATCGGCGTGTGATGCCGGAACCGGGGCCCTACCCACCTCTGAGTCGAACCCCCTGCCCGGCACGGGGCGAAATCAGCCCTTTTGTGAGACAACCGGAAACGGCCTCGCGGAACAGTCTGGATCTTCCATGCTTACCAGTTCAGCTTCTTCGACATCACAATGCAGTGGCACTCCACCCCCGGCTTAAACGGGCGTGACGGACGGAAGCCTTCGGTGCCAGTCTCGATGTAGCCGAACTGCCGGTAGTATTCGGGAAGACCATGGCGCAGGCTGAGTACCTTGATGTCCATGAAATTGCATCCCAGACGACGGCAATGGTCCTCCGCGGCCTCGATCATCCTGCGCCCCAGGCCCTGGCCCTGTTGCGATGGGTCCACCGCCAGCATTCCAAAATATCCGCGCTCTCCATGCAATTCGATATAAACCGTTGCCACAATTTTGCCGAACGCATCTTCTGCCACCAGGAATTGCCCGGCCTGCATGCTCTTTGCCATGCGCTCGGTGTCGGTGCGCGTCCCCTCAAGGAAGTCTTCCACGGTGAAGGCTTCGTTCACCAGCGAGATCATCGCCGGAGCATCGTCCTTGGTTGCCTTACGAATTGTGGCTGGTAGAGATTGCATCATCCACCTTCCGCCGCAGGTGGGTACCAACCACTATATCGCCGGCCGGCGCTATGGGCGCGCTTGCATGTGCCAGGTGGGCGCCCGCAGCATCTTTTGTGCCTGGGCTGCATCCACGGGTTGAGAAAACAGATATCCTTGTCCAAATTCGCAGCCGGCATTGATCAGGGGATCGATCTGGCTTACCGCCTCGATACCTTCGGCGCTCAGTCTCACATGCAATGCCCGAGCAACCACCGCGATCAGAGACACCAACTCCTGGCTGCGCCGGTCCATTGCCATGCCGCTGACCAGGGAACGGTCAATCTTCACCGTGCTCAGTGGAAACCGCTGCAGCCAGGAGAGCGAAGAGTCGCCGGAGCCGAAATCGTCCAGCGTTCTTCCCACTCCGACATGCTTGAATTGCAGTAGAACGTTGCACGTCAGCTTGGGGTCCGCCATCGCCACCTGCTCCGGGATCTCTATCTGCAGCCGCTCCGGCGCAATGCCGGACCGGCTGGCGACCGCGCGGAATTCCGTCACCAGGTTTGGATTGGCCAACTGCCGCGCCGAGAGATTGACGGCGACATGCAATTGGCGCGCGACCGCATAGTCAGCCTGCCACGCGCAGAGTTGCCGGCAGGCGTCCTCGATGACCCAGCGATCGATCAATGCGATCAGGCCAGTGTCCTCGGCCACGCTGATGAAATCGTACGGCGACACAATCCCCTTCGTGGGGTGCTTCCATCGCAGCAGCGCCTCGAAACCGGCAAGCTGCCGGGTTGTGAGCTTGATGGCAGGCTGGTAGTAAAGAATGAATTCGCCGCGTTCCAAGGCCTGTGAAAGCTCATCTTCGAGGGCGAGGCGCCGCACCGCGCGAGTGTGCATCAGTTCATCGAATACCTCGCAATGTCCGCCCCCGCGCGCGTGGGCGCGACGGGCAGCCACCGCCGCATCGCGCAGCAGGTCCTCCGGCTTCTCGTGCTGCGATGTGCTCAACGCGATTCCGATGCTCGCGCTGACGACCACCTCGCGGTCCGGCAATGCAATCGGTTGAGCGATCGCTGCCTGCACCCGCTGCGCCACCCGCATCGCGTCACTCGGAGTTTGCGCGCTTTCCAGGAGAATGGTGAACTCCGCCGCTTCGAAGCGGGACAGCAGAGTGTTGGGTCCCGGCTCGGCCTCGGACCGCGATACCGTGTCTACCAGCCGCAGTTCAGATTCGATACGGCGCCCCACTTCGGCCACCACCAGGTCCGCCGCTACCGGGCCGGCTGATTCGTTCAAGCTCGCGAAATCGTCCAGGCTGATCAGCAGCACCGAAAACTGGTACTGCGCATCGCGCTGCTCGCGGACCCATGCGCGTTGCAGCCGGTCCAGGCAGAGCCGGCGGTTTGCCAGCCCCGTCAAAGGATCGTGCAGGGAATTGTGCTCCAGCTGTTCTTCGGCCCGCTTGCGGTCGGTGATGTCGCGGTTCACGATCACCAGCTTCTCCACTTCCCCCTTGGCGTCCCTGATGGTGCTGGCGGTGGATTCGAGAATCCGCCAGGTGCCGTTCTTGTGCCGCAGCCGGTATTCCAGCTGCCGGCCCACGCCGGTCTCGCGGGCCGAACGCGCGGCTTCCAGCACCTTGAAGCGGTCGTCGGGATGAATCTGCTCGAAGGCAGACGTTGCGGAGAGTTCCGCAGGCGAGTAACCGAGAAGTCTTTTGTACGACGGGCTGTTGTACTGCCGGCGCCCCTTCAAATCGACCAGCGCGATCATGTCCGCAGCGTTTTCCGTAATGATGCGAAACAGTTCCTCGCGCTTGTCGGAGCGGCGCCGGATCAGGTAAATCGCCGTCGCCTGCCCCACCACCACCAGCAACACCACGCACAATAGAATCCAGTGACGAGGATCGGAGGTTGAAAGCCCAAGCAGGATCATTGCGGTAAATGGGAGTGTTCGCCCGGAGGCCACACTCCCATTCATCTGTATCGGCAGTTCGTCAGCGCAGCTTTAGCTGCTCAGCGATACCCGCCAGAGATAACGAGCGTTTCGCCGGTAATCCAGGAAGAATCCTGCGAAGCAAAGAAAACCGCCGCGGGCGCGATATCTTCAGGCTTCCCGATGCGGCCGAGCGGAGTCTGCGATTCTACCTGCTTGCGGAAGTCGCTCTCCGGCAGGCCCGCGGAACGGAATCCCTCCGTATCCACCATTCCGGGGCTGATGGCGTTCACTCGAATCTGGCGCGGCCCCAGTTCCTTGGCCAGCGATCGCGTCACCGCATCGACGGACGCCTTGGTAGCGCTGTACACCGCCGTGGTTGCCGGGGCCAGCGTGCTCGCGATCGAACTGATGTTGACGATGCTGCCTTCGCCGTTGAAATATTTCGCCGCTTCCTTCGACGCCAGCACCAGTCCCAGCACGTTCAAATCGAACTGCTTGTGAAAGTGCTCGCCGGTAACGTTCTCCAGCGGGGAAAATTCATAAATTCCCGCATTGTTGACCAGGATGTCCACTTTCCCGAACGCCTTCTTGGCTTCAGAAAACAGCCGTTCGATGTCAGCCTGCTTCGACATGTCGGCCTGGACGGCAATGGCTTTGCCACCGTTCTTGGTGATTTCGGCGACGACGCGGTCCGCGCCGGCTTTGCTGGAAGCGTAGTTCACCACGACCGCCGCGCCCTCGTCGGCAAATTGCTTTGCGATGGCGGCGCCAATGCCCTTGGACGCGCCGGTTACGATTGCGACTTTGTTTGAAAGTTTCTTCGCCATACATGCCTCCTGTGCTTACTGCACGGAAAATAAGATTTCGGACTCGGGGAGAAAGATTCAAGATTTGTACCGGTTAGTACAAAACTGTAGAATTACTGACAATGGCACGCGCAAGCAGCACGGCCCGGGGCCGTCCCCGCGAGTTCGACGCCGCCAAGGCGCTGGATGCGGCCGTGCAGGTGTTCTGGCAAAAAGGATACGAAGGCGCCTCGCTTGACGACCTCACCCGGGCGATGGGCATCAACCGTCCCAGCATGTACGCGGCCTTCGGCGATAAGCAGGAGCTGTTCCGAAAGGCCCTCGATCGTTACGCCGAAGGCCCGGCCGGATATGTGCGCGAGGCGTTGCAGGAGAAGACTGCGCGCGCCGTAGTCGAGAAGCTCCTGCTGCGAACCGTCGCAGCAGTCGCCTGTCGCGGCAATCCCCATGGCTGTCTTCTAGTGCAGGGCGCGGTCTCCACGGGGGATTCCTCGATCTGCGGTGAACTGGCCGCTCGCCGCGAACTGATGGTGACGTGGCTGCGCCGCCGCTTCAAGCGCGCTCAATCCGAAGGCGACCTTCCGCGCCATGCCGATACGGCCGCTCTTGCACGCTACGTCGCAACCATCCTCCACGGCCTATCCGTGCAAGCCAGCAGCGGCGCAAGCCGGAAAGAGTTGGAGAAGGTGGTCAAGGTCACGATGAAAGCCTGGCCTGGTTAACGGCGGCGTGTCGCGCTGCGAGGTTTGACTGAGACTGACTGGTGCCGAAGAAGGGACTCGAACCCCCACACCCTTGCGGGTACATGGACCTGAACCATGCGCGTCTGCCAATTCCGCCACTTCGGCAAAAAGTAGGCGAGGGCAACCTTGCGGGCTGCCTTTCAGGAAAGAACGACAGTTCATATTCTACAGAGGAGTCGCTGGCTGTCAAACCTCCGGGCGCTGATGAGGCTGCTGCTTTGAACCCCGCGCCGGCTCTCCAGGTTTTTGTTACTCTTGTTCGGCGTCGAAATTGGCGCGATTGAGAGCAGGAACTCCGGCGCGGAATGACGGCAGTCCTGGCAGGAGCGTGCGAACGTGGCGAAGAGTGCTGGTCAAGCTTCCAAGATGCCCGAGGACGTGGTGTTGAAACTGCGCGCCCTGGCCCACGACTTGAGCAACTCCATCGAGACCATCCTGCAGGCCGGATACCTGCTCGGCCAGGCCCAACTCGATCCCAACCACAAGAAGTGGGTGCAGCTGATCGACACCGCCTCGCAGGACGCCGCGAAAATCAATCGCGAGATCCGCGACATCCTGCGCTCGCAGAGTTGAAGAGGTACCCTCCACGGACTAGCTTTCCAGCTTCGCGTCCATGGTGATGTTGGCTTTGAGCACTTTTGAAACCGGACAACCGCTTTTCGCGTTGTTGGCGGCGGTCTGGAAGGCAGCCGCATCGCCATTGGGGATCCGCGCGGTCACCTCCAGATGCACCGCGGTGATGGTCCAGCCCGAATCCAGCTTCTCCATGGTCAGGGTCGCGTTGGTGTTGATGCTCTCCGGTGTGATATTGGAGTTTCCCAGCTGGGCCGACAGCGCCATGGAGAAGCAGGCCGCATGCGCGGCGGCGATCAGTTCCTCGGGATTGGTTCCGGGCGTGTCTTCGAATCGGGTCTTGAATGAGTACGGAGTATTCGACAACACGCCGCTGGTTGCCGAGACTGTGCCCTTGCCATCCTTCAACCCGCCCTTCCAAACTGCACTTGCCTTACGTTGCATTCGTGTCTCCTGCGTCTATGAAATCCTTCGCATCAGCATTTTATGCGGAGCATGGGGGTACTGTCGCGTCCGGCTGTACGTACAAAAATGTCTTTTAGCTATATTGCGCGCTAGAATGCGTTCAGGGCGCCGGGGAAACGGGTGGCAGGTCAAAGGCCATACGACGATCTCGCCGCGCCTCTACGGCCCCGCAAACGCATTTAAATGGCATTTTACGCGACGATCCAACCGGCAATTCGGACCGTCCGTCAGCTCCCGGCAATTATCAACGACTTAGCGCAAAGTGAATCAAAGTGAGACGCGGTTCGGATATTTTCAGCCTCAAGGGGGGACGTGCCGGGGCCCTAGCAGGGAACGCTGGCTGCGAAAGCAGGGACTAGGACGTCAGTAGAAGTCCGAGCAACTCAGGTAAAAGCCGCATCGCGGACAACTCATCTTGCAACGATGCTCTTTGAGTTGAGCCGAGCAGTTGGGGCAGAAGCTCGCGGGCGAAAGCGGAGTCTTGCCCTGCGCAGTTTTCGACAGGTCGGGCTTTGGTATCGGGACGCTGGTCATACCCACGGACGCTAGCCGCAAGTCAGGCAATTTGCAAGCGGGAACTCCCGGCCGAATGTTGGCTTGCTGGTTCTCGGCTCAGGCGCGGACCAACTGCGGCAAGTCGCTGCTGGAAGAATCCGCAATGATGCTCCAGGCGCCTACGCGGCGCCATGCCCGCAGATATTTTCCGCGGTCGGCGACGGTAGTCCCGTTTCCCTGACGAATAGCCACGCTGTAGCGGCCGAGTTCGACGGCTAAGTCCCCCGACACGTCTACCCGCAGGGTCTCATAGCGAAGTTCCTGGTGTCCGGACTCGCCCAGTTCGCGCAGCAGCCGCTCGATGGCGCGAGTTCCCACAGCCGTCTCGCGATTGGGCGGCATGTACGACGCGTCCGGCGCATACAGCGATGCGGCCTGGTCGTAGTTGCCGGTGTTAAAGGCGGTGCAGTAGTCCTGGGTCAGATTGCGAATGATGGTCTCCACGTCGAGGAAAAAACCCGACGCCGGAGCACTGCTGGCGGACGGCCGGTACATCAAACTACCTCCTGGGGGAAAAAAGGGAGCATTGCCACGCGATACACTCACCTCGGCCGGGCGAGCCGCGCTTGAGTTGGAACGATTTTAGCTCAATTCTCACAAAGCCGACGGAGAGTTTTTCAACAACTTACCTTTTCACGCCTCCTCGTGATCCGTAGCCTATACAACAGACTACATGTCCGTTTGTGGTGCGAGGTATGATTAGCGGTCGATTCTTCTCGCGCGGGAGTGGCGCATGTACTTCGAACAGTTTTACCTGGGCTGTCTGGCACACGCTTCTTACATGGCGGGTTCGGAAGGCGAAGCCATCGTAGTGGATCCGCAGCGTGATGTTGAAATTTACCTGCAGGCCGCCGAAAAGGCAGGGCTGAGAATTGCTCACATCTTCGAAACCCACTTGCATGCGGACTTCGTTTCCGGACACAAGGAGCTCGCTGCCCGCACCGGGGCGAAGATTTACATAGGCGCCAAGGCGGCCGCCCGCTTCCCGCACGTCGCGGTCGAAGATGGGTTCGAACTGCGCCTGGGCCGGCTCAGGGTTGAGGTCTTGGAGACGCCGGGCCACACGCCGGAGGGGATCTGCCTGCTGCTGACCGATGAGAGCAAGTCTGCAAAGCCCTGGGCGGTGCTGACCGGCGACACTCTTTTTCTCGGCGACGTGGGTCGCCCCGACCTGTCGAAGACGCACAGCCCGCAGGAACTTGCCGGACTTCTTTACGACAGCCTTCACAAGAAGTTGATGGTTCTTCCGGATGAGGTGCAGGTCTATCCGGCGCATGGCGCCGGATCCTTATGCGGACGCAACATGCGCGCTGAGCGTTCGTCCACGATCGGCACCGAGCGGCTGACGAATTATGCGCTACAGATTCCGACCCGCGCCGCCTTCGTGAAAGAACTGACGGAGAACCTGCCCGCCCGGCCGGAGTACTTCCTGCAGGATGCGGAAATCAATCGCGAGGGCGCAGCCGCGCTCTCGGAATTAAAACCGCTGCGGCCCATTGCCGCCAGCGAGTTGCAGAAGCTTCTCGAGACTGGTGTAGTCGCGCTGGATCTCCGGCCCGCGGACCAGTTCGCGGCCGGTCATGTTCCCGGCTCCGTGAATATTCCGCTGTCGGGACAATTTGCGAGTTGGGCGGGCACCGTGCTTGGACTTTCCGCGCGCCTGGTCCTGATTGCCGACACCCCGGAACAACTGGAGGAAGGCCGCATGCGCCTGGCGCGCGTCGGCATCGAAGACGCCGATGGCTTTCTGCAGGGTGGCCTGGAAGGGTGGAGCGAGGCAGGATTCGAAATCCGAAGCATTCCACAGGTGACCGTGCAGAACCTCGAGAACTTTCGCTCTACCCGGAAGCTGACCGTGCTCGATGTTCGCCGCCAGGGGGAATGGGAGGCCGGACACATTCACGGCGCGGAATGGTGGCCCCTGGACCGCTTCAAGGCAGATTTGCCGAAACTCGATCCGCGGACTCCCATCGCCGTGCATTGCAAGAGCGGATACCGCAGCATCATCGCGTGCAGCCTGTTGCAGCGGGCAGGTTTTGAAAACGTGACCAACGTGATCGGCGGATTCGATGCCTGGCAACAGGCCAAGCTCCCGGTAGAGGCGACCGAGGCGGAACTGAAAGCCTAGCGGCACGGCTGTTCGTCACCGACGGAAAACCTTCACGCGCGAAACGGTGCGCTCAGCAACCGCGCCGGCAGCATCACCAGCGCCCACACAAGTTCCAGCGCTCCATGTACCGCAATCCCGACGATGCGAAAGGGCAGCAACAACAGCCAAACGAACGGGTATGCAATCAGCGCCATCAGCGCCAGAGGCCAGCAGAGCACGAAGAGCACACACCACAGAAGAAACGATGCCATGGTTCCCTCCCTCATCTTTCGGAGCGGGCGAGAGACTGCTTTCGTCCCTCTATTAAATTCTACGCAGCCTCGAAGCCGGAAGTTCCGTTTTGCGAGAATTGCTATGCTGCAAGGTACCTTTTCAGGAATGCATAGGAGCGCAGGCCCGCGTCGCGCCAGACCTCTCCGTTAAAACCATGGCCTGCTCCGGGATAGATCTGTATCTCGTAGGGAATCCCTTTTTTCTCCAGCACCTGCTGCAGGTGATAGGCCTCTTCGACAGGAACTGTGGGGTCGGCATCGCCGTGCAGGATCAGCACTGGGCAAAGGCGGCGCATGAAAAGCTTCATCTCCTTGGGAAGGCCGCCGAAAAATTCCACCACCGCGCTCACTCGCTTGTCGATCGAAGCAGCCGAAAGGGAGAGATACGCTCCCAGGGAAAATCCCATGAGCCCGATGCGCCCGGCGTCAACCTGCGGCTGCTTTTCGACGTAGCTGACCGCATCCCAGAGGGTCTTCATCCAGATAGGGAAGTTCACGAAGATGGTTTGCTTGTCGGCGAAAGAGGTTCCGGTGCGATCGAAGTAATGCAGGATATAGACGGCGAACCCCTGCTCGGCGAGCATTCTCGCGGGTTCTGACATGCCGGCATAACCGCCGCCAGAACCGTGAAGGCTGATTACTGCGGGAAAGCGCTGGCCATCGGACGAAGGAACGAAGCAGTCGAGGCGGATTGCTTTGCCGCCGCTGTCGAAAGTCTGCTGGGATTCTGCTATGGGATAAGTTGCCATTCTATTTTGGTCAGATCAGAATCCCCACGTCTCGTCCGGCGCGCTATGTTTGATGCGCACGCCAGGTCCTTCGTCGGGCTCAGGGTGACCTCATTCGGAGAGGAATCGCTGGTGGAAACCAGCGATGCCAAGGCCAAGAGCTCATGGCTGAAAGCTAACGGCTTACCGCTACTTCCTCGGCCAACTTGCGCAAGCTTTCCCCATAGGGCGCTTTCGCGATTCCGCGCTCGGTCACGATTGCGGTCACGTACTTCGCCGGGGTCACATCGAATGCCGGGTTCTCTACCTCGACTCCGTCCGGCACCATCTGCTTGCCGGCGATGTGGGTGACCTCGCGCGAGTTTCGCTGCTCGATGGGAATGCCACTGCCGTCCGCGGTCTCCATGTCGATGGTCGAGAACGGTGCGGCGACGTAGAACGGGATCCCGTGTTCTTTCGCCAGCACCGCGACCGTGTAGGTTCCAATTTTGTTGGCCACGTCGCCGTTGGCGGCGATGCGGTCGGCGCCCACGACGATGGCTCCGATCTTTCCCTGCTTCATCATGGCGCCGGCCATGTTGTCGGAGATCACCGTGGTAGGGATGCGGTCTTTGTTCAACTCCCACGCGGTCAGGCGCGAGCCTTGCAGGAAGGGCCGCGTCTCGTCGGCATAGACATGAATTTTTTTTCCCTGCTCGACCGCCGCGCGAATGACTCCCAGCGCTGTTCCATAGCCGCAGGTGGCGAGGGCTCCGGCGTTGCAGTGAGTGAGCACGCCGCCGCTGGTTGGCATCAGCGTAGCGCCGTGACGGCCCATGGCCTGGTTTGCGGCAATGTCCTCGGCATGCATGCGCTGCGCTTCCTCGATCAACGCCTGCTTGATCTGGTTGATGGGACGCATGCGCAGGTACTCGAATTTTTCCCGCATGCGGCGGATCGCCCAGAACAGGTTGACCGCCGTGGGCCGCGTCTTGCCAATGACATCGCAAACCTGGTCGAAATCTTTCTTCAGTTCCGCGCCGTTATCTGCCTTGGAGTTCTTCATCCCCAGCGCGATTCCCATGGCGGCCGCCACTCCGATCGCGGGCGCGCCGCGCACGACCATGTTTCGGATCACGTCCGCGACCTGTTCGTAGGTTTTGCAGTTTACATACACTTCTTCGGTCGGCAGCTTCGTCTGATCAATGAAGCGCACGCCAGCATCGGTCCATTCCAGGGTTTGAATCATTGAACTCCAGTTTCGAGTTTAGGGTCGCAAGCTTTCAAGAAGCGCAGTTCTAGTCTTTAATCGCGGGCAAGCCGGGAGAGGTCTCGTCATTCTGCAGCATGTGTTCCTGGCGGACGTCGGCGGCGGTGAAGATGGAAACAAATTGCGCGGGTGCTGCCGCCTTCTCCACATTCGGACGCCCGCCCGCCTCCTGCCGCTCTACCAGACAGATCACGCCTACGACATTGAAGCCGAATTCGCGGGCCGCCTCAATGGCCTGCACCGTCGATGCGCCGGTTGTACACACGTCATCAACGATCACCACGCGCGCGCCCTGCTGACGGAAACCTTCGATGCGCTGCCCGGTCCCGTGCTGCTTTTCTGCCTTGCGCACCAGGAATCCATCCATGTCTCCGCTGACAACCGAGGCGGCCACCACGATGGGGTCAGCGCCCATGGTCAGGCCGCCGATGGCCTGCGCCTTCCATCCCCGCGCGCGAATCTCTTCGATAAAAACTTGCCCGGTCAGCTTGGATCCCTTGGCATCGAGCGTCGTGGTACGGCAATCGATGTAGTAGTCACTGAAGGCGCCGGACGACAGCTTGAACTCTCCCAAACGAAACGATTTGGCAGCGAGCAGGCGCAGCAAGTCCCGACGCGCGGTAGACATGAGATCCACGATAACAGTAGCGGGGTTCTTTTCGCTAGCCGGGATGGACAGCGAGGCGGCGGTCTCTACACGGCTCCAGGTCGGCATGAGGGCTACCCACCCCGCGGCGGGGTGGGTTGGCGCTCATTCATTACGAATCTACTTGCAGCTTTCGCTCACCATTTGTACATCGGTGATCTTCATGTGCCCGTGCTCGGTTTCACTCTTCTTCATGTGCGCGTCGTGAGCAGCATCCTTCGCGTCTTCTTTCAGGTTGTGCATGGTCGGGTTGCTGACCACGCCCGTCGCAGTGACCTTGTGACCCACATGATTGACCAGGGAGACGGCGCTGCTGCGCACTTCCCAGGTGCTGCCATCCTCACCGGTCAGCAGGAATTCATCGGCGCTGTCGCCCTTCGAGACGCATCCCGTGATCGTGCGGACATCGGACTTGGACTGGTCACTGGTCTGTTCCTGCGCAAATGCGACGCAGGCGCTCAGCAGGCCGAGAACCAGGCACAGCATCAGGCTACTCATCTTTGTTTTCATATTTGCTCCTTGCAACGGGTTGCCCCGTCGCGATTTCGCACACCTTGCTTTCGACCCGGCTTGGATGTCCCCTGCCCAGAGCAGGTTGTTTGCAGCCAAGGCCTACATCGGCAAGGGCTTGTCATGAATGCTCGGGTGCAATAGACGAGCATGCTCAGAAAGCGGGTGACTCTGGGGTGTTACCGCGGACGCCGCTTCATCGGACTGTAACCAGGTTGGAGTTACGAACGAGGGCTCATCCGGTAAAGCTGGCGTGCCGGCAGCCGATGGGGGGAACAAGAGAGGGAGGCATATGATCCACCCGATCCACCGCCATGGACAATCCCCGGCGCCGCACCGGGAACAGCCCATCCCGGACCGAATCGAGAAGCCGCAGACTCGCACTCCCGAACCGCAGGACCGCTACACGCCAGGCAACCGCAGGGCCGACGTGGACCACGATGACGACCGGCATTGACTTTCCAAAGTGGTCAGACGTCCCAAGCGTCTGACCCGCCTCCGCTAAAAGGTCCAGTTCCGCCAACTGGACCTTTTTTTCGCAACTGCTGCAATTGCAGCAATTAAGAATTTCCACGATTTTTTTTCATACCCTGTCGATTCCGGCTTACCCCGCGCGACGTCCAATTAGAGCTAGAGATCAGCCGGCGAAAACCTCCGGTGATCGAGTTCTAAATTTCAAACTGAGGGATGATCAAAATGCGATTCATGGTGATCGTGAAGGCAACCAAGGAATCCGAAGCGGGAGTGATGCCGAGCCAGGAACTGCTGGCCGCGATGGGCAAATACAATGAGGAACTCGTCAAGGCCGGGATCATGCTGGCGGGAGAAGGCCTGCATCCGAGCTCGAAGGGTGCGCGAGTACGGTTTTCGGGCAACAAGCGCACCGTGATTGACGGGCCGTTCGCCGAGAGCAAAGAGCTGATTGCGGGGTTCTGGTTGTGGCAAGTGCGCTCGCTCGAAGAAGCGATCGAATGGCTCAAACGCTGCCCCAACCCTCACGAGGGGGAATCTGAAATCGAGATCCGCCAGGTGTTCGAGACCGACGACTTCGGTCCCGCACTGACGCCCGAACTGCGGGAACAGGAAGAACGCGTGCGCCAGCAGGCGGAGAAACTGTCAAGAAAATAGTTCGGACCACGGAAGCGGATCCTGCGTGCATGCCGGCGGTGGTGCACGCGGGAATCCTCCGGCGGGCTTAGGCTTGCCTCGGTGGCGTGGATTCTTTGTTCCGGGCTTCGGCTTCCGCCAGCCATCCTCTGCGTAACTTCTCGGGAGCCACCGACGAAAGATAAGGCTTGATATCCAGGATGGGAGTCCCTTCCAGCATATCAATGCCGCGAACGTGCAGACGCGGGCCGTCGCGGCGTAACAGTTCGACTACCGTGAGGCCGATGGGATTGGGGCGGTATGGCGAGCGTGTCGCAAACACCCCGTGCGGCCGGTTATCACTCGGAGGCGTGCCCATCAACTCGAAGCCCTCGGAGCGGTCAAAAGTCCACAGGACGAACAAGTGCGAGAAGCCTTCAATGTCGGTCAAGCCCTGCTCGAACTCGGGCGCGATCTCAAGCACTCCTTCCGCATCGTGTTTCGCGCCCAACCCGCGAGGGACGTCGCGAGTCTGCTGATAGGGGCTCTTTACGTAACCGATCGCGCGCATGGAATACATAAAACGCAGATTCTCCTTACCTCGTTCACTCTAGCACGACCAATGCGGGGCCGTTGCTGGTGCCGCATCTTGCCGGAACGGATTCGATCGTGCTCTGATCGAAGACGTGACCGCTACCGACACTCATCGCGCGATCGAAGCAGTGTGGCGCATCGAGTCGGCCCGGGTAATTGCGGGACTGACACGTATCGTGCACGACGTAGGCCTGGCCGAAGACCTGGCTCACGATGCGTTGGTGGCGGCGCTGGAGCAATGGCCGCAATCCGGCGTGCCCGACAATCCCGGCGCCTGGCTGATGGCAGCGGCCAAAAACCGCGCCATCGACTTCTTCCGCCGCAGCGAAGTTCGCGGCCGCAAGCACGAAGAACTGGGCCGCGATGTGGCCCAGCGGGAAATGACAGTTCCTGACCTGGCCGCGGCGCTCGATGACCCCATCGGTGACGATCTGCTCCGGCTGGTATTCATCTCCTGCCATCCGGTGCTGACGACCGAGGCGCGGGTGGCGCTGACGCTTCGCCTGCTGGGAGGGCTTACCACGCAGGAGATTGCTCGCGCGTTTCTGGCTCCTGAGCCGACCATCGCGCAACGCATCGTGCGCGCCAAGCGCACGCTGGCGGAGAAGCAGGTGCCGTTTGAGATTCCTGCGCGGGCCGAACTGGCTGAGCGCCTGGCTTCCGTGCTGGAGGTGATCTACCTGATTTTCAACGAGGGCTATGCGGCAACTTCTGGAGATGACTGGATGCGTCCAGCCTTGTGCGAGGAAGCGATGCGCCTGGGCAGGATTCTGGCTGAACTCATGCCACAGGAGGCCGAGGTGCATGGGTTGGTGGCGCTGATGGAACTCCAAGCCTCGCGTTTGCGAGCGCGAACCGGGCCGGGCGGCGAGCCCGTACTGTTGCTCGACCAGAATCGCGCGCAGTGGGACCAGTTGCTGATCCGCCGCGGCCTGGCAGCCCTGGAACGCGCCGAACAACTCAGCGGAGTGCCGGGTCCCTATGGGATCCAAGCCAAGATCGCGGCCTGCCATGCGCGCGCGCGAACAGCGGAAGACACCGAATGGGCGCGCATCGCAGGCTTGTACCATGTACTCACGCAGGTGATGCCATCGCCGGTGGTAGAACTCAATCACGCGGTTGCGGTTTCCATGGCATTTGGTCCGCAGGCCGGACTCGAACTGGTGGATGGCCTGGCTGCGGACCCGTCGCTCGCAAAGTATCACCTGGTGCCCAGCGTGCGCGGCGATTTGCTTTCGAAGCTCGGACGACACGCCGAAGCCCGCGCTGAGTTCGAGAAGGCAGCAGCCCTGACCCAAAATGCGCGGGAGCGCGAGATCCTGCTGGGGCGGGCCCGGGAAGCAGCCCAATCCACCTGAGCTAAGCTGCCCGGTCCTTCACATCGGCGGAGGTCGAATGCTTGGCGCAGTGCGCGCAGCAGAAGAACCGCCCACTGACCTCGATGCCGTGCCCGATGACGCGGCATTTGCAATGCTCGCACTGTGGAGCCAGGGCATGGACCGCGCACTCAAAGCTGTCAAAGATATGCCGCTGCCCCGCGGCAATCACTTCGAAGGACTTGTCGTAATCGTTCCCGCAAACTTCACATGTTGCCATCGGAATCTCCTTGAAGATGAGACTCTAGATGTGCGCGGCGTTGTCGGTGTTGTCCGGCTCTTGTGCTCCCGATCAGTCGAAGTCGATCTTCTGAAATCCAAGCGCGTTCAGCAGGCTGGTGAGAGTGGAACGCGCATTTTGCTGCGCGGTATTGAGAATGCCGTCGGCAAGCGCGGATTGCTCGAGATCATGTTCGGCCTGCTGACGCACCTCGGTTTCCAAGTTCGGATCCACTGGAACAAGCAAGCCGGTCTGGCGGGAGTACACCCGGGTTTTCGTACTATCCAGCCGGGTCGAGAACAGTTGGGCGGTCGGCACATGCAAGCGGATCTCGCGGCCGTGCACCGCAACATCGCCGGAACGGAGTGAGGCGAAATCAATGCCGGCGACAACCTGCCCGTGGACGAGGAGCAGCAAGCGATCTCCGGCCAGGAAATCGGGTAAGATCGCGCTGCTGCGCTGTCCGGTCACAACCTTGTCCATGGTGTACTGCACGGTTTCCAGTCGCTGCAGGTTCTGGATCCGATTCACCACCGTGGGCTGAGTTACGTCGAATTGAATGCCGCGTCCGTTGAGGATCGCCCAGAAGCGGGACATGAGCGCCGATTCGGAGTTCCGGCGCGGGAGCGCGAGCAAGAACACAGCCAGCATCGCACCCAGGATCACAGCCGAAACGAGACGAAACACGCTCGGACGAGCAGCGGGCATACGCCCAGTATAGATGCCACTGCTGCGCCAGGCTTTAGCTACTCTCCTTCAGCTTTTTCAGGGCAGCCTCAAACCCGGGAGTCCGGCCACTCATGTTCGGGGGAACGTTTTGGAGAACGATCTCCCAGTTGGCGATTGCGTTCTTTTTGTCTCCCAGCGCGGTGAAGCCGCGCGCCAAGCCCAGGGAGGTCCAGAATTTCTCTTGCGGATGTTGCTGCTGGTTGAAGGTGAAGATCTCCATGGCCTTGGCGTTCTTACCGGCGCGCAACAGGCCCATGCCATAGATATAGACTTCGGCTGCGCCTGTTCCCGGTAGATGCAGTGCCTTTTGCATGACCCCGTCGGCGTCGGACTGACGTCCCATGGCCTCCAGCACTGCCGCTTTGGTCTGCAGGGTGGCGAAATCTTCGCGCCCGATGGTGGCGCCGCGAAATGGCGCGTAGATGGCCTTGTCCGCCCAAGTCAGCGCTTCCTCCAGGTTGATTTTGTTGTCTGCGCAGAATTGCGCGGCGGTTTGCCAATCCTGATAATTGAATCCCGGCCAGGATTGAAGTTCCTGCCGCATTTTCGTGACGTACAGTTCATTCACGTTCGGCACTTCGATCTTGAACGGAATCCGCTTCTTCTCCCACTGCAGATATGCGACGGCAGAACTGGGACGGCGGTCGTCAAATCCGTAGGTCAGGAATTCCGTGAACGGAGAATCCTGTGGCGTGACCGGGACGCGCAGGACGTCATCCTTGGGGTCGTACTGGAAGCTGCCCCATCCCAGGTGATTGGAGAAGATCCAGTACCAGGGGCCTGTCTTCTCCACATCCAGGAACAAGGCATAAGTTCCGGCCTTCAAGTCTTTGCCTTCCACCTTCACGTCATTGGAGAACGTGATGGCAGTGCTCTCGTTCGCACCTGCGCGCCAGGGTGCGCCTTTGGTAGGGCCGAAACCCTCGTCAATGAAGCCGTAATGTACCAATTCGCCCCAGATATGGCCGGTGCGGTCGTTAGCCGCTGGGTTGTGCACGCGCGGGCTATGGTAGTCGATGGAAATCCGCACGGGACCAATCCACTGGGAAACCTCGGCCCTCTCATTGTCACCGTTCGGAGGCGTGGACAGCTCTGAGGACTCCTGTGCGGTGAGCCTTATCGAAAGCAGCAATAGAAGTGCAACCCACAGTGCGTTCTTCACCTTTGCCTCCTGTTCAATCCGGAATTGAGACTGGTCCGCATAAGAGGGGTTAGACAGGTTTGAGAAAGAAAAGTTATCGGCGGCTGAGTTGACATCCTGGCTGCAGACCGAGACAATTCGCCTCCATGCGGATTCTTCTGTTCATAACACTGGCGGTGTTTTCCATGCATGTTTCGGCGCAGGACCGCTCTTACGGACGATCGATGGTGGTCAGCCGGTACGGGATCGTGGCGACCAGCTATGCGCAGGCGTCGGTGGCGGGGGCGCAGATCCTGGCCAAGGGCGGCTCCGCGGTCGATGCCGCCATCGCAGCCAATGCCGTGCTGGGGGTCGGCGAGCCCATGACAAACGGCATGGGCGGCGACTTATTCGCGATCTACTGGGACGCCAAGACCGGCAAATTGTATGGACTGAATGCGAGCGGGTGGGCTCCTCAAGGCCTGTCCATCGACGCGCTGAAGAAAAAGGGCGCCACCGCGATGCCGCAGTTCGGCATTGATTCGGCCACCGTGCCAGGCGCGGTGGCTGGATGGAATGCCCTGCATCATCGCTTCGGGAAGCTGTCGTGGAGTGAGTTGTTTCAGCCAGCAATCTTTTATGCAGAGCAGGGTTTCGCAGTGCCGGAATTGATTCATGGCTTCTGGGAGGGTGCCGTGGACGTCATCGCCAATGACGCGGAGAGCCAGCGAGTCTACCTGCCGCACGGCAAGCCTCCCGCAATTGGCGAGGTGTTCAAGAATCCTGACCTCGCGAAAGCGTTGCGCCTGGTTGCCGGCGGCTCGGATGCGTTTTACAAGGGAGATGTCGCCAAAGCGATCCTTGCGACCTCCAAGGCGCTCGGCGGAACCATGTCGGCGGAGGATTTGTCGCAGTTCCAGCCCGAGTGGGTCGAGCCGATCTCGACGACCTATCGCGGCTGGACCGTTTATGAACTGCCTCCCAACGGACAAGGCATGGCAGCGCTGGAGATGCTGAACATCATGGAAGCCATGCCGCCGTCGCCCGACGGCCCGCTCAGCGTGGCCGAGTTGCACAAGAAAATCGAGGCCATGAAACTAGCCTACGCCGACCTGTACCGCTACAATGGCGATCCGCGTTTCGCCAAGATTCCAGTCAAGGGCTTGCTCGCGAAAGACTTTGCGCAGCAACGGGCGAAGCTGATTGATCCGAAGAAGGCAAACTGCGATGCTGCGTACGGGGCGCCGTCAAGCGACACCACCTATCTTTCCGTAGTCGATCGCGACGGGAATATCGTGTCGCTCATCCAGAGCAACTACGAATCGTTTGGCTCGGGCGTGATGGTGCGCGGCATGGGCTTCGTGCTGCACGACCGCGGCGCATTGTTCTCGTTCGATCCGGCGTCGCCAAATGCACTCGCGCCACGCAAGCGTCCGTTTCACACCATCATTCCGGCCTTCATGGAAAAGGGAGATCAGCATATCGGCTTCGGCATCATGGGTGGAGCGAATCAGCCCTTGGCCCACGCGCAGTTTGTATCCAACGTGGTGGACTACGGCATGAATGTCCAGGCGGCACTCGAGAACGCACGCTTCACGGTCAGCCCAAGTCTCGGATGCAACATACTGATTGAATCCAGGGTCAAGCCGGAGGTCCTGGAAAAGCTCGCCGCTATGGGCCACAAGCTGGAGGTGCGCAAGGAATACTCGACGCGGATGGGCCGCGGCCAGGCGGTGCTGCACGATTCGAACACCAAGGTGAATTTCGCCGGATCCGATCCGAGAACAGATGGCTCAGCCGAGCCGGAGCCGCCGCCGATGCACTGACCTCCCGGAATCGGACTGCGGTGATCGGCAACCGCGATATCATTCCCCTGCCATGTTCCGAATCTCGAAGCCTCGTACCATCGCGGCATTGTTTCTTTTCCTGATCACCTGGGTTACGGCTCAGCAAACCAGCGTGAAGCCTGCTGACCTCGTCATTCGTCATGCCAGCATCTATACGGAAGATCCGCAGCATCCGTGGGCGCAAGCCATCGCCATCACCGGGGAGAAGATAGTCTGGGTGGGCGCGGACGACGAGAGCGACCCCTATATTTCCGCGCGCACGAAAGTCGTCGACGCCGGCGGCCACTTGCTCATGCCCGGCTTTATCGATTGCCATCTGCACACGCGGTTCGGAAGCGATCCCGATGTGCTCAATATCAGCAACGCAAATTCGCTGCAAGAGATTCAGAGCCAGGTTCGCCGCTTCAGTGAAGCCCGTCCAGACATGAAATGGATTGAAGCCGAGGGTTGGAATTATTCGGCATTCCCGGACGGAACCCTTCCGACTGCGAACGATCTGGATAGCATGACCGGAGGGCGTCCGGCGTTCCTGGTGGCCTATGACTATCACACGATATGGATGAACCATGCTGCGCTACGTGAGTTCAATATCACGTCGGCGACCAGGCAAGTGGAGTTTGCGGAGCTTGTAGAGCATGATGCGAAAACGGGCGAGCCTACTGGAATCATCACCGGCTTCGGCAGCACCGGGCTTTCCCCTGAAGCGGAAGAGGAGTTGCGGCGTCATCTTCCATCCCATTCGGCGGAGCGAACTGCGGCGAGGATCAAGGCCAACATCGCCAAGGCGGTCACATACGGCATTACGACCGTCGTGGATCCCCAGTCGTTCTTGGAAGATCTGGATGTGTACAGCCGCCTGCGCGCGCAAGGCGACTTGCCCGCCCGATTGCAAGTGGCGCTGTTCCACCGCCGCGGCGACCCCGATTCCTTGCTGCAGCAATTCGTCGAAGCGCGACGCCGCTACAATGACGATCATCTGCGGGTGTCGGCGGTGAAGCTCTACATTGACGACGTGATCGAGCCGCACACGGCGGCGATGCTCGCGCCCTATGCGGACCGCCCGGGCGAAGTTGGGCGGTTGGACTATCCACCGGAGGAGTTCAAGACGCTGGTTGCCAAGCTGGACGCGATGAAGTTCCAGATTTTCATTCATTCGATCGGCGATCGCGGCATTCGCACGTCATTGGATGCGATCGAATATGCGCAGCAGGCGAATGGAGTGCGAGACAGCCGTCATCAACTCGTGCACATTGAATGTCTCTCGCCGCAAGACGTGCCTCGTTTCCGCAAGCTCTCGGTTGTGGCGTGCATGCAGCCGCGGCACTGCGCTCCGGACATTACCGGGCAGTGGGCGAAGGCAGTCGGGCCAGAGAGAGCGAAATATGCGTGGGCGTTTCGCAGCCTGCGCGATTCCGGCGCGGTGCTCGCGTTTGCCAGCGATTGGAATGTCGCAGAAATGGACCCGCTGGTCGGTATTTACACTGCGCTGACGCGAGAGGGACTGGATGGAAAACCAGAAGGCGGATGGATTCCAGAGCAGCGAATCGATCTTGCCACCGCCATTCGCGGATACACGCTCAACGGCGCCTATGCCAACTTTGTCGAGCAGAACCGCGGCTCTCTGGTAGCGGGCAAATATGCCGACCTGATCATGCTCTCCGCCAATATTTTTGAACTCAGCCCGGAGAAGATTAAGGATGCGCATGTCCTGTGGACGATGGTCGGTGGCAAAGAAGTCTACCGCGCACACTGATCAAGATCAGTTGAAGCGGTACCCAGGCTTCAACTCACAGCGATACACGCTGGTCTTTTCGTTCTCCACGTGCGTATTGCAATCGGCCCAGCTGAGAATCAGCGCCGGGCCTAGCGGAAACACGATCGTCTCCCCATTCATCTCGGCTTGAAGCGTAATTCCCTCGGCGGCGGAAGGAATGGTAAAGCTGAAAGCCCGGCCCAGAAGGAAAGGGTGCAACTCTCGTCCAATGTCGCTGACCATGGGATGAACCACTTCAGCTTCCACCAGAAAAGTAGCGGTCTCAGACCAGGTGCGGGCGGTGACAGTGATGCTGCGGCCACCACGGGTGAGTCCACTGGCATCCAGGGTAGTAAAGGGGCACGGCCCGGCGATGCAGGACGCGCGTGCATTCTGGAAATCGTTTCCCGGGCCGGCGTCGAGTGAGACGGAAGACTCGGCAGCCTTCCACTTGCCATCCGGGGAACAGGGATTCTGCCCATGGCAGGGCACGTTGCCCTTGTTAAAGACTTGAAAGGTTTTGGCCGCACTGCCGATGTTTGCCGAGGTGGTGGCCTTGGTGGAGTAGCGAACCAGAACGTTTGCTACCGTGGTCTCGGGGCCGCTATTGCGGGTGGCAGTTTTCTGGTTGACCGGATCCATGCGCAAAACATAGAGCTGATCGCCAACATAGTCACTTTTTGCCAGGCGTTGATAGTCAGGGCGCTCGAGGGCGAAAGTAATGGGGCGTCCGCGGCGAACGTCGGTCGGCAGCTTGATGCTGAAATATCCCGAAGAATCAGAGACCGCTTCGCCGAGCTTGACGTCGGTTCCGGAGGTGAGCCCGAACAGCTCCGCCAAATCCGACTTGGTCTGGCCCGGGAGCAGACGGTTGGTCACCACGATGTGCGCATTGGCGATGGGCAGTTCGCGACGAGGGTCGGCGTCTTTGGTGATGACGGCGCCTTTCAGAGTGAGGGCCCTCTTCTTGAAGACGCCGGCAAGCAGCAGGATGAGGGCGATCACCGCGACGATGCCGACCACAATTCCCGCAATCTTGAATGTTCGTTTGCCCGTCATGCCCGCACCGTTATCATAAGAGAGACTTCGTGGTTCTGTATCGCAACAATCAGTTAAGATCAAATTGTGAACGAGAAGAATAACGCAGCCAGACGTTCACGTCGGCAATTCCTGCGGCAGGCGTCCATGGTGGCCGCCAGTCTGCCATTGAGCAATCTCCTGCTGGATCCTTTTGCAACCGCGCAACCCCAGGCGCGCGCCGCAGAGACGACAAAATCGCCGTTCTCCAAAGAAGATGACCAACTGCTGGATGACATGGAGCGGTTGAGTTCCTGCTATTTCTACGAGCAGGCGAATCCTGAAAATGGACTGGTCAAGGACCGCTGCAATGCCCGGCTTGCGACCAGCGACAAGAGTACGGCCGCCAGCATTGCCGCGACCGGCTTCGGATTGACTTCGCTGTGCATCGCGGCGCAACGGGAATATCTCTCCTACGCCGAGGCGCAGGCAAGAGTCCTGACCACGTTCCGGTTCCTCTGGAAAAAACTGGCCAACCATCGCGGATTTTTTTATCACTGGGCGGACGTCAACACCGGCGACAGAATCTGGGATTCGGAAGTGTCGTCCATCGACACGTCGATCCTGATGTGCGGCGTGCTGACCTGCCGCCAGTTCTTCAAAGAGCCGGAGATCAGCCGGCTCGGGACTGCCATCTTCAACCGCGTTGACTGGACCTGGCTTTCGGAGGACACCTCGCTCCTTCCGCATGGCTGGGCCCCGGAAGTTGGATTTCTCAAATTTCGCTGGGATTATTACAGCGAGCTCATGATGATGTACCTGCTCGGGCTCGGGTCCTCGACGCACCCTATTGCGGAGGGCGCATGGAACGCATGGAAGCGCATTCGCTTCGATTATGAAGGCATGCGCTATATCGGATCGTTTGCTCCACTATTCGTTCACCAGTATTCGCAGGCGTGGTTCGACTTCCGCAACAAGAGCGACGGGTACGCGGACTATTTTCAGAATTCCGTCGTCGCCACCCAAGTGCACCGGCAATTCTGCCTGGAACTGTCGCGGCAGTTTCGCGATTACAGCGAAGACTTGTGGGGCATTACCGCTTCCGACTCGGACAAGGGTTACGTGATCTGGGGCGGGCCTCCCGCGATGGGCCCGATTGACGGGACCGTGGTGCCGAGCGCGGCAGGCGGGTCGCTTCCCTTCCTTCCTGCTGAAACCATGCGCGTGCTAAGGACGATCCGGACCAAGTACCCGCGGGCATGGACGAATTATGGCTTCGTGAATGCCTTCAACCCGCTCAAGAACTGGTATGACGACGACGTAATCGGGATTGACACCGGCATCACGATGCTGATGGCCGAGAACGCGCGATCCGGGTTCGTGTGGAACACGTTCATGAAAAGTCCGGAGGCGAAGCGCGGGATGGAGCGCGCCGGCTTCCACGGTTACTAACCCTGGCGGACAGCGTAGACATAGTTGACCGGGGCATGGTCGGCCAACTCGCGGACACTCACATCGCCAATGCGCCATGCGTATTGCTCGAGGTATTCGCCCGCGGCGATGATACGGTCCGTGGTGATGAAGTCCTCCGGTGGATCCTGGTGGACTTTTCCCTCGCGATCGATATACAGAGGCGGCCCCAGATCCGCGTAGCCGAAACATCGCGGGGGGACCCGTGCCACCAGATCGCAGCAATCGACATAACGGCTGTGAGCTACCCCGAAAAGGGTGGAGACAAAGGCTTCGTCTCCGACGCGAGGACATCCAAAGGTGTACAACGCGGCCGAGGGCTGAAGACTGGCAAGCAGGGTTGCCATGGCCGCCCCGAGACTGTGGCCGGTAAAGAGGAGCCTGCCGGTTACGTCCTGCAACGCGTTCTGAATTTCCGGAAACAGTTGGCCCAGCGCGCCGGAAAATCCGCAATGAACGCGGCCACCCTTGCTCCAGGGAATCAACCGCAGATCAATATCGTCACCGAGGTCGCTGGGGTCATCTTTATCGGTGCCGCGAAAGGAAACTACACTCAAGTCCTGCCGTAATGCGATGAAGGCGTGCACGCCGCGACCATTGGTGGTACGCGGGCTTTCGAAAAAGTGACAGCCGGTGAATCCGACCTTGCCCAGGACCTTACGAATGCGGTCGCGGTCCAAGCCAAAGCTCTCGGACAAGCGGCAATAGGCCAGCCTGGCCAGTTCGACGCAGAGGACAGCATCGGAAGAAGGCGCGCCGCTCTGAAAAAACTCCGCTCGCTTGCAGGGATAGAACAGATCGTCCCGATCCGCGCTGTAGGGAATGGTGCGACTCATGGTGATTCCCTCCTCAGTGGAGAACTGGGCCCACGACCATTCCGCGCTCCGCGGAAAGCTATCGCTTGTCGGGAATCACTACGTCCGCGTGCTTGACGCCGTATTTCGAAGCTCTCTGACAAGTGTAGTACTTCACCAGCCGGGTGGAGTCTCCGACGCCTTCGCGTTTCATCACGTAGGTGCGGAGCTTAAAGCACACGCCGTCGCCTTCCAGAGAGCCGGGATGAAGCAGGCTGGCGCTATCAATGGAACGGCCGTCGCGCAACAAAGCGAGTTGGGACTGCGACGGTGGAGAGATGGTGGATTGAGCGACGGTCATCGCTTCATCCGCGGCGAAAGCGGGAAGCGCTGCCATGATGATCAGGAAGGCCGAGGTACGCATGGAAGACCTCCACTGGGCATTATGCACCGGTGGGTTTTGCCGGGACAAGATGATTAGAGCAGGTTCGATGTGGAAACTGAAGCGTACATGCGGAATCAACAATGAACGAACGTTACGAATCTATAGCCGGCGAAAACTGAATCGTCCGTCCGGCCAAAACTGAATCCGGCAGACGCGGCTGTTCAATTGCAGCATTCAGTGAAGACATCCTCTCATTCGTGGGATTCTTCGTGCCTGCCAAACCGGAAAGGGGCAGAGTGCATCCAATGTCTCGCATGCCGCTCGGAACTCAAGTCGTATGGCTAGTGGTCCTTGCCCTTCCCATCGCCAGCGTGGCGTGGACCATCACTCATGAAGAAGTGCTTCGCGAGCCGCGCGACTACTGCGTGCGAGAGAGTAAAACAGCGCGCAGCCTGGCCAAGCGGAAGTTCTTCTACCTGTTTACCTGCGAATACTGCTTCAGCCACTACGTGACCATCTTTTTTCTGTTCGTGACCAGGTTCAAACTGCTGTACCCGGACTGGCGAGGGTACCTGCTGTCGCTGTTCGCGCTAGTGTGGGTTGCAAACCTCTACATGAGTATTTATAACCGCATGCGTCTCGACATTAAGTCTGAGCACATCGAGATCAAGCAGAAGGAGCAGGGTGCTCAGCCGCGCAAAGTAGCGTAGTTGTCACCTTTCGGCTCGGGTTGGCCGCTCCATTCCGATTGTCACTGGGATGGTGCAGGGTCAGACCGCCATCACTCTCCACAAATCTTCGCCGGACAATTTCAGACGCATGGCATTGCCATTCACGATGTCGCCGAAGCGAACCCACTCCGGGCTTTTTTCTTCGTCCCGCAAGTGGAACACGCCGGTGTCACCGGCTTCCAGCGGGACAACCCCGTCCATCATGAGTTTTCCCTTGCGAATCACGATGTGGGTACTGCGGATCCAGGGATTTTCGTTTCGATAATGGCCGAGATAGGCGTTCCACTCCTTCGGGTAGGAGAACTGCCTGGGGCCGGAATATTTTGAGTTGGTGTACCAGTCGCCGCCCCAGCCAGCCTCGACCACTGCGCTCTTGGGATCCTTGTCATCGGCTCGCCCAAATACAAGCGGGAAACGCTCGAAGTCCGGATGCAAGACGTTGAAACTATCGCCGGCGGACTCCAGCGGCGCACGCTTACCTTCGCGAACCAGGAACAGCTTGTCGCCATCGGCGACGAATTCCAGCATCCGGCCATCCTGGCTGTGATACTGGCCGGCATAGTCCGCCGCATTTTCAACTTTGGTGGGCGGATTGAGCGCAGGCATGGCCGGCAGCGATTTGCTCGCGCGCTGGGCCCGCATGAGTTGCAAGGCATATTGCGCCACCGGATTTGGCCGGTACCCCTGCATGGCATTGATAGAGGCAAACGCCCCCACGCCTTCGTCCAAGTCAACCTGGAGCGCCGATGCAAACGCGACCATCCCGCCGGTGTGGCGCAGGATCTTGTGCCCATCCAGGGTGTCAATGCCCATACCGTAGCCGTAACTGGCGGTGGGACCAAACTCCGCGGCCTTGACGAAGGGTTTGGCGAACATCGCGAAGCTCTCTTCGGACACAAGCCGCGCTTTCGGGGTCTTCCCGCCTGAGGCAAGCATTTGAATGTAACGGCCCATATCTCGAGGTGTGGAGGCAATGCAGCCGGCGCCATCGGTGATCACGATGGAAGGGGCTTCACAAATTTTGCCGTATCGCGGGTAGGGCCGGTCATTCTGGTAGACGTAATAGTTCTTCGCGACCTTGTCGCGGATATCGAGGGTAATCACGGGCTCGCTCTGGTCCATGCCCAACGGCTCGAACACGCGCTTGCGCAGGATTTCGGGCAGCGGGCGGCCGTCGAGCGTCCACAAGAGATGGCCGAGCGCGGAATATCCCATGTTGCAGTAGTGAAAATCCTTCCCGGGGGCGTATGCGGCCCGGTGTCTCTGGGCTGGGTCGGAGGGAAACACCTGCGGGATGCTGGGCAAGCCAGAGGTGTGGGTCAGCAGATGATGCGTTGTGATCGGGGCAAAGCTGGAGTCGATGCGAAACCAGGGAATGTAGTCCGTGACTGGCTTGTTCAGGTCGAGCTTGCCTTCATCGTGAAGTTGCAACAACGAGAGCGCGACGAACGACTTGCTGATGGAACCAATATGAAACAACTGGTCCGGCTGCACCGCCAGTTTGTGTTCCGTGTCGCTGAACCCGTAGGTGGAGACGCGTTGGACGCCATCGCGGTCGGCCAGCACCAATGTCATGCCCGGCGCATTCATGTTGCGCATGTATTGCTCGACGAATTGATCGAGCTGCGAATACAAGGGTTGATAGCGGGCGCCGTTTTGGGCAAACGACTCGAGCACGAAGAAACGGCTCGCGGCGGCCACTGTGGCAACTTCCACTCCAAGGCTAAGTAAGCGCCTGCGCGTGATGTCCTGTAGCATGACTGTCCTTGAAATTGAATTTTCGGGAGAGTAACACCGGGATAGTTCAAAAACAATCAGCCAGCGAGGCCGCGAGGGAAACCAACCTATAGAGACGGCAGCTTGGTTGGCGCAGCAAAAATGGGAGCGGCTCGCCGCTCCCATGAAATGCCAGATCTTGTCTTAAGACTGTTCTTTATAGAACCTGGACGTTTTCTGCCTGGAGGCCCTTGGGGCCCTTGGTGACGGTGAACTGCACCGCCTGGCCTTCTTGCAGGCTGCGGAATCCGCCGGCCTGGATGGCTGAGAAATGCACGAAAACGTCTTCGCCCGACTGACGGCTGATAAAGCCATAGCCCTTGGCATCGTTAAACCACTTCACTGTTCCTTGTTCCAACGTAGTACTCTTTTCTTTGTGAATTTGAATCTGCTGAGAAGAATCGCTGATGAGAGGTGGTGACGCTTCAAGGCGGACCGACTATCAACCGGCGTTCAAACTGAGCCGGTAATCATTATTGCACGGTGAACCAGAATCGATGCATATATTTTTGCACCGGCCAGAGTTGGGGCCGGAGCGCAAGAGTCAACTTGTTTTGCGGCTTGGTGGGGCGTCCCGCTACAGATCATCTGCGCGGAGTGAGTTGCCGGTACCGGAAACAGCTCGTGTTGTGGTCATTGACCATACCGACCGCCTGCATAAACGCGTAGCAGATGGTGGTGCCAACGAAGGTGAAACCGCGCTTCTTGAGATCTTTGCTCATAGCGTCGGACTCGGGCGTGCTTGCAGGGAGCTTGTCTCCGGCGCGGAATGAGTTGATCTTCGTCTTCCCGCCAACGAATTGCCAAATGTATTTGTCGAAGCAGCCGAACTCTTTCTGCACCGCCAGAAAAGCGCTGGCATTGATGACCGCGGATGCGATTTTGAGCCGGTTGCGGACAATTCCGTCATTTCCCAAGAGCTCTTTCACTTTCCTGGCGTCGTATTTCGAAATGCGTTTTGGGTCGAAACCGGCGAAGGCCCTGCGGTAATTCTCGCGCTTGCGGAGGATGGTGTCCCAGCTCAGCCCGGCCTGGGCTCCTTCGAGAATCAGGAACTCAAACAGGACGCGGTCGTCATGCTGGGGCACTCCCCACTCTCGATCGTGATAGGCGATGGCGAGATCGTTACGAGCCCATGAGCAACGGATTTGGTCCATTTCTGTATGGATTACTGATTCTTGAATGCAAATCGAACAGATCCCGCCAGCCCAGCTTTCCTTACTTCAATGACTTTGGATCGGACATATTCTTCGGCGAGTGTTGATTAAGGGTCGAGATCAACACGCTTGCCGAGGACGGAGTTCCCACCTTGTGCTCGCGAATGATGTCCTTTGCGCTGACCTTGGTCCCATACAGCTTTTCGTTGGCACGATTGTCGGGACGCAAGGTTGAGCCCTCAAGCGACACGCCGGCAAACAAGCCGCGGGAACGGGAGTACGAGAGGATCTCGGCGCGCATGGCGACGTCGGTGGCGGCGGTCGAATCACGCCCCTTAGGACCTGCGGCGGCGGCCGCATCCGCGCCCAGTTTCACTTTGCTGCTGAGCAGAGACTGCGCTCCCCTGGTGTTCATGACCAGGAGAACGAAATCGGTAGCCTGCCCTCCGAGCTGAAAGCCGATGTTCACGCCTTCCAGGGCGAACATGGAAGGGGCGCCCCACGATCCGGTGAAATGCTGGCCGGAGCGGCAAGTCATCACGCCGCGGCCATAGCTGCCACCGATTCCGATCGCACCTTTTTTTACGGAAGGGAGCACGATGACACACTCGGCGCGGTCGAGCAGATCCTTTGGGATGTTATCGGGAATGTCGAGGATTTCTTTGAGCACCTCGCCCGAGTCCTTGACGCGATCCTCTTCTTTTGCCTTGTCCGCGAAAACCGGCATAGCCGAGAGACACAGCAAGGCGAGGGCGAGAAGCTTTTTCATGAATGCCTCCTGAGGATGAGCGCTATCTTAAACCAGAACTGGATCGGGAAAGGAGATTGAGCCGGCCAGAGACGGTCCGAAAGGACAGCTACAGGTGGCCAACCGACTGGAGTGACTCGGGTTACGCAGCCATGACCCGCTGCGTGCTCCTTTTGTAACTTGGAAGTTGCAGGAGAGTCTCCTACAGTGCAAAAGGGTTCAACTGGTGCGAGGAAAGAGCTTTCGGCCCTTGAGTTGCATCTATATAGTCGTGATGCGTGCGAATCGCTATTGGGCCTTGAAAAGACGGGACTTGCCGGGAATGAAGTACATGAGAGTGACTTTTTTTCTCGCCGTTGCAGTGCTGGCCGCAGCTTCGCTGATGGCGCAGTCGCAGTCCCCCTACGTGCCGACGGCGGCCCTGTCAGCATTCGCCTCCAGTCCTGATACCGATTCGGATACGGTTCTCACCATTCGTAAGCGGGTGGACGAAGTTAACGTTCTGTTCATCGCGACTGACAAGCATGGCAAGTTTGTCCGCAACTTGAACCAAACCGACTTCTCGATTCTCGACGATCGCCAGCCTCCGCAGTCCATCGATGCCTTCCGGCGTGAGACTGACTTGCCCTTGCAACTTGGATTGCTGATCGACACCAGCGGATCGGTGCGGCAACGATTTGCTTTCGAGCAGGAAGCCGCAGCCGGCTTCATGGAAAAGACTTTGCGGCCAGGCTTCGACAAGGCTTTTGTAATGGGTTTCAGCAAGAACAGCCAGGTAGCGCAGGAGTTCACCGACGACGCGAAACTGCTGCAAGCGGGTGTGCAGCGGCTGCGGGCGGGCGGCGGCACCGCGCTCTACGACGCAATTTACAAAGCGTGCAAGGAGAAGCTGGCTAAAGGGGAGTCGGAACGGCCGGTGCGGCGCGCCCTCATCGTGATCAGCGACGGCGAGGACAATCAGAGTGAAGTCAGCCGGACACAAGCTATCGAGATGGCAGAACGGGCTGAAGTCATCATCTACGCGATTTCGACCGACGACAGCGGACTGGTGCTGCGCGGCGACAAGGCTTTAGAACAGCTGGCCGATGCCACAGGCGGGCGCGCCTTTTTTCCGTACAAGATGAAGGACGTCAAGGCATCGTTTTCGGCGATTGAAGATGAGTTGCGTAGCCAGTACGTGGTTTCTTACCGTCCGGCGAACTTCGACGCCGATGGCCGGTTCCGCTCCATCGAAATCACCGCGAACAAGAAAGACCTGCAAGTGCGCGCCCGCCGCGGATACTTCGCTCCCCGTCAGTAAGCTTCCTGAAGATCCCGTTTTAACTCCAGCTTCGGCAATCATGGCTGTCGAGAACCACGAGATGGGCTTTGCTTACGTAGTCGAAAATGGATTTGGAAATCCGGGATGGCCGGGTGTTCCTCAACATCAGTGATACCGAAGTCTCCGCTGACGAGACGGAAAACAGCTCACAAGGATTGCTTGTGTAATGGGTTCAGGCTGTTGAAATATCGCGATCTCACTCACGATCCTGGTTCTGAGCCAGATTCAACATCTGGGCGAACAGCACCCTCACTGATTGACATGCGGAATACCTTGTCCAGCTAGAGAGCAACCCCACTCAGGCACATGCGGGCCTGAGGGCAAGCCCCCGACGATCCGTCCGGGCTCAGTGCCCGCCGAGCAATCCGTACACGTCCAACTTCTGCACCGCACCCACGTAGACTTTTCCGTTGGCAATCGTTGGCACCGCGAACTTCACCGCGCCACCCGCATCATCGCGACCAGCGTTCTGTGAAGAGTTGTATAACTCCGAACCCAGATTACTCGCGTTGTAGGCATGCAAAATCTCCGAGGTTCCGTTGGCATAACCTTCGGTTTGGATTGCCCAAAGGATCGCGTTGCTGGCGCCATTGGCAGAAATTGAGGGAACCGGTCCGGGGAAATTGAAGAACGTCGGGGAAGAACTGATGGAGTTGCTCGACAGTAATTCGGTCGAGGGATTGAAGCTGAAGGCACGGAGGAAATCATAGCTTCCGCCGAAGTACACGTTGTTGTTCCACCAGGCGGGGGTGGACCACATCCCGCCAATGATGTCGTCGAGGCTCTGCACGATCTGGTTGTTGTTGTTGGGATTGAAGTGCCCCATCTTGTCGCGATCGATCAGGTAGATCGTGCCTTCCTTGCCGGACTGCACCAGCAGATGGGGATGAGCGCCAGTCTGATCGGGCAAGAGAGTGACACCTCCGGAACCGAGGTCGGCATCGGACTGGTTGAGGGCGTCCTGGTTATAGGGCGTGAAAAAGTCGGCGACCTTGAGGCGCTTGTTGCTGGGAGGCGCGAGCTTCAGCACACTGTCGCCGAAATCCTGCCCGAGGCCGGGATCGAAGGTGCCGTTTCCGGTCGCGAAGAACAAGTTGGAACTGGCATCTGCCGCCGGACCTCCTCCGGAGGCCCAGAAGCCGGCGAGTCCCCCATTGGGAGAGGAGTTGTAAACCGCAGTGGCGGCGAGGGTGGAAGCGTTGTAAACCAGGATCCAGCCGTGATAGGGACCGACATCGCAATGCGCGGCGGAGGAAATGTAGAGATTGCCGTTCTGCAGCAGGAGAGCGGCGCGTTGATGCTGGCGCAACGAATTGTAATGCACAACGCCGTTAACCGAACCGTCTCCGTTCCCGCGCACCGCTCCGGTCAAGGTGATCGGCCCGCCAAACTTTTCCGCGCCGCTGCCGATATCGAGCGCGTGCAGACGCTGAAAGAATTTGCCGCGCTCCTTGGTTTTCGCGACCACGTACATGGTCCCTGAACTGAGATCGATCACCGGAGTACTGGTGATGCCGATCTCGGGAACCAGATCGCTGCAACTCACGTCGCTGCTCGAGACAGTGGTGATGCCGTTGGAAGGATTAATAAAGCTGACTTGCCAGAGGGGCGACGCGTTTGAGCCGGTGTTGGTATCGGCGTCAAATGCATAAACGCTGTCGTGCTCCGTGGCAACGTAAACGACATTGTGAAGGCCCTTGCCGGCAATGTTCACATTAGGGACATACAACGGCTGGGCATAGACGTAGCCATCCACGGCTTGGGTGAAGAGTTTGCCAAACTGATTCACGTTCACATTGGCGGGTGTGAGCATCGTTTCACCGGTATTCTGGCCGGTGCGGCTGTTGTCGTTGTGATAGGTAGTGACACTCACCTGGGCGAGGCCTATGGCTGAGATCAGGGTGCAGGCGAGACCAAAGGAGAGGATGCGGGGGAGCGCCATGATGGGGTCCTCGGAAGTGCGGCTAGAGTCTTGCGTTGAACAAAGGAAACTCAGGACGGACACAGCGTCCCAGCTGCAAAGAGGAGAGTAGTCTTGCTCCCGAACTGGCGGATTGTCAAGGCGTTTGGGGGTGCTTGCCCGCATGCTCGCGCCCAAAGTATTCGTGCAAGAAATTGCAGTCTGAGCGTTCTCAAGTTGTTGGAAATAGCTCGGCCAATCACAGCCGCGGTGCTACAATTTTCAAGTAGCGGTTCCGGCGAACTGTCCTGGCCAGCCGAAAAGCAAGCCTGAGTTGGGGTTGATCATGTCACGACCAAAATTCCTGATTTATTTGTCTATATTCTGTTGTCTTCTGGTCGTGAACTCGGCCCACAGCGCGCAAAAACCGCGGGCTGGAAAGAAGACGGTGCAGCAAGCGACGCCGCCTCCGCAGGAGCAGGCGCCACCCCCGCCACCCACCCCGGAGCAGATGCCGGCAGTCGCACCGCAAGTGTCTTACTCGAATGGGCAGTTGACGATCGTAGCCCGCAATTCAACCTTGAGCGACATACTGCGCGCGGTGAAAGCCAAGACCGGCGCCGATGTGGATTTCCCGGGCAGCGCAAATGAACGCGTGGTTGGTCAGTTCGGCCCGGGCGAGTCGCAGGACGTGGTCGCGTCGCTGCTGAACGGCTCTCATTTCAACTACGTGATGATGGCCTCGGAAAGCAATCCCAACCAGTTGAAGACACTGATCGTGACATCCAAAGCAGGTAGCACGCCGGAGACTCAGCCCGGGGCTGTGAATCAGCCTCCGCAGGCCGAGCCTCCGCCACAGATCCAGGCGCAGGAACAGCCTATCGACCAGGGCGAGGAGTTCACCGACGACAGCACGGAGACGGACCAGATTGCAGATCAGCCGATCCAGGACGAGCAGCAACAGCCGGCGCCACAGGTAAACATCTCGCCCAATGGACAGGTGCAACCCAACGTGAAGACACCCGAGCAGTTGCTGCAGGAACTGCAACAACGCCAACAGCAGTTACAGCAACAGCAGCAGAATGGAGCGCCGACGCCGGGTGCGCCGCAGGGCTTCCCGATTCCGCCACAAGGGGCGGGACCGAACTAGGACAAGAGAAAAAAGAAGGGCCTAGTCGCCGCTGGCGTGGGTTTCACTGGGAACGAGCACGGAATTGCGAAGACTTGCGGGGCGAGTCTGGCGCGCAAAGGCGGAAAGCACCCCGGTCACGGCCGCATAAGCGAGAAAAATACCGATGGCCTGTACTGCGAAGACTGTAGCAAGAAGAATAATTCCACTCATCAAGCCGCTCACGTTCTGGTCACCTTGTCAGTATCGGCCGCGCGTTTGAGATGCCACGGCTGCCACCCTGGTTGTTGATTGACTCGCTTCCTCGCTGCCTGATCCGGGGGTGACCTTGCAAGCGTGCGCTTTCAATCTACCCGCGTTGACGCTTGATATTGTTAACGACTAAGATACGTGAGTAGAACTGCGCATTCCCACTCTCCGACATTTCAGGGAACCCGTCCACATTACGGAAGGTCATAACCGGTTCATGGCATTAACCAAAATCTCAGTGCGCGGGGCGCGGCAACATAACCTCAAGAATATCAACGTGGAAATCCCGCGTAACACGCTGACGGTGATTACCGGGCTCAGCGGTTCGGGCAAGTCTTCGCTGGCGTTTGACACGATCTATGCCGAGGGGCAGCGCCGCTACGTGGAGACCCTGTCGGCGTATGCCCGGCAGTTCCTGGACCAGATGGAAAGGCCCGATGTAGACGCCATTGACGGCTTAAGCCCGTCGATCTCGATCGAACAGAAGACCACCAGTCGCAGTCCTCGGTCCACGGTCGGCACCATCACGGAGATCTACGATTATCTTCGTCTCTTGTTCGCCTCGATCGGAGTGCCGCATTGTCCAAAATGCGGACGCGCAATCACGCGGCAATCGGCCGAGCAGATTGTGCAACGGGTGATGGCTTTAACTCCGGAGGATCGGGTCATGATCATGGCGCCGATTGTGCGGGGACGGAAAGGCGAGTTCAAAAAGGAGATGGAAAAACTCGCGCAACACGGCTTTACCCGGGCTCGTGTAGATGGCGAGTTGGTAAACCTCGAAGACGACCTGCAACTGGACAAGCGGAAGAACCACACGATCGAAGTGGTGGTGGATCGGTTGCTGGTGAAGCCCGGCATCGAGCACCGGCTTGAGATGTCGGTCGGGCTGGCGATGAAACTTGCCGGCGGATTGGTGCAGGTGGCCGTAGTGGGCGGCGAGGAGCAGCTATATTCTGCGCGCCTGGCTTGTCCCGATTGTGGCATCAACGTGCCACAACTGGAGCCGAGATCGTTTTCGTTCAATAGCGCTTACGGCGCGTGCCCCGAATGTCACGGCCTGGGAAGCCGTTACGATTTCGATCCGGCAAAAGTGATCGTGGACTGGTCGAAGCCCTTGCTCGAGGGCGGCCTGGGACCGGGATCGGCATCGCAAAATCTTATTCACCAACTTCAGATCACCGCACAGGCCCACGGTTTCGATTTGAGTACGCCGTTCGAGAAATTGCCTGATCGGATTCAGACTTTGCTTTTGTACGGCGAAGCCGAACGCGGCGCCAAGACCGGATTTCGCGGCGTGCTGGCATATCTGAAGGGAGCGCTGGAAGAATCCACATCCGACACGTATCGCGAGCACTTGCTGGATTACATGTCGGCTACGTCGTGTCCGGCGTGCGGCGGAAAGCGCTTGCGTCCGGAGAGCCTGGCGGTGAAGGTCAACGGCATTTCGATCGCGGACTTCACCGGCTTGTCGGTGGCCCGCGCGCTGGAGGTCGCGCGCAGGATCCGGTTGCAGGGGCGAGAAGAGCTTATCGCGGGCCGGATCGTGCATGAAATCGTGGAGCGGTTGCAATTTCTAAACGCGGTGGGGTTGAACTACATTTCGCTGGACCGCTCCGCGGCCACGCTCTCGGGCGGCGAGGGACAACGCATTCGCCTGGCCACGCAAATCGGCTCCAAACTGCGCGGCGTGCTTTATGTACTGGACGAGCCATCGATCGGACTCCATCATCGCGACAATGGCCGGCTATTAAAGGCGCTGGAAGAATTACGCGACCTGGGAAACACGGTATTGGTGGTGGAGCACGATGAGGAAACGATCAGACGCGCGGACTATGTGATTGACCTCGGCCCGGGAGCAGGACGCCACGGCGGCGCACTGGTGGCGCACGGCACGCCGCAGGATATCGTGAGCGCCGCCGCGTCGCTGACCGGTTCCTACATTTCCGGCAGGACCAAGATTACGATGCGGCCGGAGCGGCGGCAGATGAACGGGGCTGGAATCACCATTCTGGGCGCCCGCGAAAATAACTTGAAAAATTTGGACGCCACGTTCCCGCTCGGGGTCATGACAGTGGTGACCGGCGTTTCGGGATCGGGCAAGTCCACGCTGGTGAATGACATCCTGTATCGCGCCCTGGCCAAGCAACTCTACCGCTCACGCGAAGAACCTGGATCCCATAAGGCGATCTCCGGGGCGGAGAAAATCGACAAAGTGATCCGCATTGACCAGTCTCCGATCGGGCGTACGCCGCGGTCGAACCCGGCGACCTACACCGGAGTATTCGCGCAGATCCGCGATCTCTATGCCATGCTGCCGGAATCGCGCGAGCGCGGCTACAAAGCCGGGCGTTTCTCCTTTAACGTGCCGGGCGGCCGGTGCGAAGCCTGCCAGGGGGAGGGACAGCGCCGCATCGAGATGAATTTCCTGCCAGACGTGTACGTGGTCTGCGAAGTCTGTGGAGGCAAGCGTTACAACCACGAGACCTTGGCGGTGAAGTACAAAGGATCGTCCATCGCCGACCTGCTGGAGACGCCCGTTGCAGATGCGCTGCAGATCCTCGAAAACATTCCCCAGGTGAAGCAGAAGCTGCAAACGCTGGTGGACGTCGGACTGGGCTACATTCATCTTGGGCAGTCGGCAGTAACGCTTTCGGGAGGCGAGGCGCAGCGCATCAAGTTAGGGCGCGAGTTGAGCAAGCGGCAAACCGGAAAGACGCTTTACCTGCTCGACGAACCCACGACGGGACTGCACTTTGCGGACGTCAGCAAGCTGCTTGAGGTGCTGCACCGGTTGACCGATCTCGGAAACACGGTCGTGATTATCGAGCACAATCTGGACGTAATTCGGAATGCCGACTGGATTCTCGACCTCGGCCCCGAGGGTGGCGAAGACGGGGGCAGAATCGTTGCGCAAGGCACTCCCGAACAGGTTGCCAGAATCAAGAAATCCTATACCGGGCAGGCGCTGGCCGAGTTGCTCGCCAGCGGAAGCAAGAACGGGAACAACCAAGCCAAAGTGCTCACCTCTTGAGTTGGTTATAATGGCGCGATTCACTTATAGGGAAGGGCTCCGGCTGTTTCTGGTTCGCTTCTGACAGGGCAGTGATTCCCAACTCTGCTGCACCCTCCCTCGAAGCGTGAGCAATTCTGGGCGCTTCGTGACTCGCCAGGTTGAAAGAGGAGTGGTGCAGGAACCCGAATCCCCATTGATTCCGAGCGCTTGGCCAGAGACCAGCAGTCCGGTTCCGCCGGCAACACTCCCGCCGGCGCCGGAAGAAGATCCGGTCTGGAATGGCTGGGACGTGGTCCTGATCGCGGCCATTACCCTGTTCTCCATCTTTGTTTTTGTGCTGGCAACGACCTTTGTCGTGCAGAAGGCGCTCTATCGCCGCCTGCCCTTGATGGAAGTCGGGAAATTCCCGCTGGTCACGGTCATTGCGCAACTGCTGGCATACGTGGTCGTGTTTGCATTCATGGTGTGGCTCGTTCGCGTCCACTACGGCCGGAAATTCTTTTATGCGATGCGATGGAAGTGGCCGCGAGGCTGGTGGAGGTACCTGGGGGTGGGCGTAGTTTTGTCCATCAGCTTGCAGGCCGTAGCAAATTTCCTGCCCATGCCGAAAGAACTGCCCATCGACAAGTTCTTCCAAACTCCCGCGGAGGCCTGGGTGCTTTCGTTGTTCGGGATGTCAGTTGCGCCGCTGATGGAAGAATTGTTCTTTCGCGGGTTCCTGTATCCCGTCCTGGTTCGAAGACTGGGAATCTCGGGCGGCGTCGCATTAACTTCTCTGGGGTTCGGCTTGATTCACGCGCCGCAACTGGGTAGAGCGTGGGCGCCGGTGCTGGTGGTGTTCCTGGTGGGGGTCGCGCTCACGGTGGTGCGGGCGCGGACAAAGTCGGTCGCTGCCAGCATGCTGGTACATATGGCGTACAACGGCACGCTTTCACTGGCGCTATTCGTTGCCAGCGGCGGATTCCGCCACCTGGAAAAATTGAACCAGTAATATCGTCAACGTAAGCATCCGATCACGTGGAAGACCCAACCCTAAATGGGTGAGGGTTGGGTCGGTTTTCGAAATCATGCGACTGCCGCGGTTGCGGCCTGGGTGCGCCATCCCTTATTCACAAACAGCGGGACATACTCTGCCGGGACAAACAACCGGTCCTCCATATGCGGGATGTGGTAGTAACGTTGCGGCGTGACTAATACGTCGTCGGACTTGCTCAGGTCAATGACCCAACGTTCCGGCGCGCGGCGCTGAGCAAGGTAGCGGAGTTCGAACGGCGCGAGCTTAAGCGGATCGTGTTTGTCGAAAATGCCCAGGTTCTTCTGTCGCGCCGAGGCGGCCGCACTCCTCACTTGTTTCAGATACTTGTCTTCGGCGGCCCACTCCCGCGCTTTGTTGGGCTTGAGCACCAGGTCAAGGAGGGTCTTACCCGAGTATTTCCCGACATTGGGCCAGATGAAATATGGACAAGCGACTCCATTCTCCAGCTGGCGCACGTTGTAATCGGGAGGCCGCGAGGGAGAAGGGTCTTCCCGGTTGATAAACGCCAGCAGGCGCCCGTAACGGTCCAGGGCCTCGTGCGCAAAGGCGAGAAAGAACTTGAAAGAGTCGTTGGTTTTTCCCAGGGCGGTGATGTCTGCGTTCACCTCATTGATGAAGGCCGTCCGCCCAAGCTCGGCATACTTGGCATGATTGCTGGCGGTATCCGGGCCCAGCCTGTTTCTTAAATGGACTTTGAGTTCGGCATCAAGGTGCAGAGGTCCGAACTTCTCGGCATAAGGGTCGGTCAGAAAGTCCTTCCACGCCGGATCGGAAAGGGGAACGAACCGTTTCCCTTCGGGAGGAAAACCGAAGCTGACCTCGGCTGTGTCCATGTTGAGCAAGCGCACGGAAAGATTTCCAATCGCGCGAACGGCAGCGGTGTCGCCATCGTGCAGCGCGGTGGACGGTGGTTCGATGTTGGCGCCTCGCTGTCCGAGGCCGGCGTGTCCGATGGTGAGACCGGAAGGTAGCTGGTCGAAGGCTGACATAGTATTTCTCCTATAACTTCGCGGAGCAGAAAGCGGCAGGTTTCAGGGCACAAACGCCCAGTAAGTCTGGTTCTCCGAGATTTTCTGTTGCATTCCGGAGCGCTGCCCCGGCGGAGCGCCGGAGCGCATGGCCGTGATCATGTCTGAGATGATGGAAGTATTGTCTCCGTAATAGGCGTGGCCAATGAGGCTGGTATCTACCGCGCTCGCGTCCACGGTATCAATGTTGGGCAGGACGCAGATCGGCGTCGAATCGCCCACCCGAACACCCTGGTGAATCTTTTGCGAGAGCAGGAGAGCCTTGTCCTTTGCCGAGACATATAACGTGACGTGAGTTGCGGTGGAAGGAAAGGTCGCCGCCAATTGGCGGAACACGTCTACGCCAATGTCGGGAGCAGCGAGAAATATTTGCTTGAACATGGGTAAGACTGCGCCCTGGTGGGCGGCAATCCCGACCAGCGCGCGGGTCAGCACCCGATTTCCCATGCTATGTGCGATTAAGTGAACGGTGGTGGCGTGAGAATTTGCCGCGACCGCCTCCAGAAACCTTTGTAAGTGGGGCGCACTCCATTCGGTGGTATCTTCGTCCGCGCTGTAATGCAGCAGCGAGCCATGGGAGGGCCAGGAATACATGATGGGCGCTCCCTTGAATTGCAGGTCGTAGAAAAGCTGGGCGGTGCGCCACGCGGCCTCTTCAAACGTGTTGTCGAACCCGTGCACAAACACGAACGCTTCTTTCTCGGGCGACGCTTGCACGCGGGCGGCTAATTCGGAGTAGAACTGTTGCTCGGATTGTTCGGTCACGTCGAGCAGCACGATGTGCTTTTCCGGATTCTCCCTGAACTCAAAATGCAGGAGCGAAGGGCGGTCAATCACTCCCAGGCGATGGTCGCGAGGAATGCTGACATCCACGGTGCCAAGGTGCAGCGCCTCGTCGTGCTGGCGCTCGGGCCCGTAGAATTTTGCCGGAGTCACGTCGCCGGTGGCCTGGCGGTCGGTGGCGTAGAAGACGCGCACGATCGAGTAAGTTGCGCCTGGCTCAGCTTTGTGACCTTCGCCCTTGGGACCTTTGGTGTTTACAGGCCCGTCAAGTTCTACGGGTGGAGGCTGCATGCCGGGCGTTGGCGGAGGTGGCGGCGGAGGTGGCGGAGGCGGTGGTGGAGTGGTCTCGGCCGCGGTCGGCGGTGTTTTAGCGGAAACCGCGACCGGACGTTTGTGGGATGCGCAACCCCAGAGAACTGCGAGCGACACCAATACGGATACGAACTGCAGGCGGACACGTGCTTTCATAGGGCCTCCACGGACAACGACTGGGGAAGCCGGGAGGGAGCGGAAGTGAGCCCGGAATTAGGCCAACGTTAGCCCAGGTTTGGAGGAAAGTCAAACGGGGTTGGGCTTGCGCCGGGACGAATGGAGAGATGGGCGTCTTGTTAGGTTTCCCGAACACCAGTCAGCT
The DNA here is from genome assembly GCA_035652095.1 of Terriglobales bacterium. GTDB lineage: Bacteria > Acidobacteriota > Terriglobia > Terriglobales > Acidobacteriaceae > DASREM01. The sequence continues at coordinate 355,548 of DASREM010000056.1, read as the reverse complement.
ATTTGTCCCAACTAGCCTACCCCGTGTCATAATGTGTGCCCTCCCCCATTTACCCGGCCCCCACCTCACATCCAGGAGGGTTCCGATGCTTCGTCGGATACTCGCAGTCATTCTTGTGCTTTCGATTACCGCCCTCGCCGACGGCGGCAACACCTTCACCCGCGTTCGCTACAACGGAGGCAGCGTCGCCAGCAAAGTCAAACCGGACGATTGGAACAACAAGCTCACCGTCACCTCCGACACGATTACGTTTGAACTCAAAGATGGGCAGAAGCTCGAGATCCCGGCCAAGTCGGTCACCGGGCTCAGCTATGGACAGGAAGCGCATCGCCGTGTCGGCACCATGATCGCGCTCGCTGTGCTGGTCGCCCCGGTCGCGCTGTTCGGACTCTTCCACAAAACCCGGCTGCATTTTATTGGGGTGCAATACAACACGCCCGATCACAAGAGCGGCGGCATCCTGCTGCAGGGAGACAAAGATAACTACCGGGCCATGCTGGTCGCGCTGCAGTCGGTCTCGGGCGTGCCGGTTTCCGTGGCCGAGAAAGAACGCGAGTTTATCCCGGTGGGAGTGACGACCAATGTGACCAAGGGCGGCGACGACTCGGACAAGTCCGCAGCCAGCACGCCAACCGAAGGCGCAGCCAAAGCTGAACTCATCCCTGCATCGGCGACGGTAGTGGGCACGGTGCAGGTCACCTCCAACCCCGACGGCGCCGACGTCTATAGCGACGGATCGTTTGTTGGCAACGCCCCGAGTACGTTGAAGCTGGCTCCGGGCAAACACACGGTGAGCGTAAAGTCAGCGGGACACAAAGACTGGTCTCGCGAGATTACCGTGCAGTCGGGATCGGAAGTTAAGTTGAATGCGGTGCTGGAGAAGCAATAAGAAGCAAGCTTTTTGAAAGGGCACGGCTTCAGCCGTGCCGCTCAGGTGCTGAAAAAGAGCGGCTTTAGCCGCTGAGGGTGACCTGCGTGAGGCACGACCATCGTTGCGCACGTTCTACCTAAGATTCCCCGATTTTGAAGCGAGGCAACATGTATGACCCGCAACTCTATCCGGAAGACATTTTCGAAGACTTTCCCACTTTGATGGAACGTTTCGTCCTCCCTTGGAAACGGAAGCATCCTGATGACATTCGTATAGACGGAGAGACCAGCATGGGCAACTGGCACGTAGCCGGACGCTTTCGCCATGCCAATAAGCTGTGGAAGCTACACGCGGACACGCACTATGAACCTCCGATCCTGGCGCACGAGGCGATGAGAAACGGATCACCGGATCCTTTCACTCAGGAACCAACGCCACACGGCACGGCGCTCGTGCTGGTAAATGGCGTGCGGCGCAAGATGAAGAGCCGGTATAAATACATGTACATCTATGAAATGCTATGAATTCGCTGACGGCCCCGAATCGGGACACGACTAAGCCGTGCAGAGACAGACCCGACGAGAGCAGCTTCACCTGCGGAAAGAGAAAGAAATCGGCTGTCGTGGAATCCCACCCTTCGAAAACCGCGAAGGGTGGGGTACCCGGTGAGTAAGACGACTGGACCAAGCGGGAAAGAGTCGTGGAATCCCCCCTGGACGCGATCGAGGGGCACCCTCGGCACGCGTCAACTAGTGACTCTCTTGAGCTCGGGTTGGCTCAACGTCATTCTTTATTGGGTATACCTGACTCAGGTACAAGTAGAAAAAAGCCATAGAGAGTGTGAGGATCACCACACCGAGAACAGAAGACTTAACCTTGAACTCTTTCAATGATGCCACAATTTCAGTGTCTGCCTGAGTTGACGAGGCCGGTAGCGGGTGCTTCATGGCTTGGAAAAACTGAAGCGCCGCGAAATACACGCCGACGACAACCAAACCAACAACGAGGAAAAAGATCGCAATGGAAGACGCAAACTGCCAAATGTATAAGCGTCGGCTGTGTTTTAGGGACCAGACGAGGTAATCGTCGCGCTCTGACGAGAGCCTATCCAGACCGGCGTGAGAGGCAAGCTTATTCTCAGGCATCGTCGGAACGGTTGCGGCTTCGCTTTTGACGACCTTCCCTTCGCAGTCCCTAACTACTACAGACCCATCTGCCAAAACAGCAGGTGCCAAACTACAGGGCTTAGCACCGGTTCCACTCGTGGCCGCGACCAGTTGCGATTGCAAGAGCACAGCCCCAGCGAACTTTAGCACGCTACGGAATGAGCTCATCCTTTTCAGTGGTTGGCCCTAGGTGAACTCTTCGCCTGCAACTCATTCCTAACCTTCACCAACTGAAACACATACTCTGCCCTCGAAAGAACCTTCTCATAATCGTTTAGACCCTGCGAGGACTCACGCTTCAAATAGTTATCTATCGAAACCGTGTCATTCGGACTGAGAAGAGATTGAATCGTTTTTTGCAGGCGGTCGAGGGAAGTGGTAATGGTTGCTGGAACAGCGCAGGCCGCGGACCCCGACGAGGTTGCAGGCAAAGTCACTCCGCCACCAGGAAGCCATGAAGTGGGTATGGGATTGTTAATCCATGAAGGATTCTGAACATTCTGGAGCCAGCGCCATTGATCTAACGGACTGTTGAGAGGATTATAGGCTCTGCTGGGTGTAACGATATAGGGAGAGACGCCATTAGTATCCGAATGAGCTCCCAGATACAAAACATCTCCTGCGCTGGTAACGTGGTAGTCGCCGGGAACTAGCGGAGTGGGCTTTTCCTGGGCAATTGCCAACGAGCAGAAGTGAAACACCAAAGCACAAAGAAGCAGGTAGAAAGAGCGTGGGTTCACAGTTTCGCTCCTTTCAACAAAGCCTTACGGTGCAACTCCCGGATATTGTCGCAGTGCGAATCGAAAGTCAAGCCCACATCTGAGAAAAAGACGATGGCGTTCAGCGACGAGATCCAGAACCTGACTAAATCTGCCGTTGTATCAAGGGGCCTCGGAGTCCGCCGTCTCGGAAAGGAGAACCGTTTCGGTCATTTTTGGCGCCGACTGATAAAGGCCCATTAGTGTTGGCCCATCGAGCACGGGCGCATTCCTACAACGCTCTTTTGCATCAGGTTTGGTTACGTCGATCTCGTTAAACCTTCCTTCCAATTTCCTGAGGTTTGCGTACGCGCCAATGTCGATCATGTAAGCGTTGAAAGTTCCCGCGACACTCTTGTGGGTTAGAGCGGATCCGACAGAATGAACGATGCGATAATCAAGTAGCCTGTTTATGAGGTCCCGAATCCCGTTTGGTTCCTGCAAGACACGATCAGCAACCAAGAATACGTTTGTTTTCTTCTCGAGGCAGAACTTCCTGATAGCATAAATCCCCTTGATCAACGCGTCCTGGTCCCGCTGCTCAGAATCGACCTTCAGTTCCTCTATTCGCCGCTGAAGGACCGTCAAACTGAGTATGCGCACATCGTCCTTGCCAATTCTTTCCTGCCCTGCTGCTTTTGGAGACAAAGCCTCAAGTAAAAGCGACAGGAAGTCCCGCGGTACACCGCCGGAAGCGAGCACAAGTCTATCGAAACCCTCTCCCATAAATAGGGCATCAATGTTGCTTCTTTTCATCTGCGCCTTCTTGCCGTACCTATACAAGATTTCTCGCAGCTGCTCTGCAGTGTTCTTAAAGTCAGCTAACGTAAAGTCAACGTTAATTGGCTGATAATCGTGCCTTTCTTGTGCTCCAGTCGGCTGACTACCCCGGTCAGCGAATAATATGCTCGCGTGCCTTAGGGTAGCGAATTTGAAGTAAAGGGGCACGTCCTTGCAAAGTCTATGAACATAGTCTGCAACATGCGGTTGCATGGTTCGGGGTAAGTGATAAAAATCATCTAGTTCCAAAAATACGCTCTTAACATCTGTCGAGATTTCAAAGAACTCTCGAATGCGCGTCTTCAGTTGAGGCAGGAGGACATTGAGTCTCTGAATCTTGCTGTCGTGATGCTTGTATTCCTGTTCCAATGCGGCCTTCTGCTCAGTCGCTGCTCCAGCTCCAATCTTTAGAATGTCGTCAGCCAAGCCAAGATTGGTCTCAGTGCGCACCTCGGCGGAGTTTGTTGTTCTGATGGTCCGTTCGGCCTCGTCCGCGCCTTCTTTTAGCCGACTAAGGTCGGATCTAATTCCACCAATCAACTCCCGGGACCTTTTTTTTCGACCGAACCATCCTGATAGATTCTTCTCGAGTTCGGCAAAAAGCGCGTCCAAGATTTCGATCAGAACGTTGGGAAACGAGTGTTGCTTGTAATCCTCGCAGTTGATGTAAACAACCCTCACATTGTTGCCCACCTTTTGCTGCGTGGTCTGCATAAGCAATGTTTTTCCGCAGCCTCGCCGCCCAAAGACCACGTGATTTTGCCGCGCAACCATGTCTGAAAGAGCTCGGGTAACATCAACGTACTCGATAGTCCCACTGCCGCCCCTCTGGACACGGATGCTCTCTTGTACTATCCGACGTAAGTCTTCGACCTGAGATGACATTTAACTCCTTAAAGAAAAAGGTCACGGCGCAGCCGTGACCTCCTCACAGTCGGACACTTTGTAAACGATTCAGACTAACTCTGGATAGACCACTTTCGTGCCATGTCGCTGAGCCTGGCTCTCCCACCATCAGAACTGGCGACGGCGCTCGGTCTTATAGTCATACGACGGATCGAATTCGAAAGTGCCGAACGCCTCCAGAATTCTTTGCTGTTTGCGAGTGCTGACTTGTCCCGTTCGGTTCGTGATTATTCCCGTCTTTTTCTTCGCGAGAGAAGGTGACGATCTAGTTGATCGTTTGTTCTTTCGTTCCATCTAAATACCTCAGCGGCTAAAGCCGTGGAAGCGCGGGCTGCGGTCGGCACGGCTAAAGCCGTGCCCCTTCAAAAACTCAAGGCCGGGTCAGAGACCCGGCCCCATACAAGCTCCGCCGGACAGCCGAGGCGACTGTCCCTGCACAATCTAACTACACCCGCTGGTACTCCCGCAGCTCATGCACTTATAGCAGCTGCCGTTTCTCACCATGATCGATCCGCAGACGTGGCAGCTTGGGGCGTCTCCTAAGTCGATCATGTTGGCCAAGGCATCCGCAGCGTGAACTGAGCCAGACGGCCTCTGGTCGTTGGTCGTTGCCGATGCGTTCAGATCGCCGATCGTCTCCGGTCCGGGCAACGATCGCTTCATGCCCAGGTTTTCGAACAGCATCTGCTGCTGTCCGGTTAAGAAGCGCAGGTGCAGCCAGCGGAAGATGTAATCCATGATCGACTTGGCGAAGCCGATGTCCGGATTGCCGCTCCAGCCGCTGGGCTCGAAGCGGGTGTGCGCGAATTTCTCGCAGAACAGCTTGAGCGGAACTCCGTGCTGGAGCGCGATCGAAACCGCGAGAGCGAAGCTGTCCATCAGGCCGCTTACTGTCGAACCTTCCTTGGCCATGGTGATGAACAGCTCGCCGGGCGTGCCGTCTGGATAAAGACCGACGGTGAGATATCCTTCGTGGCCTCCGACGTTGAACTTATGCGTGACCGAGGCGCGCTCTTCCGGCAACTTATGGCGCACGGCCTTCGGGGGACGGTTGAGATCTTCCGGTTCTTCGGCGACGGCAACGGCGGTAGCCCCGCGCGATTCGGCCGTCTTAGTGCCCGCGGCGGAGAGCGGCTGCGACTTCTTGCATCCGTCGCGATAGATGGCGACCGCTTTCAGGCCGAGCTTCCATGCCTGGAGATACGCTTCCATGATGTCTTCGACCGAAGCGTTCTCGGGCAGGTTGACGGTCTTCGAGATCGCGCCCGAGATGAACGGTTGCGCCGCCGCCATCATGCGGAGATGCCCCATGTAGTGGATGGAGCGCGTACCCTTGGCCGGCTTGAAGGAGCAGTCGAACACCGCTAAGTGGTCGTCGCTTACATGCGGCGCGCCTTCGATGGTGCCGGTCGCGTCGATGTAACTGACGATGGCGTCGGCCTGCTCGTGGGTGTATCCCAACTTGAACAGAGCCGTGGGGACGGTGTTGTTGACGATCTTAATCATGCCGCCGCCAACCAGCTTCTTGTACTTGATGAGCGCCAGATCGGGCTCGATGCCGGTGGTATCGCAGTCCATCATGAATCCGATGGTGCCGGTGGGGGCGAGAACGGTGACCTGGGAGTTGCGATATCCGTGCTTTTCGCCGTGGGCGAGCGCTTCGTCCCAGCACTGCTTGCTGGCGGAGATGAGTTCGGGTAATTGCGCTGCGGCGCTTCGTTCCGCATGGACAGCCGAGGCTGTCCCTACACTTTTGCCGATGTTGTTGACGCTGGCGCGATGCATACGGATCACGTCTAAGAACGGCTCGCGGTTGATATACCAGCCAGGGCACGCAGCGCCGGGCATGGCCGCATGGACAGCCGAGGCGGCTGTCCCTCCAAGATTCGTCTCAGCCAATGTTTTCTTAGTAGCTTCGGTTGCCGGAGCGAGCGGCTCGCAGAGTTCGGCGATCCGGGAACTCTGTAAGTAAGCTTCGCCGCACATGATGGCAGTTACACAGGCGGCATAGTCGCGTCCGGCATCGGAGTCATACGGCAGACCCGAGGCCATCAGCAGCGCGCCTAAGTTGGCATAACCGAGGCCGAGCGGACGATAGTCATGCGAGTTCCTGGCGATCATCTCGGTGGGATATCCGGCGTTGTCGACCAGGATTTCCTGCGCGGTGATCGTGATGTCGACGGCGTGGCGATAGGCTTCGACGTCGAAGGTGCCGTTCTGCGCGAACTTGAGCAGGTTCAAGCTGGCGAGGTTACAGGCCGAATCGTCGAGAAACATGTACTCCGAACAAGGATTCGAGGCGTTGATGCGCGCTGTGTTCTTCGACGTGTGCCAGCGGTTGACGGTGGTGTCGAACTGCATGCCGGGATCTCCGCAATGCCATGTGGCTTCTGAGATCTTCTTGAGCAGATCTTTGGCCTTGTAAGTATTGACAACGCGGCCATCTTTGACGGCGCGGGTGGAGAAATCGGTGTCGCGGGTGACCGCGTACATGAAGTCGTCGGTAACGCGCACGGAGTTGTTGGCATTCTGGAAGAAGATGGAGGAGTAGGCGTCGGAGTCGGGATGCGAGCCGTCGTATCCTTGGGCGACCAGCGCGTGCGCCTTGGCTTCTTCTTTAGCTTTGCAGTCGATGAAGTCCACGATGTCGGGATGGTCCACGTTGAGGATCACCATCTTGGCGGCGCGGCGAGTCTTGCCTCCGGACTTGATGACGCCGGCGAAGGCGTCGAAACCTTTCATGAAGCTGAGCGGGCCGCTGGCGGTGCCGCCACCGGAGAGGCCTTCGGTGGAAGAACGCAGCGGAGAGAGATTGGTGCCGGTGCCGCTTCCCCACTTGAAGAGCATGCCTTCGGTCTTGGCGAGGGTGAGGATCGAGTCGAGCGAGTCGTGCACGGAATTGATGAAGCACGCCGAGCATTGTGGAGTTTTGTATCCAGTAACCGAGAACTCGACACGCCCAGCGACGGGATTCCAGTGCCAGTTCTGGGCGTCGGAGTTGGGCTCGATGCGGTCGCATCCCACGTTGAACCAGACCGGCGAGTTGAATGCCATGTACTGGCGAAGAAGAATGTGCACGAGTTCGTCGTGGAATGTGGCGCCATCTTCGGGAGTACGGAAGTAGCCCTGCGAGAGTCCCCAGTCGCGGATGGTTTCGGCGACACGGGAGACGAGCTGGCGGACTCCGGTCTCACGCTCGGGAGTGCCAACGGTGCCGTGGAGGTACTTGGAGGCGACGATGTTGGTCGCGGTCATGGACCAGTCCTTGGGGACTTCCACGTCCTTCTGCTCGAAGATGGAGTTGCCCTGGGCGTCGGTGATGGAGGCGACGCGCTTTTCCCATTCGATCTGGTCGTAGGGGCTCTCGCCGGGCTTGGTAAAGAAGCGGCGGAAGGTCAGGCCCTGGGCCCGCTTTTTGGTCTCAACCGGGGCGGTCGTCGTCGTCGCGGCGGCCTCTTTTTTTATTTTTTCAGTCACTTCGGACATCGCCTCTCTCCTGTATTTGATTCTTCGAATGATTGCAGTGATGCGTGAACGTTCCGTCCCATTGGAACCTGTATGTTGTTGATCTGCCAGCGTCTACAGACGGATCAGCCGAAAGCAGATACCTGGCTGCACTGGGAATCACAATCCACTAATAAAGATCTAATCTTTCCGCACTTCGTGCGGTACGACGGACTCGCCGTCGTCGTCAGATGGCCCGTTAGAACCCATCGGGGAGCGGCGTGGGGTCGGTGATTTCTGCCTGCGGCTCCTGCGCGCTCACCACAGGATGCGAAACTCCTCCGTCGAATGGGGCCGTCTGCATGTTGACCGATATGCCAGAGGCGCTCTCGGCAGAGGAGGCCATCCATTGCTGCAGGGATTCGCATGCGGCGCGCCGCTGGCTGGCGTCTTCGATGACGACGTAGCGGGCGAAACACTTGCACGAGGCAAAGCGCTCACGGAGGGGGTTGCCAGGCAGAAACATTCGCCCCAGGGTCATACCCAGGTCATCGGTTTCCGAGAGCTGAAAAAGCGCAAGCATGCGTTTGCCGGCGAATCCGTCCGGTGCGATGACCTCCTCGCCGAGCGCAAACAGCCCAGGCTTACTGGGCACGAGTAGAAGATCGAAGCTGGACTCGCAACGAAACCAGCGCGACCACTGCAAGCGGCGGTGGTCGAGAGCAGGTTCGAAATTGTGACGCTTAAGGGACTGGGTAACCAGGTGGGCCAAGCCTTCCATCGGGACTCCTCTCAACTACGGGCTCTCGGCTTCGGGCACCCGGTGGTTGCCCTCGGCCATTGGTTCAAAGGAGGATGGGAATCCGAGTCCCGCCTCCCGGGAGATTTCCACAAACACTGGTTATCAAACTGAGTCGTTCCCCGAGGGGATGTCCGGTATGAACCGGGGAACGGCCACCGCGATCCAGAATTTCGACCGACTTCACGTGAGTTCTGGACTAACAATCGTCCTGAGCTCGTTCGGTTTTGGCGGGGCGGCGCCGGGTCACCTCGGCCAACGGCGGACGCCCCTGGTTTGGTTGTTAGTTTCCCGTTTGTTTTGCCTTGCAGCGCCCTCGTTTCCGGGGGCGTTTACAGCTCCATGGGATCGCTACAGTACTCCTGCTTATAGGGCCTGTCAAGAGATAACCACTACATATTGTATCTCAAACAATTAACGAGCGTAATGCTCCCCTAAAGTGGTGTTTTCCACAGTTCAGGTTTTGGAAACGGTTCTCAGGCGATTGCGATGGGTGAGGGAGCGCCCCGGTTGAGGGCGCTGTCCCGCACTCTGCGGGCGGAGATGGGACACCAGTCTTCTTCGGCGGGCCCCATGGCTACATAGACATCTTCGAAGATCTGCCGGGGAGCGATACGACGCATTCCGTCGGAGGATTCCACCAGATAGTCTCCGGGAATGCCGCGATGCTCACGCCCCAGCGCGTCGGTGAACGTCAGTGGTTCGGTCAGTTGCCTGGCACGAATCAAGAAGCGGGTACGGTAAATTTGCCATTCGCTTGCCGTTGTCATGCTCTAACCACCCTTGGGGGGAGGGGAAATATTGCCTGCCTAATCATCGGTGAACGAGTTTACGATTGCCGGTTTCACGCAAAAAAATCGTGCAGCCTACTTGAGAGCAGATCGTTTCAGGTCCATTATCTTGCTCTTCCCTGCCCGATATTTTGTTTGCGGTGGAGTGAATCTACGGGAGGAGGGGCAGAGGGTCAATTACAGAAGAATGGTGCAGTAAGAGGAAAAGCGGGCGATTTGATGTGACGTGTGAACATGGGGGACCGGCAATTCCCGGAACACGCAAAAGCCGCGCTGGTACTTGCAGTTGTTACGTGCGGTAACGGACGGGAGAAGGTGGAGAAGAGTGGCGGACCAAATTTTCCACAGCAGTCGCACAGGAATTGCAGAAAAGTAGCGAGTTGCGAGTACCGAGTTGCGAGTTGCGAGCAAACACTGGTTTGACAAAGAGGATTCATGAAACATTGATCCTGCTCGCACGAAGTGAGACCTCTGCTTCCCACGGAGAGCGGCTCTGATGCAATAGCAGATTTCTCGCCTGCCGCTATCTGCCACGACTCGAAAATGACAACTGGGAAATAGAATCGTGTGCCGATCGCCGGAGACGGACTCTTGTCCGCAACAGGATTTAGGATGGTGGTTGGCCGTGGACCGTTAGGCCGGGATGGCGGCCGACTATGCAAAAACTGTTTTGCTTGTGCTTCAGTTTATTCATGAGCATGGCTGCGGCGGGCGAGAGTCGCACCCAGGTGGTGATGTTGGGTTCGGGCAACCCAAATGCCGATCCGGAGCGCTCGGGGCCCGCGGTCGCGATTGTTGTGAACGATCGCGCGTACCTGGTGGACTGTGGGACGGGGGTGGTGCGGCGGGCAGCGGCCGCAGATAAGAACGGGATTGAAGCGCTGAATGTGAAGAAGCTGAACCTGGTTTTCATCACGCACCTGCATTCGGATCACACGCTCGGTTATCCAGACCTGATATTCACGCCCTGGGTGCTGGACCGCGAGCAACCGCTCCAGGCTTACGGTCCGCGAGGGTTGAGGGACATGACCAGCCACATCGAGAAAGCCTGGAAGAAAGATGTTGAGGTGCGTCGCCGCGGGCTGGAGCAGGCGAATGCAACCGGCTACAAAGTTATCGCGCATGAGATCAAGCCCGGCGTGGTGTATCGAGATGACAACGTGACAGTCACGGCATTTCCGGTCAAACACGGAACCTGGGACCAGACCTTTGGCTACAAATTCCAAACTGCGGACCGGACGATTGTCGTCTCGGGCGATACCGCGCCGAGCGAAGAAGTCGTCAAGGCCTGTAACGGATGCGATGTGTTGTTGCACGAAGTCTACAATCCTCAGGGGAACGAGTTGAAGGAGCAACACTGGAGCGAGTATTTCAAGACATTTCATACCTCTCCGGAAGAGTTGGGGGAGATTGGGCGGCGGGCTCATCCGAAGTTGCTGGTGCTGTATCACATGGTGTTTGAGAAACTGCCCGAGGAAGACCTGGTCAAGCAGGTCGAGCAGCACTATTCCGGAAAGTTCGTAGCCGCGCGGGATCTCGGAGTTTATTAGTACCGAGAAAAACGAAATTGCCTGCGAGTCCTTTCACCCACTATTTCACTCGTGCGTGGACATTTTGCGTGCCATTTTATTCACAGGAATGAGAGTAGGACTGCAAGGCCTTGCTGCGATTGGCGATGGTTGGACTCTGGATGGGCATGCGGCATGCATCGGAAGAAATCAGCGCGCGTAGCAACCCACTTATAGGAGTTCGAGATCATGCAAACCCGTTTGAGTCCGGCACATCCTGAAAACGGCAAAGTCAGCAAAACAGAATTGGAAGATCGCATCAGAAACCGGGCTTACAACCTCTACGAGAGACGTGGATATGGCGAGGGCAAGGCGCTCGATGATTGGCTCGAAGCGAAGGCGGAGGTACTCGGAGTGGTGAAGACGCCTGATGGATTGGATGAGGGCTAGATCAGGTCTCTTAGGGGAAAAAGCTTGAACACAAAAGCTTTAACCACAAAGGACACAAAGTCCCACGAAGGACACGAAGTCTCACGAAGGAACAAAAAGCCTCGGCAATTGAGCCGAGGCTTGTCTGTCTGGTTGGCCGAACTTTTTTACCGGTGCGCCATGGCCGGTTCGCTGTAATGGGTTTTGAACATCTCGTAGCGCTTGTTGATCTCGTCCCAGTTCACCACATTCCACCACGCGGCCAGGTATTCGGGACGCCGATTGTTGTACTTGAGATAGTACGCGTGCTCCCAAACGTCGTTGCCGAAAATGGGGAACAGGCCCTGTGAAATAGGATTGTCCTGGTTGGGGGTGGTGACGATCTGAACGTCAGAACTGCCGGGCTTGGCGGCGAGCCAAACCCATCCGCTGCCAAACTGTTTGGTTCCGGCATCGTTGAACTTGGTCTGAAAATCCTTGAAGTTGCCAAAACTCTTTTTGATGACCTCGGCGATCGCTCCGGTCGGATCGCCACCGCCTTGGGGCTTCATGATTTTCCAGAACATACTGTGATTCATGTGCCCACCGCCATTGTTACGGATGGCTGTGCGAATGTCTTCAGGCACGGAATTCAGATCGCGGAGAAGCTGCTCGACGCTCTTGGACTGCAATTCGGGGTGTTTCTCGAGGGCCGCATTGGCGTTTTTGACGTAGGCTCCATGATGCAGGTCGTGATGGAGCTGCATGGTTTTGGCATCAATATGCGGCTCCAGAGCGGAATAGTCATACGGCAACGGGGGCAATTCAAAGGCCATGATTTTCCTCCACTAGTCTTGATGACGGGATAGGCCGGAGAGATTCAGGTCTGTCAGGCAGGAAACATTATAGCCGGGTTGAGAGTGGCTCGTTGCCGTCGCTGGCCGTTGGTAGTCGAACTTTCTGGATGGCATGGCCCTCGAGGTTCGAAGACCGATTTACTTTTTACTTTCTTCCCAGGAAGCGAATTCGCGTGGTGAAGGAACGGCGGTCGATGGCGCTGAAGGTCAGAAATTCCGGGGAGTCGATGAAGCTGTTCACGAAGAGAGCGTTCTTGTGATCCGTGATGTTGTCGAAGCCGCCACGAATCGCCCAGTGAAAGCCAAATGCGTGAAAACGTTTTTCGAGGTGCAGGTTCAGGCTGAACCAGTAAGGAAAGCGGCGGGAGCCGGGAGGTTCGACGAGTTGCTGCTGCGAGTTTTCGACATCGAAGGGAAAGCCGCTGCGCGCCTCCAACGAGTAAGCGAGGTCAACCTTGTGAAGGACGGGCAGCTTGAAAAAAGGCAGCAGCCCCCAGGAGAGGAAACGGTTTGGCGCGTCCCAGCCGTAGGGTCCGGGCTGTTGCGAACTGAGGATCGGGTTATCAACATTGAAATCGAGCACCTGGTTGGAAGTAGAGCGGGAACGCGTGTAGGAAGCAAAAACGAAATAGCGGTCGCGAAAATTCTTTCGGCCATCCACATGAAACGCGGTGTAGCGATCTTTGCGGGTGTTCAGTAAACCGAAGTTGCCGTCAATGGTTCCACTCAGGGCGTCGTAGACCAGGCCATGTTTGCCGCGCCGTTGCAGCAGCTCGGCTTTGATGTAAATGGCGGCAGGTAGCTTCTGTTCGAGGGCGACGCTCCAGTTGAGCGAACGCGGCGCGCGCAAATTGCGGGTATCGGCGGAAAAAGTGGAAGTGACGGGCGGTCCGACCAGAATTCCGCTATTGTCGAAGAAGTAGTCGGTCCGCTGCCCGGCGAATGGACGCGCGATCAGAAACAGCGTGGTCTGATCATAGACGATGCCAATCCCTCCCGAAATCTTGGTATTCCCGGCCTGATCAAAAACGTAAGCGGCGGCCAGTCGGGGGGAAAACAGCGGTCGGCGCACGATCTGGTCCCAGTCGAAGCGCAGGCCGGGTTCTACAAGAAAGCGCTCGGTAACAAGCCAGCGGTCCTGCACGTAGCCGCTGGTTTCGACATTGGTTGTGGTCGGGCCGGCTCCGCCGCTGAAGGTGGAGTAGCGGGAGCACGGTGAAGGCAGCAGCGCCAGGCAGGCGTTCGGAGCGGAAAGCGCAGCCTGCCCTTCCCGGAGGAAAGAAATCGGAGTGCGGGAGTAGGTGGCGTCGTAGGTGAGTCGGTCCAGGTCGGCGCCGATTTTAAATTCGTGCCGCCCGTGCCACTGGTGCGGCGCTAAGTAGAAGTTGATCAGGCCCTGGTAACGGCGTGCGGTGGTCTCGGTGGAGAAGTAATAGTTGCCTCCGGTGGTCTCGGGCGAGACGAAGTAGGACAGGTTGCCATGAGGAACTTCGTTGAGGCCATATTGAACGAAGGCAAAGCCGGCCTCCAGCAGGCGTCCTCCCGCAAAATAGTGCTGATCCTTGACGCTGCCGACATAAGCCGTCTCGCGATCAAGCGGCGTCGCTGATTGCGGGTTGAAGGCATTGAGCCCGTCGTACTCGTCGTGCAGACGGTTGTAGAGAAAACTGGTGGTGAGTATGTTCCGCGAGGAAAGGTTGGTCTGCACCTTGGCCAGGTTCCCGACCCGCCATACCCGGTCATTGTCGGCGCCGTCGGGCAGGTCGGTAATGATGACATTGTCGTACTCGCCTTCGAGCGCGTCGTAAAACCAGATCTTCCCTTTCGCGATCGGTCCGGAGACGGTGAAGCGTGGATCGACCTTGTCGAAGTTCAGTCCCTTGCGGTTCTGCACCGAGGGCAGAAAGTTGGTCGCGGAGAAGCGGTAGTGATCGTCGCCAATGCCGGTGTTCAACTGCAGGACGCCGGCGGAACCCTTGCCGTATTCTGCGGGAATCCGGCTGCTCTCGACGTTTATGTTGCGGAAGGCATCGCTGCTGACCCGGGCCAGCAGTTGCCCGTTTGCGGGCTGGGTCACGTTGAAACCGTCCAGCAGCGTCAGGGCCTGGTAGATTTCCGCGCCGGCAAGATGGGGCTGGCCGAATTGGTCCTGAACCACTCCAGGAATGAAATTCAAAACGTTGCGATAGTCGCGCGTGGTTGGATAGGGAACGTCGATGATTTCCAGTCCGGTAATCTGCTCCTGCGAGGCAGTCTGAGCGGGATCAATCACAGGAGCGGGTTCGGCCACGTTGACGACTTCCCGAACCTCCTGCTGGTGCAGCAGGCGAGCCTCTACATCGCGATTGCCGCCAAGCTGCAGGGCCGGGATGAGCAGAACGTAAAAACCCGTTTTCTCGATGCGGAGCTGATAAGTACCGCCGGGCACGTCGGGAAGCTTGCAGCGGCCTGTGAAGTCGGTCTCACAGTGCAGTTCCGGAGATTGCGGATTGGGGCGCAGGAACACCCGCGCGGAGGGAACGACGACCCCGTTCTCGTCGAGAACGGAGACGGTGATTCCTGGAGGCGGAGATTTCACCTGGGCAAACGCAACATTGCCTACAGCCAAGGTGAGGCAAAGTACGATTTGGCCGATGGTAGATGCCGACATGACCCGAGCGCAGCGATTCTTCCCTACATTGTGAAGCATTGCACGGGAAGAAGGAATGACAAAACGTTCATGGGTGCGCAGGAGGAAGCGGGAGGTCGTTGTTGCGGGCTTGTTGTAACAGACCTAGACGATCAAGCTTGGCTTATATGTCACATTTGCCTCAGCATCGCGATTCCTGGGGTGGCTCTGCTCGTCCCAGGGCTCAGAGGTTGATCAGGATTACGGAGCGGAGCTGTGGCCCGTGCACTTCAGCACTCCAAGAAAGACGCTCCAGGGGCCGACGGCCTCACGGTATTGACCGGCCATGATTCTTGAAATCTGATGCAGATGGGTCAAATCATGAGCGACCCAAGTGGCCAGCAACTGCGAGAGAGTCACCATGCCCAATGACGGATGCAGCCCGCGGCGGGAAAGGTCTTCTGGTTGAAGGTTCAACGCGCGGAGCCCGGCGAGGCTTTCAGAACGCGCGCGGGCGAAGTCATCCAACAATTGCGGGAGCGACTTGCCCTGCATCTCCTTTTCGTGTCCCCTGCGGTCGAAGGCATCAAACGCCCGCGTCTCGCCAAACTGCAGGATCATCCTCGCGCGGGGAATCCAGTCCGCATGCTCACCGTGGATAAGATGGGCGACAACCTCGAACGGCGTAAACGTGTTCTCGCCTTCGTTAGCGAGCGTCCAGAATTGCGGAAGATCGCGAAGCAACGCATTCAGCACGGCCGGGGTGCGAGTAAGGAGTGCAATCGTGTTTTGAAGACTCGGTTCCATTGGGACTCCTGAATCAGGACTCTGCAGACCATAGATTCCAGGCGGGGGTGATGAGATTCATGGTGGATGGTTGGTTTTTTTTGGCTAACGGATGGCTTTATGCGCAACCAAATGGTTGCTTTTATCTGGAGAAGCGATTAATATGCAACCCGGAGGTTGCGAATCATGAATGACGTGATCGAGAAGCGTATTGAACTGAACGCCCCCGTTTCGCGGGTGTGGAGCGCGCTCACCGATTACCGGCAATTCGGGGAGTGGTTCCGGGTGAAGCTGGACGGACCCTTCGTTCCGGGAGAGGTTTCGACCGGGCATATGACGTATCCGGGTTACGAGCACCTCAAGTGGGAGGCGGTGGTGCAAAAAATGGAGCCGGAGCGGTACTTCTCCTACACCTGGCATCCTTATGGCGTCGACCCCAAGCGGGATTATTCGAAGGAGACTCCCACGCTGGTGGAGTTCACGCTGGAGAAGTCCGGAGCCGGCACGCTGCTGGTGCTGAAGGAGTCCGGCTTTGAGAAGGTCCCTGCGGACCGCCGGCTTGAGGCCTTCCGCATGAATGAAGGCGGCTGGACCGAACAACTCAAGAACATCGAGCGATATGTTGCAAAAGCGGCGTAGGAGCGAAACAGCCCAGTGGGAGGCGCGCGCGCCCGCGTTTGCCGCGCTCGGTGACCAGACCAGGCTGGCACTGGTGGCGAGGCTCAGCAGCGGGCAGCCTTATTCGATCTCGCAGC
Organism: Terriglobales bacterium; assembly: GCA_035652095.1. Taxonomy (GTDB): domain Bacteria; phylum Acidobacteriota; class Terriglobia; order Terriglobales; family Acidobacteriaceae; genus DASREM01. The sequence goes on along the minus strand of DASREM010000056.1, from coordinate 339,111 downwards.
TGACACGCGGCTCCAGGTTGTCGCGGCAGGCGATCACCAAACACTTGCGCGTTCTGGAAAGGGCCGGAATTGTGCGAAGCGTTCGAACCGGCCGCGAGAGCCGGTTCGAATTTGATCCGCGACCCCTTGCCGACATGCAAGACTATCTGACTCGCGTGTCACAGCAATGGGACCAGGCGCTCAGCCGCTTGAAGGCATTCGTGGAGAAGTAGCGCCAGATCATCTGTCACATCTTCTCGGTATGCCAGCCCGGATTGGTCCAGCGGCCGTGTTGCCGAACGAAGATTTCGGTGACGCGGCCGGTGCTGGATTTCCGCTTGCCGCCCACTTCGGTCTCGACAAGGTAGCTGCTCCAGATAATCGCAACGTCGCCGAAGTGCTGGACCTCGGTGCGAGGGAACTCGAGGCGAATGAGCTTTCCGCCCGCCGCATGAAATTCAACCGCTTCCTTGATCACGTCATCCTGGTTCTTCCAGGGTTCCTCGCCACCGCTCATCACGATGGTCCCGGCGGGAACCAGTTGCTCGAGAGTCCTGGTATCACCTTCAAACCAGGATCGCCACACCGTCTCGCGCACGCGGAGCAGTTGGTCATCGTTTTGTTTTTCAGCGGCAAAGCCAACCACTGTAAGAGCGATTGTGAGCACAGCGGCCAGCGACACTAGGTTTCGGCATTTCAGTTTCATCGTGCATCCCTCCCGGTAATTTGTTTGCTGCTCTGTTCAGAACTGTTCAGCGCCAACAAGACAGCCGCGCTCGAGGCGGAGAAGACCGAATAGTCCATCGGCGACTTGAGGCCGAAAGAGATGGCCATGGCGGTGGCAAACATGGCGAGCAAGATAGCGCTGGCAAACGCAACCCAACGTGGCCACCAGCCCAGGAGAAGCAGAATTCCCAGGCTGGTTTCGGCGATGGTGGCAGCCCACGCGGTGAACGGAACCATTGCTTTCGGTAGAAAGGAGTTCACCTCCGCGGCGTATTGCAGGAAGCCGGCAAAGTGCTTCAGGTCAAGCGTCCTGTCCCATAGTCCGAAGCGAGATGCGACGGCTGAAAGAAACGCCGTGCCGAGCGCGACGCGGGCATAGAGCAAACCCCAGCGCTCTGCGTCAGTCCGGCGCGGGTTCGAGGCTGTGCTGTGCGCGATCAATGCTGCCCTCCAGCCACCTGGGAACTGAGGGGCGCTTCGTGATCGCAAACAAAAAAGGCGAGAAGCTTTGCGGGGGCGGTTCGACTCGCATTGGCGGAGACCTGGTGGACCCCGTTTGCCGCCTCGTAGAAGCTCTCGCCGGCTTTGTAGGTGGCTTCGGCTTCGCCCTTCACCTGCGTCCGTATGGCGCCTTCAACGACGTAGCCGATCACCGGACAGGGATGGGTATGGGGTAAGGAGGCCTCGCCAGGGCCGTAGGTGACCTCTACCAGTTGGACGGTGAGCTTGTTTCCATCAAGGGCGGAAATTGCATGGGAGAATGCCTCGCGTACCGACACTTGACGTTGTGTCTGCGCCATCGACTCCGGATTGATCAGGGACGTCCCGAGCAGCACACCGGAAAGGGCGAGAATTCTGACGATCCATTTCCTCATTGCCAGCTCCTTTCTGTACCGACCATACCGGGAAGTGGACCATCGGAAAAGGTCCATTTATAGTGGTGCTGCTGGACCATTATTCGTTTGTCGAAACGAGCCCACACCTTCGAACTGGCGCTGACGGGCCGAACTGCGGACCAAACCTCGTATCGCTGGCTCTATGCAGCCTTGCGCGAGCAGATTCTCGCCGGACACCTGCGCCCGGGGATCCGCCTGCCGGCAACCCGCGACCTTGCGAGCCAATACCGGCTTTCGCGGGGAACCATCGTGCGGGCTTTCGAGGAATTGAAAGCGGAGGGTTACATAGAAGGCAACGTCGGGTCCGGCACTTTTGTAAGCCGCACTCTCCCTGACGAACTGCTGAAGGTCAACAAAGCGGAGCGCGAACGGGGACAGTCCTTTGCTGCGGCGTCGCGCCGGCGGATCTCAGGGAGTGCGAGAGGGGTGAAAGCGTTTCCTGGATTTGGTGACGGACCCATCGGTGCGTTTCGCGCCAACCTTCCGGCGGTCAACCTGTTTCCCACGGAGATATGGGCCCAGATCGCAGCGCGGCGGCTACGCCGAGCATCCGTGGCTCAACTCGTCGGTTGTGATGCCATGGGATACCTGCCACTGCGACGAGTGCTGGCCGACTATCTGACGACGTCGCGCGGGGTGAAATGTGCTGCAGAGCAGGTGGCTATCGTGGCGGGGTCACAGGAAGCGATCGACCTGAGCGTGCGACTGCTGGTGAATCCGGGAGATCGCGTGTGCATGGAAGATCCTGGCTATCCTGGCGCAGCTAACGTTTTTGCATCCATGGGAGCCGAAGTTTCTTATGTCACTCTGGATGACCAGGGTGTGAGGTTTTCGGAAAAACAGTTCCGACGCGCGCGACTGCTTTACACCACTCCGGGCCATCAGTTTCCGCTGGGAATCGCAATGAGCCTTCCCCGCCGGTTGCAGCTGCTCGAATGGGCGCAGCGCACGGGGGCCATGATTTTTGAGGATGATTACGACAGCGAGTACCGCTATTCGGGCCGTCCGGTGCCCGCCCTTCAAGGGCTTGATACGCACGGGACAGTTCTGTTTTCGGGAAGCTTCAGCAAAGTACTCTTCCCTTCATTGCGCCTGGGATACTTGGTGGTGCCGCAGGACCTGGCGGAACGGGTTGCTGCGCTGATCTCGATTACGACCCGTCACGCGCCCCTGCTCGATCAGCTGATCGTTCATGATTTCATCAGCGAAGGGCATTTCGGGCGGCACTTGCGGCGTATGCGCCAGATCTATGCCGAGCGGAGATCAGTGTTGCTGGAAGAGGCCCAGCGGCGCCTTGCAGGTTCGCTGGAGATTTCCGGAGTCGCCGCGGGGTTGCAGACAGTAGGATGGCTTGGTCGTGGGATCGACGCCGAATCCGCCGCGAGCGCGGCCGCAAGCCGCAAGGTACATACGACGCCGCTGGGCCGCTATAGGAGGCGCCACACAATTCCGGAAGGCCTGCAGCTCGGATTCGCCGCCTTCGATCTGAAAGAGATCCGTCGCGGGGTCCAGGAGTTGGCGATAGCGCTGGAAAGCGTGGTGAGATAGTGGTTGGGCGTTGGGCTCCTGGTCGTTGTTCGCCAGACGGCAACCATTACATTGCGAGGGCCGCATGATCATCGAAATGCGAACTTACAAGCTCAAGCCGGGAAAGCGGGAGCAATTTCTGGAGATCTTTCGCACCAAGTCCGTACCTGCGCACGACGAGATCGGAATGAAGATCCTGGGCCCGTTCCTTTCCGTTGAAGATCCTGACGTGTTCTTCTTCATGCGTGGGTTCCCTGATCTCGAGTCCCGCGAACCTATGAAAGCAAAATTCTATGAAGGAAGGCTTTGGAAAGAAGAACTGGAGAACGTTCTGATGCCCATGCTGGAAAAGTATGACGTGGTACTGGTGGATGATCCGGAAAACAAGGTGCGGTGGTAACGATTAGCTGGCTGGCGGCCTTCCGGTACGAAATTGGATGATGCGGCGGCGATCACGTTTCGAAGGTCTGCCGGCGGGGGCTGGGGTGTAGGTTCGCAGTAGCTTTCTTTCCTCCGCCGCTTTCTGGCGCAGTTCACGGCTGGCTTCAGATTCGCGGTAGAGAGTTTGCGCAACACTCGCCGGGCCGCGAACATCGCTCAAAGCCAAAACTTCAACCTGGAAATCGCCACCCTCAGTCTTGACCAAGAGTTGATCTCCGACACGAACCTCGCGAGCCGGCTTCACCAACTGTTGGTTGGATTGGACTCTGCCAAGCTCACAGGCCCGGGCGGCCAGGGAACGGGTCTTGAAAAACCTGGCAGCCCAGAGCCACTTGTCCATGCGAACACTGTTCATGAGGGATACGGATCACGCTGTACTCGCCATGCGCTGATACTCGTTGCCGGCATCGCCGGAGAGCAGCACCCACAAAGTGTAAATGCCAAGAGCAGTTCCGAATGGCGGATGGAACAGTGCGAGAACGCCGAGCACGATGGCAGCGATGCGGGCCCAGGAGTGATGCTGCATCAGCCCCCATCCGACCAGAATGCCGCCGGCGCCAAGGATCAGGAGCGTGCCTCCCATCATGAACAACACGAACGGGCCAAGGGTTCTGGCCAACCCGGGTTCAAACGGGATGGCTACCCGCGCGATGCCGCCGATACCCATCAGAAACAAGGAGGGCAGCAGGAACAGGGCGCCGAGCACAATCCAGAGAATCCCGAGGATGCGCAGGTGGCGCTCGAGACGATCACGATAAGAAATGACAGTTGCCGGAGTGGCGACATTTAATGCCCGGCCGCACTTGGGACAGACATTGAACTCGGGTTGTAACTGGGTTCCGCACTGGTTGCAGAACATGGCGTGTCTCCTCAACTCTGATATGAGTTACGAAAAAAGCCTGGCGAAAGTTCCGCCACGCGAATCGCCTTTTATTCGCCTAACGAATCCCGGCTTTGCCGCTCAAACCTGAAGTTCAGTAGATTTCTAGGCGGACTGAGAGAGCGTGGTCAGAAACTGCACGATTTCAGGCGAATTCCAGTCTACCGCGCCAATGAACTTGCGCCGAATGACACCTTTCTTGTCGATAATGTAGCTTTCCGGCCAGCCGAAGGTGCCATACATGTCGCTTACTTTGCGCTCCGGATCGCGCACCGTCAGGTAGGTGACTCCATATTGCTTGAGGAAGCGGTTGTAGGCGCTCTCGTCCACGTCAATGCTGACGGCGAGCACAACAATTCCTTTGTCCTTCATGCGCTGCTGCAGAGCCACCATGGAGGGCGTTTCTTCCACGCACGGCGGGCACCAGGTGGCCCAGAAATTCAGAACCACAACCTGGCCGCGGAATTCACTGAGAGTGACTTTTCGCACCGAATCCTGCACCGTGAAATCGGCGGCTGGGCTCCCAATATGCTGCGGACGGGTGCTGCTGTAGCAACCGGTAAGGAAGATAAGTGTTAGCAGAAGAGCGCGTCTCATGTTCCTGGGACAGTATAGCTGGGAACCGGTACCTGGTACCGGGAAGAACCTGGGCGCCAATTCCGGACGGTCTACCTCTTTTGATCGTATTTGCCTGTTTCGGCTTCAGTTTATCGAGCTCATAAAAAGTTTGAATTTCCCTACACGCAACAAACCACGTAAATAAATTCCAGCCCGGTACGAACCTCTCCCCTTTGAATACGGAATAAATCAAAGCCAAGGAGTTGCCGTGGAGACGAATGTCTACTGGTTGTGGCTGTTGTCGATGGGAAGCCTGATCTTCCTCATGCAGGCCGGGTTCTTTTTGCTGGAGGGTGGACAGGTACGATCGCGCGACGTCACCAACGTCATGATGAAGATGACGGGACACCTGGGGCTGGGGATCATCGTGTTCCTGGTGGGCGGGTTCGCCATCAAGCAGTACGGATGGCCGATCGCGGCGCTGCCGAACGGATGGCATCTGCCCTGGCAGTTTATTAACGACGGTGGGCATTCCATCGCGTTTTATGTGTCGCTGATGTTCGCGCTGGTTTCCTGCGCGATTCCGAGCGGCTGCTTCTCCGGACGCATGAAGTTTTCCGCATACCTCCTTTTCGCCGCGCTCTACGTCGGCGTGGTGTATCCGATCTTCGCCTACATCCTGTGGAATGGGCCGCTGGCACGGCTGGGGGTGCAGGACTATGCCGGATCGCTGGGCGTTCACGCGGTTGGCGGAATCGTTGGCTTGATGGGTGCACATTACCTGGGACGCCGTCGCACCCAGTCAAAAGCCCATGACGTGCCGATGATGGGCACAGGTGCGCTGCTGCTGATGTTTTGCTGGTTTGGGTTCAACCTGGGATCCGTCCCCTCTTACGGCAACATGGCAGCCGATTTGCCGCTGGTTGCGATCAACACGTTGGCGGCGATGGCCGGCGGCATCGTCGGTTCTCTAATTTGGACCTGGGCCACTGACAAGCCCGACCCGATTGTTACACCGAACGGCGGATTGGCAGGCGCCGTGGCAATCTGCTCAGGGGTGCATCTTGTTCATCCCCTCTTTGCGGTGCTGATCGGGATCGTCGCAGGCGCCCAGATTCCGTTCACCGCCCGCTGGATGGAGCGAAAATTGAAGATTGATGATCCCTGCGGAGTTGGACCGGTCCATGCGATCCCCGGATTGCTGGGCGGATTGGCTGCCGGTTTCTGGGCCCCGATGATTCCAAATGGGTTCCACGGCTACACGGTGCACTTCAGCGTGCAATTGCTGGGGACTGCGACGGCCATCGCTTACGGACTGGTGGCTTCGGTGGTGTTGTTCAAAGTCGTGGAGGCGATCACGGGACTGCGGGTGAGCGAGGCCGAGGAACTGCACGGCTTGGACCTGGCAGAACATGGAATGGCCGCTTATCCGGAGTTTTTCGGCGGCCAGGCGGCAACGGCGGGACCGTTGCATGTGCTATCGGGTGTCCGCGTATCGGATGTTATGACCGAGGCTCCCGCGGTAGCTCCGGAGGATTCGCTGGATGCGGTGCAGGAGATCATGTTTGCAAAAGAGGTTTTCGCGTTGCCGGTAGTCAACGAAGATTGCGAGTTGTGCGGGATCATCAGCATGTCAGACGTGACAAAAATTGACCGCGGCGAGCGGCCCAAGGTGACCGTCGCTGCGGTCTTTACGCGCGAGGTACAATCGGCCTACCCCGACCAGACCATTCATGAAGTGGTAGAGCGAATGCGGGAGCGGCACCTGGCAAACTTCCCTGTAGTCTCGCGGCGAGAAGAGAGCCGTTTGCTGGGGATGATCAGCAAGAGCGACATTATTTTGGCCTACCGGCGGGTGGCCATTGACGCGGCTGCGTGAAAAGCAGCAATCGGCCACTTGGCGTTTTGCCCGTAAAGAGTTGAGCTGCTGACTTGATTTTTCCGGGAGAAAGCAGCAGGCGGAGCGAAGTTGCTCCGCCTTTTTTGCTTGATCAGTGCAACAAGATGACAGGGGCGAGATCGGCGGGCACGCCGCTCCGCATTGCCCGAATCCACCTGGTGTGTCCCCGAAACTAAAGTTTGATTGACGCCGGTGGTACATGGACTTTTCGGCGTTGAGCGGGAATGCGGCTTCGAGGACAATCTAGCGAGTTTGTTACTTCACACCAGGATGAGGGACTCTTGCTAAGGCAAGGTGTGCTCGCATTGATGCTCGCAATCGCAGGCAGCGCTCCGCTGGCGGCGAAAGACATTGCCGTCGTGTCGAACAAAACCAACAGCGCGATCACCATCGCCATGCCGGAGCTGATAAAGATCTGCAAAGGGCAGATCAGTCGCTGGCCGGATGGAAAACCATTGACGTTCGTCACCCGGGATCCTGGTTCCACCGATATGAAGGTGGTCCTGGAGAAGGTCTACGGGATGAGCAAGGAAGAGGTATCGGCAATGATCGCGGCTGCCAATCACGGCCGCACCAACCATCCCGCCATCATGGTGGTGAGCTCGGACGAAGACCTGGTCAACAAAGTAGAGAACATGCCAGGGGCGATTGGACTGGTGGACGTATACTCGATCAACGGCGGCGTTACTGTGATCAAGGTCGGCGGAAAACTTCCACTTGAACCGGGGTATCCGCTACATGGAAACTGACCGTTTTCAGTAAATCCCAGGCATGCCGGAGAAAACTCCTACTCCCGATTCGTTTGACCGACGGCGCCGCTATCCCCGGCACGGTTTGGATATCCGGGTGTCGGTCCAGGTGTTTCGTGATGGCGAGAACCTGAACTTTTGGGGACGTTCGAGCGAACTGGGAATGGACGGCATTGGAGCTACGCTGACCGGCGAACTGGAACCGGGGGAGGTGGTCTCCATGGAGTTAGCTTTGCCGTTGACGGCGCTTCCGATGAAGTTGCGGGCGATCGTGCGCTACCGGCAAGGACTGCGGCATGGATTCGAGTTTCTCACGCTCACCACCGAACAGCGAGTCACGGTGGAGCGCGTTTGTGAGATGCTGACCGTCCGCAGTTGATCCATTCCCGCACCTGCCCAATCAACATTACCTCAGTAACTTTCGATTGCAGTTCACTCGAACTACCATTCAGATTTGCCATCATTTCGAAAAGGGGAGGAAGGGTGATGGGGGATCAGTTCACCCGTTCAGCGAACCAGTCTGACCTCGCCAGGGCCCAGCAACTTAAAGACGCCCTGGGGCGGGGCACGCCGACTCTCTCCCGGGCCGGGCAACCCACCTCCGAAGGTATTGATCCCAACAGCATCGCCATTCAGCGGGCCTATCTAGAAGACCTGGTGGAGTGCGCTCCCGAAGCAGTCAGCATCGTTGACAATTTCACCATCGTGCGCGTGAATAACGAATTCACCAAGCTGTTTGGATATTGCGAAGAAGAAGCGCTGGGCCGGCGAATTGATGACCTGATCGTGCCTCCGGATCGCACGGCGGAGACGCGCTGGGTGGGCGAACATCTCGCCAATGGGAAGAAGATTGCCCTTGAAACCAAGCGGCAGCGCAAAGACGGGTCGCTGGTGGATGTGTTCATGGCGGCTGCGCCGGTGTTCATCGGCGGAAAGAAAGTCGCATCCTATGTTCTTTATCGCGATATCTCGGACCGAAAGCGAGCAGAGGCGTTGCACTCCGCCCTTTATCGCATCGCGGAGAAGACGAGTTCCGCGAAGGATCTGCAGCAGTTTTACGCTTCGATTCACAGCATCGTTGGAGAGTTGATGTATGCGCGGAATTTCTACATCGCACTATTCGATGCCACCACCCAAACCCTCAGCTTCCCCTATTTCGTTGACGAGGTAGACCCCGCCCCTGCGCGCAAGAAGTTAGGACGAGGCCTGACCGAGTACGTGCTGCGCACTGGGGAACCCCTGCTGTGCACACCTGAGGTGTTCGACGCGCTGGTGGCCTGCGGAGAAGTGGAACTGATCGGAGCGCCTTCGCTGGACTGGCTGGGAGTGCCCCTGAAAGTCGCGAACCACGTCTTTGGGGTGGTGGTGGTCCAGAGTTATACAAGCAACGTGCGCTTCGGGGAAAAAGATAAAGAGATCCTGATGTTTGTTTCCCAGCAACTGGCGAGCGCGATTGAGCATAAGCGGCACGAAGAGGCCCTGCGGCAATCGGAGTTGCGATACCGGTCGCTGGTGCAGAGTGCGGTTTACGGAATCTTTCGATCCACGCTGAACGGCACTTTCCTGGATGTGAACCCGGCGCTAGTTGCGATGTTGGGATATGGCTCGAGTGAAGAGTTGTTGGCGCTGAATTCAAAATCCGGCGTATTTGTAGAAAAAGAAGAACACGACCGGCTGATGGGCGAGTTACAGCGCGGCGCGAAGATTGACAACGTAGAAGCCCGCTGGAAACGGAAGGACGGAAGCGAGATCACGGTCCGTCTGAGCGGGAGAGCGGTAGACAGTGCGGAAAGCCCGGACCCGGTCCTTGAGTTGATCGCCGAGGACGTGACCGAGCGGCGAGTTTTGGAAGATCAGTTCCGCCAGGCCCAGAAGATGGAGGCGGTCGGACGTCTGGCCGGGGGCGTTGCCCACGACTTCAATAACCTGCTGATGGTGATCAGCGGTTATACCGAGGTACTGCTCGAAAACACAGACCGCAGCAATCCATTGCTGCCGAAGATCGAGGCCATACAGCAGGCCGCCGATCGCGCCACAACCGTCACCCGGCAACTGCTGGCCTTCAGCAGAAAACAGTTGCTCGAATTGAAGGTGGTGGATGTAAACAGCATCGTCTCTGACATGGAGCGCCTGTTGCGACCGCTGATCGGAGAGAACATCGAGTTGATCACCAAGCTTGCCGCAGACCTGGGCCGTACCCGCGCAGACGCCGGGCAGATTGAACAGGTGATCATGAACCTGGTCGTGAACTCCAAGGACGCGATGCCGAACGGGGGAAAGATCACCATCTCGACGTCCAATGTCGGCCTGGGCGATGACTTACGGCGGCAATACAGCTACATACAGCCTGGGCGCTATGTGATGCTCTCCATCAGCGACACCGGACAAGGGATGGACCGGGAAACGCAATCGCGCATCTTCGAGCCTTTCTTCACCACCAAGGAGAAAGGAAAAGGAACCGGCCTGGGGCTCTCGACCGTGTACGGAATTATTAAGCAGACCGGCGGCTACATTTTTGCTCAAAGCGAAGTGGGACGCGGCACGATCTTCCGAATTTACCTGCCGCGAGTCGAGGAGGCGGCCGAACCGGCGCATCATACCCGTACTGCCCAGGTGGCTACCGGCGGGTCGGAAACCGTGCTCCTGGTGGAAGACGAGGACTGCGTGCGGCAGCTTGTCAAAGACACGCTGGAAGCCCGAGGCTACTCGGTGCTGGAGGCGAGTCATGGCGAGGCCGCCATGAGAATTGCCGCTGCCTACCAGGACGAGATCCATGTCCTGATAACAGACGTGGTGATGCCGGGAATGTCGGGACGCGAACTTGCCAACGCCCTCTGCAAAGTCAGGCCGGGCACTAAAGTTTTGTTTCTGTCCGGTTACACCGAAGACGCCATCATCCACCAGGGCGTGTTGGATTCGGGAACGGCATTCCTGCAAAAGCCCTTCACCCTGCAGGCCCTCTCGCGCAAAGTACGCGAGATTCTCGGCAATCCCTCCAGCGAACCACAATTGTAGATCCTGCACTCCACCATGAGGCGCATCGGTGCGGTGCAACTTTTCTCCGGCATTTGCGTCCTATCTAGCAGGAAACCGATACATCCATAAAGGGCTAATGCCCGTACTCATCGTGGGAGCCGATTGATGCTGATTAAGAAGGCGGAGGATTTGAAATCTTCCGAGATTACGCCTAAGTCGCTGTACATGAATCGCCGGGCATTTCTGACTGGGACAGCGCTGACCGGCGGAGCGATGATTGCCGGTATCGGAGTTCGGGAGGCGATGTCTCCGTCCGTCATTGCGCATGCCAGTGCGAACATCGACGGCATCCAGAAGAGTTCCTTTTCCACGAGCGAAAAAATCACGCCGTACACTGACGTGACCCACTACAACAATTACTACGAGTTCTCGACCGACAAGGAAGGCCCGGCCGACCTGGCGAAGAACTTCAAAACTCGTCCCTGGACTGTGACCGTCGACGGGCTGGTAAAGAAGAAACAAGTCCTGGATGTGGACAGCATTATCAAGCTGGCTTCGCCCGAAGAGCGCATTTACCGGCACCGCTGCGTGGAAGGGTGGTCCATCGTAGTTCCGTGGGTCGGGTTTTCGTTGAGTGAACTGATCAAGAAGGCAGAGCCATTGCCGAAAGCGAAATTCGTGGAATTCACCTCAGCCAACGATCCGAAGCAAATGCCGGGAGTACGAGTGCCGGTCCTCGACTGGCCTTATGTTGAAGGCCTGCGGCTCGATGAAGCCATGCATCCGCTGGCACTTTTGTGTTTCGGAATGTATGGCGAGGCATTGCCGAATCAGGACGGAGCGCCGCTGCGCCTGGTGCTGCCATGGAAGTACGGATTCAAGAGCGCGAAGGCGATCGTGCGGATCCGGTTCACCGATTCGCAGCCTTTGAATACTTGGCAAAAAACCGCATCCAACGAATATGGGTTTTACGCGAATGTCAATCCCAACGTGGACCATCCGCGATGGAGCCAGGCCAAGGAGCGGCGCTTGGGAGAATTCCTCAAACGCCCCACGCTGATGTTCAACGGATACGACCAGGTGGCGAGCCTTTACTCGGGGATGGACTTGAAGAAGAACTTCTAAAGCAGCAATGGCAATTCGCACCTGGCCGTTAGGGAAACTACTTCGCGCAGCCGACCTAAAAGTCTGATCGCGCTAGGCGCCATGTGCCCACTGTTGTGATGATCCGATACTTCAAAGTCGCTGTTTTTGTGGCTTGCCTGGTTCCACTCGGCATTCTTGGCTGGGGTGCTTACCACGGCGATCTCGGAGCAAACCCGATTGAGAAGGTCACGCACTCAACCGGCGATTGGACCCTGATCTTTTTGCTGATCACGCTTGCTATCACTCCGCTTCGCAAGTTGACCGGGCAGCTGTGGCTAATCCGCTTCCGGCGAATGCTGGGGCTGTTTGCCTTCTTTTACGCTTCACTTCACCTGACGACCTACGTGTGGCTGGACAAGTTTTTCGATCTGCATGAGATGCTGGTCGATATCGGGAAACGCAAGTTCATCACGGCGGGAATGACTGCATTGGTTTTGATGATCCCGCTGGCCATCACCTCGACCAGGGGATGGATCCGGCGCCTGGGCGGCCGGAATTGGAACCTGCTGCACCGGTTGATTTACTTCAGCGCGATTGCGAGTGTGGTCCACTACCTCTGGTTGGTTAAGGCGGATATCCGCAAGCCCTTGCAATATGCCTTTGTGCTGGCGTTATTGCTGGGATACCGGATTGTGAACTGGGCGGTTCCAAAACCTGAACCATCCGCGGTCCGAAATACCCGCAAGGGCCCGCCCGAACCGCTTGCCAGTGAGTGAGCCTGCTGCCGTATAGTAGGGGAGGTACTCTGCCGTCCTCACTTGATGCCCCAATTCGACATCACTATTGCTGGCGAGCTCAACCTGGATCTGATTCTTTATGGCGTGCCGGAAGAACTGGCGCGCGAGCGCGAATTCCTGGCCAAGGACATGATGCTGACGCTGGGCGGTTCCTCCTCCATCCTGGCCCACAACCTGGCAGCACTCGGGCAGAAAGTTGGATTTGTGTCGGCCATCGGAGCCGACCAGTTTGGCGAAATCGGCGCGGCTCGCCTGCGAGAAGCGGGAGTGGATACGTCTTGCATAAAAGTATTGCCCGGCAGCAAGACCGGGCTCACCGTTATTCTGCAACGCGAGCAATGGCGCAACATGGTTACCTATTCCGGCACCATAGCAGAGCTGAAATGGGAGCATCTTGATCTCGAGTACCTGAAAAGTTCGCGGCATTTTCATCTGTCATCTTTTTATCTCCAGACCGGACTGCAGCCTCACATTCCAGAGCTGTTCAAGATCATGAAGGAGTCGGGACTCAGCACCTCGCTCGATACCAACGACGACCCTGACGACCGTTGGCAAGGGGGATTGTTAGAGACTCTGCGCTACGTGGACCTGTTCATGCCCAACGAACGGGAAGCGTGCCGCATTGCGGGCACATCCGATCTGGAACAAGCAGTGTCCTGGTTGGCCCAACAAGTACCGCTGGTGGTTGTGAAGTGCGGCAAGAGGGGTGCTATCGCGCAGAAAGGCAGCGAGCGAATTACCCGCGAGGCTTGTGAAGTAACGGTAGTGGATGCAGTGGGAGCCGGCGACAGCTTCGATGCCGGATTTCTGTCCCGCTTTGTTCGAGGCGATGATGTGGTGGCTTGCCTGGCAGAAGGAAACCGCGTGGGAGCTTTTTCCACCACGTGCGCGGGAGGAACCGAGGCATTCCGCAATGGGGAAAACCTTCGCAAACTGCGCGAGAATCCTGCATGACACTCTGTCATTGTTTGTAAAAGCTGTCGCTGCAGCAACTTTCCCCCGCAAAGTGTGTTAGAAGGTAAAAAGATGCTGCAGGGAACGGCGGGGCTTGCATCTCAGAAACTTTCCATAATATTTCAAGGAGCAGCAGCGTGCGCTGCACAAACTATGCGGAAACTATATTTGTCGTTGGGATTGATAGCGTTGGCATTGTGCGCGGGATGCGGATCCGACAGCAACAACAATCCTCCACCGACCCCCACGGGTAATTTCTCCAATGCCAGCCTGAGCGGGCAGTACGTCTACCAGGTCAGCGGCTTTGATTTCAGTTCAGGAACAGGCGTTCCCTACGTACGTGCCGGGGTGTTCTCCGCGAATGGGGCGGGCGCGCTTACCACGGTAGTGGATGATTTCTCGGAAGGGTCAGCAACGTCGAGCACGATCAGCGGCACGTACTCGATCTCCAATGACGGCACGGGAAGCCTGGTATTCAGCTTTCCCAGCGGAAGCCTCACCTACGCGATCACGCTGGTGAGCAGTTCCAAGGTCTACTTGGCGGAGGCTGACACGACATTCAGCGGTGGCGGCATCGCCGAGAAGCAAGACACCACAGCCTTCGCAGCGGCCCCCAGCGGCACCTTCGTGTTTAAGCGCCGGAGTCTTACCACGGGCGGTACCCCCACCAGCTACGTGGGATCTTTCAGTCTCAGCGCAGGAACGATCACCACCGGCGCCAATTCCCAGGATTCCCTGGTGTTCGGTTCGACATTGACTTCAGTGGCCTTGAGCAGCGCGCTGTTCAACACGCCTGATGCAACGCTGGGACGAGCGTCGGGCACGATAACCGACGGAAGCGCGGTAAGCACGACATTCATCTATTACGTGGTGGATGCCAACAATCTTCGTTTTCTGACCACCGATGGCGGCGTCACCGGACTGGGGCGGGCAGAAAGGCAGAGCACCACAACCTTCACCAATGCTTCGCTGAACGGGCCGTTTGCCTTCGGCGCGAGCGGCGATACGACGAGCCTTTTTGGTGGAATACGGACCGCCGGCCGGTTCATGGCTGACGGCAATGGCGGCATTACCGCGGGCGCATTCGACAATGTGACGGACGGGAACGTGACGTTGAACTCGGCCTTTACCGGCAGTTACACGATGGCGGCGACCGGCCGTGCTGCCGTGACGATCGGAAGTGGCAGTCAGATCTACTGGATGGTGAGTCCGACGCGCGCATTCTTTCTGACTAACAGTTCAACGCAGCTTTCTGACGGAACCGCGGACGCGCAGGTGGGAAGCAACTTCTCGAATGCATCCGTCAATGGCCAGTTCGCGTTCCTCATGAACGGATTTACCATCCAGACCGGGGGCAGCACCTCAACTCTGGACCGGGTTGCAACGTTGCAGTTCGACGGAAAGGGAGGGCTGATCCTGAACGAGTTCGTGAATTCGAATGGTTCGACAAGTACCACCGGATTCTTGACTGGAACCTACACGGTTTCATCCAATGGACGGATTACAGGAACGATCCCGGGAGCCACCAACACGATTGGGCTTTCGATGTACCTGGTTTCCAGTTCGAATGCCTACATCATTGACAACGATACGGGATTTGAGCTGGATGGGCAGATCAACCTGCAACAGTAGAGTAATCCTGTGGAGACGCAGTAAGCTGCGTCTCCAGGGGATGTCCTGCGAAGGGACTCAGGAAATCTGCCAGACTGTATCGAGCACGGTGCCGTCCACCCACTTCACGACGGCAACCGGGTTATCGGTGAGTTTCGGCTTTGCGGGTTTCCCTCCACAGATGCGCTCAACTTCAGCCTTAATGTCCTGAATCGGCCGGATCGGAAGTTTCGAGTTCTTGGTGGCATCCATGAGGTCCTGCCGTCGCGGGTTGATGGCAATACCGCGCTCAGTCACGATGACGTCAATGAGTTCGCCAGGGCCGGTCAGGGTGGTGACTTCGTCCACGATCACCGGAATGCGATCGCGGAACGAAGGTACCGCCAGGATGGTGCAGCCTGAGGCAAGGCAATTCTGCCAGCCTCCAATACCGTGAAGCAGGCGGCCGTCGGAGTGGGTGACGACATTGCCGTTGAAGTTCACGTCCACCTCGGTCGCGCCGAGAACAACAGCGTCCACCATGGAAGCAAAGTTCCCTTTCCCGTGATAGTTGTAGGAGGTGAAGGGCGAGGTTGAAACGTGACGGGGATCGCTGCCAATCGACTGAACTCCGGCAAGGTCGAAGGTTTGTCCGTCGAGGATGTAGTCGGTGAGGCCCTCGTTCAGCAATTCGACTAAGAACTTAGTAGAACCGCCGCGCACAAAACGGGCTTTCACGCCGTCTTCCTTCATCATCGCTTTCAGGTATTGCACGAAGGCGAGAGCAATGCCCCCAGCGCCTGCCTGAAAGGAAAATCCATTTTTCATGATTCCGGCTTCGCGGAGAAAACTGGCGACGAATTCAGCAATGCGAAGACGATCGGGCGAGCGCGTGATCTGGGTCGTGCCGGAAACAATTTTCGCGGGATCCCCGATGGAGTCCACCTCCACAACATAGTCAACGTTGTTGCCCTGGATCTGCCATGGAATACAGGGAAACGGCACAAGATTGTCGGTGACCACGATGACGTGGTCGGCGTACATGGAATCCGCCAGAGCGAAGCCGAGAGAGCCGCACGCGGATCTGCCGTGCGAGCCATCCGCATTTCCGAAGGCATCGGCGGTGGGGGCCGCGATGACAGCGATATCCACGTGGACTTCGCCGTCCTGAATTGCCTGCCAGCGGCCGCCATGAGAACGAAGCACGCCCATGCCGCGCATTTTTCCCTGCGTGCAGTAGTCGCCAAGCGGGCCGTTCATGCTGCCTTCAATATGATGAATGACGCCCTTCTCCATCAGATCGATCGCGCTCTTCTGCGAGGGAAACGACGCGCTGGGAAACCACAGCAGGTCTTTCACTCCGATGCGCGCGGCGGCCTCCAGAGCCATCAGAGCGACCCGGTCCCCGTCCCGCAGATGGTGATGGTTGGAGATTGTCATGCCATCGCGCAGGCCGCAGTTGCGCAGCGCGGTTTCGAGGTCGCTGACCCTCTTGTCGCCGTTTTCGGGATAATCCTTGCTGGAGCGCACGGGCGGGGCTTGCTTGCGTCCGCGCGGCTGGTACTTCCCTACACCGATGTAGGGGATCTGCGGCTTGCCATTCACCATGGCGGGAACCATGCGTCCGGCGGCGTTTTGCGCGAGTTCGATGCGTTCCGGCATTTAGAAATTCTTCACCACGGAGGACACTGAGGTTACCGAGTCTTAAACCCTTTAACCACCAAGGACACTAAGTTACACGAAGGAAAACTATGCTTTGCCCATCTGTTTGGCACGCGCCACTAATTTCTGTGCGCGATGGACCACCGGGGGATCAATCATCTTCGAGCCCAGGCTGACGACCCCGAGGCCTTTCTGCTGCGCTTCTTCAAACGCGGTGACGATTTTCAGGGCTTTCTCGATTTCTGCTTGCGTCGGGGCGAACGCTTCGTGAATCACGCGTATCTGCGAGGGATGAATGCAGCCCATGCCTTCAAAACCCATCGCGCGAGAATTCTGCCCCCAACGCAGCAGGCCATCCATGTCCCCTACATCGCCGAAGACGGAATCGATCGCCTGGACACCAACCGCTTTTGCCGCATGGACCAGCTTTGAGCGAGCATAGAGCGACTCCCTGCCCTCCGAAGTCTTTGCAACCCCGAGATCAGCCGTATAGTCTTCCAGCCCGATGGTGAGTGCGGCTACGTTAGGACTCGCGGCTGCAATGGGGGCGGCATTCTCTATGCCTAAAGCGGATTCGATAATTGGCATGAGCCAGATCGGCCGGTTGATCTGGTAACGCAGCTTGAGCTCGTTCACCATGCGATCGACTTCGCCCAACTGCTCGGCGTATTCGACTTTCGGAACCAGGATGAGGTCTGGTGATTCGGGAACGATTTCGACCAGTTCCTGGAGCCCGAGCGGAAGCTGGTTGATGCGTACCATGCGTTCGCAGGCGCCGAAATCAACGGCGCGAAGCGTGTTGCGCACCAGGATCCGCGCGGCATCTTTTTCGGCATGATGAACGGAATCTTCCAAATCGAGAATGATCGCATCCGGCTCATGCAGCCCCGCGTTGATCGCGTACTTGGGTTCGGTCCCCGGCAAATACAGACGCGAACGGCGCAGGCGGTCCTTCGCCGAAGGATTCGGCAGCGGCATCGCTTCCGGAAGCGCTTTCTGATCGGCGGCCAATCCCGCCCTTTTTACAGCTGTTTCCAGACGCGCCGAAATCACATAGGGCAGCGCGCCCTCGTCATGCATCCTGACTTGGGCGTTCTTGACTCCCAGTGTCTCCAGCACTTGCCGGGCCTGCGCGCGAATCGAATCTCCGTAATAAAGATCGACTCGCGATTCCAGGCTGATCTCCAGACCTCCGCGATCGCGCGGCTCGAACGCGACGTGAAGGTCGGAGCGGATGTCCTTGCCCCAATGTCCGGCTTCGGCGGCGCGAATGGATTCGGCGGGAGTGCTCATAACTCACCAATGTACAGCACGACGCAGTGTACCCCGCTTCGTAGTCGATCGCTGTACGAATCGGCTACTCCGATGCTTTTATCTGCCAACGCTGGCCGGCACTTGTTTGGCCAGCTTCTCCAGGATCGCATCGGTCATTTGCACCGTGCTCGCGGCCCCCTGGCTGATCGCCTTCGATCCCCCTGAGATGCGCATCATGTCATATGTCCTGACTTTGCCTTCTTGGACGACGTCGGCGATTGCCTTTCGGATGCGGTCGGCTTTCGCGCCCTCCCCGACGTGGTCGAGCATCATCGCGGCCGAGAGGATCATGGCGATCGGATTGACGATCGGCGGATTCAACTCAGCATATTTCGGGGCAGAGCCGTGCGTGGGCTCGAACACCGCCACTTCATCGCCGATATTTCCTGAAGCAGCAAAACCAAGGCCACCGACCAGGCCGGCGAAGGCGTCGGAAAGAATGTCGCCGAACAGGTTCGAGGCTACGATCACGTTGTAGTCTTCAGGATTCTTGTTCAGCCACATGAGCTGCGCGTCGATATTCGTGGACCACAGCGAGATGCCAGGATAGTTCTTGGCGACTTCTTTCGCGGTCTCTTCCATCATGCCGGAAGTTTCACGCACCACGTTCGGCTTCTCGCAGATGGTGACGCCCTTGAAGCCGCGCTTCTTCGCGTACTCGAACGCAGCAGTCACGATGCGGCGCGCGGCATTTTTCGTGATCACGCGGGTGCTGATGGCCAATTCCGGGCCGGGCACGTTGGCGAAGTTCTTAAAGCGGGGATGCGTGTTCAACGCGGCGCGAACATTCTCCGGCGGATTGGTCCACTCAACTCCGACATACATGCCTTCTGTGCCCTGGCGGAATACCGTGGTATCGAGTTTCGGCTCATCGAAGGCGCCATCGGTACGTTTGCGAATGTAGTTCAGCGGATTGCCGATGAATCCGATGCACGGGCGCATGCAGATATCGAGGTTGAACTTCTGCCGCATGGTCACGATCGGGCTGTAATAGACGTAGCCCTTGCCACGCAGTTCGGCCTTCAACTCGTTCTGCGCTTCCTTGTTCGGCTTGGAGGTGATGGCGCCGAACAAGCCGAGCTTGTGCTTGGTCAGCAACTCGATCGTGCGGTCGGGCAGAGCATTGCCCTGGTCGCACCAGCAGTCCCAGCCGATGTCGGCGTGAATGTACTCGGCGTCGAAGCCGACTTCCTTCAAGACCCGAATCGATTCGGGCAGAACCTGATTTCCGATGCCATCTCCGGGCATCGAGACTACGGTATGTTTCGCCATATGAGCTCCTATGAAGATCGTTTAACCACAGAGGACACGAAGTAACACGAAGGAATGCAAGAATGATTCGATTTTCCTTTGTGAACCTTCGTGTCCCTTGTGGTTAGCCTTTTTTATGACAGCCCTAAACGCTTCGCTACTAGGTTTTCCACTCCTTGCGCAATCACCAAAGACTGCGGAACGCTCCCCAACGCCGGGAACGGGAAACCTTCTCCGCGCCAGTGAATTACGCCCGAGGTAAAATCGATATCGATGTCATCTCCCGGGATAATCGTCTTCTCTTTCGCGCCGATCTCTTTCGCAAACTGCTCGCGCAATCGCTTCACCAGCTCCGGAACCTCGATGCACAGAAATCCGTTATTGAACGCATTGCGCAAATACGTCTGCGAGAAACTCGCCGCAATGACCAGGGGAATTCCTTTCGCCTTCAGGCATGTGACAGCCTGCTCGCGGCTTGATCCGGTGCCGAAGTTAAAACCGCTCACGATGACGTCGCCGGCATTGGTGCGGGCTGCAAATTGCGGATCATAGTTTTCCATCACGACCTTCGCCATCATCTCCGGCGTCATGTCGTCGCGATATGTATAGTCCTTGCCGTAGATGGCATCGGTGTTCACGTTGTCCTGCGGCATAAAAATCAGACGGCCTTTTACGCGCTCGGGAAAGCCGGGAAGAATATCAACCTTCTCCGCCGCCGCTCCGCTTGAGAACTCAGTGTAGGTCTTCGCCAGCGGGCGATCCGCCATCGCGTGCGGGCCGGTGATGTATCCGGCGACCGCAGAAGCTGCGACGACCTCCGGGCTACCCAGATAGCACTTCGCATCGCGCGATCCCATGCGGCCTTTGAAATTGCGATTGGTTGCAGAGATACCGACCTCTCCCGGTTCCAACAGGCCGACGCCGAGACCAATGCAAGGGCCGCATCCCGCAGGAAGGGTATGCGCGCCGGCGTCCACCAGCGTCTGCCATATGCCGCGGCGCTCGGCCTCTTCTTGAACCCACTTGCTCGCGGCTCCGAGATAAAACTGCACGCCGGACGCGACCTTCTTCCCTTTCAGAACCTTCGCCGCGGCTTCCAGATCTTCCACACGCGAGTTCACGCAGGAGAGAAGATATGCCTTGTTAATCGCAACTTTCTTATCCGCGATCTCAGACAGCGAGGACATCGCCTGCACCGTGTCAGGGCCCGACACATGTGGCGTGACCTGGCTGAGGTCAAGCGTGATGCGGGCGGCATAGACGGCGTCAGGGTCGGGACGCGGCGGGTTCTTCTCCCAGTTCGCAATGTCCTGCTCAGTAAAGCGCTCAACGCCTTGCGCCTTGAGTTTCGCGTGAACACCCTTCAGGTAATCGATCGTGACCGAATCGACCGGGAACCATCCCACCAGCGGTCCCCATTCGGTGCTCATGTTGGAAATGGAGAAGCGCGCATCCATCGACAGGGATTCGACGCCGGGTCCCGAGAACTCTACCGCCGAGTTCAGAACCTCGTCGTGGTTGTAGAGCCCGCACAGCGTAATGATGACGTCTTTTCCCGTAGCGCCTTCGGCGAGCTTGCCTTCGAGAACCACCTGGATGCTGCGTGGGATCTGCCACCAGAATTCGCCCGTCGCCCACACGGCCGCGGCATCGGTGCGAACGATCGGTGTTCCGACAGCTCCCAAAGCGCCGTACATGTTCGAATGCGAGTCGGACGCAACGACGAACGATCCCGGCACGACGTATCCGCGCTCAACCATAATCTGGTGCCCGATGCCCGACCCCGCGGGATAGAAATCGATTCCGTGCTCTTTCGCGAACGCCTCAATCGAGCGATATTTCTTTTGGTTGGCCTCGTCCTTGTTCTGAATATCGTGGTCAAGGGTAAAGACGATTTGCTTCGGGTCATGGACCTTCTTTGCACCGATGCCCTTGAACTTGCTCATGACGGCGGACGTGTTGTCGTGGGTCATGACATGGAACGGGCGAATGGAGACGAAGTCTCCGGTGCGAAGCGGGCGATTGGGACCTTCGGCTAGATGCTTCTGTGCGATTTTTTCTGTGATCGTCTGGCCCATAACAATTCCAATTCTGTGTAGCGTCAGCCGCCCTCGGCTGTCGGCCGCCGTCAGACGGCAAACCTTCGGTCCAACTGCACGCCGAAGTACGCTCCGGGCTTCGCCCGTGGACAGCCGGGGGCGGCTGTCCCTACACGTTAACGATGCTTCCTCTTGCTCAAGACCCGTGTCTTAACGCGCGCTACCTTCTTCTTCACGTCGGCTTTCATCAGCGCCATCAGGTTGCTCACCGGACCGAACTTCTCCAGGTTCCAGATGGCATCGGTCAGCTTTTTCTGCGCCCTCTCGGAAAGCACACCCTCGGCGAGCGCGGCAAACTTTTCCGTAATTTCCTGATCGCTCAGCGGGTTCCGCGGATCGCCCTTGGGATAATCCAGTTGCTTCGAGAAGGTCGCGCCGTCGTTGGTGGTAATGTTCACGATCACCCGTTGCAACGCCGGAAAGACTTTCTCGATCTCGGGGTCCGCCACGACCTCGACTTTCTTCAACTGAGCCCGGATCGTCGGATCCATGATCTTCTTCATTTCGAATTGGACCGGAGTGACCTGGCGATCCACGATGGCCGCGGCAATAACGTAGGGCAGCGAGTGATCCGCGGTTTCTTTCGTATGCGGATCGTATTTGCTCGGATCGGAAAGAATATCGGCTGCGCGCGCCAGCGATCGAATCTGTACCTTCGCAATCTGATCGGGGTGCAGATCGTTGTTCTTGACCAGGTCCAGCACTGCCGAGATCGGCGCATGGGTGAGCGCCTCCGTCGGGAAAAATTTCATCCCGCATTGCGTGATGCGCCATGAATCGCCGAGGCCATCGGTCAGCAGGTTCAGCCTCCACTCCGGGCCGAAGCAGTGGGTCAGGCCTTCCTTGCCATCAATGACGTGCTCGGGACCGGTATATCCCTTTTCTGCCATCAGGGCCGCGAGCATGCCGCTCTGAGTGGCCATTGGGTCCACAGTGTTTTTCATCATGGTGAGTTTTCCGGCAGTCACCGCGCCCAGCGTGCAATGACGACTGGCCGAAATGCCAATGGCGTGCTGAATCTGCTCCCAGGAAAGGCGAAGAGCGCGTCCGGCCACGATGGGAGACGCGAACGCAGTCAGAGTTGCGTGATGCCATCCTCGCTCACGGATGCCGGGGAACGCCGCCTCGCACAGCCGCATTTCGAATTCGTGGCCCAGCACGAATCCCACGATCAGCTCCTTGCCATCGCTCCTGGCACGCTCGCACGCTGCCATTGCTGCGGGAAAAATATCGGAGGGATGCGCCGGATCCTGCTTCCAATAAATATCGTTGTAATCCATGCAGCGAATCATGAGGGCATTGGCCAGGGATGCCGAGACCGGGTCCATACGTTTTCCAGTACCAATGACCGTGGAAGGTCCAGGCCCGGCGATCTCGTCTAACACTTCCAGCGCGATCTTCACGTCGTGCTGCTGGTAACCACCGAGCGCGCAACCCACAGAATCAAGCAGGAAACGCTTTGCTTGATAAACAGCGTCTTTGGACAGGTTCTTGAACTCCACCCCCGCGGCCCAGCGAGACATCTGTGCGGTAATGGTTTCTTTCGGGGCAGTGGCTTGTTTGGCCAAGGTAGCTCCTATCTCAACGTTTCATAGTTTCAAGGTTTCGGAGTTCAAAGTTCGCGGTAACGCCATGCCGTGCTTGAAACTTTGCGCCGTTGAAACCTTGAAACCTTATTTCTTCACATTCTTCGGATTCTTGAACGGCAAATACGCCATGAAGTCAGCGTGGTGCACGATGTAGGCCTCGGTAGTACGCTTCACCAGGTCTCCTTCGGCAGCATGCGCAGCGATGATGTGGCAGACATCGTCAGGAACGCCACATTCCAGCGCCAACGCCACTCCTGTAAACGGATGCCGGAGGGCTTCACCACGCTCGCTCTGCCGGGCTCTTGCCGTCCGGCCCAATTTCGTACTCCAGCAGCTTGCCAACGTCGGCAAGGATGGCGCCTGCAACCACGGTATCGGTGTTGATCGGCAAAGCGCGTCCCATAAACTCATTCATGGCTCGGGCGCTATCGCGAGCAATATGGACAACGCAGCGCTTGTGCTCCATGAACGTAATGGGGCAACCGGGAATGAGTAGCGTAAACGGGATCTGGTTGAGATCGTCCGGCTTCAGCGGACTGCGTTCGAGCGCCTTGACCCAAGTCTGGGTGACCTGCTCACGCAAGGTCGCGTTCTCGATCCATTGAATCTCGGGCCATAGCCGTGCGACGGCCTCACGCATGCCTCGGACCTCCCTCCACAAACTAATTAGATTATCGCGAGGGCGGCAGAGTAGTCGAGCGGGCTCTGGCGAAGCGGCGTCTGGCGCTGTGCTGGGATTGCCAAGATGGGCCTTCTGGTCCCCTAGGTGCCGGTGGGTTCCAATCCCTGCAGGGGAGCACGCGGGAACAGCAAGGGCTCGAGCATCAACCGCCGCGCTTCTTCATTGCTGAGGCGCTGGTCCGCAGAATAAAGGGCGACTTCATGCTCTGAACTGCGCATGGTGATAACGCCGCCTTCCGGCACAGCGGTGTTATCAGATTCGGGCTCGTAGTGGTAGCGAATCGCACGTCCTTCAAGGTCGGCATTGAGAGTCACGGCGATGCCCGATTTAGGGTTCGACACGCGACACTCCGTATCTGAGACGCGTTCGACAACTGCATCCCCACCGACTTTGCTGAACTCCTTGAGATCGTTCTCCAGTCCTCGCACCAGCTCGGACCACACTCTGCGTTCGCGAGACTCAAATTGTACTTCGGCAGCCGACTCGTGTCGCTCGTGACTGTCGTCACGGCGATTTTGAAATTCATTCTGGACCCAGCCCATAGCGGGACTCCTCCCAGTTCGAAGAAAACTGAGATGCTGGGGAGGGAACCAAGGTAGTCCGGCCCAAGCGCTTTTCAAAGTTCGATTACCGGCAAGCCAGCCTATAATGCCGCAACATGCCAGTTTCTACTGGGACACGTTTCGGCGATTACGAAATACTGGGGCCGCTCGGCGCCGGGGGCATGGGAGAGGTGTACCGCGCGCGTGACAACCTGGGGCGCGAAGTGGCGGTAAAAGTTTTGCCTGAGGAATTGGCGTCGAACCCCGATCGCCTGCGGCGTTTCGAGCAGGAAGCGCGGGCCGCGGCCGCTCTGAATCATCCCAATATTCTTGCGGTGTTCAGTTTCGGCACCAACGCGCACGTGCCCTACCTGGTCACCGAACTGCTGCAAGGACAGACGCTCAGGGAGCGGCTGGAGCAAGGCTCAATCTCGGTCCGCAAGGTGGTGGAGTATGGACTGCAGATTGCCCGCGGACTCGCCGCCGCTCACGAACGCGGAATCGTGCATCGTGATTTGAAGCCTGACAATTTGTTCCTGACCAAAGATGGAAGCGTAAAGATCCTCGACTTCGGCTTGGCGAAGCTGGTCAGTCCCGCAAGCGGCGACCAGGGAAAGACGGTCACATTCTCTAGAACTGAACCGGGCATTGTCATGGGGACGGCGGGATATATGTCCCCTGAGCAGATCCGCGGGCATGGGGTGGATGTCCGCTCCGACCTGTTCAGCCTGGGAGCAGTGTTGTACGAAATGATTTCCGGAAATCGCGCATTTCAACGCGCTACAGCCGCTGACACGATGAGCGCGATTCTGAAAGAAGAACCTCCAGAGCTGTCGTCGACCACGCTCCATCTTCATCCCGCATTAAGCCGCATCGTCCACCGCTGCATGGAGAAAGAGCCGGCCGAAAGGTTTCAATCTGCCCGCGACCTTGCCTTCAACCTGGAATTACTGACGCGAGATGGGAGTGCATCCGGCGCGAAAGTCGCACCGGCTCCCCCACGTCGCGTCTGGCTGTGGGGAGTTGGTGTGCTGGCGGTAGTTGCGGCGGCCGTGGTCGCGACCTGGCTCGGCATGCGATCGGCCTCCACGGAGCGAGGGCCAGGCGCTCCCGTCGAGTTGAGGAGACTCACCGATTTCGTCGGCATGGAGGAATTCCCCGCGCTTTCGCCGGATGGCAAGTCGGTGGCCTTCACCGCCGATGCCAGCGGCAAACGTCAGGTGTGGGTTCGATTGTTGAAGGGCGGCGCCCCTCTCGAGGTGACCCGCGATGACGCCGACCACCAGGCTCCGCGCTGGTCTCCGGATTCGGACTCTATTATTTATTTTTCGCCGTCTGCCGAAGCAGACGGGCAAGGCAAGATCTGGGAGGTTCCGGCGCTTGGAGGAACCGGGCGTCCACTGGTGACCAGCCTGGGTCCCGGGGACGTGAGCCATGACGGAAAACATATCGCTTATTTCCGAACCAACCAGAAGCAGGTCGAACTTGCGGTTGCAGATCGCGACGGGTCAAATTCCCGAACCGTCGCAACCATGGGCCTGGAGTACAACTATTCCAGCCTGCGGTGGTCTCCGGATGACACCAAGCTTGGGTTTCAGCGCGGTCGCACTTTCGACTACGACATCTTCTGTTTAACCACCGCCGGCGGCGAGCCGCACAACATTACTCACGACGGCAATCCGCTGAATGGGTTTGCCTGGATGCCGGATAGCTCAGGGGTTGTGTACAGTTCCTCGCGCGGCGACACGGTGCTTTACCTGCGAACCATGAACCTGTGGTCGGTTCGGATCGATGGAAAAGACCGCCGCCAGCTCACGTTTGGCGAAACATCCTACGGTTCGCCCGATGTCGATCGTAACGGAAACGTCGCGGCGACACGCATGCGGATCGCGTTCGATCTCTGGAAGTACCCAACCGATGGTGATGCAGCAGCCAACGTGCGAAATGCGGTGAGGATCACGCGGCAAACCGGATCCGTGCAAACTCCTTCCCCTGGCCCGGGCGACCGCGAGATCGTTTACCTCAGCGACAGCGGGGGCCACGGTAATCTGTGGGTGTTAAACGTGGAAACGGGACAGAGCCGCCAAGTCACGTTCGAGCAAGATCCGGTGGTGGCCGTGGGAGTTCCCGTGTGGTCGCCGGATGGCAAGCACATCTCGTTCGTCAAACGCGGAAAGACTGGCTGGAACGTGGATGGCTGGGTAATGGACCCGGATGGGACAAACCTCCGCCTGGTTTCCCCCGGAGGCGGCTGGGCGTGCTGGTCTTCCGACGGGAAATGGTTGTATCTGTCTCCGCCCTCGGACAAGGGTTTTCGCATCGAAAAGTTGGCGGTAGACGGGGAAAGCACATCCATCCTGGTGCAAAAAGATGGGCAGAAGCCGGCAGTCGCTCCGGATGGAACTCTGTATTTCGTAGAGAACCTGCCAGCCCGCAATGGTGTATCGGACATGGAAATTCGCAAAGCCCATCCTGAGACGGGCAGTGCGACGGTGCTGACGCGAATCCCGGGTGCGCTGCTCTCAAGCAGCGTGCTTATGCAACCGGTCGTATCCCCGGACGGAAAGTGGCTTGCTTTGATACTAAGTAATGGACCGGCGACAAACATCTGGGCTCAACCCACCAATGGCGGACCCATGCGACCAATCACCGACTTCGGCAATCAAGCCACCTTCATCTCGCGACGGGTTTCCTGGTCTTCCGACGGGAAATACATCTATGCCGCCGCCGGGAAAGGCGAGTCGGACATCGTGCTTTTACGAAACCTTGTTTTCTGAGATTGATCTGCGAGAGCGCTCTTGAGAATTGAAATTTTCACGACTCTGAAGCTCCTGTCAGGTGCAGCCATCTTGCTGGCGTCGGCCGCAATGGTCGGGCAGCAGTCCGCTGCCAGTGGGCCGGAACCACTCGGCATCAGCAACGCAAGATTGCCCAAAGGGGCGGCGCGAAGTCCCTATCATTTCCAGATGCAGGCAATCGGAGGCCTGCCGCCCTACACGTGGCAGGTGGTCGAAGGAGAACTACCCGCCGGGATCACCCTGTTCCCGGACGGCACGCTGGACGGATCACCCACGATGACAGGCGATTACAGCATCACCATGAAGGTGACCGATGGCGGGAAACCGCCGCACGAAGTTCAAAAGCGATTCACCCTTCACGTGGTGACCGCATTGCTGGTGGAGTGGGCCCGCCCTCCGGTGGTGACTGGTCAGCACATCGAAGGTGCTGTAAAGGTAATCAATCAAACCGAACGTGACGTTGACCTGACGGTGGTGATCGTTGCGGTGAACGACAACGGCAGAGCCACCGCATTGGGATACCAGAAGGCAACCGTCGCAAAGGATGGAGGGGAAGCAGAGGTCCCGTTTGGACAGGAGACGAACCTTGGCTACGGAAGCTACGCTTTGAATGTGGATGCGGTGGCCGAGGTGCCGGAGATTTATGCGATTTATCGCGCGCGATTGGCGCCTCAGCAGAAGATGCTCATCGCTCAGCAACCATGATTGAGAAAAATCAAGTGCAAAAAATTAAGAGTCCTAAGGTGGTGTTGAACTCATTCGTCTCGGCCAGTAGCTCGCTTTAGACCCTCACTGACCTGCTGCCTTCACTTCCCTTGCGGGATGCGACTGCGCGATCTCGGCTTGGGCTCCGGGCTTACCGCCAACCGGATAAACCAGTTCAACGCCTTAGGACTCTATCCTGCCTTCAACAAAACTTCCTGTTCGCCTCGACCAGCGCTTTGCTATAGACCCTTGCTAGCCCTCCCTTCATCATCTTGCGATGTGAAGTGTGACTTCGCTCGAGCCCCGGACGCCGCACCAACCGGGAAAACTTCAGAAGCTGTCAAAGAACGAGTCTGTTTTACTCTTCCTGGAAAATTCGTCAATCAAAACCGCCGAACTGTATGTACTTGCGCTGCAATCGAGTGCAGACAGCGCACAGGGGGGTGAACCGGAGTTGGTGCAGGGGGTACGCGATGGTTGCGCAGACTCCGCTACCTCGCCCGAATTTCGACACTTTGCTTGAATGAACATCGCCAGCAGGATGGCATTCCTTATCTTTCGCTTGTGCAAAACCCATCCAAACTGGCTCTCAGCGCGGTTTTTTTCATCACTGGAGCCTCGTCCCTGGCCACACCCTGCCCGCGCGAATCAGCGCTCGGGTACAATGCCGGATTCCATCTTTATAGGAGGAAGAATGGTCCGGCGGTCTGCGGGGTTCCTTTGCACGACGGCTTTGATCCTGGCTCAAGTTGCGGTCGCGCAAGACACCGCGGAGGGGCGTACCGCTCGCTACATGGAATCGATCCGCGGTAATCCCTCGCTGCTGCTGGCGTTCCTGCGCAAGATGCCCAAGGGCGGCGATCTGCATAACCATCTCGCGGGTTCGATTTACGCGGAAAGCCTGATCGACTTCGCCGCCGAGGATGGATTCTGCGTGGACCGCACAACTTCCTTCCTGATCGCTCCCCCATGCGACCGGAGTTGCGATAAGTACGCGAGCAAGCCGCAGGTGAGTTGCGCCTACCAGGACCAGGTGCTTTACAACTCCATGGTGGATGCATGGTCCATGCGCAACTGGACTGCAGGAGAGGGATCGGGCCATGACCACTTCTTTGCCAGCTTCGACAAATTCTTTCCTGCCTACGCCAATCATATTGGCGACTCCCTGGCCGAGGTGACAAGGCGAGCGGCCGCAGACCATCTGCAATACCTGGAACTGATGCACACCGCGGACGGCATGCAAGCGGCGCAACTGGGCGCGAAACTGGGCTGGCATGACGACTTACCAAAGATGCGCAATGGCCTGCTCTCCGGCGGCTTGGCGCAGGTGGTGAGCGCTGCGCGGCAGGCTTTAGACCGCGAGGAAAGCAAGATGAAATCCGGCCTGGGCTGCGGCACGGCACAGGCCGAGGCCGGGTGCGCCGTTACTGTGCGATACCTCTACCAGGTCCTGCGCGGCTTACCGCGCGAGCAGGTGTTTGCCCAGATTCTTCTGGGCTTCGAGTTGGCCCAAGCCGATTCCCGTTTCGTGGGATTGAACCTGGTCATGCCGGAGGATTGGTATGTACCCATGCATGACTTCGATCTGCATATGAAGATGCTGGATTACCTTCACGGCGTATATTCCAAAGTCCACATCTCGCTCCACGCCGATGAACTGGCGATGGGATTGGTGCCGCCAGACGGTCTCGGATTTCACATCCGCGAATCGGTGGAGAAGGGCCACGCGGAGAGAATTGGCCACGGTGTCAGCGTGATGAATGAAGAGCGGCCGACGGAGTTGCTGAAGGAGTTGGCCATGCGCAATGTGCTGGTCGAGATTTGTCTGACTTCGAACGATGTGATCCTGGGCGTCCGCGGCAAGGATCATCCGCTGGCTACCTACCGGAAGTTCGGAGTTCCGGTGGCGCTTGCTTCTGATGACGAAGGAGTGTCGCGTTCCGACATGACCCACGAATATCTGCGTGCGGTGCAAGACCAGGGTCTCTCTTATGCAGATCTGAAGCAGATGGCTCGGGCCAGCCTCGAGCACAGCTTTTTGCCCGGGAAGAGCGTTTGGGCTGACGCAAAGGGGGTCAAGAAGAACCCGGCATGCGCCGCCGATGACCCGGTCGCAGGCCGTTATTCGGCCAGGTGCACTACGTTCCTTGATTCCAGCCAGAAGGCTGGAGCGGAGTGGACGCTGGAACGACAATTCGAAATCTTCGAGAAGCAGGTTGCCGAAGGAAAATGATGGAACATGACGATCTGTTCGCGCGGGCGGAATCCGCGACGACGTTTCTACTGAGCCAGAGCGCGCTGCGCCCCAAGATCGGGCTGGTTCTGGGCTCCGGCCTGGGCGGCTTCGCCGATGAACTCACGAATGCGGTGAAGATTCCCTACTCACAGATTCCCGGGTTCTCGCGCTCCACTGCCATTGGACACGCCGGTCAGATGGTGATTGGAAGTTGTGGCGACGTTGCAGTGGCTGCCATGCAGGGCCGCGTGCACCTGTACGAGGGCTATTCCGCGCAGCAGGTGTCATTTCCGACGCGAGTGATGGGGCGCATGGGAATTCGTGCCCTGATCCTGACCAACGCGGCGGGTGGAATCAGCCTCCGATATCAGCAGGGCGCGCTGGTCGTGATTACCGATCACATCAATCTTCAAGGAAGCAACCCGCTGGTGGGACCGAATGACGATCGTCTCGGCCCCCGCTTTCCCGACATGACCAAGGTGTACTGGAAACCTTATCGCGAGATAGCTTTGGAAGAGGGTAGGCGTTCCGGCAAGAGTCTTTACGAAGGCGTGTATGTTGGACTGCTCGGTCCGAGTTACGAGACTCCTGCTGAGATTCGTTACTTGCGAACCATCGGTGCGGACCTGGTCGGAATGTCAACCATTCCCGAGGTGATCACCGCCGCGCACATGGGAATTAAGGTCCTGGCCATCTCGTGCGTGACCAACATGGCAGCGGGGATCCTGGAGCAACCTATTAATCATGAAGAAGTCCTTGAAACTACGGCGCGAGTCAGAGAAGACTTCGTGGGCTTGCTGCGAGCAGTGCTGCCCAGAATCGCAACCGAGATCTGAGGCTGTAGGCACAGCTTTCCTCGATGATCCCGCGGACGAGGCTCCGCGGGATTTGATCTCAGAACGCATCAGACGCGAATTCCATCTTGGCCCCGCATAACAGCGGCATGCAGGCCAGGTCGGGTGCTCTTCCTGCCTAAAAATTAATCTTAACTCCCAACTGCACTACGCGCGGACCGCCGCCGCCCAGCCCCGGGTTAGTCTGAGCCTGGTCGGGCGTTTGCGTAATCAAACCTTGCGCCGGGCTTCCCGGCACAATGAAGAAATTCGGCAACGCAAAATTCGGATGATTGAAGATGTTGAACAGTTCCGCGCGTAACTGCAGGCTGACACTCTCGGTCAGGCGGGTGTTCTTAGTCACTGCGAAATCCACGTTCCAGAACTTCGGTCCATAAATTTCGTTGCGCCCTAGATTTCCG
The DNA here is from genome assembly GCA_035652095.1 of Terriglobales bacterium. Taxonomy (GTDB): domain Bacteria; phylum Acidobacteriota; class Terriglobia; order Terriglobales; family Acidobacteriaceae; genus DASREM01. Next base: position 307,919 of record DASREM010000056.1, on the reverse strand, counting down.
AATGTCCCATCCGGCGGTTGCGTAAAGGCTGAACCATTCAGGTATCCAATGACGTCGGGCGCTTGCTGCCAGTTCGAATTGACTGGATTCACGCCGGGCACTACGTTCGGGCGCTGGTGGAAATTCGAGGGCGTCGGAAAACTCACACCGCTGGTGTCGTTCGAGTTCACGATCGGCACCGGGCGACCGCTCTGAGCGCCCACGATTGTATTGGCCTGCCATCCTTCGCCAAGCCGTTTCGGGCCCGGAAGCCTGGGAATCTCATAGGTGAACGCAGCCGTGAAGCGATGACGGGTATCGAAATTCGAAGGGCCGTGCTCCGCCTTCAGGTTGTTCGAATCCTGCGGAATTGCAACCGTGGCAAAGTTGAAGTCGATTCCGTCAGAGGCATCGTCGAGCGATTTCGACCAGGTATATCCGGTGAACCCCGAGAGCCCGCGCCAGCTTCGGGTGCGGAAGGTGGCCTGCAAGGCGTGGTAAGTTGACGCGCTGATGGTCGCAAACTCATCCACAAATCCGTACTGCGGGAAGTTGCTGCGGTTTCCATTCACATCGGCCTGATTGGCGTCTCGGAGACGCACCAGTCTGGTCCCCTTGCTGCCCACGTAGCCGAGTTGGACTGCCACGCCATCCGCGAGTTCGTGCTCGATATTCAGGTTCCAGTTCTGCACGTACGGAGTTGCAAGATTTCGCGGGGTGACGAAGATGTCGGCGCCCACCGGCGGGAAGGGAGCGGCCGGCAAAGTAAACACAGGACTGCCAGGGCTGCTGCCGTTGAAGGCTGACGAATCATAATTGTTGGCGAGGGAGACCACTGGCTGCGGGCCAATCGGGTTCGTGACCAAGCCCGCAGAATTTGTAAAGTTCGCGATCAAAAGATCCTGCGGAATGTAGTCGTAATAGATTCCGTAAGAGCCGCGGACCACCAACTTGCTGCGTGCATTCCAGGCGAAGCCGACGCGAGGTCCGAAGTTGTTCAGGTCACGCCGGTAGGCTCCATCTAATCCGTCGCTGCCGACCAGCGCCAGGTTTCCATCGCGGCCCAGGTTCGACAGCAGGTTGTTCACTTCGCTGAGCGGCCCGAAATACTCCCATCGCAGTCCCAGGTTGATGGTCAATCTGGAAGTTGCCCGATAGTCATCCTGCACGAAAAAGGCCAAGCCATTGTTGTAGGTGGTGCGCCGAGTGTTTCCGGCATTGGCGAGCGGAAAAGTGTCGCCAAGATAAAAGCCCACCAGCGCCAAGGTAGGATCGTCGGAACATCCCGCGAGCGGCGCCCCCTGGCAGGCATTCAATCCCGCCGGATCTTCCGAGCCAAACGAGAACAGGCCGCGCTCAAGGTTGTCATTGAAGCTGTCAATAGCAGCGCGCCGATATTCGCCGCCCAACTTGATTGTGTGTCTCCCGCGCGCCCAGGTGAAGTTGTCGAGAACCTGAAACGTCTGGCTCGTCCGCCCGCGTGGAATGCTGAACGCCGACGTGCCCAGATTGTCGAAGATCCCGCTGAAATCGATCTCAGGCAATCCCAGCTTACTGGTTCCGAAATTCAAGCTCGGTGAGGAATAATCGTTGTTGGCATCGAGGGAACTGAACGAGGTCCGATAGCGGCTGTAGCCGAAGCGGACTTCATTGATGCGGTTGGAACTGACCGTAGACAACAGGCTCGCGGACACCAACTGCACGCGGGTCGGAGAAGTCTGGGCGAATTGCGGCAGACGCGATCCGGCGCCGAATCCCAGCCCGCCTAACGGAAATGTCTGCTGGCTGCGAGCAAACGCGTATCGCACCGAAAGCGACTGTGAATCGCTGACCTGGTGATCCACTTTCGCGATCAGGCTATCCACATCATTCTTGTCGTGAACGCCGCCCACCAGCGTTCCAGTCTGTCCGTTGAACCCTGTCGCGGCCGGATACTGTTGCAGGATCGCGGTGAGCGCGGGATTCACCGGCACCGTGCCGCCGCCCACAAATCCGCCTTGTGCAATGGCTTGCGCGTTCGTAATCTGTTGCTGCGTGGGCACCAGGAACGTGAAATCCGAAGTCACGCGCTCACGCTGGCCCTCATAGGCGCCGAAGAAGAAGGTCTTGTCCCGTAGGATGGGCCCGCCCACCGACGCCCCGAACTGGTTGTTCCTGAATGCGCTCTTCGGAATGCTGTTGCCGGATTGATCGAGTGCGCGATTGAAAAAGTTGCGCGCATCGAACAGGTCATTGCGCAGGAACTCGAACAGCGACCCATGGAACTTGTTGCTGCCGGACTTGGTAATGATGTTCACCACCGAGCCGGTATTGCGCCCATATTCCGCGCTGAATTGCGATTGCAGGTTGAATTCCTGGATGGAATCGATGGGCAAAATCGAGGCCGGCGCGCCGCCGATGCCAGTCTGGTTAAAGGCTGAGTTGTTGAAGAAGGGATCGTTATTGTCCGTTCCATCCAAGGTGTAATTGTTGGACCGGTCGCGGCTGCCATTGATGGCAAACTGGCCAAACCCGCTCTGAATAGCGGCAACGCCGGAAGGCTCAACAGTGGCGCCCGGAACCAGCGCTACCAGTTTGCCAAAATCACGCCCGTTAAGAGGCAAATCGGAAACCAGCTTGCGCGGCACCACCTCGCCCAGAACGTCGCGGCTTGCTTCGACCAGCGGCGCCGAGGCTTCGACATTGATGGATTCGACCCTGCGCTCGACCCTGGTCAAATCAAAGTTCGCGATGCTGTCGAGTCCCACGTTGACGAGCACGTTTTGACCCACTGGAGAGAGCCCGCCAGCCTCGGCAATGACAGTGTAGGTCCCGGCAGGGAGTTCGGCGAAAACGTAAGCTCCATCGATCCCCGTGCGTGTCTCGCGCCTCAGGCCGGTGGCCGCGCTTTTGACCGTAACTTTCGCATCCGCGATGACAACCCCGCTGGGATCGACTACCGTGCCTCGAATCAATCCACGATAGCTTTGCGCCATTGTGAGAGAGGAAAGAAGAATGAGCAAGACACCGAGGAAAAACGTACGGATTGCAACCTTCATGGGCCCTCCTTTGCGCTCGATGGAGCGACGGCCCGTACGGAACTACTTCGCACGATCAATGGTGATGGGAACCGGTGGCTTGATGTTGTAAACGGAGGCGAAACTCGCCTGGTTTACGGCAACGCCAACCCTTCCGCGGGAATCGATATAGAGCAATGGCTTTTTCAGCGGAACATCGGCGAAGGTGTGAACGAACGGAACGTGCATTTCGTTTTTGCCGATCACGATGTGAACGTTCTGCCCGCGTCCGTACCCGAGTTTAAGAAATTCCTCGCCGCTGATGTTGGTTACAAGATTCCCAAATGGACCGTCGGTGGCAAGCACCTCTCCATGCAACCCCTTGTCGTCCAGTTTTGCGGGCGAAAGATTCAGGCGCACCAGTTTATTGACAGCAATCTCGGGACCCACCTGGGTCCAGTCGTCTCCTCGCGCCAGGTGCGCTCCCGCAGGCGAAAAGATGTCACGCCCGTGAAATGTCGACGACAGCGCGGCGCCAATCATCCAATCCCGGTTGGTGATTTCGCGTGCAGCCTCGAGCCCGTCGCGGTCCTGCACCAGAGTGAGCAATCCGTTGTCTGGCAACACAAAATATTGTCCGCGTTTTGATTTCACTATGACCGCCTTGCGCGTACTTCCGACAGTGGGATCAATCACCACGACGAATACCGTGCCCGGGGGATAGTACGGGGTCGCGCCAAAAAGAAAGCGCGCTCCATCGAGAATAGAGAATGGAGTGACCTGGTGGGTGAGATCCACGATGCGAAGTTCAGGATCGATGGAATACATCACACCACGGCAGATGGCTACCGAGTCGTCCAGCACACCGAAGTCGGTCATAAACACAACGGTGGGCGGATATTTCGCGGGCGCATTTTGCGCGTGAAGTGCAACCGCAAGCACCAGCGCCAGCAACAGCGGCGCTCGTCTACGAAGCGAAACGCAGGTCATAAACAATTCCAATTTTCCCGGTAAGTGGCCGAATTATACGAGATGACCAATGGCCTCCGAAAGATTCAGACCTGCAGCCCGATCGATCGCATGAGTTCCAGACCATTGCTTTTGGCAACTACGCCCTCGCGCAACTGATAGTCAAAGCGAATTTTTCCATCCCGGAGTTCGTCCTGGAAGTGAACGTTATGGATCTGTCCCTGGTGCTCGCCGCCAATTTGAGTGAGCGCAAGATCGTGGGTGCTGATGACTCCGATGGCGCGGCGCTCGAGCAACGCCCGCACCAGGCCTTCCGCGCCAATTCGGCGGTCTGTGGAGTTGGTGCCTTGGAGGAGCTCATCCAGTAAGAACATCAACGGTGGCGCGGATTGTGCCAGATCGAAAATCTGGCGCAGGCGGGTGATTTCGGCATAAAAACGCGAACTTCCCTCCTGAAGGGAATCGTTGATACGGATGCTCGCCCCAACTTGCAGAGGGGTAAGGCGAAAACCATCAGCGCGCACCGGCGCCCCGGCCATAGCCAGCACGACATTGATCCCGATCGCCCGCAGCAGTGTGCTCTTGCCCGACATGTTCGACCCGCTGACCAGCAGTACCCGAGTCTCGCCCCCCACACTCACGTCGTTTCGGACGCAGGTGGCGGCGGGCAACAGAGGGTGCCCGAGTTGGCGCGCGGAAAAGCTGGGGTTGCCTTCACCGAACTCCGGGAAGGGATCTCCCGGATGCTCATAATGGTAGGTAGCCAGCGAAAGCAGCGCCTCAAAGGCGCCGACGGTTTGCAGCCATCCTCGAACCGCACGCCCATGCTGCTCCCGCCACGCTTCAGCCGCATAGGCCACCTGCACCGAATAGAGCAAGGGAATATCCAGCGCCCGGACCACGGAGTTATGCTGCGCTTCGATGTAGTGAACGATGCTGCGCAAGCGCGCAATCACGCCCGATCCCGGCACGGTATGGGAACAAAGGTCGCCACTTAAGGTTTGCAGCAAAGAAGCGCCGAAGGTTTCGCGTTCCAGGAGGTCGAGTACGGAGGAGAGTAGATCAAGATCACCCAGGGCTTTCTCTGTTCCGTGCAGGATAAGCTCAAGGTGCTTGCGCAAGCGAAAGGTAATCGCCGCCTCAACGATGACGATAAGCAGGAATGGCCAACCCGTGCCTTGCATGGCCCAAAGAATTGCCCCGACGATGGCGAGCAGCGCAAACGCGGGTGCAAGCCAACGAAACCAGCGAGTGCGCAGCCGGTTGGGAGCTTCCGCCCACTCAATCAGCTTTTCACTGTGAACTCCGATGCGAGCCGCTTCGCCAAGAAGGGCCAACTCTTCCCGCAGGTCGGTGCGATCGCGAAGATCGCGTATTGCGGCTTGGCGATCAAGAATGGTTCTGGTCGGAGCGGGCGCTAGCAACCAACCCGCGAGTGTTTCTTGCCCCATTCGTGTGCGCGCGGTGGAGAGCAGTTGAAACAGGCTTCCCTTCCCGAACAAGTCCAGGTCGGACGCGTACACGTGATGTGGGTTCACGAAGCGTTCACCGCTATCTCCCAGATCCAGCCATTGATCTGCGATGCGCGCCAAGCCATCACGGTAATAGGAAGAGGCGCGATTGGCACATGCGAGTTGTTCCAGCACGCGAGAGTGGTACACGGCAATCCCGAAGAAAATTGCGAGTGGGGCCGCGATCCACCAGGGGGAGTAGAGTTGCCGGCCCAGGGAGAGGTACGCCATAAGGCCTGCAACAACAACCAGCACGAGACGCACATTTCCAAGCCGAAGGTGGATTTTATCGAGTTGCGCGGCGCGCGACTCACGCGATATCAGGCGTTGGGTGTATTCCTCGGTGGGAGTCACAAGCTGCACATCCGGAACAGCGAACTTCTTCCGGGCTGCCAGTATACACACGACAGTCACGCTGACCGGACTGCGATAAGGCACGGCAAGTGTTCGTTCACCAAAGCGCAGCTTATAATCGCGAAAGACGATCTTAAGTGTTGGAGAGAAGGTACGGAGGCAAGCATGTCCGAAGCGATTCCTGAAAAATATCGAGACCTGTTTAACAAGCGCGCGTTCGCCAGCCTTGCGACGAACATGCCCGATGGCCATCCCCAGGTCACCCCGGTGTGGGTCGACATTGATGGCGATCAGGTGATCGTGAATTCCGCAAAGGGCCGCCAGAAAGACCGAAACCTGCGGCGGGACCCTCGAGTTTCGTTGGCGATCATCGATCCCGATAATCCCTACCGCTATCTGGAAATTCGCGGCCGCGTGTCTGAAATCACCGAGGACGGCGCAGACGCGCACATCGACAAGATGGCCAAGAAGTACCTGGGGGTGGACAAGTATCCGTACCGCCAGCCCGGCGAAACTCGCGTGATGTACAAGATTCAACCTGAGCACACGTCTATGATGGGTTAGTGCCGGCAAGTGAAAGGTCAGTTTTTTGTGCGTTGCTGCTCAGCTTGGAGATCTGCTGTTTGAGGCTTTCCTATTCCTGTCTATAACCTTTGTCTGCTCGGATTCGGGAATGTCAACCGCACCCTGGCGCGCCTGCTTGTAGAAAAGTCGCGAGAGCTTCAACGGCGCGGCATCGAGTGGCGCATCACTGGCGTGGCGAGCCGACGCCTGGGATGGATTTGCGATTCGAGCGGAATTGATCCTGAGCGCTTTCCTGGGGCGCTTGTTCCCACAGCTTCGAACGTTCGGGACTGGTTACGCGCGGCGCGCGCGGAGGTCCTGTTTGAGGCAACTTCGCTGAATCCCACCACTGGACAGCCCGCCACCGACCACATCCGCGCCGCTCTGGAACTGGGAGCTCATGTCATCACCGCCAACAAAGGTCCGGTGGTGCATGCCTATGAAGAACTGCGGGATCTGGCTGAGAAGAATGGCCGAAGGTTCCTGTTTGAATCCACGGTCATGGATGGCGTACCAATCTTCTCCATGTTTCGCGAGGGGCTTCCCGCGCTTCAACTAAGAGGCTTTCATGGGATTCTGAACTCAACTACCAACGTGATTCTCAGCGGGATCGAGCAAGGACTATCGTTTGACGAGTCTCTCAAGCGAGCGCAGGAGATCGGGGTAGCGGAAACCGATGCGAGCCACGATATTGATGGCTGGGATGCAACGCTGAAGACAGCTGCATTGATACGAGTGCTCATGGGCCTGCCCATCAAGAGCGATCAAATTGAGCGGAGGGGTATTCGCGCGCTCACTGCGCAAGAAGTACGAGCCGCGCGAGCGGCTGGAACTCCATACAAGCTGGTCTGTCGCGCACATATCACCGAGGGTAGAGTAACGGCATGGGTGCAACCGGAGCAGGTGCCTTTGTCAGATCCGATGGCGGCGGTTTCGGGCACATCTTCTATCATTTGCTTCGAAACTGACATCTTTCCAGAACTGGTGATCACGGAGAATAATCCGGGTCTGGAGGCGACAGCTTACGGGATGTTTGCGGATCTCGTGCGCGCAGTCGGGACCAAACTATAGGAAGCGAAAAACTCGATCATGACAACTACACAGAGTAGAGCAGAAGTGTCATTGGACGTCCACTGGGTACGCTCGCAATTCCCTTCTCTCAACCAGACTGTGAATGGTCATCCGGCGGTGTTTCTCGACGGCCCCGGTGGAACCCAGGTCCCGCAAGGGGTGATCAACGCAATCACCGATTATCTGTCGCGTTCGAATGCCAACACCAACGGCGCATATGCAACCAGTCGGCGCACCAATGCGGTGCTGGACGGAGCGCGCCAGGCCATGGCGGATTTTCTGAATTGCGCCCCTGACGAAATCATCTTCGGCGCGAACATGACGGCCCTTACATTTGCCGTCAGCCGAGCCATCGGCCGCGAGCTTGGCCCTGGGAATGAAATCGTTCTGACGCACCTGGACCATGACGCGAACGTCTCGCCCTGGCGGGCGCTCGAAGAGACCGGCGCGACCGTTCGCTTCGTGAATGTCCGGCAGCAAGATTGCACGCTCGACATGAACGACATGGCGAAAAAGATCAGCGGCCATACCCGGCTAGTCGCGACTGGTTATGCGTCGAATGCGGTGGGAACTATCAACCCAGTCAAAGAAATTGTGAAGTTGGCACATAACGGAGGAGCGCTGGCATACATTGACGCGGTTCATTATGCGCCGCACGGTCCGATTGACGTCAAGGATCTCGACTGCGATTTTCTGGTCTGCTCGACTTACAAGTTCTTTGGACCGCACATGGGCGTGCTCTATGGAAAGCGTGAGCATTTGCAGCGGCTACGTCCCTACAAGGTGCGTGCCAACAGCGATGCTGTTCCGTATCGCTGGGAACTGGGGACGCTGAACCACGAGTGCATCGCCGGAATCACGGCGTGCGTTGATTATCTCGCTGATCTAGGCCGACGCGGGGATCGGTCTGCTGCGAATCGCCGGCAGGCGTTGCTCGCCGCCTATGCGGCCATCGAAAGGCACGAGCGCACGTTAATGGCCCGGCTGATCGAGGGACTGTTAGAGGTCAGGGGCCTGCGACTTTATGGCATCAGTGACCCTGGACGTTTCACGCAGCGCTGCCCGACCATCGCCGTGCGTATTGAGGGGCACACGCCGCTGGAGCTTGCCACCCAGCTCGGGGAGCTCGGATTCTTCACCTGGGATGGAAATTACTACGCGCTGAACTTGACCGAGTTACTTGATGTCGAAAAAGAGGGCGGCTTCCTGCGGATCGGGCTGGCCCATTACAACACGCTGGACGAAGTCGAACGCCTCTTGCAGGCTATACACGAAGTTGTGAACCGCCGATAAAAGGATCGAGCCCGTTGGCTTTACCCGGCATGTAGTCGCACCAAAATGCAGAGCCCTTTCAGGGACAACCACCAGGAACTTATGGACCGCCGCGCCTTCCTTCGAAATACCACACAACTCGGGATGCTCCTGAGATTCGCACCGCTCACCACCTTCGCACAAACAACGCAGAACTATCGCAAGTGGATGGTCATCGACGCCCTATGCAGCGTCAACACCGAAGACACAATCGTCAAACCGGAAATCCTGAAACAAGCACAGCAATCCGGCGTGACGGCGATCCACTGGACCATCTCCGCACCGTCGTTTGACGACACGGTCGAGAACATCAGCTTTGTCGAACGGATGGTCGAAAATGATCCCGCGCATTGGACAATCGTGCGACGGCAATCCGATTTCGACCGGGCCAAGCAGGAAAGGAAGATTGGCATCCTGATGGGGTTCCAGCACCCGGATCCGATGGGGCCCGATCTGAAGCGGCTCGGCACCTTCCGCGACCTCGGCGTGCGGGTGATGCAGTTGACCTACAACAACCGCAGCCTGTTCGGCGATGGCTGCCTGGAGCCTGCCAATGCCGGCCTGAGCAAGCTTGGCCGCGCGGCTAGCGCAAAGATGAATGAACTTGGTATTGTCGTGGATCTGAGCCACTCGGGACAGCGAACCACGGCGGAAGGCATCGAGACCTCAAAGAAGCCGGTGCTGATCACACACTCCGGGTGCAACGCCATCCATCAGCATCCTAGAAACAAAGACGATCACGAACTGAAGGCATTATCGGATCGCGGTGGCGTTGTCGGAATTTATTTCATGCCTTACCTGGTCGCGAGCCCCAGTTTACCAACGCGAGAGCACGCGCTTGCACATTTGGATCACGCGCTCAAGGTGGCAGGAACCGATCATGTCGGTATCGGCAGCGACGGCGTGATCGACACCTTTCCCGATACTCCCGAGCAGCGCCAGCGACTCGCCGATGACATGGAAAATCGTCGCAAACTCGGGATTGCGGCTCCTGAGGAAGACCGCCCTCCTTATTCGCCCGATTTGAATACGCCTGATCGTATGCAGATCATCGCGGCCGGTTTGGAGAAGCGGGGATACTCGGAAGAAGTGGTGGAGAAAGTCATGGGGAAGAACTTTTATCGCGCATTGGGCGAGATCTGGGGTTAGCGCCGCAATTCGACGACTTCATAGCCCTTACCGATCAGAACAATCGTCGCCATGTCGATGAATAGGCCGTGCTCTACGATGCCCGGCATCTCGTTCAAGGTGCGAGCCAGGGACTCGGGATCATGAATGGCACCGAAATCGCAATCAAGGATGTGATGACCTTCATCGGTCACGAAGGGATTCCCGTAAGGATATCGGCGAAGGTTCACTGTTGCGCCCATCGCCTGAATACCGCGAATGACCAGCGCCTGCGCAAACGGAATCACTTCCACTGGCAGCGGAAAGCCACCGAGCACAGGCACTTGCTTGCTGGAATCGGCAACCACCACGAACTGCTCCGCGGCCGAGGCCACCACTTTCTCCCGCAGCAACGCTCCTCCCCCGCCTTTAATCAACCGCAGTTGGAGGTCAACCTCATCCGCGCCGTCAATATCCACGTCGATCTGCTGGACCTCATCCAGCGTGGTGAGCGAAATACCCACACTTTCAGCCAACTGCTTTGAGCGTTGGGAAGTTGGAATCCCGAGAATTCTAAGCCCTTCTCGCACCCGTTCCCCAAGCAACTGGATGGCAATAGAGGCAGTCGAACCCGTCCCCAAGCCAACCACATCGCCGTCCTTTACGAATGCGAGGCTGGCACGGGCCGCGAGTTCTTTCTCATAATCGGTTGACATAGGCGGTTAATGCAGAGTCGCCTGGATATAGACAAGGTAAGTAGCAAGTGCCAGCCCGAATCCCACGGTAAACACCGCCACCACGTCGATCACCGTTCCGGCAGGCTGAAATTTCCCCGAATCAAGTTGCTGTCGAGTGCGCCGGTAGCGATTCCAGCCGGTGAATACCAGCACCCCGCCGGTAATGATGGCGATGACTCCAAACCAGACCGAGAGCCCCGCGGTTTTCGGAATTTGGCCATTGATGGTAAGCAACTCACGGATTGCAATGGCAAATCGGCCGATGGCGAATCCAAACACCACCATTGCAACCCCGGTGCGTACCCAGGCTAAGAAGGTGCGTTCGTTGGCAAGATGATCGCGCGCGCGTGCGGGGTATTCAACGTTGGGCATGGAGTGATCTTCTCTGCCCGCCTACTCTAACGCTTTCTGCACCAGCGCACCAACTCCGGAAATTCCGTGGCGCCTGGCGAGGTACCCGGGAATATGGAAAGGTCCCCGAGATGTTCCCGTTCTCATCCTGCCATAGCAGCGCTTTTAGGAGCAGAGCGGCGACCATCGCTGGCGTCCGCTGGTTGATCCACTTCGCTTCGAGAAGGGAGAGCAGCCGATGCAGAGTCTCAGGAACCGGGAAAGCGGCTCGGTGCTGCCAGCTCTGTTTGAAATGGACTCCGCGATCCAATATTTCCTGTGGAATTTTTTTAATCGGTTATTGACCAGCCATTAACCAAAGTTCGTCCTTGCGCATTTTAGGTTGGTGCATCGGGTCGATGGGGCGACACCGTTGGGGCGTAGTGAAACCAGTGAAGGAGAATTTATGTCTCGAGGTCTGCTTGCCAGCGCTGCCCGGCATGCGGGAGTCGGAACCAGCCTGTTCGCGCTGTTGGTGAACATGTTTGCACCCGCGCCGCTCGCCGCCCAAACCAAAGCCGCCACAACTACCACGCCCATCCAGCACGTTATCGTCGTCGTCGGTGAGAATCGCACTTTCGATCACCTGTTCGCAACTTACAAGCCCCCGCAGGGTCAGACCGTCTCCAATCTGCTGTCGAAGGGAATCGTCACAGAAAACGGCACGCCCGGGCCAAACTTCGCGCAGGCCGCGCAGTATAAAGCTTCCGATACCGGAGTTTTCCAGCTCAGCCCGAGCCCGCGCGGACTGTTCACGAATTTGCCGCCGGTCAACACGGGCTTCACGCCAACCGTTGCTGACGATTCCAATCCCGCTCCCTTTGCTACGATTGCAGCTGCCATGGCGGCCGAGCCGGCGCTTCTGCCAAAAGATTACAAGCTCCTTGTTAGCGGAGCTTCCGGCCTGCCCTTTGGAGCTATAGACACTCGCATTCCGTACGTGAACAATCTCCCGAACGGACCATTCTGGCTGAACATCGGCTATGATCAGTACGCCAGCAGCCCGGTGCATCGTTTCTACCAGATGTGGCAGCAACTCGATTGCAATATCGCGTTTGCCACCACTTCCGATCCCAGCGGCTGTCGCAAAGACCTGTTCCCTTATGTTGAGGTGAGCGTGGGTGCTGGATCGAACGGCGCTCCACGGCCCTCTTCCTTCACCACTCAGACTACTTTCGAAGGTTCCACTTCGATGGAGTTCTACAACATGGCGAAGGGTGAGGCTTCGGTCTCTGCGAATTGGGCTCGCCAGTACGCGGTTGCCGACAACATGCACCAATCGGTCATGGGAGGAACCGGCGCCAACAGCTTTGCCATTGGTGGCGGAGACTTCCTCTGGTACAGCGATGGAAACGGCAACCCGCTCACCCCTCCCAGCAACCAGATCGAAAATCCCAACCCCATGCCGGGCACCAATAACTGGTACACCCAAGACGGCTACAGTGGCGGAACCTACAGCAACTGTTCCGACTCTACTCAGCCCGGCGTCTCGGCGGTGCTCAGCTATCTGAGCTCCCTTCCCTATCACCCCAACCCAAACTGCGATCCCGGCCACTACTATCTGCTCAACAACTACGCGCCCGGCTTCTTCGGAGACGGAAGCGTTAATACCGGTGAATTTGTAATTCCGCCCTCCAGCGTACCCACCATCGCGGATGTGCTCATGGCGAACAACGTGTCGTGGAAGTACTACGGCGAAGGCTGGAATCTGTATGTGCAGGACCCGGCCAACTACAGCCTGCATCGCTATTGCGATATCTGCAACCCCTTCCAGTACGAGTCGGCGATCATGACCAATCAGACTGTCCGCGAGAACAATCTGAAGGACATCACCGACCTTTACAATGACATCCAGACCGGGACCCTTCCGGCGGTGTCATTCGTGAAGCCCGATGGCTACCTTGACGGACATCCGACGAACTCCAAGTGGGACTTGTTCGAAGCGTTCACGGAAAAGATCGTCACGGTGGTGCAGAGCAAACCGGAAATCTGGAAGAATACCGCGATAATCGTCACGGCCGACGAGGGCGGCGGGTACTGGGATTCGGGATACGTGCAGCCGCTCGATTTCTTCGGCGACGGCACCCGCATCCCTCTGATCGTGATCTCCCAGTTCTCTAAGGGTGGGCGCGTGGTTCACACTTACTATGATCACGTTTCCATTCTCAAGTTCATCGAGAAGAACTGGAACCTGCCCACGATCAGTAATCGCAGCCGCGACAATCTGCCAAATCCCATCGCGGATCCGTCAAATCCTTATGTCCCGATCAATGGACCCGCGATCGGCGACCTGACGGACATGTTCAACTTTTAACCGCGGAGAGCCCCATTCCTCACTTTCGCTGTGAGGAATGGGTCTTAGTTCAAATCCCTCCACAGCCGTAATCAGGCCCTATCCTCGTTTGCCTTCCGGGGAAGAGGCTCTAGCAACCCAACATCTTTCCCAGCAATTCTTTCAGGATCTTGCCACACACTGCGGCGGTCAGGTTCGACACATCCTGCTTCGGGTTGTATTCGACCAGATCGGCGCCCACGATATCGCCGGTGATGGCGTGCAGGTGGCGCATGGCTTCGCGAACCGTCATGCCTCCAGGCTCGCGATGTGAGACGCCCGGCGCGAATGCCGGATCCAACGCGTCTACATCAAAGGAGATGTAAACCGGTCCTGCGCGCTTCAATCGGTCATACATCGGCAATTTCTCCATTTCGATGACCTGCACCTCGTACTTCTCGGCCTGCTTCTTCTGATGTGGATTCATGGTGCGAATGCCCACCTGGATCAACTGCTTCACCATGCTCTCTTCAAGAATGCGCGCGAACGGGCAGGCATGGGAATTCCGGTTGCCATCGAATTCCTCGTAAAGATCGGGATGCGCGTCGAAGTGAATGATACTGAGCTGTCCGAACTTCCTGTAGAGCGCGCGCACTATGGGGTAAGTGATCGAGTGATCGCCGCCCAGCGAGATCGGGCGCTGGCCTTTGTCCAACATCTGACTTATGCCGGCTTCGATATCACGGAACGCATGGTCCTCGGAGACTTTCATGTCGCCAGCGTCTGTGAACATGGGATTGCCCTCGAGATCCAACCCGCTCTCGGTGCAAAGGTTTGTCGAGTCGGAGCGGAATGCCTCCCGGATAATGGGAGGCGCCTCGGCCGTGCCCCGCATGAAAGAAGAGTTCGCGTCGAACGGGATGCCGACCAAGGCCGGAGTACCGTGCCCTGCAGGAATTGGGTTGGTCATTGCAGTTGATTTTACTGCGCCGATAGCACAACTGCAGCCAGCTTGACTCTTCTCGGCGATCTCGGCGGTGAATGTCTTCCGAATCCAGCACAAACTGCCCCGCATCCTTTATCCTAGACAAGAATTATGCCGACCAAATCGAAGAGTGCAGGGGTGGCTTCCGGCGCCGGAGTGCTGGAGGCTCCCAACCCCGATCGCGAGCGGGTTTTTGATGCCTTTCGCCGTTGGGGATATCTGGAGGCGGATCTCGATCCGCTCGGGTTTCTCCCACCCGCATCGCATCCGGACTTGAAAATTGACGGGGAACTGGCGCAGGAAGCTCGTCGCATTTACTGCGGCACCATAGGGGTGGAGATGATGCATATCGCCGACCCCGCCCGGCGGCACTGGATCCTGGAACGCATGGAAGCCGAACCCGCGCCCGTAGATCAGCAACGGATTCTCGATTTGTTGATTCGCGGCGATCTGTTTGAGCTGGTTTTGCAGCAGAGATATCTGGGCACCAAACGATTTTCCCTCGAAGGTGTGACCGCCTTGCTGCCGCTGGTGGATGAAATTCTGGACGCCGCCGCGGAGCACGGGGCGGTTGAACTCGTGATGGGCATGAGCCATCGCGGCCGTCTGAACGTTATTACGCACGTAGCCAAGCGCGCTCCCGAAGAGGTGTTCGCCGGATTTGAGGATGTGGATCCACGCAGCGTTCTGGGCGGGGGAGACGTGAAGTACCACATGGGCGCGACCGGGGAATACGTCACGCGAAGCGGAAAGAAGATTCATATCCACCTGGTCTCAAATCCGTCGCACCTCGAAGCAGTCGACCCGGTCACCGTCGGTCGTACCCGCGCCAAGCAGGACCGTGCTGGAGAAGGTGGCCGCGAACAATTCCTGCCGCTGATTGTCCACGGCGACGGTGCTTTTGCCGGACAAGGAATTTTTGCCGAGACTCTGAACTACGCCGACCTCCCGGGATATACCGTCGGCGGCACCGTCCACGTGATCGTCAACAATCTGCTGGGATTCACCACGCTCAGCAGTGAGCTGCACTCCTCCCGTTTTGCGGCACAGATTGCGCGCCGTCAGTCGATTCCGATCTTTCACGTGAACGCGGAGGATGTGGACGCGGTGGTGCGAGTCGGCCGCATGGCCCTCGAATACCGCTACACGTTCCACGAAGATGTGGTCATTGACATGATCGGCTATCGCCGGCACGGTCACAGCGAAGTCGACGATCCTACCGTTACGCAGCCGCTGCTCTACAAAGCGATCAGGGAACATCCGCCGCTTTGGGAGCTGTACGCCGAGGACTCCGAGATCAACGATGTGCAATCTCGAGTCTCCGCGATCAAAGCCGAATTGGAAGCAGCGCAGAAGCAGGCTGGATCTATCACCAAGAAACCGACCTTGCGCGATCTGCCGAATTACTGGGATCAGTTCAAGGGTGGGCGGTATCTGCCCGAGTACGAGGTAGAGACCGGACTGACACTCGAGGAGTTGGGGGGACTTGGGGAGAAGCTCACCACTTATCCCGAGGGATTTCACATCCACCCCAAGGTGAAAAAGCTGCTTGAGCAGCGTGCCGAGATGGTGTTGGGCAAACGCGCGGTGGACTACGGCATGGCCGAGGCGCTCGCCTTTGGCAGTCTTGCAAAAGCCGGCATTCCGGTGCGTCTGAGTGGTCAGGACTCGCGGCGCGGAACTTTTAACCAGCGCCACTCGGTGTTGCTCGATATCGAAAACGAGCAGGAATACGTTCCCCTGGAGCACGTCGCGCCGGGCCAGGCCCGCTGCGAGATCTACAACTCGACACTCTCGGAAGCGGGCGTTCTCGGTTTCGAATACGGTTACAGCCGAGATTACCCGGAGGCGCTCATCCTGTGGGAGGCGCAGTTTGGCGACTTTGCTAATGTCGCCCAGGCTGTGGTGGACCAGTTCATCAGCGCCGGAGAAGACAAGTGGGGATTGCTATCCGGCGTGGTCATGCTGCTGCCCCACGGGTATGAGGGGCAGGGACCAGAGCACTCCAGCGCTCGCATCGAACGCTACTTACAACTCGCCGCGCGCGACAACTTCCAGATTTGCCAGCCGTCGAACGCAGCCCAGTACTTCCACTTGCTAAGGAGACAAGCGCTGCGCAAATGGCGCAAACCGCTGGTCGTGTTCACTCCGAAGAGCATGTTGCGGCATCCCGAAGCCTCTTCCCCGATCGAAGACTTCAGCCATAAACAGTTTCTGCCCGTCATTCCAGACAACGAAGTCCACAATGCCGGCAGAATTCTGATCTGCACGGGAAAAATCGGTCACGAGCTCCGCGTCGAGAGGAAGAAGAGAAAAGACGCCGAGACCGCGATCCTCTTCCTCGATCAGATGTATCCGTTCCCCGAGAAAGAGCTCTCCGCTGCGATAGAAGCTCACGCTTCCGCGCGGGATATCGTCTGGGTGCAGGAAGAACCGGCGAATATGGGGGCCCTTTCGCACGTGATCAGCCGCATTCGGCGGCTTGCCGGAGAGCGCCCCGTGCTCTCGGTGAAGCGGTCAGCCAGCGCGAGTCCGGCTACCGGGTCGGCCAAGGCCCATGAAGTCGAGCAAAGCACGCTCATGTCGCTGGCGTTTTCGCGAGGCTAACGCTGCGGCCTTTCGGTCACGGGTTTTTCTCCAGCACCGGGCAGTGCCGCTTTCGGGCCGTTTTTCAACAACGCCTCCACCGTCGGATACGCGTAAATGGTAGGCGCGTGGTTCTGCATCAGCCCGCCGGTGTCAGCCGTCGGGCCATAGTTGCTGTGCAGGTCCCGCCCCAGCATGCGCAGCATCGCCATTTGCTGTCCACGGTGATGGGACGTATGCGTGAGGCGTCGCGCCATGACCCAGGCCCGCGAACGCTGCACGTCGAAGAAGTTCACCGTCTCTTCCCACCACTCCTCGTTCTTCCCTTCCAGCACAATGACCCGCTTGGCGCTGTCCTCCGCATAGCGGCGGATGAATTCCATGCGAGTCTCCTGCGCAGGCAGAGGGGGCGCGCTCACATCAATTCCAAGTATGTTACGAAACCACAGGTCTTCGCTCATGCATTGATGCACCATCTGTTCACGGACGCTTCGCCCTCGCGGGTCCGAAGGGCTTGGACGCACTTCCAGGTCCTCATCGCGAAACTCGCTCCAGACACTCAGGACTTTCAACCTCTCCGTGGCGTAGGTTTCAACCAGGAATTCATAGACCATAACGGTTCTTCCCTCAGAAACTCAGCGGTGGCTCCACCCTGAGTAACGCAATGCCGGGGTATACTCATGGTTAAACTTCAGGGAGTCCGAACGGGGCGTTCTGGAATCTTAGACTACTCATGCTGCGTCGCTCACCAGTCCACGTTGTTCTCTTGTTTATCGCTCTCCTGCCGTCTACCGGATGTTTGTTTCGTTCTCATAAGGTAGAGCGCCAGGTCAGCACTGCTCCGCTCAAGTCCGCAACCCAACAGCAACTCATCGACTATATCAATACCCAGGCAGACAGGATTCATAGTTTGCAGGCCACCGTAGACATTGATACGTCGGTCGGTGGAGTGAAGAAGGGCAAGGTCACCGACTACAAGCAGATCCGTGGTTACGTTCTGATTCGCCAGCCCGCGATGCTGCGTATGATCGGCCTGCTTCCCATCGTCCGCAATACGGCGTTCGATATGGTCAGCGATGGGAAGGAGTTCAAACTGTGGATTCCTCCAAAAAACCGCTTCATCATCGGCCGTAACGACGTTACCAATCCGAATGCAAGTGCCCTGGAAAGCATCCGTCCGCAGCAGATTTACGACGCAATGCTGCTGCCGAAGATCGATCCCCAGCACGAGATCGCGGTCATGCAGAACGATTTTGAAATCGTGACCGACAACAAAGGTCACCGGGTTGACCAGGCGGATTATGAAGTGGAAGTGATCGCTCGCGGGGAGCACGGCTGGTTCTTATCGCGCAAAATCATCTTCAGCCGAACCGACCTTCTTCCCCATCGCCAACTGGTTTACGATGAAAATGGCGATCTGCGTACTGACGCCCGCTACGAGAATTACAAAGAGTACGAGGGAATCAACTTCCCATCACAAATCGAGATCTGGCGTCCCCAAGAGGAGTACGACATCACACTCACAATTATCAAACTCCAGATCAACGGACCGTTGGGAGACGATAAATTCGCCTTGGAAAAACCGGCGGGAGCGGATGTGGTACGCCTTGATCAGCCAACGCCAACGCCGCCCCAGGGATCAAAGGGTGGCGATGATCACTGATTCGCTGCTTCAATTCGCCCGAAAGAGGCCGTTCCGGAAATGATGAACAAGATGATTCTCGCCAACCTGGTGCATCGGCCGGTCCGATCGATCATCAGCATTGTGGCCATCGCGCTGGAGGTCACGCTCATCCTGCTCATCGTCGGTCTTTCCCTTGGAATTCTGAATGACTCGCGGCAACGGCAGGCGGGAATTGGCGCGGATGTGATCGTGATGCCTCCTGGCTCTTCATTCATTGTGGGCCTCACGGGAGCGCCCATGTCCATCAAAGTGGGCGACGTGCTCGCGAAGTTGCCGCAGGTCAAGGTCGTAGCTCCCGTCGTCACAACGGTATCCACCGCCGGAGCCTTGGAAGTCATTGCGGGAGTCGATTTGGCCAGTTACGAAAAGCTGGGTGGGCGATTTCACTTTCTATCTGGTGGGCCGTTTCAAGGTCCTTTCGACGCCATGGTGGACGATCTGTTCGCCAAATCAAAGAATGCTCATGTTGGCGACAACATCGAGATTCTGAACCATAGCTTCCGCATATCCGGAATCGTCGAGCAGGGCAAGGGCGCCCGCAAGTTTGTTCCCATTACCACGATGCAGGACCTCATCGGCGCCCAGGGCAAAGCCTCGCTTTTTTACCTCAAGCTTGACACGCCAGCTAACGCCGATACCGTGGTTGACGAGATCAAACATGTGCCGGGCATGGATCGCTACGTCGCGACCTCCATGGCCTACTACCTTTCGATGATGACGCCAACCAACTATCCCGGCCTCTCCAGTTTCATCAAAGTTGTGATTGGAATTTCGGTCATCATCGGCTTCATCGTCATCTTCCAATCCATGTACACAGCGGTGATGGAACGCACGCGCGAAATCGGCATTCTAAAATCGCTGGGTGCTTCCAAGTTGTACATCGTGAATATCGTTCTGCGGGAAACGGTGATGCTGGCCATAGGGGGCATCATTGTGGGCGTGTTACTTAGCCTTGGGGGAAGGCAAATCATTCTGCAAAAACTGCCCCTGCTGCGGGTTGTCGTGACTGGATCGTGGATCTTGCGCGCCACCATTATTGCTATCGTTGGGGCTGTCATTGGAGCGATTTATCCCGCCTACAAAGCGGCTCAGAAAGATCCCATTGACGCACTGGCTTATGAATAGACGTTTTAGCGCTGGCGATACGAGCCTAACCTGAGCCCTCTCAGTAACTTCGTTGACAATTCTGCGGAGCCTGGGTTATCTTAAAAGCTTCGGAAGTCCTGCGGTTGCCCGCCTGATTCCCTGCGCTTTTCAGCGCCAGTGGCACTGAGCGGTCTTCTTTGTTTTTTTTAATTTCTGGGAGATTCGTAATGTCAACCTATTTCCCCAAAGAGGGGGAAATTGCGCGCAAATGGTACGTCGTGGACGCTTCGGGACAGACGCTGGGTCGTCTGGCGTCGCGTGTCGCCCGCATTTTGATGGGCAAAGAGAACCCGAAGTACACGCCCTTTATCGATACGGGTGATCACGTGATCGTGATTAACGCTGACAAGGTGAAAACCACGGGTGTGAAGGCCGAACAGAAGAAGTACCAGCATTACACCGGCTATCCTGGTGGACTGCGCACCGAGGATTATCGCAAGCGCATGGAGCGCAAGCCGGAGCTGGTGATCGAAGAAGCCGTGTCGCGCATGCTTCCCAAAACGAAAATGGGGCGGCACATGTTCAGCAAACTGAAAGTGTACCGCGGCGATAAGCATCCGCACGAAGCACAGAAGCCCGAAGCTCTGGAAGCGCGGGCGTAGTTCGACAATTCTCTGGAAAGGTTTGAAGCACCGGCACAAGCGGGTGCTGAAGGGAAAAATGGCTGAACTGGTTCAGTATTACGGAACGGGACGTCGCAAGACCGCGATTGCCCGCGTATTTCTTCGCCCCGGTACCGGCGAGATGAAAGTCAACGGCAAGCCGTTTGACGTGTACTTCGTGACCGATTCGCAACGGATTGCAGCCCGGCAACCGCTCATCCTGACTGAAACCGCGGGGTCGTTCAACATGATCGCCCGGGTTACTGGCGGCGGTGTGGACGGACAAGCCGACGCAGTTCGTCTTGGGATTGCTCGCGCGCTGATGGAATTCAACGCAGAATTGCGCAAGAAGCTGAAGGCCGAAGGCATGGTCACCCGCGACTCGCGCGGCAAAGAGCGCAAGAAGTACGGGCAGAAGGGCGCCAGAAAGCGCTTCCAGTACTCGAAAAGATAGTTGTCAGTACCGAGTACCGAGTTGTGAGCAGAGATTATTCTCGGTACTCGCTACTCGCTACTATGAACTATTTAGGTGTTTAATTCTTCCCGTGCTCGCATGCGCGGGACGGGAATGGCAATCGCAAGAAGGTTGCATTGTTACAAAGTTTCAAGGTTTCAGAACCCTTGAAACATTGGAACCTTGAGACTTTGAAACCTCATTCTTGCGATGCAGACCAAAAAAGGAGGTTGTTTGGCTAACATCACCATGAAGGAGTTGCTCGAAGCAGGTGTTCACTTCGGGCACCAGACCAAGCGCTGGAACCCGAAGATGAAGGAATACATCTTCGGCGAGCGCAATGGTATTTACATCATCGATCTACAGAAGACGCTGAAGATGTTCAAAGAAGCGTCGAAGTTTGTCACCGAACTGGCCTCCGAGGGACGGATCGTTCTGTTCGTGGGCACCAAGCGCCAGGCGCAGGACGCGATAGCTGAAGAAGCGCAGCGCTGCGGCGGATATTACGTGAACCAGCGCTGGTTAGGCGGACTGCTCACCAACTGGGTGACGGTACAGAAATCCGTGAAGCGGCTGAAAGAACTCGACGAGATGGCCACCGATGGCCGTTACGAGCTGCTGCCGAAAAAAGAAGTGATCAAGCTGGAGCGCGAGCGCAAGCACCTGCAGGCGAACCTGGCTGGCATCAAGAACATGAGCCGCCTGCCCGACGCGATCTTCGTTATCGACTCGAACAAGGAACAGATCGCCGTTCGCGAGGCTCGCAAGCTAGGCATCCCGGTCGTGGCAGTGGTTGACACCAACTGCGATCCGAGCGAGGTGGACTACGTGATCCCGGGCAACGACGACGCCCTGCGCGCGATCCGCCTGTTTGCCTCGAAGATTGCGGATTCGGTTGTCGAAGGCGCGCAAGTCGCGACGGACAAGCAGACCGCCGACCTGGCACAGATGGCAGGCGAGGCGCGGCAGGCAGAAGCCGCGGCTGCCGAAGAAGCGGCCGAAGGCAACGCCGAGATCGCCGGCACAGAGACCGGGGAAGATATCAGCATGGAAGACGTGTTGGGAGGTGGCGTTCGCAAGCAGGCTGCCGCGAAAGAAGCTACCGCCGATGCTCCCGAGGTGGAGCATCAAACCTACTAGATTTCTGCCCGAACGGCGTTCGGGCTGCAGGTGATCAAGAACTAAGTCCCGCAGGGACGGCATTCCGCAAAGCGACGAGCGAATCAGACCCGCGCGGGTGGTCCGGCGCGGGTCGAATTTTGTACGAAGCAGTCGTTGGTCGTTCGTCTTTGGTCGTTGCAGAAGACGATACGATCAATCTTCTGCGTGGTTAAAGCAAAAAACTCGAAGGCCAACGACCAACGATTGAATTTATGAGCACAACTACTGTGAATATTTCTGCAGCACAAGTAAAAGAGCTCCGGGAAAAGACCGGAGCGCCCATGATGGATTGCAAACAGGCCCTGTCGGAGTCCAAGGGAGACCTGGAGCAGGCCGTCGTCATTCTTCGCAAGAAGGGCGTCTCGGTGGCGGCTAAGAAAGCGGCGCGTGTGACCAGCGAAGGATCGGTTTCCAGCTACATTCACGCCGGCGGCAAGATTGGTGTCCTGGTGGAAGTCAATTGCGAAAGCGATTTCGTCGCCCGCACCGAAGACTTCAAGGAACTGGTGCACGATATCGCCATGCACATCGCGGCCAGCGACCCCAAGTATGTCCGCAAGGAAGACGTGACGGAAGCGGATTTCGCCCGCGAGAAGGAAATCTACCTCGACCAGGCGATCAAGAGCGGCAAGCCCGCTCATATCGCCGAGAAGATGGTAGCCGGCAAGATGGAAAAGTTCTATGAAGAGGTCTGTCTACTCGAGCAGCCCTTCATCAAGGACCAGACCATCTCGATCTCGCAACTCATCGCAGGCAAGATCGGCAAGCTGGGCGAGAACATCGCGGTACGCCGTTTCGCTCGCTTCAAGGTCGGCGAAGCGGGCGCCACGGTGGCTTCCACCAAGCCGTCGGCGGAAGAAGGCGGCGAGGCCGCAGCGAAGTAACGAGAGCATCAGGCAGGTTCGGGACGACAGCGCCTGGACCTGCGTTCTTTGGTTCCCAAATCATGTCAACCACTCCGATCTTCAAGCGCATTCTGCTCAAGCTTTCCGGTGAAGCCCTGGCTGCAAACCAGGGCTTCGGGGTGGATTCCTCCCGCATTCATGAAGTCGCCGCTGAACTGGCGGACGTGCACTCCTTGGGAATCCAGATCGCAATCGTAGTTGGGGGAGGCAATTTCTTCCGTGGAGTAGCCGAGCAGGCGCGCAGCATGGACCGGGTTTCCGCCGATCATATGGGCATGCTGGCAACGGTCATTAATGCTCTTGCTCTCCAGGACGCGCTCGAAAAGCAGGGTGTCTATACCCGGGTACAATCCGCGATCGAAATGAATCAGGTTGCCGAACCGTTCATTCGCCGGCGCGCCATCCGTCACCTGGAAAAAAACCGCATTGTGATCTTCGCCGGCGGCACGGGGAACCCATACTTTTCGACCGATACCGCAGCTTCTTTGCGAGCGATGGAAATCAAAGCCGACGCGATCCTAAAAGCCACGAAGGTGGACGGTATTTACGACGCCGATCCCATGCTGGTGAAGGACGCCAAGAAATTCGCCGAGATCTCCTACATGGAAGTCCTCAAACAGGGCTTGAAGGTGATGGACTCGACGGCGATCTCGCTTTGCAAAGACAACAATCTCCCGATCATCATTTTCAACCTGAACCAGCATGGCAATATTCGCAAGGTTGTCACGGGAGAGAAGATCGGCTCGCTGGTGAGCGCGTAAGCGGTCCTGCCTCTGCTTACTGTGGATAAAGGTTTATAATTCAGCGTTTTGATACTTCATTGCATACGGAGCTGACGAAATGGCTCAAGCCACGATGGCCGCAATTCCTGGCCTGAAAGAAACTTACGTTCAACTGAAAACGCGCATGGAAAAAGCGGTGGAAGATTTCCGCCGCGAGATGGCGGCGACTCGCACCGGCCGCGCCTCAGTGCATATGCTCGACACCGTCAGCGTCGACTATTACGGTACGCAAATGCCGCTCAACCAGATCGCGCAGGTCCACGCGCCCGAGGCGCAATTGATTACCGTTCAGCCGTTCGATCCCGCGTCGCTGCCACAAATCGAAAAAGCCATTCAGACCGCCGACCTGGGATTGAACCCAATGAATGATGGCAAGCTGATTCGAGTCCCCGTGCCTCCGCTCACCCAGGAGCGGCGCAAGGACATGGTCAAACACCTGCACAAGGTGCTTGAGGAGCATCGCACCGCTATCCGCAATATTCGGCGCGACGGCAACGATGCCATCAAGAAGGCCATGAAGGACAAGAAGATCACCGAGGATGACGAGAAGCGGGCGATGGAAGAGATCCAGAAGCTTACCGACGACGAGATCAAGAAGATGGAAGACATGAGCAAGGCGAAGGAAAAGGAAGTGATGGAGATCAAATAGCCTGTCCGGCTAACGTAACCGCAGTTCGCGCGTCCGACTGAGCGGAGGACGCATGCGCAAACCACTCCTGCTGACCCTCATCCTGACGTTCCTACCCATTCCCCTACTCCGAGCACAGTCCGCGCAGGCATCTCCCGAGATGGCGCGCCTCGGCAAAGCTTTGCTCGGCACCTGGGACGGGAGACCTCATTCCGGAGATCCCGGCGCCGGGAAGGATGAAGGCAAGGCGCGCCAGTTGGTGGAACGCGGACCCGCCGGAAATTCGCTGATCCAAAACTACAGGGGCGGGACCCGGGATGCGCCCGTGGTCGGCCATGGCGTTCTGTGGTGGGACGGGACCGAGCACGTCTATCGAACCTTGTGGTGTGACAGCGACTTGCCTTCGGGTTGTCGCAATCCGAGCGCAGGCAACTGGATCGGAAATGACCTGGTGTTTTCGCAGCAGCGCGAAGTAAATGGACAGCGCGTGAGCTCGCGCGCCGTCTACACGGATATCAGGCCCGATTCCTACACTTTTTTCTTTGAGATTCGCCGCGGGGACCTGCCGGCGCAACGAATCCTGACCATCCATTACACGCGCGCCCATTGAATTTCGCAGCACGCTACCTGGCGAGTACCCCGCTGGGACAGCAGTTAGTCCTGTTTGCGCGGCGAGAGGACGAGGAGTGCAAAAAATCATTCGGGAGTTGGCCGCACGTGAGTTTTACGAGCGCTGATCGGTCGAGCGGTCTGACTGCCGGAGTCGCGAGGGGTTCGGGTGCACCACCCACGTTGATGTCTCAAAGGTGAGAAGGGCACACGATGGCAGAAGCATGAGGGATCCCTTGTAGCAGAAAATATCGCAGCTCCGCCTATTTCCGGTCAGACCTCTCAGAGTCCTGAACCAGCCGCCGGTTGCGGCTTTTGAGCCCCCAACAAAATTATTTTTCCGTCATGATGGCATACCCGCAGCTCAGTTTTGGAATCGAAGTAGCAGCACAAGAAATACACCGTGTTCTCAAATCCCCCGGAGGACGCACCATGTACAGGGTAGTGTCGCGAAAGAAGCGACGGGTCATGCGGTTGAGCAGGTTAATTGCGATGTCAATTCTTGCCGGCGTGCTCGCCGGCGGAGTTGTGGGCCTGATGTCGGCACGATCTTCGTCAGCGAACGTCTCCACTTCAACAGATACCACGAAATCATTCCAATAAGTCTTGCCATCATTTCAACTTATAATGGACAGCGATGAAGACCGTAGTTCACGCTGCCTGCCCGCACGACTGCCCTGACGCCTGTGGCGTCCTGATCACAGTAGAAAATGCGCGAGCGGTCAAGATTCAGGGCGATCCTTCTCATCCCGTGACCCGGGGTTTTCTCTGCGCCAAAGTAGCGAAGTACCTGGACCGGGTTTATTCGCCGGACCGGGTTCTCTTTCCTATGCGCCGGGTATCGGAAAAAGGCGCTCCGGCGCCAGGTGCGTTTGCGTGCGTCTCCTGGGATGAAGCTCTGGACGAGATCGCCGGTCAGTTCCGCAAAGTTTGCCAGCAGTTCGGAAGCGAGGCGGTCCTGCCCTATTCCTATGGCGGGACCTTAGGCGCCCTCAACGGCGGATCCATGGATCGCCGCTTCTTTCATCGCCTCGGCGCATCGCGGCTGGAACGCACCATCTGCTCCGCCGCGGGCGAGGCCGGGCTGAAGTCCGTTGTCGGCGTCAAGCTCGGGACCGAGCCTGAGCAGTTCCGGCGTTCCCGCTACATCATCGCCTGGGGTGCGAACATCCACGGGACCAACGTTCACCTCTGGCCATTCATCGAGGAGGCGCGCCGGCAGGGCGCCAAACTGGTGGTCATTGACCCATACCGGACGCGCACCGCGGCCTGCGCGGACTGGTATTTGCCCATCCATCCTGGCACCGACACTGCGCTCGCCTTGGGCATGATGCACGTCATCATCAATGAAAACCTGCACGACGCGGACTACGTCTCGCGCTACACCGTCGGCTTTGATCAACTGAAGCACAAGGTGCAGGAGTACACGCCGGAGCGAGTCTCGAAGTGGGCAGGAATCGCCAGTTCCGACATCATCAGGCTGGCCCGGGAGTATGCAACCGAGCGGCCGGCAGTGATTCGAGTCAACTACGGCGTGCAACGGTCGGAGGGCGGTGGAACTGCCATGCGGACGATCACCATGTTGCCCTGCATCACGGGATCGTGGAAAGAAGTTGGCGGCGGATTGCAACTCAGCACCAGCGGGGCTTTTCAGCTGAACAAGCCCGCACTGGAGCGGCTCGACCTAGAAAACCTTGGCCGCCCCGCCCGCGTGGTCAACATGGTCCAGCTTGGCATGGCGCTGAACGAATTGAGCGACCCGCCCGTCAAGGCGCTGTTCGTCTACAACTCCAATCCCGCCGCTGTGTGCCCGAATCACAATGATGTAATCCGGGGACTCAAGCGGAAAGATCTCTTCACGGTTGTGCACGAGCAATTTTTTACGGATACCACCGACTATGCCGACATCGTGCTCCCGGCCACGACTTTCTTCGAGCACAAAGACTTGCAGGCGGCGTACGGCCACTACTACCTCCAGGTCTCGAACCAGGCGATTCCGCCTCAGGGAGAGTGCCGCTCCAATGTCGAACTATTTCGCGCGCTGGCGCAGCGCATGGGGTTCGATGACGATTGCTTCCGCGACTCTGTGGATACCATGATTGATGCCGCTCTGGAATCCAGTAGTCCGTGGCTGAAAGGAATCAATCGCGAGCGCCTTGAGCACGAGAACCAAGTCCGCTTACAGTTTGATCCGGGCTCACCCAAAGAATTCTTTCTGCCCTTCGCTGAAGGTGGGTTTCAGACTCCCAGTGGTAAGGCCGAACTGTACAGCGAAACGCTCAAAGCGGAAGGACTTGATCCAGTGGCGACCTTTATCCCGCCATCAGAATCAAGGCACAGCGCTCTTGCCAGCAAATTCCCGCTGGAGCTCCTGGCCCGCAAGGCTGACAATTTCCTGAATTCCACTTTCGCCAATGTCGCAGAAGTTCAGAAGATGGAGGAAATGGGTTTGCTGGAGATGCATGCCGCCGATGCTCGTTCGCGCCGTATAAACGACGGCGACCGGGTTCGCGTCTTCAATGGACGCGGCGAGATGCTGCTGAAGGCAAAGGTGAATGGAAGCGTGCAACGCGGCGTGGTCTCGGCGCACCTCTTCTGGGCGAAGTTGAATTCACAGAACCGAAATGTAAACGTGTTGACCTCGGAAAAACTTACCGACATGGGCAACTCTGCCACGTTTTATTCCGTCTTGGTTGAGGTGGAGCCTTTTCGGAATGCGCCCTAAGGCGAAGTAGGGCGCAAACTTGGACGCTCTGATGGGCTCTACCGTATAATTGCCGTTTTCCATAACTCCCAGAAACTGAGGTAGTGGCGATTCTCCGTACTCATCAGGATAGCCCTGCAGTGCAGAAGAACAGGCGCCGGGGCGACTCACATTTTCCAAGTGCCGGGACTCCTCGATCTCTCTCCTTTTCAGAGATTTGGGGGCTTTCCCCTCGCTTCTGCTATGGCCTTATTTTTGGCCTGCTGGTGCTGGTTTCTTCGCTTTTCGCTCAGCAGGACGTGATCAGCAGGGTTGAAATACACGGCAATCGCCGCATTCCCGCAGACACGATCCGGGCGCGCATCTTCACCCGACCGGGGGACGTTTACGATCAGGCCGCGATCGAACGCGATTTCAACTCGCTTTGGAACACCGGCTACTTCGAAGACATCCGTTTCGAACGCGAACAGACTTCGAAGGGTTGGGTCATTCACATTTACGTCAAGGAACGGCCAACGATCCGCGAAATCGACTACGTGGGATTGAACTCGGTTTCGAAAAGCGATGTGCTCGACCGTTTCAAAGAGCGCAAAGTCGGCCTGAGTCCCGAAAGCCAGTACGATCCAACCAAGGTCAAAAAGGCCGAGGTCACGATCAAAGAACTGCTTTCGGAACATGGGCGCCAGTTTGCCACCGTGCGTACGGAGGTTCGCCCCATTCCTCCGGCCGCGGTCAGCGTGACCTTTGTGGTGAAGGAAGGGCCGAAGGTCAAAGTTGGCAAGATCAGGTTCGAAGGCAACAAGCATGTCAACAGCCGCACCCTGCGCGCCGCCATGAAAAACCTGAAGCCTATCGGTATCCCGCACTCCATTTTTCTGGAAAACCTTTTTGCCAAGACCTACGACGCCAGCAAACTCGAAGAGGATACCGAGCGGGTGCGCGCGGAGTTCCAGAACCGCGGCTACTTCAAGGTGCTGGTGCAGGATCCAAAGACCAAGATTCACGACACTGGGCACGCCGGATTCCACATTCCCTTGCTCATGAAAGGGGCCGGGAAAGCGGTCGACATCACCATGCCGATTCAGGAAGGCGATCAGTACAAACTCGGCGAGATCACCTTTAAGAACAACAAGGCGGTCACCAATCCGAAAGCCTTGCGGTCCTTATTTCAAATCAAGGACGGGGAGATTTTTTCGCGTGAAAAAGTCGCCAAGGGCCTGGAAAATCTGCGCAAGGCTTATACCGAACTGGGCTACATCAATTTCACTTCGATTCCTAACACCACCTTCGACGAAGACAAGAAGCTGGTTTTTCTCGATGTAGACGTGGACGAGGGCAAGCAGTTCTTCGTCCGCCGCATCGAATTCCAGGGAAACACCACGACACGCGACAAGGTCATCCGCCGCGAAATCGCACTCGAAGAGGGCCAGGTCTACAACTCGCGCCTGTGGGAACTCAGCCTGCTTCGCCTGAACCAGTTAGGATACTTCGAGCAGTTGAAGCCAGATGATCCCAACGTAACCGACCGTCATCTGGACGAAAAGAATGCGACCGTAGACCTCACCCTCAAGGTGCATGAAAAGGGCAAGAACAGTATCGGCTTGACTGGCGGCGTAAGCGGTTTGGCGGGAACTTTTATCGGTCTGACTTATCAGACCAACAACTTCCTGGGACTGGGAGAAACGCTCAGCATCGGCGCCAATATCGGTAACCGGCAGCGCGATCTGCAATTTGGATTCACCGAGCCTTACCTGTGGGACCGCCCCTTGCAAGCGGGATTCACCGTCTACACCAGAAAGTTCAACTTTGACCAGGCGCAGCAGACCGAAATCCTGACCGGGCAACGTCTGAACCTGCCGTCCGCCTTGTTGCAGAACTTGCAGAACTACACGCAGTCGAGCACCGGATTCTCGCTGTCGTTGAGTTACCCGCTGCACCGCTCATTCAAACGCGTCGGTATTTCCTATTCCTATGACCGGTCTTCCTTGATCGCGCTCAGCACCGCATCGCAGACTCTGTTCACCAACCTGGCCTTCCGGGGCCTGACGGGTCCCAACTCGCTGAACGGGATTGTCACCAGCAAAATCGTTCCCAGTTTTTCTTTCAGCACCATTGATAGCCCTTATTCTCCGCACACCGGGACCAGTCTGTTTATCGCGGGCGAGTTCGCCGGAATCGGCGGCACTGTGCAGTCGATCCGTCCCATCGTGACCTACAAGCATTTCATCCCGGTGAATAAGAGGAGGAATGCGATCGGCTACAACGTGCAAGCATCGTTCCTGACCGGTTACGGGGGATTGGTCGCCCCTCCTTTTGAGCGTTTCTATCTGGGCGGAGAAAACGACTTGCGCGGCTTCGACATCCGCTCGGTCTCCCCGGTGGCTTTCCTGCCAGACAGGGGAAATATCACGCTGCGCAACCCTGATGGCTCCATCGTTCCCAAGGACCCCTCGAATCCATTGCGCGGCGCTTACACGATACCAATCCCGGTCGAGCGCATTGTGTTCCCCGGAGGCGATTTCAGCTTTGTCACGAATGTTGAGTATCGAATCACGATTGCAGGTCCGGTAGCCATCGCGCCCTTCGTTGATACCGGCGTCGACCCGATCTTGCGAAACTCGCAATTGCGGATCAACTCGGGCCAGTTGAACGACATTAACAACACCCAGTTTGGTTGCCCTGCGCTTGATCTTGGCTTCAGTTGCACGGGAGGGACAGGGGCGTCGTTCAGTGGCATCTTGAAACCGTTGGGCAGGACCAACTGGATTCCGCGCATGTCAACAGGTCTAGAGTTACAGGTGTTCCTACCGGTGATCAACGCCCCATTCCGCATCTATTGGGCCTATAACCCGCTGCGATTGGATACCGAGGGCTCCGCGCCAGTGCCGATCACGCGTAGCATGTTTCCTCCAGGGGCTGCCGGAGACTTCACCTTCCTGAACGCAATCACCGTCTTCTCACCGCACTTCCAGCTACGCGAACCGCGTAAGACGTTCCGGTTCACGGTGGCCACAACGTTCTAGCAGATCGGGAACCCCCTCGTTGACAGTGAGGATTGGACGCAGGATAATGCCGCGGCTAAGTACCCTCTCCCGGGACGGAGGTTCCTATGAAGTCTCTCCCGATCATTCTTGCGGCAGTTACTCTGCTCGTCTGTATTCCTCTCTCGATGGCACAGACCTCAGCAAATGTAGTGCAAGCCAATGTTACGTTCACGACCATTGATGTGCCAGGAGCGAAGTACACCGGCGTGTGGGGCACTAATACCGCCGGAGACATGGTGGGCAACTATGGCCAAGACACCAACCAGGATTCTCACGGATTCCTCTATAGCAACGGGACGTTTACGTATTTTGACTATCCGGGGCAGGTAGTAACCCTGCCGCATGGAATCAATGATTCCGGGATTATCGCGGGTAAAGCAGGACAGAACCCGGTTGTGGGCTTTACCTATGACGGAACGAATTTTACGACCGTGAAGCACGGAAGTGACTCCGCAACCTTTGTGCTCGCGATCAATAACAACGGCGATCTTGTGGGTGGGACGGGCAGCATCTACGCGACCAAGGGCTTTGACTTGACCGCCGGCAAGTTCAAGCGGCTCTCTCCTCCCGGAAACTTCATCTACGTGTATGGAACGGGCATCAACAATTTCGGTGAGATCGTTGGCTTCGACGACAATGGTGGATTCATCTTCAAGAATGGCAGATTTCAGACCGTTGTCTTTCCCGGGGCCGTTGACACCACGGTTCTGGGCGTGAATGATAACGGGGTGATCGTGGGGTGGTACGACGCGAGTGGAGCCACTTGCACGTGCGCCTTCGTTCTAAAGAACGGGAAATTTCTCTCTTTCAGCTATCCAGGTGCTGCGGCAACCGCAGCCGCAGGGATCAACTCTGCGGGGCAGGTGGTAGGGCAGTACACATTCGACTACCAAGCCTGGCATGGCTTTGTTACGAACCCTATCGCTGGATTGAACCCGTAATAGCCGAGAACGGTTTTGGCGCGCAAAAAGGGTGACGCCGGAATGGCGCCACCCACCTTCAATGGTCCCTACTACTGCTGTATCCAAGGCGTCACAAATGGCGGTCCCGGCTTGGGTGATCTGGATCCCCCCTCTTTGAGATGCGATTGACGAGAAACAACGGAAAGCAGGATAATGCTGCGGCTAAGTTCCCGCCCGGGACGGAGGTTCCTATGAAGTTTCTCCCGATCATTCTTGCAGCAGTTACCCTGCTCGCCTGTATTCCTTTCTCAACAGCACAAACTGCTGCGAATGTAGCCCAAGCTAATGTTACCTTCACCACCATTGACGTGCCGGGAGCAAACTACACGGGGGTGTGGGGAATTAATTCTGTTGGCGACATGGTGGGCAACTACGGCCAGGACACAAGCCAGGATTCCCATGGTTTTCTGTACAGCAACGGAGCATTCACCTTTTTCGACTACCCCGGGCAGGTAGTAACACTGCCGCGCGGAATCAACGATTTCGGAATTATCGCGGGTGAGGCCGGCCAGAATACGGTGGTGGGTTTCACCTACGATGGAACGAGCTTTACGACCGTGAAGCACGGAAGTGACAGCGCAACGTTTGTAGATGGAATCAACAACAATGGCGATCTCGTGGGTGGGACGGGCAGCATCTATGCCACTAAGGGTTTTGATTTGACCGGCGGCAAGTTCAAGCGACTCTCGCCGCCCGGCAACTTCATTTATATCTACGGAACTGGCATAAATAATTTTGGGGAAATCGTTGGCTACGACGACAATGGTGGATTTATCTTCAAAAATGGGAGATTTCAAACCGTTGTCTTTCCTGGCGCGTCTCAAACCGATGTCCTGGGGGTAAACGATAAGGGGGCAATTGTCGGCTGGTATATAACTGGTGGCGTCTGCACCTGCGCCTTCGTTCAAAAGAACGGAAAGTTCTTCTCTTTCAGCTACCCGGGAGCTGCAGCAACCACAGCCGCCGGCATCAATTCTGCCGGACAAGTTGTCGGGCAGTATACATTTGACTATCAGGCTTGGCACGGATACATTACAAACCCCATCGCCGCCCTTGAGCCATAATGGCCTGTCAGAATCGCGTTTGTGGAAGGGGTGACGCCACACGCGCCACCCTTTCCCATTCCTACCCTTGCTTCACTGCTGAATCCATGGCGTCACAAACGGCGATCCCGGCTTAATGTGGGCCGGATCCTTTCCGATGAAGATCACTAGTTGATCCGCCACTTTCTTAGTAGCCTTGTATGTAGGATGGGTAAAGTCACCCCAGAAAGCGATCGAGTCATTCGGGTCTCCGTATCGGAAATCCTGCTCTTGTTTGCAAACCTGGTCATTCTGGCCATTGCACCACAGGATTCCAGCGCTACTAGCCTGCTCCCGATTCGCCCACAGATAGGGCCCCCAATCCACCCAGGGCGCGACGCTATAATCCACCGCCCCGGAATATGTATCTGGGACTCCGTTGATCTGTGCGAGGATCAGTCGTTGGACGGCAAACCCTTCTTCGTAGATGCCGTCGTTCTGATTTCCGAACAGCGCGGGTCCTCAGGTCGAGTTTGCCGCGGACCAGCCTGCTCACTCGAACGGCTAGCGGGCGGTGTTTATTCCGGAAACCGAACGCTGGCTGTTCAGACTACCCACCCCGAGTTGCTGTTTGACGCTGGACACGCCTGTTCCTATAATGATCTGATCCACACCCAGAAAGATTCGTCGGAAGCCGGGCGTGAGAAGCTGAAGGCAGCGCGCGTCCCGTGGCTTGAAAGCGTGGTCGGGAAGATTTGGGTGCGGCGCAGTGTGATCGGTTGAGACGATCTGAGCCCAATCCCAACAACACAGTCCAAGGAGTCCAAAGCAACCTCATGACAAGCAAGTTTGTGCGTATCTCTATGACCACTGCGTTTGCCCTTTCCATGGCAGCCTTGGCCCAAACCAACAGCGCGGCGGCAGCGGCGCCCAGCCCGGCAGCTCCCAGCCCCGCTCCCGCGACCACCAACGCCGCCGGAACCAAAATCGGTACCATCAATGTGGAGCAGGCCATCTACGCTACCAACGAAGGCCAGCGCGATTTCGAGGCCCTGGGCAAGAAACTGGAGCCCAAGCAAAACGAACTCAAGAACCTGAACGACGAGGTCGATGGCCTGAAGAAACAGCTGAGCACGCAGGGCGACAAGCTCAATGACGAGTCCCGCAGCTCGCTGGTGAAGCAGGTCGAACTGAAGCAGAAATCGCTGGAGCGCGCCGTCCAGGACGCTCGCGATGACGCCCAGAACCAGCAGAACGAGATTGCGCAGCGCATCCTGCAGAAGATGGCTCCGCTTCTGGTGAAGTACGCCGGCGACAATGGATTCGGCGTAATCATTGATACCTCGAATCCGTGGCCACAGGGCCCGGTGCTCTGGGCAGGGCCTGCGGTCGATATCACCAAGCCAGTGGTAGACGCTTACAATGCGCAGTCGGGTGTTCCCGCTCCTACGCCCTCTGCTCCGAAGCCGGGAACCGTGAAGCCAGGCGGCACGGGCACCAAACCTCCTGCTCCTTCCACTCCAAAGCCCCAGGGCGGCACACAACCCAAGTAAGGCGACACCGGCATAACCCGGAAAGTTCCCAACAGGCCGCGACCCGCGCGGCCTTTTTTATTTTCAAACTGAAGGCCACTTACAAATCTTCCGGTGTCTGTGGAGATAAGCGCGCGCGAATCTCAGGAGGACATCATGTTCACAGACAGCTTGCTCGAGACAAGCTGGTGCTCAGGTTCGCATCGGCTCTGGACGACCCTGACCTCATTCACACTGCAAGCATTGGCGTTGGCCATCTTGCTCGCCTCTCCAATTTTGTACACGCAGGGCCTTCCGCAACTGGCGCTGCTCCGGCCACTGATTGCGCCCACACCGCCGCCCGCTGCTCCCGCTCCGAGCACCGCTTCCAGACCCTCCAGTCTAGCTCCGAGCAACATAGGTTCGGACCATAGGCTGTTGTTGCCGCCGCGAATCCCGGATCGCATTGCCAACATTCATGACGAGTCGTCCCCACCTCCAATTCCACTCGGCGCAGAGGGTATTCGATACGCCACTGGCGAGGCCTGGCCTGCCAACTCGGTGCTGGGATCTATCTTAGGACATCCAGCAGCGGCTCTGCCCCCACCTCCTACCGCGTCGGCACAACCCGTACGGCCGTCGAGCGTGATGGAAGCAAACCTCGTCCATCGCGTTCAACCCGCCTATCCGCCGCTAGCGCGGGTGGCTCGAATTCAGGGCGCCGTGGTCCTTCAGGCAATAATCAGCAAGAGCGGCGCCATCGAGAACCTTCAGGTATTGAACGGCCATCCCATGCTGGTGCGATCTGCCATGGACGCTGTCCGGCAATGGCGCTACCGCCCGTACCTGCTGAATGGCGAACCGGTTGAGGTCGAGACTCAGATCACGGTGAACTTCGTATTGTCGGGTGGCTAGCTGGTAACGCAGGTAATGTTTCCCGGTTGCGGGCAGCCGATATAATCCGAATTGTGCCTGTGACCGCGACCGAGAAGCAGATCCGCCACGCCACTCGGCCTACATGGGCCGACGTGTCGCTGGCTCATTTGCGCGAAAATTTTCGCACACTGCAGAAGCACGTGGGACAGAACGTCACCGTCTGCGCCGTGGTGAAGGCGGACGCCTACGGTCATGGCGCAGTCGAGTGTTCACGTGCTTTACAGGAAGAAGGGGCTCGCTGGTTCGGCGTCACATCGCTCGACGAGGCTATTCCACTTCGCGATGTCGGAATCAACGGCCGCATCCTCCTCATGACCGGATTCTGGCGCGGTGAGGAAGAAGAGATTATCCGCCTCCAACTTTCTCCCACGATTTGGGAAGCACGGCATCTCGAGTTGCTGGAGAAGGCCGCGACGAAGCTCGACACATCTTTCCCGGTGCACCTGAAACTCGACAGCGGGATGGGGCGGCTGGGCGTGGCCTTCGAAGATCTGCCGCAGATCTGTACTACGCTCAAACGCTGTTCACACCTGGTGCTGGAGGGATTTTCGACTCACCTTGCCTCCTCCGAAGTTCTGGATGCGCCTTCTGCCGAAGAGCAGCTTCAGCAGTTCGATCGCGCTCGCGAGATGCTGCGTGCCGAGGGTTTCGCGCCCAAGCTTATTCATGCCGCAAACACCAGCGCCATCATCTCACGTAGCCACAGTTGGAACAGCATGGTGCGCCCAGGTCTGGCACTCTACGGATACTATCTTCCCTTCGAGCGCGCCGGCCGCGAGGTGAGCGGGAGTGGCCTGCGACTACCGGTAAAGCCGGTACTGACCTGGAAGACGAGAATCCTCAGCGTGCGCGACATGCGTCCCAATCAAGCACTGGGCTACGGCGGCACCTACGTCACCAAAGCTCCCGCGAAAATTGCGGTGCTGCCCGTGGGTTACGCCGATGGCATGAACCGGAAACTTTCGTCCGGCGGACGCGTCATCGTCCGCGAACACTACGCGCCGATTGTGGGCCGCATTTCGATGGACCTCACACTGGTTGACGTGACCGGCTTGCCGGGCGTGGAAGTCGGAGACGAAGTGATCTTGCTGGGCACGTTTGATGGCCTGATAGTTGGCGCACCCGAACAAGCGAAGCTCGCTGACACCATTCCCTACGAGATCTTGTGCGGCATTTCCAAGCGCGTCCCACGGAAACACCATACATAATTCGTCCCTGCACCGGTAGCTGATTCTGCTCGCCGTGAACCCTCCGCGCTCAATGCTAATGGCGGATGGCTCAATGCGGAATTCACCCGCTCAGTGTGCCTTTGCTGATACCGACACTGCTCTTTGCTATCCTGAATACAATGCCCGCGCGTTATTCACAGTGGATGTACGATTGGGAGACCCGTCTCACCTCGGTGGACAACAATCGGGTGGTCCGGCCCCTCGACTGGGGACTGGAATGGACCGCCCATTGGCCGTGCCGCAATGGATACCATCCCGGGCAGGCCGCCGACGATCCGGAAAAGTACCTGCATGACTACAATCGGCGCATCGTCGCCGATAGCGACAGTTTCTACTCGTATAAGACACCGACCGACTTCCGCTTGGAGCGACGCGAAGTCCAGGTCTTCAGCACGCGAGCTGTCCCCGATCAAAAGCTGGAAAAACAGGTGAAGGGGAAATATGCGGATTTCCTGCGCTTCACCTCGCCGGTGCACACACCCTTTCCAGAGAACAATCTGGTCAATGCGCGCTGGTTTCCGGCTCGCGGGCGCCGCGCCGTGGTGCTGCTTCCGCACTGGAACTCCGATGCCTTGGCGTACACGGGCTTAGCCCGAGTTCTGAACCTGCTCGGCATTGCGGTGTTGCGGCTGAGCATGCCGTACCATGACATCCGAAAGCCGGCGGAGATTCAACGCGCCGACTACTCCGTTTCCGCCAACATCGGACGCACGCTCGACGCCACCCGCCAGGGGGTGACTGACGTTCGCTGTTGCCTCGACTGGCTGCAGCAGAAGGGCTACACCCGCCTGGGGATCGTCGGTACCAGCCTGGGCTCGTGCTACGCGTTTCTGGCGGCAGCGCATGATCCGCGCATTCGCATCGCGGCCTTCAACCATGCTGCTACGTACTTCGCGGACGTGGTGTGGCACGGCCAATCCACAAGACACATCCGCGAAGGCCTCGAAGCGAAGATTGACCTGGAGCGGCTCCGCGACCTGTGGAGTGCGATCAGTCCCATGTCGTACTTCGAGCAGTTTTCACGACATCCGAAGAAGTCGCTCATCATTTACGCCAACTACGACCTGACCTTCCTGCCCGAATTCTCCCGCGATGTCGTGGACCAGTTTCAGCGTCACAACCTGGACCATAAGGTCGTCGTGCTTCCCTGCGGCCACTACACTACCGGGGAGACCCCGTACAAATACATGGATGGCTGGCACCTGGCTTCATTCCTGCGAAAGGCCTTTGAAACCGCCGCTTAGGCTGGCGGATGTGCCAAAAGCTAAGTGCTTGTTTACAATGGGTGCCATGAAGATCGCCCTGGGCTCGGACCACGCCGGTTTTGAACTGAAAGAGAAAATCCGGCAGCATCTGGTAGACAAGGGGTTTCAGGTGGACGATCGCGGAACACACTCCACCGAGTCGGTGGACTATCCCGACTTTGCCCTGGCAGTCGGTGAACAGGTTGCCGCGAACAAGGCCGACTGGGGAATTCTCGTCTGCGGCGCAGGAATCGGAATGTCAATTGCCGTCAACAAGGTGGCGGGCATCCGCGCTGCCAATGTACACAGTGAAGTGGAAGCCCAGCTCAGCCGCGAGCACAACAATGCGAATGTCCTGGCGCTCGGAGCGCGGCTGCTGGATGAACCAACCGCGCTCAAGATTGTGGACCGCTGGTTGAACACGGCTTTTGCCGGGGGACGCCACAGCCGGCGCGTCGAAAAGATCTCAGAAATCGAAGCCTCTCGAGTTTCGAGCGTGTAGCCAATGCATGAAACCAGCCAATGCGCGCCCGTGCAGGAATACCATCGCAGCGCGTTCTCCATCAGCACCGACCGTACACGGCTCGACCTTGACGTCATTCACAGCTTCCTGACCGAATCGTACTGGGCCAGGGAAATTCCTCGTGAGGTTGTGGCTCGCTCCGTCGAAAACTCGCTCTGCTTCGGCGTCTACCGCGGAGAAGAGCAGGTCGGCTTCGCCCGCGTGATCTCGGACTTCGCAACCTACGCGTACATTGCGGACGTATTCATCCTGGAGCCGTATCGCGGCCATGGACTTGGCAAGTGGCTGATTGGTTGCATCGTGGACTATCCCGACTTGCGCAATTTGCGGCGCTGGAGCCTGGTGACCCGCGACGCACACGAACTCTACAGCCAGTTCGGGTTTCACCGGCTGAAAGCGCCGGAGCGCTGGATGGAGCTTTACGATCCAGAGGTTTATACAAAACAGAACTGAGAGTTGCTCATGAAAAATAACCCGATGTCCCGCCCTCTTTACGAGGTCGATCCCCTCATTGCGAATGCGATTGACAGCGAAGTCCGCCGCCAGCATGACGGGCTGGAGTTGATCGCCTCGGAAAACTTTGTGAGCGAGGCCGTACTCGAGGCGATGGGCTCGGTGTTTACCAACAAGTATGCCGAGGGATATCCGGGAAAGCGCTACTACGGAGGTTGCGAGTTTACCGACGTCGTCGAGAACCTGGCGCGCGACCGCGCCAAGCAGCTCTTCGGCGCCGAGCACGCCAACGTTCAGCCTCACGCCGGATCACAGGCCAACATGGCAGCCTATGCCGCGGTAATTCAGCCCGGCGACACCATCCTTGGCCTTAATCTCGCCCATGGCGGTCACCTGACGCACGGTCATCACTTAAATTTTTCCGGTAAGACCTACCGCATCGTTCCTTATGGCGTCACGAAGGAAACCGAGACCATCGACTATGACGACCTGGAAAAGCTCGCGGAACAGGAAAAGCCCAAGCTCATCGTAGGCGGCGGCAGCGCCTACCCGCGCATCATTGACTTCGCGCGCATGAGAAAGATTGCCGACAGAGTGGGCGCGCTGTTCCTGGTGGATATGGCCCACTTCGCCGGCCTGGTCGCTGGAGGGGTGCATCCTTCACCAGTACCCCATGCGCACATCGTCACTTCGACAACGCACAAGACCCTGCGCGGTCCCCGAGCGGGAATGATCTTGTCCAAGCAGGAATTCGCGGCAGCAATCGACAAAACGGTGTTTCCCGGAATGCAAGGTGGGCCGCTGGTCCACATTATCGCTGCCAAGGCGGTCTGCTTCCACGAGGCGATGCAGCCCGGATTCCGCGATTACGCCCGCCAAGTCGTTGCCAACGCCAAGGTGCTGGCCGACCAGCTTT
Organism: Terriglobales bacterium; assembly: GCA_035652095.1. Classification (GTDB taxonomy): domain Bacteria; phylum Acidobacteriota; class Terriglobia; order Terriglobales; family Acidobacteriaceae; genus DASREM01. The sequence goes on along the minus strand of DASREM010000056.1, from coordinate 268,572 downwards.
CAGCCGAAGGGTACCGCATCATCTCCGGCGGCACCGACACTCATCTCATGCTGGTGGATGTCTTCTCCAAGGGCATGCTGGGAAGCGAGGCGGAGAAAGCTCTCGGCGAAGCCGGCATTACGGTCAACAAGAACGCCATCCCGTTTGACACCAATCCGCCCATGAAACCAAGCGGGATTCGCATCGGTACGCCCGCTCTCACCACCCGCGGCATGAAGGAAGCTGAGATGAAGCAGGTGGGCGAGTGGATCTCGCAGGCGCTTCACCACCGCTCAGAAACGGCCGCGCTGGCCAAGATCCGCAAACAGGTTTTCGACCTGGCGGAGGCGTTTCCGCTCTATCCCGAGCGGCGCGCCAACGCACAAGCGGAAACCCGGGTCTGACAACTTCTTTGTAGGACGCCCCCGGCTATGTTTAAATCGTCGGCGTGAAGGTCGCCATCGACATTCGCCGCATGGCAGAGTTCGGCATCGGCACTTACACTCGCAATGTTGTGCGCGCACTGGGGCGACTGGATCGTGAAAATCACTACGTTCTGATCGGATCGCCTCAAAAAGTTGCCGAAATTGGGCCCCTCCCATCCAACTTCGAGCCTGTCATTCAACTGGATCCCGACACCAGCCTGAGAGGATGGCTCAAATGCCGCGCCATCGTACGCCAACTCGGCTGCGATCTGCTGCACATTCCCCATTTGTTTTCTCTTCCCCTGCAGCTTTCCTGCCCCTATGTGATTACAGTCCACGACGTGCTAGAGCATATGTATCGCGCGCGCGACCACTCCAATCTGCGCCGTTCTCTGCACTTTCATTTCACCCGGCGGGCACTGAAGCACGCTGCGCGGATCTTTGCCGTATCCAAATACTCAAAATCCGAAGTGGAAAAGCTCTTCGGGATTGCAGGCGAAAAAATCGAAGTGGTTTATAACGCGATTGATGAGCGTTTTCTGCGCGGACACGCAAGCGAGGCCGATAAGCAATCGCTTGCAGAGCGCTACCTTGTCAATTACCCGTTCATTCTTTATGCCGGCCGGATCAGCCCTCACAAAAACCTGGTTCGGATCATCGAAGCTTTCTCCGCACTCAAGGCCGAGTTGGAGAAAGACGATAAATATCCTGACCTGAAGCTGATCATCATCGGGGACGAACTGTCGAAGCATCCTGACCTGCGACGAACCGTCATACGCGGCGGGGTGCAAAACGACGTGCGCTTCATGGGATTCATCCCGATCGAGGTGCTGCGCATTTTTTACGATGCGGCGAAGATCTTTGTGTTCCCGTCTTTGTACGAGGGATTCGGGATGCCGCCGCTCGAAGCCATGGCCCACGGCACCCCTGTAGTGACGTCGAACACATCATCCTTGCCGGAGGTAGTGGGCAAGGCCGCCGTCCTGGTGAATCCAGAAAATGTCTTCGAAATCATGCGCGCGCTGCACCGCGTCCTGCTCGACCAGGCGTTGCGCGAGAAGTTGAAATCCCGCGGCTATGAACAAGGCGCGAAATTTTCCTGGGATGCGTCCGCGCGAAAGATGCTGGCCGTGTACCAGGACGTAGCCGGCCGGGGACAGAGCAAAGCCCCGGACGTTTCCGAGCCGGCAGCAAAGGCAGTCAATTCCTGAAATCCGAGACTATTTCGAAGGAATGAGCGTGAATCCCGGAGAGCGCAGCGAGAGCCGGTGCAGTTTGGCGGTCATTTGTTCGCGCGTGCTGTCGGAGTTTGCAGCAGCAAGGCGCTTTTGCAGTTTCTGAATCTTCTCGGTGCGGGTACGGCGGCGACGGATTTCGGGACGACGACTGGGTGCAGACATTAGGTTCTCCTCTATTTGAGTGCTTACTCATTCATTCAACTGGAGATCATTCGAGCTGTCAATGTACCACTCAAAAGCCGGGCGTACTATTCGCCTTACCGGTTAGAAATCAGGTCACAATCGGCAGGTTACTCATACCCTCACTCCCGAAAACCCGGCGATAATGCTCGACCTCCGACGGCGGACCCATCGCCTTGGCGTAGTTATCGGAAAGTTTCACCGCCGGGCGCCCCTCCACATCAGAAACTTTGCAGATAAGACTTACCGGATCGAACCCATTATTCCCGCTCGGGTCGCAATCGCGGAAATCGTTGGTCAGCAACGTGCCCCAACCGGCGCTGAAACGGATCCGTCGTTCGGGCAGCCACTTCATGCGATCATGGAAGTCCTTGGCGCTTCGAAAGTCGTCAAGGACCGTTCCATTCACCGGGCGGCCCGAAAAGTAAGCGTGCAGTCGCAGAATCTCATCCACGTCGAGCGCGTCGGAGGCGATGATCAGTTTTTCCCGCGGGTCGCGCCCCCTCGCCTTCAGCCAATCGATAAACTCGTCACCGGCAATAAAGGGATCTTTGCTGTCCATACGCTGGCCGGTCCAATCAGCGGCCCACTCCGGAGCTCCACGCAAGAATTGGGTAGTGCCGAAGGTGTCCGGAAGCATGATGAGTAACGCCCCTTGATACGTGTTCTGCCACATCTCCAGCATTCGATACTGGGAGGCCCTCAGTTCATCATCGCTGTCGGCCAGGGCCGCCATCACCATCGGAATCTCGTGCGCGTTGGTGCCAATCGCCTCTAAGTCGTGCTTGTAAGCAAGAAACGTGTTCGAGGTTCCGATAAAACTTGGACTCAGATTATCGGACATAGCCTCGACCACGTATTCCTGCCATAAGAAGCTATGCCGACGCCGCGTGCCGAAATCCGCGACACTGAGATTGGGGACTCCCCGCAGGCGTTCCACCTTGCCCCACAGCCTGGTCTTCGCCTTGGCGTACAGGATGTCGAGACCAAACTCGCTCAAGCGCTTCAAATTCGCGCGCGTCTTCAGCTCATCCAGGATGGAAAGCGCATACAGCTCCCACATGGTGGTTTCGGTCCACTTGCCCGGAAATGTCAGATGAAACTGGCCGTCTGCGACCGAGAGCTGGTAATCGGAAAGGCGAAAATCCTTTTCCAGCCACTCCAGAAAATCGGGCTGAAAAATTCCACGATGTCCGTAGAACGTATTGCCGGCGAGCCAGATCAGCTCCGATTTGTGAAAGCGAAGCTTGCGCACGTGCTCGAGTTGCTGCACCAGTTCTTCGGAAGTGAAAAGATCGGCCAGCCGCACGGCGGACGAGCGATTGAACAACGAGAACGACACCTGGGTGTTGGCAAAATTCTTCCAGATGAATTGCAGCATCAGCAGCTTGTAGAAATCGGTGTCCAGCAGGGACCGGATGATCGGGTCCAGTTCCCAGTTGTGGTTGTGCGCCCGCTCGGCGAAATTGACGATCATGCACTACTATCCTCTGATGTGAAGCGGGAAAAAAGCAAATCGCAGCGGGCATCAACGGATATGGGCCAGTTCGGAGTCGTGCTCTTCCGCCGCAGTTGAGGGCCGTGCCGCCGTTTCGGCAGATGCCGAAATGAGCTTCTGTTTCTCCGGATGGCGACTCAGCCAGCCTTGTAACGTCTCCATGTAGGTGTAGAACACCGGCGTGATGTACAAGGTCAGCAACTGCGAAAACAGGAGTCCCCCCACCACGGCGAGTCCGAGCGGACGTCGCGACTCCGCTCCCGCGCCGAAGCCGAGAGCGATGGGCAGAGTTCCCATCAGGGCCGCCATGGTCGTCATCATAATGGGACGGAAACGGAGCAACGCGCCGTGGTAGATCGCATCCTGGGCAGGCTCGCCCTGGCCGCGCTGTTTCTCCAGGGCAACATCAATCATCATGATTGCGTTCTTCTTGACGATGCCCACCAGCATGATGATTCCCACAAAGGCGTACAGGTTGAGATCAACGTGGAAAAGCCGCAGCGTCAGCAAGGCTCCGAATCCCGCCGATGGGAGCCCTGAAAGAATCGTTAGCGGATGTATGAAGCTCTCATACAGGATTCCCAAAACAATGTAGATCACGAGAATCGCCATCACTAACAGCAATCCAAGCCCGGAGATGGAGGAGCGGAATGCCTGTGCTGTCCCCTGGAAACTGGTGCTGATGGTGGGTGGCAAGCTCTTCTGCGCTTCCTCGTTCACCGCGCCCACCGCTTCGCTCAGCGATACTCCCGGACGCACATTGAAAGAAATGGTGACCGCAGGCAACTGTCCCAGGTGGTTTATGCTGAGCGGCCCAACATCGTAACGCAATCGTGCCACGGTATTGAGCGGCACCAATTGCCCGCTGGACGAGTGCACATAGAGCAGCGTCAGAAGCGAAGGATCCCGTTGGAACTCGTCTTTGGTCTCGGTGATCACGCGATAGGAGTTGTTGGGCGCGTAAATGGTTGAGACCTGGCGCTGGCTGTAGGCGGTGTTCAGCGCGTCTTCGATCTGCCCGGCGGTGATCCCGAGCGCCGATGCCTTGTCGCGATCGATATCTACATTGACTTGGGGGTTTTTGATCTGCAAGTCACTGGTCACATCCTGAAGCAAGTTTCTAAATCCGGGATCGCTGCGCAACCTGGCTTCGAACCGGGGCGCGTTGTCGTACAGTTCACCGGTATCTGGGCTCTGCAGGGTAAATTGGTACTGGCTCTTGGTTAACATGCCTCCGATGCGGATGGGAGGAAGCACCTGAGGGAAGGCATTCAGACCCGGCACCTGCGCCATTTGAGGCCGCAAGTCCTGGACCAGATCCATCGCCGATTTGCGAGAGTGACGTGGCGTAAGCCGTATGAACATTCGACCGGAGTTTCCGCCCGCGGCGCTCGACATGAACGACTCGACCCAGGGCTGCTGGGTCACAATCTGGTTGAGCGCCTGCTGATGTTGCACCATGGCGTCAAAGGAAATCCCCTGTACCCCTTCGGTGAAGGTAAAGATCTGTCCGGTATCTTCATCGGGCAGAAATCCCTTCGGCGTGATCATGAACAGGTACACGGTCCCGACCAGGACCGCAGCCGAGACCAGCATGGTCGTGACCCGGTACCGCAGCGTCGTCCGCAAGCTGCGGTCATAGAGATGCAGCATGCCCTCAAAGAAACGCTCGGAAGCGTTATACAGCCGTCCGTGCCGCGTCTCTTTCTTCGCGTGCAGAAAACGGCTGCAGAGCATCGGGGTTAGGCTCAAAGAAACGACGCCGGAGAACAGGATGGCGACGGTGATAGTGACCGCGAATTCGTGCAGCAAGCGCCCGACAATCCCGCTCATAAACAGCACCGGGATGAATACCGCCGCCAACGACAGCGTCATGGAAATGATGGTGAATCCAATCTCCCGGGCTCCCTGGAACGCGGCCTTCCTGGGCTCTTCCCCCAACTCCATGTGACGGACAATGTTCTCCAGCATGACGATGGCATCGTCCACCACGAAACCCACCGACAGCGTCAGAGCCATCATCGAGAGGTTATCCAGCGAGAACCCGAACAGATACATCAGGGCGAACGTGCCCACAATGGACATGGGAAGCGCCATGCTCGGAATCACGGTGGCGGAGAGGTTCCGCAGGAACAAGAAGATCACCAGGATCACGAGACACAGCGCCAGCAGCAGGGTGAGGCGGACATCGTCTACCGAGCCCCGAATGGAAACGGAACGGTCGTAAAGCACCTGCAGGTCCACGGCCGACGGCATCTGCTGGCGAAATGTTGGCAGCAGTTGGCGGATAGAATCCACCACTTCCACGGTATTGGTGCCGGGCTGGCGTTGAATAGCGAGCACGATGGCGCGCCGCAAACCGCGCTGCCGGTCGAAGTACCAACTCGCAGTCTTGTCCCCTTCAACTCCGTCCACTACTTCGCCCAGATCAGAAAGCCGGACCGGTGCGCCATTGCGGTAAGCCACAATCATCGGAGCGTATTCGGCAGCGTTCCGCAGTTGACCGTTGGCCTGCACGACAAAAGCTTGATGGCTGCCATAGAGAATGCCCGTGGGTTGGTTGACATTCTGATTCCTGATGGCGTTGGCAACATCATCCATCCCGATATCGCGGCTCGAGAGCGCCTTGGGATCCAGCTTGACGTGCACGGCATACTTCTGCGAACCGTAGACGCTGACCTGCGCCACCCCGCTGATCATCGAGATACGCTGCGCCATTAACGTCTCCGCATATTCGTCTACATCGGAAAGGCGCATGGTCGGCGAACTCAGCGAAAGGTAAAGGATGGGAGAGTCCGCGGGATTCACCTTCTGGTACGACGGCGGATACGGCATGTTCTGTGGCAGATCGCGCGTGGCTTTCGCGATCATGGACTGCACATCCTGCGCGGCTGCATCCAGGCTTCGGTCCAGGCTGAACTGGAGGGTAACCTGTGTCGATCCCTGGTTGGAGGTCGAACTCATCGAGTCCAGCCCCGCGATGGTGGAGAACTGCTTCTCCAAGGGCATCGCGACCGCCGAGGCCATGGTGTCGGGGTTCGCTCCCGGCAGGCTCGCTGACACCAGGATGGTTGGAAAATCGACGTTGGGCAGGTCACTTACCGGGAGCAGCCGGTATCCCATAACACCGAACAGCAGAACGGCAAGCATGACCAGCGTCGTCATGACCGGACGCCGAATGAACAGTTCGGCAACGTTCATGACCGCGCGTCCTTGGCGGCGACGGCCGGCTTCTCGGGGGCGCTTCGTTCTGGGGACGGAACCGCCAGCGCAGGCTTGATCTCGACCCTGGACCCCGGCACCAGTCGCAGTTGGCCGTCTGTGACCACACGCTCTCCAGAGCTGAGGCCCTGGTTAACCACGGCTTGCCCGTGGCTGCTACGATTCACCTCCACCGGACGTGCTGCGACTGTCAGATCGGGGTTGATGACAAACACATACTGGCCCTGCTGTCCGCTCTGGATGGCTTGCGATGGAACCACAACAGCTCCAACCTGCTCAGAGAGGGTGAGGGTAGCGTTCACGAACTGGCCCGGCCACAGCCGGCGATCGGCGTTGGCGAATTGCCCCTTCAATCGAATGGTGCCCGTGACCGGATCGACCGCGTTGTCAATGAAGCTCAGCCTGCCCACGGCGGGAGCATCATTTCCCGGAATCGCGGCTCGCACCACCAAATCACGCTTCGAAGCATTGACCTTGATATCGGCCAGATACTGTTCTGGAACCGCAAAACTGACGAAGATTGGCTCGACCTGGCTGATATTCACCAGGTAGGGCGTGTCGTTCGCCTTGATCATGTTTCCACGATGGATCATCAACGGACCGGTGCGGCCATTGATCGGCGAGTAGATGGAGCAATAGGTCAACTGCACGCGAGCGTTTTCAACCGCGGCAACGTCGGCCTGCACCACCGCATCCAGCGCCTGTGCGCTCGCCTGTGCCTGATCGTACTGCTGGTGCGATATGACCCCTTCTTTAAAGAGGCCCGCGAAGCGCTCCGCATCAAGCTGCGCCAGCCTGGCCTGTGCCGTATCGCGGGCAAGGTTGGCCTGCTGTTTTTTGAGTTCCGCGGCATAGGTCCGCTCATCCAGTTTGAAGATCAGATCACCCTGGTGGACGTCCTGCCCTTCCTTGAAGAACACATTCGTCAGCTCTCCGGTAATCTGGGTCTTCACAGACACCATGGAGAAGGCTTCGACAGTTCCGATGGCCTGTATCTCTACCGGTACATTCTTCTGCTCCACCGTCGCCGCCAGAACAGGTACCGCGGAGACGACCGGAGCCGTTGTATTGGGACGAGAACATGCGGGCATCAGAACGCACGTCACCGCCACGACGAGCATGAGTAGTTCATTCCCCGCAATCAGGGAGCGGGTTTTGCGGGCAGAGTTGTTCATCACAGTCGCGCCCGGTCCGAACGGGGACCAGAAGGCGAGGACCGGCAAGGTCCTCAGGGCGGCCTCTCCGGTCATTGTGCGCTGTCAAGGGCAGACACCCTGTGACATGGCTCACATAGCCATGTGCGGGAACGCGGGCTCCCACGCTGGCTTATCTCCGGGAGCAACATTGCCGGCAAAGGGGCGATAACGCTAGGTCGGAGAAGGAGATTTGTTGCGATAACGCCGCCCATCGAGCCAAGCATCAATGATGTCAGCTTTGGGCATTGATGGCAGGTTTTGCGTCACAACTATGGTTGTGGCGGATCGCTCGTCACCCCGCAATCGGAGCCAATAAGGAAAGACTCTGCCACGCTCTGCGGCAAGGCCGCGAAACCCACTGTGAGCGCTCTCCCACCTGCCCATGACCACCCCCTTCCCCCTGCTTTCTCCTCGGTACAAGAGATGGTTTTCATTTTGACCGGCATTCACATGTATTTGATTATCTTGCTGTTTGTCGTACACATCAAATAACTGTTCTCTATAGTTAACAGAACAAGCGGGCAGCATCGCAACGACACAGAATTACGACAAGGAGAAATTGAATTGAAAGCAGCTAGTTTTGCATTGATTCTCAGTGTCCTCGTAAGTGCCTTGCCGGCAGCGGCCGGATCCGGGCAAAAGGACATCGTTGACACCGCGGTCGCCGCGGGAACTTTCAACACGTTAGCCACAGCACTTCAAGCCGCCGGTCTGGCCGGCACCCTGAAAGGCAAAGGACCCTTCACCGTGTTTGCTCCGACAGACGAAGCCTTCAGCAAGCTGCCGGCGGGCACAGTCGAGTCGCTTCTCAAGCCCGAGAACCAGGAGAAGTTGAAGGCCATCCTGCTCTACCACGTGGTGTCGGGCGACGTGACTGCAGCGAAGGTTGTAAAACTCTCGTCTGCGAAAACCGTCAATGGCCAGGACCTGAAACTGACGGTCAATGACGGCACCGTCATGGTTAATGACGCCAAGGTGCTGAAAGCCGATGTTTTGGCTTCCAACGGCGTGATCCACGTAATCGACACCGTACTTCTACCAAAAGACTAAGCAAATGGAGGAAAAGATGAAGACGTTAGATGTAATCGCAGCTGTACTGCTTGTAGTTGGCGGACTGAACTGGGGCCTGGTAAGCATTGCGCACTTCGACCTGGTGGCCGCTACTTTCGGAATGAGATTCGGCGAAACTTCAACTCTCAGTTCCGTCGTCTATGGCCTGGTTGGCTTGGCGGCGCTGTACCAGGCTGTCTCGTTCAAATCCATTCAGCATCGCTGGGGGCACGAATCGGCTCCGGCCCGCGCTCGTTAGATGAAAACGGAAGACGGGGAGAACGTTTTTGCGTCCTCCCCTGTTTTTCTCATGCGCCAGCGCTTCAAGAGTTCGATTGCCATCAGTATGTCGAGAATGTGACACAAATAGAGGCCACTCATGTCTAACAACCGCTGGCTCATGCTTATCTTTTTTTTGTTGTTGTGCTACGGCGGTGCTGGGATCGGATCCATCTGGACCTCGTTCTCGGTTAGCACCTGGTACGCAGACCTGAAAAAGCCTTCCTTCAACCCACCCAACTGGATCTTCGCCCCGGTTTGGTCGGCTCTGTATTTCCTGATGGCAACCAGTGCCTGGCTGGTTTGGCGAAGAGCGGGATGGAGCGGCGCAAGATTTGCTCTGGCTCTGTTCTTCGGCCAATTGGCGCTGAATGTCGCCTGGTCAGGGCTATTCTTTGCACTACACCGGCCGGGAATGGCGCTGATTGAGATTGTGTTATTGCTCGGTACGATTGCCGCAACTGCGGTGACATTCCGGCCGGTTTCCCGCCTGGCATTTTGGCTCATGGTGCCTTACGCTCTGTGGGTCGCTTTTGCAGCGCTGCTGAATTTCAAAATCTGGCGACTGAATCTGGGAGCAGCATGAAAATTCTGGTCAGTGGTGCGACCGGATATGTAGGCACCAGGCTGATCCCGCGTCTGCTGGATTCGGGACACGAAGTCTCATGCATGGTGCGGAACGCCTCGCGGGTGGATCCGCGAGTGGCCGATAGCACGCGCATTGTAGTTGCCGACGTACTGCAAGCGGAGAGCGTTGCCACAGCAATGCAGGGAATCGAGGTTGCCTACTATCTGATTCACTCCATGTCCGCCCCCGGCGGAGATTTCCAGGAGCGGGACCGGCTCGCCGCCAACAACTTTGCCGTGGCGGCCCGCCAGGCAGGAGTGAAACGAATCATCTACCTTGGCGGTCTCGCGTCCGAAACGTCACAAATTTCCCTGCACTTAAAGAGCCGCCATGAAACCGGCGAGACTCTACGCAGGTTCGGACCGCCGGTCACAGAGTTCCGCGCAGGCATCATTGTCGGCAATGGCAGTGTCTCGTTCGAGTTGATTCGATACCTGACTGAGCGGCTCCCTGTCATGATCTGTCCCCGCTGGGTGATTACGCGCACTCAGCCCATTGCGATCGATGATGTTCTCGACTATCTGGTCGCGGCGCTGCAGTCACCAGAGTCAACGGATCAGGTGATTGAAATCGGGGGCGCAACAATTGAAACCTACCGGAGCATGATGCTCACCTATGCCCAAGCTCGGCGGCTCAAGCGCTGGTTGCTCCGCGTGCCCGTCTTGACACCGCGACTGTCTTCCTACTGGTTGCGCCTGGTGACCCCAATTCCCACCTCGATCGCGCGTCCACTGATTGAGGGCTTGCGCACCGAGGTTGTCTGCAAAAACACCCGTGCTGCTGAGCTATTCCCTGCAATAAGGCCTATGGGTTATGCGGCTGCCATTGAGAGGACGCTGACCCGAGCGCTACCGGACGATTCTCTGAGAGAGACTCTTCCATGCCGTCCTGCGCACGTATTCACTCGGCGGGACGGCGTTCTGTGCGACATCCGTCAAGCGGTTGCAGACGCGTCGCCAAAGGAGGTTTTCTCGGTCATCACGCACCTCGGCGGTTCGAACGGCTATCTCTATGCGAACAGCTTGTGGCGCATCCGCGGTTGGCTGGACCGGTTCCTGGGAGGAGTTGGGATGAAACCCGGCCCTGGCATCGCCTCCTTGAAGAAGAATGATCACATTGACTTTTGGTACGTACAGGATCTCGAGGCGGACCGCCGTCTGCTCCTGCGGGCGGAAATGAAGCTCCCGGGTCGTGCCTGGTTGGAGTTCTTGGTTTCTCCTCAGCCTACTAGCCGGACGTTGCTTCGCTGCTGCGCCTGGTTTGAGCCACGCGGATTATTCGGGGAACTTTACTGGTGGGTTCTTTACCCCGCTCACATTCTAATCTTCCGGGGCATGGTCCAAGCAGTGTGCAGAAAGGCTACGCACAGCATCACGATACAGCCTGCTTACACGGGCCAAGGCCTGTAAGCCGAATTCGCCGGGCCCCACGCGGGAGCGTGTTCATTGCACTACGGCGTACTCAGCCTTGGCTTGCTTCAGAATGGGGATGTCGGGATTTGGCATCCTTCCAGAGCGCGAGAAAGTCCTGGTACGCGGCTTTGGCTTTTGTGACGTCCCCGGACATAGCATAGGCACGGGCGAGTTGCAGGCGAGTCAACGGGTCAATGAATGTGGCAGCCGGACCTGTAAGCCGAATTCTGTCCGCCTTGCGGCGGGACGGTCATTCCTCTGGGCCGCGCATTACTGCGCGGCTCAAGCGACCTACCCGGAGGTGGTGACGCGCCGAGCCGGCACGTCCCCGCCCATTCTCGCCGGAGCGCCCAACAGGCAGCACTCTGGCCAGAATGGGCGGGGTTCCTCCCTATTTGGTCTTGCTCCGTGTGGGGTTTGCCCTGCCCGCTGCATTACTGCGGCGGCGGTGCGCTCTTACCGCACCTTTTCACCCTTACCTCGCCCATTCTGGAAAGATCAGCGGAAATCTCTGCACTCCTTCCAGAATAGGCGGGGCGGTATGTTTTCTGTGGCACTTTCCGTCCGACAGGCTTGAACCTGCCGTCCCGGACGTTATCCGGCACACTGCTCTGCGGAGTTCGGACTTTCCTCCCCCGCTCCTTGACGAAGCGGGAGCGACCGTCCGGCCCGGCTGCCAACATTCCCAGTATATGGGATGCTCCGACCCCGCATCCAGCGGTGGGCTGCTAGTTTCCGGAGCCGCTCAGAGCAAGTCTTTGCGGGCTGCTGCTGGAGCCGTCGGAGACGGAGAGCAAAGCCTCCCGCGGTCCAGCGAAAGTCGGGGCGAACACTACGGTGAATGTGCAACTGGCCCCAGCGGGGACACTGCTTCCGCAGTCATTGGTCTGCGAGAAGACGCCTGGGTTCTCGCCAATGATGCTGACACTGCTGATCGTCAACGCTGAAGCCGCCGCATTGGTCAGGGTCACGGTCGAGGACTTGCTGGTGCCGACCTTTACGCCCCCGAAAGACACGGCTGTCACAGAAAAAACAGCTGCTGACTGCAACAGAACTGAAATGTTGGCAGGGGTGACGTTGCTGCTGCTGACCAGATCCATCTTGCCATCGCCATTAAAGTCTCCGGCGGCAACTCCGAAGGAGGACGGTCCGGTCGCGAAATCGTAAAACGGGGGTCGAAAGCTTCCATCACCGTTTCCATGAAGCACAGTGACCTTGTTGCCGCCGCCGACTGCGGCTACGTCCAATTTTCCGTCGCCGTTGAAATCGGCGAGCGCCAGCCACCCAGGGGGCTTGCGTTGGAAGCTGTAATACTTCACCGGCCCTAGAGTGCCATCACCGTTTCCCAATAGAGTGGCTATGCCTCCGGTCCCGGCGGCGAGCAACACGTCGAGTTTTCCGTCACCATTGAGATCGGCAATCTCTGGCGGTGCGTATCCGGTCGCGGTGAATTGTTGCGCTGCCTGAAAGGTTCCGTCGCCATTCCCCAGCATGACCGAGATGAATGGGTTGAAGTTAACGACGAGGATGTCGAGCTTTCCGTCGCCATTGAAGTCGCCCGCACCCAGTTGATCGGGCAGATCCGCGGCTGGTGAAACGCTGCCGTTGTGAAAAGTACCGTCTCCGTTGCCGAGAAGCATGAAAATGCCCTGCTGGCTAAGGAGCGACACCGCGACATCCAGGATGCCGTCGCGATTGAAATCGCCTGCAACTAAACCAGCCGGACCGGCTCCGGAACCGACACCGTAAGACACCGGTGCTGCAAAGCTCCCGTCGCCATGGTTCATCAGGACGGAGACCGCGTCATCAAAAGGGTTGATGAGTGCAATATCCAGGCTGCCATCTTTGTTGAAGTCGCCAGTAATCGCAGCCGTGGGCAGACGTCCGGCGGGGTAAGAGGCCGCCGGCTGGAGTGTCCCATCGCCGTTGCCAAGGAGTACCGTCAATGAATTTCTGTATGTCGAGGCGAGCAGCACATCGAGCTTGCGGTCCTGGTTCACATCAACGGCGAGAATCTGGACGCCATCGGCGCGCCAGTTTGACTTGCCCAGCCATCCGACATTGGAAATGGGGTTGGTGACGGACAAAAAGGCGGCATTGGAAGCGCCTCCGCCCGGTGCAGGATTCACTGCCCGCACAATCGCAGTTCCGGCGACGCTCACGTCATTGGCGTTGATCTGCGCCATCAGCACCGATTCGCTGACCACGGTCGTGGTCCTTGTGCTGCCATTCCACTTGACCACCGTCCCTTTCACGAAGCCGGTCCCATGAACTGTAAGCGTAAAGCTGCCACTACCTGGGACCACACTCGCCGGCGTAAGCGGAGGCGAGATCAGCGGCACAGGATTTTGCGCACGCAGAGAATAAGGCAAACCGAAAGCACAGAGAGCGAGGAGGATAACGCGGAACTTCATAAAACCCCCGAAACCGGGCGAATTATACCGCGAATCACCATGCACGTATCACGCAGGGCCGCAAAGAAAAACGCTCTGCTAGACTTAGAGAACGCGCCTTTGTATGCGCGGTTTAAGCCCAATGAACTTCCTCGAAGGAGTTCGCATCTCGATTGCTTCACTGTGGGCGAACAAATTGCGCTCGGTGTTGACCCTGCTCGGAGTCGTCATCGGCGTCGCGGCGGTGATTGCGGTGGTGACGTTCGTCGGCGGAATCAACGGCTACGTCGCGGAGAAGATCTTCAATCTCGGGGCCGACGTTTTCATTATCAGCAAGGTCACCCCTGTCATTACCAACGTCGATCAGTTCCTGGAAGGGCAGAAACGCAAAGACCTCACCATGGAAGATTACGCCGCAGTGCGCGAGGCGTGCCGCCATTGCACTATGATTGGCGCCTCCGCGTTCAGCCCCGGTGGGCACGTAAAATACGGCGAGCAAACTGTCAATGATGTTTTTCTGCGCGGCTTAACGCCATCCATGGCGGAAATCCTCGACCTCGATCTGACTGCCGGCCGGATGATCACCGAGAATGACGAGAACACACGATCCAACGTCGCAGTGATTGGAACGGACCTGGTGGACCACCTGTTTCCGGGGATTGACCCGCTGGGCAAGGAGATTCGCGTCGACGGCCAGATCTACACCATCATTGGAATCGGCAAGAAGCAGGGTAAAAACTTATTTGCGAGCCGCGACAACTACGTCGCGGTTCCCATTACCTCTTACCTGAAGCAATTCGGGGAGCATACCAGCATCCGGATCTCGGGCAAGGCGAACGGGGTCGGCGCGGAACTGGATGCGGCGATGGATGAATCGCGGGCGATTCTGCGAGCCCGGCGGCATGATGCGCCAGGCAAACCGGACAGCTTCGCCGCGGAAACCAACCAGAGTTTCCTGAGCATTTGGGCGAACCTGAGCGGAACGTTTTTCATTGTGATGATCGTGATCGCCTCGATTGCGCTGGTGGTGGGTGGCATTGTGATCATGAACATCATGCTGGTTTCGGTCACGGAGCGGACGCGGGAAATCGGCGTGCGCAAAGCCATGGGGGCGCGGCGCCGGGACGTGCTGCTGCAATTCCTGATCGAATCGGCAACCCTGTCTCTGGTGGGGGGGGTGCTGGGAGTCATGAGCGGAATTTTCGTCGCGAAGCTGATCACGTTGCTGATTGGTATGCCATCAGATGTGCGCCTGTGGGCCGTGTTCGCGGCGCTTGTGGTTTCCGGCAGCGTGGGTTTGTTCTTCGGTGTATATCCGGCCCGGCGGGCAGCATCGTTGGACCCGATTGCGGCACTGAGATTCGAGCTCTGACCATGTTACGCCGGCGCGATTACCGTGAAATTGTCCAGATGGCGATGGACACGATCCGCAGCAACAAGCTGCGCTCCGCCCTGACCGTGCTCGGGATTGTGATTGGGGTGGCGGTCGTTATCGGCATCTCTTCTGTAGTACGCGGACTGAACGACAACGTTGCGCAGGTCATTCAGAGCATCGGTTCCGATATCGTGTTTGCATTTCACCTGGAGCCGTTTCACCTCGGCTTTCCCACCGAGGAGATGCGCAAGCGCCGTGAACTGACCCTCGAAGACGCGATCGCAATGAAGGATTTGCCGCACGTCAAGGCAGTCACGCCGACGCTGCAATTTGTGCAGCCGGAGTTCGGCACCGGAACGTATGTCGTCAAATATGGAGATCGCCGCGCCAAGAACACCATTCTTGAGGGCGATCTCGCGTCGGTCAAAGATGTATATGACTTCGAGATGTCGTCCGGACGGTGGTTTAGCGATCTTGATGACGAGCACCATGCGCCGTTTATCGTGCTGGGCAGCGGCACCGCGGAAGAACTGTTTCCGACCGAGAACCCGATTGGCAAGCAGATCAACATCGAAGGGCAGTCGTTCACCGTAATTGGAGTCATGGTACCGGTCAAGAGTGTGCTTTCCGGAGGCAAGGACCCGAACGATAATCGCGTCATCTTTCCGCTATCGGTGTTCCGCAAACTACACCCGGAACTCAAGCAGTATTGGATCAGCGTAAAAGCGACTTCGCACCAGGACATGCCCAAGGTGATTGACGAGATGCGCGACCTGCTCCGGCGCCGCCGCAAGGTCCCGGTGGACAAGCCGGACAACTTCGCGATCTTCACGCAGGACTCGATCTCCGATGTGTGGAACCAGGTGACGGGTGCGATCTTCGTTTTCATGTTTGCGGTTTCCAGCGTGGGCCTGATCGTCGGCGGAGTGGGAGTGATGAATATCATGTTGGTCTCGGTTACGGAAAGAACGCGGGAGATCGGTGTGCGCAAGGCCATCGGAGCGCGCAAGCGAGACATCCTACTGCAGTTCACGCTGGAGGCAATTACTTTGACCGCGCTGGGGGGAGTGATCGGCGTGCTTCTCGGCGCTGTGATCACATGGACGATCCCTGCCATCTGGAGTTCCTTGCCTGCGCGCATGTCGGTATTCTGGGCGACATTCGGACTGGTGGCGGCGGCCCTGGAAGGGTTGCTTTTCGGCATTTATCCGGCGTGGAAAGCGGCCAATCTGGACCCTATCGAGGCCTTGCGTTACGAATAGAAAATGCCTTTAATAAACCACGCTCTGATACCCTGAGAATGTATGTTGCCGCATTTGGTTGGTGCCCTGATAGTCCTGGCTGTGCTTGGAGCTCTCTCCAGTATTGCCTACTACTGTCTCTGTTTGTGGGGCGCACAGGCCTTTCTTCGGGAGCGGCGGCAATTGCCGCAGCAGGTAGATCCCAGCGCACCTCCGGTATCGATCCTCAAGCCCCTGAAGGGGACCGATCCGGAGATGTATGAGAGTTTCCGTAGTCATTGTTTGCAAGACTATCCCGCATACGAAATCATCTTCGGAGTCAGCGACGGTGACGATCCGGCAGTCGCGCTTGTCGAGAAGCTGAAAGCAGAATTTCCCCGTCACTCAATCCAGATGGTGGTCTGCACGGAGCGGTTGGGGACCAACATCAAAGTCAGCAATCTGGCACAGATGCTGGCCTATGCCCGGAATGAATTCCTGGTGATCAACGACAGCGATATTCGTGTCGCGCCAAATTATTTGAAGACCGTCGTGTCGCCGCTTATCGCGGGCGCAGGAATGGTGACGTGCCTGTATCGAGGCATTGCCGCGCCCACCCTGGGATCGCGCCTGGAGTCGGTGGGAATCAGCACCGATTTTATCGCCGGGGTGCTGGCAGCTAAGAAACTGGAAGGAATCCATTTCGGTTTGGGCTCAACCCTGGCATTTCAGCGGCGCGACTTGGACGCGATTGGCGGGTTCGAGGTGCTGGTTGACTTCCTCGCGGATGATTACGAACTTGGCAAACGCATCGCCAAGGCGGGCCGAACAGTGCAGTTGTCGGCAGGAGTAGTAGAGACATTCTTGCCGCCGTACACGTTCGGCGACTTCGTGCGACACCAGTTGAGGTGGGCACGCAGCACGCGGGATTCACGGCGCTGGGGCTACGTCGGGCTGGCGTTGACCTTTGGCATACCCTGGGCGCTTGCCGCCCTTTTGCTGTCGCGAAGCGCCTGGGCGCTGCTGCTCCTGGCGATTACAGTCTGCATGCGCCTGGTGGTCGCGTTTGTGGTCGGAAGCCAGGTGGTAGGGGACCGGCAATTGCGGCGTACCATTTGGCTGGTTCCATTGCGTGACCTGGTCGCGCTGTTTGTCTGGATCGTCAGCTTCACCGGACATACCGTGGCCTGGCGAGGCGACTCTTTCCTTCTCAAGGATGGAAAGCTTGCTCGTCTGCCCTCGTGAGATTCATCTATCTCCGCCGAACATAGTCCCAGGAATTCAAAGCGGCTGATTGGTAAACACAGATTTGCCGCCACTGTGCGCTACCAGAAAGCTGGAGGCGTTGCGAAGCGCTTTCGGGTCTTTCTCGCTCGTCCACAGGAACACGCGCCGGGGACCATCCCACAACCGCAAAAAGGTTTCTTGCGTTTCGAACACATCCGGCGCATCCGGAAATAGTGACCCGTAATAGAGGTTCGCAGACCTTTCGTGCAGCACGCGAACCGGAACTCCAAGATAAAAATTCAGCGTGGAGCCTTGTTCATATTCACCGTCGATCACAACCTCATCGGACGGTGCCAGGTGGGGCTTGATGGCCAGCGCAAGCTGCTTCGACGACAGAATGGGTGAAAACGTGACCAGGGCGGAATGAACACAAAACAGCAGAACCATCATCATTCCGGCCAACGCATAATTCCCTGCCCTGTGCAGGTTGCGGCGGCGGAGCCACCAGTTCAAGCCGGTGCCGGCAAACAACCCCAGGGCCGTCCCCAGCAAAGGGGCGCGAAACATCCCGAACGCCTGAGGAGTCAGGTCGAAGATATGGTCAAAACTAAGGGCATAGTCCTGTGCGCTTCTCATGTTGAGCAGACTCGCCAGCTCGACTCCGGGTGGCGGAGGCTGCGACAAAACAAGCACAACAAACGCAGCGACAGCAGCAACGCTTCCGATCACAAACAGAATGAGAGACGCGCGGACTCCGGCATTATGCTCTTTCGCGGTTCGGCCAAGCCATCCTCCGACCAGCAGCGCCAGCGCCGGCAATGCCGGAATGGTGTAGTACTCCTGACGGCTGGAAAAGCTGAAGAAAACCAGGATGACCAAGGCCCATAGCAAGCAGAGCAGGTTTGCCATCTGCGCTCTTGTTAACCTGGATCTTAGGTGGCGCCACGGAACCTCACGCAGCGCCTGCGGAAGAAATGCGCTCCAGGGAAAAACCCACACCAAGAGCAATCCCCAGAAGACCAGAAAAGGCACGGTGTCGTAATCGCGGGGAATCCGTTTGTTCAGGTAGCGCATGAAGTGCTCGTTGACGAAGTAAAACCAGAGGAAACCCCGAACACCACCTTGGTCCGGATTGCGAAGGGCCGCCAGGATATGCCAAGGCGCTCCAATGGCAAGGAACACCAACGTGCTGGAAACCAATCTCAAACGAAGCAAGTGCTTTAAATTTCCTGTCACCAGCAGGAACAGTCCAATCACTGCAATTGGAAAGACGACGCCAATCAGTCCTTTGGTGAGCACGTTGAGCGCGGTCGCAGCCGCCATGCCCCAGCATGCGAGACGAGAGGGAGCATCATCTTTCAGCGTCTCAAGAAAAAATAAGAAGGTGAGAGTCAGCCAAAGCCCGACCAGAACATCGGGAATCAGGAACCGGGTGAACAGATAAGGACCGATCGCAGTAGCCATCACCATGGCCGACCAGAAGCCGCCCGGTTCGCCGTAAGCTTTTCGGCCAAAGGCGTACACGGCCAGCAGCGAGGCAAGCACACCAAGAACAAGGGGCAACCTCGCGCTCCATTCCGCAACCCCGAAAGTCAAGAAGCTGGATGCGATGCCCCAGTACATCAAGGGGGCTTTCTCCAGGTATCGCAGGCCATCGATATGCAGCGTAACCCAGTCGTGCCGAAGAAGGATTTCGCGGGCGGCTTCCGCGTGCACCGAATCTGCATCGTCCAGCAGGGCAGGACTGAAAATACTTCCCGCGTAAATCACAAGCCACACTGCGGTGATGATCAGGAGCGAGCAGGTGGGCCGGCCAGGGCGACGGGCCGCACTAGAGGAGTCTTCGCGGACGGGGGACACAATTGGATTCATCGGAACACGGAAGGAACATTATAGGGGAGCGGATTCTGCGGCGCGGAATGAGGGGCGCTTCCAGATCAGACTGATGCGGCCATGGCGCGGCCGGAAGCGCCGAGAATCTGACGTACTTTCTCGGCTAGAATTCTCCTTGTAAACGGTTTCTCGAGAAAATTCCCCTCGGAGTTCACCAGCCCGCGCTGCGAGACGCTATGCTCTGCAAAGCCCGAGATAAACAGCAGCTTCATTTGTGGCCTCAGTCCGAGCACTTTTTCCGCGAGCAGAGTTCCATCCATCTTCGGAAGGACAACATCGGTGATCATGAGGTGGATCACGCCAGAATAGCTGCGCGCCGTCTCCACGGCGTCCTCACTATCAGACGCCTCCAAAACCGTGTAGCCGCTGGCTTTCAGGAATTCCATTTCGGATTTCCGTAGCGCCGGATCGTCCTCTACAAGCAGAATGGTCTCTGTTCCGGAGGGAGCGTCGGGGGCGAGAGAGACGCTTGCCTGAGCCGGTTTCTTCCCAACCGTGGGAATGTAGATCTTGAAAGTTGTGCCCAGCCCTTTTTCGCTGTACACCCAGATGTGTCCGCCACACTGCTTCACCACGGCGTATGCAGTAGCGAGGCCCAACCCTGTGCCTTTCCCTCTGGGTTTAGTCGTGTAGAACGGTTCAAAGATGTGGGCCATGTGCTCCGGGGCAATTCCCTCCCCGGAATCCACCATCGTAAGTAGCACGTATTCGCCCGCAGTGGCCACGGCATGATGTTGGACATAGCTCTCCTCGAGTTCAACCATTGAGGTCTGTATTCGCAGGTGGCCTCCGTTTGGCATAGCGTCCCGGGCATTTCCCGCCAGGTTGAGAATGACTTGCTCGATCTCGGCAGGATCGGCCTTCGCGTTCCTCAAATCCTCCCCGAGCACCATCTGAAGGTGCACCTTCTCGCCGAGAAGGCGGGGGAGCACACACCCCAAGTCTCGCAATACGGAGTTTAGATCCAAAGATTGAACCAGGCTCTTCGGCTTGCGACTGAATGCGAGCAGCTGGCGGGTAAGGTCAGTGGCGCGGCGGGTCGCCTGCAGGATTTCGTTGATGTTTGATCTTAGCGGGCTGTCGGAGGACAGCGCTTCCAGAGTAAGTTCGGCATAAGCGCTCATCACCATGAGCAGGTTATTGAAGTCGTGGGCGACGCCGCCAGCAAAAGCTTCGAGCGCCTCCATCCTCTGGACTTGCTGCAACTGGGCCTCGAGCCTTCTGCGGTCGGTGATATCGCGATCATTGGAGATGAAGCGCACGATTTCGTTGTTCGCATCGCGGATCGGGGTAATGGTCTTCTCCAGGAAGAAAATTTCCCCATTTTTCTTGCGGTCTGCAAGAGCTCCGCGGAAGACGGAACCCGCCAGGATGGTGGACCACAACTCTTCATAGAATGCGGGATCGTGCAGGCCGGACTTCAACAGGCGCGCGTTGCGGCCAACGGCTTCGTCCCGCGTATATCCAGTCAAGGTCTCAAACGCGGGATTCACGTACTCGATCACCCCGTTCCGATCCGTGATCAGGACCAGGTCTGCCGACTGCTCGACCGCCCGCGCCAGGTGCGCGAGCCTGTCCGGTGATTCATCTTTCGAAGACCTTTGCTTTTTCTCGGATTCGGGCATGAGGTTCACTCCGTTCACCCGTTCCATCGGAAAGAGGGGGACTTTAAACGGAGGTAATGCAAAGAATTCCGGAACAGAAAAGCCCGACGGTTTCATTTGGGGAAGCGATGTCATCTCGGGAGGGCATCCCAGGAATCGTCTATGCCCCTTGCTGCTCAGTGATCTGGATCACAGAGCGATGTTTGCCCGCGCCCGATAATGAGACATGGAGAAATTCCCTGCCATGCCGGCCTGCTGCGCGTGAAAAAAGAACATATCTCCGTGCTGGCGCAAATTGCCGTATTAGCAACGCCAGCGGCCATGGTCCTGCACCAGGGCGATGCTGCGATTGATCCGGACGTAGGCTGGCATCTGCAGACTGCGAATTGGATCTTGCAACATCATGCACTGCCGCATAGCGACCCGTTCTCCTATACCCGCGCCGGTGCCCCCTGGGCTGCCTATAGTTGGCTCTTCGAACTGCTATTAGGGGGCTTCTACCGAATCCTGGGCTTGCGGGGGATCGTTCTTTACACGGCGCTAATGGCCCTGGTGATCTCCTGGGCTCTGCTGCGACTGCTGTCGCGTTATGTTGAGCCCATACCTGCGGCCGCGCTGACTGCGGTCGGCTTATATCTCACCTATCCTTTGCTCTGGCCACGCCCCGGCCTGTTCACTGTGCTGTTCTTTATCCTTCAGCTCGACTATCTGTTGCGAGCTCGAATCGAGCATAATGCCCGCTATGGTTGGTGGATTCCCTTGCTATATCTGCTGTGGGCAAACCTGCACATCCAGTTTGTCTACGGTCTGTTCACCCTGGCGGTTGCCGCAGCCGAGCCATGGATTCGAAAACTGCTGCGGCAACCGGTCAGTCCGGAGGAGTGGGCCGTCTCACAGGTTCTCTGGAAGTTGCTCGCAGCTTCGTTTGCGGCGACGCTGCTTAACCCTTACTTCGTCGGAATCTACACGGTCGTTTGGCAGTACGCGACCCAGACCAAAGCCTTCGACATCATCATCGAACTGCAGGCGCTGGACTTCCGGCGGATAAAAGATTACGTCGAGCTCATGCTGGCCTTGGTCGTGGCGTTGTCGTTAGGCTACCGGCGGCAGTTTCGCCCTCTATTTGTCATTCTGTTTGTGGCTTTCACCATGGCGGCATTTCGTGCCGAGCGCGATTCGTGGTTCCTGGTCACGGTGGGGTTAGCAATCCTCGCAGTGGTTTCAGACCGGCGGCCAGGCGCGAGAACTCCGGAGTGGCACAAGCCGATCGTCCTCGTAATTACGTGTTTCGTCATCGCAGTCGCGGCTTCGCTGAGCCCTAACTTCGACGAGAACGCACTCAAGACGCAGGTAGACAGTATCTATCCCTCCCAGGCCTGCCACTTCCTGGAATCCGCGCATTACAGCGGTCCTCTATTCAGCCTGCTGGACTGGGGAGGGTACCTCATCTGGAAGCTTCCCGAGATGCAAGTTGCCATCGACGGCCGGACCAATCTCTACGGCGACGAGTTCCTGACCTTGGTGGAAGATAGTTGGGACGGAAAACCCGCGTGGTTGACAAATCCACAGTTGGATCAGGCAAAGGTCATCCTCGCACCCAAGGGCGTAGCCCTGACTTTTATCCTGGCCAACCTGGACAAATACGAAATCATTTATGAAGACGGCCAATGTATCATTCTCGTACGAAAATAAGTTTGTAAGGGGAGCGTCCGTGAAAAGTGTTCTCATGCTTCTAATCCTGATTTCTATGCCGGCAATCGCTCAGCAGAAGAAGGAGAAAGCGCCGGCAGGCCGCTATGGCTGCGTGGTGGTCGGGGAGGGACAGTTCTTCGATATTGCCAACCTGCAAATGCACGCGGACGGAACCTACGAAGTTTCCGGCTCCAAGGGCAACTACTCTTACACTCCGGCGTCGGGAGCCATCAAATTTACCTCTGGGCACTATGCCGAAAGCGGCATCTCTGGCAGCTATCGTGCCAAGGGGCCCGTGAAGGGCGGCATCCCGGGAAAACGTGATTCCGTCATCGTGCTCACCCCCAAGCAGAAAACCGATCCTACCGGGATGGGGCACAACGAGAAACAATACTGCTACAAGCAGCAGGTGATAGAACAGAAAGTCCCAGAGACGCTGCAGAAAGCCCACTAACAAAGCTCAGTAGGTGGAACTCTTATGGTCTTGCCCGTGGCAGCTGAGACTGCAGCTGCCATGCCGGGGGCCGCTCTGCACGAAAGCGAGTTGACCCGCGCTGTTCGGCGCCACGATGCTCAAGTCAAAATTGATCAGCATCGGAGAAGACGACGAGTGCGGATCATGGCAGGTGGAGCACGATGCGCCGTCCTGCTGCGTGTGCGTGCTGTGATACTTGAAGCTCACGTCTCGCAGGATGCTGTTCTGCACGTCGTGACACTTGTCGCAGAGCCCATAGTTGCTGACCGAAAAGGGCACGCCTGCCGAACTCTTGCCCGGCAGCGCGGGTGGCGGTTCCAGCATGTTCTGCCGCTCGAGCAGATGGGCAATGTTGGAGGCGTGCGGGCCGGATGCGCCCGAAGTCCCCACTCCCAGGTTCCGTCCCGTGTCGCTGTTATGACAATCCGTGCAGTAGATGTAGCTGGAGGAAGACAGCGTACGATTCGGAAGCGCAAGCCCACCGGGACTGACCGGAGCTGGGCGCAGGCTGGGCACCATTCCCCCCACGCCGCTCGAGAGGCTCGCCGGGCGCACTACCGGGTGGTACGACACGCCGAAAGAAAACTCCACGCGAGCGTTGCCCTTGTTCGGATTTCCCGCGTCGAACTGGCGCTGCGGATTTCTTCCAAAGCCGATTCCGCCCGTGCCCGTGTCAGTCGCCTGCGGACGATTGGCGCTGTCAGCGTGACATTTGAAGCAGATCTCGTATTCGTTCCTCGCGATTGGCAGGAAGGTGTTCCCCTGCGACTGGCCTTTCACTCCCAGCACTGAGCCGCTTACCACTGGCGCCTGTCCCGGAGTGTTATTGGCATAGTGGGCATTGTGACAATCCATGCACTCGGCATGGCGCACCGCACCGGGGCTGATTTCCGGCATCGGGTACAGCGCGGACGTCGGGCTCTCGGAATCGTCGTGTATACCCGAGACAGTCTGCACCGGGTGGCGGTAGGTCTTCACGAACTCGTTCTTGATGCCGATCGTGGTGACCGACCCATCGTGGCATTGGTAACAGGTATTCTCTTCGGCTAATTTCAGAAGCCGCTGGCCCACTTGCGCGGAATGCGGCCGGTGACAACTCTCGCATCCATTTTTTCCCACGCCCGTATAGCCGGTATGCGCGCCCTGCGTGCTGGTGTAGCGCAGGTCCTCGGCCAGGTCGGGCGGTCGGGAATGGGACGACCTTGCCCAGCCCTGCGTGGAATGGCAGCTCTGGCAAAGCAGAGAGGAGTCATTCGACTTGACCAGGAATTTGTCCGACACTGAATCAATCGACTCCTGGTGTGGATCATGACAACTGGTGCACTGCACTTTGCCGCTGCTGTCGAGATGCACCGCATCGCCCGGCGGTGGATCGTGAATGTCTGCGGTTCGCCTTGGAACGAAGCCAAATGGATGATCGTCGGCAAAGGTTCCGTTTGCCCCCACCAGGTTCGCCGTCGAGTTGGGAGGCAAGGTGTAACTCGCCCCCTGCACGAACTGGATCAATCCCTCGTTCTGTGTGTCGCCAAGCGCGATGGTGCCATCATGGCAGCTCAGGCAGAGTTTCGATGCGTCCTGCGCATTGATCGGGGTGATGGTGGACTGAAGCGTGCTGCTGTTGTAGCCGGGAAATTCACGCTGCGAAAGTTTCCGGTTCCACATCCCGGTCGTGGGCGGCCCGGCGTTATGCGGAGTATGGCAAAACATGCAGACATCCTGCTTCGACGTGGAGCGGATGCCTGCCCCCGAGGTGATCCGGAAATCGTGCTTGGTGTTGGCGATGAATTGCTTGTTCCGGGCAGCGGAAAGCCGCCCCACCACCACCGCCGCCATCACTAGCGCGAGTATGAAGGCCAGCCGAAGCCGCATCACTGTCCTCCCGCGGGCCCGGAGAACATTCCGCCGTCCGCGCCTGGCTTGGCATGAAAGATGGCGACGCGGCGGTTGTAGCTATCGGCGACGTAAATCTTGTTTTCGCGGTCCACCGTGATGCCGGTGGGAAGGAAAAACTCTCCATCGGCATTGCCGGTACGCCCGAAGAAGAACAACAGCTTCCCTTCCGGGCTGTAGACCTGAACGCGGTCGTTGCGTCCTTCGACCACGTAGACGCGGCCCTGGTTATCAAGCGAGATGCCCTTCGGCTTATCGAAATCGCCGATGCTGTCGCCCAGGCGTCCAAACGCGGAAAGAACCGTGCCGTTGGCATCGAGGTGCTGCACCCGGAAGTTCAGGGAGTCCATCACCCACAGCGAACTGTCCGGCGCTACCGCGATCTGGGTTGGGTAATTGAATTCAAGCGGACCGTCCCCTGGCTTGCCCATCCGGCCCAGGACCTTGCCATCCAGCGTCATCGTCACCACGTTCATGGCAACGGTGTCGACCACGTACAGCTTGCCTTGTCCCCTATCGATCGCCAGCCCGGTGCAGCGCTTGAAGATACTCTCATCTTTACTGATCGCGCCCAGGGTGCGGACAAACTTGAAGTCGGGGGTGAATACGAAGATTCGCGCGCGCACCGAATCGGAGACGTAAATCCTGCCTTCGGCGTCGGTATCGATGGCGATGGGAGCGGCAAAGGGATCACGATCGGGAGCGTGGAAGGTCTTGTACTTCTTGCGCTGCGCATCGAAGACGTGCACCTGGCGTTCGCGGGTATCCACAACCAGCACCCGCCCCTGCGAGTCCACAGCGATGCCATAGGGCATGAGCATGGCGCGATCGCGGTCATCAAGGCCGACGATCTTCTTCACCATCTTTTTGAAGAAGCCCGGCTTCGGAGTAACATCAGCGGCGCTGCGCAACGTGCCGACCCATTCCAGCTGCGCGGGCAACAAAACCTCCGGGGGCTTGGAGGCGGCGTCGCTGGCCGGCCACGACCACAGTGTCGCCAGTACAAACGCGATTCCCGCTGTCCAGAAGAGCCGCCGGCGCGAAATAGTCAATAAACTCAAGGCCCACCTATCAGAAAAAGTTGAATGTCCTGCGGATGCGGAACCAGTAGCGATTGATTGCCAATCCGCTCAGATTGTTCTGCTGATCGATCGTCGTCCGGATGTTCCCTACTCCGGCATCAATGCTGATGCGACCAATATTGTATTGTCCACGAACTTCCCATAGCCGGTAATCCTGCGTCGAACTGAACAGTAGATCATTTTCCTTGCGGAAGAACGCGGTGATCTGGAGGTTGTTCTTCGGGCGTCCGGTGAAGCTGAAGTTGGTGCTGGTAGTATTCCGATTCAGAAGTGGGGTCCCAATCAACTGCGAAACCGGAAGCGGCGTAGCGATAAAGAACTGACCGATCAGCGGGTTTGGGAAAATCGAGCCAGCGCCATCTTCCATGCCCCTGCTGGCCATGAACTGGTAGCGGCGGGACTCCAGCGCAAAACTCACATTATTGTAGGAGCGGGAAGTGTCGCCAGAGATATTGAGGATGTCCACGCTGCCATGCTCGACTCCGCCGCGCAGGCGCACGCCCCAGAATCGAGTGGTCTCCGCCTCCACGCCGGCGATTTTGTACCGGGTGAAGCCGCCGAGTTGCTGCACGAAATTCAGCCGGTTGTAGCGGTAAGTACCGGCCACGTGCAGCTTCTTCACATCCCCCCATCCGATGCGGGCGTCCACGTTGCTGGAGAACGTGTTCCCGAAATTTTCCAGGTTGGTTCCCAGCCTCTGGAATTGGCCTGCATAGGTGGCGTTAACGTCGAAGCCGCGAAATCTCTTTTGCAGCGTAACCCCTGACGACGATTGCAGATAGGAAGTCTGCGATTCGAAGGTGTCGGAAAAAGGCGACAGGCGATCGTAGCGGACAGTTTCAAACACGCGGATGGGCTTAAACCACTGGTAGTCCACCCCGGTACTCACCGTATGCGAGTTCAGGGCGGGCAGATTCAGGACCGTCAAGCCTCCTGGAGCAGGCGTGAAGTCATTCACCACGCTCTGGCGCGACAGGGAGTACGAATAGTGTGTCGAGAGCTTCTCCGTGTGCTGCACCATCAGACTCTCGGAGAGCAACAGGCTATCGGTCAGCGAGGTGCCGGTTCCGGGGAAGTCGAAAGAATAATGTTGCTTGTAAAAGTCCGAACTGAGAACTCCCTTACCTGAAAACAGCGAGCGGTACGCGCGAGCGTCGAGGGTGCGGTAGTCCTGGTGCGTATCTCCGGCGAGGGCCAGGTCGCCAATGGCCGTCGAATCGAACTTCCCAACATTGAATCCCGCATTCCAGGACCAACCGGCGGTGCGGTCGTTGGCCTGAATGCCCACGTCGGATTGCTTGTAGCTGGTGTCGGTCAGCGAGGTCACCAGTTTCACGTCGTTGCTGTTCTGGTTGTAAGCGAGAACAATGTGGGGCACGTTTCTGAAGTCGAGGGTCTCGCGAACCCGGAATTGCGCGGTGTTGGTATTGGACCCGAACAGATCACCGTTGGTATCGGCACCGCTGCGCTGGTAGTAAACCTCAAGCGGGTAATGGCTGCCGGGCAGCGCACTGAGGTTAATTCCTCCACTCAGCAATCCATCGCCGTAATCGGTCGCCCCGGTGGAGATTGCATTGTGAGAAAAGTTGAAATTGCTGTCAAAGGTGAGGAACTTCGGATCCATCACGATGCCGCTGAGGTCCATTCCCACCTCGCCGCCGATACTGCCTGCGGGTGTGCTGTTTTCGGGGAAGGTACTGCTGATGGAATTGAAACTGTCCCTGGACCAGTCGAACCCGATGGTGCTTCTGAGGTGCCAGCCTTGCAGTTCCTGGGCCTGGCACAAACCCAGGGAGAGAAGGCCCGCCGTCACCAGGATCCGGATTGTGTTTCCCGATTTCATTTCCCTCTCCGGTTCCTTACTCGGGTGAAAGAGGAGAGAGGCGCCGGGCGCCTCTCTCGCATGAACTTACAGGTGGCAATAGGTGCAGAAGGTTCCGCTGGCTTGCGTCGGGAACGTCTGCGAGAAGATGCCAGAACCGCCGTTATGCGGGTCATGGCAGGTCGCGCACTGCATCTTGCCGGTCTCCAGTGGGATTTCGCCCGCGCCATCTACGAAATTCGCATTGGCGGGTGCCAATACGTGCGCAGAACTGATCCACGGCTGTCCGTAGTACGTGAAGTTCACCGGGTGAGTGTTGGTCAGATCGGTGACTCTTGCGTCGTTCGGGACAAACGTCGTGCCCTGCGGGCAAGGCCCATAAGTGGGAAGGCAGGCTGGCGGTGCATACCATGAATTGACCGCCACGGTTCCGTCATGGCAGCTCAGGCACAGATTGCTGCTTACGTAGGCTCCCGCATTCAGCGGACCGAGGTCCGAGATATCGGTCCCATAAGCTGCAAATGTATTACTGGTATATACGCCGTATGTAGTCGCACTCGACAGCGTGTGGTTCCAGAGCAAGGGGCCGATGTTGCTCGGATAAGTGTCAGCCACGGTCTTGTGAGCCACGTGGCAGAAGTTACACAGCGTGAACGTCGCTGCGTTATACGTCGAGCGCAGGTCGTGCTTCGAGTTCACCATGGAACTCTTCGACGCCTTGGCGAAACCCATCGTGGTGACCAGCGCCACAAGGAGTACCAGTACGCCGACTTTCGTCATGAATTTCATAAGACCTCCGTCTTTTTGAGTTGTACAACTCGAACGTAGTTCTACTGCAGCAGTACTGCTTGTTGATTTCTGTAAGGCACGAACGTGCAGAACAGAACTCATGTCAGTTCCCTCCCAGGAACTGGAAAATCTGGACCCGGGCGTTCAGGTTGTCGCTGATGTACACCCGGTTTTTCTTGTCAATGTAGATCCCCACCGGCACGCTGAATTCGCCGGCGTTCTGTCCATGCGAACCCACGAACATCAGGAGCTTTCCGTCCGGGTTGAAGATCTGGACGTTGTTGAATGCGGAATCCACGACCCAGATGTGGCCTTCGCTGTCATAAGCGATGCCCTTGGGCCGAACGAACTCACCCGCCCGCGTGCCCTGGCGTCCGATACGGCGAACAAACTTGAGGTCGGCGGTGAAGACTTCGACCGAGCAACTTCCGGTATCGGTAACCGCGAAACTGCCATCAGGACCGACCGCGATCCCGACCGGGTAATTGAACTGGCCGGGCTTCTCCCCGCGCTTGCCGACGGTGCTCTCCAGTTGCAGCGTGTCCAGGTTGAAGATCAGGACCTGGTGCAGGTGGGAATCCACCACGAACAGGCGACGGCGACCTTCGTCGAGGGCCAGGAACGTCGGGTTCTTCAACCCGGCATCAGAACCGATCGCAGCTTGCAGATGCGCTTGCGAGTCGAACTTCATCACCGAAGCCAGGCTGGCGTCGGCAACATAGAAGTTGTCCTGCGAGTCCACCACCACTCCCAAGGGAGTTTTGAAGACCAACCCGCGATCGCCACGGACCCGGATGACCTCATGCTTCTCTTTGCTGATGATGTAGAGCATCTGGCGCTGCGCGGATACTACGAAGACCCGGCCCTTGGAATCGGCCGCCACTCCGGTCGCGCGCTCGAAAGTTTCCGGAATGTTGGGGTCGGCATTGCCGACCATCTTGTCCACCCAGGACAGTTTCTTCTTGGGTTCGACATCGAAGTTGTTGGTAATCATCTCCAGAAATTTCAGCCTCGGCTTGTCCGGAGGCAACGGCCACACCAGGTTTGTGGGAGCGGCGGGCTGCTGCTTGTCCTTCGCGGCTGCGGGTTGGGGAAGCATCCACAGGGCTGCGATTCCCAGGAGGGTACTGATCAGCGTCTTGTGAAATTTTTTCATGGCTAGTTCGACCCCTTCTTGGGAGGAGCAGCCGGCCGCTCCTGAACTTGTTTCTTGAACTGGTCTTCCACGTCTTTGCGGTTCTTCTCTTCGATGGGGCCGAACTTCTGTTGCATATCGTTGTGCATTTTGGCTTCGAATGTCTGGTGGCACGCCTCGCATATGTCGCCGTTGTTGGTCTTGGCGGTGGTGATGAGCTTCGACTGCGCGCCTGCGTGGGATTGATGGCAGCTCAGGCAGGACATCTTCTCGTTCCGCACCGGGTCGGGAACATCGGCAATGGGATGACGTGAGAACGGATGCCCCTTCTTTGTCATCGTGTCGGGAACGATCTTGGGGGCCTGCTCGAAGTCCGCCTTGGACATGGACTGCTTGCCGCCGAAGAGACTGATCGTGTCTTCCATCTTGGCGCGGGCGGCATGACATTCGAGGCACAGCGGGTTGCCCTCAGCTCGCAACTGCTTGGGGAAGTCGCTGGTGTGGGGATCGTGACAAGTCACGCACTGACCTTTTTCGTAAGGCCCGTGAAGAACTTCTTCCTTGGATTTTTCGTGACAGGTGAAACAGAGCTGATCTTTGGGGGTGGTGAATTCCACTGTAGTGGTTTCGCCCTGGGTCTTCACGTCGTGACAAGTGGTGCAACCCATGGCGATGGCCGAATGCACTGCTTTGCCCTTCGCCTTGTCCTCGTGGCAGGAGGCGCAGTCGGCATCCTTTTCGAGCTTCACCGGGTGTTCGGTCGCTGCCAAAGGCATGGCAGTTGCCAGAACCACCATCAGGAGCATCAGGAGCGTTCTCTGCGAGTACTTCACGGCAACCTCCGCCGATGCAAGTGCAAGCTGCTCGCCGCAACGAGGTGCGCTGTGGATTTTTTCAACGCCGATTGCAAGTTCCTCGAAATTAAGAGATTGAGAGCGGATTGCGGAGACGCGGCGGTGTGATTTGGTCCGTCTTCTTTATCAAAATGGGCCATCTGCCACACTGGACTCGGTGAAATGACCCAAGTGCGCACGGAGGGCTGCGGCTGCTTTTCGCGTAGTTCCGAAATGGAAAATTGAGCCGACATTCCCGTTGCGGATATTCCACACGGGATCCAAGCTTGTCCGTAGGACTCGAATCACATCGGGTTGTGATCGGAATCACAGGGGGAGTGGGTCAAAACCCCGCTTCCCGCTGATTCCCTGTGTGATATGGCCCAACGCGGCGCGAGGGGCCCTTTGCCCCAAATTTGTCAACTTGATGCCTGTAAAGCACTTCTGGCTGTTTCGCCCTGTGGCGCGGTACGTGCTTTCTTGTCTACAGAACGAGAGGCACTCATATGGCTGGGAGCTTGGCACGGGCAAGTCGCAAATTCTGGCAAACCGTCAGTTCGATCAAGACCGGCGTGATCCTTCTGATCCTGGTCGTAATCGTTTCGGCAGCGGGCACCATCATTCTTCAGAGGCCCGTCACCGAGCCCGACGAGATGCAGCGCGCATACTCGCCGCAGATGTTGCAGCTGCTGGATGCGCTCGGGCTGACCGACATCTTTCATGCCTGGTGGTTCGTGCTGCTGTTAGTGGCCGTGAGCTTCAGCATCGTCGCGGCATCCATCGAGCGCTTCCCAAACGCCTGGCGATACGTCGCGCGGCCCTACAAGAGCACGGATGAGATTTTCCGGAAAGCGCTTCCAAACCAGGTCCGACTTGCGGTCCGCGACGAAGCGTTTGCGATCGCTGCCGCCGAGCGGGCCTTCCGGCGCATGCACTTGAAACCAGAGCGCGTAACCAGCGAGCATCGCACCTCGTTGTACGCCGAAAAACATCGCATCTCGGAATTCGCGGTCTACATCGTCCACGCCAGCCTGCTGCTCATCTTCCTGGGCGGAATCGTGGATGCGGTCTGGGGATGGCGCGGATTTATCTCTTTGACCCGCGGGGAAACTTCAAACCAGGTCCAAATGCGCGATGGCAGCACGCGCGTGCTTCCGATCGCCATTCGATGTGAAGCTGCCGGCCAGGAGAATTACACCGACGGCTCGCCCAAGAAATGGTGGTCGAAGCTGGTGGTGGTGGACGCCGGCCGCGACACTCTGCGCAAAGAGATCGTTGTCAACGATCCCCTGGTCTACGGCGGCATCCGCTTCTATCAATCCAGTTACGGAATGACCGGCAAGGTGGACAAGCTGGTGCTGAACGCCACCTCCGACAAAGCTGGAACCCAGGAGATCAGCCTGAATGTGGACGAAGTCGCGCAGCTGGATCCGGACACCACGGTGAAGTTCGCCGAGTTTATTCCGGATTACGTGGTGCGAGACGGACAGATCTACACGCGATCCACTCAAGTAGACAATCCCGCAGCTCACCTCATTGTCGAATCCAGGAAGTCCGGAAAGTCGGTGAACTACTGGATTCCGGCGATCGAAGGTTTCGAGCAGAACGCGGCATCGCCGTACAAGTTCGAGCCCAAGGATTTGAAGATGGCCTACTTCACGGGCCTGCAGGTTTCACATGAGCCGGGTCAATGGGCGGTGTGGGCAGGCGTGATCTTGATGGGGCTCGGACTGGCGATCGTCTTCTACCTGGTTCACACGCGGTTCTGGGCAACGGTAGTCCACGACGCCAATGGCACCCTGCAACTCTGGGTGGGCGGAGCGGCCAACAAGAACAAAGATGTTTTCGAACACAAGTTCCGCAAGCTGGTGGAAGAGATTCAGTCGGAACTGAAGCAGCAAAAAGAAACGTGCATCCCGGAGCACGAGCACGAACCTTCATTGGCCGGAGTCGGGAACCGGTAAAGAAGGAGGACTTTTCCCATGGCACGTACAAGAGTGGAACAGCAACCCGCAGCCACCGGAACGACCCTGGTCGTGATGGTCGGACTGAGTGTTGCGTTCCTGCTTTTCATGGCATTTCTGAATGTGGTGAAGAGCGGCAATCTTCTGAATGAGTCCAATCTGCTTTATGCCTCGTTGATCTTTTACGCGGCCGCGGGCTCGCTGTATCTGGGATTCGGAGTGACCGGGGTCGCCTCCTATGTGCGCTTCGCGTCGCTCGCCACCTGGGCCGGACTGCTGGCCAATACTGGGGCGGTCGCACACCGCTGGTACGAGGCGGGGCACCCACCGTTTGCGAGCATCTACGAAATGTTGCTGAGTTTCGTGTGGACGCTGGCGGTCCTGACGCTCATTGCAGAAAAGAAGTACGGAGTAAAAGTGATCGGCACGGTCACCATGCCGGTGGCGATCGTTGGCGTGGTGCTGATGCAATTGCTGCGCACCGATGTCCATCCGCTGGTTCCGGCGCTGCAATCCACATGGCTGCACGTGCATGTGACTCTAGCCATGCTGGCCTACGCGGCCTGCGCGCTGAGTTTTGCATTGGCCATGATGTTTCTCATTCAGGATCAGATGAAAACCGAGACGTTCCTGGCGGCCACCAGCCTTTTTACGATTGCCATCTATGCCGGAATCCTGACCCGCTTCGAAAAGTGGGGGGGCCTGAACGTGATTGGCTGGAACCCGGAACAGAAATCTGAAATGTTCGTGGCCAAGGGCATGCGCCTTTTTGTTGTCATTCCTGAGCTGGGCTGGTTGATGCTGGTAGTGCTGGTCGCAGTGGCGGCACCATTCGCGCTCTACCTGGCTTTTCGGTTGAAAGAGGATGAGAACTTCCTGGCGATCGCTAACCGCGCGGTGTTTGTAAGCATCCTCCTTCAGGCGCTGTCGCTGGTGTTCTTCCTGCTGCGAGTGCGTGATGGACGTTATCCATCGCTGGATGTGGATGGACTGTTTCCCACCAGCCTGCAAGCGAGCCCATTCATCCTGTCGGGACTGGTGGGAGGAATTTTCGCCTCGCTCCTGTATCTGCTGTTGCTGTGGCGGCGCCAGGACCTGGAGAGAATGTTGCCCTCCTCGGAGGACCTGGACCGGATCACCTACAAGACGATCGCGATTGCCTTCCCGCTGCTCACCCTGATGATCGCGGCCGGAGCCTACTGGGCGAACCGCACCTGGGGCTCGTACTGGAGTTGGGACCCGAAGGAAACCTGGGCCGCCATCACCTGGCTGGTCTATGCCGGCTATCTGCACATGCGCATCACGCGCGGATGGCGGGGCCGGCGTGCAGCCTACTTCGCCATTCTTGGCTTTGGAGTGGTCATGTTCACTTTCTTCGGGGTTACGTATCTGTTGTCGGGATTGCATGCATATGCTTGATCAAAAGCAAATGCGGCTTTCCGAACAACAGAATCGGACGGAAGCGGAACCGGGAACCGCTTCCGTCCGTTTTGCCTCGGAGAAGTTGCGGGGCATCGCGCCTGCTTCCGGCGCCGGCCGCGACATCAGCCTGCGAAGGGCCCAAGAGCGTTCCGGGGTATCGTTCTTCCGCGTGAATTGGCAGTTGAAGGCGATCCTTCCCGTGGCATTTGTCTTGTTCAATGGATTGCTGTTGTTCATGCTGGCGACGGTGTCATGGCGCGATACGGAGCGCCACACTGTTCTCTACGTTGCGGGCGCGGGAGCGGTCGCCATTTGCGCAGCCCTGCTTTTTGTTCTTGCCGTCTTTGTACAGCGCCCGATGGTAGAGCTCCAGGAAAAGATCGGGCACGTTGGCGAAGGAGACTTGAACGTCCGGGTGAGCTTCGACACCCGAAATGACGAAATCGGCGATCTGGGAAGGAATTTCAACCGCATGGTCCAGCAGTTGCGCGAGAGCCGGGAGGAGATCCATCGCTTGCATCAGACACAGATGTCACGCGCGGAACATCTGGCCACGCTGGGAGAACTGGCTACCGGATTAGCTCATGAAATTCGGAACCCTCTCGCAGGAATCGCCGGGGTGATCGAAATTGTCGGACGCGACTTGCCATCCACGAGTCCGGCACGGGCGGTAGTCAAGGATGTGCGCCAGGAGATCGCACAGATCAACCATATCATCACCGATCTGCTGCAGACCGCGCGGCCACATCCTCCGGAGATTCGGCGCAGCGATCTGAATACGACGGTTGAGCATTCGGTGATGCTGGCGCGGCAGCAGGCATTGTCGAAGGCGATCAAGATTGAACTCAAGAAGGACCCTGCGCTTCCCGAAGTTGAGCATGATAGCGATCAAATTCACCAGGTCCTGCTGAATCTGCTGCTCAATTCCATCCAGGCGATTGAAGGCCAC
This sequence comes from Terriglobales bacterium, assembly GCA_035652095.1. GTDB lineage: Bacteria > Acidobacteriota > Terriglobia > Terriglobales > Acidobacteriaceae > DASREM01. The sequence goes on along the minus strand of DASREM010000056.1, from coordinate 233,700 downwards.
GGAACGATCACGGTAGAGATCACGGAAGATGGTGGTTACGCCGCAATCGCGGTCTCCGATACTGGGCGCGGCATTGCGCCGGAGCACCTGCCCAACATCTTCCGGCCTTTCTACACCACCAAGGGGAATGGAACGGGCCTGGGCCTGTCGCTGGCCAAGCGGATTGTCGAGGAACATGACGGGAAAATCGACGTGGAAAGCTCGGCTGGACGCGGTACAACATTCCTGGTGCGACTGCCGATCATGCGCCCGAGTGGAGTGGAAGTCGCGAGCTGACGAATTCACTTCCCGCCGCACTGAGGTTTACAAACACCCTCTTCTTCCAATCACAGACAAGCTAATACGTATGCATGCACACTAATGCATGGCAGGTGTGCGCCATGGGGAATCCAGAACTGAATGTGAGATTTGATGCCGTGTATTACCACGTCACCGATATGGAAAGGTCCATTCGTTTCTATTGCGATATTCTCGGGATGCAACTGGTCTCTCGCGATTACGTCGCGCGCTTCGATTTGAATGGGGTCCTGTTCGAGCTCGTGCCCAGCCCCGCCGGCATCGCGCTCACCGGGACCGGCAATGCCCGCCTGAGCCTTTGCGCAGCCAATATTCACGAGGCCAGCGAAGCGTTGCAGGCGAGGGGGGTGGCAACGACTCCGATAACGAAGGAAGACGGAGGTCTACTCTCGTTTTTCCATGATCCCGATGGTAACGAGCTGTGCCTCTGGCAGTATATCTGAGAGAGATCGCGTTGAATGCAGGGGGACATATGCAGCAAGCCGCGGCGGCAGCACCGGCCTTTCGGCCCACGACTGCACACAATAACTTCCTCTTTATAGGCGGGTGTTTCTCTCTGGCCTTCGCAATATTCCAAGTCAGTGCAATCTGCTGGCCGGTCGCTTGGATCGACTATTTCGGCGGCCCCGCCCAATTCAGTATGCGGAGTTACAGGTCATACGTAATTTTATGTCTCGGAATAGGAACCATCATGGCATGCTCGGGTCTCTACGCACTGTCCGGCGCGGGGAAGATACGCCCTCTCCCGCTGCTGCGTGCCGTTCTTAGCGTTGTAACTGCAATCTACTTAATGCGCGGTTTGCTCATCATTTCAGAGACCGTCGTCTCGCTGAGACGTCCGTACCCTTTCCGGCTGCTGTTGTTCTCGGCGACTGCATTGTGTGTCGGCCTTGCTCATTTAGTTGGGACCGCACGTCTTTACCGCACCAGTTGCGCCCATCAGGCGCGCTCTTCACCACCAACGGTTTAAGGGGGAAACCGCATGTTCCACAATGTGTACGCGGACGAAGACTACGCGAATTCATATGCGGGCCTGGAATGGAGCGGCACATATCACTTGGTATACCGCGATCTGCCGGGCATCCTAGGTCGCCATGTGATCGGGAGGCGCGCCTTGGATTTCGGGTGCGGAACAGGCCGCTCCACGCGGCTTCTGCGCTCCTACGGCTTCAGCGTGACGGGAGTCGACATTGCCGAGTCCATGATTCGAAACGCGAGACAGGTTGACCCGAGTGGCGAGTACGTGCTGCTCGAAAATGGAGACTTGAGCCAATTTGCGGCGGGCAGCTTCGATCTCGTGCTGGCTGCGTTCCCCTTCGACAATATTCCGGCGCCGCAAAAGGAAAGATGCCTGCGCGCGATCAGGAAGGTATTGGCTCCTGCCGGGCGCGCCATAAATATCGTCTCTTCGCCTGAGATATACACCCATGAGTGGGCGTCATTTTCAACGCGGGACTTTCCCCAAAATCAGCTTGCGCGAGATGGAGATGTGGTTCGCATTGTGACCACCGAATTTCGCGGCGGCAAGCCAGCAGAGGACGTGCTGTGTACCGACGAGGCTTACCATCACATCTACCTCGCGTCTGGCCTGGAGGTAGTCGAAATTTGCAAACCGTTGGGCAAGGCGAATGAAGGAGTCAACTGGGTGAGTGAAACCCACCTGGCGCCCTGGGTGATCTACGTCCTGGCAGCCAAAAGATAGGAAGTAAACGCAAATCTGACCTCTGATCCCGCGTCCCCCAAAAAGGGGTGCACAAAAGAGGCTTTCCGTCCTCATGCCCAAGAAGGTCCCGCTCCGGCATGGCGTCAAGGAGGACGATGCCTCCATGAGCCGGTGAGACGCGCGCGGGTAAATCAAGTGCCGCCGTAGTAAGCTTAATCACGTTATGGCGTCGGAGAAAATCCTGGTCGTCGATGACGAGCGGCTGGTGCGCTGGTCGCTCCGGCAGAAGTGTGAAGAATGGGGATATCACGTTGCCGAAGCGGAAACCGGCGAGGCTGCGCTGAAGCTCGCGCAACACGAAAGCCCGGATCTCATCCTGCTGGACGTCCGGTTGCCCGACATGAGCGGCCTTGAAGTTCTGGAGCAAATGAAAAAGAACGGCGATGCTCGCGCCGTCATCATGATCACCGCCGACCCGCAATTGGACGATGTGAAGCACGCGCTGAAGTTGGGCGCTTACGACTTCGTGGGTAAGCCTCTCGACTTTGAAGAGCTGGGCGTTGCCATCAAGAATGCCCTGGAGACGACGCGTCTGCGCCACGAAGTGCAGAGCCTGCGCGGCGAGGTGCGAAGGCGAACCGGGTATCACGAGGTCATTGGGGTTTCCGGGAAGATGACGGAACTGATGAATTTCGTGCGCAAGGTGGCGGCCAGCGAGGCGACGACGATCCTGATCCAGGGGGAAAGCGGGACGGGAAAAGACCTGATCGCGAAGGCGATTCATTACGAAAGCGTGCGCCAGGAGAAGCCGTTCGTCGCCATCAACTGCTCGGCCATTCCGGAAACCTTGATGGAAGCGGAGCTGTTCGGCCATGAAAAGGGGGCATTCACCGATGCCAAGCAGATGAAGAAAGGCCTGTTCGAGATGGCGGACGGCGGAACGCTCTTTCTGGATGAGATCGGCGAACTCTCGCCCCTGCTGCAGGCCAAATTATTGCGGGTGCTTGAAGACCAGGTGATTCGCAGGGTGGGCGGTGTGCGCGACATGCAGGTGGACGTGCGGGTCATCGCAGCTTCCAACCGAGACCTCGAAAAAGCGGTCCGAGAAAACCAGTTTCGGCAAGACCTGTACTATCGGCTGGCGATCATCGCGATTTTCATTCCACCGCTGCGAGACCGCAAAGACGATATCGCACCGCTGGTGGAGTTTTTCATTGACCGCTACAACCGGAAATTCAAGAAATCGGTTCGCGGAATCACGGAAGAAACCCGGCGCCTGCTGTTGGGTCACAACTGGCCGGGGAATGTGCGCGAACTGAAGAATTCAATTGAGCGCGCGATGATCCTGGAAGACGAACCGCTGCTGCGTCCGATCTATCTGCCCTTTTCGGTGGCCGAATCGGGTGGGCTGACCGCGTTCGAGCGTACGACGCCCAGTGATGGCGGCCAACAGCTTTCCAACGGCCGGATGCTGCCGCGACTCTATATTCCCGAGGGCGGCACCTCGCTCGAGGAGATGGAACGGGCCATGGTGGAATTGGCCATGCGGCAGGCCGATGGGAACCAGACGCATGCCGCGCGCCTGCTGGATATCTCGCGTGACGCGCTGCGTTATAAGCTAAAAAAATTCGGCCTGATCCACGGCGACGACGATGTTGAGGGCACAGGGCAAGGAAACCCTGCCGAAGAACAGCGATCCCGATAAAACAAAAAATGGAGCTCATATCCAGGGGCGGACTGAGCTCCTTAGGGGGCAGGTAAAATCCAGTTCAAGACTGGCAGGGAGAACTTTGTCGCTGCACAGTGGAACGCACTCGCAGCCCTATGACGAGATAGGGACGGGTTGTACTAACAAGCAATCTGATCTGTTTCGTTATTTGTGTAGAGCAACTGGTCAAGAAGCCCAGCCAACGCTAACTTCCTGAAAATATTGATTAAAGCGTCCCGAAACTGGTCTTCTTCGAGGGCGAGGCGTTGGGCGATCACGCGGTCGGGCAGGCCTTGGGCGACCAAGCGAACCAGCGCCCGATCGAAAGCGGTGAGCGGGTCAGAAGCCGATGCCGAGAGGCGGCCGGGCAGCTTCCAACTCACCCCAGCACCATGACCGAAATCGAGAAGCAGTTCAGGGAGCATCTTGAAAGTGCACAGACTTTGCGCATTGATATGTTAGGTTTTGCATCCTCTGTGACGGCCTGCAATGCGGGTTTGCTAACATCCTGCAGGGCCAAGAAAATATTTCTTTTTGCGGGACGGAAAAGGGCAAGTTGATGATATACAAGGTGCATTGCTGCGTTTTCGGGCAATGCTTCCGGGCTCGAAAACGTAGAACGCAACGTCGTGATCATGGGCCAAGAACACATTTTGAATCGGAGCGAGCTTTTTGGGGCCGACTGCGCCGAAGGTCCCCGGCGTACCAACCCTCTCCAGGAAAATATTGTTGATCTCTATGCGACGATGCGGCCGTCGTTGCTGGGATATGCGTACCAGGTGGTGGGCTCGGCTGGCGAGGGAGAGGACCTGGTGCAGATTGCGTTCTTGAAATTGTTTGATCAGCTGCAACGCAACGCGCAGATCCTGAATGTGCGCAGCTGGCTTTACCGGGTCGTGCACAATCTCGCGATCGACCACATACGCAGGCGCGGAATCCATGAAGTGGCATGCGCGGAATGGCTTTCCGCACGCAACCTGAATGATGTTCCGCGTTCTACGGAAAATGATCTGATCGTGCAGGAACAGATCGCGAACTCTCTGCAGGTCCTCAATGAGCGCGAAAAGCACTGCCTGCTGCTGCGCGCAGAAGGATTGAGTTACCAGGAAATCGGCGACGTGCTGGGAATCAGTCAGAAAGCGGTTAGCGTGTATTTGGCTCGCGGTCTAAAAAAATTCGAGGTGCGGAATGAAGCGCGGGCCTGATCAGAAACCCCTTCTTCCCCCGCATCTTAACGACGCGCAGATCATTGCGTGCCTGGATGGAGAGCTCCCCGCTTCCGAGCTTCAGATTTCCAAGATTCATCTTGAAAGCTGCTGGGTGTGCCGCAGCCGGGCTGGAGTGATCCAGTCAAGCATCGAGAGCTTCGTCCAAACCCGCCAGTCGCTTTTGCCCGAACCCGGCGCGCTTGACGAAAACAGGGTGGAGCAATTCCGGCAGCGCCTGGGGCGGCATGCGCGTGAAGCGGAAGCGTCGTCCCATGTCACCGAACGCATGTTCGAGAAATTCTTCGGTTGGCGGCGTTGGAGTACGCAAATCGGAACAGCCTTACTCGCGCACCGGCAGGCGGCGATCGCAACCGCGATGGTAGCGTGCCTGGTTGTCGTGATGTTTACCGATGTGCTCAATACTCGGGTATCAGCCGACACGCTTCTGACGCGGGCCGAGAAGTACGAAACCACGCACACCGCCCATGCCGGCCAGGTTACCCGGACGTCTTTGACCGTGGAGCGGGTCGAACGCCGCAGAGGAAGCTCAAAGGCCCTGGGGAACATCACCCTCGTACGAGACTCACAGGGTCCAACATACGTGAGCGCGCAGACCGCCGTCGGGCCCTTCGAGATGTCTGCGAAGAACTCGGGTGCGGTTGCGGCGGATCTGCTGCGTTCCGTATTTACCCCGGGCGGGGATGACGATCAGCTACTGCGGTACCTTACCGCCCAGCAGTGGGTTCCCGATGTTTCTTCGGCAAGCTTTCGTAAACTGGTGAGCTCGCGCAACCGCACCGATACTTCCGTAAGCCGTTCTGAGGGCGCGATCGAGTTGCATTACCCGTTCGCCTCAGCGCACGAATCGGGAATCTCCGAAGCGATGCTGACCCTGGACAGCAGTGATTTCGCTCCCGCTCAGCTAAGCATCTATACTGGCTCGCAGGACGAGGCGCGCGAATACCGCTTTACACGCACCTCGTATAAGGTGGAACCTCGCGAAGCCGAAATCGCGCATTTGAGCGGAGCCGTCGATCTTTCCGTTAATGACGCGGGACAGAAGCCGAACGGGCCGACTCACAAGCCTTCGCCGCTCACTTACCTGAATTCCCAGGCCAGCACGGAAGAGGTTGCCGTGGCGGCCGCCCTGCATCGAGCCGACGCCTGCCTGGGAGAGGAAATCTACCTGTTCCCGATGTCAGATGGCTCATTGCTGGTGCAGGGTCTGGTGGATGGCCCGGGGCGACGGGGAAGGATTCGGGAGTCCTTGAAAGGGGTCGCCGGCCCGTTACGCATCGAACTGTACCTGCCTCGGGAATTGAAGAGCGGCGCCGAACTGTACGCACCGCCCGACACCTTGAGCGACCGGGTTGCTTCCAGCGGCAGTCCGAGCTACACCGCCACCTTGGCCGATCTTTCGAGCGCCAAAATGCCGCTCTACGATCAACTGCATAAGCACTTTGTGCAGACCGGGGCGGCAGCGGACGGAATCGATAAGCAGATCGCGGTTTTTTCCAATGAAGTCGTTACGCTGGCGCGGCAAACCTTCCTTCATGCCTGGGCGCTGAAAAAATTGGATCGCGAGTTCTCCAGCGAACGGACCGGCAAGCTGGATGCGGCATCACTGGCTAAAGTAGAGGAAATTCGTCAAGACCACCGGCGTTGGATCGCAAACCTGGCGCACCAGCAAGCGGAAATGCTTTCTAAAGTAGGCGACCAAGGCATGGTTGCTGATATCTCGAACGACTCCAATACCAAGGACTCTGCCAACCTGCTGCGGCTGGCCCAGGAGCAGAACGATCTGGTGCGCGCCTTGTTCACCAGTTCCACAGCCAGCCCGGAAACTGCCGGAAGCCTGGCGCGACTCCTCTCGGTTCTGCACCGAATGGGATCCTAGGCAGCTTAAAATTTTACATTTGCAGGCGTACTACGGCTGTCGATAGTAGAAGTGTGCATGTTATGCTTTGGGCTTACGCTCGCCCCGTTCGTGCTGATTTCTGCACACCGTTTCGTAAAACGAATGGACTCTCGGGAAGAGACTGTGACAGCCCGCCTGCCTCTGGTGACTCTACTTCTGGTAGTGTGGGTTGTCCTGTCTGGCCTGAGCTATGCCCAGCGAGCCAGCGTGGAAGGGGCCGTTTCCGATCAGACCGGAGGGCTGCTGTCCGGCGTGAAATTGACCCTGCTTAACCTGGACCAGGGTCTCAAGCGCGAAGCTGTCACCAACGAGAGCGGATACTTCAGCGTTCCGCTGCTGCAACCAGGGCAGTACCTCATCACGGCGCAAAAGGACGGCTTTGCGGTCGCTGAGATCGAGAACGTAGTTCTGCATGTGGGCGACGTTCGCGGGCTAAGTATCAAGCTACGGCTCAGCGCCGCGCCTGTCGAAATTCAGGTTTCCGATCTGAGCCAGCAGGTTGAAACGGTCAGCCCGAGCTTGGGCAAGGTAGTGACCGGGGACGTGGTTCGGAATGCGCCGCTTGATGGCCGCGACATTCGCGACCTCGCCCTGCTCCAACCCGGCGTTACGCCCAGCGACTTTGACTATTCCCGCAACGGGGTCGGCACATTCAACGTGAATGGCGGGCGTAGCGATTCCATCAACTACCTGCTGGACGGCGGGTTGAACAACGACCTGATTGACAATCGCGCCGTATACGTTCCGAACCCCGACACCGTGGCGGAGTTTCGCATCCTCACCAGCAACTATCCCGCGGAATATGGACGCAATTCGGGTGGAGTGATCTCAGTTGCCACACAGTCGGGGTCGAAAACCCTGCATGGAACGTTGTTCGATTTTCTGCGCAACGATGCGCTGAACGCAAACAGCTTCTTCAACAAGCAAGGGGGGCTGCCGCGAAATGTATTGAAGCGAAACCAATTCGGCGGAACCCTGGGTGGGCCGATGGTGGTTCCGCATCTCATCGATCGAAAAGACCGCTATTTCTTTTTTGTGGGATACCAGGGCGAGCGACTGGTGGAGAACCAACCCCTGCACAATGTGCCGACATTCACACCGCTGGAAGCGAATGGAGACTTCTCACAATCTTCCCGGGACAATGCCGGAAATCCAGTTCCCGATCCCGGGGTTGCCGCCTTTCTTCAGACAAACCCATTTTTCCAGCCGAATCCTGCGTTGGCGCAGCAGGGGGTCATCGATCCCTCCAGGATCAACAGCGTTGCGAGCAATTATTTTTCAGCGGGCCTGATTCCAACATCTCCAACCGGGCTTTTGAATTTCGAGCAGAAGGTGACGTTCCATCGCGACGAACTCACCGGCAAATTTGACCTGGATCTGAACGAGCGTAACAAGCTGGCAATCACCCTGGGTTGGGACCGCACTTATGCAGTCACGCCCTTTGACTACGCCAACGTGCCGGGGTATCCCGATCTTTCCCGCGGCAACGATTACTTTGCCAACATCTCGTACGCACACATCTTTCGATCGAACCTTCTTAATGAACTGAAATTTACCGCCGAGCGAAGCCGCAATAACGCCGCAAAGCCGGGCCGGCAATTGCCGACTCCGAACCGTTTGGGAATTGGGATCACATCCGATCTGCCTACCGGGCCGACGAACCTGTTCTTCGATAATGGCCTGGCAATCGGGTTCAGCGTGATCGGGCCGCAGGTCTTCACCGATAACACCTTCTCGGTCTCTGACGCGTTGACCTGGACCCGGGGACGGCACAACTGGAAATTTGGCGGCGGCCTATCGGCCTTTCAAAACAATACCCTGTTCGCATTCACGGTGAATGGCCAGTTTGTGTTTGCCGGCTCGATCGGGCTTTTCAGCGGGAATTCTTTTGCCGATTTTCTGCTTGGCCTGCCGGTGCAGTACACGCAGTCGGCGAATGCCGCTTCGAATATCCGCAGCAAGTTCACTTATGGCTTTGCGCAGGATGAATGGCACGTGCGCAAGAACCTGGTGTTGAGCCTGGGGCTGCGGTACGAATACAGCACGCCGAAATCCGATACCGAAGGTCGCACCTTCTCCATCGTTCCAGGCCGGCAGTCGTCGGTATTTCCCAATGCCCCGCCAGGCTTGCTCTTCCAGGGAGACGTGGGCGCCCCGCACGGAGTCAATTTCCCCGACCGCAATAACTTTTCGCCTCGAATTGGGTTCGCCTGGGACCCACGCGGAAACGGAAGGACGAGTTTGCGCGGCGCATTCGGAGTTCTCTACGACATTCTAAAGGGCGAAGACAATCTGCAGTTCAATGGGCAAGAGCCGTTTTACGCGAGCGCGGGACTTCTGTTCAATCCCTTGGCGTCGAACCCCACCTCAGAAGTGAACTACCTGACGGCGCCGTTTGCCGCGGCGGGAGTGCAAGATCCTTTTCCATCGCAACCTCCACCGAAGAATCTGGATTTCGCAGCCGCCGGATATTTGCCGATTGGCGCCTCGGGCAGCGTCTTCGTCGTGGATCCGCATCTCCGGACGCCGTACACCTATCAATACCACTTTACGTTACAACACCAGGTTGCCGATAACACGGTTGCCGAAGCGAGCTACGTTGGATCCAGTTCGCACGCTTTAACCGCGTTGCAGCAGGCGAACCCTGTAGTCTTGGGCACCTTTGACCGAATCCTGAACCTGACACCGGCGGGCAGCAGGTGCGGGACAGACCCGGCGAACCTCTGCTATGCCGCCATCAAGGAGTTCCGCAACGTTGCGGAGGCGAACTATAACGCGTTACTGCTGAGCTTACAGAAACAAGGGACAGGAGATGGCTTTTTTGGGCACTCCTATTTCACCCTGGCATACACCTATTCGCACAATATTGATAATGCGTCAGGCTTCCAGAATCGCAACTGGGAAGTCCCTTTTTACGCGTCGAACCTGTTTCGCGGGTCGGCCGACATGGATATCCGGCATCGCATCGTGTTCAGCGGAGGCTGGGAATTGCCCTTTGCTCGCGAATGGACTTCCGCACCCAAGCGCCTGACCAGTGGCTGGAACCTTTTTCCAATCGTGAGTTGGCGGACCGGTTTGCCGCTCGACGTATTCGCAAACCTTCCCCGCCAGTTTGATTACACCAGTCCTGGACCGACGGGAGCGGGCGATGCCGACCTGGTCCGGGCGAACCTGGTCGGACCAGTAACCTATTTCGATGCTCGCTCACGGCACGGTTTCGGTGGTGGAAGCGCGAATTACTGGTTTGATCCTACGAGCTTTACGGCGGCCAATTTTCCGAGTGATGCGCAAGCAGTTGCGAATCCAGCAGCACGGACTTATGGCTCACTGCCTCGCAATTTTCTCCGTGGCCCGGGACGCTTCAATATCGACCTGGCTTTTTCGAAGAGCACAGCCATCACGGAGCGATGGCGGATCGAGGCCCGCGCTGATATCTTCAACCTTCTGAACCGGGCCGAGTTTGCGAACCCCGACACCAACATCAACAGTCCAACCTTCGGCCGCTTGCTATACACGAGTCAGCCGCGCGTGATCCAACTCGCGCTGCGGCTCAACTTTTGAACTCCTCGAACTGAATCCCCTTCCCTTCAATGCAGTGATAACTGTGTCCTGCGGTGAGGTTTTTGTGCTCCTCGGTCCTCCCACTCGGCCAATCAATCACGATCCTGTCGGCCTGCGCGTGCTTCTCCATGCCGAAGGTCAGGGGGAGTTCTGATTGTGACAGGTAGCTGGAACCGGTTTTGACCCACCGCGTTTGAGTGATGCCGCCGGCGAAGAGCCGGACTCGGGCGCCAATGCCATCGCGGTTTGATTTCGTTCCCGTGAGCTTCACGCGAACGCTCTTGTTCCCGGACAACTGATCGTTGCGGTAGAGAAGCGCTGGTCCATGGTTGGAAGTGATCAGAAGATCGAGATCGCCATCGCGGTCAAAGTCGCCGTAGGCCAGGCCTCGTCCCACCTTGGGGGAGTCGAATCCGCCGCCGACGAGGGCGGCTACGTCACGGAATTTTCCTTTACCGTTGTTCAGGAACAGTTGGGGCGATTGTGCATACCCGGCGCCGTGAACGTTGCGCACGGTATCGTCAATGTGGCCATTGACCACAGCGAGATCGAGCGCGCCATCCAGGTCAGCGTCGAAAAATATGCAGCCGAAGCCCAGAGTGTTCTTCGACGGCAGACCCACTCCGCTGGTGACCGCTACATCCGAGAAAGAATCCTTGCCGGAAAGCTGGTAAAGGCCGATCATCTCGTTGTCGAAGTTGGTGATGGCGACCCCGGTGCCACCCCCGGAATTCTGGAAGTCCGCGGCATCGAGTCCCATTCCTGCCCGAGCCTTGCCTTCGGTGCTGAAGGCGATGCCTGCGCCGACTGCCACATCCTGAAAGCTCCCGTTTCGGAGATTGCGATACAGCTTGTTGGGCTGTGTGTCATTAGCGACCAGGAGATCGGGCCAACCATCCTGATCGAAATCCAGCATGGCCACGCCGAGAGATTTCGAACTAGTATCGAAAATGCCGCTGGAGGCGGTCACATCCTCGAATGTGCCATTGCCGCGATTGTGAAACAGCCAGCAGGTTTCACCGCGATACGCCTCAGGAGTGCAGTAGGACTTGCGCTTACCATCCATGCTGCAAAACACGTCGTGCTCGGCAGACCACTTCACATAATTGCAGACAAAAAGATCAAGTAAGCCGTCGCGATCGTAATCAACCCAAAGAGCCGAGGTGCTGAAACCGGTTCGAGGGCCCAGGCCGCTCGGTAAAGTCACATCCGCGAATGTGCCTTTGCCGGTATTCCGGAAGAGGCGATTCTGCCCGACGCAAGTGATGAAGATGTCGGGAAATCCGTCGTTGTCGTAGTCTCCGACGGCTACCCCCATGCCATACATCTCGACGTCGAGTCCAGCGCTGCGCGTGACGTCGGTAAAGGTTCCGTTGCGGTTGTTGCGGTAGAGCGCGAGGGGGCTGCGACGGCGCTGGTGGGAAGGCCAGTCGCTTCCGTTGACCAACAGAATGTCCTGCCAACCGTCGGCATCGTAGTCGAGGAAAGCGCAGCCTGAGCCGAGGGTTTCCGGCAGGAGTTTCGATCCGTAAGCCCCGCTGTTGTGGTGAAAACGAATGCCGGCACTGGCACTGACGTCAACCAGTTTGAAGCCGGGATCTGCAGCAGCAAAGACGGAACCGAGCGGACGTACCGCTAGCAGCGAGGCAGCGCTTCCCAGCCCGGCAAGGAATGAACGCCGGTTCAGGAATCCCGGAACAGCCTTAACGGCGCTGGTGAAGCCGCATCCTTCCAAGTGTCTCAAGGCAGGTTCACCAGGCCATTGCGAATCGCGTACACCACAAGTTCCGCGGTTTTGTGGATACCGAGTGCGTCCATGATGTTGGCGCGGTGCACCGCCACCGTGTTGGCGCTGAGCTTGAGCGTTGACGCAATTTGCTTGTTGGACTTGCCATCAACAATCATTTGCAGGATCTCCAGCTCTCGCGCAGTCAAGGCCGCACTACGTTCTCCCTTCAAGGCGGGAGCACGATTCAACTGTGAGTCGAGAACAATTTCTCCGCCGACGAGCTTGCGTATTGCAGCGCCCAGTTCAAGGTCGACCGCGCTTTTGAGGATGTACCCTCGGGCCCCGGCCTCGAGAGCCTGTCGAACAAGGGTCTCCTCAGGATGCATGCTGAGCATCAGCACCAGCGTTTCCGGATTCTTTTCCAAGATTTTGCGGGTCGCTTGAATTCCATTCAGGCCGGGCAAGGCACAATCCATGACCACTACTTGAGGGTGTAGTTCCTCAGAACGGCGAACAGCCTCCAGCCCGTCGCTGGCCTCGCCTACCACTTCGAGATCCGCTTCATCGCCGAGGATTCGGCGGAATCCACGACGAACGAGGCTATGATCATCCACGAGCAGAACGGTGATTTTATCCGCCATGAGAATCAGAATTCCTCGGCACGATTAAACGTATCAAAGTTCCGCCCTGGACTGGGGCCGTGAATTCCAGCGAGGCGCCCAGTAGTTCAGAACGCTCCCGCATGGCGACCAAGCCAATGCCTGCCGGGTTGGCGGCGGGGGAATCGAAGCCGGTTCCGCGATCTTCGACTTCCAGTTCCAGCTTCTCAGGGAAATAATTCAGGCGCACCCAGGCGCTCTTTGCGCCGGAATGCCGGATCACGTTATTCAAGGCCTCCTGCACTACGCGATACACGTGGACCGCAGCATCTCCATCGATGGCAAATCGCTTCCCCCGTTTTTCGTAGCTCACGTTGATTCCTGTCTGGCGCTGCACGGTTGCCAAATACCAATCGAGTGTCGGCTCCAGGCCGCTTTCGTCCAGCATGACGGGATGAAGGGCCTGAGACAGGCTTCGCACTTTCTCGAGCGCGTTCTGCGCAGCTTCACGAACTTCTTTTAGATCTTGCCGCAGCTGCGAGTTGCTGGCCAGCTGGTTGCCGGCGCGCCCGAGCATCACGCCGATGGCCGTCAGGATCTGACCAAATTCGTCGTGCAGCTCGCGTGAGATGTGACGCAAGGTGGACTCCTGGGTGGCGATGAGTTTCTGCGCCAACTCGCTGCGCTGTTCCGAAAGCAGGGCCAACTGCGAAAACAATAGCCGGTTAGATCGGATCAAATACAGGCTGGTCAGAAGGATGGCGGTCAAGGTTGCGGCAAGTAACCAGTAAACCTGCTGCTGGACCCGGTCGTAGATGGCCGCGATCTGCGCGGCCGCCTTTTCCTCGCTCTCATTATTCTGCACTAACAAGCGAGCCACCATGTTGCTGAGCGCCGCCTGCCGCTCCTGCAGAGAAAGAATCTGGGTTTTCGCTGCGCCGTCGTTTTCCCGCTGAGCCACCTGGAACATCCGCTCGGTTGCATCCCAGAACTGCGCAATCGAGCGGGAAAGATATTCCCGCTGTTCCGGAGTGCGATCGACGACAGCAACTTCCTGCTCCCGGCGCAGGGCGTCTTCCAGGTCGGCGCGTATTCGCTGGAATTGCGCCGACCAGGCGGTGAGAGGGTACGGCTCGTCGTGATCCAACATGTCGCGCATGGCTAGCGCCAGGGAATTGAGATCATTTTGTATGCGCAGCAATTGAAGGGAGTCTTTTCGGTTCCGGTCAACCAAAGTGTTCTGCAACTGGCGCAGTCCGGAAATTCGCTTGGTGACGTAGGCCGAATAGGCGACAATTGCGGCCACGGTGATGGCGAGCCCAAGAAACAGCGCCGGAGCAGGCGATTTGTGGCTGAAAGGCATTACGCGTTGAGCATACAACGTGACTTCCCCATCAGGCACGCAAAACGAACTCGGCCCTGGCAACCTGATTCCGGTTTCCTCAATAGACAATAGCCGGAATCCGGAAGCCCCGGTTAAGCTGAAGAATCATCTCTGATCACATAGTCCCGATGAATGCCAAGGCGGCCGCATGGGTTGCATTGGCGCTACTCTGCACGCTTGGTACTGTGGCTGCCTTGCTGCGTTCAGCGTACTTCACCAATCCTGTTTACCTCGGCGGACTGGTCTTTCTGGAACTGGTACTCGCCGCAGCATTCAATTATCGCAAGCGATTTCTTCCGGTGCTGCTGCTCGCGTTTTGCCTTGCCGGAATGGCCGTGCCGTTCAATGGGGTGTTTACCTCGGGCCGCTGGGTAGTACTGGGAATGGGCGCCCTGGTGGGGTATGTGCTCTATATGAAGGAGCAGCCTCACACTTTCTCCATCTTTCACCTGAATGCTTTTTTTTGCGTGGTTGCGGCCGCGGTGTCGTCGATGGTGTCGTCGTTTCCACTCATGTCGTTTGCGAAAACTGCGAGCCTGCTATTGCTATTCCTCTATACCTGCAGTGGCGCGCGCCTGGCCATCAACACGCAGGAGGAAAGGTTTTTTGGAGGTTTGCTGGCGGCAATTGAGATCACAGTCTATGCGACCGCCTTGGCCTATTTTGGATTGCAGTTAGCCATTTTTGGAAACCCCAACTCCTTGGGTGCAGTCATGGGAGTAGTGGGGGAGCCTTTGCTCTTGTGGGGCACGTTCACCGCCGAAAAAGGGACGCCTCTAAGAAGACGCCGGATTGTGGCGTTGATCGTTGCCTTGATCCTGTTGTTCTTCAGCCGCTCACGATCTGGAATCCTGGCTGCCTTGGTGGCGTCGTTTATGCTGGCAATCTTCGCGCGGCGCCGGCGACTGCTGGTGCAGATGTCGGCCGCGGTTCTGGTCACGGCCGCCATTGCCATCCTGGTGACCCCTTCTGAATCGGACAATGTGGACATCCCGACCAAGCCCACAGACTCCTCCGTGGAATCGTTCTATCTCTACAAAGGAAAGGTAGAAGGAGGAATTCTTGGGTCGCGCCGTTCCCCGTGGCAAGACGCAATGGCCAGCATTCACGAGAATCCGTGGTTCGGAACAGGTTTTGGCACCGCATCGAATGAATCGGATGAGGCCGTTGAAGTTGGAATGTATTCCTCTAATAGCCGCACGACCCGCGAACACGGCAACAGTTTCCTGGCGATTCTGGAATCGGTGGGGTTACTGGGGGTCATCCCATTTGCCAGCCTGGTTCTGCTCCTCATCATCCAGGTGGGGAGAGCCTGGACGACCCTGGCGAGGACCGGGAGGATGCGGGACTACGCTGTGCCTCTCGCCCTCGTTTCCACCGCGGGACTGGTGAACGCCTGCTTTGAGGATTGGCTTTTCGCGGTGGGCTATTACTTATGTGTGGTGTTCTGGATTTTTGCTTTCGCGCTTTCGGATTACCTTCCCAAGCAGGCCGTTCTGCCTCAGATGCGGCCGGCACCGCCATGGGTTTTGGACTCCGTCCACGGAGTTCTGGAAGAAACCTAGATCTGGTAGTCCACTTCCTCGATGATCTTCTGCAGGCACTCTGGAGAAGGCTCGCTGCCGGTGCCTTCGAGGCGGCACACGCGTTCGCGTAATTTGTTGACTTCACCGGCCACCGCGGCCAAGGCTTCGGAGAGCGGGTCGTTGATTTGTTTCGGATCGGTGATGATCACCCGCTTGCCGTTGCGAAAGATGATGTGCCCTGGCACGCCGACGACTGTTGAATCTTCCGGAACGTTCCTCAATACCACCGAACCGGCGCCAATGCGGCAATTGCGGCCCACGGTGATGTTGCCAAGCACCTTGGCCCCGCCGCCAATGACCACATCGCTTTCGATAGTGGGGTGGCGTTTGCCGCGCTCCTTGCCCGTTCCTCCCAGGGTCACGCCCTGGTACAAGGTTACGTCGTCGCCGATGATCGCGGTTTCCCCGATGACCACGCCGAGTCCATGATCAATGAAAAGCCGGCGGCCGATCCTGGCGCCGGGATGAATCTCGATGCCGGTAAGAAAGCGGCCGATCTGGGACAACCAGCGCGCGAGCAGAAAGAACCCACGGTTCCAGAGCCAATGGTTGATGCGATGAAGCCACACTGCGTGCAGGCCGGAGTAACACAAGTAGACTTCCAGACGTGAGCGGGCCGCCGGATCGCGCTCCAGCACAGTAGCAACATCTTCCCGGATTGAAGCCAGCAGTTGAGGCATGTGTCACACCTGGGAAGTCGGGATCTGCAATGCCTGCTCCCGAAGCCCTTCGAACAGAATACTGCTGAGATAGCGCTCGCCGAAGGAGGGCAGTACCACGACAATCAGCTTGCCTGCGTTCTCCGGACGCCGCGCAACCTGGAGAGCGGCAATCACCGCAGCACCCGAAGAGATGCCTACCAGCAGCCCTTCTTCCCTGGGAAGACGGCGAGCCATGTTGATGGCGTCATCATTGGTGACAGTGATCACTTCATCGATGGAATCGGTTTTCAGAATGCTTGGAACAAAACCCGCTCCGATACCCTGGATCTTGTGCGGCGAGGGCTTTCCTCCCGACAAGACCGGGCTGTCGGCAGGCTCGACAGCAACCACGCGGAGCGATGGCTTGCGGGGCTTAATGTAATCGGAAACTCCGGTCAGGGTGCCGCCGGTGCCAACGCCGGAAACCAGAATATCAATCTTGCCATCCGTGTCGTTCCAGATTTCAGGGCCGGTGGTTTCAACATGAATCTTGGGATTGGCCGGGTTATCGAATTGCTGCAGCATGTGGCCGTTGGGACTAGCGGCGAGCAGTTCCTCAGCCTTGGCAATGGCCGCTTTCATCCCTTTCGGGCCAGGAGTGAGAACGATTTCCGCGCCGAAGGCGAGCAGCAGGACCCGCCGCTCCAGGCTCATGGTTTCGGGCATGGTCAAAATCAACTTGTAGCCCTTTACGGCAGCAACGAACGCTAGACCGATCCCGGTGTTACCACTGGTCGGTTCGATGAGTACGGTCTTGCCCGGCGTGATCCTGCCTGCCTTCTCCGCTTCTTCGATCATGCTCACGCCGATGCGATCCTTCACACTACCCAGAGGATTTTGGCTTTCAAGTTTCGCGACTACGTCCGCGACTGCCCCTTGCGTCACTTTGTTGAGACGCACCAGCGGGGTGTTTCCGATCAGTTCCGTAACGTTGTTCGCAATCTTCATGTTGTTCCTGTCTTGTGCGGCTAGCCACCATGAGTCGGGTTTAGCGCACGCTAGATCCCTCGCTTTTGCGGGCAAAGGCCCAGCTTAGGGTAGAGATGCGGCGGCGGGCCTTTCCGGTTCAGGATACGCCTGCGTGGAGGGGTGTCCTGTTTATCGCAAATGGTGCCAGGTGCTCCATGTATCATGGTTCGCGCGGCGCTTTCATGCAAAAACCTCAGCAGAGCTTCTGGCAGATCTGGAACATGAGCTTCGGATTTCTGGGCATCCAGTTTGGCTGGGGGCTGCAGATGGCCAACATGAGCGCGATCTACGAATACCTGGGCGCACGGCCCGACCAGATTCCGATTCTGTGGTTAGCGGCCCCCCTGACCGGACTGATCGTACAACCCATCATTGGTCATGCCAGTGACCGGACTTGGGGACCCCTAGGGCGGCGGCGCCCGTACTTTCTAGCGGGCGCAATTCTCAGTTCGGCGGCGCTCATCCTGATGCCGAGAAGTTCTGCGTTATGGATGGCGGCGGGACTGCTCTGGGTGCTGGACGCTTCAATCAACGTAAGTATGGAGCCGTTTCGCGCCTTCGTTGCCGACTTGCTCCCGGAGGATCAGCGTACTTCAGGATTCGCGATGCAGAGCTTGTTCATCGGCCTGGGCGCAGTCGTAGCTTCGGCTTTGCCCTGGCTGCTGACGCAAGTCTTCCACGTCCAGAATGTTTCGGCCCGCGGTTCCATCCCAGCCGTGCAGCGAATCTCTTTTTATGTGGGGGCGACAGCGTTCTTGTCGGCTGTGCTTTGGACCATCTTTACGACCAGGGAATACCCGCCAGATGATCTGGAAGAATTTCGCCGGAAAAAGAAACAGGGCGCCGGCTTACTACAGAATGCGCGTGAAATCCTGGATTCCATCGCCGAAATTCCCGCCACCATGCGGCAATTAGCATGGGTCCAGGTGTTCACATGGTTGGGCCTGTTCTGCATGTGGCTGTACTTTCCGGTCGCAGTGGCTCACAACGTATTTGGGGCCGATGATCCGAGCACGTCGTTATATGGGGATGGAGTGGCGTGGGCGGGCATCTGCTTCGCAATGTACTCGGCCGTATGCTCCGGGTTTGCACTGCTGCTCCCGGTGATCGCTGGTAAGATCACGCGCCGGCACACTCACAGCTTATGCCTGGTCTGCGGAGCGCTGGGCCTGGTGTCAGTCTTCTTCATTCATCAAAAGTACTTGCTGTTGCTCTCGATGACCGGGGTTGGCATTGCCTGGGCAAGCACGCTGGCCATGCCGTACGCCATCCTGGCAGGATCACTGCCGAAAAACAAAACCGGTGTCTACATGGGAATTTTTAATTTCTTTATCGTGATACCCGAGATTACGGCATCCCTGCTTTTCGGCTGGGTGATGCTGCACCTGCTGCACAACAATCGTCTCTCCGCGGTGATCGCAGGGGGCGTGTTCATGCTGATCGCTGCAATCCTGATGCAGCGTGTGCAGGATGTGGATGAACCGCTGCGCAAGAAGGCCGAACCCGCGGCTGTCAGCTATGCCGACTGAATCATTGGCGGACGATAATTTCGCTCGCCGTGGATGATTGCGGAATTTCCAAAGTCAACATTTCGCGCCCGGAGTCGAACTTCCAATCTGACACACGATTTCCATTCACACTGACCGCGGTTGGGGAATGGGAGACTCCGAACATTTGCACTTGCACTGCGGTCCACCATGGCGGGTATGGACCTTGCGGCTTCAGAATGCTCACTCGCAAAGTTTGCGGGCTTACTTCGCAGTTAAAGCTCATCCGCAGCGTTTCACCTCTTCGATAGGCAAAGCTATTGCCATCATCGTCATAAAGAGTCCCTTGGCAATTGGGCCCGGGATACACCGCGAGCTGAAGCGGACCGTTTGGCTTCTCACCAGTGCTTTGGATTACAGGCTGTTCAGGCAGAATCGAACCAGCCCTCACATAAGCTGGAAGGGTATCGAGCGAGGGTTTCACCATCTGCTTGCCTGAAACCGCGCGCCCAGACCACAATTCGTACCAGGTTCCTGCCGGCAACATCACCTCGTAAGCATTGGTTGTCTCATTCCCGGGCGCGACCAGGATGTTTGGGCCGAACAAGAATTCGCGGTCGACGGTTTCCAGAGCAGGATCGTACGGAAATTCGAGGAACATTGGTCGCATCAGAGGAACGCCGGTGCGGGACGTCTCTTCCATGGAAGTGTAAATATACGGGAAGAGACGATATCGCTCTTCGATATAGCGTTTCCGAATGGCCTCGTGTTCTTGTCCATCGACCCAAGGCTCACGCAAGCGGGTGCCCTTTGCGGAGTGGTTGCGGAAAATCGGGAGAAACATCGCCAGTTCGGTCCAGCGGGTCAGGAGCTCGGGAGTGGGATCAAAAGCGAAGCCACCCGCATCCACGCCGACCAGCGGGTAACCAGAGAGTCCCATGCTGAGGAGATCGGTGACGGAAAGCTTGTAATGGATCCAGGTTGCGGCGTTGTCGCCCGTCCAGGTAGCGGCATAGCGCTGCGTGCCGGCGAAGCCAGCTCGGGTTAAGACGTAAGGACGCAAGTCCGGATTATGCCGCAGCATCCCTTCATAAGTGGCGCGAACATTCTCCATGCCGAAGATGTTGTGCACCTCGCGGTGGTCTGTATTGCGGCCTTCCATGCTGTGAACCACGTCGAGCGGCATCGTCTTCTCGGGATAGCGGAAGACGGCAGGCTCGTTCATGTCATTCCAAAATCCGCGAATTCCCATCTTCAGAAAGTCGGCATATAGATCCCCATACCACTTTCTCACGTCAGCCCGCGTGAGATCCGGAAACACGCTGGGGCCGGGCCAGACCGGTCCAACATAGACGGAACCGTCCGCATTCTTTACAAAATAGTCGTGCTGCATGCCTTCGTCATATGGCTTGTAGCCAGGCTGTTGTGCGAGGTGCACATCAACAATGGGCACGATCTTGAACCCCTGGGAGTCCAAGTCGCGGACCATTTGCTCGAAATTCGGGAAGCGTTCGCGATCAATGGTGAAGCTGCGGTACTTGTCCTCGTAATCGATATCGAGGTACAGCATGTCGCAGGGAATTTTCCTGACGCGAAATTCGGCCGCAATCTCACGCACCTGCTTCTCAGGAAAGTAGCTGTAGCGGGACTGCTGGTATCCCAGCACGAACTTAGGAGGTAGTGGAGTCCGCCCTACCAGGGCAGTGAACGATTCCAGGACCTGCTTAGGCGAAGGGCCGTAGAAGAAGTAATAATCGAGTTCTCCGCCTTCGGAACCGAAGGAATATGCGTCACGGTGCTGCTTTCCGAATTCGAAGCTGCTACGGAAGGTGTTGTTCAAGAAAATCCCGTAGGCGCGCCCATGACGCACGGCCATGAAGAAAGGGATGCTCTTGTAGAGAGGATCTGAGCCCTGGGTCCAATCCACCGCGTCGGTATTCCACATGGTGAAAGCCTGGTCGCGATGATCCATGGGGCCGGCCTTGTCCCCGAGGCCGAAGTAATGTTCGTCCTGCGGCATCGCCTTCCAGACTCGAAACGCAGTTCCGTTGAACTGGACTGGAGAATTCTGGTAATCCTGCGCGACAGGCTGGCCGCTGGCATCGAGGACTCGAATGTGGAGTGGCGAGTCAGCTATTTCCACCTTGAGGGCGTCCGTCTGAAGAGTTTCGCGGCCGCTGGAATGCTCGAATCGCGGCGCGCTCTTCAAATCAGGAAAAGCATTCTGCAACACCACGAAGGGATTTTCCTGCGGAAACGAGCCTGTCAGAGAGTAACGAAAACGGAGGACCGTGGAGCTTAGGACCGTTATCCGGAGCCGGGAAGAGCCGATGGCAAGTTCAACTCCATCCGGCAAAGCCTTTACGGCATCGGCATGATTTAAGTATTGGGGCTGAGCTTCAACGAACGAGACTGCCGTAGCGAGCCACAAGGCTACCCAAAAGAAGTTTCGCATAGAAGAGAATGGCCTGTTCGCGGGAATGATAACTGACTGAACCCAGGAAATCCCGAGATCGGAAGAAAAAACCTAGCGCATGCGAACGGAGACCAACTCGGTGTCGACGGGAACCCCACGACTGACTCTGACGCGTAGAAGGGCTTCGAATGGCTTCACATCTCCTGCCTTGGAAGCACGGAGTCGAGAAAGTAGTTGTTGCAGCGAATTCTGACGGCAAACGTATTCGGCGGCGGCCTGGGTTCCAAAAGTTGTAGTTCCCGCCAGAATCAGGACGGAGCGGGAAGGGTTCATTCCCGGTACCAGACCCACTACGGCGTAATCCTCGACGAGCGGCACGCCGACGGGTGATGCCAGGAATGCCTCGGGCTCGCCGGGTTGAGGGTTTTTGTTGACCAGGGCCAGGTCCCCCTTGCGCGGACCAGACTCCATGCGCTGGAAGACAAATTCTTTGGTGCTCGGAATGTCAGAAAGGGTGAGATTCTCCGAGGGAGATCCAACAAAGATCAAATTATTGTTTTCAGCGTCGTCCAGCGAAAACAGGCTGCCGCGCTTTACGCGCACATGGCGGCCCAGCACCCCAAATGCTTGATCCAGTTGATGTACCGCAAGAACTTCGCCGACGCCGGTGTAATGGTCCCAGATTTGACTATTGCCGTCCTTACCGGAGTTGAAATAGCGCATGCCGGTCTCGGGGCGCCCGATGAATGCCGCATTGCTGAAAATCACCCACGGATCCGCTGGATCGGAGATGAACGTGTTCCAGAATACCTGGAACGCCTGAGGAGCAGACGCTGCGGTGGCAGCGACAGTCGGGCGACGCTCTCGTGAGAAGGCGGAAATGATGGCCACTACGGCCACAACAACGGCGGCGACAGCCACCATGGTGGATGTGCGACTCCAAGAAGGGGGCGGCGCAGGTTTCTCTTCTGTGCGGTCATTTACTACGGGAGCGCCTCGCCCGTTGGTCGCGCGCGGGTGAAAGGTCAGAGCATATGATCCCTTGGGCAACTCCACAATCACGGGGTCGCTGGCCCCTTCCGAGCCGTAGTACTCCGCTAGCTTCACTCGTAAACGGCTGGCTTGAACCCGAATGGTGGAATCAGAGGAGGGATCGAAATCGGCGGAGCGACCAAATACCTCGGTTGCTAACTGGTATTCCTTGACCGGGGTTCCGGGATGGTCGAGGGCTTGCTTCCCTAAATACTGAAGCATTTTGCACAACGACTCTGAACCATGAAGCACGCTGCTGCGGGTAAGCTTTTCGATTTCCTTCGCGAACTGATCCCGCTGCGACATGTGAAATCGCCAACGACCGATGTAACAACACAGTAACAAAGCTGGAAACGCACTGCAACTGAAGGGTTAATTGGTGTAACGGTATCAAACCTCGCGGAGACTTCCACCGCTCTCGAGAGAAGCAGAAACTATCGTGCCGTTCAACTCAATAATCCCTTCTTCATCAGTACTCTTGTTTTATGGATGTACAGGTATGTTATTTGGAAGATTCTGAAACACGTAGGCCTGACTCAGACTAGGCACGTGGTGTGACGGCGAACACATCGCAGTCATCACGAACGATGCTAGGAATGATCGAACAATGTCGCGGCGCCAAAATGCGAACGCGAGGCAGCATAAGACAGAGAGGGATCATCATGTGCAGTTTGCCAAAACTATCGTCCCGTGAAAGACAAACGCGTTGGTTCGTGATTCTTGGCTGTTTCCTGGCGTTGTTGTGGATGCCCGCGCTCTACGCCCAGACCGATACAGCCCGCCTGACCGGAACTGTGGCGGACCCAAACGGCGCCGTGGTTGCCGGAGCCACTGTCACAGTCACCAATCTAGGTACCGGCAAGACCGTGGAGACACAAACAGGCCCTGAAGGGTCGTACACCATCCCCGGGCTACCGCCCGGGAGCTACAAAGTGGACGTCAAGCAAAGCGGGTTCAAGACTGTGAGCCAGCAGATCACGCTGCAGACGCAGCAGGTCGCCGTGCTCAATCCCGTCTTGCAAATCGGGAATGTGACCGAGAACGTCACGGTTACAAGCGATGTGCCGCTGGTCGAAGCAGGTAGTTCCAATATCAGCGAGGTCGTGATTGGCCAACAGATCACGGAATTGCCCCTGAATGGGCGAAACATCACGCAACTCGCGACCCTGGTGCCAGGTGTCACCCGCGGTGTAGCGAGCGGACAGGCGACGGGCGCGGGGAACCAGGCCGAAACCTTCCGTTACAACAATACGGGCGGGGCTTCCCTGTCGGTGAATGGATTGCGCCCGCAGAATAATAACTTCCTGCTGGATGGAGTGGACAATAACGAGTCGCTAGTGAACACCATCATCTTCTTTCCTCCAGCGGAGGCCATCCAGGAGTTCCGCGTTGATACCAGCGTGGCTCCGGCAGAATTCGGGAGGGCCGGCGGCGGAGTCGTCAACAGCAGTTACCGTTCGGGCAGCAACCAGCTTCATGGGAGCGGGTTCTACTTCCTTCGCAATGACAATCTGGACGCGAAGCCCTATTTTGTCCGCGGCCCCAAGGCGGAATTCAAAAGGCATCAGTTCGGTGCATCGATTGGCGGGCCGATCATCAAAGACAAACTGTTCTTCTTCGGCGATTACCAGGGATTGCGCCAATACCTCCCATTGGGACAGGATCGCGCGACCGTCCCGACTCCGCTGATGCGGCAGGGGGATTTCTCCGAGTTGCTGGCCCTATCCACCCCGATCCAACTCACGGACCCCATCACCGGCCTCCCTCTGGCCGGCAACCTCATTCCCGCCGGCGAAATCATCGCTCCGGGCCAAGCCTACTTGAATGCCTATCCGCAACCAAATGTGCTGGGTAGCAATTCACTGTGCGGCCAAGTCAACACCAATGGCGTCTGTATTAAGCAGAATTATGTGACGCAACGGACGCAGATTCAGAAGTTCGACGACTTCGACGTACGAATCGACTACAACCTGACACAACATGACTCGCTGTTTGGACGCTACAGCTACGGAAAAGAAAAGGAAACCACCAGTTCGCGTTTGCCGGCGCTGCCGGCAGGTTTCGGCTCGGGCGTGCAATCGAACAAACCGCGCGCTGTAGTGCTTGGCGAGACGCACACTTTTGGCAGCAGCTTGATCAACGAATTCCGATTTGGCTGGGTCAAAACCGAGTTCGGCTATACACCCCCGTTTAACGACACCCCGGTCTCGGCGAATCTTGGCATTCCGAATGCCAACACCACTTCAGTTCTGGGTGGCGGCGCTCTGATTGGTGGATTCAACGACCAACTGGAGTACACCGGGGATTACGGTCCATACATTGTGCCGGAGCAGACGTTCCAGTTCTCGGACAGTGTTTCGCTCGTGAAAGGCAATCACACGCTCAAGTTCGGCGCCACCGTGCTGCGGCGTCAGGTCAACCTGTTCCGGCCGTTTGCCGGCAAAGGGTTCTTCTTCCTGTTCGGCAACGGTCAAAGCCCAAGCCCAACCGGATACGAAGTGTCCGACGTCCTGGCGGGATTTGTAAATAACTACCAGGTAGGCCCGGTGCTCGGCTTCTCTCACACGCGCAACTGGGAAACCGGGTATTACGCGCAAGATGACTGGAGAGTCACGCGCCGCCTGACCTTGAACTTGGGCATCCGCTACGACCTCTATACGTGGCCCTTGGAAACCAACAACCTGCAGGCGAACTTTGATCCGACCGGGGCGTGTCTTGCGAATCCGCTTGTCCCCTGCACGGCGGGACATCTTTTGATCGCCGGGCAGAACGGCGCCTCCGAAAGTCTGATCCCAACCGACAAGAATAACTGGGCGCCGAGAATTGGGTTTGCTTACGATGCCTTCGGCAATGGCAAAACGATCCTTCGCGGTGGCTTCGGAATCTTTTATTTCCTCGACCGCGGCGGCATTGACAACCAGTTGGCACAGAACCCTCCCTACCAGGGACTGAGCCAGTTCAACTACACCGATGGGTTCCGCATCAACCTGCAAGGGCGCGCTCCGGACGGAACCAGTGACCCGACGCTCGCCGGAACCATCGCTTTGCCGGGCAAGGGCCCCATCGCCGTAGATCCGAATAATCCTACCAACGTCAGCGTCATCTCCTATCCACAAGGGGACCGCAACTCGTATGCGGAACAGTGGAA
This sequence comes from Terriglobales bacterium, assembly GCA_035652095.1. Classification (GTDB taxonomy): domain Bacteria; phylum Acidobacteriota; class Terriglobia; order Terriglobales; family Acidobacteriaceae; genus DASREM01. The sequence goes on along the minus strand of DASREM010000056.1, from coordinate 208,294 downwards.
CGTGCAGGTGCAGCGGGAACTTGACGCGAATACATCCATGAGCCTGGGCTACGTGGGTGTGCACGGAGTGAAGCTGCAAACGCTGTTCAACCTGAATCGGCAGTACTACAACCAACCTTCGGGCTCGCGGCAGTTCCCGAATCTCGGGAATGTGAACACCAATATCACCGAGGGCAGTTCGTCCTACAACTCGCTGCAGGCGCAGTTGGAACGCCGGCTATCCCGCGGCATCCAGTTCAACGCTTCCTATACCTGGTCACACACAATTGATGATTCGCCGGGGACCTTGGACCGGCTGCCGTATAACCAGCAGGATCACTTCGACTATTTCAACTGGAAGAAGGAGCGTGGCAATTCAAACCTGGATATACGCCATCGTTTCATCCTCAGTTCGCTGGTCGAACTGCCGTTTGGCCGCGGCAAGATGATTGGCAACAACTTCAATGGGATCGAAGAGGCGGTGCTGGGCGGATGGAAGATCAACCCCATCCTGACCCTGCAAAGCGGCTTGCCATTTGACATCACGGACACGTCCAGTTCGCCGGTGACCCGGCCGGACCTGGCAGGCCCGCTGAATCAACTGAACAAGACGACCGAATGGTTCGACACAGCCGCATTCGTTCATCCGCCAACCGTGACCTTTGGACCCAACAACACCGTTTACCTGAGGCCCGGCACCTCTCCTCGGAATCCGTTCACCGGACCGGCACGCAAGACGCTGGACCTCTCGTTGAGCAAGAACTTCAAAGTCACGGAGCGCTTCAACACCGAGTTCCGGGCGGAGTTCTACAACGTTACAAACACGCCGCAATTCGACCAGCCCAACGCCGATTTCAACGGCGGAAGCTTCGGGCAAGTCACAAACACGTTGTTGAACACGGAACGTCAGATCGAATTCGCACTGCGAATTACGTTCTAACCTTCTCGAGCAGGGGGACAAGAATTTGTCCCCCTCTCTTCTCTGTCCTAAAGGACTCATCCGTGCGTACCCACCTCAGTGTTGCAATTATCGTTGCTATTTTTTTATGTCTGAACGCAACGGCGGCCGACGCGCCGCACGTAACCAAAGTTGATCCTCCCAACTGGTGGACCTCATTTACCCCGGAAGTCATGCTTCTCCTTACCGGAGAGAATCTGGACGATGGTGGCGTCAGCACCTCGTATCCCGGCGTCACCATCACTCGTACGCAGTCAGGTGCGAGCGACCACTACCTGTTCGTTTGGTTAAAGGTGAATGCATCCGCGCGCGCTGGACAGGTTCCGCTGCGAGTGCGGAGCGCTTCGGGCGCAGTTACGGTGAAATTCCCCCTTTTGAGCCGCAATAAGAGCTTTACTCCCACAGGGATTTCGTCGGATGACGTGATCTACCTGATCATGCCGGATCGCTTCGCAGACGGCGATCCCGGCAACAATCGTCCTCCGAACTCAAACGGAACCTATGACCGGTCGAAAGCCAGCGTCTATCACGGTGGCGACCTGAAAGGGGTGCAGGATCACCTGCCCTACTTGCGCGACCTCGGGGTGACCGCTCTCTGGCTTACCCCGGTGTGGAAGAACACCGATTCCGACTATCACGGGTATCATGTCGTCGATTTTTACGGAGTGGACGACCATATGGGATCGCTCCACGATTACCAGCAACTGGTCGTGGCGGCCCACAAAATGGGATTGAAGGTGCTGATGGACTACGTGGTGAATCACATCGGACCGAACGATCCCTGGGCCAACGATCCGCCCATTGCAGGGTGGCTTCACGGAACGCCTCAGCACCACCTGGCAGCGCAATACAACTTCAACGGTCTCGTGGATCCGCACGCCAGTCCAGCCAATTATCGAAATGTGCTGGAAGGATGGTTCGTGGACAAACTGCCCGACCTGAATCCGGACAATCCGTTGCTCGAGCAATACCTGACCCAGAATGCGCTCTGGTGGACCGAAATTGCTGGACTCGACGGCTTCCGGCTTGACACCTTCCCGTACTCCTCCCGCCGCTCCTGGAGCGAATGGCATAAAGCGATGCGGAACGTATTCCCGCATCTTTACAGCCTGGGCGAGGTTTCCGATTCCAACCCGGCGATTACGTCTTTCTTTCAGGGCGGACGAGCGCAGTTTGATGGGGTGGATTCGGGAGTGACCACCGTATTCGATTTTCCGCTTTACTATGCGATACGGGATGTGCTCGATCACCATGCGCCGGCACAACGCCTGGTTGACGTCCTGCGGCAGGATTCCCTTTATCCACGCGCTGAACGGCTTGTTACTTTCATCGGCAATCACGACGGCACCCGTATGCTACGGGATGCCGGAGGATCGAAGCAGAAGCTCGAGGCCGCCTTCTCGCTGCTCCTGACGATGCGCGGGGTACCGGAGATTTACGCGGGCGATGAGATTGCGATGGATGGCGGCGAGGATCCAGACAATCGCCGTGACTTCCCCGGAGGCTTTGCGGGAGATGCGCAAAACGCGTTTACCGAGGCAGGCAGGACTCCCGAACAGCAGGAGGCCTTCCAGCATGTCGCGTCACTATTGCGGCTGCGAAGAGAACATCCCGCATTGCGGAAGGGGACGCATACGAACATCGGCTGGAATGACACCAGCTATGCGTTTGTTCGAGAAACCACCGGAGACCGTTTGCTTGTAGTGCTCAACAATCAACCACAGGGAGAGCAGGCGGTCACCTTTCCTTTAGCCGACACCCCGCTGCAAAACGCGAAGGGCCTGAATTGCATATTCGGTCCCGGCCAGGGTCAGATTCAGGAAAGGACGCTGCACATGGACGCGCCGCAACAAAGCGTGACCGTATGCGTGGTACAGTAGCTCTCGTTTGACAAGCCGCTCACAAGCCAGAAGAATGACTCACTATGCGCAATCTCTTCGTTGGTTTTCTTTTGCTGCTGAGCGCGGGCACACATGTGCAACCCGGGTCCTACCTTTTCGTATGGGCAGGCGACGATAACAGGCAAAGCAGTGATTTCCTTGCGGTGCTCGACGCCGATCCTGCCTCCGCCAGATATGGCGAGATCGTAGCTTCCGCCGCAGTGCCCGGCCCGAGCGGAACTCCCCATCATACGGAAGGCGAGATGTCACAGGACGGATTCCTGCTCGCCAATGCGTTCGAAAGCGGACGCAGCATGCTGTTTGACTTGCGCGAGCCGCAGCATCCTGCGCTGGTCACATCATTTGGCGACCTGGGTGGATACATGCACCCGCACACCTATGTGCGCCTCAGCAACGGCCGCGTGCTGGCAACGTTTCAGTATCACGGAGGTCACGAACCGAAAAGCGAGGGCGGAGGATTGGTCGAGTTCGACGAGCGCGGCCACCTGATCCGCAGCGGCAGCGCCATGGATCAGGCTGCGAAAAGCGAACTCATTCGGCCGTATAGCCTCGTCGTTCTGCCGGCCCTCGACCGTGTCGTGAGCACGAATACATCCATGCATTTCAAGACCGACGGCGAAACCCGCACGATTCAGATCTGGCGGCTGTCGAACCTGAAGCTTTTGCGCACCATGGTGCTGCCCCCCGGTCCTCGTGGATCGGAGCAGGATGCGCCAGGCGAACCGCGTCTTCTCGACGATGGCAAGACAGTACTCATTCACACATTCAACTGCGGGCTGTACCAGTTGCAGGGCCTAGAGACGGATCACCCTTCCGTCCGTCATGTGAATACGTTCGATGGCGAGATTTGCGCGGTGCCGCTGCGCATCGGTCGCTATTGGGTGCAAACCCTGTTCTCCGCGCACGCACTGGCTGCCTACGACATTTCCGACCTGGGTAAGATCCGAGAAGTGTCGCGCATCACCTTTGACGATAAGCAGAAGCCGCATTGGATCGCGACCGACCCCGACAATCGTCGCATCATTCTGAATTCCGGCGAATATGGCGAGCATCGCTTGTTCATGCTCAGCTTCGACCCTGAAAACGGGGCATTGAAGATCGATAACCGGTTTCGTGATCCGGGAAGCGACCGCCCCGGAGTCAGCATGGACGGCAAGGCGTGGCCGCACGGTTTTAAGGGGGACGCCTATCCGCACGGGACAGTGTTTTCACGAACTGCGGTTCCTGTGAAAAGCGGATTGGCAACGAAGTGAGCCTGGCGCGCTTCACACGTGGTGATGAATTCGACGGAAAGTAAGATTAATACGGGGCCCGCTCACCTGCGGCTGTTTGGGAACCTCATGCTTGAAATTCAATTGTGTATCCCCTGCCATAATCAGAAGGCTACCGTGAGGAAGTGTTCTGGAGAAAATCAGCGGGGCAGTTTTGTGTTTCAGCCGAAATAGGCGCGGCTCACCGAGACTGACGGAGGCAATCACAGGCCCCATCTCGGGTTCGGCATCGGCGTGCAGTCCAACACTGTCGTTTCCGTTTTTGTACAGGTTGCAGAGGACGGCGTTGTATCCGCGCCGGTCGAGTCCGATCTCCCGATATGCACTCGGCGGAGTTGCCTCTTCAACCCGGCGTTTGAGCTCAAGCAATTCCGGTAACCATGGTAACGGGGAATACTGCCGCCTGGAGTAGGTGTACTGAGTTTCGGGATCGCCGTAATAGGCTTCATCGCGAGGGACAGGATACCCAAAAGAGGTATTCCGTCGCGCCCACTTGCAGCGGTTCAGCAAGGATTGCAGAAAGGCGCTGGCCTCGTCCGCGGCCAGGAAATCCGCGTCATAGTACAACTCTGCGCCGGGCAGTGGAATGAGCTCAACCATGGGAAAAGGAACTCCTACAGGATATCGTGATGCAGGGCAAATCCAAGGTCGTGCCAAAACTATGCAAATGATTGCACCCCGCGATCGCCGGAGTCGCGTAGAGCAATGTTGCTGATCGCCAAGCTTTGGTCAGAGACGTGCATTTTCCCAGCCTGTTCACGCCGGACTTTTGATTCGCGTAGTCATGAAACGTGCCCGCAGGAGATTTTCAGGGACTCTGGGAGGGATGTATGAAGTACGTTTTGGCTTTATCTTGTCTGTTCCTGTTCGGTATCGGCGCAACTACAGCACAGGTGGGAGCGGTGCTTAGCAGCCAACCGCAAGTAATGAGTGTTCCGAGCCATCCCCAACGCGCCACGCAGCAGGCTCTCTCACGAGAGGAGAACCTGCTGGAATCGTCCAGTCTCACCTCGGCGAAGGGCGAGCGGCCGCTGTGGGAAGCACCGCAGCAGGTTACTTACGTAATGCCTCTTGGGGATGTGGCTCGACTCTTCCGTGAAGAGCACGCACTGGCAAAGAAAGCTAAGCTGGTCAAAGAGAACTGAAAATCTCACGTGGCGGGAAACCCCGCCACGCTTCCGTCAGTCGTTGCCCTACGCAGCCCGAAGGTGTTGGGCCGCGGTGGGATTGATCACCTTCTCTCCCAAAGCGGTCAACTTCTCATCGGCCGTTTCTTCCTCATCCAACGTCTGTTGCAATAAAGTAGCTGCCTCGCTGAAGCCCAGTTGCCGAGCCCATGCGATTAGAGACCCGTAGGTTGCAATCTCGTAGTGTTCAACAACATTCCCAGATTCGATAAGGGCGGCATCACGCAATGGCGAAGCATCGATGTTCTTGATCTTCTTCTCGGCGGCCTTAGTCATCTCGTCCACGATGTCATTGTCTTCGGTGTCGGGTTCTTTACCGATAATCGAGAACACCTGCTGCAGTCGCATAACCTGGTTCTGGGTCTCTCGCAGGTGTTGTTCAAGCGCCTGCCGCAGCTCAGGCGAGGAAGCAGCATCAATCATGGCCGGCAAGCCTTTTTTGACCAGCTTTGTCTCACAGTCGTTGATGTAGCAAAGCCCGAGTTCGAAGAGGTCCTGCAGTCGTTCTGTCTTCATGGCAAATCCTCGAAAGAAAGTTTGGCGATCCACAGGGCTCATTTCCCTGCCGCACTTTTCAGATGAAGAAAGGCGCACCGGTGCTGCATGGTATGAATGCAAGATCGCACTCTGGCCAGCGTCAGGTCCGCTTGATTTGCGGAACTACGGCTCTCGCATAGAAGTCACTGACTCGCTTCTGATCTGCCTGACCGCTATGGATGTTCACGATGCTGGCGCCGCTCTCGAACAATTCGTTCACAACTTTGATGTGTGCGGCGGGATCGGTACTCACCGGCCAGTCGCCATACACCTCTTCCAGCGGGACCTCTGAATCGGCGCGCTGCTGAATCGTCTGCGGATCTCGAATGTTGTAGTAGCTCTTGAACGCTTTCGGCCCGAAGCGCCATAGCTCGGCCGCGGCCTCGGCTTCTTTCCTGTCGCCCACGACCACGTATTGCTCCACCAGGACAGGCATATTGCCGGGATCTTTGCCTGCGGCCTTGGCCCCGGCAATAAATTCTGCCTTATGTTGTTTCCAGGTCTTAGGATCGGTCACTAGACCGTCGGCATACTGACCCGCACGTCGCATCGCCTTGGGGCCATTGGCCGCCATCAACAAAGGAATGGGCCTGACCGGCGGATCGAACAACTTCGCATGTACGGTGTAATACTTGCCCTTATGATCAACGAGTTGTCCAGTCCAAAGCTGGCGGATGAGATCGGTGGCTTCAATGAGCCGCTCGGAACGCTCCTCCCATTTTGGCCAGGTGCCGGTGGCAGCTTCTTCGTTTAGAGCTTCTCCGGAACCAATTCCGAGAAAGATCCGGCCCGGGCAGAGAAGGTTAAGTGAGGCGAATGCCTGCGCTACCACTGCCGGGTTGTAGCGGAAGGTCGGGCAGGTGACAGTAGGACCAATCCAGGCCCGCCGGGTACGCACACCGAGGGCACCCATGGTGACCCAAGCTTCACCGGCATGCCCTTCGTTCGACTGCCAGGGCTGGAAGTGATCGCTGGTCGCCAGCAGGTCGAACCCGGCTTGCTCTGCGGCAGTCCCGAACTCAAGCAACTGCGGAATCGTAAATTGTTCGTGCGGAAGCATGAATCCCAACATTCGTTTGCGCAGATGGCCGGAGTGATTGTTCTGGTCTTCCGGGCTCGACCTTTCCGCAATGGCGGCTTCCGCTCCGAGATGTAGAGCTGAGGCTCCGATGAATGCGCCGGCGGCCCCTTTCAGCAACGCACGCCGTCCAAAGCGATTCCGATGGAACTGAGTTCTCGATACAGGCTGCATACACTCTCCTCGTAACTACTCACCGCTCAAACCCCCGTCGAAAAACCCTCGCAGGTTGGGGGAGATTCGATGCGGCAGGAAAAGAAGAGTTTGTGCGAGTGACATCTGGCGAGCAGTCGGGAGCTGCCGCTGGTTCTGGAGACCCTGAATGACTACCCCTGGCCATTCTCCTCAAGAGGAATCTCTACAATTACCTTGGTGCCCTCTCCTTCGCGAGACGCGACGGCAACGCTTCCATTCACCAGGTGTGCACGTTCTTTCATCGCGACCAGGCCCAAAGAAGAACCAGCCCTGGGTTCGCTTTTCATGCCGATCCCTCGATCATCCACTTCCAGGCGCATGATGTTGCCGCTTACCGACAAGGTAACGCTGGCCTTCTCAGCCCGAGAATGCTTTGCCACGTTACGCAAACATTCCTGTCCGATGTGATAGAGAGAGTTCGCCACTTGTCGAGGGATGTGCGGGGGGAGATTGCCGACATGGAACGTAGTTTCGATACCGGTGCGGCCCTGGAACTCTTCGCAATATTGCTCCAGAGCGGCTTCCAGCCCTATGTCATCCAAAACCGAGGGATGCAGTTCGTGGGAGATGGCACGGACGGTTTCCCCGGCTTCAGCCGCACGGTGCTGCAGGCCGCGCACGTGATCGACAACCTCCCGCTCCAGCGGCCGCATCGCGAGTTTCCCCAGGTCAATCGAGAGATAAGCTAATTTTTGTGACAGGTCGTCGTGCAAGTTTCTCGCGATCCTGCGACGCTCGTCGTCCTGGGCGGTCATGAGCTTCCCTGCCAGGCCGCGCAAGTCGGCACGTTGTTGCAAAATCGCTTGTTCGTCGGCGCGGCGCTTGGAAATGTCAGTAACGAAAACCACGGCCATGGTTCCGGTCGCGGTTTCGATGTGACTCAGGCTGATCTCGGCATAGAAGTTGGAGCCATCTTTGCGACACGCCTGCAGATCCATCCCAAGCCCCATAGGGCGACTTTGAGGATTGTGAAAATACTGATCACGAAGGCCGACGTGACGACGGCGTAAGCTCTCCGGCACCAGTTGCTCGACCTTCATGGTCTGCAATTCTTCGGGAGAATACCCGAAGATCGTGGTCATGGCGGGGTTCGCCATCACGATACGACCCTCACGGTCCGCAACGAAGATTCCCTGCGCCGCCGACTCGAACAAAGCGTGGGCCCGGGACTCAGCCGCCCGCAACTTCTCGGCTGCCAGTTCGCGCTGCAGGATAGCCCGGCGCACATCAAAAGGGGCGGTAATCATGGCGACCATGGCCAGGGTTGCTGCCAGCAAGGTTCCGATAAATCCCAGGCGAAGCCATTTCTGACGGTTACGGCTGCGCTCCCCGAGAAGCCGGTATTCTTCGTCCTCCACCTCTTGGGCCAGTTCCCGGACTTGTCTCGTCATTTCGTCCCCCCGTCCCGGTAATATCAGATCCAGGGCGGGGCGCAGACCGGAGGTCGCGCGCAGTTTAATGATGTCGTTCATGACGCTCATTCGCGCGCGCATCAGGGGTTCGAGCCGGTCCAGGCGTTCCTGCTGACCCGGATTGTCGGCGGTAAGACCCTTCAACTTGGCAAAGCTGGCAAACATTTCCGACTCGGCGACATGGAAAGGGTCAAGATAACGGTCCAAACCGGTGAGCAGGTACCCTCGCTCGGCGCTCTCCGCCTTGGTCAGGTCGGTCTGCAGATTCTTGATATTCCCGATCACTACGCGGCTATGATCAAGCCAGAAGTCGAAGCGATCGACTTGTTGAAGAGTGCTGAACCCGCTGATGGCGATCAACACAATCGTGACTATCCCCACCAGGCTCCAGATCAGAGAGCGCCGTAATAAAGAATCGCGCACGCCGGCAGGATTGGCCATATGCTCCCTTTGCACTGTCATAAGCTCCCCAAACGTGGATGAGACGAACCCTTGCAGTGATGATGCCACAATTCAGAGTTGCGACATACAAAACGGTGACGGTTTCAGCTTGCGCGAGGAAGAAGTATGATAAAGGCGGTCTGGAGTTGCGCATGAAGCGAATCCGCGTGTTGCTGGGCGATGATCATGCGTTAATCCTGGACGGCGTGCGCGCCAGCTTGCAGGATCAATTCGAAATCGCGGGGGAGGCCTACGACGGCAAAGCGCTGGTGGATGCGGCCGAGAAGCTGCGACCGGATGTCGTGATTTTGGACATCAGCATGCCGGTGCTAAACGGGTTCGAGTCCGCGCGCCTGATCAAAAAGAGCTTGCCGGCGGTACGGATCATATTCCTCAGCCAGCACCTGAACCCCCAATATCTGAAACACGCGCTAAAAGCCGGGGCCTCCGGATACGTGCTTAAGTCGGGAGCACGCGAAGAACTGCACCAGGCCATTGAGGCGGCGTTGCGTGGGCAGACTTACATCACTCCCAGCTTCGGTGAAGATGTGCGTTCGCAACTGCTGAACCGATCGGGTGAAATTGGCGCCGACGACGATGAATTGACCGACCGCCAGCGCGAGATCCTGCAGTTGATTGTCCAAGGAAAGGCCAACAAGGAAATTGCTGACATGATTCATGTTTCGGTCAAAACCGTGGAGTTCCATCGGGCTCGCATCATGGCGCGCCTGGGTGTGCGTAGCGTAGCAGAACTCACCAAAGTCGCTCTTCAGCAAGGACTTATCGCGGAATAGAAGACTAGTATTTACCCCAGTCGTCGCGGCACCGCGGGATTCCGTAACCTCCTGGCAGTGGCACATTCATTCCCATGGTTCGACGGTCCGATCCCAGGGTTGGAGAATCTCCCGTGACCTCGACTAGCGCTTCTGGAAACCGCAAACGGCTGCTATTGGCGGACGATCAGGTCGCGGTCCTTCAGGAAGTACGCTTGCTGCTCACCAACGATTACGAGATCGTAGCCGAGGTCACCGATGGCAAAAGCCTCGTGGAAGAGGCGCAACGACTGAAACCGGACCTCATTGTCAGCGATATCAGCATGCCCGAGATGAATGGGTTCGAGGCAGCAGAAAAGCTCCGCGCCCTGGGCCTCACAAGCAAGCTGATCTTTCTGACGGTCCAGTCAACATCAGCTTATCTGCGCAAAGCTCGCCGCCTGGGTGCGGCCGGGTATGTGCTCAAGGTCTATGCCGTAGAACAACTGCGGCAAGCTGTTTCTTGCGTGCTGGAGGGCAAGACGTACGTTTCTCCTCAGCTGGAAACGCCGCTGAAAGATTGAAGAACGATTCCAGTGAAAAACTAGGGATTCACCTAGTAGGAAACTTGGACAGCGAAGTCTAGATTAGCAATCGAAACGGGAATTGAGGGTCGCAACAGGAGAGGATGGCTCATATGTTAAACGCCGAAATGATATCTACCGGAACTCCTCATTGCTATGAACTCCCGGACGTGAAGGCCAAGGCGTACTCGCCCTATGGGTTGCCGATCGTCGACAACTGCGTCAACTGCAAACTGCGAAGCAGCAACTTTTTCTGCTCGCTGGCGCCGGAGGCGATGAAAGCCCTGAACCAGATCAAGCATGTGACCTCGTATCCAGAAGGCGCGATGGTCTTCCTGGAGGGACAATCGGCGCGCGGAGTTTACCTCCTGTGTCAGGGTCGCGTGAAACTGATGACCGCCAATAGCGAGGGCAAGACTCTGATTCTAAAAATCGCTGAACCGGGAGAAATTCTCGGCCTGCAATCCGTGGTTGGCGCTAAGGCGCACGAGTTGACGGGAGAGACCCTGCAGCCTTGCCAACTGGCGTTCATTGCCAGCGAGGACTTGCTGAATTTCCTCAAAGAATATGGTGAAGCGTGCCTGCACGCGGCCCAGCATCTGAGCCGCGACTGCCAGTCCGCCTATGACTTGATTCGTTCCATCGGCTTGTCGCACTCGGTGTCGGAAAGATTAGCGCGCCTGGTTTTACAACTCTCCGGCAGCGCCCCCGCGAACCGTGAAGAGAGCAGGGTGAAGGTAGCGTTAACGCATGAAGAAATCGCGCAGTTGATCGGTGCGTCTCGAGAGACCGTCACCCGAACCCTGAGCGAGTTCAAGAAACACAAGCTCATGGAATTCAAGGGTGCGACCATGCTGATCCGGGACCGCAATGCCCTGGAAAAAATCGCCAACGCATAGCGCCCTCAATTCGCCGCATCGGAGCAAGCGGATCCTCAGTGCTTTTATTTCGATTCATAAGGTAAGGAGAAGTGATGAACTACCGATGTGCCAATCCGGCGTGTGACTCCGATTACTTTCATCCATTGCGGTTGCGGGCCATGCCCATGCGAGCTTCCAAGTCGATGATGATCCTCTGGCTCTGCGACGATTGCTGCGATGCCCTTAAGCTGGACAAGAAGGGCCTGCCGCGTATGCAACCGCGCAGGCAGTCGCACCGGCGCGAATTGTTCAGCGTCGGCGGTTGACATCGTCCTCCCCCACCTCCTGCGTCCTTGTCGAACGTTTCCCACAAAGAATAAGATTGCAACAGGCGCAACCATCTGATGTAGAGGCGTTTCGCCTCGACCCAGAGGGTTGCGCCTAGGACATCTTGGGCCGAAGCGACCGGCATCTTAGTCGCAGGAACTACCCAGTTGCGGTGGGATCGAAAAGAGGAGAGCGGCGATGATGAGACGTTCCGTACAAGCGAGAGTACTCGCGCTGGTTTTGGCTTTGCTGATGACGGAACCTGCCTGGCTGATGGCGGCGACCCCGGGACCGGAGTTGCCCGATCCAGGTTCGGTCTCGATGAGCCGGGAGGACCAACAAAAGCTGGGATTGCAGGCCGCCGCCGAGGTGTACAAGCAGATGCCGGTGCTCCCCGATTCGAGCCCGGTTACGCAATATGTGCAGCAACTGGGGAGGAAACTGGAAAGAGTGATCCCGCAGCAATACTCATGGCCGTTCCAGTTTCACGTCATTCCACAAAAGGACATCAACGCCTTTGCATTGCCTGGCGGTCCAATATTCGTGAATCTGGGCACTATTACCGCAGCGGACAATGAAGCCGAACTGGCCGGTGTGATTGCACATGAGATGTCGCACGTTTACATGCAGCACTCCGCCAAGCAGGCACCGAAGCAACAATGGGCGAATATCCTGGGCGCTCTGGGAGGAATTTTTGGCGGCAGTACGCTGGGAAATCTGGCACGGCTGGGGATCCAGGTGGGAGCGGGAGCCGTACTAATGAAGTATTCGCGTGGGGATGAAGCGCAGGCCGATGCGGTGGGGGCCATAATGATGTACAAGGCTGGCTACAATCCCAGGGCTATGGCGGAATTCTTCCAAAAATTGGAAGAGCAGGGCGGCCCCGGTGGACCACAATTCCTCAGCGACCACCCGAATCCCGGGAATCGAGTGGCTGCCGTCGAAAAAGAGATCCAGAACTGGCCATCAAGAAATTACCTGGCCGGCAGCGCGGAATTTGCCTCGGCAAAACAGGAGGCGGCAGGCATGCGCGCTTACACGGCACAGGAAATTGCCAATGGCGCAAAGACTGGCGAGTGGGCGCGCCGAAACCAGCAGAATGGGTCTTATCCCCGCGGCGTTTCGCCGACTAGCTCCAACACTTCGCCCGCCAGCAATGGCAACGCGTCGCTGGAGGATGTTTCGTACTCCCAAATCAAACCGAGTGGCGGATTCAGGCGTCTGGAACAGCGCGATTTCACGCTGTCGTACCCACAAAACTGGCAGGCGCAAAATGATCAGAACGGCATTACCATTGCCCCGCCGGCGGGCGCCGCGCAAGGTTCGGTTGCCTACGGGGTTGTGGTGAGCGGAGGGCAAGACGCGAATGCGACCTCGCTCGACCAGGCGACACAAGATCTGATCGCCAACCTGCAGCAGTCCAACCCCGGCCTGCGCAGCAATGGAGATATGCGGCGCATTTCCGTCAACGGGGTTTCGGGCCGTTCCATACACCTCACGGGCATTTCGCCGATCCAGCGTGGCTCACAACCTGTCCCGGAACACGATTGGCTGGTGACTGTGCCGCGGTCCGGTGGAGGCCTTCTCTACCTGATTTTCATCGCTCCGGAAAGCGATTTCCGGAAGCTACGTTCCACCTACCAACAGATGCTCGACAGCCTCCAGGTCAATTGACCTCGGAATTTGGCTTCTCATCCTGCTATTAGCAACTCTTGTGTCATTTTTGCTACCCTTGCGGCGCACATGCGTCTGCTTATGATGAAACACTGCGGCTGTTTCCTTGCCTTCCTCTTGAGTCTGACCGTCCTCGGCGCTTCCCAGACCGCTTCCGCCGGACATCCTTCGTTGCCCTACACTCCAAGCCTTGATGTGAAAGCGATGGATACAACGGTCGATCCTTGTACGGACTTCTATACCTACTCCTGCGGCGGCTGGCAAAAGGCGAATCCGATTCCGCCGGACCGTACGTCGTGGTCCGTCTACTCCAAGCTCTACGAGGACAACCTTCAGATGTTGCGCGGGATTCTCGAACAGTCTGCCTTTGCCTCGCAGCGCAACCCGATCACCACACAGATTGGTGATTTCTACTCGGCCTGCATGGATGAGAAAAGCATTAACGCGCGTGGCCTCTCTCCCCTGCAGCCCGATCTGGACACAATTGCCGCCTTGAAGTCCGTGGCGGACTTGGCTCCCGTAGTGGCACGGTTGCAAGTGGAGGTGGGCGAAAATTCAGTTTTGTTTGGAACTGGCGCGCAGCAGGACCTGGACAACTCGGAACAGGAAATCGCCGCTGTCGACCAGGGTGGCTTGGGCCTTCCGGACCGCGATTACTACACCAAGGACGATGCTAAGTCCAAAGAGATCCGGGACCGATATCTGCAGCATGTGATCACAATCTTCACCCTGACCGGAGACTCTCCAGAGCTGGCAAGACAGAATGCCGATACCGTCATGCGAATTGAAACGGCTCTGGCCAAGGCGTCGCAAACCCGTGTGGAACGGCGCGATCCTTACAACCTGAAGCACAAGATGTCGCTCGAGCAGTTGCGGGATTTTGCTCCAAACTTTGGTTGGCAAATTTTCTTCAAACAGTTGGGGTCCCCGCATTTCCAGGTCCTCAACGTGGCCTCACCGGCCTTTTTCAAGGAGTTGAACTCCCTGCTGGCGGCTGAGCCCCTGCAAAGTTGGAAGTCCTATCTTCGCTTCGAAGTGGTGAACGCTTCTTCCAATTATCTTTCCGAAGAATTCGTGCAGGCACGCTTCGGCTTCTATGAAAAGTATTTGAGGGGAGCGGAACAGATCCAGCCGCGGTGGAAGCGGTGTGTGGAGTACGTGAACCAGGACCTCGGAGAAGCCCTCGGCCAGGCCTATGTCCACGATGTATTCTCTCCGGAGTTAAAAGCGAAAACCTTGGCGATTGTCGAAGGGATCGAGAGAGCCATGCAGTTCCGCATTGAGCACCTGGACTGGATGAGCGCTGAAACTAAACAGAAGGCGCTGGTCAAATTGCGCGGAATCCGTAACAAGATCGGATATCCGGACAAGTGGCGGGACTACAGCTCGGTACAGATCAGCCGCAGCGATTTCGCCGGCAACGTGAAACATGCAATTCAATTTGAAAGCCACCGGCAGCTGAACAAGATCGGCAGACCCGTGGATCACGGGGAGTGGCAAATCACTCCTCCAACGGTGGACGCCTATTACGATCCGCAATTGAATGACATTAATTTTCCGGCAGGAGTACTGCAGCCGCCCCTCTACGACGCGAAGATGGACGATGCGCCCAATTACGGCGACACCGGGGGCACCATCGGACACGAACTCACGCACGCCTTTGACGATGAAGGCAGCCAGTTCGATGCGCATGGAGATCTAAGAAACTGGTGGACTCCGCAGGACGCGAAGGAATTCGCGGCGCGCACCCAATGTGTAGATGATCAGTATTCGCAGTACATTTCCGTGGATGACGTGCGCTTGAACGGGAAATTGACCCTCGGCGAGAATGTGGCCGACCTCGGGGGCGAGGTACTCGCTTTCTTGGCGTGGAAGAACGCAACCAAGGACAAAGCCCTGGAGACGATTGACGGACTAACGCCGGAACAAAGGTTCTTTGTCGGCTTCGCACAATGGGATTGCTCGAATGAGCGCCCAGAACAGCTGCGGGAATGGGCCATTACCAACCCACATTCACCGGCCAAGCCCCGCATCAATGGCGTGGTCGTCAACATGCCGGAGTTCTCCAAAGCCTTTGCCTGCAAGCCAGGACAGCCGATGGTGCGCCCACCCGACAAAGTCTGCAAGGTGTGGTGATGACCTACTCGCAGCGTAAGGCTGTCATCGGCTCGATGCGCGCGGCTCGACGCGCGGGAATGTAGCAGGCTGCGACCGCCGCGATGGCCAACACCGCGGCCACGGCCACAAACGTTGCCGGATCGGTCGGCTCAACTGCGAACAGCAATCCCTGAAGCATGCGGGCGAGGGCCAATGCGCCCACGACCCCAAGTGCCAAGCCGAACGCAGTCAGGACCATTCCTTGTCCCAGCACCATACGCAGAATCTCATGAGGCCAAGCCCCGATCGCCATGCGAACCCCGATCTCCTGGGTGCGTTGGCTGACGTTCAGAGCCATTACACCCCCAATGCCCACGGCGGCGATTGCGAGAGCAATCATCGCGAACAGCCCAAGCAGGCTCAGCGTGAGTCGAGGAACCGCGATGGACTCGGCCCGTACCTGTTCCAAGGAACGCACCCGTGCGGCCGGCTGATCGGGATCAATCTTGTAAATAAGCTCGATAATACTGGGTGCGATGCTCATCGGCTCCACCGTCGTTTTCACGACCAGGCTTGCATCCAACAGCGGAGACTGGGCCAGCGGGAAGTAAATTTCATCCGTGGCCTCGCGATCGAGGCCGTTCTGCTTGACGTCCCCTACTACACCAACCACCTGGAGCCACGTTTTTCCCTGGTCGGTGGAGATTCGCTTGCCCAACGGTTCCTGATTTCCCCAGAACCGTCGAGCGCTGGAACGATTGATGACAACCACTCCTGGAGTGTCCTGGCGATCGGCAGAAGTGAACTCCCTGCCCTCGATAATTGGAATCTCCAGGGTCTTGAAGTAACCCGCACTCACCACGCGAAAGTCCCCAACCGGCAAGGAAGTTTGCCCCGGCATCTGGCCATCAATCATGAAATCGTTCTGCATGGGCATGGATTCACCGAGCGGAAAGATCATAGTCGCAGCCGCAGATCGCACGCCGGGCTGGGCCTCGATCCTCGACAGCAGAGCGTCGTAGAATTGCCGCTGCTTATCACCATTGTTGTACTTCGAGAAGTTTAGATCGATCCTCATCGTCAGCACATTTCCGGGCTGGAAACCGGGATTGACCTGCTGGAGTTTCAGGAAACTGCGCAACATCAAGCCGGCCCCGATCAGGAGCAGGACCGAGACTGCTACCTGCGACACGATCAAAGCATTGCGCAAACGGCCGCGAGCCAGCGTGGTGGTGATCTGCTTGCTCCCCTCTTTCAGATCACGCGCGGAACCGGCATCCAGAGCCGCGAGCGTCCCCGAGACAATGCTGGTAACCACAGCCATGATCAGGGTGAAGAGCAGTACCGTGTGATCGATGCGGATTTCACGCGCGCGCGGTGTGAAGTGCGAGACAAAGGCAACGAGGAGATCGAGTCCGCTATGGGCCAGAAATAACCCCAGCGCGCCTCCGGCCAGGGCAACAATGAGACTTTCCGTCAAGAGCTGACGGAAGATTCTGGCGCGCCCGGCGCCGAGCGCAACCCGCACTGCCAGTTCGCGTTCCCGCCGACTCATGCGCGCCAGGTTCAAATTGGCGACATTGGCGCACGCAATGAGCAGCACAAACCCAGCAGCCCCCAGCAGCACCAGCATCGTGGGACGGGCATTGTGGGTCAACTCCTCCCGCAAAGGCGTGGATTTTACCGCGTAGCCGTAGTTTGACGGGTACTCTTTTGGATAGGCTCTCTCCAGATTCGCAGCCACGCGGGAAAGGTCGGCCTGTACCCGCCGAAAATCGACCCCGGGTTTGACTACGCCCAAGACCTGCATCATGCGATTGCTCCGCGTAGTGATCATTTGGGGATCGGAGCGAAAAGGACAAGCGGTGGTCGGCATGTACACATCGTTTTCGTCGGGGTATTGAGGTACCGGGGGTAGGATGCCCACGACGGTATGAATCCGGTCATTCATGGTGAACGTGCGATTGACAACAGTAGGGTCGCCTCCAAAACTGCGAATCCAGTACTCGTAGCTCAGCAGCAGCACCGCGGGAGCGCCAGGCTTTTCATCATCGGGCCGGAAATTGCGTCCCAGCAGGGGTTTCACTCCAAGCTCATCGAAAAAATTCCAGGAGACCACACCCGTAACGACTCGCTCAGGTTCCTTGCGGCCGAGCAAGATGAAAGCCATGTTGTGGTACTCGACAAGGCCGCTCAAGGAATGATTCTGGGCCCGATAATCCTCGATCTCGGGGACGGAGAACGAAATTGCGTTTACTCCGGCGCGGGTCGCCTGCTGCCGTATCACGATCAGGCGGTCACCGTTTTCATACGGCAGCGGCTTGAGCAATACGGCGTTGACCACGCTGAAGATGGCTGAGTTGGCGCCTATCCCAAGGCCGAGGATCAGGACCGCTGTGAACGCGAACCCCGGATTTCTCCGCAACATGCGGATGCCGAAGCGAAGGTCTTGGATCAGAGTTTCGATCACCGGCAGGCCTCGCTGGTCGCGGTAGTCTTCCTTGGCGCTTTCAACGCCGCCGAATTTCAGAAGAGCCTCACGTCGCGCCTGGTCCGGGCTCATACCGGAGCGGATATTGTCCTCAATATGGAATTGGAGATGGCTTTCAATCTCGTCAGCCAGCTCGCGATCCCGCCGCTCCTTGGCGAACATGCCGAATAGCCGAAACAGCAACGCTCTGAGTACTCTCATTAGGACTCCTCAGACGGAGCCAGGAAGCGGGCCAGGATCTGTGTAGCCTGCTCCCAATCTCGAGTTTCCTTCTCAAGCTGTTTCCGTCCGGCGCGGGTCAGGCTGTAGTACTTTGCCTTCCGGTTGTTATCAGACACGCCCCACTCCGATTTGATAAAGCCTTCCTGCTCCAGCTTGAGCAGAGCTGGGTAGAGGGTCCCGTAGTTTACCGAGAGCAGGTCGCCGCTGGTCTGTTCGATGCGACGGGCGATACCGTAACCGTGGAGGGCGCCCATGGACTCGAGCGTCTTCAATACCATAAGGGCCAAGGTTCCCTGCCACACATCGGGTTTGTCGGACATGACGACTCCTATTGGTACGCCATAGAAGCATGCCACAACTTCTATGGGATTGCAATAGGTAGATGAGCTTTATTGACCGGCGGCGTTGGCCGTAGACGCCGGCGGATTGGGGGGCGGCATCGGGGCCTGCAGAAGCGCCCGAACCGCGGTAGACAGTTTGTTGGCATTGGCCGCCAGTTGGCTCACCTGCCACATCTGCGTGCTCGTAAGGCGCTGATCGAAGCCAGGCATGCCGGTCATGCGGATGCCATTCGCAACTTTCCAGTAGGTCTCCTCGGGAGAATCGTCCGTCACTCCTTTGCCTTCCAACAAAGCCGGCGGGCGCGGAAACATGCCGCGGGAAATGGCGGTCTCCGGTTGACCCGGAAGCCCGTGACACACCGCGCAATTTTCGCGATAAATGCGCGCCCCTGCTTCCAGATTTGCTTCGTCTGCGTTTACCGGCGCTGACTTGGGCATTTCCTTCTCAAGCCTGGCATGCAGGGCTTTGCGGGCCAGCATCTTTTCGAAAGGCATGGGCTGGGCCGAAGCCGCCACGGGTGCCGCGCCCGAGATGAAATAGAGATAGACGACCAGAGGGACAACAACCAGCCCAAGAATAAATCCCGCGATGAACTTCAACGTGCGTTCTCCTGAATCCGAGGTACTGTCATTCTACATTCTCATCAGAGACCAGGTCGGCACGCTACCATGCTGGAGATTTGCCTGCTCCGCGAATTTATTCGTTTTCCCGCGTAGGACCTTCGTTGGTGGGGCGATACCTGGGGTCCTGGTGGGTGCGGACCTCCCTTTCGGGCTCGTCGCCGGCATCTTCAACGCCCTGCGCCACGTTGGCCTCGAAATCCTGCCCGGTTTCGACCAGGTCATCAACGCTTTGATCCAGCGCTTCTTCCACGTTCGACAATTCTTGGTTATCACCGGACTGTCCGGCGCTATCCAGGCCTACTTGGGCCGGATTATTCCCCAACTCATCGGGACGAGCTTCATTGCGCTTTCTCTTTGACATGAATACCCCCTTGAATTTCGACCGCAGGCTTAGGGTGCAGTCCTCGAACCTGAGGTTGCTTGCGCCAGAGCCGATGCGAGCCAATCCCGCATCCAAGGGCCATATGCCAGCTAAGCGCAAACGCGATAATTTAGCCGCCGCCAAGCCGGTGCGGGATGGAGCAATCGGTGCGGAGAAGCTGGTCCAGGAATTCCCGGCGATCGACCTGCCCATCCAACCTCCATACGCGCCTGCGGAAGCGAAGTCGGTCGAAGACATTCCAAGCGGCTCGGAGTGGATTTATGAACCCAAGTGGGACGGCTTTCGCTGCCTGGCGTTTCGAAAAGGGAAGGAAGTTCTGCTTCAGTCGAAAGCCGGGCAGCCGCTCGGGCGATATTTTCCCGAACTCATCGAGGCCCTGGCAGCGTTGCCGCAGAAACAGTTTGTAGTCGATGGCGAGATCGTCATCTTCGAAGATGGCCACCTTTCCTTTGACAATTTGCTGATGCGAATCCATCCAGCCGAATCGCGAATCCGCAAGTTGGCGAAAGAAACGCCTGTCAGCTTTATGAGTTTTGACCTCCTGGTAGATAAACATGGCAAATCGCTCGTCGCTCTCCCACTATCCGATCGAAAGGAAGCTTTGAGGCAGATGTTTGAGGGCTTGCCTGCAAAAGGCATGGTG
Organism: Terriglobales bacterium; assembly: GCA_035652095.1. Taxonomy (GTDB): domain Bacteria; phylum Acidobacteriota; class Terriglobia; order Terriglobales; family Acidobacteriaceae; genus DASREM01. The sequence continues at coordinate 188,338 of DASREM010000056.1, read as the reverse complement.
CGGCTCTCCCCGGCGTCGCTCGAGCGCAGTCAGGCCGAGAAATGGATGAGCCAGTTGGCTCCGATTGGTCTTGATGGCGTGGTTGCAAAGCTGGCCAACGCTCCCTACGCCTCGGGCGAGCGCACCGCCATGGTAAAAATCAAACGCATGCGCACCGCGGATTGCGTGGTCGGAGGGTTCCGTTACGCTGAGAAGGGCGGCGGAATTGGATCGCTCTTGCTGGGCCTTCAAAATGACGAGGGCAAACTCGACCATGTCGGTTTCACATCGAGCTTTAGCGCGGAGCAGCGCCAGGAGTTAAAGAAAATCGTGGAACCGCTCATCGCGCAACCTGGCTTCAGTGGTAAGGCTCCGGGCGGCCCCAGTCGCTGGAGCACCCGTCGCAGCGACGAATGGAAGCCTCTAAAACCGGAGCTGGTTTGTGAAGTTCGCTATGATCATTTTTCCGGCGGCCGTTTTCGCCATGGCACGAAATTTCTGCGCTGGCGTCCTGACAAGAAGCCCACGCAGTGCACATTCGAACAGGTGCTTCCCCGGCGCGGGACCAAAGCTGATCTTGAGTTATCTGCCTAACGGACTATTTTGGCGGTTTGGGCGGATTGTTGTTCTTTCTTTTGCCGAAAAGTCCGATGATCTGTTGCACTGCATCGTTGGGCTGAACTTGTGGTTGCGGTTGTCCCGGCTTGGCTTGTGTTCCGCCCTTCTGCCCCAGAAAACCACCTAACAACCCTGTTGCTGCACCGCCCGGATTGTCGAAGCTCGGCACGAATCCCTTAAGCTTCATCTGGGCAATCTTCTGCAGGTTTGGGGCAAAGTGGGGATTGTCGAGGGTTCCTGTCACCAGCACGGGAATCACGATCTCCCCCTGATTGTTGGCCAAGGCGGTATTCAAGTAGCCGCCAATGCTCGTCCCACCGACCTGCTGGCTTGTCGCCTTAGCTAGGACAGCAGTCACATCGAGGTTCAGTGCCTTGCTCACCAGGTTGGCGGTTCCGGCGGCGCTGACATTGCCGATGTCGAGTAGCGCTTGAAGATTGTTTGTTTGCGCCACGCCATTGGTGACGATCACATTGCCAGTCATCTTCAGAATGTTGGTAAAGCCCTCGTCTTTCTGTCCCGGTTTCAGAAAGCCGCCAATTTGCGCAAGCTGGTGAGCGACATCTACTCCGTTGACGCGTACGTTCTGGAAATTCAAATTCATGTTCCCGTTGATGGCGCGCATAATGGCGTCGCCATTTAGCGATTGCACCGGGGCGGCCACGTGGGCATCGAGATTCATCGTTCCCGCGCCGTTGATCTTTTCTACGCCTTTCACTCCGTACGCCTTGGCCATGGCCAGAATATTGGGCAGCGCGGCGTTGGGAGCATGCAGCGTGGCGTTGACGAACGGAGAATTTGACGTGTAGTCCCGCACCGCGAGGGTAGTGACCACAGTCGTATTTCCCGAGATCACGTTGAACGGATTGGAGTGAACTTCAGTGGGAGAGAGCGCAAACGTGACCTGCGGAATCTGCACCGGCTGCGCGATCTCCTTACCGGAAACTTGTACGTTGCTGGCCGACAGGGTTCCGTTCAGCGCGGGCTTGCTGGCGGCGCCGCGCGCCTGAATATTGGCATTCACTTGGCCGTTGACGTCGGTTCCGGGGGCAAAAGCGACTCCGAAAGCTGAAGCCAGACGCGCCATCTCTGCGATCGCAACATTATTGGCACGCAGGTTCAAATTCAGATTCGCGGGCGTGGACTTGTTGTCCACCGTGCCGCTGAGGAAGAGCGGGGTTGCTCCCAGTTTGATGTTGCCTTTACTGATCGTCAGTAGATCGCTGCGCAGATCGTCGGCGATATCGTAATCCGCCGCGATTGGGTATCCGACGTCCACTCCGTGGATCTTTGCCTTGGCGATCTCGGTGTGTCCTTGTGCCGCAAGTTTGCCGCCGGAACTATGGATCTGGGTCTGCCCCGATATGGTTCCATCGCTGTTCTCTAAAGCTGGACTTTGCAGAAATCTGGTAAGGCCGGATATACCAACATTATTCAATCCAAGCGTGCCCTCGAATGGAGTTGCCGCAGGATCTCCCTGATTCACGGGACCACCCTTGCCCTGGAGACGTACTTCCTGATTTCCGGCGCCGGGCAGACGTGCGCCAACCTGCAACGAGAAAGGCTGTCCGGGAGCGAAATCATCCAACGTGGCATCGATGTGGTCGTAGACCGCCCGCGGCTTACGAGCCTGATGGTCCGTCAATCCAACTTGACCGTCTTCAATGGTGAGCCGTCCAAGGGTAAATTTCTGCCCCGAACTTGAGGTTTTTTGCTGCGCGGGCTCTGACTTTGCGCCGATGGTGGAGAAATTCCATGTTCCCTGTGCATTCTTGATCAGCTCAACCTTCGGGCGGCGGAGAGCGAGAGAATCGACCTCCAAGGATTTGTGCAACAAAGGGAGCAACTTCACGGAAACGTCCAACTGCTCTGCCTGCACAAACGGGTTCGGATCGCCGAACCTGGGATCGTCGGCAATGGAGAGCGCATCCACTTGTACCCGAGGCGGGAACAATGCCAGGTGAAGCTGGCCAAGTTTAACTTCGCGACCGAGGCTTTTCTGCAGTTGGTCCTGCACGAGACCGCGATAGCGGTTGGCATCGAACGTAGCCAGGAAAATACCCAATCCCACTACCACAATAAGAACGAGAACTCCAAGAACGACGCCCAGTTTGCGCATAGAATCTCCTTTGCGTCAGGCCTTCCGGCATCCCTCTTGGATGAGGATAATCCCGCCCGGGAGAGCCGTCGCGAAAAAGTTCCAGAGCTCTCCGTGGTGCTAATGGGCAAAAGATACGTTTAGACCGGTGGTGAAAATAATGTCATTTTGCTTCTTGCCTAAGGGAGGGTTGGTCACGTAGGTGTCAGCCACAGCATTTTGCCAGCCCAGCCACTTATTGATCTTGGTTACGGTACCAAAATTGAAAATGCCACGATATTCGCCGGCCTGGCTCAGATCGGGATAGATATAGAGCTTTTCTGTGATGACGGTGTTCGCGCCTACCTTATGCGTCAGTTCCTCTCCCAGGGTCAGCCCAGCCAGATTCCGAGTAAAGGTGGAATAGTTCTCTCGGGTGTAGTTCACGCCTCCTAGGAAATCTAGAGTTGTCAGATCGTTCTTGATGACGTGAAACCCCAGGCCGCCGGTTAATACCGAGCGCAGGTCCAGGCTCTGCAAAGCATCGGTCTGGAAGTCACCACCAACAAAGCCGAACAATCTCCCGGTGATATCGTGATCGTACCTGATGCCAGACTGGATCGCGTTGGCGGTGGTGCTGGAAGTTCCGCGCGCATCGTCGGTGGCGTATACCGAGGTTTCGTAAAGGCCGAGATGATCACGCATGGTTTTGCGATCGGCCGTAAAGGCGAGAGAAAGGTTCTTGGTCCGGCTGTTGCCGCGAGTCAGCGCGAATCCCGCATTGATTCCCCCAGCCCAATTTTGCGTGAGTTTCGGGTGGATTGACTGGTCGTAGTGGGCCTGCTCACTCTCATTGCGAAGCGCCTTCACAGTCGCTTTGGGAGCGGTCACGGTGCCTTGATTGGCGGTCGCAACGGCGAAGTTCCCGTCCTCAGTCGTGACCGGACCGACCACCGTCTGTCCATCCTCCAAAGCCACATGAAGAGGTCCCTCGGTGTTGATGCGCTGCACCGCCGACCAGTCGATCGTGACTTCGCCGGCAAATTCAGTCTTGATCAGCAGGTTTTTTTCGTCCGACTTCACGATGGAGCCGCTCAGCCGATCGCCATTCTTCAGAGTGACCTGGTCCGCAAACACCGATGCACTGATGGCAAGCACACAAATGGAAGTTAACCAACCGCGTGTAAGCACAGCATCCTCCTGTGGTTTGGAATCGAGCCCGGGCCACGGCTCCTGACTGGACCCGGTACGTCGCACCGTTGCCGGCATGTGGCAATGGAGCGATCAAAGGAAATGGGCTGAATCAGAGCAGGAATTATACACGCCCTGTGGCGCGAGTCGCCGTAGCGCAACCCTGGCAAGTGCTTGGCACACTAGTGCCTTGGGAAACGCGTGCTTGCAAAAAGAGAGGTGAAGTCAGGGGACTGAAGATTGCGGCAGAATCAGAACACTGAAACCGGAACCTAGCTCTTCACTTCGGTACTCGTCGTCGGCTTTGCGGCTTCTGCTGGTGGTTCCTTCATTCCTTCTTTCAGAGCGCGAATGCCGTCACCGATTCCCTTTCCAAGTTCCGGCAACTTCTTGGGACCGAAAACGAGCAAGGCGATGGCAAAGATCACCAACAGGTGCATTGGCTGGAACAGGCCTTCAAACATTCAAATCCTCCCCACTGCCGGGCAAACCGGCACATTATTCAAGGTACCGGAGGCTGATCCGATGCGTCAACTCCGAAAGACTCTATTAACGACGAAAAAGAACGCATCGACAACGCCTACATCTGACTGAATATAAACCACTTATCTTCAGTTACCTTCGTGAGCTATTGCCGATTACCAGTGCGCGTTAAGGTTGAGAACAAGCAGCGCTCATTCTGACCGCGTTTGATAAGGAGTTTCTGTGCGGATCCGGGCCCTCTCACTCATTGTCTCTTTATTGTTAATTCTTGTCGCCCTATGCCCAATAAGCCAGGCGAGTCCAATCGCGTGCACCGAAATCATCGCCTGGCTGGGCGCCGGGGTGTCAAGTCATCGGCTGGCCAAAGTAGTCAGGAACGCGGAGACCAACATCGATCAGTCCGTGGAAACCAACCATGCCTTGCGCCAAGCCGGGGCTACGGCCGAACTGATTGCAGCCGTTGCCGAGGCCCCTGCGGCACTCAATTTTGATCCCTGTTCCACCAAGACGAGTGAGGTGAATCAACTGCTGCGGAGCCAGCAATTCGACCTTGCTGAACCGAAGTTGCACGACCTCGTGTCAACGAGACCGACGAGCGCGGCGCTCCACTTCGCGATGGGCTTCCTGCGAACGAAACAGGGCGATATTGACAGCGCCTTCGACGAGTACAGCACGGCGAAAGAATTGATGCCGGAATTTCCTGAGACGCACGCGCGTCTCGCTTATGTTTTCTACCGCTATGACGATGGCGACAGCGCGATTGCGGAGGCTCGTACGGCCCTGAGCATGAACCCTGGAAACGCGGAAGCGTACCGCTACCTCGGACTTGGGCACTCGCTCAATGAAGCCTATAAAGCCGCCTTGCACGCGTTCCAGAAATCTCTGGCCATGGAACCGGAAAGTGCCGAAACCTATTACGACATGGGGATCACGCTGCGGCAGATGGGAAATACATCCGGCGCGATGGCCGCATACCGCGAAGCGATCCGGCGCGATCCGACTTCCTGGGAACCTCATAACAATCTGGGGATGATCTTCCACGATCTGGGTGACTACGAGCACGCCATCGGTGAATATCAGGCTGCCAAGAGAATCGCTCCCCTGGAAGCGACTGCGCGCTATAACCTAGGAAACACCTATTGGGACCAGGGCGACGTCGCTGCGACTATCAATGAATTGCGTGAGCTATACCGGATCCATCCCGACTCAAAACTCGGACACCACGTGCTGGCCATGGCGTTTATGGCGAAACACGACTATGAGCACGCGATCCCCGAGTTGAAGCTGGCCATTGTTGCGAATCCAACGAACGCCTCCGCTCACCGGGTCCTCGGACAAGCGCTGCTGTTATCGAAATCCAGCACTGAAGCAGTCCGCGAGCTACGGATTGCGGTAGCCCTGGGACCCGATTCGGCCCTCAGTCATCATTACCTTGCAACAGCTTTGTTTCAGGCACAAAGCTTTGATGACGCCGCACTGGAGTTTCGTGAAGCGGTCCGCCTGGAACCGACCGCAAACAACCACTATTACCTCGCCGGATGTCTGATGAGCATGGGCCGGAACTCCGAGGCACTCAAAGAACTGGACCTGGCAGCGCAAATGGATCCCGGTCAGAGTCTCTACCGCGAGCGCAAAGAAGAGTTGATCCGGCTGATTCGATCCAGCAGCACGAGCGAGTTATCTTTGCCGTCTCATTTTGAAATGAACCCGGCAAAGTAGTCACAAAACTAGAACGATGGCCATCGCATGTGGCTGATTTTCCGGTAACTGACGTGGCGACTGAACTGCATGTACGGATGGACGGGGACACGTTGCACTGGGGTGCTCTCGGAGCGGTGCAGCGGTGAGCCTAGGATAGAAGTTACCGGCGAAAGGCGATGGAATCCGGAGGAATTCTGATGACCTCGACAACTGGTACCCAGACAGCGCGATCCAAGGAACCGGCGAACGAGCCTGCTTCCGAACCGCAGTCCCAGGAGTCGGGCGTTGTGCCCCGGAAATCGCCGACCGGATACGGGCTGCCGTGCGCCAAGTGCAAGACCTATTATCCCGCCAGTATGAAATGCTGCCCCATATGCAAGGGAGGGGAGCGGGTTTCGCCGACCGCGGCTGCAGAATCGGTGAGGGTAGCGCCTCCGGAAAATATGCCGGATCCGGATACGCTGGAAGCGGAGCGCGAGAAATTTCTGCGCGAGTTCAAGTCGCAGCTGCTTAGTTCGCCGATGCAGGTCGACCCGGGCGTGAACTCTTCCTGCGTGCTCGGAGAGAACCACGCCTCGCAGAGCGCGCCTGCCTCAATTTGCCAAGCCTGTTTTGACCGGTTGCAAGAGCGCGCCGATGTCATGGAGGCCGCGCTGCATATGGACCTGCAGGAGGCGACCCAGGTTGTTTACGAAGCGGTATGGGCAGACGCTTCCGATCCCACAAAAACGTACCAGAACGCAGCCCAAGCCCTGCTCAGCGAGCTTAGGAAGCGCGCGGGAATCTCATTGGTGCTGGGCCCGTTTCAACCGCTGACGCACTGATTCATTGCGGCTTGACGGTCACCCAATTCCTGCCGGCATAGAGCTTGTAGAGATCGCCGTCCGCCATCATCTTCAAGGGAACGGGCCGTGCCAGCTTATCGTCTCTATTCGACGAGATCGAAGCTACTTCATTCGCTCCAGCATCTAGGACCATGAACTTTCCGTCTTTCGAGAATCCGAACCCGTACTGTCCGGGAGCGATGTCGGCATCTCCGACCTTCAGCTTGACCTCAGTGATAAAAAATCCCTGATACTTCTGCTGGACATCGGCCGCGTATCCGGAAGTATCCACGAGACCCACCAGGACCAGCTTGTTGTCCGCGGTGCGGAATCCGGAGGAATTCCGTATCTGCACCGGCGCAGATTGCCCGGCAAAAAAATAGCTGGACGGGGTCACCCGTTTCACTTCATCGGCAGCCAGGACTCCTGGCTTGGATTGCGCGTAGGCAATCGCGCTGCAGAGCAGGACGAACACAACCGGCAGACGGCGGCTGAGATGCATCATGACCTCCCAAAATTTAAGTTTGAAGTGCAGACCAGATTACGCTTCGCGCAGGTCATCGGCAATGACTCAGGGTTGGCCACTGAACCGGAGCACCCCGAAGGCTTCAGGCACATGAAAATTGGGCTGCGGCGAATGCGTAGGCCGCCAGGCAAAGTAATTCCTTGGCTCCTGACTTCCCTCTACGCGGAAGAAATTCACTCTCCATTCGCGGGCGGGATCGAACTTCGAGCTTAGCGATTTTAGAGGAATGGCGAGTTCAGCGGCCCAGAGCTTCGAAGCTTTGTCCAACGACACAGATCGCTGCAGGCCGCTTTTCAGGTCCGCCAACCCATTGCGAGAAATGTCCAAGTCAATCCACATGCCATTCGGACTGATTTCGAATTCCTTGTAGTCGTGGGGTTGCGATGGATCTTCCTGCAGAAACATTTCGGCCACATCGCGCTCCCACAAGTGATCACGGCGTCCGTTCGGATCGGAATCGTCAAAGATAAAAATCTCCCGATACCGACATTCAAAACGGAGGTAGAGAGTTTGTGCATTCCACAACAGCCTGACGGTGGTCGCGCGCGCGGGGTCGGGATTCTTGCCTTGCCAGTCTGAACAGAACGAGATCGGTTGTGCTTGCTTCCATTCGGGATCCGGATGGGCAGCATTCAGGGCAAGTGGATGGCCAATATGGGTTGCGACCGCCTCGGCCGCGGCCTTGCACTGCGACTTTGGCGCCGTCTGGCTCATCATTACTGAAGACGCAAGGATAACAATTGCCGGCAGATTATGTATTTGCCGCACCGTGCCAAGCATAGTGCCGGAAAAGTGGTTTGACCGCAAGATCCGGATGTCCCACTGAAACCACTCCGCATAGGCTTTGCTCATTATGAACACAGCTGAGATACTCAACTCGACAGAGCCAGTTCAGATGCCTCGTCTTGACGAAAACCAACAATGGCAAGCAGTGGTGAATCGTGACCCTAGCCAGGACGGCAAGTTTGTTTTTGCAGTGTCGTCGACGGGCGTTTATTGCCGGCCATCCTGTTCGGCACGTCGGCCGCGGCGTGAAAACGTCACCTTTTTTCGTCGAGTCGATGATGCGGAAAAAGCCGGCTACCGCGCCTGCCTGCGCTGCCGCCCGCGTGCCCTCAGCGGCAATCCTCAACAGGAGATGGTGAAGGCCATTTGCCGGTACATTGAGCAGCATCTCGACGAACCGGTCACCTTGGAGCGGCTGGGCACAGAGTTCGGCCAGAGTCCATTTCACCTGCAGCGAACTTTCAAGGCAGTTCTGGGGATCAGTCCGAAGGCCTATGCGGATTCCTGCCGCATGAACCAACTGAAGAGCAACTTGCGGGCCGGTCACTCGGTCACCCGAGCCATGTACGATGCGGGCTACAGCTCGAGCAGCCGGCTGTACGAACGGACCGCCTCGGAGATGGGTATGACGCCGGATAAGTACCGGCGTGGTGCGATCGCTGCTCCCATTCGGTACACAATCACGGACTCCCCGCTGGGCCGGATGCTTCTCGCGGCAACCGACAAAGGGATCTGTGCCATCCAGTTTGCCGACTCCGACGATGAACTCGAACATGGGTTGCGGCACGAATTTCCTTTTGCCATACGGCGTCGCGAAGACGAGAAGATGGAGACGTTGAAGAAGCGCCTGTTGAGCCACATGCGAGGAGAGAGGTTGAACAAATCCCTGCCGCTTGACATCCAGGCAACTGCATTTCAACGCAAGGTGTGGGCGTATCTGCAAAAAATTCCGTTTGGCAGCACGCGCTCCTACGCGGCGGTGGCCAAAGGCATTTCCCAGCCCTCTGCAACCCGGGCTGTAGCACGAGCTTGCGCGACCAACCCCGTGGCAATCGCGATACCGTGTCATCGCGTGGTTCGCGAAAATGGCGACCTTGGCGGGTACCGCTGGGGAACCGAACGTAAGAGAACGCTGTTACAACTTGAGCAGGAACAGCGGGCCGGGGTCTAGTTCGTCCCGGCTCCTGCCATGTTTTCGTAAACCTTGCGCGCGTAGGCGAGCAGATCGAGTACGGCTTTCTTCTCTGCCTCAGTGTTCCAGTCTTTGTTGGTTTTGACAGACTCGGTCATGCGATCAATCCATTTCACGAAGTAGGCTACGTCTTCCGCCGATTGCGTTTTAGAACCTGCGACCGTTATGTAGACCGGGCTGGTCGTCGCGTAGGGATACGCATCGAGGATTGGGTGTTCTGCCTTATCGCTGAACGCCCGAAGCAGGCACCAGCCACTGTGCGAGATGGTCAGAACGCCTTCCGCGTCCGCCGCCTCGTAATCCGGACTGGTCTTTAAGTCCTGGGCAACTTTCCCGTCACAGATCACCTGAAGATGATCCACGGGCACAAACGAACGGAGCCATGCTTTGAAGTGGACCTTGTTTTCTCCGGCAGGAAGTTTGAGTTCGTCGCCCAACTCGCGCTCCCCTAAGCTGAACCCCAGCAACGGTCCATTGGTAGCGAAAGTTTTCCCGTGCTTGATGGAATCGAGCCAGGGATGCACGTCAAGCTTCCCGGCTGGAACTTGCGCATAGACGCGGTTCAGTCCCACGGGCCCGCGCAGCGAGGCGAAGTTGGCCATGGCGTCGGTCCCGCCCGCGGTGGGCAAGCGGAAGCCACAATTGAGCAGCCGGTACCAGACCGTGGCCGTCCCCTTCGGATCGCTGAATCCCATCACTTCGATGTAGTCCACTTTGCCTAACGCAACGTCTACGGGCAATTCGTGGGTAAGGGATTCATCTTTGTCGGGATCAGGCGGAATTGGATCATAGGGATGCACATATCCAACCAAGGCCTGCTGTTCATGCGCCATGTCCGCAACCACCGCATTCGGCGGAAACAAACTTGCCGCGGCGGTCCCCGGATATCCAGCGTAATCGGGGATGATGAAGTGCTCGGTCAGATTCAAAAGTCCCAAATGGCCCCAGTAGCTGGTGTGAAATTCCTGCCCGTGTAGCAGAACATTTGCAGCGGTTGAAGCCGGGTCTTGGCGGGTGCTGAAGTAGGCGATGTCCGGAACTCGCTGCTCCTTGTTCACCACAAGATCTTCGACGATCGAAAGGTTCTCCGCCGCCGCCTGCGACAGCAGGTGCTCCGGCGTATTGCGATACGCGCCACCATAATTCATGTGCACGTGCACGTCGCCGCTTACCCATTTCGACTTCGGACTCTGGGGTAGGTCCAGCGGCTGAAGCCGAATCGTCACGTCTGCGGTCTTGCCTTCGGCGACCGTAACCCTCCTCACTTCAAATTTGTTATCAAAGCCTTTCATGACCTCAACGGTGCTGGTGCCGACTGGAACCGCGACCTGCGCCACACCCGCGGTGTGGAAGTAATGCGCCTCGAACGGCCGCTCCGAGTGAACGAAGTTGTCGTCGGCGTGGATCCAGGCATCGTCCGGTGCATAGCTGCGCCCATCGGAGCCGGTGATAAAAATCCGTGCGGTAGTTTCGCGTCCGGCCTTGTCCAGGACATGCACCTGCAAATGACCTGCAGGCTTGAGGTATTTCCGCTCCCTCGCCTGAATCTCTTTCTGACCACCGCTCAAGACTTCCTGAACCCATAACGATGTATTCCCGCGGCGGTTGGAGATGAAAGCGATGCTCTTGCCGTCGGGAGACCAACGCGGGTTGATGTTGTCAAAACTCCCGTAGGAAAGCGGAAAGGAGGAGCCCCCTTCGGAAGGCATGATCCAGAGTTGGTGCCACGCCTGCCCCAGGTAGGAAGCGTAGACCAGGCGCTTGCCATCGGGCGAGAATTCCGGGCGCGCCTTCCATGCCGTCTCTTCGTAATGGATCTCGCGGGGAAATGCTCCGGACGCCGCCTTCATCCGCCAGAAACCCCCGGTGCCGTAAATGTGCCCACGGTTCGAAACGTAGACAATCTCCGATCCGTCCGGCGACCAGGCTGGGCTGATCTCGTGATCGAAGGCACTGTAGTAGTAGCGCGGAAGGGTGCTGCGAGTCTCGCCGGTCAGGCGTTCGACATGGGACAGTTCCCCATTGTCAAAGTCTGCCGTAAAGATATGAAAATGCCCTTTGTATGAGCTTGAGACGAACGCAAGGCGCTTCCCGTCGGGCGAGAACCTCGGCTCCAGATTCACTGCCCCGTTGGCTGTGAGCTGGCGGGTTTGCCGGGTGTGCATGTTCAAGGCCCAGAGTTCCACCGCATCTTTGAGATAGGAAGCATATACAACCCAGTGCCCATCGTGAGAGCAGTCGGGCTGATAGTCATAACCCTCGCCCCAAGTCAGTTGTTCCGCAGTGCTGTCGCGAATTCCTTGACGCCAGAGCGAGCCCGCCATGGAATAAACCACGGAGCGTGAGTCCGGAGTCCATGCGACCGCACTTGGACCGCTCGTTAACTGCGGCAGATACATCTCGCGAAAGTAGTACGGGTGAGGCAGATCAATCTGCTTGAGCACCGGTTCGCGCTGTTGAGTAAAAGCTGGAAGTGCCAGACAGCAGACAATTATTGAAAGAATGAAGCGATGCGCAGTGGACAAGAGGCCCTCGCACTTTCTGAATCGCGAGATTATATCCGAGCCCGTTTTTATCTGGACACGATCTCTTCACTGCACGATCGGCAGTTCTAAGTGCGACGCATGCTGGCGATCGGAATAAATGGAAACTGTCGCTCTACTGGCCTTTGCTGACGTTGTCTCGAGCTCCCCTGATTGCAGGTTGCGCGAGAAATTGGGAAAGAATGAACCCGAAATTTGCACTCGCAGCCGGTGTCCTTTCTGGAACACGTTGCTGGTAATCAGGTGGTCGAGGTGCAACTCATAGATCTGGTTTGCCTCGAGCAGTTGCCGCCCCTTGTTCGGATCGCGGTAGCTGGCGCGCAGCACGTCCAGTCCCGGGCTCATCAGGTTGAAGGCGGTGCCATCGGGCGATACGTCCAGCAACCGGACCCAGAGATCGAGGTCGCGACAACCGCAGGAAACATACATCACCGCCTGGATGGGTCCTGTCACTTCCGTATCGCGATCAAGCGGGGCAGAATCAAACGTCAGAACGTCGCTTCGCTTCACCATCTCACGGTAGTCATGCGCGCCTGAAGAACTGAATGGGTTCACTACGGGCTGCGAAGGGTCGGACACAAACGAATGCTTTCGATTGCTCTCCCGCGGAGCTTGCGTTGTCAGTCCCTGCTCACCCGCTTGCGCCAGATAGTACGAAGTCCGTTTCGCTGCCGGGGGCCAAATTCCGGAAGTTCTCCAGACATTGTCTCCCATCACGAAATAGCGGACGGGGGCTTCGCGCTCCACGCCGTTGTCCAAACCTTTCAGGTAATGGTCCATCCAGCGCAAAACTACTTCGTCGTAGTCGATCGCGGCGGCTGATCCAAACTCACGTTCCCCAGCCTTCGTCTTCGCGGTCGAATCTACCCCGTGCACCCAAGGGCCAAGCAGCAGATGCGAATTCGCTTTTCCTGCCGGGCGCGAGTTCAGCAGGCCGGCAAAATTCGTGGTCGCACCTTCCGGCCCGTAGTTGTCGTCGTACCAGGCCGAGAGATTCAACACGGCCGCAGAGGTTCTGCCATATTTATTGCGGAGTTCAGACCACTGCCACCAGGGGTCTTCCAGGGGGTGAGTGAGCCAATCGTAGTAGAAAGGCGCAATTCCCTTGAGTTCCTTTAATTCTCGCAGCGGCAACTCGGATTCCATCTTCAGTCCATCATTTGTCCAGGCCGCTTCCGCCTCGGCGGAGGTCTTCGGACCGGGAAGATTTTTCTTCACGCGAATGTCGGGCGCGATGTTGTCCCATATCCACTCAATCCAGGACATGTCCCAGGTACCGCCGGCGAAAAAAAAGTTCTGATAAGTGGAAAACGTCATCGCCGGAACCATGGCTTTGAGATGAGGCGGGTTCTCCACCGCGGCTAGCCACTGCACTGCCCCGGGATAGGACAATCCGAAGGTCCCAATGTTCCCGTTGGCCCAGGACTGCCGGGCGGCCCACTCGATGGTGTCATACCCATCTCTGCCCTCGTTCTCGTAGGGACGAAACTCTCCTGCCGATGCGTAGCGTCCACGCACATCCTGCACAACGACTGCGTAGCCGCGCTCGGCGGCATGGCGAAAAGTGGTGTAATCCTGGAGTGCGAACTCCTTGCCATAGGGTGTGCGATAGACCAGCACCGGAAATTTTCCCGTCCCCACGGGTAAGATGAGGTCGGCTCGAAGCGGGGTTCCATCTCGCATTGGGACAGAAACATCCTTCTCGACATGGAAGGCAGACAAATCCGTCCATTTCTGGGCCTGAGAATTGACCATCCCGAACGTTAGCCACAGGAACAACGCCAGTCGTTTCATGGGAAGTGCAAGGGTAGCATCTTGAAATATGCATGCAAAGTTCATTCTGGTTGACCAGGATGCCGCGAGCGTTTGCACAGGAACTCCCAGCGGTGTAGTTTTCAAGCGCCGCAATCCAGAAGAGCTTAATCCTGCGTACTGAGATAGGAGGTGAAATGGAGATCAGGCGCAGCGTCTTTATAACTGGGGGAACCGGGTATCTCGGACGCCCTCTGATCGAGCGGTTGCTCGAACGAGGGCACGAGGTTCGCGCGCTCACCCGTGCGGAGTCACGAGTAAAGCTACCCACGGGATGTATTCCAATCATCGGGGACGCGCTCGACTCCACCACCTACGCCCATCACATTCAGCCTGCTGACACGTTCGTTCAATTGGTGGGCGTGTCTCATCCCAATCCGTCAAAGGCCGCTCAGTTTCGCGCCGTTGATCTGAAGTCCGCGACCGGAGCAATCCTTGCAGCTCGTGGCGCCGGCATCCAGCACTTTATCTATCTCAGCGTGGCTCAGCCCGCGCCGGTCATGAAAGCTTACATCCAAGTGCGCGCCGAATGTGAATGCCAACTTCGCGACTCTGGAATGAACGCCACCATTCTGCGCCCATGGTACGTTCTCGGGCCGGGTCACCGCTGGCCCTACGCTCTGATCCCGCTCTACCGGATTTTGGAGATGTTACCAGGCACACGAAAGGGCGCTCTCCGGCTCGGTCTGGTAACCAGGGACCAAATGGCGCAAGCCCTGGTCCGTTCCGTGGAAAATCCAAGCCGGGGAGTGCGCCTCGTGGAGGTGCCCGAAATCCGCTCTGGACAGGCCTTTTCAGCGCACTGGGACCACGCCGCGAACGCTTAGAACAATCCTCAGACCAAAGTAACGAGCAGAATTACCAAAGCGCATGGACATGGGACATCTGTTCGCACCTGATTGCGGATGAGATGTTGACGATGTCCTAACAAGCAAGCCACGACTCATGTTCAACGAAGACTACCTTGACGATATTCAAGCCAGAATTCTTCGGGTCACAGAAGACCTTCGAGCCATTCAACGCGAACTGAACTGTGCGGCGATGGAAGCCCCCAGCGATCCAGAACTGATGGAAGCTCTGAGTGAATTGCCAGAGCTCGAGGCTCTCCAGGTCCTAAAATCTTCCCTGGATCAGATGCGTCACTTCCTCTGGTTTTATATGCAGATCATCTCGAACGAATCTGAAGCCGGGGAGAGAATGCGGCAGGCACTGCGTCAGAAATTTCCCCAGGACGAGTCGCCGAACCCCGAAGGCGTATTCCTGGAACGATTCAAATACGCGGGCGACACCATCGTTCACCGCTACCTGGCTGACAGCAAAAATCGCAAGCCGAACTAGAACTACTCCACTTGGACCGATTTCACCAGGTTGCGCGGCCGGTCGACATCCAGCCCGCGCCGTACTGCCATGTAGTAGGCAAACAACTGCAGTGGCACGATCTCCAGAATGGGCAGTAACAACTCCAGGGTCTGAGGGATAGATATGAAGTGGTCCGCTATACTGGCGACTTCATCGTCCCCGGCGGATGCCAGCGCAATGACTCGACCGCCTTGCTCCTTGAACCCCCTGATATTCGCTACCGTCTTGTTGTATCGCAACATCGAGCCGGCATCCTTGCGATCGCAGGTGGCGATCACCACCACCGGCAGGTTTTCATCGATCAGCGCCAGCGGCCCATGCTTAGTTTCGCCCGTCGGGTATCCTTCAGCGTGAATGTAGGAAACCTCTTTGAGTTTCAGGGCTCCATCCATCGCAATTGGGTAGTGAATGGCGCGGCCCATAAACAAGAAATCCTGAACTTGATGGAACTTGTCCGCCAGCTTCTCGCATTGCGGAGCGGAGCGGAGGATTGCGTCGATTTTCTCCGGGAGAACGACGAGTTCCGAAATGAATTTCTTTAACTGCTCACGGCTGAGCTGACCGCGTTCCTGGCCGAGGTACAGCGCGAACAAAAACAAAACCGCCATCTGGGCGGTGAATGCCTTGGTGGAGGCAATGCTGATCTCCGGCCCAGCCAAGGTATAAATCACGCCATCCGCCTCGCGCGCGATTGTGGATCCTTCGACGTTCGAAATCGCGATTGTGCGCGAGCCTTTGGCTTTGGCTTCACGCTGTGCTGCCGTGGTGTCCGCTGTTTCCCCGGACTGCGTGATGACGATCGTGAGCTCGCTGCGTCCGATTAGCGGATTGCGATATTCGAATTCGCTCGCGTAGTCCACGTCAACCGGAAGCTTAACCAGGTCCTGGATCATGTACTGGCCCGTCATGCCGGCATGACGACTGGTCCCCGAAGCAACGATGTTGATGCGACGAAGCCCTCGCCATTCTTCCCGGGGAATGTGGACGCCTTCCAGAATAACCTCGCCTTCCTCCGGCGATACTCGCGGAAGGATCGTGTTCCGCAATCCTTGCGGCTGCTCGAAGATTTCCTTCAACATGTAATGCGGGAAGCCGCCCTTGTCAGCCATCGATCGCTCCTTAGATTTCGCTACCCTATCTCTTTGCCGGCCACGACCGTCTTTCTTACTTCTCCGGAGGGCGTTAGCGCGATGAAGTCCGCCACTACGCCGATCTTCAGGAAGCCTCTTTCGTCCAGGCCCGTAGTGCGCGCAGGATTCGCAGTGGCCGCGCACAGCGCGTCACGAAGGTCCCACTCGCCGAAATTCATGGCATTGCGCACTGCTCGGTCCAGGGTCAGAGTGCTTCCGGCCAGGACCCCGTTCGCCAGGCAACGACCATCCGCGACCTGAAATTCGAAATCACCCATATGATATTTCCCTGGCGGCATCCCAGTCGCGGCAGTCGAATCGGTGATTAAGACGGTCCGCTCTGCGCCCTTCAACCGGAGAAACATTTGCACCACGGCCGCATCGACGTGCAGCCCATCGGCAATGATATCCGCCGAAATCTGGGAGTTAGTCAGAACTTCCGTCAGAATACCGGGATCGCGATGTGCCAACGGCCGCATAGCATTGAATGTGTGGGTCGCGTGGCGGGCGCCTGCCTTAACACCTGCGCGGGCCATCTCCAGGGTTGCGTCGGAGTGCCCCATACTCACGCATACGCCGCGCTTGGCGGCCTCCGCAATCACTTCCAGCGCGCCATCGAGTTCAGGGGCGATCGTCATCACCCGGATATGGCCTCGTGATGCTTCCCAGAATCGCTGGAACACGGAGAGGCTCGGCGCAATCAAGTTTTCTAGCGGATGCACTCCCCGCCGCGCATGGCTGATGAATGGTCCTTCGATGTGAATTCCGACCGGGTGGGCACGAGCCTGGTCTTGCGCCGCTTCAATCGCATCCGCCAACCGTTCGAGTGCAGCCAGGGTGACGTCGAGAGGAGCTGTCACCGTGGTCGGAAAATAACTGGTGACCCCGTGATCTGAAAGGAATGTTTCTATGGATGCCAGCGCGGTGGCGTCCTCTTCCATGACATCGTGGCCGTCGGCTCCATGGATGTGCATGTCGATCAGCCCGGGAGCCAACGTGAGTTCGCCCAAATCAATTGTGTCCTTAGCTGCAGGGGCCTGACGACAAGCACGCGAGCCGAGGTCGGCGATGCGCCCGGCCTCGACGAGCACAAACGGCTGCTCGATTCGTTCGAACGGAGTCAACAGAGTTTTGGCCGTGAACAGGGTGGTCAAGAGATCTAGCCTGGCTGAGAAACACTCATTCTATAGGATAGGATTTCGGCGCTGCTGGCGCGGCCCGCGGGAGCAACGCAGTGCGATGCTATAATCGAAAGGGCGGGCTCCATGCCCCGCCCATCCGTCTTTCGAATGTCGGGGAGTGGCTCAGCCTGGTAGAGCACATGGTTCGGGACACAGTGGAAATCCATTGATTCCGCGTCGCTTAGAGCAAAACTCCACGCAGGAACCGCTTTAGTTCGTCCCAATCTTTAGTCCTAAGTTCTCTTGGCCCCTGCTGTTCGCTACCGTCTGCACGGCGCGAGCTGCGCGCTCACCCAGATCGCCGCATAACCGCCGACCGACAGCACCCTTCGAATTCCCGGAGAACTAAGTCCGAGAACGCACCAGGCGTGCGCCCCGAGCATGATCTGGCCGCCGTGAAACAGACCTTCTGCGACGGAACTTTGCTCAGAATAGTTCGACTAATGTTGTTGCTATTCCGGATCAGCCGGATCGTTGAACAGAACGGTTAACTTGATACTGCCGTGACCGAACTGCGGGAAGTAGGGCTGCGTGGGATCACCCGGATCGAGGTTGGAAGCGGTGTCATCCGGCGGGAATAAAACCAGCGAGTTCAAGAAAGCGATCAAATCACTTTGACTGCTGGGCTTGAGCGCCGCAAAGGCGTCCCGCGAGGCTTGGGCTTCGCCACCGTGACGCAAAATGACGTCGTTGAGGGTGACGCTGCGGCCGTCGTGGCCATACGGTCCAGTCGAACCCACACCCCAGAGCGGACGTGTCAGGAAGGTGGTCTGCATGGTGCCGTCCCAGTTGCGCTCATAGAAGGCGGGTCCAATATCGTGGCGTTTGAAATCCGTGAAGATGTCTCTCACCACGAAGGAACTCCCCAATGGCAGCTTCAATGGCGGCTGTCCGCTGCCATCGTCTTTGACGTAGTAGAGCGTGCTGGCGGTGGCAAACATGCTGTTGAAGATGCCGTTCGTCGGATCATAGGTGGTTTCGACATCCGCGACGCGGCGATCGTGGTTGATGTTCAGATCGACGCGGTGGCAGGAGGCACAACCGACCTTGTTGAATGCGATGCGGCCCCGGTCGGTCACCGAGTTCTGAATGTGATGTGCAGGCTTGAAGTAGTTGAGCAGATAGAACTCCAAGTGGTCAACAATGGCTGGATCGATCTCGTCTCCGTTTTGCGGGTCGGGCGCGGGAGGGGCTTCGATCTTGTCCTTGGAGCCGTCCAGCACCATGCCCGAGGGAGTGACCACTCGTCCGCCAGCGCTGGCAGCGAGCAGATCAGGGTCCGAAGAGGCCTGCAAACCCATCTCTGCATGTAGAGCGCCCACAATGAATTCACGCATGGAGATGGTGCCACCTTCGGCGAAGAAGGGCCGCACCCGGAGATCAGGATCAACCCCCACAACCTTCGATGTATCTACGGAGCCATCTGGATTCGCCGTAATCGAGCCGTAGCGAATTCCCTTGCTGCCTAATTGTTTGGTGACGGGCCGGTGTTTCTGCTGCGCTTCGGCGATGGCCAGGTCACGAATGGAGCGCAGGTCGGTGGTGATCTCATCGGCGAGCATCTCCTTGAGTCCCAAGCCGAACAGATGAGCCGAATCACGGCTGTCGGGCCGGGTCACGACGTCTCCCCCGATACCAGCCGAGCCGCGGGGGCGTCCATGACAGGCGGCACAACTATCGGCCAGGCCGGCGCCAATGGCCTTATTGGTGTTGATGTCGCCAATCCCGTCACTGTCGGCTGGTCCGACGTGTTGGAGGAAAGTGAACTTGCGCTGGAAAAGCTGGCGGCCGCGCCGGATGGAACGAAACGGATCTCGGTTGATGACGTAGACGGACGATCCCGGGGTCATCACGTCCCCGCGCCCTCCACCGATTTCGTCCAATAACGACTTGTTGATGCCCGCTTTGGCGGTGTTAGGCGCCTGGTTGTTGTCGATCATTTGTGAATGCGCCGCCACGGTAAGCACCGCCGTCAACAAAAGGTGGAGCAAGTGATTGAAAGTTCGGTTCGCCCTCATGCTGGTCACTCCTTTTGGAGCCTAGGAACTCGATAGCGTAGGCCTTAAAGAGAGGCCTGTCCTTCTATTCCTAAAAGCGCAAATCAACAACAAATCTGATCACGGATTGCGAATAATCGGTCTAGTTTCGCGTGAAAAGGGGTCTAGGCTGCTTGTTATTCAATCCGTTTCGCAATTGACTAGCACGCGAGAAATGGCTACGCTAGCGGCTCATCACCTGTCGGGGATGGGGGAGGCATGGCGCCCGAGTTCCCGAATAACGTCACGGAGCTCTTGAAAGGCTGGCACGACGGCGATCGCCACGCACTCGACGCCTTGCTGCCGCTGGTATACAAGGAGCTTCAACGACTGGCGCACTTCCACCTCCGGAAGGAACGTCCCGACCACACTCTGCAGAGTGCTGCTCTGGTGCACGAGGCCTATTGCCGCTTAGTTGGGCAAAGCCCTCTGGAGTTGGAGAATCGTACTCATTTCTTTGCTGTGGCAGCGCAGCTCATGCGGCAGATACTGGTGGACTACTCTCGTCGTCACCGGGCTGCGAAGCGCGGCGCCGGTACGTGCAAGATCTCGCTTGATGACGCAGCAGTCCTGCCGCAACGGAAGGATGCGGATGTCCTCGCCGTCGACGACGCCCTGAAAGCGCTCGCTAAGATTGACCCGCGGCAAAGCCGAGTGGTGGAGCTACGCTTCTTTGCTGGCCTCTCGCTGGAGGAAATTTCCGAGGCCATGGGAATCGCTCCGGCGACGGTGCAACGCGATTGGACTGCCGCACGTGCCTGGCTGCATCGCGAAATTTCCAGGAGTGCCTCGCCATGAGTGATCTCCAAGAATCGTCGGTCACAAACAGCGAAAGATGGGAGCGGACCAAGCAGCTTCTGGAAGAGGCGCTGCGGCTGGCGCCAGATCAGCGTCCTGCATTCCTGGACTGCGCCTGCGGCGCTGATGCCGAACTGCGTGCCGAAGTCGAATCCCTCGTCGTCGCGCATGAACAGGCCGGGAGCCAGTTCCTCAACCCCGCCGCTGCTGAAACCATCAATGTTACGGTCGATCCATTTCCCGCTCCCTTGAATGAAGTCATCGGTCACTACCGACTGATCGAGCAACTCGGTCATGGCGGCATGGGTGTTGTCTACAAAGCCGAAGACACGCGCTTGCACCGCTTCGTGGCGCTGAAGTTTCCGAACGCCGCCTTGGTCGGCCGCGTCGGCGCGGAACGGTTCCGGCGCGAAGGCACCATTCTTGCTCGTCTTACTCATCCCCACATCGCCCGTCTCATTGATGCGGGAGTGTCAACGCTGGGTCAACCGTATCTCGTGCTGGAGCATGTGGAGGGCGAGCACATCGACCGCTATTGTGATGCGCGCAGTCTCACGATTGAGGCGCGCCTGCGCCTGTTTCTGAATGTTCTGGCCGCCGTTTCTCATGCCCACGCCAACTTGATCGTCCATCGGGACATCAAGCCCTCGAACGTACTGGTCACCCCAGAAGGCCAAGTCAAGCTCCTGGACTTTGGCATCGCCAAGCTGCTGGAGGACGATACGCGGCCCGGTCTGGCCACCGTACTGACGCGCGAGGGTGGATGGGTGTTAACGCCCGAATATGCGGCGCCCGAGCAAGTGACCAGTGGGCCGATCACGACCGCGACGGACGTTTACTCGTTGGGCGTGCTGCTGTATCTGCTTTTGAGCGGCCAGCACCCGGCAGGAAGCGGGATGCACTCGTCAGCGGAGTTGCTCAAAGCCCTTGTGGAAATCGACCCGGAGCGACTTTCGGACTCGGCGGCTGGAAAGCGAAAGCTGATGCCCGAAACGACTGCGGAGAACGCAGCCCGGCGAGGCACCACCTCAGACAAGCTCTGTCGCACACTGCGCGGTGACTTAGACACCATAGTGGCCAAGGCGCTGAAGAAGCGCCAGCAGGAGCGCTACGTTTCGGCTGCCGCGTTGGCCGACGACCTGCGACGGCATCTCGAACACCTCCCCATCAGTGCCCGTCCCGACACGCTGGCATATCGCGCCGCCAAATTTGCGCGCAGGAACCGCACAGCCGTGTCGCTTGCCTCGCTGGCGGTCGTGGCCTTGGCGGTAGGGCTTGTTGGCACCGTCACACAACGCAATCGGGCAGAGAAGGCCGCACTGGTGGCCAGCGCACAACGCGATTTTGCCCTGCGACAGCTTTCGCGCGCTGAAGCCATCAATGATCTGAATGCATTTCTCCTTTCTGGCGCAGCTCCCTCGGGCAAGCCTTTTACGGTGGGCAAGCTGCTCGCGAACGCGGAACATGTTGTCAATCGGCAATATGGGGAAACCGACGAGAACCGAGTGGAGATGCTGATTGCGATTGGCCGACAGTACCAAACCAACGAGGAAGATGCTAGAGCCCTTCCCCTGCTGGCTAAGGCTCATGAACTGGCACAGAAGACTTCCGATCGTGCCCTTCGCGGCAAGGCGGCTTGCGCGCTCGCTACTACCAGCGCCCATACGGGCGAATTCCAGCGCGCAGAGCAACTGATCAGCACTGCCCTGAACGGCCTCCCATATGAGCCCCAGTTTGCGCTTCACCGAATCTTTTGTCTACTGCGCGGGAGTGAAGTCTCCCGTGAGGCAGGCAATGTGCAGTTGGGGCTTGAGCGAGCCCAGGCGGCACAACGTGTGCTGGGGCAAGCACCCTTCGCATCCGCAGCTGTGGATCTACAGGTATCGATGGACTTGGCCGAAGCTTACCGTATGGCCGGCAGGCATCGTGAGGCTAACTCGGCGTTCCGGGAGGTAGCCGCCAAGCTCCAGGCGCTCGGACGCGATGACACCGAAACGGCTGGGACGGTGCTCAATAACTGGGGGCTAGTGGTCAACCGCCTGGGACGCCAGCTCGAAGCTGAGCAACTCTTCCGGCGTGCCATCGCAATTAGCCGCGCGGACCGCACCGAGCGGAGCGTCGCCCCGATGTTGCTGAACAATCTCGCCCGCACACTGCTTGAGCTGAACCGTTTCTCGGAAGCAGCGGACTACGCGGAACGGGCATACGCGAAGGCACGGCAAGCAGGTGACGAGATCGTGATGAATCAAGCGCTGAGCGTTCGCTTCCAGATCTACATTGACCAGGGCGATGTCTTGCGTGCCGCACAGGCGCTCGCCGAACTCCAACCGAGATGGAAACGCATGATGCCCCCAGGTCACATAGCGTTCGCTATCTTGCCGCTATACCAAGGGCTGCTTGCCATGAAGCGCGGGGATCGCGAGACAGCTATTGCGAAAGCGGATCGCGCCGTCGCTTTGGCCGAGGCGAACCGAGAAAATCTCACTTATCTCTCCATGGCGTTTCTCTTGCGCCGGGCTGAGGTGAACTTGACCTTCCAGCGCCTCGACGAGACTAAAGACGACGCTGAAAAGGCTCGTGCTATAGAACAAACGGCGTTCTCCGAAGGGCCTTCCAGCCGTGTTGGCAGCGCCTATTTAATGGAGGCTCGTGCTCTTCGTGCGCAGGGAAAGTTTAATGAAGCGCGAGTCGCTGCTAGGTCTGCCCTCGAGCACCTTGAGCCGACCGTCGGTGCGGATCATCCTAAATCCAAGCTCGCCCGAACGCTCGCGGGCGAGTAGCCGTTGTCGGACTTGCCGTTGAGCTGTTGACTTGCAGCCCACTATAGTCCCAATGAACCCAAAGGTGTCTGGTTGCGCCAACGGCAAGTGCAGCGTAAACTGAACACCGCACAGACCTAATTAGCAGCCGGGGGAGTAGCTCAGCCTGGATGAGCACCTGGTTTGGCGGACACGCCGGAAATTCACCGATTCGGCGTTGTGCTGCGGAGTAAGCTAAACGCAACAAAGGACTTGACACGTCGGGGAGTGGCTCAGCCTGGTAGAGCACCTGGTTCGGGACCAGGGGGTCGGAGGTTCAAATCCTCTCTCCCCGACCAATCTTTTCAGGGTCCGGCCCGGAGACATGGGTAACAGAACGTTCCGGAGACATAGGTTACACTTTTGGCCCGAAGGGGTTCTTTAGGGGCTGCAAGGTTTTTTCCTCCAGATCAATATAACCGAGATCGTAATCCATAAAACTGACCGGCCAGATGCCGTGGTCGACTTCTTTGACACCCACGGCCTGGCCCGCAAGGGACACGCTGAGATTGATCTTCTTGTTGTACAAGCAAAGACGTCCGCAACTGGTGACCACAAGCGTGCCGTCGTGGAACGGGTAGTGCGGTTCCGGGATGCCGCGATAGGGCGGCAAGACGCAGAGGAGACCTCAGCGGGACATTTCATGGCGAGAGCTTCATGAGGCCTTTCGTGATTGAACTCCTCGAGGAACGTGTCGAACTTGGCTTGCTGCAGCAGGATGTTGGCGCCCGCCGGACGAGTGGCTTCTTTCTCAAGGTCAGATGCATGCGTTCATGCCGGCCGTTCTGTTGAGGATGGCCAGGACGAATCCGCTCAATGGAGATGCCTAACCGCAGCCACCAAACCGAGAAGCTCGGAGAGCTGAAACAAACCATGCGGAGAGGCGAAGGGAACACCGTTGTCGGAGCGGATGGCGCGCGGCAAGCCGCGTTCGTGGAACAGGCGCTCAAAGGCAGGAAAGGCGAGATCTTCGCGATTGGATTCCAGCGCTTCACACAGCAGCAGGTAGCGCGAGCAGTAGTCGGTGACGGTCAGCGGATAGCAATAGCGTCGATCGTTGAGTTGAGACTCTCCCTTGTAATCGATGCACCAGAGATCGTTAGCATGCAGGCCATCGGACAAAGGCGTGCCTTGGGCTCGATTGTGCCGTGACGTAACCCTGGTTTGTCTTCCGCGAAAGCATCCTGACCGCATCAGGCTTTGCACCTTGTTGGATCCCGCAACTACAACTTCAACCGAAACAGCGGCCGATTGAGACTCTTCAGCAGCGAGTGGTTCGTCATTGGCGCGAAAGATGAGGGCTCGGAGAAATACATCTGTGGATTGACCGTGGGCGTGGCGCTCTGCGATGAAATCAGCCTCGTGCCACAAAGCTTTTCTCAGGCGCTGCTCAGTCGCATGTCACCCGCGATGACACCCTGAACCGCGGCAAAGCTTCCTCGTTAATGGCACTTGAACCTCCTATCCGGATTCCCGCAAGAGCCTGTCGGACAGTGCTCACCCACCACAGAGGTGGATCATCCGCCGCCAGGAATTTTCCCCGCTACCCTCTTTCCGCCATTGCCCGAGCCCTATGCATGACAGGCCATCAATTGTTGCCAGAAACCGATCACGGAGAACACCTGATTGCTCATACCTTCGGTTGCACTACACAAGCATTCCAGAAATGGCTCCTGCGATCTAGTCCCCTTTGGTTTTGGTTAACGTCAATTGACCGTCTGGTTCAGCGAGGATGAACTGGATGTGTAACTTGCCGTACCTCCGTAGACCGCGATTACCGGTGTCGTTCCCCGTGGCAATGTGGACGTCGTTATCTTCGCAGTCCCCGAGCCATTCAGGGTCACAGTTCCCAACACAGTTGTGCCCGCCGTAAACGTGACAGAGCCTGTCGGGGTAGTTGTGGCTGAAGTTACCGTCGCCGTGAATGTGACGTTCTGGCCGAAGAGCGATGGATTCCGCGACGAAGTGATCGTGGTAGAGGTTACGGACTGGTTCACGACCTGAGCCAGCACCGGTGATGTACTCGTAAGCGAGTTGGCATCGCCGTTGTACGTCGCTGTCAGTGACAAGGTTCCAGTTGGCAGGTTGCTCTTTGTCAGGGTGGCTATGCCTCCCCCCAGCGTAACGGTCCCTAATTTGGTGGCTCCGTTACTGAAGGTGATCTTGCCAGTTGGTGTCGTTGGTCCGGCCGACGTGACGTTTGCCGTCAGAGTGACTGCTTGGCCGTAAGTGGAAGGATTCAAACTTGAGGTGAGGCTGGCTGACGTGGACCACTTGTTTACCACCTGCGCCAAACCCGCGGAAGTGCTTGGCTTGAAGGAAACGTCGCCGGGATACTGGGCAGTGATGGTATTGCTGCCCGCCGCCAGGGTCGAGATCGAGAACGACGCATAACCGCCGGCCAGCGGGGCCATACCGAGCGTCGTGGCACCGCGACGGAACGAGATCAGTTCACCATCCGGGGGAATTCCGCCTGCAGACGTAACGTTTGCGGTAAACGTCACGGCTTGGCCGACCAAGGAAGGATTAAGCGAGGATACCAAGACCGTGCCGGTCGAGAATTGCGACAACACCGACTGACTCAAGGCAGATGATGTGCTGCCAGTGTTGTTGACATCGCCGCCATACTGCGCCGTGATGGAACGTGTGCCCGAACTGGCGAACGAGGTAGTGAGGCTGGCCTGATTTCCGTTGAGAGCCACCGTACCCAGCGTGGTCGTTCCCGCCTTGAACACAATTGAACCTGTGGAAGCGCCTCCATATTGGCTGGACACAGTGGCGGTGAAGGTGATCGGTTGACCAATCAATTGCGGGTTCTTCGAGGAGACTACGGTGGTTGTGGTGGTCGCTTGGCTGGTCGTCTGGACAATGAAGGGCGAGTTACTGCCTCCGTGGCTGGAATCACCTGCGTAGGTGGCGCTGATCGAATGGGAGCCAACGCTCAGGTTACTAATCGTGAGGTCACCGGAGCCGTTTGCCAGTATCGCTGTGCCCAGCGCCAAGCTTCCCTCATAGAACGTAACCGTTCCCGACGGAGTCCCGGTGGTGCTTGTCACTGTGGCTGTGAGCGTAACAGGTTGATTAAAGACCGAGGGATTGACCGAAGACGTCACTGTGGTAGTCGTGGCGGCCGCTACACCGGTGCCCACTAGGGACACTGTGTCAGGGCTACTAGCTGCGTTATCCGCGATCATGACAGATGCCGAGCGGGGCCCGGTGGCCAGCGGCGAGAAGGCGACAACGATGTTGCAGTTTGCGCCTGCGGCCAGAGTCGTGCCGCAGCTTGTGGATTCAGTGAAATCGCCCGGGTTTGTTCCCGTTAGAGAAATGTCGGTTATATGCAACGTGCCGCTTCCGTTATTGTTGAGCACGATGGTTTGTCCGGGGCTTGCCGTTCCAACGATCTGGTTCCCGAAACTCACACTGGCAGTCGAGACCGAGACTTGGGGAATGCCAACTGTAAGATTTGTCGAGCCGCAAACGGATCCGGCGCATGCAGAGACCGCGCCGGAACCGCCTGACAATGTAAACACCGTTCCTCGATTCGTTACATCATCCGTGATCGTGGCAAGAGTTGGATCAGACACGCTCCAGGTGACAGACTGGAGAACCTGAGTGCTGCCGTCCGAGAACGTGCCAGTCGCGATAAACGATTGTGTTGCGTTCAGGTCGACGGTCGGATTGAGAGGGCTCACACTGATTGAAACCAGGTTCGTCGGAATCAAGGTTTCGGGGACGAACAATTCAGCGCTTGCCAGCGTGCCGCCTGAATTTGCGCCACCTACCACGAGGACATTGCCGTTGTTCAACAAGGTGGCAGTGTGCGGGTCGCGGGCGGTGTTGAGATTACCTGTCGAGGTGAAGATGCCGGTCGCGGGGTCATAGATTTCTGCGCTGGCAGAGTAAGTGTTGGTGGTGTCTGAGCCGCCCGCAATCAGCACTCTGCCGTTATTCAACAACATGGCCGCGTGCCACTGTCGTGCCGTGATCAGACTTCCGGTGGCGACAAACGCTCCGCTGACGGGATCATAGAGCTCGGCGTTCAGGAGATCACTGGCTCCGCCACCCCAGCCGCTTGCGATCAGGACCTGACCGTTGTTGAGCAGGGTGCTGGAGTGGGCGTCGCGTCCTGTAATCAGGCTTCCGGTCAGCGTGAAAGTCCCTGTCGACGGATCATAAAGCTCCGCGGATGCCATTATGCCGGCGTTGTAACCGCCGCTGACCAGCACTTGGCCAGTGTTCAGGACGGTCGCAACATGCCATTCTCTAGCGGCATTCAGACTGCCGGTAGCCGCAAAACTGCCCGTTGACGGATCATAAAGCTCTGCGCTCGCCAATATGCCGACACTCCCGCCGCCGTAACCGCCTGCAATCAGGACCTTCCCGTTATTGAGCAAAGTTGCCGTATGGATATTGCGTGCCGTGTTCAAGTTGCCGGTGGGCGTGAAGGTTCCGGTGGCGGGATCGTATAGCTCGCTACCGGAGATCTGAGCGCCACAGAAGGTATCACATCCGCCCACGATGAGCACTTTTCCGTTGTTCAGCAGCGTGGCCGTGTGATATTGCCGGGCAGTGTTAAGACTCCCTGTCGGGGTGAATGTCCCGGTTGACGGATCGTAGAGTTCCGCGGCAGCCACCGGGCTCCCCGAGAAATCCACTCCCCCTGCGATGAGTACTTTTCCGTTGTTCAACTGCGTTGCTGTGTGGAGAGAGCGCCCGGTGCTCAGACTTCCGGTCAGAGCAAAATCCACCGTCAGGGTTGCGGTGGCGGAGAAAGCACCAAAGGTCGCCGTGATGACGTCTGTGCCGGTCGCCACGCCTGTTGTCAAACCTTGCGTGCCAGCCGTACTGCCAATGGTTGCTATAGTGGGCTGAGCGGACGACCAGGAGACGGTTGACGTCAGGTCAGCCGTGCTTCCGTCGGAGTAGTTCCCGATGGCGGTGAGCTGCAACGCACCGCCAGGAAGGACGACCGGACTTGAAGGATTGATTGCTATCGATACCAAAACGGGTGCCGGCACAACTCCAGTGCCAGAAAGGTCGACTGTCTGCAAGCCGCCTGCAGCGTCATCTGAGATGTTCAGTACCGCCGTTTCGTTCGCGGCAGCAGAAGGAGTGAAGGTCACTGCAATTGTGCACATTGCTCCCGCGGAAAGTATCGCCGGGCAGTTATTGGCCTGCACGAAGTCGGCGGCGTTCGTACCCGCGATTGCGATGGAACTGATGGAGAGGCCCGCGCTGCCTGTATTGGTCAGGCCGACGTTCTGCGGCGCACTCGCGCTACCAACGATCTGATTGCCAAAGCTAATGCTGGTGGCGCTCAAGGACACGACGGGCGTGCCCAGGCCAATGCCGCTGAGCGAAACCGTGTGTGGGCTGCCGGGAGAGTCGTCAACAATGTCCAGAGACCCGGTTAACGGATTCCCTGCCACGGTAGGTGCGAACACAATGCCGAGCTTACAGCTAGCGCCGGGCTGGAGCGGTGTGCCGACCGTGCAATCGTTGCCTACGCTTTGCAATCCGAAGTCCAGCGATGTGGCGAGTTGTGAAAAGTTGAGCGGAGCATTGCCAACGTTAGAAATAGCGATGATCTGGGGTGCGCTGGTCTGACCTACGCTGATTGAACTGAAAGACAGCGCTGATCCCGTTACATCCACTTTGCGGATGCGCTTTTCAGCGAAGCCGGCGATGTACAGGTTCCCCGCCGCATCCACCGTTGCGCCGTACGGTCCATACAATGAGGCGCTGGTGGCCGGACCGCCATCGCCGCTGAAATTGAAGCTGCCGTTCCCTGCAACCGTGCTGATGATTCCGCTGCTGGCGTCCATTTTGCGGATGCGGCTGTTAGCATAATCTGCGATGTACAGATTCCCTGCAGCATCCACCGTGTTGCCAGTCGTAAGGTTCAGTGAGGCACCGGTGGCCGGACCGCCATCGCCGCCAAAACCGGCAGTGCCGTTCCCCGCAAGGGTGCTGATGATTCCGCTGCTGGCATTGACTTTGCGGATCCGGTTATTGTTAGAATCTGCGATGTAGAGGCTGCTCGTCGAGTCTACCCTAATGCCAGTGGGAGTACTTAGCGAGGCGCTGGTGGCCGGACCGCCATCGCCGCTGAAACCAAAGGTGCCGTTCCCCGCAACCGTGCTGATGATTCCAGAAGCAGCATCTACTTTGCGAATCCGGAAGTTACCAGAATCTGCGATATACAGACTTCCGTTCGCATCTACCGCAATATCCTCGGGCTTAGCGAGTAAAGCGCCAGTGGCGGGACCGCCGTCGCCGCCGAAACCGGAGAAGCCGTTCCCTGCGACCGTGCTGATGATTCCGCTGCTCGCATCCACTCTGCGGATGCGGTGGTTAGAAGTGTCCGCGATGTAAAGGTTGCCGGCCGCATCTAACGCGACGCCAGCCGCAAAATTCAGTGAGGCGCTGGTGGCCGGACCGCCGTCGCCGCCGAAACCGGAGAAGCCGTTCCCTGCGACCGTGCTGATGATTCCGCTGCTGGCATCCACTCTGCGGATGCGGCTGTTAGCATAATCTGCTATGTACAAATTCCCCGCCGGATCCACGGTGATGCCAGTCGGAGCACTTAGCGAAGCGCTGGTGGCCGGCCCGCCATCACCGAAATAACCAGCAGTGCCATTTCCCGCTACGGTGCTAATGATTCCCGGCGTGAACGCCAGTGCCGGCCCTATCCCGGTTCCTTGCAGCCCAAATTCGTAGGAGTTGCCACTGTTGTCTTGAACGGTCAGGGCGAACCAGCGCTGGCCTGGAGCTGTCGGCGCGAACTGCACTGTCAAAGAGCACACCGTTCCGGCTGCCAAGGGTACGTTGAGCGTGCAGCTGTTGCTGGTTACGCTGAAGTCGCCGCTTACCTGGACGCTGGTCAGCGCCAAGGCGGCATTGATCGAGAGCAGCACGGTTTGGGAGCTGTTGCTGCCCACTGCCACAGCGCCAAACGAGGGTATGTACACACCCAAGCGGCCGTCGGAGGTCACGATAGATGCGTTGACGATTTGCGCCATCGAAGGCGAGGTGCTTCCGAGGTAGTTGCTGTCACCGCTATACACAGCAGTGATCGAATGCGACCCGGGCACAAGCGTGCTTACGGTCAGATTTGCGCTGTTACCCGAGACCACCGAAGTTCCCAAGGAATTCGTGCCATCGTTGAAAGTGACGGTTCCCGTGGCATTGCCGCCATCCTGCGGAGTCACAGTCGCGGTGAAGGTGACGAGTTGCCCAAACGTCGACGGATTCGATGAAGAAACAACAGACGTAGTCGTTGTCAGACTCGGGCCGCCCGAAGCCAAAATGCGAAAAGTGCGATTGCTGGCCAGGGTGGGGCTGCTCGCGAACGTAACGGTAACTGGGCCAGTCAATGCACCTGGCGGCACGGTAGCCGTCAAGTAAGTATCGGAAACCGCACTGAACGTCGCGGCTAATCCGTTGAAGTAGACCGCTGTCGCACTGCTGAATCCCTGGCCAATAATTCCGATGGTCTGGCCCACGCTGCCCGAAGGCTGAATGGTTGCGATGAAGGCGGGAAGGCCGGCGTCCAAACTGTAGAACACACCGGTGCCTTGGCCGTTTGGGGCGTTGGGGGGTGTCCCGGGTCCGTACAGCGCCATGCCATAAATCAGGCCACTCGTGGCCTGCATAGGTTGCGAAAAGGGGTTGATACCGCAGTTGAATCCGCTGGTCCCGCAGTTGTTGAACTGCGCCTCAAACTTATAGAGAACGGTCAGATTGCCGGCGCTGTCGACTTTGAAGAGCGTGCCGTAGTTGTCGCTACCACTCGTAGCGGCGCCGTATAAGTTTCCATCGCTTGCCGCAATTAAGCCGGCGTATGGTGCGCTACCTTCCAGACCGTCGAAGGTGTGCACCCAGCCTGGCGAAAATGCTTTTGAGAGTTGGTAGACTGTGCCGCAAGAGTAGGTGTCGCAATCGCCTAGAAGGCCTTGGCTATCGTAAAAATTTCCTGCGCCCCCGAACTCATTGGTCCCGTACAGATTCCCATCGGTTCCCTCGAGCACGCTGGCCCAAGCCGCATTGCTATAACCTGCTGGAAAATACGGTGTACTCGAATTGGCCGGGAACACGTACAACTGAGTGACAGTGCCGGACGGAGTCATCTGGAAGACAGCAGTACCAGACGTGATTCCGAGTGTTGCATTAGCCGTGTGTGCCGTTCCGTAGAAATTGCCGTCGCTGGCGAGCAACAGCGGCGACGAGGTCTCGCCGGGAAGCGTATTCGGCAGGGTTCCGAAGTTTCCTGACGTGCTAATTCTGTATGCGTGATTACTTGCTGTTCCGTAGAGATACCCGTCGTCTCCGATCACCGGAGGTGCAACCGGATTGCATCCATCGCTAGCCGGATTTGACGGGTCTGTACCGATGAAAGAGTGAAGAGTGGAGACGGCGCCTGAGGGTGTGACCTGAAACACAGTTCCACAGCCGACGGTACCTCCATATGGGGTGACGCCGTAGAAATTCCCATCCGGCCCAAGAGTGAGGCCCGACAGACCAGGGTTGCCAGCCGTGATGCCATCGAACTTGTACAAAATCGTGATGACCCCTGATGGAGTCATCCTGAAGATCGAAGCATAATTGCAGGGCGTAAAGTAATCGCACGCCATGCCATAGAAGTTGCCATCGGTTCCTTGAGCAAGGATCCCCGGCTGGACTGGATTACAAGTTCCAGTCGAGGTCTGTGCCGTGTAGTCAATGGGGGTGCAGTTAAAATTGTGAAGATTGGTGTAGGTCGCCTGTGCGGCAGCTGTGTGCTGCATCAGAACCTCTACGGCAGCGAGCAATAAAACGACGGCAAACGAAACGCGAAGTGAAGACATGGCCTCCCCAAATCCCCTCACCTGACCGGATGTGAAGGAAAACAACAGTGAAAACAGTAGCAAGAGTCGGCGATTCGAACCGCCAACGCCACAAGGTGGGCACAATCTGCCTTTGTTGGGGTCGATCGATCAACTCCTGAAATTCTCCCGAAAATCTCCCCCAGTAAGCTCTTGAAAGATATGAGGAGTGAAGCTAAAATTTCCAGCTCTCCCCCAAAGAAAAGGTTCCCTTGATCGCCGTCTTTGGGCCGTTCTGTTTCAATCTGGATACACTGGAAATCCGCAAGCACGGAGTCAGGTTACGGCTGGAAGAAAAACCTGCGCGCCTGCTCGCCTGCCTGATCGAGCGTCGAGGCGCCATTGTTTCCCGCGAGGAGTTGCGCAATTCGCTCTGGGATGACAGCGTTAACCTCGATTTCGACCACGGTCTGAACAAGGCGGTCAACAAGGTGCGAACCCTCCTCGGGGACGATGTCAGCGAACCCCAGCATCTCGAGACCCTTAGTCGCCGGGGGTATCGCTTTATTGGCCAGGTCGAGTTCATCGCCGACGCTGAAACCGTACAAATTCGAGCGGCTGCAGAACCGTATGTCGAGCCGGGGCAGGGTCAAATCGGTCGCTCGGTCGACCACGGCGACTTCTCCGTCGCCGTTGCCGAACCACCACCCGAGACCGTGTCCAGCAACGAAAGAAGCACCCGGCTCGTCCTATTTGGTAACCGCCATCGAGAGCGCAGGAGTCTTTGGACATTGGTGGCTATATCGGCGGCCGTGCTGGTCATCGTGGCAGCCACCTTCTTTGCGAGATTTAATCGAACGCAAGCGGCGGTTACGGTTCGGGCTGTCATCACGCTTCCTGCCGATCTGCACCTGATCACCCGTGGCGAAGGTGGCATTGCCGTCTCTCCTGACGGTTCCCAAGTTGTGTTCGAGGCGGCGGGCCCCGATGGCCGCACTCGCCTTTGGCTTCGCCGATTCGACTCGCTGACTCCGGAGGCGATCTCTGGAACAGAAGGCGGCAGCTTTCCCTTCTGGTCGCCGGATGGTCAGAGTCTCGGCTTCTTCACTGATCTGGAATTGAAGCGGCTGAACCTGTCTAACCACAAAGTGGTCATCCTTTGCACCGCAGACTCTGGACGGGGAGGAACATGGTTAAAGGATGGAACGATCTTGTTTGCGCGCGAGACGCAAAGCCCAATCTTCCGAATTAGTGCTGGAGGTGGAACGCCCGTGCCAATTACCCACCTTGATCTGAAGCGCTATACAACCCATCGTTGGCCGGTCATCCTCGACGACCAGAAACACTTTATCTTCGTGGCAGCGAATCATGACGAAAGCTCGCGACCAGCAGCCCTGTTTCTTGCTTCGCTCGACGGTGGAGAGCCCATCCTGCTCGGTGAAGCAGACTCGAACGTCGTATCGGTCCATGAGTCGCTCCTCTTCCTGTTGCACGGAAAGCTGATGGCACAGAAGCTTGACTTGAATCGCAGCCGTTTGAATCCGCACGCCGATATTGTTGCCGATGGCATCGAATACGATTCTGGAAGCTGGTATGGAACGTTTGCTGCTAGTACATCCGCACTTGTCTACCAGTTGCGACCAGAACGTCGCGAGCAACAAGAGATCTCATGGTTTGACGCCACCGGAAAGAAGCTCGGCACGGCCGGACAAGCTGGAATTTTTGGCGCAGTGAGCCTTTCCCCCGATGGCAAAACCATTGCGACAGTTTGTGGAGATCCCGAGTTCAATATCTGCCTCATGCACGCCGACGGTACAGTTACGCAGGTCACGCAGCATGGTCTGGCCGGCAGTCTGGCTTGGGCACCTGACTCCAGCGCGCTTTCGTATACAGTCCACAAAGGACACACCATATCCACCTTCATTAAACAGCTCAATGATGCCGTGCCCGAGCGCGCGGTGATGGACGGTTCCGATTACGCGGGGATTGTGTCGTGGCATCCCGATAAACGACATGCGCTTGTTTTACGGGAGGCGGCCAATGGAGCTCGGGAGGCCACCGTGTTGGATTTTGGCAGCGGCAGGATGTCCTCCTATTTGCCCGCTCAGGCAAGACTGCTGGATGCGCGTTTTTCACCTGATGGACGTTGGGTCGCCTACCAGAAAGCCTGGAACGGCACAGACACCGTTTACATTTCTTCGTATCCGAAACCCGACAAAACCTATCAGGTGACTGCTACCCGCGCCGTGGCGCCGAGATGGCGCGGCGACGGAAGTGAACTCTTCTTTCTCGGTCCTGACGAAGTGATTTCCGCAGTGTCTGTCACCCTTGCAGGCGACAAATTGAGCATCTCGACTCCGCGCCAACTATTCCGGGCTCCGCTGTATCCTCTCGCGTCCGATTACGTTGCTTACGATGTCTCGCGGGAAGGGACCCGGTTCCTGGTGGACACGTCCGGTGCGGGGGACCGATCCGAACTGGTGCTGGCTACAAGCTGGAGACCATAGAACTAGTTGCATTTGCGGGTCAGACTTGTGGCCCTACCCGGACGTATCAAGTCATCAGCTCGTGGATGCCGCGTGACATTAGAAGGAGTAGCCAAAATGACAAAACCATCTGATGGAGCCAAGAAATTGATGCGATTTTTCCCCCAAGGTGGTCGAACTTACTGACCGGGTGCTATTTGATGATGTGTGGGAGAGCGAAGAGCTGTCGAAGCGCGATCGCAGCGTTATCACTGTCGCGGCGCTGATTGCTTTAAACCGCCCTGACCAGCTGCGATTTCATCAAATGAGCAGAAAGACCCCGGGGTAAGTTTGCGTTTCTAGGTCTCGCTCGTCCCGGGGGAAGAAACCGTACCGAGGGTTCGAATCCCGTTCAGCAGGGGTCAACTGCTGGTGAATAGACGAGCGTTCAACCAGCAGTTGTTACCCAAACCGGGTGGTGGCATAGAAAAGTGTCAACTGTATGGGGGATGGTGAGCGCGGAAGGAATCGAACCTTCAACCTACTGATTAAGAGTCAGTTGCTCTGCCAATTGAGCTACGCGCCCGCTGCGGACTGTCACTGGCAGAGACGCTGCCTGTGATCCTGTGAAAAATCGCTCCACCCAATATAACGTGTGGGTGGCAAAGTCTTCAACCTCGCAGTGGGAATTGGTAGTGTTCTCACTAAAGGCCAGTCGCCGGGGGGCCATTATCTGGGGTTTGGCCGGGCAGGCCGTCTGCGGTTTGTGGCACCGCTTTTCTCACGCATGAACTTGCGATAGCCGACGGCCGGCAGTACCTTTGCCCAGCTCAAATTTGAAACATATGTTTCACACGGTTGCGGGCCCCTGCTATGTCGCCGTGCTGACCTCTACGTGTCGCTGTGATGGCGTAGGCTGCGACGATTTCCAGCTTGCGTTCGGAGACCGAACCTGTGCGCGAAATGTTTCGTCGAGGCCGTCGGTTTGTCGATGGATTGATGAACACAAAGTTGTGGCTGTTAGCACCCTAGAGGACACCCGGCTGAAGCTTGAGCAGTACGGCCTCCAGGTAACCATGTGCCTTTCTGTCCAACTGGCCAAGGGCCCTACGGGCCTTCGGTCATACTGGCTGGATTCCAGGGAGACAACTTCTTCCGTATCCTCGGGTTCGGGTGCAGTGGAGGATGCTCATGCACAAGTTTCTCTTATCCGTGTGTCTGACATGTTTCATCACTGCAGTCGCAGGTTCGGCTAGAGCACAGGTCCGAACTCAGGCGGGCCCAACTTCGGGCGCAGGGCAACCGACTCGGAGCAGCAGCGCCCAGCGAGGACGTCAGCAGCCCTGCTGGCAGGTTGCCGGAGTGTCACAGCAAGTCGTACAGCAGCATCGGCAAATCGAAGAGAATATGCGTTCCCAAGTCGAAGCTGTTTGCAGCAATTCTTCCTTGACCCAGCAACAGAAGCAGCAGGAGATCCGGCAGTTGCGGGAAGGTGCGAAAAAGCAAGTGGAAGCTCTTGTCACTCCACAGCAGGAACAAGCCTTTCGTTCTTGCATCAGTTCGCGTGCTGAAAATCGTAGTGGCGGAACGCGTCGCGCAAGCAATGGGGGAAACGGAGGGCCGTGCGGCGAAATGTCCAGAGGCAATGGTCCAAGCCCGGCAAATACCTCCGAACCACTGCCATAACCTTCATTGCCGTGCCCGCAGCGCTCAGAAAAGCTGCGGGACATCACTTCAGGGCCGTTTGGCGTCGGCCACAAAGGGAACCGAATCGGAGACAGCTGCGCTCGGCTTTTTCTCGGGCAGGGTTTCGACCTCAATCCGCGGCCGACGCTCGACCGTGCCGATGATGAATCCCTCTTCCCAGCCCTGAGCCGGAACCGAGACAAATCGCTGGCTCGCGCAGAGCGATTCGACAAGACGTTGCTGTCGCTGTCCCAACACCTGCATGGGGAGAACCCTGAAGTTGCGAAATACCCAGATCAGGTAGACCCGTTGCCGGAAAGAAAGTTCGATGTACCGTGGCCCAAGCGGCGTGGTCACGCGCAACACGCCGTCCGCCAGTTTATCAAGCCACATATTCCTGCCTCTGACTTGTTGGATACCCCACCCTGCAGCAATTCGAGGGCCAGCAATTATGCATGATTTGTAATGGAAGTGCGCGGGAAATGCACGTCATTTTTGCCGGGTGGTGGGCATGAACGTTCCAGAACCCACGGCTCACCTGGGGATCTCAGGCATGAATTCCATGCGCTGAATGTCGGCGGCGACTCCCCGTCGTCCGCCTTCCGGCTCCTCCTCAATACGCACAATGGAGGCTTGACAGCACACCCAACGTTTCTCACCCTGCGTGATCTCGGAAGGAAGCACCAGAACGATCTCAAGTTCGCTGCCTTCAGCAACTTGCGAAGTGGTGTAGAGGAATATTCCGCCCTCGCTGAGATCGCGTGTGTAGCCCGAAGCCTCTTCCCCAGCGGACCCGGTTCTTATGGAGACGGGAACCTGCACAGGGACACGTTTACGACGGCGACGCTCGGTCGGGGGACGTCCCATAAGGAGCCGGAGCATACCACAAGGAAGGCAGCTGCGTCCTCAACTGGACGCAAAATCTTGCATGGCAGGACAGTTCAAAACGGCACGGCTTGTTCCAAAGCTGCACCTCATTTACCGGCGACGATATGCCCCTTCATCGAGGAGACTGCGAGCGCCTGCTCAAGCGTTGGAAGGTAGGTAGCGGCGAGCCGAGCCTCTATTTGGTGGAGCCTTTCCGTCGATTCGGTTGCAGCATAGGCTTGCGCCAAAAGTGCGAGGCTACAAGGATTGTTAGAGTCTTCTTCGAGATGGGCGATGGCGTCGGCGAATTTCTTCTGGCTGACGAACGCGGCTCCGGCAGCGCCGTGCCAGGCATTTCGGATGTTGCGGCTGCTGCTGGCGTTGGTCATCTCCTCAAGCTGCTGCAAAGACTTGGCAGCCAACTCCTGATCGCCACTCTGAGTAGCACGGACCACGCCGATGCGAAGTATTTTGGCTCGTTCCTCTTCTCTTTCCGACGGGGTGAGATTGCCTTCGTGTGTTAAGGCATCCTGTGCCAGCTGAAGATGCTTGCGTGCGGCGTCGTAGTCAGTTCCATACATTCCCATCATGCGCTGGGCCTTGGCCTCCCCGAGATGGAGTCCAAGAGCATGTGCGCGAGTTGCGGCGGCCAAGAAAGTCTTGTCGGCTTCAGCGAAGTTGTTTTCTCTCACGTAGCTGATGCCTTTCTGGAGTTCATAATCGAGGTGATCGGCGTCGTTTGTGGCCTGCTGAATGGCTTTGTCGTATTCGATGCGAGCTTGCGCCTGGTTCCCCATCAAGGCGTAAGTGTCCCCGAGTCCGACCTGCGAGGAGATGAAATCCGGGTCGATCTTGAGCGCCGCACGGTAGTGATCGAGTGCTTGCTGGAACTGGCCTGACATACGCAACAACTCTGCATAAGAGTCCTGGGGATTCGGCTGCCCCGGAAGGGCCGCGGTGTAACGCTCCATGGTGGCCAGAGCCTTGTCGAACTGCCGCTGGCGCGCGAAGGAGTATGCCAGGTCGTTCAGCGCGGCTGGATAGTTCTGATCGAGAGCGAGGGCGCGCTCAAACAGCGACTGGGCATGCTCGTCACTGCTTTGTCCCATCATCCAATTTCCTGCCAGGTAGAGCAATTGCTTGTCGTGCGGAAAGACGGCCAGCATGTCATTCATGGCCGAGATGCCGGCGATGAAGTTGTTTTGGAGGACATTGACGATCCACTCGATCATCAGGCGTTCACCGGGGGTGACCTTCGGTTCGAGGGAATGGGCTTTGCTCAAAGCCGCGTTCACCTCGGATGGGTTCCGACTGTTGAATGCAAGCCATGCATAGGCGAGAGCAAAATCCGGGTCTTCCTTTGTCGCGGCGCGCCATCCCACGTTAGCGCGCTCCAGATAATAGTTCTCATAGTCTTTCATGGCGCGGATGTAGAGATCGCGTGCCTTGGCCGACGAGGTGGTTACTGGCATGGTCTTGACGGCAGCTTGCTTTACGTGATGAGCGAGTGAGGCCACGGGGAAGGCGAACATCAGGCCCAGGATGCAAAGCGAACGTCGCATCGGCAGATCTCACTTTCAACGGTGTCGGGGCAGTTGCTTCCGCAGGCTATCAATGGATGATTTCGGCGGACAGGTGACGGAAGATGTGGAACGTTGGGGTGGGAGGATCAAACACGGCAGAGCCGTATTGATGGACATCATGGTCAATGATCCTGACACGAAGCCCCCTGTTACTTCGTGTCCTTCATGGTTGACCAATTCACCACCAAGGACACGAAGTTACACAGGGAAGGGAAGGCAAGACCTGTTTCCTAAAACTTGAAGATTGCGGCAAATTGGATTCCACGGGGGCCACCGCCTCCCAGGAACGGATTGCCAATACCCACATCTCCCGTGGCCGTCAGTGGCAATAGACCGATACCACGTCCGGTCGCGCTCAAGCCGTTGTTGGCCGGATCGGTGATGAAGTTCGGCAAGTTGGGGTTAGCGAAGTTGGGGTGGTTGAACAGGTTAAAGAATTCAGCGCGTAACTGCATATTCACACGCTCGGTGATCGCGGTGTCCTTGAAAATCGAGAAGTTCAGCTCTTTGAAGCTGGGTCCGCGCAACGAGTTTCGCCCGAGATTGCCGAAGTGGCGAGTTCCGGCGAGGCAGTCGCTATCGCCGCCGGCGCCGAACCCGGTCGTGTTGCCGAAGGTGCAGGGCACTTTGAAGGAAGAGAGATCCACGCTGTTCGCGCCACTTCCGTAGCGAATTGGACCAACCACGTCGGGACGATCAAATCCTTCGCCGGATCCCGAGTAGTCGCCCTCAAAATTGTAGTTCAACTGGAAGGGCTGGCCGTCCTGAAGGTTCACGACGGCGTCGACTCCCCATCCGCTTTTCAGCTTGCTCCAGCTGCCCTCGAACTTTGGAAACTGGTAGCCGATGTTCCAGGTGAAGCGGCGGCGAATGTCAAAGTTGGAGTTGCCCCTCTCGAGTTGCGGCGCAAAGCTGTTGTTGGGTTGCGCAGCATTGGGGATGAAATCTTCGCTGTCGCTGGCGTTGTCGATGGAATGCGACCATACGAAGTTGACTGAAGAGTTGAGGCCATGCCAGCTGTTGACGCGCAAGCTGGTCTGCAAAGCATGATAGGTCGAACTAGCGGTCGATTCTTCCTGGTTTACATAGAACAGGGCCGGGAAGGCAGTTCGGGGCACGTTGAAGTTGATGCCGTCCGGGCCATCGAAGCCGGCAATCGGGCAATTCGGGAGAGTGAACCCGGCACATTGCGCTGCAGACGTGTCGTAAGCAGTAATTTGCGCCTGGGTGGGTTGATTGATGTCCCGGAAGCGGAACAGTTTGGTTCCCCGCGCGCCAACGTATCCGACCTGTACCACGGCTCGTGGGCCTAACTGCTGCTGCAGGTTCAAATTGAAATTCTGCGTGTAAGGAGTGCGAATATTCCGGTCAGTGCCGAAAAAGTCGGTCAGCGGAGAGAACCCAGAAAAGACCGGGAGGTTGGGGTCAAGGGCGCCTCCCAACAATCCAGCAGCACCGATAGGCGCTCTGCCGTAGCCCGTCAACGCAGGTCCGGGACAGAACGCGCAATTGTAAGGTACGTGCCCGAGAAAAATATCTTGGGCGAAAGCGTCGTAAAAGAGGCCCCAGCCTCCGCGGATGACGGTACGTCCTTTGCCCGCGACGTCATATGCGAAGCCAAAGCGAGGAGCGAAATTGTTGAAGTCCTTATCGTAAAGCTGGCCGGTGGGAGAGAGATTCGTGGGAGAACTCAGATCCAACGTGTTAAATAATCCGTCCTTCTCCCCGACCACACCGAAGTAATCCCATCGCAGTCCAAAGTTCAGCGTGAGCCTGGCATTCATGCGAAAACTATCCTGAATGTAGAATCCGTGGTTGTTCTCGTATGAATGACGCCGGCTTTGACCTTGTACTTGCTTGCCACCGTCGGGTGTGCCGGCGATGAAAGACGCTAAATCGGGGAAGCTCAGCCGTCCGCGAAACGTGTTGTCCTGAATCAGCTGAATCGTGGTCCTGCGGAACTCGTAGCCGAACTTCACGTCATGACGCCCGAATTTCCAAGAGTAGTTATCTATGAAATGCCAGTTGGAATCCACGCGCGATCTGGGCACCGAATTGGTCGCCCCGATCACGGAAAAGCCGGCAACCGAGATCTTGGGCAGTCCAAAGTCGAATGGCGAGGTAACGCCAGTATTCAAGCCAATCGAATTGGGATCGAAGTTATGATCCTCAGGGAAAAAGCCCTCCGCAAACCGGTTCCATCCCAGTCGTGCTTCGTTGAGCTGGTTCGAGTTCACGATCTTGACATAAGAGAGGGCAATCAGCTGCACACGGGTGGGCGTAGTGGTGTTGAATCCTGGAAGCAGGCCGCCCGCTAACTGCGCAAACGGGAAGCTCTGATCGCTGTCACCGAAGTAGTAGCGACCAGTTAGCAAGTTGGTGGCATTGAAGTTGTGATCGATCTTCGCAATCATGCTATCCACTCGGTTTTTGAACCGGGTCGAGATGGCGAGGTTGTTGCCTGTCGGACATCCAGTCTCGTAATCAAGTAGTGGATCGGCAGGATTGTAAAGAACAGGTATATTGGGGGTGGGCCAAGGATTGCGCGCCAGCAAATTCGCAATCACAGAGTTAGCCGCTCCTCCATTGTTCGCAATGTCAGTCGCGACCTGGCGTGGGTCGGGCACGCAGCTCTGACCGGATTGAGCTCCTGACTCGCGTTGTCCTTCATAGTCCACGTAGAAGAATGTCTTATCTTTGATGATCGGTCCGCCAAGGGATCCGCCGAACTGGTTGTTGTGAAACGGATCTTTGCCGCCGGCGGTATTGAAGAAATTGCGCGCTCCACCGATGGAACTGGTGCGGTTGTACTCCAGAAGCGACCCGTGCAACTGGTTGGTGCCGCTTTTGGTCACGATATTGACTACCGCGCCACTGTTGCGCCCGTATTCGGCTTCATAGTTCGAGAGAACACGCAGTTCGGCAACCGCATCAATGGGCAGAATCGTCGCTGGGTCCCCGAAGACTCCGGCCTCGTTGATAGCCGGATCGTTTCGGAAACCGTCATTCATGTCCGTGCCATCGAGGAGAAAGTTGTTGGCGCGGCCCCGCGAGCCGTTCATGGAGAAAGTCCCGAACGAGCCCGGGGAATCGGAAATTTGGTCCGGTGATCCTGAAACCCCAGGATTGAGGTAAATCAGCTTGGTGTAATCGCGGCCGTTGACGGGTGTGTTGGCAATGGTTTCACTGGTAAGAGTTCCGCCCAACTCAGCCGATGTCGTCTCGACCTGGGGTAATTCCTGGCCCGACACTTCAACCCGCTCGGTAACCTGGCCAGTTTTGAGGGCCGCGTCCACCCGGCGTTCCGTCGCTACGTTGACGACTACATCAGTAGTCACCGAAGTCTGAAAGCCGCTCTGAGAGATCGTCACAGTGTAGGTACCGAGCGGCAGCTCGGGAATGCTGTAGCTGCCATCGGCGCTGGTCTGGGTGGTGCGTTGCAGTCCAGTAGCGACATTTTTGACTTCAACTTTCGCCCCGGAAACCACAGCACCCGAAATATCGGTAACGGTTCCTAGGATCGTTCCGCGAAATGTCTGACCCCACACTGCAATGGCCGCCAGAACGACAAAAGCGAGGATCATCCTCACCCTCATGTGCGTCTCCTTTACACCCAATAGGAATGGGCCTCGGTTTGATACCGAGATTGAACCTGTTGTTTTTGTGGGGGGATTATACCCCCGGAGCGCAAGTTTACGACTCGAACTCATCGCCCTGGAACAAGAACTACTACTGGCATCCAGGGGAGGATTCATTTTGGGAATCGGCCGAAACCAGCTAGAATATCGTCCGGGAGTTCAGGATGGCACGCTGGATTGCGTTTGATGACGAAACCGCCGAAGCCGTCGTGGGACGATTTAAGCGCGGAGCCGCAGAGATTCATGCGGGCGAACCTTTGACCGCCGCTCTCAGTCAATCTACCGAAAGCGTAGTGGTGCTGCCTTCACCGACCCCGGGCAAAGTCCTCCTGGCACACATCGAACCCAGGACAGAGACAGTTGTGATGACGCCGAAGACATCCCAGGAGGAGATGGGCTCGGAGCCGGTCGGATTTCTTGGGCTCAGCGATCAGCCCGTCTTCACCCGTCCAAGCCCTGCACCGGCACCTGCCAAGAAGAAGTGGTGGCAGCGTCGCACCGCTTGAGTCTTCGCCATCGCCTATATAATGCGTTCCGTGCCCCGGGTCTGGATCACAGTCATCTTCCTTGCCACCGCTTTCTCCGCAGCATTTCCCCAACAAACAGGCAGACCTGAAGCCAACGCCGAACCTCTGCCGCCCCATTGGTGCCGCAACCTGCCCCGTCCCGGATACAACAAGCTAGAACGAGTGGAGGTTGCGAGCCAGTGGTTCGAGGTTTACCGGATCCGTCCCGGCGTGTTCTCGATCTATGAGCCTCACCAATACGAGGAGGTCATTTCTTACTTAATCTTGGGGTCAAAGCGCGCCCTCTTGCTGGACACCGGGTTGGGGATCGGGGACATGCGGGCTGTGGTGCGCAAGCTCACACTGCTTCCCGTCAGCGTTCTGAATTCCCACACCCATTACGACCATATCGGCGACAACTGGCAGTTTGACGAAATTCTTGGTCTGGACAACGATTACAGCCGCCGTAATGCGGCAGGTGCAAAGCACGACGAATTAAGGGATGCGGTCATAAACGAGCGTTTTTGCGGAAACCTGCCGGAGGGATTCAAGCCGGAAAATTACAGCATTCCTGAGTTCAAAGTAACTCGACATGTTAAGGACGGCGAGGTGATCGATTTGGGGGAGCGGCAGCTTCAGGTTCTTGCGACTCCGGGTCACACTCCGGATTCCCTGTGCTTGTTGGACAAGGGGAACCGGCTCCTTTTTAGCGGAGATACGTTTTATGCAGGCCCAATCTTCCTGTATGTTCCCGAAACGAATGTCGCGGACTATGCCAAGTCTGTTGCCAGGCTGGCCGCCATGGCTTCGCAGGTGGATTTAGTGTTGCCCTCTCACAACTTCCCTGCCGAGTCGCCGATGGAATTGAGCAGGCTGTCGCTGGCGCTGAAGGAAGTTCAATCGGGAAAGGCAAAATTCACCAGGAAGGATGGTCGGCGCGAGTACAACTTCGGCAGGTTTTCACTGCTGATGGCCGATTGAATGGGCTTTTTCTTAAGATGCGAACCATACGACTGACATCGTTTAATTTCGTGCTGTTTTTTGCCCTCGGGGTAACTGCAGCGGTGGGTCAGGAGCCCTTCTCGATCGAGCCCACGCCGAAAGATGAAGCGAAATCCCTTCCCGCGC
This sequence comes from Terriglobales bacterium, assembly GCA_035652095.1. Lineage (GTDB taxonomy): Bacteria > Acidobacteriota > Terriglobia > Terriglobales > Acidobacteriaceae > DASREM01. The sequence goes on along the minus strand of DASREM010000056.1, from coordinate 144,624 downwards.
CCTTGCGTCAGCTTCTGGACGAGCCTGGCGTTCGCCTGCTCTCACCGGTAAACGGCCAAAATACGATCGTGGTGGAGGTGTGGTGGCGAAGAGCAGTTCCACTGGAGAAGAACGGCCCGACCCCAGGGGACGTCGTGTACGGCGACCTGAAGGTTGGTACGTTGTTGGGAGTACTCCGCTTCCCCCCTGAGGCCAGCGACCGGTTCCGGGAAGATTTTCGCGACCAGAAGCTGAAACCGGGCTTTTACACCATGCGCTACGCGCAAATGCCATCCGACCACGCTCACAAGAATGCGAATCGTTACCGGGATACCTTGATCCTCAGCCGGGTCAGTGTGGATACGGAGTACATGAAAGTACTCAGTGTTGACGAGATGCTGGCGAAGAGCCGGCTGGCATCCCGAAGCCGCCATCCCGCGGTTCTGAGCCTGGTACCGGTAAGGACGGTGTACAAAGACTTTCCTAAAGCCATCGCCGACAATTCGGGGCTATGCATTTTGCAATCGAAAATTCATGGTCAGAAAGCTCACGGCAAGGCCTCTGACCTGGAGATGGCAGTAATTCTGGTCACACCCGAGGTCGAGGAAGGTGGCTCGTAGCCGCGCAGATGAAGAATTATTCATGCATTCCCTTTCACATTCCAACCTAAATACTGCAGCTTGACATCGGGCATACACGACACAGACAATGACAGCGCAGTTCCGCGCACAACTGCTAAAATCCTGGCCGCCGCCCCTCTCCGGTTGAGCCTACAGGGGAAGTTGACTCCCGAAAATGAAAATACGGTTCTGGGGATTTACCAGCATCCTCGTGGTCACTCTCGGGGTAATGTCTGTTTCGCTCCTGGCACAGCAAACTGCCGCGCCACAACAGCGGCTGAAAACGCCGCCCGGACTCACGAACATCCAGCATTTTGTTTTCATTCTCAAAGAGAATCGTTCATTTGATCATTATTTTGGAACATTCCCGGGCGCCGACGGGGCCACGACAGCAACCTTGTCGACGGGTCAAGTCATTCCGATCCAGCATGCCCCCGATCAATTGCCCCGGGATTTTTGTCATTCCTGGCAGTGTGCGGTCACCGCGTTCGACTTTGGACGGATGGACAAGTTCGACGTAGAGGGCGGCCCTTCGGTTTCGGCCTGTAACCTGAACGGCGATTACTTGTGCTTCAGCCAACTCACCCAGCAGGACATTCCCAACTATTTCGCGCTGGCACGTTATTTCGCGCTTTCCGATCACACGTTCTCGTCCATCCATGGAACCAGCTTTCCCAATCACATGTACAGCGTAGCGGCGCAGTCGGGCGGTATGTTCAGCCAACCAGTTTTGCAAGGATCGGGCACTTCCGAAAAAGGATGCGACTCCGATCCAGGATCGTCGGTGTCGGTGATGGACAGCCAGGGAAACACAACGAACCCGTTTCCTTGTTTCGACTTCACGGTATTGACCGACAGCCTGGATGCAGCTGGCGTGAGTTGGAAATTCTATTCGCCGGACGGCAGTTATTGGAATCCGCTGGACGCGATCGATCACATTCGCAACTCGTCAATATGGACCAACAATGTTGTCTCCGACACCCAGTTTGCGATTGATGCGGCCACTGGAAATCTTCCATCCGTCAGCTGGGTAGTGACCAGCGGGACCTATAGCGAGCACCCTCCGAACAGCACATGCATAGGCGAAAACTGGAGCGTGGATCAACTGAACGCGATCATGCAGGGACCGGATTGGAATACGACCGCGGTGTTCCTAGCCTGGGACGACTGGGACGGCTTGTACGATCACGTTCCCCCGCCGCAATCAGACCAGTTCGGACTGGGCCCCCGTGTGCCCATGATCATCATTTCTCCATATGCAATCCCGGGCTATATCACGCACACCCCGTATGAGTTTTCGTCCTATTTGAAACTGGTGGAAGAGCGATACAACCTGGCGCCGCTCACCGCTCGTGACTTGTCAAGCAATGACATGCTCGACGCGTTTGATTTCAATCAGAATCCTCTGGCGCCGCTGGTTCTTTCTACCAGGGCCTGTTCGCCTTCAGGAACCACCGATCTGACCTTCCCGCCTCAGCAGGTGAACAAGCCGAGTGCGGCGCAGACGGTGACGTTCACGAATTTCAGTTCCGTACCGCTGACCATTTCCAAGATCTCAACCAGTGGCGATTTCTCCCAGACCAATACCTGTCCTGATGTTTTGCCGCCACCCTCTCCAGGACCCCACCTCTGCAACATCAATGTTGTATTTACTCCGACCGCTTCAGGCAAGAGAAGCGGAGCGCTCACCATCAGCGATAGCGATCCAAGTTCTCCACAAATCACGACTCTGACCGGGACCGGTACTGCGGTTACATTCTCGACTCCGCTTCTGAAGTTCGGGACGCAGGTGCCAGGCAGGACAACTGCCGCTCAAACTGCGACGCTTAACAACGCGGGGCCCGGTTCATTGACAATTTCGAGTATTGCGGCCAGCGGTGACTACGCGCAAAGCAATACCTGCGGGGGGAGCCTGGGCGCGGGGTCGAGTTGCACGATCTCGGTTACGTTCACTCCAACCGGTACCGGAGTGAGATACGGGACGGTAACAGTTTCCGACAGCGATGGCTCAGGATCCCAGGTTCTAAACCTCACTGGTATGGGATCGAATGTGACGCTATCGCCTCTCAATTTGAATTTCGGATCGGTCGCAGTGGGCACGACCAGCTCGTCGCAAGCCGTGACCCTGACGAACTTCGGAAATTCGTCTCTCGACCTCACCGGAATCAACTTTGTGGGATTGATCAACCAGAATAATTTCAATTTCGCAGAGACCGATAACTGTGGCAGCGCCCTGGCGGGAGGCGCAAGTTGCAAAATCAATGTGACCTTCAGCCCGCGCGAGCCCCTGCTCTATCAGGGTTCGATGTTGGTCAATGACAATGAGGGCGCTACCACGCCGCAGGTCGTAACTCTGATGGGCTCCGGGCAGGCGAATCCAGTGCCCGTGGTAACGGTCCCGTTGCTGCCGACGAGCGTGACACCCCGAAGCGGTTCGTTCCGGCTAGGCGTCAGCGGCAGCGGATTCGTTCCGGGAGCCGTCGTAAATTGGAACGGTTCCGCGCTGAGCACCAGTTTCTCAACCGGGTCAACTTTAGTGGCGACGGTGCCATCCTCGAATGTCAATAATAGCGGCACCGGCATCATCACGGTTTCGAATCCTGCTCCCGGGGGCGGTACCTCCAATGCGGCCTATCTCCATGTAGGCAGCCCGAGTTCCTCAGTGTCGCTGAACAGCACTGATGTCGCAAGCGGCATCACGCCTCATGGGGTAATAGCAGCGGACTTCGACGGAAATAAGCGGCTCGACTTGGCGGTCGTAAACAGCGGCAACAACACGCTTACGATACTGCTGGGAAACGGAAATGGCACCTTTTCGCAAACCGCCAGCCCTGCAACCGGCAGCACGCCACTGGCAGTCGCCGCGGGGGATTTCAATGCGGACGGCAAGCTGGATCTCGCGGTTGCGAACAGTGGCGAAAACACGGTATCAATCCTGCTTGGCAAAGGCGATGGCACATTTACTTCGGCGCCAAACTCCCCGATTGCGGTCGGAATCGGCCCCGGCGCTCTTGGCATTGGAGACTTCAACAACGATGGCCGTCTCGACATCGCAGTGGCTGATACCGTTGAGAGCGTCGGTTCCGTGCTTCTTGGAAACGGAGATGGCACGTTCGCTCTAACATCCTCAGGCGCTGACACGGAGTCGACGCCAGTAGCGATAGGTGTCGGGGACTTCAATGGTAACGGAGCGCTGGACCTGGCGATCGTAAACCAGGGAAGTAATTCAGTTTCGATCCTCCCAGGACAAGGTGAGGGCAGCTTCACGACCAGCGCAAGCGTTCCTACGGGCACCAGTCCCAGTGCGCTTGCGATCGCAGATTTCAATGCCGATGGACGTCTCGACCTTGCGGTCACCAACCAAGGCGACAGCACGGTTTCCATCATGCTGGGCAATGGCGACGGAACATTTGCTGGTCAGACCGTATTCGCCACCGGAACCGGCCCGGTCGCGATCACAACGGGAGATTTCAACGATGATGGCAAGCTCGATCTATTGACCGTCAACCAGGCGTCCAGCAACGTCTCAATACTGCTGGGAAACGGCGACGGGAGTTTTCAACCTCACCTCAATCGCAGCGCGGGCTCGACGCCAAACGGAGTGGCGGCCGGAGACTTCAACAATGACGGTTTGCTCGATGTCGTTGTGAGCAATGCGGGCGCGAGCACGATCTCCGTCCTTACCCAGCCCACTCCGGGGCAGATGCCAATCGTCTCGTTGTCAAGCTCGACGATCGACTTTGGGACCCAGGTCGTGGGAACCAGGAGCAGTCCGCAATCGGTCACCCTTTCCAACATCGGAACCGCGACTCTTAACATCACCTCCTTCAAGGCCAGCGCGGAGTTCGATCAGACCAACACCTGCGGCTCGAGTCTTCCATTTGGAGCAAGCTGCAAGATTTCAGTCACGTTTGCTCCCACCGCAACGGGAGCTCAATCGGGCACGATCACGATTACCGACGATGCCTCCGATAGTCCCCAGGTGATTTCCGTGTCGGGCAACGGTGCTCCCCCGGGACCGGTGGCGAATGTGACCCCAACAAGCCTGGTATTCCCAACCCAACTGGTCGGTTCCAGAAGCGCGCAGCAGATTGTGACTTTGAGCAACACAGGCACAAGTAATCTGGTGCTCACCGGGACTACGATTTCCCCGGGCTTCAGCAAGTCAGCCTTGTGTCCGTCGAGCCTGTCTCCTGGCGCCAGTTGCACGATTGCGGTGTCTTTTGGCCCTACCAGCGCTGGTGCGATCACTGGCACCATGTCGGTGAAAGATAACGCGCCGGGAAGCCCGCAGATTGTGACCCTTTCGGGGACAGGGACTTACCTGAAGCTTTCGAAGGCCCAGATTGATTTCGGAAGCCTCCGAGTCGGAAAGAGCAGTAATCCGGTCAAGGTCACGCTCACGAACACCGGACAGACTCTCCTCCCGGTTTCCTCAGTCACCATTACCGGCAGCAATGTGGGAGACTTCTCAGCTAACAATGGATGCACTTCGCCTTTGACGCCGAGTGGGACATGTGCGGTGAGCGTGACTTTCACCCCCAAGACCACTGGGGCCCGCTCGGCGAACCTGACGATCGTGGACGGAAGCGGGGCAAGCCAGGATGTGGCCTTGACTGGTTCGGGAAAGTAACAAAAAGGCGAGAGCCATCCTGCCTTTTTCACCTGGGTTCGATTACTTAGAAGGTGAAGGCTACGCCGCCCCGAACCGAGCGCGCAGACTGCACAAGGTAAACGGTGCGTTTGTCTGTCCCGATCACCGGGACATAACCCTGGGCGAGCAGATTGCGTACATCAATCAGCGCCTCCACATGCCCGGGGAGGAAGCTGGTACCGGGGATGGGTTGCCGGATGAAGAAACTCAGATAGGGGTCTGTCTGACCCGGCGAAGCATTGAACCAATCCACGGGGGTAAGCGCCTGACCGCTGGTCCAGCGATAGGAGGCAGCCCACTCGGTGCGGGTTCCAGGCAGCTTGCCATTGACCTTTCCCGCCAGGCTGTGGCGGTCCCGTGTCGTCGTGAACTCAGTGGCATCCGCGACATTTACGTCGGACTTGGAGAGTTCCAGTACCCCACCGTACCCATAGTCCAAAGTCGCCATCAGATCGGCGCTGATCTTGCGCTGCAGTACAAGCCGCATCCCGTGAGTTTCCAGATCGCGCCCGCGGTAGGTAAAGCTGGAGGAGTAAATGTCAGGAAGAACTTCCCCGCTGGCGGAACTCACCTCACCAACTCCGGTCAACGCTGGATCTGTCACCCGGTCGGAATAAGCGGCGAGTTGCAGATTGGTCTTCCCCATGCGCCGGGACACTGAAATTTCGTGATGATGCGCATGTTCCAGGGCGGGGGAGAATCGAGACAAGCTCAGGCGCGGACCCGATTCGCTGAGGTCAGCAGGAGCGGAGTCGAACCCCTTTTCGGTGCGGGCGTCGGGCTCTGATGTGGAATAGGCATACTCGACGACTGTGTTTGGCGAGAGGTGAAGGTCCACGGACCCGAAGGGACGAAACGCAGTAACGCGTCCGAGGAATTGAATGGTCTGCAGCTCGCTTCCGAATTTCAGCTCGAGAATGTCTCCCAGCGTGACTTGATCGGAGGTCTGCAAAGCCAGAGCCTGCATGCCGGCATTCTTCAGGTTCAGGTCGGGGGAGGCCAGACGCCGCATGGTCAACGCAATTCGCGGGACCGAACCGTTGCTCATGCGATGCTCAAACGAGGCCCGCAACGCCGCATTCGGCGACCCGCTGTTGTAGTCCACGTTCCCGGTCAGAGCGACGACATCCGAGGCGAAGATGGACTTCTCGACCCGGAAACCGGTGCTCATGTCCGAGGCACTGCCAAAACCGTCGGAGGCGGAACCGCCCACAAAAGACAACGTTCCCTTAAGCTCGTGGCTGCTGTTTTCCGCGACTAGCGCGGGGGTCCCGTCTTCCAGTACGCGCAGGATGGGCCGGTTCGAAACCGTGCGAAGCACCCACTTCCAATCATCGTCTTCCGAGCCTTGACGCGAGGGTGCGAGTTGGACACCGTCAAAGAGCGTGTTCAGCGTGAGATTCACGACCGCGGCAGCGCCCCCGCGCAACCCTACGTGCTCACGAATCGAAGGCAGGAACGAAGGCGCGGAAACCTTAACGTCGTACGTGCCGGGGACAAGACCGGCAGCAGCGTAGTACCCATTCTCGTCGGTAAAAACCCTCAGCGACCGAGCTGCGGAACCGAGCACCTCGACCAGGGCACCCATTTGCGGCATCCCGCTCGCACTGCGCACAAACCCGGAGATCGACCCCGGCTTGTCCGCAGCGGACACCGGAAGCGCCAGGCCCAACGCAACTACCAAGAACCCGAGCTTACGGAGCATCATGTGACTCCATTGAGGGAGTTAACCAAGCTGGTGCTACTCGACGGCAAAAGTGGCCGACGGGTCCACGGTCTGCTTGGAAATGTTGTCGTTCACCTTGATCTGAATCTTGTAAACACCCGGACCTAAATTCGCGGCGGCCAGCGTTTTCTGCAGCGTCAGCTGGTCGCCCACATTGCCCATCTGCTCCGTGGATTCCACGGTATGAATGACCGCTTTGTTGGTTGCGGTATTCATCACGTTGTACTCCACCGTGGCCGATGGTTTGTGCGTCTTGTCATCCATCGACAAGTTGTAGATCTGCATCCAGAAATTCAGCTTCTGGTCGCGTTTGAAAACGACCGGCTTTCCATCAGAAGGACTGACTCGCGGACGAACCTTGGTCTGTCCGATGACAAAATTTCCGGTTCCCACGTTCTTCGCGGCTACCGGTTCCATCTGATCGGCAAGGATCAGCGACGACGCTTCCAGCTTGTCATCGGCGAAATCCGGCACGCGAACGCCCTTGCTCCAGGTGCCGACGCGATCGCCATTCACATCTTTCACCACGATATCGAAGCGATACATGCCCGGACGCAGCGGCAATGCCTTCCAGTACACCGAAGAGTTCTCCGTGACCTTGGGTAGCAACTCGGCGGGGATGTCCTGCTGCACGGTATCCTCGAACGTCTGCGCAATGCGACCACTCAGAGTGGTTACGCGGCCGAAAATATTCACGGTCCCGCGCTGGACCCCGTCCTTGTTCTGGAAGGTCACGTCACGGTTCTTGATTTGGATGGTAACTGGAACCAGAACGGTATCGCCGGTGACCTTCACAAAGTCGGCGCGCACATCGAATGGCATCAAGTTGACGCTGATCTTGTGGCTGACGACTTCTTCCAGGTCTTTGAACTTCACAGCCGGCGGCTTCTGTAACTTCGCGAACTGCTCAAGGCGATCGAATTCTTTCGATTGCGCATTCAGCGCGCCGCCCGGACCGTATCCCAACCGCTCAATACCGCCATTGGTGAAGCGCGAAGTCTTGCTGGCCGTCCCCAACTGCTCGTAAAGAGTCAGACCGCCGTTGGGAGTATAGAGCAGCGCGTCTTTCTCCGACCGGTCCATGGTCATGTGGTAGTCGCCGCACATGCAGGTATCGACGAACTCGATGATGACTTCCTGTCCGATGCCCTCGAGATAGCGGTAACGCCAGTCCTCAAAGGGAAAAGTTGAAGTCGAACCGCCGCCTTCGTCGATCGGCCGCTCGTAGGTTCCGCCGGAGGGGTGGGATTCGATCTCGTCTGCCGGACCGTACTGGATGTAAATACGGCCGCGATCGGACTTCCAGCCGGGAATGCCGGCCGCGAAATGTTCATTGGCGTATGCAATGCGGCGGTAGTGTTCTTCTTTGAACTCGTTTTCAACCGTGTCCGGAGTGGGGTCCCGCCGCTGCCAGAAGGCTTCAATAAACTGGTCGCGCTCTTCGTCATTGGAGAGCTGTTTAAAAGCGGAACGCTCTTCATCAGTGATGATCCAGCGCACATCTTCGTCGAGCCACTTGCGATAGGTCTTGCCTAACTCGATCTTCAGCGACTTGGCATTCGCTTTCTTCTGCTTGTCGGTGAGTGGCCGCTTGAGAGGATCGGCTTCCTTCGCAGACTGACCTTGTGTGGCATCTTGAGCGGATTGGTCGGCGTCCGCATTCTGCGCGCGAGACAGACCGAGACCGAGCCAAACGACGAAAACCAAGGTCCAAGCGAAATAACCACGAAAGCCTACCCGGGACATAGAAGGGGCACCTCTGGAAACACTTTTGGTGGTAGCCATTCTATGACTTTGATGCGCGTGAAGCAAGGTCAAGGGCAAGAAAACACAGGACTGTTATGTTTCTAATGTATTGTTTTTAAGCAAGAAAACAGACCTGCCACGTTATAATTGTGGGTACGCCTGCGAATCTTCCGTCGCTTATCCGACCTGCTTTTGACCATCGGGAACTTTTGGCCGGGCGGGGTCGTATCAGAGGATGTGTGCCTGTCCAGGAACGAAGATTCTGCAGCACTTAGTACTTGAGAACTGGAATGCGCGCCTGGAAGAAGGTCACCATTGGGGTGGGTTCAGCAGTTGTGCTGTTCGCCGTGGTTGGCGGAATTGTCTACCGCAGCCATAAGGATTTAGTCACCGTCCAGACGAGCAAGGTTCAGCGCCTGGATCTCACCTCGGTAGTCAGCGCTTCAGGGGAAGTGAAGCCAAAGACTTACGTGAATATCGGAGCCAATGCGTTCGGAAAGATCACCAAGCTCTATGTGAAGGAAGGGGACCGCGTCAAAAGAGGCCAGTTGCTGGCTCAACTTGAGAATGTGCAGTCCGCAGCCGATGTGAACGCCACGCGTGCCTCCCTAGAGGTGGCCCAGACAGATGCCTTGGCGGCAGATGCGGCCTTGAAAACTGCGGTCGCCGACCAGGAGCGAGCCAAGGCTGATGCGGATCGCATGAAGCTGGATTGGGACCGGGCACAGTCGCTGTACAAGGAACAGCTGATTGCGACCTCGGAGTTTGACAGCCGCAAGAATGCTTACGCGTCAGCGGTGGCGGGACTGGCCCAGGCCGAAGCGCGAATCGTGCAGGCGAGAGCCCAGAAAGAATCAGCTGAGCGCAGAATTGGCCAGGCAAAGGCGAACTTGACGCGGGTTGCCGACGTGCTCCAAAAAACGGCGTATCAAGCGCCTTTTGACGGGGTCATTACAAACCTTCCGGTTCGAGAGGGCGAAACCGTGGTGATTGGAATCCAGAATTCGCCCGGTTCGACTCTGATGACCCTTGCGGACATGTCCGTCATTACGGCGGAAGTGAAGGTGGACGAAACCGATATCGTGAATGTGGCTGTGGGGCAACCCGCGGAAGTCAGCATTGACGCGATTCCCAAGCAGGTCTTTAAGGCATTTGTTTCAGAGATCGGCAACAACGCGATCGTTCGCTCAACCGGGGTTTCCACCTCGCAGCAGACCACCGCGAGCCAGGAAGCGAAGGACTTCAAAGTCGTGGTGACCATAAGCAACCCACCGCAGGACTTGCGTCCGGGGTTGTCGGCGACGGCGAAGATTACGACGGCCACGCGCACCAATGTGCTCACGATTCCGATCCAGGCACTCACGGTAAGGAGCCAGTCAGACCTTCGGTCCCGGGTCGACGACAAAGGATCGGTGCAGGCTGCCGGCCCGCAAACCTCCACCGCGAAAAACAATGAGGAACTCCAGGGAGTGTTTGTGATCCGCGAGAAAAAGGCGGAGTTTGTGCCGGTTCGGACCGGGATCACCGGAACCACAGAGGTTGAGATCTTGCAGGGATTGCGTGAGGGTGACGAGATCGTTACCGGCAGCTACAAGGCCTTGCGAACCATGCGGCCCGGGGCTAGCGTCAAAGTAGATAATACGGCACCGAAGAAGGAAGAAAACAACGAGGGTTAGCGTGCTTGCGATCTCCTAACGATTGACCACAAGGCCCGTCTAACACCACACCAAGTTCGGAGTATGGCTTGTCCCCAGAGGACCAGGAGAAGAGGATGGCAACGGCAGAAGTGATCAGCATGCAGCAGCCCCAGGTGTCGGCTCCTCCCGAGTCGTACATGATCTCAACCGTGGACCTCTGGAAAACCTATGACATGGACTCCGAGCAGCAGGTGCATGCGCTGCGCGGGGTGAACCTCCGTATTGCGCGAAACGAATATGTGGCGATCATGGGGCCGTCAGGTTCGGGCAAGTCAACGTTGATGAATTTGATCGGTTGCCTCGATTCTCCCACCAAGGGACAGTACTGGTTGAACGGTCAGCAGGTCAGCGAACTGGATGATGACGAACTGGCGCGCATTCGAAACAAGGAAATCGGTTTCGTGTTTCAGACCTTCAATTTGCTGGCGCGCGCCACGGCCCTGCACAACGTAGAGTTGCCGCTGATCTATGCCGGGATTCCCAATGAAGAACGGCTGCAGCGTGCCAAGGATGCGCTGACTTCTGTAGGCATGGAATCTCGCATGAACCACAAGCCCAACGAGCTTTCCGGTGGACAGCGACAGCGAGTAGCGATTGCGCGTGCTCTGGTGAACCGTCCTTCGATCATTCTGGCGGACGAACCGACGGGGAATCTTGATTCTCAGACCGGAAACGAGATCATGGCATTATTCGATCGCTTGCACGCGGGCGGCAACACCATCGTGCTGGTCACCCATGAGCACGACATCGCGGAATATGCCCACCGCGTCATCCACATCAAGGACGGCGTGATTGCGCGCGACGAAGTGAATCAAAGACGGTAACCTGACTGATTATGCTTCCGTCTCGCATGCCTGCCAGCCTCCAAGAACGTGCGAGATGATGGGGCGAAATTCCCTTACCCGGAGCACGCACGGTGAGAACCGCAGTCCCGAGTCAGTTCAAGTTCTAAGCTTCGCTCCATTGCCTTACGCGACACGATTCGGCTCGTGCGGCTTTTCAGCCATCGAACGCAATTACCGGACAGACCGGGGCTGGGATAAAATGCCGTAACACGGAATCCGATCGCTGCAGAGGTTCCACGTGGCTCACCCGCCGTCGCCTTCAAATGCGGACCTGTACAAAGACCTGGTTGAGCATAGCCAGGACCTGTTGTGCACGCATGATCTGGAAGGAAGACTTCTATCGGTAAATCCCGCTCCTGCGCGAATCCTCGGATACGAGGTCGAGGAACTGCTGAAGATTCCAATGCGCGAACTGCTTGCTCCCGAAGTTCGTGATCAATTCGAAGTTTATCTGGACAGGGTCAAGAAGACGGGCACCGCTGAAGGCATGTTGGTCCTTATGACGCGTACTGGCGAGCGGCGCTTCTGGGAATATCGAAACACCTTGCGTACTGAAGGACTACCAACCCCCATAGTGCGCGGAATGGCTCATGACGTCACGGAACGTAAGCGCGCAGAAGCGTTGCTACGGCATGAGCGCGAATTCCTGGAAGCGGTTCTGGAGAATATGGCGGAAGGCATCGTTGCATGCGATGCCGAGGGCAGAATCACCCGCTTCAATCGCGCGAGTTCTGAAATTTTGGGAGGCGCGGTACACCCCTTCCCTCCGGAGAAGTGGGCGCAGGAATACGGCATTTACCTGGAAGACGAAAAGACGCCGGCCAAACTGGAACAAATTCCCTTGTACCGCGCGTTACACGGGGAGCGATTCCGTGATCTTGAGGTCAAGCTGGTTCCGAAGAACGGTGATACGCGTTCGGTCTTGGTGAGTGGCCGGCCGCTGACCGGTGCTCGCGGCCAAAAACTCGGGGCCATGATCGCGATGCATGACATCACCGAGCGTAAGCGCCTGCAGGAGCAGGTATCCCAATCGCAGCGGTTGGAAGCAATCGGAGTGCTCGCGGGAGGGCTCGCGCACGATTTCAATAATCTACTGGGGGTAATTCTCGGCTATGCGGAGATGATGCAGCGCGACCTGCCGGAGTCCTCGCCTTCGGCGAGACACGCTGCAGGAGTCCGGCGAGCCGCTGAGGCAGCGGCAGCCTTGACACGCCAATTGCTCGCCTTCAGCCGTAAGCAATTGATGCAGGCAAAGGTAGTCGATCTGAATGATCTGGTAGCTCACTTTGCGAAGATGTTGCAACCGGTGATCAGTCACAATATCGATCTTGCGATGGAACTGGCCCCCGACCTGCGAAGTGTCAAAGTCGACCCGCTACAGATCGAACAGGTACTGATGAACCTGGCGCTAAACGCCCGTGACGCCATGCCCGGCGGTGGACAACTTCTCATCAGCACAGCGAATGTGGAGTCTTATCAGATCAACCTTCCACGGGTGAATGCAGGAACCTATGTGATGGTCTCTGTCGCCGACACCGGGCTTGGAATGGAAGAGGAGATCGCGTCCCGAATCTTCGAGCCGTTTTTCACTACCAAGGGATGTGGCAAAGGCACCGGGCTTGGTCTCTCGATCATTTACGGCATCGTGAAACAGAGCGGAGGGTACATCACGGTCGAGAGTAAAGTTGGCAAGGGCAGTAAATTTTCGATCTACTTTCCCACGATGGTTGAAACGATCGAGGTCGAGCAGCCGCAGCGACCAGGTAAAGGGGTGCCGCTCTCGAACAAGCCAGCAACGGTGCTGGTCGTTGAAGATGAGCCTGGGCTCTCGGAAATGCTGTGCGAGGTGCTGGAGAGCGAAAGCTATCGCGTGCTGCTCGCGGCCAGCCCGGAAGATGCGCTGGAGATTGCCCGAACGCATGACAACATCATCGACCTGCTGATCACGGATGTGGACTTGCGAAGCGACTTGGATGGAACCGAGTTGGCGGAGAAATTTCGAAGCCTGCGCCCCTCTTCAAAAATCATGTTGATGTCCGGATACAGCGATGTATTACTGGCCGGCAACTACTGCACTAGTTCGTCCGTTCTGGAAAAACCATTCTCCGCCGAACAACTGCTCCATGCCGTTCGGGGTCATCTGACGTCCGCCTAAGCCCTGAAGCGAAAAAAGCCTCCCTCGTGGTGAGGGAGGCTTTGGCTGGACTGCGGGTGAGCTAGCTTGCGCGTTGCATGGGTTTGTCAGTTTTCTGGAAATCTGCGGACGCCTCTCCTGTTGAAGAAATGTCTTGTGCGCCAGAGCGCTCCAGGACATCCTTTGCCCGTTTAACCCAGTTTGAATCGTCGCAATGCACCGAAAGAAGGATCCCACCTTCTTTCACTCGGCCTTCATAGCGCTTGGCCTCGTATTCCGGAATGCCCATCCCGATGAGGGCGCCCGCTATGCCGCCGATGGCTCCGCCAACACCAACCCCGGCCAACGCGGCCACGATTGGACCTGCCGCGATGAGAGGACCAACGCCTGGGATCGCCAGAGCGCCAATTCCGGCCAACCAACCCAGACCGCCACCAACAACGGCCCCGGTGCCGGCGCCAGTCGCTGTGCCTTCCGGAGCCTTGGTATTTTTCTCGTGCGCAAAATCCTTGGTTCCTTCGTTCTCGGGAAACAGCACGGAGATGTCAGTATTGCGGAAACCTTCCTCGCGCAAGATGTCGACGGCGTTCTCCACCGTGCCGCGATCACGGTAGATGCCAAAAACTGCGGTGTTTTTACCTGCCATATTTGAACTCCTTTTGTCTGCTGGATGACTACCGGTTTGGGCTGTGGCCCGGCGAGGGTTTCTTGCTGGCCTCGACTCCGGTCACTTCGAGTTCGCTGTGGATCTTGTCGGGCGCACCCACAACCTCAGCGGCTTTCGCTTCCACGGATTGTTTTTCTTCCTGGGTGCGAACCGGCCCTTTCAGCGTGACTACTCCGTTTTGAGCGATCACCTTGATGTTGTGAGCGTAGGTGGACAATGATTTGTCGTGCACCAGCGCGCGACGAATGGCGCGAGTCAACTCACGATCCGATTGATTGCCCTTCTGCTGGTCGGCGGTAGGTTCGCTGGAATTGCGATCCCGCTGGTTGGTTTTGGTATTGTCCGGCGCGGCGGCAGACTGACCGGAATCCGTCTGCGCCCAGAGAACCGCTCCGAACAGGAATACTCCAATGCATAAAATCTTACTTACGAGTCTTTTCACGTGTACACACCTTTTCCAATTCACTAGCGAGACTAGGATGGCTTGCGAGAAAAGGTGGATGCTCACAAGTCAGAATATTTGACTCGTGATGGTGAGACTCAGGTGAGGGACAAAAGAACCCCTTTATGCAGGGCTCCTGAACGCACGCGATTATTGTTGAGGTGTACTGAGGCTTTTCACATTTGCAGTGCTGGTGGGGAGCGTCGGTTTGACCATGAAGAAGTCATGGTCGTATAGGCCCCGGTACATGCGTCCCGCGATCTCTGCGGCTTTGGGACCGAAAGTGGGGCGTCCGCCTTCCAGGAACACCACGGTCACGATGCGGCCGACTTCAGTGTTGGCATAAGAAGCAAACCACCCGAAACGAGTGCCTGCCTTGGAGCAGGTGCCGGTCTTACCCAGGATCTCTTCTTCGTTGAAATTCAATTTCACTGTGCGGGCTGTACCGTACGATACAGCGCCGGCCATTCCGTCAGAAATTTCCGGAATCAGTTCCGCAATATCAAGGTGGCGCTTGATTCGCGGCTGGAAACTGGCAACTTCTTCG
This sequence comes from Terriglobales bacterium, assembly GCA_035652095.1. Lineage (GTDB taxonomy): Bacteria > Acidobacteriota > Terriglobia > Terriglobales > Acidobacteriaceae > DASREM01. The sequence continues at coordinate 129,567 of DASREM010000056.1, read as the reverse complement.
GGACTGTTGGGATGCTGGAGATAGTAGAGGGTGCCGCCATTAGCGATGGCTGAAACCAAAGCGCCCAGTTGCAACGGGGTCATCGAGATGCCCTCGCCGAATGAGCACATTTTTCCCACGCCGCCCAAGGCGGTCGGAATCTCAGCTTCCGGATAAGTGCCAAGTTGCTCACCCTGGATACCATAGCCGGCGAGTTCGCCGAGTCCGAACTGGTGGGCGTAGTAGCTGACCTTCTCAAATCCAAGCTGACGTCCCAGCGCTTCGAAGTAGGCGTTATTGGAATGCGCCAGAGCCTGGGTCAGATTCATACGGCTGCGCCGCCCGAGGCGGACCTCCGTCTGCTTCGTGATCAGGCCTTCGCTCAATGCCGCGAGCGCGACCGAAAGCTTTATGGTGGAGCAGGGTTGAGCGCCGCTCGATAATGCGAGTTTCTGGTTGACCATCGCCAGGATACGGCCGCTTGTGGGCTCGATGGCGAGCACGGTCCCATTCATGTTGCCCAGGGCATCGATCGCAGCCTGACGAACAACTGGATCTTCCCCGGTAGTCACGTCGCCCTCAGTGACATCGCCGGTCACGAAGGAACTGGCGAGAAAACGTTCATAGTAACGGCGATGACGTCGAGTCGTCCGCACAATACGGGCGGAGTGGGTACGGGTGCGTGCGCGGCTGCGGGCCAGGCGCCGCATGCGCTTTCTGGCGTGCGTGGTCTCACTCACCGAAGGATTCCTGGTTTTGCTGGTAAGCGTATGAGTACTGACGCTCGCGCTGAAACCACTGCTGCAAGCGCCAAGCAGGAAGGCCGCAATAAGCATGAGACGAGTAAATGCAGAGCCCTTGGTCAACATCAATTTCCTATACCTGTCCCCGGTATTCACAGCTAAGTAGATGCACGAGAGATGCCACTGGGCTGAGGTCCAGTTGCGATAACCTGCAACTTTCCGATATTAAGAGACTTAGGACTGAGCCGCAACAGAAAACTGGGATTTGGACAAAGCATTCACAATTAGACTAAGTACCTGTTTTAAAACGGCTTACAAGCCAAAACGCGCTGGTCATCACACTTCCGTAACGAGGGGAAAGGTTACTCTGAAGGCACTACCATGTGGGAAACTATTTTCACATCCATCTCCTGGCGAACCACTTCAGAACAATGCCCATGACTGTGAGCGCGAATAGGGCGAGGGTGATTCTCTTCGCGCTCTGAAGTCTGCGCCGCTTCGGTTCCGGAAGGGACTCACTTCGCGCCAGCAGGTCAATCAACACGACTCCCATATACAGGTCGACCGCGGTGAACACAAGCCATCCCATGCCAGCATTGTAGTAGAAGCGGTTGACCCCGTCGCGCCGGGTGACTACCATTTGGCAACCACTTCCCGGCTTTCCCATGCTCAATACGACTCTCAGCCATTACCGCATGCTCGAAAAGATCGGTGCGGGCGGTATGGGCGTCGTATATCGCGCTCACGACGAGCAACTGGAACGCGATGTTGCCATCAAGGTGCTGCCGCCGGGCACGCTCTCCGATGAAAATGCGCGACGTCGCTTCCGCCGCGAAGCCATGGCTCTGGCGAAACTGAATCATCCTCATGTGGGGGCAATTTACGAGTTCGGGCAACAGGACGGCATGGACTTCCTGGTCATGGAGTTGGTGGCTGGCATCAGCCTTGACATGAAGCTAACCTCTGGTCCGCTTCCCGAGCGTGAAGTGATTCGGCTTGGAATCCAGATGATCGAAGGATTAGAGGCGGCCCATGCACAAGGCATTGTCCATCGCGACCTGAAGCCGGGCAATTTGCGGTTGACTACGGACGGAAGACTGAAGGTTCTCGACTTCGGTCTGGCGCAATGGAGCGCGGCTGACGACGTTGCTGCAGCCACCGTCACCCTGACCAGGGCGGAAGAGGTCAGCGGTACGGTTCCGTATATGGCGCCGGAGCAACTGCGCGGGCAGAAGGCGGACGAACGCAGCGATCTGTATTCGGCGGGCGCTGTTCTGTACGAACTGGCAACCGGCAAACGTGCCTTCGCCAGCACCTCGGGGCCACAACTAGTGGCGGAAATTCTGGAGCGCGTTCCTTCCCCACCCAGCAGTCACAACCGGCAGATTTCTCCTGCCCTGGAAAGCGTGGTTCTGAAGGCGCTCGATAAAGATCCGAACTTGCGCTATCAGTCCGCGAAAGAGATGCGCATTGATCTTGAGCGAATGAGCAGCGGTAGTGTTCCTGTCCGTCGCCCTGTTGCGCGGACCTGGCGCCTTGTACCCATTGGGGTGCTGCTCGTTGCCGCAGTAACAGCGCTCTATGTTTCAGACTGGAGACCGGGGTTCAGACGCAGCACAGTGAATTCCAGAACCTCGCCGGTCAACTGGCGGCGGTCGGTCGCGGTGGTCGGATTCAGGAACCTCTCGGGGAACCAGGATGACGCATGGCTCTCTACTGCACTTTCCGAAATGCTGACCACAGAACTGGCAGCGGGGGAACAACTGCGTACTGTCCCAGGCGAGAATGTTGCGCGCATGAAGTCAGACTTGTCACTGGCAGACGCGGACAGCTTCGGTGCGGACACTCTGACCAGGATTCGCAAGCGTCTGGGCACGGATTTAGTAGTTCTCGGCTCCTATGTAGCGACGGGCAAGAACGGCAACGACAAGCTTCGGTTAGACCTTCGGCTGCAGGATACGGCAGCGGGAGAAACAATCGCTTTGCTGTCGGAAACCGGAACGCAAAGTGGTCTCCTTGACCTGGTTTCGCGGACCGGCGCCGAATTGCGGGAGAAGCTCGGCCTCGGAGTGGTCCCTACCTCCGAAGTGGCAAATGTCCGCGCTTCGTTGCCCGCAAAACCAGAGGCGGCGCGCCTCTATTCGGAAGGGCTGGCTAAATTGCGCCGGTTCGAAGCGCAGCGTGCCCGCGATCTCCTGGAACGCGCGGTGGCATCCGATCCTACCCACGCTCCTTCGCATGCTGCCTTGGCCTCGGCCTGGTCTGCATTAGGTTATGACACGAAGGCGCAGGAACAGTCGAAGAAAGCATTCGAACTTTCCAGCAATTTATCGCGTCAGGAGAAGCTGTCCATCGAAGCCGGGTATCGCGAACTGCAACGTGACTGGCCGAGGGCGATTGAGAGCTATCGAACCCTTTGGCAGTTCTTTCCGGATAACGTGGACTACGGATTGCGTCTGGCGAATGTACAGGTTGCCGCCGGCCAGGGTGGCGAGGCGCTGAAGACGATCCAAGCACTGCAACAAATGCCAAGCCCCGCCACCGATGACGCGCGCATTGATTTGATGGAAGCCAAGGCCGCATCATCGCTGGGTGATTTTAAGCATTCCCAAGCTGCCGCATTGCGGGCAGTGAAAAAAGGTGAGGCTCAGGCTGCGAACCTGGTGGTTGCGCAAGCCTTGCTTGCGGAAGGAGGTGCGAGCGAGCGCATGGGCCAGGCGGATGAAGCCACGAAGGCGTTCGTGCGGGCCCAACAGCTGTTCACGGCGGCGGGGGATCAGCGTGGCTCGGCAGTTGCCGTGCAGCGCGTGGGCGACGTCCTCTACGACAGAGGCGACTATGAAAACGCGAAGAAAAGGTTTGAAGAATCGCTCGTTATCTTTCGCAAGCTGGGTGCACAACAGAACACCTCCGCGGCCCTGAACCGGATCGGAAACGTCTACTACGAACTTGGCAAGCTGGAGCAGGCACGCGACTACTACGAGCAGACCCTCAAGATCGATGGGGAAATCGGCGACCGAGCCGGAGTTGCCGGAGGGCTGGGAAACCTCGCCAATGTACTCGATGGCTTGGGAGATCTCAAGGGGGCGCTGCGCCTTCATCGCGAGGGCCTGCAGGCGTTCACCGAGGTGGGGGATAAACGCGGGATGGGTTCAACCCTGAACAACCTGGGCGTGGTGTTGGAGGAGATCGGGGACCTGCCGAACGCGAAACTGAACTACCAGGAAGCCATTCGCGTACATCAGGAGACCGCCCATCGCAGGGGAGAAGCTTTTGCCACCTTCGGTCTAGCGGCCGTTTCTTTGGCAGAAGGCAATCTGGGCGAAGCTCGCAAGTATTCGGAAGAAGCTTTGCGCATGCGGGAGGAGATGGGCGAAGCCCTTAATGCAGCGCTCAGCAACGTACAACTTGCGGCCATTTCGCTGGAAGAACAGCATCCCGAGCACGCAGAGAAAGTGCTTCGCACATCGATTTCCGAGTTTGAGAAGCAGAACGCATGGGACTTAATGGCCGTTGCCTATGCGACGCTCACCAAGGCGGCTTTGGAGCAGCACGACGTCTCGGCCGCCCAAGATGCGGCGGACAAGGCGACATCTTTCGCGCAAAAAGCGGGAAACCGGATTCCCACTTTCGAGGCCTCGCTGGCCAGCGCAAGTGTGCTGGCGGCAACCGGGAAAACTGCGCAAGCCCTATCGCAACTGGCCTCGGTGCTTGCTGAAACGAAAAAGTTTGGATATTTCCCGTACGAGTTGGAAGCAAGACTTGCCATCGGTGAGATCGAATTAAAGTCAGGCAAGGCTGCAACCGGCTTTACCCACTTGAGCACCATTGAAAAGGAAGCGCGGGCCCGGCAGTTCAACCTGATTGCCAACAAAGCTTCCAAGCTCCGGTCCTAGTGCATGCCAGTTGACGCATGCGGCGGCTTGCGTGACACTCCTCATCAATGATCGGTCAGACACTGGGTCACTATCGCGTTCTGAAGGAAATCGGAGCCGGCGGAATGGGCGTCGTGTACCTGGCCCATGACGAACGCTTGGAACGTGATGTGGCTTTAAAGGTGTTGCCGCAAGGAACGCTCGAAGACGAGGCCACCCGAAAACGCTTCCGTCGAGAGGCGCTCACCCTATCCAAACTAAACCACCCGAATATCGCCACCATTTTCGACTTTGATTCGGCGGACATTACTGATTTCCTGGTCACCGAATATGTCCCCGGGGCCACGCTCGATTCCAAGATCGCCGGCGGATCGCTTCCCCAGCGAGAAGTGCTAGCTCTGGGCATACAGCTGGCCCAAGGGCTGGAAGCGGCACACGCGCAAGGCATCGTGCATCGCGATTTGAAACCGGCAAATCTGCGTCTGACCAGCGACGGCCGCCTGAAAATCCTCGATTTCGGGTTGGCACAATTCGCACACCCGGAACACGAAATCGCCAAGACCGCGAGCATGACCGCCTCGCAGCAGATTACCGGGACTTTGCCCTACATGGCTCCCGAGCAGTTGCGTGGCGAGCCGACGGATTCAAGAAGCGATATTTGGGCACTGGGCGCCGTCTTGTATGAACTTGCCACGGCAAAACGCCCGTTCCCTGAAACCAACGGCCCCCTGCTGATTGATGCGATTCTGAATCGCGAACCGGAAATGCCCCGCCTGCTGAACCCTGATATCTCGCCCGGCCTGGAGAATGTAATCCGCAAGGCGCTCGCGAAAAAACCCGTCGAGCGTTACCAGTCGGCGCGCGAACTGGGCGCCGATTTGGAACGCCTGACCGCAGGAGTGCAGATCGGGGCTCAGCGGCGTAAGAAAACCACGTGGCTGAAGGCGGGCGCCGGAATTGTGGCCTTCACTTTAATTGCTGCCGGTTTTTGGCTGCTCAGCCGCCGACATGTGTCGGTAGCAGTGACACCGCTCAATGCACGTACGTCGGTGGCAGTACTCGGATTCAAGAACCTGTCCGGCCGCTCCGACACGGCGTGGCTTTCTACCGCTCTATCGGAAATGCTGACCACGGAGTTAGCTGCCGGGGAGAAGTTGCTTACTATCTCCGGAGAAAACGTCGCGCGCGTCAAGAATGACCTCTCTTTGCCCGAAACCGATACATTGGCGGCCGATACCCTGGAACGAGTGCGGAGAAATCTGGGAAGCGACTACGTTGTTCTCGGTTCTTATCTTGACCTGGGTTCGAATGCAGAAGGGCAAATCCGGCTCGATTTGCGTTTGCAAGAAGCTGCTTCGGGTCGCACCCTCGCTGTGGTTTCCGACAAAGGTACCGAGGCACAACTGGACGATCTGGTCACGCGTGCGGGCGCCCGCCTCCGGGAAAAGCTGGGCGTAGGTGAGGTGCCGTCGAGCGCGGAAGTCGCGGTGAAGGCGACGCGTCCGGCAAACCTGGAAGCGGCGAAATTGTATGCCGAAGGGCTGGAGAAGTTGCGAGCCTACGACGCTCTGGGCGCGCGCGACCTCCTGCTCAAGGCGATCGCTGCGGACCCACAACACGTTCCCTCGCGAGTTGCCTTGGCAGCCGCATGGAGTGCGCTCGGGTACGACGCCAAAGCGACTGAAACCGCAAAACAAGCCTTTGACCTTTCAGGAAAAATGCCCCGCGAAGAGCGCTTCGAAGTGGAAGGCCAGTACTACGAGGCGTCCAGCCAATGGACACAGGCGATCGCAACCTATCAGAAGCTGTTCGAGGCTGCGCCGGACAATCCGGATTTCGGCCTGAAGCTAGCGGGAGCGCAGATCTCAGGCGGCAAAGCAAATGACGCGCTGGCGACAGTCGCCAAGTTGCGGCAGCTTCCGGCTCCCCAGCGGGACGACCTGCGGCTGGATCTGACCGAAGCACGCGCGGCACATGTGCTCTCCGATTTCAACCGGGAGAAAGCCCTGGCCGCGCGGGTCGTCGAGCAAGGCGAAAAGCAAGGGGCGAAATTCCTGGTTGCCCGCGCCCGTATGGCGGAGTGTACCGCGCTGCGCAACCTGGGCGACCCTAAGGCAGCGATTCCGTTTTGCCAGACCGCGCAGCAAATCTCGGCGTCGGCAGGGGACCGCTTCGGTGTGGCGCAGGCTCTGAACAATATCGGAAACGCTTTGTACGACCTGGGAGATCTGGAGAAGGCCAAGGAGACCTACCAGCAAACGGCGCAAATCGATCAGGAGATTGGAAATCTCAGCGGACTTGCGGGAGCGCTGGACAATCGCGCCAGCGTGGTGGGAGACCAGGGGGACGGCGCAACGGCAAAGAAGCTGTCAGAGCAGGCGCTCGCGATCTATCGCGAAACCGGCGACAAGGTCAATATCGCGGCGACTCTGAACAACATTGCCGCACAGCTGGTCAGCGAAGGCGATCTCAGGGGCAGCCGCGATAAGTTCGAAGAATCCCTGGCTATCGGCCGCGAAGTGGGGTCAGAAACCGCTGCGGCAACTGCTCTGACCAATCTCGGGGAGATGAAATTGCACTTGGGCGATCTCGCTGGCGCCCAGGCGGCATACGCAGAGTCGCTTTCCTTGTTCCAAAAGAACAGCGAGAAAATGAAAGCCGCATACCCAATGGTCGGCTTGGGAGACGTGCTGCTCATCTCCGGCGACCTGGAGGGAGCCAAGAAGAGCTATATCCAAGCCCTCGCGGCGAGCCGGGAAGGCGGGGAGAAACATGAGGCGGCCATTGCGCTGTCCGGCCTGGGCCGTGTGCTGTGGGAGCACGGCGATCTACCCGGCGCACGAAAACAGTTCGAAGAAGCGCTATCGTTGCGCAAGGAACTGGGGGAAAAGGATTCGGTGTCGGACAGCCAGATCGACCTGGCGAGAGTTGACATCGAAGAGGACCAACCGGCTGCGGCCGAGTCTAGACTCCGTTCGGCGCTGTCAGACCTGCAGGCAGGCAAAGTAAGGGATCAGGAAGCCATTGCGCGTATTTGGTTAGCTCAAGCGCTGGCGGCTCAGGGCAAGGCCGCCGATGCCCGAGCCGAAGCTGCCAAAAGCCTGGCGCTCTCAGCCAAGACCCAACATCGGGGAGTCGCACTCGAAGTCAAGATCGGGGCCGCGGGCATCGCCAAGTCGGCTCCATTGTTGAAACAAGCTCTGTCGGAAGCGGAGAAGATCGGTTTCGTCCAAGAAAGCTGGGAAGCCCAGCTCCACCTGGGAGCACTCGAAATCAACACTGGCAGTGCGACGGCCGGGCGATCCCGATTGGAAACCCTGGAGAACAATGCCCGTGCCAAGGGCTTCGTGAGAATCGCGAATCGTGCCTCAAAGGCGCGGAGTTGAAGGCCTGCCGTTCAAATCTTCTCTTCTCGTTCTGAGGGGCAGGCGATCTGGTCTCTTGCCACGACCATGGGGAGCAGATTCCTTGCTTAGTGCGGTGACAATCACGGGTTGCCTTAGTCCACCTTCTCTCGCTCCTGGTTATAGGTGCCGAACTTCTTAGCCACGGGTTTCAGGGTTGGATAAAACTGCACGAAACTGTGTTCGACAGCGGCGTGCTGATCGTGGCACTGGAAGCATCCCTCTTTTGGATTCGCACTCGCCGACTTGGTGTTTTCGTCGAAATTAAAGTAAGCCCACTTATCAGGAAAATGGGCGGAATCCTTGACTTCGACACCCATTCCCATGAAATCGGTCTGGAAATGCCCGACCTTGTTGATCGAGCCCTTCTGTTGAGAGCCACGCTCTTCGACGACGAACATGGAACCTTCCGGCCATTTGCCTGACTTTAGAAACTCGTCATAAGCCCAGCGCGGCACAAAGACGTTCGTGAACATTTCGTGACCGCCAGCCGTCGGGCTGTAGCTCATTCCCAGCCCAGAGGAGAGGAAGACCCAGTCACGATAATCCTGGGGACGTAACAGCTCGTTCTTGGAGGTGTACTGGGGCTTTTGCGGGCCTGGATCCGCGGCCAGGAAGACGAAACAACACAGAGTTGACAGCCCGAGCCAAAGAAACTTTTTCATCCGTGATCTCCTGTGGGTTGCCAATATATCAACATATGGGATTCCAATACAAGAATTTTCTGGCGAAAAACAAAGCCGGGACCATGGAGGTCCCGGCAGAGTGGAAGGGGAGTCTGACCGACTACATAGGCTCGGACCGCTTGCGAAGAAAGGCCGGTACATCCAAATCGGCCTGCTCGAAGTTTGCAATCATGGCGTTGCGCATGGCTTCGACTGTGCCGGACTGCGCAACCGCAAGTCCGGACGCAGGGGCCGCGGATTCCATGATCATGGCCGGGGGGGCCGGCTCGGATTCGATTTCAGGCTCCGGCTGTGGAGTTCTGAAGTCATCTTCGAAGTCGCGGTCTACCGAGTAGCCAACCTGGGACTGGGCATGACGATGCCGCCGGTCTGAATCCTTGAACCCGGTCGCGATGACGGTGATCTTCACCGTGTCTTTCATCTTCTCGTCCAGGACAGCGCCGAAAATAATGTTGGCATCTTCGTGGGCCGCGTTCTGGATGATGCTGCAGGCTTCCTGCACTTCGGCGAGTTTGAGCGAGGTGGAACCAGTGATGTTGATGAGGATGCCGCGAGCGCCGTCGATAGCCCCGGCCTCGAGCAGCGGAGAAGCAATCGCCTTCTGCGCGGCTTCGGTAGCGCGGCGGGCGCCTGCAGCCGTGGCCGTACCCATCACGGCGTATCCCATCCCGGCCATAATCGCTTTCACGTCGGCAAAGTCGCGATTGATGATGCCGGGAATGGTGATGATGTCGGAAATGCCCTGCACGCCCTGGCGAAGAATGTCGTCGGCCACTCGGAAGGACTCGAAGAAGCCGGCGTCCTGCGCCACCGCCAGAAGCTTTTCATTGGGGATGACGATCGTGGTATCAACGGAGTCCATCAGCTCGGCAATTCCACGCTCGGCCTGCGACATGCGGCGCTTGCCTTCGAAAGCGAACGGCTTGGTAACGACCGCCACCGTGAGGGCGCCCATCTCGCTGGCGAGAGAGGCGATGATGGGGGCGGACCCGGTGCCGGTACCGCCGCCAAGTCCGGTAGTGACGAACACCATGTCGGCGCCTTCCAGCGCCTCGATGATCTTGTCGGAATCCTCCAGGGCCGCTTTGCGGCCAACTTCCGGGTTAGCGCCCGCGCCCAGACCGTTGGTGAGCTTTACTCCCAGTTGAATCTTCACCGGCGCGCGCGACATCCGCAAAGCCTGCAGATCCGTGTTGGCCACGATGAACTCGATGCCTTCCATGCCGGCCTCGATCATGCGATTCACCGCGTTGCCGCCGCCGCCACCCACGCCAATCACCTTGATCTTGGCATCGTTGCGGAATTCGTCGTTGAAGCTGATGCGAATGTCGCTCTCTTCTTTTTTCATGTATGCCGCCTGATTGAATTTTCGTCCTGCAAAGTCTTTCTCATTCGAGAGCCGATCCTCAGGCTCCCTTCCCCACAAACATGGATTTCAGCCGCGAACTCCAGCGCTCGTCCTGAATGCCGCGTGCAATGCGCGCGCGATGTCCGTAGAACACCATGCCGAGAACGGTCGCGAATTCCGGCTCGGCCAGGGCGGCGGGCATTTTTGCGAGCGGCGCGGGCCAGGAGAGGCGCACGGGCTTGCGAAGTACCGAGTCCGCAATGTCCAGAATGCCCGGCAAACGCGAAGCACCTCCGCTGAATACCATTCCGGTGACGCAAAGCTCGAGCATGCCGGCGTGGCGCAGGTTGTCACGCAACATTTCGAAAAGCTCGCGGGCTCGGGGTTCCAGGATTTCCCCCATCATGCGTTGCGACAACAGCCGCGAAGGACGATCTCCGACCGATGGAACCTCGACCTCGTTGCCTTCGGGAATGAGAGTGGCGATGGCGTGTCCGTACAGTTTCTTGATCTTTTCGGCCTCGGCGACGGGAGTGCACAGACCCACCGAGAGGTCGCTGGTGAAGTGGTCGCCCCCGATCGGAATTACGGCGGTATGCGCCACCGCTCCATCCTGGAACACGATAATGTTGGTGGAACCTGCTCCGAGATCGATGAGGCATACGCCCAATTCTCGTTCCTCCGCCCGAAGCACCGAATCGGCACAGGCCAACGGTTCGAAAACAGTTGCATCCACGTGGACGCCGGCTTTGTTCACGGCGGTGACAACGTTCTGGGTCGCGCTGGCCGCCGCGGTCACGATGTGCACTCGGACTTCGAGGCGAAGCGCCATCATCCCGAGAGGGTCGTGTACGCCTGCCTGGTCGTCCAGGATGAACTCCTGCGGCAGCAGGTGCAGAATCTCGCGATCGGATGGAAGCGAAATGGCGCGTGCTTTATCCACGGCAGCACGGATTTCTTCGCGCGAAATCTCTCGGGCCCGGCTCCCAAACGTGATTCCCCCATGGCTATTCAGGCCTTTGACGTGGGCCCCGGAGACTCCGACCAGCGCACGCTCGATGGGTGCGCCCAGCGCGTCCTCGGCTTGCTCGACGGCCTTCTGGATGGAGCCGACCGCTTTTTCGAGGTCGACGATAACGCCCTTGCGCGTGCCGCGCGACTCCGAAATTCCATGGCCTCGATAACGCAGCCCGTTGTCGGTGATTTCGGCGACAAGCGCGCAGGTCTTTGCGCTACCCACATCGATCGCCGTCAGCAGATGCTCGTACTGGTTCGCCATGTGCTAGGGATGATCCTGTTCTTTGTCCTTTGGAATTGACGGGCTCGGCTTCGCAGTCCTGGCTATATTCACCGGCTTAGCTGCAGCCTTTGCAGCGTTGCCGACCGCGGTTTTAGTCGAAGTAGCAGCCTTACCTTTGGCAAGCGCCCTGGTTTTCGCCTTCCCTTTCTTTGCGGCTTTTTGATGAACCGTTTTGACCGGCTTCTTGCTGACTGCGGGCCCGACTGCATTCGTTGATCGAGTTGCGACCGGCTTCGCCGGTGCTGCCTGTGAACTACCCGTCCGATTTGTTGTGATCAGCACTGCCGGCTTCACACCTGCCTTCATCGCGGCTTTCATTGCGGACACCGGTAAGGCCAACGGTTTTGTGTCTCCGTGCAGGTCGGGATTCACCACAATCTGCCGCTCGTAGCGCAAGTCCACCGATTGCAGTTTGGTGAACTGCCGGCGCCACTCTTTCAGGTGCGACATATAGAGCTTGTAGCGCTCCAGGTAATTGGCCGAACCCAGGTGGACAAGGACGTCGCCTTCCGGATCATTGGGAACAATCTTCACGTCATCGGGATCGGAGAGATCAACTTCACTGAGTTCCTGGGCATAGTGCGCGCCCTCGGCATCGAGCTGGTTTACAACTTCGCTGTAAATCCGCATCCGGGCAGCACGCGTGGATACGGGCTCACCCGGGTTGGTGCCGAGAATGACCGGGAATGAATACTTCTTCTTGCCCCCGGTTGGCAGTTCCATCAGCGTGCCTTTGGCGTCAATCAGGAGAATGCGCGATCCTACGCGGGCGAAAGCCACCGGGGTGCGCTCGTGAATAGTCACGCGCAGCCGGTTGGGCACAAAACGCATGACGCTGGCCGCTTCGACCCAGGGAATCTGTTCGAGTTGGGACTGCCGCTGCGCCAGGGGAACGAAGAAGATGTTCCGCCCGATGTCGCCGCCCATGACTTCGAGAACCTGGGAGCGGGTCACGTTCTCCAAGCCTTGAGTTTCAATGTCATCGCTGGATTCGACTCGGAAACGCCAGGAGTGCTCGCCGTAGCGATACATCGCGGCGGAGGCAACCACTGCGAAGAACAACAGAACACCCGCTGCGCTGATCCAGATCAGCCGGGTAGCAGTCTTTTTCGGGATGGATCCGCGGCGGACAGAGACACGCTTTTGTCCTCGCAGGAAAGGCGATTCCTGCTCCACTTCCAGATCCAGAGCGCGCGTGTCCTCAAGACTTTCGCGCACCGGTTCATCCGGTGGTGGATACAACTCCTCCTGTAAGCTGGAAGCGGTTCTCCGCGCCATCAAATCAGGTCAGTTGTCGCCAGTGAATCGTCTGAGCGAATTCACTATAACTGCTTTTCTCCAAATGAGACAGATAAAATTTTCAGGCTTTTGCACAGGAATGTTGCCGAATCGGCATCACTAGCCCAAAACAAAACGAGCAACTTAGAAACTAAGTTGCTCGTCGAGAAATCGGAATGAAGTTACTGGACTGAACCATCGTTCCAGTCGCCGATGACAACGGTCTTGGTAGCGATGTCAGGAACGGTCACCATGACCTTTCGCATGCTCTCAGCTACTGCCATACGAGTTCGCACCGCTTGGGCACGGGCCAGCGCCGCCTGACGGCGGGCCATCCGGGCCTGAAGGCAGTCCACACTGGCCTGCACGCGGTCCACCGTGGCCTGGCCGCGGTCGAAACCGGCTTGCGTACGAGCGAACAGGGCGTCGGCGCGGTCCAATTGCCCCTGCGCGCGGCCCGAAACCAGATCCGCCGCGATCATGACACGCTGTCCGACAGCGCGGGCGAAATCCCGATGATGGTTCACCCAGGAGTTCCCCAGACCCGCCGCCATCACGCAGATTGCAATCCAGTAAACAGCCTTTTCACTTGCCATATCTCACGCTCCTGCTCGTTTCAGGCTTAGACGGACCAGATTTTGAATCGTCACCTGGAAGTTCTGTACCGAGTAAGTGGGCAGAGGGTTACGGAAACTGGTGTCAAACAGTTGAGGGCTGTCGCGATTTTTCTTCTTTGTTTTGAAGGTGTTCCAGGATGATGGGCCCAAGCTGGGAGATGCTTCCCGCGCCCAGAGTCAGAATCATGTCGCCGGGCTGTGCAATGCGACAGACCTCTTTCGCCGCTTCGGAGAACGATGCCATGTAGCGGGCGTCCTTACCTCCTACTTCGGTGATTCGAGCTGCCAGAGTCGCTGCGCTGATGCCCTCAATCGGTAGCTCGCTCGCGGCATAGATGTCGAGTACCGCCAGGGTGTCCGCATTCTGAAATGCGTTGGCGAATTGGTCCAGGAGATCGCGAGTGCGCGTATAGCGGTGAGGTTGGAAGATCACGTGAATCCTGGAAAAGCCACATTGCCTGGCGGCTGCCAGTGTCGCCTTGATCTCCGTGGGGTGGTGTCCATAGTCGTCGATCACGCTCACTCCCCCCATCTTGCCTCGCAGCTGGAACCGGCGGTCCACCCCTTGAAAATTGCCCAGGGCTTGAGCAATCTGCTCCGCCTTAAGATCCAGACCAATGCCCACCGCGATGGCAGCAGTGGCATTCAGAATATTGTGTGCTCCCGGCACTTGGAGCCGGAACTCCCCTAAGTCGTCGCCGCGATAGATCACGTGAAATCGGCTGAGGCAGGGCTTCTCGCCTGCAGTTCCCACATTATCGAGCGTCTTAATACGGAAGTCTGATCCTTTTCGCGTGCCGTAAGTCAAAGTCCGGCGCCGAATTTGGGGGAACAGGCGACGGAGTGGCGGATCGTCGTTACAAACAACCACCATGCCGTAGAAGGGCACCCGGTCCATGAAATCGAGGAAGGCCTGCTTCACGTCGCGCATGTTGCGGTAACAATCCATGTGCTCGCGGTCAATGTTGGTCACCACGGCAAGGATTGGGGACAGACGCAAGAATGAGCGGTCACTCTCGTCAGCCTCGGCGACCAGGTATTGTGATTTGCCAAGGCGAGCGTTGGAACCCATGGCATCCACCCGTCCTCCCACGATGATGGTGGGATCGAGACCGCCCGCAGCCAGTACCGCCGCGACCATGGATGTTGTGGTCGTCTTCCCATGCATGCCGGCAATGGCGATTCCATATTTCAGCCGCATCAATTCGGACAGCATCTCCGCCCGCTGTATAACCGGGATGTGCTGGTCGCGGGCCTCGGCAATTTCGGGGTTGTCGTCCTTCACCGCAGAACTGACCACTACGACTTCGGCCCCGGCCACATTTGCAGAACGGTGCCCCTCAAAAATGACAGCGCCGAGCGACGCAAGGCGCTCGGTCACGGCCGAAGTTTTCAGGTCAGAGCCAGAGACCTTGTAGCCGAGATTGAGCAGAACCTCGGCGATCCCACTCATGCCGATACCGCCAATCCCCACAAAATGAATTCTCTGGATTTTTGCGAACATAAAATCGGATTCTTGACCTTACGACAATCAGCGGTTCGTCTCAACCCTCGCCAGGCGCGCTGCCATGGCTGCAATGTCACGGGCCGCATTGGGATGAGATAGCTGACGAGCGCGGCGGCCCATCTCCGCCACTTTCACCGGATCTGAAAACAGCGCGGTCACCGCCTCAACCAGCGCTTCCGGGGATAACTTTGATTCTTCAATCATGAGGGCCGCGCCCGCGTGAACCAGGATCTCCGCGTTTCGTTTTTGATGATCATCGGCGGCTCGCGGAAAGGGGACAAAGATGGCGGGCTTGCCTGCGGCGGTAATCTCGGCCACGGTGCTGGCGCCGGAACGGCACAACAGTAGATCGGCCTCTGAAAAAAATCGCGGCATATCGTCTATGAACTTGGATACTTCAACTGGACCGCCCATCTTCTCGTACCGCGCTGCCGCGTCATTATAGTCACGCTCGCCGGTCTGATGAACAATGCGTAGCGACGGAATTCTCTCGCGCAGCGCGGACATGGCCGCCATCACGACCTGATTAATGGCGCGCGCCCCCTGGCTGCCTCCGAAAACCAGCAGGGTCGGAGCATCGTGAAGATCATCATGAATCTGGAAGAATGCGTCGCGAACCGGGACTCCAGTGACTTTGCAATTTCGGAAATACTGTTTGGTTTCGGCAAAATGGACCGCAGCACCCGACACCATTCGCGCGACAAGACGATTGGCAAAGCCCGGGACCACATTCGGTTCGAAGGCGAGCGTCGGGATTCGCTGCATAATGGCCGCCAACATGGCCGGACCCGAAGCATAGCCACCGACACCGATCACCACATCCGGGCGAAAGCGCGCCAGAATACCGCGCGCCGCCCATATCGCACGAGGCAGGTCAAAACTCGTTTTGAGACGCGTAGTAAAGCTGACGTTTTTTAGCGCCCCAACCTCCACCAAACTGAGCGGGAACCCAGCGGCAGGGACCAGTCGATTTTCGATGCCCCGCGCAGTGCCTATGAACTCAATCTCCGCGCCGTATTGCGTTCGTAGTTCCTGGGCGATCGCAAGCGCGGGAATAACGTGTCCACCGGTCCCGCCTCCCGCCAGAATGGCACGCATGCAGTGAATATAACCCAGACCGCGTAGGCAGCTTGTTATACTGCCGCTTCCCTTACCATGAAATCTCTGGCGCAGATCGCGCATGAGCGGCTGTATCCATCGTTGTGTGACCCGAATTACCTGGTATTGCGCGCCCGACGGCTGATTTTCACCAAGTGGATCCATGACTTGAACGGGAACGATTTGAAGATCCTGGATGTAGGCGGACGATATCAGCCGTATCGTCCTTTATTCGACCGAAGGGTCGGCCAGTACGTCGCTGTGGATTTAGTCAGGACCGAGATGGTGAGCGTGGTCGCGAACGGAGAGAATTTGCCCTTTGCGCCCGAGAGTTTCGACGTAGTGATTACAACGCAAGTGATGGAATATCTAAGTGATCCCGGTTTGGCAGTGCGCCGCCTTCATGGCTTATTGAAGCCGCGGGGCATCATGCTGGCAAGCGTCGCAGCGTTCGCTCCCACCTTCGACGAACCGGAAAAATGGAGATTCACACGATCCGGAGTGAGATCACTCTTTTCACCCTTCTCGCAGGTCGAAATCGTGCCGGAGGTCTATAGCGCAGGCGGCCTGTTGCGTACGTTAAATTTGGCGCTCAACAGGTTCGCGCATTTTGAAATTCTGCGATCCATTCATAAGCGAATCACGTGTCCTCTCATCAACGTTGCCGGTATTGCTCTGGAAAAAATCAGTCTGACTCGAAACGAGCAGTTCACAGCCAACTACAGCGTCCGGGCGTTCAAATCGAACTGACAGCGTAGTTTCCCAGTCAAGTGGCACGTCTGCGTTGCCGGACGGCAGCAGCATGACCTGGGAGCGCGACTCGTCAACGCAAAATGCCGGTAGGCCAGCGTGGTTCACATTCCGAGTCGTTGATAAAGACGGTAAGCCGGTAAACGACCTCGAGCCTTACATGGGGATGATGGGACATGCCGTCTTCGTTCGCGCGGATGGGCAGGTATTCGCAGATGTCCATCCGGCAGGCTCTGTGCCCATGGCTGCGCCTGATGTCGCGTAGAAAGACCTGGGCACGACTTGAACCATGTCCCACTCCACGGCGATGCCTGCGCAGGTCTGGTTTCCCCATGGATTCCCGGAGTCTGGTGATTACAGGCTGTTTGTGCAGGTGAAGCGAGGAGGAAAAGTCGAAACGGGTGTGTTCGATACACCGTCAACTGATCACTCCGCCTGCTTGGTGACATTCAGCAACACTCCGACACACGCCAGCGTGATAAACAAGGACGATCCACCGTAGGAAACGAATGGGAGTGGTATGCCCTTGGTCGGCATCAACCCCAGCACCACGCTGATATTGATGAAGGCCTGCACGACCACCATACTGGTGATGCCCACCGCGAGAAAGCGCCCGAACATATCATTCGTGCGCAGGGCTGTGCGGGTGCCTCGCCACAAGAAGATCGCAAACAGCGTCACTACGATCAGCGAGCCCAGCAGGCCCAACTCTTCCGCTGTAACCGCAAAGATGAAGTCCGTGTGCGGCTCCGGCAAGTAAAACAGTTTCTGCTTCCCTTCCATCAGCCCCAGGCCGGTGATGCCGCCGGTACTGACTGCGATCAGCGATTGAATAATGTGGAACCCGCGTCCCTGAGGGTCGGAATAAGGATCAAGGAAAGCCAGGATCCGATCCCGCCGGTAAGCGACGTGGAAAATCAGAAAATAAAGCGGGAGAAGAGAGGCCGCGAAGGCATAGGCGAGATACCGCAGGTCGAGGCCCGCCACAAACAGAATGCAACCGGTGATTGCGGCGCAGGCGATGGCGGTCCCGAGGTCGGGTTGGAAGACAATCAACGCCAGAAAGACGCAAGTCGGGATGATTGCCGGAACCAGCGTATTGCGCCAGTCATGCATGAATTGCGTACGGTTCTCAAGAAAGTAGGCGAGGAACAGGATCAGCGCCGGCTTTGCCATCTCCGATGGCTGGAAGGAGAAGATGCCCCAGTGCATCCAGCGATGGGTATGATGTGCACGGTCGAGAAAGAAAACCGAGATCAGCATCAGCGTGGTCAGGCCGAGCAGGGAAAAGACGACGGCCGGGTGTTTATATCGCTTGTAATCCAACTTCATCGCGATCACCATCACCACGATGCCGCCCACGGCCCAGGCAAGCTGGCGGAACAGGAACGTGTAACCTGAGCCGTAGCGCTCCCTCGCCATCACCGCAGAAGCGCTGAAGACCATGACCAGGCCGACAAACATCAGGAGCAGAGTAACGGTAAATAACCAACGATCGACGCTGACGCGCTTGGCCATCGAAGGTTCATTCCATCACGGGCCGGCATGAACGAGCAGGGATATTCGCTGTGAATTTCCGGGCAGAATTTACTACTTAGGTTCGGGTGCGAAGGCGGCAACCTCAATGCCTGCCGTCTTGCAGTCTTCCGACAAGTTCCTTGAAGACGCGCCCGCGATGTTCGTAGCTCTTGAACTGATCAAAGCTGGCGCAAGCGGGGGCCAATAAAACAATATCGCCGGGAACTGCCGCGGAGGATGCGCTTTTGATCGCATTCTCCAAAGTCTCAGCCTGAACTATTTCGGCTGCGCCCTTGATCTGCGACTCGATTTTTGACGCCGCCGCTCCGATCGTGTAAACACGTTTGACTCTCGAGCGAAGCAAGTCGTTCAACACGGTGTAATCGCTGCCTTTGTCTTTACCTCCGAGAATCAGGTGCAGGTTGCCGGGGAACGATTCCAGCGCCTTGATTGTCGCATCCACATTCGTGGCCTTGGAATCGTTGTAGTACTCCACTCCCTTTACTGTTGCCACATATTCCAGGCGGTGTTCGACAGCTTTAAAGGCCCGAATGGTGTCTCGAATTCGCTGAGTTGGACAGCCCGCTAACACCCCGATGCAGACTCCCGCAAGAACATTCTCGACGTTATGCGATCCCTTCAGGGGAATCTCCGAGACCGGCATGATTTCGCTCTGGCTGCTCGCATCGCGGAACAGAATGCGTCCTTCCTGGACGAAGGCACCTTGCCGGACTTCTTTTTGGCGGCTGAACCAGTACAGAGGGGCTTTAACTCGGGATTCCAGGGCGATGCACGCAGGATCATCCGCGTTGAGAACGGCGTAGTCTTCGCCTTTCTGGTTTTCGAAAATGCGAGCTTTGGCATCGGCATAGGCGGCGAACGTCCGGTGGCGATCCAGGTGATCGGGAGTAATGTTCAGGATCACCGCAATTTTCGCACGGAAGGTCTGAATGGTTTCCAGTTGGAAACTCGAAACTTCGAGCACCGTAAAAGTTTCCGGAGTAGTGCGGTCGGCCAAGGAGATTGCCGGCGTGCCGATGTTCCCGCCCACTAAAGTTGGGAACCCACCTGCCGCAATGATTTCACCGGCCAGGGTTGTGGTTGTGGTCTTCCCATTGGAGCCTGTGATAGCGACAATCGTTCCTCGCAAGAATTGCGCGGCAAGTTCGATCTCGCCAATCACCGACTCGCCAAGGGCCCGCGCTTGAACCAGCGGCGCGGCATCCACCGGGACGCCCGGGCTTACCACGATCAGGTCTTGCCCGCGAAATGTTCGCTCGCCATGCCCGCCGGTCTCGACGACAATTCCCTGATCCAGAAGCTGGGGAATTTCATCGCGCAATTCATCCGGACTTTTGGTATCAGAAACCGTGACCAGGGCGCCTCGCGCCTTTAAGAAGAGTGCGGAGGCTATGCCCGATTTGCCCAGCCCGACGACCAGCACGCGTTTGTTATTCAGATCCACAGAGACGATTCCTACCTGAGCTTCAGCGTAGTCAGCGCAAACAGCGCGAAGATGAGGCTGGCAATCCAGAAGCGCACAATCACCTTCGACTCTGACCAGCCCAGCAATTCAAAGTGATGATGCAGGGGCGCCATCTTGAATACACGTTTCTTTCGAAGCTTGTACGAGCCGACCTGGATTATGACTGATAGCGCCTCGATTACGAAGACTCCGCCAATGAAAGGCAGCAGAAGCTCTTGCTTAATCATGACCGCCACGGTGCCGATGGCCCCGCCCAGGGCGAGCGATCCTACGTCGCCCATAAAAACCTCGGCAGGATGGGCGTTGTACCAGAGGAAGCCGATGGCCGCCCCCACCATGGCGCCGCAGAAAATCGTCAGCTCGCCGACCTGGGGCATGCGCTGTAATTCCAGATAGGCGGCAAAGGTGGCATGTCCACTGACGTAAGTAAGCACCGCCAGAGCTCCAGCCGCAATCACAGTGCATCCGATGGCCAGGCCGTCAAGTCCATCGGTGAGGTTGACGGCGTTGCTCGCACCCACGATGACCAGCACCACAAAGGCGATAAACGGCAGAAAGGCGAGAGGCCACCAGTGCGGATTGGCCGCGACCTTCTCGATCACCAGGTCCGGCCGAAACTGCTTGAAGAATGGCACCATCAGCTTCGTGGAGTACATGCCCACCGTTTGCATCGCAATCAGCACGACCGCAATCAGAATGCTGGTGCCGATCTGCAGCCCAAGTTTGGCCCTCGCGGTCAGTCCAAGGTTGCGGCGATGGACGACCTTGATGTAATCGTCGGTAAACCCGATCGCCGCGAAGGCACAAGTAGAAAGGATCGCGATCCAAACGAACCGGTTTGAGAGGTCCGCCCAAAGCAAGGTGGGGACTACGATGGAGATCGCAATCAGCAGTCCACCCATGGTGGGTGTACCGGCCTTTTTCTGGTGCGCTTGCGGCCCTTCTTCGCGGATGTACTGGCCAATCTGGAACTCGCGCAGTCGTCCGATCACCAGCGGACCAACGATGAGGCCAGTGAACAATGCGGTCAGACTGGCGAAGGCCGTGCGAAACGTCAGATAACGGAAAATCCGGAACGGCGGAAAATAGTGAAACAGCTTCAGGTACAGCAGCCAATAAAGCAATCCGCCTCCGTGGATTAATACTCGGGTCTCAAGTTCCCGCCCTCAACGACGCGCAGACAACGACGACTTCTGCTTCCAGACTTCCAGAGCCTTTTCCAGCTTCACCCCGCGAGAGGCCTTCAGCAGCACAACGTCCCCGTCGCGCGCCTCTCGCGCTAGCCACTCTCCCGCTTCTTCAGGAGTGTTCACAAATTCCGCCGAAAGGCCGCGGCCGCGCGCCGCATTCACCATGTGCTGAGCCAGACCACGAACTCCCAGCAGCAAACTGACGTTCTTTTCTGCGATGTGCTCCCCGCTTTGGCGATGCAACTGCGTCCCTGCCTCCCCTAATTCCAACATTTCACCGGCGACGACGATCCTGCGCTTGGCCGGCATAGCCGCCAGGGCGTCCACCATCGCATCTAGCGCTTTCGGATTGGAATTGTAGCAATCGTTGACCACTGTAATGTTGCCCAGTTGGAGAACCTGTCCTCTTTTGTCGGCTGGGTCCAGGGTCGCCAGCGCAGCAACGCACTCGGAGGGAGTCAAACCCCGTTCGATGCCGGCCGCAACCGCCGCGAGGGCATTATGTACATTGTGCCTGCCCACGAGCGGCAGACTCGCCGCTTCGCGGCAACTGCCTACCACCACCTCGAAATTGGACCCTACCGGACTGCGTGGCTGGATGTTTTCGACGCGAACATCCGCGGACGCCTTCAGACCATACATCACAACCTTCCCGCGAAAGTCGCGTCCAAACTGTGAAACGAACTCGTCATCCGCGTTCAGGATTGCACTACCGTTGCCGGGCAGAGATTCCACGAGTTCATATTTGGCGCGTGCGATGTCGGCTACCGAATTGAAGAACTCCAGGTGCACCGGGCCCACGTTGGTGACGACTCCGATTTCAGGTTGCGCCAGTTTGGCCAAGGCTGCGATCTCCCCTGCATGCGACATGCCCATCTCGATTACGGCAATGTCGTGACCCGTCTCGAGTTTGAGCAGCATCAGCGGTAATCCGAAATGGTTGTTGAAATTGCCCTCGGATTTGAGCACCCGGAAACGGCTCGAGAGCACATGCGCAATCGCCTCTTTGGTCGTCGTCTTTCCGGCTGATCCGGTAACACCGACCAGGGTCTTGCCCCAGAGGCGGCGGACTGCGCTGGCCAGCGTTTGCAGCGCAACCAGCGTGTCGTCAACCAGGATCAGCTTTGATAAGTCTGGAAAGCGGTTGGATTGGTCCCTGCGGATGACCGCGGCGACTGCTCCACGCTGCAGTGCCTGGAGGACAAAGTCATGTCCATCCAGCTTTTCGCCTTTGACCGCGAAGAAAAGCTCGCCGGGTCGCAGGCTGCGCGAATCAATGGAATACCCGGTGGCGATAGCGTCTGGATCGAACTTGCCCGAACCCGATACAAAGCCTGCGATCCGGCAGAGGGCAAGTTTCATCGTCCACTTCCTGCCTGCGCAGCTTCACAATTGTATCCGGCAGAGCGAAGAACCGAGCGTGCGACTTCGACGTCATCGAACGGGACCGCGCCTTCGCGGGTGATCTGCACCTTTTCGTGCCCTTTACCGGCAATCAGCACAATATCTCCTGGTCTGGCCTCTCCGACTGCCAGAGCGATTGCCTTTTGCCGGTCTGGCTCCATCTTGTACTTGGCTCCGGAGCGCTGCAGCCCGACCATCGCGTCATTCATAATGGCCAGCCGATCTTCGCTGCGAGGGTTGTCCGACGTCAGAACCACGAAATCACTGCCCCGGCCGGCGGCCTCGCCCATGAAGGGACGCTTGGACCGGTCGCGATCGCCGCCGCATCCGAAGACGGTAATCACTTTTCCTCGCGTTCCCGCTTGCTGAACAAATTCGCGGGCGAGGGCGGTCAGGTTGCGAAGCGCATCGTCGGTGTGCGCGTAATCCACGACAACTGTAAATGGCTGCTGGCACTCCACCCGCTCAAAGCGTCCGGGAACCCGGGCCAGGTTTGCGACTCCGCTTTCGATCGCACCCCGATCACAATTCCGCGCATGCGCCGCGGCGCATGCGGCAATCACGTTGTACACGTTCACCTTCCCGATCAGGGACGTAAACAGGGGAATCACTCCTTCCGGAGTCATTAGATCGAAGCGCGAGCCTCGTGGCCCAATTTCGAGCTTCTGCGCATGGTAATCACCTGTGGCCAGTCCGTAGGTAAGAACCGTTGATCCGAGTTTTTTGCTCATCTTCATCAGTTCGCGCCCATACTCGTCGTCCATATTGAGCGCCGCCACCCGCGGCGGCTCGGTACCGCACGCCTCAAACAGGATCCGCTTGGAGGCGAAATACTCGTCCATGGTGTGGTGATAATCGAGGTGATCGCGCGTCAAGTTGGTGAACACTGCTACATCGAATGGGACTCCATAGACCCGCTGCTGCGCCAAGGCGTGGGATGAGACTTCCATCACCGCCTCAGTGGCCCCATTCCCCAAAGCTTCAGCCAACATCCGGTTCAGTTCGAGCGCTTCCGGCGTTGTGTGCGGCGCAGGCAAAACCCTCCCCGCCACGTGATACTCAATTGTCCCTATTAAGGCGTCTATACGACCAGCTGCCTTCAAAATCGATTCAAGGAGGAACGTCGTGGTGCTCTTGCCATTAGTTCCAGTGACGCCGCTAATCGCGAGTTTCTCCGCCGGTTTCTTGTAGAAGTTTGCGCTCAGCCGGGCCAGAGCCCGCCGCCCATGTGGCACCTGGGCCCAGGCTACTCCCGGCCGCGGTGTCTGGGTCGCGTCGTCACTTACGATCGCGACCGCCCCGGCAGCGATGGCCTGATCGATGAACTTGTTCCCGTCGCTTGACTCTCCGTGCATGGCCACGAACGCGTCTCCCGGCTTGACTCGGCGAGAGTCATACTCCAATCCGGAAACAGACGGATTGCCGCTCAGGGCAAGGATTTCCGCCCCATGCAAGAGCTGTTGGAAGGTCATTGGGATGAATTATAGGGCAGCGGAGCTGCTGGATTGCACCATGGCCCTATTCCGAAAGGGAGAGTTGGCTCATGCATCTTCGTTTAGGGGTTCAACGCTCGAACTTGACCATGATGCGAGTCCCAGCGGCTACGTGAGCGCCGGGAACAGGGGTTTGCTCGTGGCCGACTCCGCTGCCCAAGGCATTGAGTTCCAGGCCGCTCTCCTGCGCAAGTTCGATGGCGGACCGCACGGTCTTTCCGATAAAGGAAGGCACCACGATCCCGCCTTGTTCGACATCAAGCACGACCGTCCCGCTGGACGGGGGCGGCGTTTGCGGTTCAGGTGCACCCTTCTCCTCTACAGTGCCTGCAGGTTTCACGTCGCGCTGGCGCATGGCAGCTTGCACCAGGGCCGACCCCTCCGGCGCCTGCTTTACTGGATCAGATGGAGGTAGCAATGTGTCCCCGCCGCCAGCTTCGGCGATATTCAAGGGCTCGCCCAAATGGTCGGGAGAACCTTCCTCGAGGTCCTGATCTCTGACTTTCTGTTGCGCCAGCAAAACCTGGCGGCTGGGCGGCAGTTCCACATCATGCGGTGTATGCAGGTATTCAAGGACCTGCTGTGCGATGCGATGAAAGACGGGCGCGCCGACCTCCCCGCCGTGGTGTCCCCCGATCGGTGAGTCCAGGATCACCGCGATGGTGATGGCGGGATTGTTCACCGGGGCGAACCCGGCAAACGAGGCAATATACTTCGTGCGCGAATACGTTCCCGTGGCGGGATCCACTTTCTGGGCAGTGCCGGTCTTACCGGCCGAGCTGTAGCCTTCCAGAATCGCTTTCTTGCCCGTTCCGTGCAGGACGACCCCTTCCATCATTTGCTTCATCTGCGCTGCCGTGAGCGGGGAAATGACTCGACGGCCTTCGCCGGGGTGAAACGCGATCATCTGGGGGGCGCTTTGGGGCTGGGTGGTGGCAGCGACGATTCGCCCCGGTAGCCACACCCCGTCATTGGCGATAGTGGAGACCATCGCCGCCAGTTGCAGGGGCGAGACGCCGATCTCTTGCCCCATCGAGATTGCGCCGATTGAGACCTTCGACCAGCGGCTCAGGGGTTTGGCCAAGCCACGGGTTTCTCCCGGAAGTTCAATGCCGGTCTGCTGGCCAAAACCGTAAGCACGAATGTATTTGTAGAGGCGCTCGTCGCCGAGCCGCAAAGCCACTTTGATGGCTCCGACATCGCTTGAGTGTGCCAGGATGTCGGCGACCGAGAGCATGCCGAACGGGTGCCAATCATGAATGCGCCGGCCGTTGATGACGATCGATCCCATCTGGCAATCGAATACCTCGTCCGGGCGCGTCAGTTTTTCATCGAGAGCGGCGGAGAGCGTGACCAGCTTGAACGTTGAGCCGGGCTCATATACATCGCTCACGGCATGGTTTTTCAAGCTGCTGGGCTTGATTTGGCGCGCCAGGTTGGGATTGAAGGTCGGGTAATTCGCCAGCGCTAAGACTTCACCGGTATGCGGATTCTGCACGATCACGGTTCCGGCTTCCGCACGTGTCTGTTCCATGGCAGCGGCCAGTTCATGCTCGGCAATGTACTGGATCTGCTGATCAATGGTGAGAACGACATTGGCCCCGGGAATTGGCTGCTTTTCGACGCTTCCGAACCATTTTCGGCGAGCGTCGACCGAGATCACCATGCGGCCAGGCTTCCCGCTTAGCTGATCGTTGTATTCGCGCTCGATCCCGCTCAGCCCCTCGTCGTCCATCCCCACGTAGCCAAGCACCTGAGCCGCAACTTCGTTCTTGGGATAAAAGCGTTTGGATTCTTTCTGGAAATAGATGCCGCGCAGGTTGAGGGAGCGAATCCGCTGCGCGGTTTCCGCATCAGCCTTCCTCACCACCCAGCAGAATGTCTTCGCAGCTTTGCACTTGGCAAGAATCTCGCGCGGATCAGACTTGGTGATGCGGGAGATCAGCGAAATCGTTCCAGCAAGGTCAGGAATGTCGCTCGGCACAGCGAACACGGAATCTACAGCGATGGACATCGCCAACTCGCGGCCCGCGCGATCGTAGATGATTCCGCGCGGCGCATCCACTTCCGTGGTGCGTTGCTGCTGATGATGGGCCCGCTGCTCGAAGTCTCCGTACCGGAAGATCTGCAGGTAGACCAGGCGGGCACAGATCACCAACGACCAGAACAGAAGAATTCCGGCGAGAAGATAGAGTCGAGTACGGGTATCGTTGCGAGGTGTGCCGGATGACACTGGGTTAATCCTGTTCTCAACGCATGTCGCGATTTGCAGAACCCGGTTTTGGAAGCGCGGAAGCGTCTCCTGTCGATGGCCGTCCCTGAGACAAGCATGGCGGCTCAGCTGTACGCACGAGCCGCCTGACATCCGGTGCGGGCCTCAATCGTAAGTGTCTATCGCAACGAGATCACCGAGACCGGCGTCACGCTCGCCAGGACCGGTCCGCTGGCGTCAGCCGAGGTCGCGTCCATGCGGATCACCTGGCCGGCATCCGGGGAACGCAGCCCATACTGGCGCGCCAGGCGATCGATGCGATCGGGGGACCGCAGCGATGCTTCCTCCAACCGCAACACGCGGTTCATTTCGGCAATGCTGTTGCGTTGCGACTTCAGCAGTTCGATCTGGTACCCGTACTCGATGGCCTTGTAATGTTGCCAGGCATAGGTCATGACCAGGATAAACAGGCAGCATAGCGCGACCGCGAACTGCTTCATCTCGCGCCCGCGACGGGGATCCTCTACTTTGACCACGCGTGAATTGTCGATGGGCCGGGCAAAATAGATTTCCGGTGTGCCGTTCCAGCATGGTTGACGCCGCTTTGCTGGTGCCATTGCTGCCGCTGCCGCCATTTAAGCCACCCCGAGTAGGTTGGTTTCGTATTTCGCCAGGTCCTTCGTGACGGTGGAATACCAGCGCTCGAGTTCGGCTTGGTCGGCCTTTCTCTGGGTCGTCTGTTCTACCTTCGCCACCATTGCAATCAATTCGTTGATCAAGTTGCCGCTGAACATGGTTTTTTCTCCGTATCCTGTGAGCTCCTACCACAGAGCCTCAGGAGTACGCCCCACCTGTGGATCTAATGTCCACATCATTTTTCACCAGATTCGATCCCCGGCACGGCGTGTACGTCATGCCGGGCGCCTCAGCTGGTTTTCCGAGGCTAAACTTTTTCTGCGGCCCGCAACTTGGCGCTGCGCGCCCGCGGGTTGCGATCCACTTCTTCTTCGCCCGCTGTCACCGGTTTTCTGGTGAGCAGCTTGTAGCGGCCTTGCTTTGCTCCCTCGCGCATCGCGTCTTTCACGATGCGATCTTCCAGGGAGTGGAAGCTGATCACCACCAGCCGACCTCCCGTCTTCAGCAACTGCGGCGCTATGCTCAGCAGCGCACGCAGGTCGTCCAGTTCGCGGTTTACGAAGATTCGGAGAGCCTGAAAAGTCAGCGTCGCGGGATGAATTCGCCTTTCAGCCTGGTTCATTGGCCGGGCCGCGGCTGATAATACCTCCGCAAGATGTGCGGTAGATCGTATCGGCCGCGACCGGACAATGGCTCTGGCGATTCTCCGCGACCTCCTTTCCTCACCGAATTCGTAAATCACGTCGGCGAGCTCGCGCTCGTCGAAGTGGTTTACCACTTGTTCGGCGGTAAGCTCTGACTGCGGATTCATCCGCATGTCAAGTGGGCCTTCCGCCTGAAAACTAAAGCCTCGCGCCGGATCTCCGAATTGCAGACTGCTTACTCCTAGATCCGCAAGAATGCCGTCTACAGTCGTTGGAGCCTGGTCCTTTGCAAGCTCCGCAAATGAACCGTGTCTCAGCTCGATGCTCGGCCAGTCAGCCAAACTTCCCTCTTGGCCAATCACCGTCGTCGGACGGCCAACAACTCCTTTGAGCCTCTCCTGCGCGTTTCCAAGCGCTGCCGGATCTTTATCGAAGCCAATCAAATGACCCGGTGCGCCGAGGCGTTTTGCGATTTCCAAACTGTGCCCGCCTAAGCCCACCGTCGCGTCGATATAGGTTCCGCCACGCCGGACGGCTAAAAAGTCGATCGCTTCTTTTAAAAGAACCGGAACATGGCCCACTTCCATTTCGTCCCTGCCATGCCCACCCCGCTCGGGGGTGTTGAGTCCACCCTTGCCCGCTAAATCCCCAACTCGTCGAGCGTCTTCTCATCCTCAGACGTAAACGACTGCTCTTCAATTTCCTTACGGAACGTTTCCAGGTTCCGGACGATCAAGTACGTCAAGTTGCCAAGGACCGCTACCTCGCCCTTGATTTGCGCCGAGTCGCGCAGCAGTTGCGGGATCAAAAGCCGCCCCTGCCCATCCATCTCGACCACCTGCCCGTAGTAGTTCACCCGGTCCAGAAATTTCTTCTTCGTAGGATTGAAGGTGGAGAGCCCCGCCAGTTTCTGCTCGATCCGCTCCCATTCCTCGAAGGGATAAACTTGTGCAACCTTCCCATCCAGGCTGGTGATGTAGAATTGCTGGCCGTACTTCTCGTCGATGACACGCTTGAATTCCGCGGGGACTTTTAAGCGTCCCTTGTCGTCGACGCGGGTTGGGTGGTTGCCGCGAAACATGCGTTCTGCCCTGCCCTGGGCCCCGGAACCTCGAAACCGCTACGAAAACCAGCAAGAGGGAGGTAAAAGCGGCGAAAAACTCGGTCAATTCAGGGTCGTTTTGGGCTTTTTTGGGGCTGTCAGCCATCAATTCCACTGGCGCCTCTCTGCATGTCACCGCTGCCCACGATCTCTACTACCTTGACCACTTTCTACCACTTTTGTCCACATCCTACCCGTAAATGGTTTATTGTCAACGACAAAGTTCAAGGTCTGACCCCTTACTTTCGTCTCACTCAGGAAAGCGCGATAACTTGTGGCTTACTGATGAGGTGACCACAACAGGATGAGTTTAGACCCTTGATTCTTTTGCCTTCTTTTCGCGTCGAGCGTTCAACTTTCTTGTGGAAAAAAGATTGCGTCAGGTGTATGGGCAGAAAAATGCCCCGGCCCTGAGCGCCGGGGCGGTCCCGAAAGTGGTTCGGCTCACCAGATGATCTTGGCCCCGAGTTGAATATGACGAGAACCACCTGAGCCAATGCGCGGGTATTTATAGGATTCCGCGATCAGCGGGATGGACCATAACAGCAGGGCGATGCAAAGGACTCGCAACTTCGAAGAAGACATGCGCGCAAATATAACGTTGCGGCGCTCTAGGCGTCCACACCGCAAATCGCAGAGCGAAGAACGGCAGGCGTGACGTTGGCGCCAGTCACGAGAGCCACGACCGGACCTGGAATGATGGGCGGCTCGGCGATCAGTGCGGCAGTGGCAGCGGCTCCGGCGGGCTCAGCAACGATGTGCTCCTCGAGCAGAAGGTGCCGGATGGCGTCCAGCATCTGTTGCTCGCTTACAAGCCGGATGTCATCCACCATCTCGCGGATGGCACGAACATTGTCGGCCTCGGGCGTGCGCGTGGCCAGCCCATCCGCGATGGTGTCGCACGATGCGGTAGGGACCGGTTCGCCCTTCTCCCACGACAGTCGGTACGAGGGAGCTCGTTCGGCCTGTACTCCGACGATTCGCACTCGCGCGGAAAGCTGCTTCGCCGCTGAGGCGATGCCGCGTATCAATGCCGTGTCGCCCATGGGAACGTAGATACAAGCCACCTCAGGAAGCTGCTCGAAAATTTCGCATGCAATGGTTGCGGGGCCGACGGGCACATCAAGATCGGTGGCGTCATTGAGGAAGTAAACGCCATCCTTTTTCGCATAGGCCAGGGCCTTCTGAAATGCCTGGGCCAGATCGAGGCTCCCTTCCTCGACAATTCTGGCTCCAAGGGCCGCGATCCTCGCCCGCTTCACAGGATTCGGATTCTCCGGCAGGAAGATCGTCGCTTGAACTCCCAGGACCTTGCCGGCAAGAGCAACCGCCGCCCCATGGTTTCCCGTGCTCGAGGCTACGACTTCGCGGACTCTTCGCCGTTCCAGATTGCGCGAGAGTGCCCACAAGGCGCCCCTCGGCTTGAAGGAGCCGGTGGGCTGCTCGGTCTCGAGCTTGAGATGCACTTTCCGGCCGATCAGCGCCGACAGAGAAGCCGCCTCCACCAGCCGCGTGACCGGAAGATAGCGTCGGAGAAACTGCTGGGCGCCGCGGACGGTCGCGAGAGGGGCATACGAGCTTCCGACGAGTTGATCCATGTTCGTGATTCCCGAGTGTACAATTTTAGCAATCGTTGATGACGCATCGGGCTCAGTTCGAGCAGTGGATACCGGCCCGAGTCGATACCGTGTTCTTGTTCTTTGCGAATCCCCGCAACTTGCCCCGAATCATGCCTCCCTCCTCAGGAACTAAACTCCTGGACTTGAAACTTGTTCCGCCCACCGAGGCCGGGAACATGCCATTCAACTCCGCTGAAATTGCTTCCCTGGCCGGCCGCGGATCGGAGATCACAACCTCATTCCGCTTGCTGCCTTTCTTGCCCTTTCGCGCAAAATGGATTGCCCGGATCGTGGAGTTTGAGTGGAACCGCTATTTCGCTGATGAGCAGCAGAATGGGCCGTTCAAAAGATTCCATCATAGCCATCTGGTCGCCAGGGAAACGCGAAACGGGGTCGAAGGTACCGCGCTGCGCGACGTGATCGAGTACGAAGTTGGCTATGGATTTCTTGGCCGCTTGGCCGGGCAATATATAGTTGCGCGCATTCTCCAGAAGAGCTTTGAATATCGCAAGAAAGCAGCGGCAAAGCTGCTTGTGCCCTGAGTCTTATCGCGATGGTTCCACGAACACGGCAGTTCCATAGGCGAGCACTTCCGTGACCCCCTGCATGACCTCAGTGGCGTCGTAACGCGCGCCCACCACGGCGTTTCCTCCCAGTTCGGCGGCGTGCTGCAGCATCAGATCGAAGGCCTCGGAGCGGGTCTTCTCGCAAAGATTGGTCAGCAATGTGATGTTGCCGCCAAGGATGGTCTGAAGTCCGGCACCAATAGTTCCGAAGATCGACCGCGATCGCACCACGATTCCGCGCACCACACCTAAGGTTCGCACCACTTTGAATCCGTCCAACTCAAATTGTGTGGTCACCATGTTGTGCGCCACCATACGTCCGGGCGCGCTGTAAGTCATTCCCATGAGTGCGCTCCTCCTCGCGAAGACTATTCCAACTGAGCGCTAATCACAAATTCATTTTCCGCGGGGTCGAACCCGACCTGCAGCAGGTTTGGCTTGCAGCAGACCTGGCAATCTTCAACGTAGGACTGATTCTCGCCGGCGGATTCGTCCACCGTGGTCTCATTCCACTCCCCACAACTGGCGCATTGGAAACCAGACATCATGAACAATACTCATTTAGCTCAGATAGTTGATGCATTCCTGCGTGGGCCAGAAGGCTTTCCGATCGAATTCACATGTTATTCACGGCCCATCGCCATCCTAATACAAACCAATTATGGCGTGACCTATACGGGACATAGCAAGATAGCCGTGCATGGTGGGCTTGGTGAGGACGACATCCATGTCGCGCTTTTGGTTCCCTCGCCAAGCCCTCCCCTATGTAAGCTGAAGTTCCCGGTGGAGACACGCAGGTAGCGCCCACGATTCTGCAGTCCCTCCCGGCCATCCTTTCCACGGAATTATTTTTAGCCTGACCCTGCGGGGAGCCTCGGCTCCCCTTTTTTCTTGCTTCTCAGGACTTATTCCGAACCCACTATAATGAGCGGCTTGCAGTTCGGAGGTGAAATGTCTTCGCGACGTCGTTTTCTACAAACTGGAGCCATTGCAACCGGAGCAACGCTGATAGGTTTGCAACTTTCGCGTGCGGAACAGAGCTCCGCTCTTCCACCGTCAATTGCAAATCTCAAGTCAATGAAGGACCAGGCGAAACCCATTACGCGGGAAGAGCGTGCGCAACGCCAGCAGCGGGCGCGCGAACTGATGAAGGCCAATGGACTAGACGCCATCCTGATGATGGAAGGCACCTCTCTGAACTACTTCACGGGGATTCGCTGGTGGGGCGGCGAGCGTCTGTTCGCCATGGTGCTGCCTGTGAGCGGAGATGCATTCTACGTGTGCCCAGCTTTTGAGGAAGGACGCGCTCGCGAGCAGATATCGAAAGCTCCAGGCAGCGCGAACCCCGACGTACGGATCTGGCAGGAAGATGACAGTCCATACCTCCGCCTCACTCAAGGGCTAAAGGATCGTGGAATCACGGGCAGCTTGGGAATCGAGGAGGCGGTGCGTTCGGTATTTAGAGAAGGGGTTGCCAAGGCTGCTCCACAACTAAAGCTGGCAAGCGCGACCCCGGTGACAGCGGGTTGCCGGATGATTAAGAGCGAGCATGAAGTCGCATTGATGCGCTTGGCCGCCAAGGTTACGCTCGCCGCATATGGCGCCGCCTACAAAGCCCTTAAAGAGGGGATGACGCAACAGCAATTCGAGGACCTGGTGGAAAAGGCGCACTCGCAGCTCGGCTTCGAGGGAGGCGCCGACGCTCAGGTGGGAGAATACTCGGCATTTCCACATGGTTCCGTGACCCCGCAGGTGATTCGCGAAGGCACTATCGTGTTGATGGACGGAGGCTGCCGGGTCGAAGGCTACACGTCCGACATTTCGCGGACCTTCGTCCTGGGAAAGGCGACAGATAAGATGAAGACTGTTTTCGATATCGTTCACAATGCCCAGGCGACAGCACTGAAGACGGCCAGGCCAGGATTAGAGTGCCAGGCTGTAGATGCCGCGGCCCGCAAAGTAATCACGGACGCTGGATATGGGCCGGACTACAAGTTCTTTACCCACCGTTTAGGCCACGGCATGGGCATGGACGGTCATGAGTGGCCCTACCTGGTCCGGGGTAACGCGCTTCCGCTCGCGGCCAACATGACTTTCAGCGATGAGCCCGGGATTTACATTCGTGGAGAGTTTGGGGTCCGTCTGGAAGACGATATGCACATCACAGAAGACGGCGCCGAACTATTCACACCGCAAAGCCCCTCGCTCGAGAATCCGTTTGCAACCGCATAGTCCAATGGAGATGAAACTATCCTGAGTCCCGTACACCCCATTCGCTGGGCAGTAGGTCTAGGCCTGGGGCTGCCCTTTGTACTAGGGATTGCGGCGGCGATGGGGACCGTCGCGCAAAATCCAGTGCTGTCGCGTACCTTCTTTCGAGCGCTGCGGAACGTCGTAGCAGCCGAGTTGCTATTGCTCGGTTTAGCAGCTCTCGTAGGTTATATCTATCAGGCCCGAAATGTGCACCGCGAAGAAGCAATCTATGGTCCGCCGGGACAAAAGGTTGATCTCGGCGGATACAGCCTTCACTTATATTGCACCGGTTCCGGCTCCCCCACCGTTGTCCTGGACTTCGGACTGGACGGTTCCTACCTGGACTGGTATTTGGTACAGCCGCGCATCGCGCAATTCACACGTGTGTGTTCGTATGATCGCGCAGGATACGGGTGGAGCGATGTCAGTCCGAAGGCTCGCGTGCCCAGCGTGATGAGCGAGGAACTCCAGGCTTTGTTGGAAAGAGCCGGCGAGAAGCCTCCTTACATCCTGGTTGGGCACTCGTTTGGAGCCTTCGATGTGCGGATGTACGTTCACAAGTTCCCTAACCAGGTTGCTGGAGTTGTGCTGGTGGATGGAAGCCATCCGGACGAAGTACTCCCCTTTTCCTGGAAGAAAAAGGCATGGCTTCGCCTGATGCAATTGAGCATGCCTTTCGGGCTGCCGCGTTGGCGGCGTTGGTGCGGCACGGGTCCCGCGGAGGCAGGAGCAGTGCGTCAGGCGATCGCATGCCGGTCTAAGCCCTTTGCCACACACTATGCGCAGTGGTCCGCCTTTTCTGCGAGCGCCGATGAAGTGCGTCGCCTGGGCCCGCTGGGGAATATTCCGCTCGTGGTCATCTCACGGGATCCGGATCGAGCGCCTGATCTTCCGGGCGATCCGGAGTTTGCAATGCGCGAGCAGAACTGGAATAAGTTGCAGGCATCTTTCTTGCAACTCTCGACGGATGCGCGGCAGGTTATCGCCAAGGGAAGCGGGCACTCGGTTCCGTCAGCGCGGCCCGATGCGATTGCCGACGCCATTCGCGACATGGTCGAAAAAATCCGAAACAAGAACGCGACAGCAGACCGCTGAGCAATCTGCTATGGCGTTTTAATCTTCTAGACGTGGACGGGAATCACTTCATGCATCTGGCGTTTTACTGCTACGGCCAGTCTGCGAATTCCTTCCTGGATCTGCTCCGGGGTCCCATAGGAAAAGTTCAGGCGGAAATGCCGGCACCCTTCTTCGGTAAATCCGTTCCCGGCATAAAAACAATCGCCCGGCACAAATGCAACGTTCTCGCGCACCGCTTCTTCAAAAAGCTTCTGACCGTTCATTCCCTTGGGCAATGTGACCCAAAGGAACAACCCTCCCTTGGGATACGTCCACTTCACCTCTTCAGGAAAGAATTTCTTCAGAGCTTCTAGCATCACATCGCGCCGCTCACGATAAATGGCGCGGATCAACTTCACATGCTCGTCGAGAAAACCGTCTTTCGCCACCTCATAGGCGACATACTGGGTGAAGGTCGAGGTGTGCAGGTCAGCGCCCTGTTTCAATTGCACCAGCTTGGAGATTACCTCCGTTGGGGCCACGATCCATCCCAGACGAAGGCCTGGGGCCAGGGTCTTGGAGAAGGTGCTCAGGTAGATCACGTTGCCCAGCGAGTAGCCGTCATCTCGGCGCAGGTTCTCGCGATCGAGCACCACCAGCGGGGTCAGATGCTCCCCCTCGTAACGCAACTGCCCATAGGGATCATCTTCTACGATGGGAACTCCGTAACGGTCTGCCAGCAGCACCAGTTCGTGGCGCCGCACTTCGGAGAGCGTGGTGCCGCCCGGATTCTGAAAATTAGGCAACACATACATGAACTTGGGCCCTGAGCGCAACGGCTTCTCGAGCTGATCGGTTCGCAGGCCGTCATCATCACTGGGAACGCTGACATACTCGGCACCATAAACATTGAATGCTTGCAAGGCTCCCAGGTAAGTGGGCGCCTCCACCAGGACGCGGTCCCCCGGATTGATCAGGAGCTTGCCAATCAGGTCGAGAGCCTGTTGCGACCCCGACGTGATCAGCACGTTTTCAGTCTTGGCCTTGATACCATAGCGTCGAATGTGGCGCGCGATCATTTCCCGCAGCGGCTCGTATCCTTCCGAGGCTCCGTATTGCAACGCCTGCTTTGCGTTTTCGTTGAGAACTCGTTCGCATGCCTGTTGGAAACGAGTGGTAGGAAAGACATCCGGTGCGGGCAAGCCGCCCGCAAACGAGATCATCTCCGGTTTCTGGGTGAGCTTCAGTAATTCGCGGATGGCCGAACTCTTCAGTGCTTTCGTTCGCTGCGCATAGCGCGAGGTCCAGGCAGTCGACATCGTTCTCCTCCTCAACCATATTGCATCATCTCGCAACTGGCGGGCGGCGTTCTGTGACGCAGCGCTGGCAAAAGATGACCGGAGTCACCCTGGAGTGTGACGAGAGAATACTCCTGCCCGGCGAACCCGCCTGAATCAATCCTGGTGCAAAGCGGTTGCACCCGCATGAATCCCCGCTGTCAAGGCGGCCCAGCCAACGTTTTTCCACATTTTCTGTCAAAAACTCGGCTTGGCTGGTGTGCAGGCGACCGGGGTTGGCAGCGTGATCAAATGCTGACGCATCTAGCATACGGATGATTACAGAGGTCGTGGTTGATGTGCTCGTGCTGGGCGCGGGAGCAGCAGGCTTGTCCGCATCTGTTGCTCTCGCGCAAGCCGGAATGAAGCCCCTCATTGTTGAGGCCCGCGACCGCATCGGGGGACGCATATTCACTCTTTACGATCCGGACCTCCAGGCAGCAATTGAACTAGGAGCCGAATTCATTCATGGACTCCCGCCCGAGATCTGGCAGATCTTACAAAATCAGAATGTCGCCCCCATAGAGATGGAAGGTGACGACTGGTGCTTCCGTCGTGGAAAGCTGTCGCAATGCGATTTCTTTTCCGAAGTGGACAAACTCCTGAACCGCCTCAGCGATGAGGGAGTGGATGAATCCTTCGCCGATTTTATGGCACGCGAAGGCGGCCGGGTCTCAGAGGAGACCCGGCAATGGGCGCTAGGCTATATAACCGGTTTTCATGCGGCCGATCCGACGCGGATCAGCGTTCACTCGCTCGCGAAATCGGCGATGGCTGATGACAAAATCGACGGCCATCGCAGCTTCCGAATCCCGCAAGGCTATGGCTGGCTGGTCGAATACTTCCGCCAGACCCTTGAGCGGCTCGCAATCCGAACGGAACTGAACACCGTGGTCGAGCGGATCGAGTGGGCGCGTGGTCAAACCAGGGTTTTCGGGCTTCAGCGTAATCAGCCCATTGCGTTCGCGGCAAAACGCCTCCTGATTACGGTTCCACTGGGAGTACTGCAATCCGGCAGCATTCAGTTCTCTCCCGAGCTACCGACCGAGAAACGTAATGCGATGGCTCATTTGGCAATGGGCAAGGTGATGAGAGTCAATCTGCGGTTCCGTGAACGTTTCTGGGAACCCATTCAGCCAGAGCCCGAAAGACCTTCGAGGACGCTCTCAGATACCGCTTTCCTCTTTTCCCGCGAACCATGGTTTCCAACCTGGTGGACGACCATGCCGCGCAGGTTGCCGATCCTAACCGCCTGGTCTCCTTTCCCTGACGCCGAGCGCCTCAGCGGACAAGGCACGGAGTCGGTTGTCCAAAAGGCAATCGATACTCTCGCACGCCTGCTCAGCCAACCTCCGGGTCCGTTAAGCTCCCATTTGGCTGAAGTTCACTATCACGACTGGGAAGCAGATCCGTTCGCACGTGGGGCTTATAGCTATGTTTGTGTGGGCGGAAACCACGCCGAAGAAGACTTAGGCAATCCGATCGACAAGACGCTCTTTTTCGCTGGAGAAGCGACTGACGTGAGCCGCCATAATGGGACGGTGCATGGCGCGATCGCGAGTGGACGGAGAGCGGCGGCGGAGATCAAGGCATCGCGGGCCGTCGACTGAATGAGTAAAGAGGGCTGCTCGACTCGAACAGCCCTCCAAAAAACTCCGGTTACTTCAATACAGTTGCGAGTCCGAACGGGAAGTTGCCGTCGGGAACGCCCATATTGACCGGAGTCAAAGACTCGGTGAGGGTTCCGTCGGCGGCTACATTCAGGACGTGAAGCGCCGAGCGGTTCACCGTGTACAGGAACTGGCCGGTCGGATCGAGAGCGATGTTGCCGGGTCCACCGTCACCGGCGGTGGCCACCAAGTAGATGTGCTGGATCTCCACCGGCAACAGCGGATTGGTAATGTCATAGACGCTGACCGAGTTCGACTCGGTATTCGCCGTATAAAGCCGGGTAGCGGCTTTATCCATGGCAAACCAACACGCCAACAGGCCGGAGTTGGGAACGGTGGTCACAAAGGTCATCGCGCCGGTAATTGTGCTGTAGCGATAAACCCCGATCTGGTTATCTGCCGGAAGCGCGGCGTACATGACGCCCTTGGTGGGATGCATCATCTCGCCAAGGAAAACATGATCGCCACTCGGCACAGGCGTTGTGCTGAGGAGCCCCACAGCGCCATTGGCCTTGATGCGAAACACCCGGATCGAAGAGGGAACTTCCTGGAACTCGTCGAGAAAGATCAGCTTGCTCTTTCCAATCGCCACCTGGGATGGGGACGCTCCTACGGGCAGACTCCGCGTGGATCCCAACGCCGTATTTTGCGTGAGCGTGCCATCCGGCGCCACAGTGAAGGTGTTGATATTGGGTGGAGGAGGATTCAGCTGGTTGACGTCACTCGATTTGTTTGCCACCACCAGGAAGCCCGAACCGTTTCCTAGCGCATTGTCGAGCAAGCCAAGGCTGGACGGGTTAGAGCCGTTCGACGGCCACGGCGAACCGGCGATCGGAGTGAGGCTGGCGTCAGCGTTGATGTTGAAGACCGCTACGTCGTTGGAGCCGCCATCCACCGCGAACAATAAGGTCCCGGCGGGATTGATGACAATCTGCTGATCGTCGTCGGTTTGAACCCCGAGTGCCTGCCCAGGCGGCGGCGCTACCCCGCTGCCACCAGTCAGGTAAGGTGAACCAGGAAGAGGCGTGAGATTGCCGGTTCCGTCATTGCTGTAGCCGATGATGGTGTTTGGCGTCCCATTGCCCAGATTGCTTTCTACGTAAACTGCGTTTACCTGCCCGTATGCCGCGACGTGTAACAACACTACTGCTGCGACACCCAACACGAGCACCCTTGTGCGCAGACCTCGACTCATGTTGCCCCCTTAAATTTAATTGTGGACAGAGCCCTACGAACCAACGCCTTGGAAGATGTTGCCCTTAACGCTGCACACTGTAAGGAGAAGGGCCGACATGGGCCCTGAGAAACGCCTGCCATCCCCGGGGGAGTTGAAGAGAGGGAAAGTTGGCGCCGCTATCCCCACAGAACCGACAACCATCCTTGTCTCGCAAGCAAAGCACGCCGTTTGCCATTCCTGACTTGCAACGATTGTGCAGTGTTTTGAACGAGAACCTGTTTTTCCCACACCCAGCCCGTAACCCCGATATTGCAGGAACCTGCACAACATGAGCAGGTCACTGCACGTATGCGTTCCAGACGTTAACTGTCTAGCAAACACGGCCGGAGCGACTGACCTTCACTTTTACAAGCGTTCGTGCCCAGTCTTTGCTGTCTGCCGAGCTTGTCTCGCACTTGTAAAAAGATTGTCAACATACCACACCTCAGCAACTTGTGACAGCTCCAAAAGAGTAAGCTGGATTTCGAAATGACAGATGTGGATGTTGAGAAACTGACGGATGGAGTTGCTATGATGCGAGTCGAAACAACCCGGAATCCAAATCTTCCCCGGAACCATAACATGATGGGCGACCAGATGCTGCCGATTGTGCCCGAACTGCGCACGGGGGAACGTATCCTCGTAGTAGAAGACGATCGCGCGGTGCAGAAGGCCTTGCGACGGCTGTTTGAAGCCGAAGGCTTCGCGGTCGAGATTTGCGGAGACGGCAAGACTGCCCTGGAAGCATTCCGTTCCACCGCGCCCGCCGCCATTGTCCTGGACCTGCGTTTGCCCGCGATGTCCGGACGAGACGTATGCCGTGAGATCAAGCTCCAGTCGCCCGGACTGCCCATCATTGTTTTGAGCGCGGCATCCGACGTTTCCGACAAAGTACTGCTGCTTGAGCTAGGGGCCGACGACTACGTTACGAAACCCTTCAGTCCGCGAGAGCTCCTGGCGCGGGTGCGAGCAGCTTTGCGGCGTACGGTTCGAACCTCTGTCGGCGATGTTGTCGCGTTTGCTGGAATTTCCGTGGATTTCGTGAAGATGGAAGTCCTGCGCGAGGGTCAGCTCGTAACCCTGACCGCGCAGGAGTTCAAGACGCTGAAATTCCTGGTCCAGAACCCGGACCGGGTTATCTCCCGCGACGAGCTGTTGAATGAAGTGTGGGGATATCAGAATTATCCTTCCACTCGCACCGTGGACAACCACATCCTGAAGTTGCGGCAAAAGCTTGAAAAGGACCCGGCGAATCCGATCCACTTCCGGACCGTTCATGGGGTAGGCTACAAGTTCGTGCGTTAGCGAGATGCTGGGCAGGTCATACGATCAATGGCGTGGGGGCAAAGCATGGTGAAGTTGCGGATGCGGACTAAGTTCCTGCTATCCATGCTTGTTATTTCCGCCGGCTTGACCTCCACGAGTCTGCTGGTCGTAAGGCATAGCGTGCAGGCGCAGATTAAAAAAGGCATCTTTGCCGACCTTCAGAACTCAGTCTCCACCTTCCAGAATTTTCAGCGGGAACGCGAGGTCACACTCAGCAATTCCGCCGAACTGCTTGCCGACATGCCGAACCTGCGCGCCTTAATGACCACGCAGGACGAGGCGACGATCCAGGACGCGTCAACCGGCTTGTCTCAGCTCGCAGGCAGCGACCTGTTCGTACTTGCGGACCGCAGTGGCCACGTGGTCGCGCTGCACACCTCAACCCCGGGCTTGGAACGCGAGATTGCCCAGGAGTCGCTTAATGCTTCCCTCACGCAACCGGGTCCGGAACACTGGTGGTACGGCAGCCAACATCTCTATGAAGTTTTCCTCAAACCGATTTATTTCGGCGCTGCTTCTGACAACCGGCAATTGGGCTTCCTGGTCATTGGTTATGAAATTGAGGATCGGGTAGCCGCACAGGTCAGCCGAATTGCCGCCAGCCAGGTCGCGTTTTACTACGGCAACAAGATTGTCCGCAGCACTCTTTCTCCGGCCCACGAAACGGAGCTCTCGCGACAGCGTCCGGCCGTTCTTGCTGCCGGGGTCGCTGAACCGGAGGAGGTGCAATTAGGCGACGAGCGGTTCCTGGGCACCTCGCTGGAACTCGCGAACAACAAAACTCCCTCGGTCCGCCTGACCGTGCTGAAGTCTTACGATCAGGCAACGGCATTTCTCGACAGCCTGAATCACCTGCTTCTGGGCCTCGGGTTTGCTGCCATTGTTGCGGGTAGCCTGCTCGTTTTTCTTATATCCCACACTTTCACTCGGCCGTTAGGGAACCTCGTCGCAGGTGTGCGCGCACTGGGGAAGGGTGATTTTGATTACCCGCTCGACGCCCATGGCGGGGACGAGGTCGCCGAGGTGACGGGCGCCTTCAAGCGCATGCGGGATAACCTGCTCAAGGCACAGCAGGAACTGATCGAGGCAGAGCGCCTGGCAACCATTGGGCGCATGGCCAGCTCCATTTCACACGACTTGCGGCATTCTTTGGCAGCGATCGTGGCCAACGCAGAATTTCTCTGCGAAAGCCGCCTGACCACGGATCAGCGCGAAGAGCTTTACCAGGAAGTCCGCATTGCCGTGAACGCCATGACCGACCTTATCGATTCCTTGCTGGAGTTCTCGCGGACCCGGGAATCGCTGCGGCCCACCTATGGCAACGTGAAGGAAACCCTGGAGCGCGTAATTCAGAGCATTCGTGCGCGCCCCGAGTATCATCTGGTGCAAATCAATGTTTCTTCGGTCGGCAACAGCACGGGGTGGTTCGATTCGCGCAAACTGGAACGCGTCTTCTACAACCTGTTACTGAACGCGTGTGAGGCCGTGGCCGCCGACCGCGGGCACATTGATATCGAGTTGCGGGAGATTTCCGACGGTGTCCTGATCCGGGTAGGGGATAATGGACACGGAATTCCAGAAACCATTCGCGGCCGTCTATTCGAACCCTTCGTGAGTTACGGGAAAGAAAATGGCACCGGGCTAGGCTTGACTGTGGTTCATAAAATCGTGCAGGACCATGGCGGAAATGTCACCGTCGAGAAGACATCGGACGAAGGAACCGTGTTCAAGTTGGTCCTTCCGCTGACCTCGTCGCCGAACGGCACTCCCGAGAGCCGAGGTGAACACCGGCCGGTTCCACCGCCTCTGGCCCGTACGAAAAATTCGCAATCGGAGTAATCTTTCAGCGGTTGCCCGCACCGGTCCATTGCCGTTCTTCACAGGGTCACCGAGTTGCAAGCGGATGTACTACCTTTTCGGGAGGCGCATCGTGAAGCAGTGGAATGCATTCCCTAAACTTCTGCGGATTTGCTCGACAATTGTCGCATGCCTGCTGAGCGCGAGTCTTTGCTGCTGGGGGCAGCAAGCGAACTCGCCGTCGTCAACTACCGAGACGGTCTCCATGGCGCAAGCGGTTCAACAACTGCAGGAACAAGTCAAGGAATTGCGCTCCGCGGTGGCCGAAATGCGCGCTGAATCGGCTCAGTATCGTGCTGAAACCGCGGAACTACGGCACCAGCTTGAAACCTATCGCTCTGCCTCCCAGAACCAGCTTGCCTCGGGCAACACCACGGAGTCCCCTCTGCAATCGCAAGCCGGGGCTACTAACGGCGCCATCGAGCAGCGCCTGGCCTCCCTCGAGGACACTACACAACTTTTGAACAGCAAGGTAGACGACCAATACCAGACCAAGGTGGCGAGCGCTTCGCGCTACCGCGTGCGCTTATCTGGTATCGCATTGCTAAACGCGTTCAGCAATCGTGGCGTCACCGACAATCAGGACATTCCGAGTTGGGCAAACCCGCCTTCGCCCTTCAGTCCGAGCGGCAATTTCGGGGCTACACTGAGGCAATCCGAAATTGGATTGGAGGTTTTTGGACCGCAAGTCGCCGGCGCGAAAACCTACGCCAACATCCAATTGGACTTCGCCGGCGGACAACCCAGCATCGGCAACGGCGCAACTTTTGGACTGGCGCGGCTGCGCATTGCAAGCATGCATCTGGACTGGGCTCACGACTCCATCATCGCAGGCCAGGACAACCTGTTCATTTCGCCGCTCGCGCCTACCTCGTTTGCATCGCTGGCGGTCCCCGCTTTGTCCTATGCCGGGAATCTTTGGGGCTGGATTCCCGAGGTCGTACTCGAACATCGCTTCGATATTTCTGAAGGACAGAGGATCACCGTCCAAGGCGGGATCATCGACAACCTCACAGGAGAGATGCCCTACCATCAGTACCTGCGGTATCCCAGCGCGGGTGAGAGTTCCAGTCAGCCAGCCTTCGGTACCCGGGTGGCGTGGACCCGAAATGTTTTCGGTCAGCCGCTCACCGTGGGCGCAGCCGGATATTACAGCAGGCAGTCCTACGGGTTCGCTCGCCACGTGGATGGATGGGCAGGCATGACAGATCTTGATATGCCGCTAGGTTCGCGCCTGGCCCTCACCGCAGAGTTCTACCGCAGCCGGGGTGCGGGGGCGCTTGGCGCGGGCGTTGGGCGGAGCGTCCTGTTCAGCGGGAACCCCATCCTGCCCACCACTGATATCCAGGCCCTAAACTCCATCGGCGGATGGGCACAGCTAAAAGTAAGGGCCGCTTCAAAACTGGAGTTTAATGCGGCTACCGGAGTGGACAATCCGTTCGCGAATGATGTTCGCATGTATGCTTCCAGCCAGAATTACTATGGCTCCATCGTGCGCAATCGTGCGGCGCTGGTGAACTTCGTGTATCGTCCAAAATCGAACCTGCTATTTTCGACTGAGTATCGGCATTTACAGACCTACGCTATTGACAGCGGGCACTGGAACGCCGAGCAAGTCAATCTGATGATGGGTGTTCTTTTCTGAGATGAAGCGCTGGCTACATCGGTCATTGTTGTGCAACCTGGCGCTCTGCGCGCCGCTCGTGTTGGCGCAGAACGTAACGGTGAGCGCGCGGGTTGCGCTACAAAGCGGCAAGTCGAATCACGCCCCAAAAGCGGGCGAAGCCATCCTATGGCTCACGCCCCTCTCTATGGGCGATGCCCCCAAAGCGCCCGCTCCTTCCGGGCATCCTCGCCTCACGCAAAAGAACAAAAGCTTCTTACCCCACGTCTTGGTCGTGCCGGTGGGGTCTGAAGTTGAGTTCCCCAATCGCGATCCTTTTTTCCATAACGTGTTTTCCCTGTTTGAGGGCAAACGCTTCGACCTTGGCCTGTACGAAGCTGGATCGACGCGTAACGTCAGGTTCGATAAAGCCGGAATCTCTTACATTTTTTGCAACATTCATCCCGAGATGAGTGCTGTAGTCATCGCCGTGGACACTCCGTATTACGGCACTTCGGACAAGCGCGGAGAGGTCGTGATCCCCAATGTGCCGCCCGGCCGGTACACCTTACGAATGTGGTATGAGGCGGCCCTGCCTGACAAACTCGATGCCTTGACCCGCGAGATCCGGGTATCAGAAGAAAATTCGAATCTCGGGCTGTTGCACCTGGACGGCAGCGACCTTGCCCAAACACATAAAAACAAGTATGGGCGGGACTATGAGCCGCCCACGCCCCTGACCAGCCCCGTGTACGAACACCAGTGAGCGCGCCCCTGCTCTGAATTAACAAAAAGATGACATTTGCATGACAAGTGCCCGGCCGGGAGGCTCTAGCCTGACCCCAATCCGAACGGGCGACCGCTGCTGGCCCGTTCCTGACGATGGGTTCCGGAACCTGGCGTTCTGTTTGCAGTGGGCTATCGTGGAAACGTAGATTTCTTAGTCCTTGGATGTCCCCTAGTGCCCCTCACATGGGCCGGCTTTTGGCTGGCCCTTTTTTTGTTCTCCAGGATGCTCGCGAACGGCAAGGCGGACGTCCAGCCGCAAATTCTGCATGGAGTCGTTCCCGCCGTCAGGGGTAGCCATCGCCGTGCGAAGGCCACGGCGTTAGCTGGCCTCGGCCTCTTTTAGCCCTTGGCGGAGGGCATTTCGTCATGCCCGTAGTATTCGTAGGCTGACATCGGTTTCTCTCCGCCTTTTTTCCAAATTCGGCTGTCTGCTTTCACCTTGCCCAAGGCTCGGGCCATCTCGCGCACGTGGATCGCAACCGACCCACAGCAGGAGCCGATGTAATTCAGTCCGATCTCGCGCGCCTTTACGGCATAGTCAGCCATCTCCTTGCGTGTCAACTGAAGGGGATCGAGCGCGTAAGGAAACTCTGGAAGGCTGGTGAAGTCAGGCTTGTCTTTCGGCGTGTGATAACCCACGGGCTGACAGGCAAGATATCCCGACACTGCTTTTCGCATTTCCTCCATAGGACGAAGGATGTGCTCGGGTGGCCGCAGGCAGTTCATGCCAACCACGTCCGCGCCGGCATCGAACAAAGCCTTTGCCGCTTCGGCTGCGCTTTTGCCGTCAGCGGTCTGGTCCGAATTCTCGAAACAGATCGTCACCATGGTTGGCAGGCCCGTTTTCTTTCCTCGTTCGACGGCGAGCAGCGCTTCGCCTAACCAGGAAAATGTTTCACCGATAATGAAGTCCACGCCTTCTTCCACCTGCACCGCAAGCTGCTCATCGAATGTTCTGCGCACACGGTCTGCGGCGGAGGGACTGTCAGGTTCATACATCCAGGTCAGGCTGATATTCCCGGCCACCAGGCAT
Source organism: Terriglobales bacterium (assembly GCA_035652095.1). Classification (GTDB taxonomy): domain Bacteria; phylum Acidobacteriota; class Terriglobia; order Terriglobales; family Acidobacteriaceae; genus DASREM01. The sequence continues at coordinate 84,972 of DASREM010000056.1, read as the reverse complement.
TGATCTCCCGCTACCTCGCGCGCGACCCGGACCGCCGCCCGGTTCAAGTCTTCCAGCCGATTTTCCAGTCCCACAGTCGCCAGCTTGTCCCGACTGGCATAAAAGGTGAGTGCCTGCAGAACGTCGGCGCCCGCCTCGCGAAATTCGACATGCAACTCTCGCAAGGCTTCGGGATAAAGGAGCGCAACTTCCGGGGTGAACGGACCAGCACGCACCCAACCCCGCTTTTCAAGCTCGAGCAGATATCCGCCATCGCCGAGAACCGGGCCTTCTTTAAGTCTCTCGAGAATGCTTTTCTTTTTCATGGGCTGTCCCTTTTCAATCGTCAACGTATTCGTACTCAGCTTTGATTGCCTGTCCCACAGAAAAACGGTTTGGACGGAAAGCGGAAATGTCTACAGTTTTTCCAGCTCCATCCAGCACCAACTCCGACATCACAATGCCGATGGCGGGAGAGATTTTGAAACCCATCCCGGAAAAACCGGCGCAGACATACAAACCACTTATTCCCGGGATCTCCCCCAGGAGCGGACGGGCGTCAGGCGTCATGTCGTACACCCCCGTAACGCCGCGCATTACTTCGGCATGGGCCAGCTTCGGGATACGCCTGGCGGCCCGCTCAATCATCTCTTCCAGGCCTGCATCGGACGGGCGTTGTGGGAAGCTGTCGGGGTCGACTGGACGTGATCCGTAAAAGTCTCCGACCAGGAATTTGTCGTGTGCATCGGAACGGAAATAAGTCGCCGTGACTGAATCAATACAAGCACAGCCGCCACCCTTCATATCGGGGGCATTTTTCAAAATGGCAACCTGGTGATACTCAGTTTCGATGGGGAGATCGTAGCCGGCGTGCTGAAACATGGGCCGGGTCCAAGGGCCAGTCGCAGAGATGACCACCGGCGCTTCAATTGGCCCATGCTCGGTTTCAACGCCTCGAATCTTGCAGCCTTCAACCTTGAACGCAAGGGCCTGGGTCCGAGGCAGGTAGGCAACCCCGAGATCGCGGGCGCGACTCAGGAAATCGTTCGCTACTCCCGCGCCGTCGCCATAGCCGGAGTCCGGCTCATATGCGGCAAGCTCTACCTCATCCACGTTCCAGTCCGGCTCAATTTCCTTCAACTCAGCCGGCGTTATCAATTGAACGTTAACGCCAAGTTCCCGCTGCATCGCGACGTTCTGCTTCAGTCGCTCCGTCTCGTTAGGGTGAACAATGCGTACGAACCCGGTTTTACGGAAGTCTCCGGTCTCGCCTACGACTTCACGCCAGTGCTGGAATATCTTCAAACTGACGACTGCGAGTTGCACCTCGGGCGGAAAGCTGTAGTGCATCCGCACCAGGGCGGACGAGCGTCCGCTGCCACCGCGGCCGACGTGTTCTTTTTCAATGACCGCAATCTTTCCGGCGCCGCGTCTCGCAAGCTGGAATGCAATGGAGGTGCCCATCACGCCGGCGCCGAGAATTACGATGTCCGCGACTTTGGGGAAGCTGGAGTGGCCGTTACTCATGCAGCGGCCTCCTTGAAACGCTTCCTCTTCCAATCGCGCAGCACTTGCTGCGCAGCGTTGTGCCCGGGAGCACCGGTCACGCCCCCGCCGGGATGCGCTCCGGCGCCGCATAAATACAACCCCGCAATAGGAGTGCGGTACTGCGACCACCCTGCTACCGGGCGCATGAAGAACAACTGCTCCAGCGTGAGGTCGCCGTGGAAGATGTTCCCCTCGGTTAAGCCGTAGGTCCTTTCCAGGTCCAGCGGCGTCAGCACCTGGCGCGCAAGAACGGAACCCGGAACATTCGGTGCATACTCACCGATCTTGCGCAGGACCCGGTCGCCAAGCAGGTCCCGCTTCTCGTCCCAGTTGCCTTCGCGTAAGCGGTAGGGGACGTACTGCACGAAGCAGGTCAGGATGTGTTTGCCTCGCGGGACCAACGAGTCATCGGCATTTGAGGAGACCACGCAATCCACCCACAATTCCTCTGGGATGTCGCCGAACTTCGCGATGTCGTAGCAGCGCTCTGCAAATTCAAGCGAGGGCACCAGGGTATAGAAAGTGCGTTGCAGTGGAGTGGTCCCCGCCGGGGTTCCCGTGAATCTCGGCTCTTCGGCAAGCACCAGGTTCACCTTTGCGCATGGGCCATCCATCTTGATTCCACGGACTGCTTGCACGAAGTCGGGCGGCAATTCGCTGGGAGAAAGCAGGCCGAGGAACGTCCGCTTGGGATCCGCATTCGACAACACGGCCCGGCTTCGGATCTCGGTCCCATCCTCCAAGGCGACGCCGCAGGCCCTGCCATCGCGAGTGATGATTTGCGCGACAGAAGCAGCGGTGATGATCTCTACGCCGAGTTTCGTTCCGGCAGCGGCCAGCGCCTGCGTGATCGCGCCCATGCCGCCCATGACATGACCAAAGAAACCCTGCAACTCATGTTCACCTCCGCTCAGTAAGTGAAACAACAGGCCTAGCGCCGTTCCCGGCTGATAAGGTCCGCCGTGCTTCCCGTAAACATTGTTTGCGAGAAAAAGTGTCTTGATAACGTCGGATTCATAGTTGCGGTCCAAAAACTCGCCGAGGCTACCGGTAAGAAAGGCGACGAGTTCGGAGATCTCCGCGCTTGAGATGCCAAGAAAACGCTTCCCCACGCGCAACAGGTCCGACCACCCCGCGATGCTGCCAGTACCGATCTCAGGCGGAGGCTCCAGGAAGAATGGCTGTAAGTAACGGGCTAGTTTCTTCAGGCGGTCGTCAACCCGAACGAAGGTTTGCGCGTCTTTGGCGGAAAATTTTCGGAACTCCCCGACTGCGCGATCGCGATCCGCCCACCACGGTACAACCCGCCCTTCCGGAAGCGCAATCTGGATTGCAGGATCGCATGGCACCATGCGCAGTCCGTGCTCGGCAAGGCTCAGGTCTTTGATCACCTCAGGCCGCAGCATGCTCGCAATATAAGAAGTAGTCGAGACCCGGCATCCTGGGGCAATCTCCTCGGTCACGCAGCATCCTCCGACGATTTCACGACGCTCGAGCACCAGCGTAGTCAGTCCGGCACGCGCGAGGTACGCAGCCGCAGTCAGGCCGTTGTGTCCGGCGCCTACTACAATCGCGTCATAGGCTCGCTGAGATGGGACCTTCAATGCAATGACCAGGAGTCAATCAACTACGGTAATTGGCCCCTTACATTAGCGCACCGTGCTGAAAAATTAAATTGAAATCCGTAGCGTAGTTGAGTTAAAGTGCCGTGACTTGAGGTCAGTTATGAGTGGAATTGGAAGCAGCGTCGTCGCCCCACCTCGCTACCGAAACATGCCGCCTCGACCGCGCTCGGAGAACAAGCGCGCGCGTATCGTGGACGCCGCCATGCGGCATTTTGCCGAGCAGGGCTATCACGGCGCACGCGTTGGAGATATTGCCAGCGCTTTGGGCATCGCCAAGGGCTCCATCTTTCAGCATTTCGGCAGCAAAGACGGTCTGTTCTTCGAGGTCTACAAGAAAGCCGTTCGCTCATTCCCGCGTTATCTGGACGCTCCCGCCGAGGTTCGCGAGAAAGGTTTCTTCGCGGTGCTTCGCTATTGGCTCGAGAGCACTGAGCACCTCATTCATGAGGACTGGATTCCTTATCGGGTATCGCTGCTTGGAAACTACGGCACCGACCTTGCGTTAAAACGCGAGATCAATCGCTTTCTCCTCGCCGAAGACCCATACGGCACCGTGGCTTTTGTACGCTATGGCCTGGAAAGAGGAGAGTTGCGCCACGACCTGGACCAGGAGATGATCGTCTCGATCCTGGACTGGACCATGGAGCGCTTTCAGGATGCCCTGCTGACTGAAGAACTGGACCCGGGCCTATTTCGCCGCCAGGGCGATCCCTCCGAGAAGAAGGCGGCCCGCATTGCTCAATTTCTGGACGTGTTAAGCCGGGCAATCGGTGAAGAACGCCGGCCTTAGTATTTTGATCCCAGGATGCGCCAATGATCACGCACTACTCGGTACAGCAGATTCTCGCCAGCTACAACGACAATGCCCCTCTCTCGGAAGCCTCCACCATTTCCGCGCCATGGTACGTGGATGACCGGATCGCTGAGTTGGAGCGCCAAACCGTGTTCAGCCATAGCTGGCAGATGGTTGGACGGATCGAGCAAGTCGAAAAGCCTGGGCAGTTTGTAAGCGCTACGGTTGCCGGTGAGCCGATCGTTGTAGTTCGTGGAAACGATGGCGTTCTGCGCGGTTTTTATAACGTCTGTCGCCATCATGCGGCCGCCGTTGTCACTGAAAAGTGCGGCCAGGCACAACTTCTGCACTGCCCCTATCACGGCTGGAATTATGGCCTGGATGGTTCGCTAAAAGGCATGCCGGAATTCGATGGCGTCAGGAACTTCGAACGCCAGCAGAATGGACTCGTTCCCATCAAGGCTGCGGTCTGGGAGAAGTTTGTCTTCGTCAACCTGGATCCGGATTCGTGTTCCATCACAGAGTTCCTTGCTGGCCTCATGAAGCGGGTTGCTCCTCTCCAGGTCACAAAGCTCCATTACTTCGACTCGCGCAGCTACGACATCCATTGCAACTGGAAAGTTTTCGTGGACAACTATCTCGATGGCGGCTACCACGTCCCACACCTTCATAAGGGATTAAGTTCCGTTCTCGACTACAAGGAATACACCATTGAGAACGAAGATCGCTATTGCCTGCAATCGAGCCCCATGGTCGCTTCGAGCGAAGACGCCGCAACCGGCGCGACTCGTCAAGGCGACCGCGCGTGGTACTTCTGGCAATATCCCAACTTGATGATCAACTGCTACGAAGGCTACATGGACACCAATCTGGTGATTCCACTCGACGTGGATCACTGCCGGGTGATCTTCGATTTCTACTTTGCGGACGTCAGCGAGGCCCGCCGCTCTTACAACGAGCAGAGCGTAGCTGTTGGCGCGCGCGTGCAAGACGAGGATCTCGGCATCTGTGAGGATGTGCAACGCGGTTTGAAGTCGCGCGCCTACGGCGCCGGTCGCCTGTCGGTCCGGCGTGAAGCGGGAGAGCACCTTTTTCATCGCCTCTTGGCAGCTGACCTCAAGGGCGGATTGGGACGGTTCGCCGCCGCTGCCGATTGAACATTTTCAGGTCTCAACGAGGTGGATATTGAAGAGGACTTCCATAATCCTGGCGGCTCTTTGCACTTGCTCTGTGCTGGCATGCGCCCAGACCATTGCCATCAAGGCCGGCCACCTTATCGATCCGGACTCGGGCAAAGTCTTAACTGACCAGATTGTCCTGATTGAGGGCAGCAAGATTCAGGCGGTTGGTCACGATCTTGCCATCCCGGCTAATGCCAAGGTTATCGACCTCTCCAAGATGACCGTTCTTCCGGGGCTGATTGATTGCCATACTCACGTTGCAGATCCGGGCGACTCCGAACCAATGAACGTGCTGCAAATGTCCGCCTCGGAATCGGTATTGGAAGCCGTCCCGAACGCCCGAAAAATGCTCGAGGCCGGGTTCACCACGGTCCGCGACGTCGGAGTCTATCGCGCCTTGAACGACGTCGCCCTCCGCAATGCTATTAACAAGGGAATCGTGCCCGGCCCTCGCATGTTCGTCGCGGGCGCTTACGTGACCATCACCGGTGGTGCGGGAGCAATGACTGGCATGGCGCCCGACATCCAGATCCCATTGGACCTGCGCTACGGTGAGGCAAACAGCCCGTGGGAGGTGCGCCAGAAAATTCGCCTGCTCGCCCACAATGGCGTGGACGTGATCAAGGTCCTTTCTACCGGAGCCGTGCTCACTCACGGCAGTAATCCCAAGTCGATTGAATTCACTCCCGAGGAATTGCAGGCCGCAGTAGACGAAGCCAATCATTTCGGGCTGAAAGTTGCGGCGCATGCCCATGCCGCCGAGGGCATCAAAAATGCGATTCGCGCCGGAGTGGCGTCCATCGAACACGCAACGCTGATTGACGACGAAGGTATCGCACTCGCCAAGCAGCGCGGCACGTATCTCGACATGGACATCTACGACGAGGAGTGCATCCAGGAGAATGGCCGGAAGGGCACCGAGCCAAAAGACTTTTTGGAACACGACGCCCAGTTGGGACAGATCCAGCGCGACAATTTTCGCAAGGCGGTAAAAGCGGGCGTAAAGATGTCATTCGGCACCGATGCGGGCGTTTGCCCGTATGGTACCGGCGGAAAGCAATTTGCCTTCATGGTGAAGTACGGCATGACGCCCATGCAGGCAATCCAGGCGGCCACTACAAACGCGGCAGACCTCCTCGGCCACAGCGATGTGGTCGGTTCGATCAAGCCCGGCAAATATGCCGACCTGGTGGCGGTTTCAGGAGATCCGCTCCAGAACATCAGCGTGCTCGAAAATGTCCAGTTCGTAATGAAAGATGGGACGGCTTACAAACAGTAACCGAGTTTGTGAGATCCAGATCTTGGTGTCCTATTGGTGGTCTCTGGCGATCGTCTCTTCCCATGTCTTCGTCTTGAGCAGTCCGCCATTTTTCAACAGCTCGCGAGTGTATCTATAGTAGAAATTCCTCTGATCAGTCGTTACCGATAAATGCCCGCGCCAGCGCAGTTCGCGACCTTTTAGCGCGAACACACTCTCGGCTTCACCACGAACCGAGCTCTTGTCCGGATGGGCATCATCAACGTCGTAGGTCAGGCTCTCGTAATCCGTCTCACTCCCCCAGGGGAATGTGCTCTCAGCTTTTCCTTTCCAATGCACGGTCGTCTTCTGACGTACTTCGTCGCGTTGCACCGTCCACTCGCCCGGCCAGGGAAATCCGGCAGTATGGATGTCTTTTCTTTCTTCCGACGGTTCCGGAACTGCAAAGGGTGGAGGCAACGCCGCACGCACGGGAACGACTGGCAACACCACCCTCGATCCCGCTACTGACCCCAATTGCAACGCTGTAGTCATGTTGTAAGGGGTGGGCAGCACCATAGGCCACAGCGCGTTCGAAACTGCAACCCGAATCCGGTGCCCCGCCGGGAAAACCCAGGATGTCAGGTGCATCTCGATGTCGAGCGAATAGGTCTTTCCCGGCTCGAGTTCTCTGGGCTCGAGCATCGAATTTCGTTGAGCTCCGCTCAGCCCCGCTCCGGTAATCTGCGTTACGGTTCCGTCGGGAGCTACATCAGAAAGCCGCGCAAACCAATTTGCAAGAGGCGCGCTCGCCGATGCCTGCAACAGCGCATGCGGACGTCCGAGGATCGCAAACTCTTCCTTCAGCGGCTCTGAATCGTACACCAGGCTGAATGCATCCACGGGACGAACGTCGCTCAACAACTCTCCCCACCAGAAGCCAGCTTCCACTCCGATGGAAGGCACATACTTCAGCTCATGAGTAGTGGCCTGCCCAGCCGTTGCCGCCAAGGTGTGATTGGATTGCAGGAACCACGTGGAACTCTCCTCATTTGCGGGCGGCCATCCCCGCTCTAGCCTCCACTCGCCGGGGACATTTGGCAAGTTCGGGTCTGGCGCATGCCAGTGCTGCATATAAACAGTAAGCTTCGGATCCTGGAGCACGCCTGTGTCTCGCCCTTTCAGCCAGTAATCCCACCAGCGTACCGCTTGATCGCGCCATTCAATCTTCGGCCCAGGCTCCGCGTCATTGGGGAAGGTATGGTTCCAGGGGCCAATAATCGCCTTCACTGGCGCGTCCTTCACCTGCTCCAGCATGCGGGGAATGCTGTCGCGATAGCCGTCGAGCATGCCGCCAATCAGAAATGATGGAATCTTGATGTGTTTCAAGGGGCGGACCGGGCTGCGCCAGAAAGGCCCATCATGCTGGTGCTTGAGATAAAGAAGGGACCAGGGCGCCGACTCGAAACGCGGCCCCAGCACACGCTCTTCCAGTGTGTAGTCGGGAGCGCCGGTCATGCCCTCCGCCAAGTCCATATTCAGTTCGAATTCATCCACGTGTGCAACGCCGTCAATGTAGTGGATGTCGTCATGGAACAGTTCTTCGGTGGCATCCACCGCGATGATCGCTTTCAATCCGGGAGGATTCCGCATCGCCATCTGCAAGGAATTGAAGCCACCCCACGAAATGCCAAACATGCCGACTTTGCCATTGGACCACGGTTGACGTGCGAGCCATGCAATCACCTGCTCTCCGTCCAACTGCTCCTGCCCTGAATATTCCCGGTCGGTCGGTGCGCCCTCGCTGGCGCCGAAGCCGCGGATGTCGACTCGAACGCTGACGTAACCGCGATGCGCAAAGTACGTGTGAATCGGGTAGTCGCGAGCCGCAGTGCCATCATCTTTCCGATATGGCAGATACTCCAGGACCGCAGGGAATTTGTCATTCGGACGCGCTCCGTCCGGCATGTAAAGGGTCGCGGCAAGCCGTACCCCATCCGGCATCGGAATCCACGCGCTCTCCAGGCGAACCCCGTACGCGGGAGAAGATGGCGGCTGTTGAGCAAACAGAGAAAAGCTGAGAAGGAGAAAGAGAATCCAGTAAGAGCGGCGCAATATTGTTTCCCCGATAACTGTGCAGATGACTTTAGGTCTCGTACCAGCGAAAGCCGTGACGCTGTTCCTGCTCCACTTTCTTGAGGATACTCATGGTCCGAGAGCGGCGGTAGTTGGCGCACGCAACCACGATCACGTTTAGCAAGCCCATGGGAGCCACATAGGACGCTCCAAATGAGGGCGTGTCGACGGACGCCAGAAAGCATTCATGAGCGAACTGGCCCAGTGGAGAAACCAGGGTGTCAGTAATTCCGACGCAATACGCGCCGTTGGTTCGCGCCTGCCTCAAGCCCTCGACCGTTTGACGCAGCCCGCGGCGAAAGCTAATCGCAATCGCCACATCTTTCTTGCCCAGGAAGCGGACCCGGTGCACAACCTCTCCGGGCGTGGTTGCGCTTACTACCGGCAAATTCAGAATAATGAGGTGGTGCTGCAGGAACTGCACCAGGTTCGCAGCCAGATCGCCTCCGATGATGACAATGCGATGCGCGTTGTAAATTCGCCGGGCAAGGTTGGCAATCCGCGCCGGCTCAAGCCCCTGCATCAGCGCTTCCAGGTTGCGCTGGTCCTGTTCGAGGGATGCCCGCGCCTGGCCGCGAATCGAAGTGCTGCCGGCGCGGATCGTCTGCATGGTATCGATGGACGTGGCGTGGGCGATCGACAAGGCGTGCAGATAATGTTGGAATTCACGGTAAGAACCAAACTGCATGGCGCGCACAATCCGCACCATAGTGGCCGGATCGGTTTTGAGCCGCTCCGCCAACGCACGGATGCTTAGCAGGACAAAGTCCCGCGGGTGCTCGACAGCCGGGCGCACGGTTTCGCGGCGTTTTGGACTCAGGAGGTCTAAACGCGACGAAAGACTCAAAGCCGAGGTGGAAGTTGGCGTTCTCTTTGAACTACGCGCCATTGGGCAGACAGCATCTTGGAAATGGCGAAGGATGTCAACTGACTTTTGCGCGAATGGTCCGTTTGTTTCGTTTTGTTACTGAATGTTTCAGTTTGCACGTTTTGGGGGCAGAGACCGGATTGAGCACCTGCCCCAGCATGATCACCTAGTCCGCGGCCATCCCCTGGGCTTCCTGCTCGAACTGCCCGCGCAGCTGCGATTCCAGGGCCGCCAATTGTGCCTCAATGTCCTTCTCCGCCATGCGCCGCTTGATGATCTCCTCGCGATATCTGCGCAGGAAATAATCGATGGTTTCGACGCGAATGCGGATGGAGCCGGAAGGCTTGTTCTCGTCCAGGTCCTTGAAGCAGAAATACGGCGTGCCAGACTGTTCGATAATGCCTTCGATCACTCCGTAGATCGGAGCATCGTGTCCGCATTTGAAGCTGGAAATTTCCAGTGCAACCAGGTTGGGGTGGCGGGCCGTGAATTTGGCCGCCCAGACCTTGTGGTTGGTGCTGCAGGAATAAGAGTTCTTCCAGGCATCCCCGATATCGAGCGCATGTGAAATCACCCCGGAACGGACTTCATCCCCGAACAACCGTTCCAGCAGGTCTTCATCGAGAGGCAGCGTGTTCTGCGAGAAGATCGGATAGCCAAGCTTCTGGAATTCTTCCATAATCTCGTGGTTGAGACCTGGATCGTGGTGATAAGGACGCCCCAGCATGACAATGCCAATCCGGTCTTCGCGCTCAAGCTGATCCATGACCTGGCGTGCCCTGCGGCGAATACTGGTGTCATAGTCGGAGAGGGCCTTGTAACCGGCCTCCACCGCGCGGTCATTCTCTTCCTGGGAGAGGCCCAGCAGCGGTTGCCACGCCTGGAGCATCTGATGCGCGAAGAGTTTGCGGTCGGCGAAATTCAGGATCGGATCCAGGTAAGTGACATTGTGCTCGCCAAAAACATCGTTTTCTTTGGTGAACGCCGCTTTCACTGTTTCCGGAGTCGCCGTCACCGTCGGACAGGCATTCGCGCCCACGATCTTCACCAGCGGCGAGGTCAGCACGTCGTACATGGGAAAGAAGATGACATTCAGCGGCTTCTTCCGGTGCTTCTCCTGCACCAGGTTGTAGACGTGTGAAATCCCGATTTTTGCCGGGAAACAGGGATCGATCGCTCCACGGCTTGCTCCCGCGCGATACAGTTCCGGACTGGTGTAATCGGAGTAGACGATGTTCTCGGGCTGGACCCCGAGGCTTTCCAGGTACGCATTGAACAATGGAGCGTAGGTATAGATATTCAGCACCCGCGGAATCCCAATGCGCAGCTTCTTCCGGTTCTCCATGAGGGAGATACGCTGTTTCGCAGCCTTGGTCCAGGCTCGGGTCGGAATCGGATCGGCGACGCTCTTGGCGTTCGTGGGACGGAAAACTTCTCTTGCGGCAATATCAACGAAGTTCGGGTGCGCATCCTTGATCTGATCGAGTCCCGCCTTGATGTCCTTCATCTCGTTGACATCTTCCACCGTTCCTTTTTCGCAGGTGGCAATGATCAGGCGCTGCTCCCCTTGCATCAAGGGGACCTTCGTGACCTTCTTGATCGGCACGAAGTTCTGCGGCGTCTCCGCGGTCTTGATATCGATGAAGGTTCGCAGGCAATTGTTCTTGCAGAAATTGCAGCGCGTGTTCTCGTTGCGGGTAGTGCGGTATTCGATCTTACGGACTGCCTCCAGACCGACGAACGAGGTCTGCAGGCCGTTGCGCCACAAGCGAAGAGATTCCTGGGCCGCGCCGATTGCCCCGGATTCGCCGCAATGCTCGTGCACGATGATTTCAGGCTCTTTACCCGACGCTCGAAAGCTGTTGCGGATGAAATCCACCTCCGCCTTCACCACTGCCAGGTTATTCTGCGTTCCACCCTGCAGCACGAAACGAGAACCCAGCGCTGCAAGGTTCGGGATGCTGGCCACGTAGAGAAAGACGTTCTTAGGCAGAACCGCAGCCAGTCCCGCGAGAATTTCCTCGGCCCGCCAACCTTGGCGCTGGAAGTTCACGATGTCGGACTGCATGAATACCGCGCAACCGTAGCCAAACACCGGCATGGCTTGCGCCGAAAACGCCAGCTCCGCGTAGTCATCCACCTTCAGCCCGAAACCTTCAGCAGTGGATTGCAGGAAGTAGCCGTTTCCAGCTGAGCATTGTGTATTCAACTTGAAGTCTTTCACGCGCCCGTTGTGCAGGATGATGATCTTGATGTCCTGCCCGCCTACGTCCACAATCACATGCGGATCTTCATAGAATTTCAGCGCCGATTCCGTGTGCGCGACCGTTTCCACCAGCGCCACGTCGGCTTTCAACACGTCCTTGAGAATGTCCTTTGCATAACCCGTCGTTGCCACGCCCAGCACTTCCAACTTCGCGTTCTGCTTTTCCACCTGTCCGCGCAGGCTTTCGAACATCTCGATCGTGTCTTGAATGGGATTTCCGTTTGAGAGCTGGTAAGACTTGCACAGAATGTCGCCGTTTTCATCCAGCAGGACCGCTTTGGTGGAAGTTGAGCCGCCGTCAATTCCGACAAAACCGGCCACCGTCTGGTTCTTCTGGAAGGTGGCGGGAGTGAACTTCTTGCGCCGGTACGCTTCTCGAAAACCGTGCAGCTCGTCGTGACTTTCGACGAGCCCTTTTGCTCCCGACTTCGCCTTCTCTTCCTGCCGTCCATACTCGATGTAATGAACGAGATGTTCAAACCCGCGGTAGCAGCCGACGCAATCCTCTTCGCTCTTGCCAAACTCGATCGCGCCCATGGCCGCAAAGTACTGCGCGTTCTGCGGAACCTTGATCAAATCTTCCGGCTTCATCCCCGCCGGAACTTCAACTTTGCGCTCCTGCCACATGCGCGGGATGTTCGCCTGCCAAGCTTCGCGCATACCTTGAATGAAGGTGTTCGGGCCCCCGAGCAGCAACACATGCGGCCGCAGTGTGTGCCCGCGGGTGAGCACGCTGAGGTTCTGCAGAATAATCGCTTCGAATAGCGACGCCATCAGCTCATCCGGGGGCGTTCCCACCTTCTGCAGGCTGTTGATGTCGGTCTCGGCGAAGACACCGCATTTCCCGGCTACCTTGTGCAGCTTGATTCCGTTGTAACCCTGGCGCGCCAGTTCTTCGGTAGGAATCTTCAGCTTGGCATTGATCTTGTCGATTACGGCGCCGGTACCGCCCGCACACTTATCGTTCATCGATGGGATCTTCTTCTTGCGTCCGCTCTCTTCATCATCTTTGAAGACGATAATCTTTGCGTCCTGTCCACCCAACTCGATGACCGAGTACACCTCGGGGTGCATCTTCTCAACCGCGAGAGAAACCGCCGTGACCTCCTGCACGAACTTGGCGCCGATCTGGTCGGCGATCGAACCACCTCCGGACCCGGTCATAAACATGCGGGTGTTGTGCTTGTTGATGCCCACCTCGGCTTCCATGCGGCGTAGGAATTCCAGCGTCTTCTCCGGCTGTTTGGTTTCGTGCCGCTGGTAGTCCTGCCAAAGGATTTCATCCGTGCTGGCGTTGATGACCGTGGCCTTTACAGTCGTGGAACCGACATCGAGTCCGACCATGAACTTATTCTGGTGGTCGTGCGCCTTACCATGCATGCGTCTTCTCCGGTCTGAAATCGCAAAAAAGAATAAGCGGCCAGAAAGCGACAGGTCGCCCTCCGGCCGAACGACTATGCCGCCGTCGGAACAGCGACGCCGGGTACGCGTGAACGCCGCCACATCCTGTTGCCCTGATCCATGCGGTCGCTCACGTGCAAAATGAACTGTGCAGCGGTCCCGGCAATTCCTTCCTTGTGCGGCACATGGTAGAAGGGCCGCTTCAGCTCGGGATGCTCCTCGATGTATTCGCGGATTTGATTCAGACTCTTGCCCGTGGATTGCAGGCACTGTTCAAATTCCATCTTGGCCTTCGCCTTGGCCTCGCCCAACGCCATCTGGACTCGGCTGTGTGCGTTGACCTCGCCTTCCCCGGAGGTCTCAATGGGCAGGAAGATCATGTCCTTGAATTTGTTGATGACCGCCGATTGCACGCCGTCCGATTGCGAAGAGGGCATGCAGCCAAACGGTTTCAGCGCCAGCACCATGTGGCAAAGATTGTGGACCGTGTAGTACACATTCTTGCCGACTTCAAGGTGCCCTTCACCGCCCCGGGCGAACTGGTTGTAGAACGGGTGGGCCATCGCTGCAAGCTCTTCTTGCGGCACCAAGTGATGAGTAATCCCGCCCAGGTGCTTGATGGTGCGATGGTAAAAGTAGTTCCACATCACTTGCCCAGCACCGATCCCCAACAACTTCTTGCGCAACCCGAGGTCGTTGGCAAGGTGCTTTTTCAGTTCGTACCATTTCGGATTCCGATGCGGGCGATTCACTGGCCATTTCGCCTTGGCATGAGCCTTGGCCTGATACATCAAATAGGCGACCCAGGTCGCGATTGGCTCGACCAGAACCTGCGCGCCTTCGCGCTCCAGGAATTCGAACATGTGGAAGTTGCCGTCACCCTCGGTGATCTGCGCCCAGAACTCGCCTGTGATCTTCACCACCGGCTTTACCTTGGTGCGGTCGACTTCGATCTGGTTCATTTTCTGAGTGGCCGCATCGAGCGCGTTCAGATAGTCCTTGCCCCACAAATGCTCGTGCATCTTGCCGAACACGTTGAACGTGTTCCGGAGAATCTTGTTGCTTTTGAACTTGGGCTTGGCCCAATCGGGGGCAATCTGTTCAATCTCGTAGGACTTGCGGTTCCTCAGGTCCTCGCAAAGACCGTCCACTGTCTCCCGGAGCACCCGGTCGGTTTCCCCCTTGTTCACCTCGAAAGGACGAATCTGATAAATGAGGTCATTGAAGACGTCCCCCAAGTGCATGGCGTTCAGCATGCCGAAACCGAAATCCACCGTGAACTTCAGCCCCGGTTCGCCTGAGGCTGCCTTGATCCCATCGCTGTCTTTGAACAGCAGGACACGGAAGCCGTCAAAACCGGCGTTCTTCAGGGCGAAGCGGTACTCCGCTTCATACATTCCGAAGCGGCACGGCCCGCATGAGCCGGCAGTAAAGAAGACATAGTTATCCAGAATTTGCTGGCGCGGTATGCCCTCCTTCTCCAGGAACTGGAGATACTGCACCAGGTTGCCGACGGTAAAATAAGTCGGGTTGCACTGTCCGTTGTTTCCATATTCCTTGCCCGTTTGGAACGCCGCCACGTTGGGGACGGGCAATTTCTCACATCGGTAACCGCACCCCTGGAACACCGCGCGGATCAAGTCCTCGTGCTTCCAGGTGAAACCGCCGAACAAAATGGTGACCTTGCTGCGCTCTTCAGCCGTAAAAGCGCGTTCAATGGGGCGATGGAAGTGGCTTCCATGATCCAGGCCCGCGATCTTGCGCAAACGCATGCGCTCCGCTTCCAGGCGCTGCTTGATTTCCTGGTCGAGTTCAATATTCACTAGCTTAGTCGCCATCACATTCCTCCGGCGTTGGTATGGCCAATGCGATTAAAGAGTTCGGACGGATGTCCATCTATCACAGGGTAAGAAGGGAAACTCGGGAAGGCACAACTCAGGCGGGACTTCCGCACGATCGGAGTCGCCGGACTCATTCTCATCGAAAGCTCCTTCCAGTTCGAGACAAGGAGGTCGACGTCTTGCACCCACTGGGAGCGCGCGCTGCAACTCCAGAGGCGCCGGATCAGAGCAAGATATTCTTAGCCCAACTTCTCATTCTTGAGAAGTGTCCCCGGCCAAAGAAGCTAATACCGCGTGGAAGTAAAATGGCCGCTTCTCATTGACCTTGCTTGAGAATGCAGCCCCGGTAACCCCGATATCCTACTCGCCCCGTTTTAACAGAAATGATTGTTCCGATTCAAGCGAAAGCCAGCAAAAATCTTCGAGAGTCCGCCGGGGCCGGATGCAGCACGGAAGGTGTGCTGCGCGTCACGTTGAAATTGGAAGTTTTCGTCCACATTCCAGCAATTCTCATTCTGCGATGAGCAGGTTTTCGGCAAAGGGCCATTCCCGATCCACCCATTGCGCTTCGCACCGGAAACCGCTCTTTACCGCCAGTTCGCCTATCTCATGGCAGGAATACTTGTGGCTGCTCTCGGTCCAGATGGTCTCGCCTGCGGCAAATGAGGCCTGGAATCCTGCGGTCCGGATGTGAACCGTTTGTGCGCGGAGAGAGCGCAAGTGCATTTCTACGCTCCTGGCCTTCTCGTTGAAAATCGCGAGATGCTCAAACTGCTTTAGCTCGAAATCAGCATCGAGCTCGCGGTTGATCCTGGCCAGCAGATTGAGATTGAATGCGGCAGTAACTCCGAGCGGGTCGTCATAAGCATCCAGCAATTGTGGGATCGGCTTTTCCAGGTCGGTCCCCATGAGCAATCCGTCGCCGGCATGCAGAATGCGGCGAACCTCGCGAATGAATTCGATCCCAGCCGCCCGATCGAAGTTGCCAATCGTGCTTCCCAGGAACAGCACCAGAAGGTGCTGCCCCGGCTTTCGCCGGGCCGCAACTTCCAGCAGGCCGTCGAGGTATTCCCGCTCGAAACCGACGATGCTGATCGAATCGATGTCGCCCAACTCGCGCTCGCACATGGCGAGGGCCGTGGGAGAAATTTCAATGGGATGATACGAAGTGTGCTGGCGGCGGCACAGCGCCTCCAGGATGTAACGTGTCTTCTTGCCGCTTCCGCTGCCCAATTCCGCCACTACAACCTGTGAGGGCATGCGCTCCACGATCTCCGATGCATGACGCCGGAGAAGACGCTCGTCGGCTCTCGTCAAGCCATACTCCGGGAGCACGCTGATGACTTCGAATAGCGAAGAGCCGACATCGTCGTAAAGGTATTTCGATGGCAGTTCCCTCTGCCCGGACTTGCTCAATCCTGCCCGCACATCCGCGGCGAACTCCAGCGTCGGGTCGGCGGTAATCGCTTGCGTCACCATGAAATGTCGTTTGGGTTTCATGCACTCCTCACGCAACGGAATCCGGCGTAGACGTACTGATAATGGGGCTGGAACCAGTTTCGAAAGGAGGGCCGCATCATGCAGGCCGCGGTGCGCGACGAGCCACCCTTCATTACATAATGCTTGCCGTCGAAGAAGTCGGCCGAATACCCCGGGTAGAAGGGGAATTTTTGAAATCCCGGTAAGGGCCCGAAGAGCGTGGAGGTCCACTCCCAGCCGTTGCCGAAGATATCGCGCACTCCAAGTGCGCTGCTTCCGCCGGCATCGGAATTCACCGGGGCCGGATCCCACCGTTCAAAGTCGAAATTACCCTTGGGCGTGATCTTGTCAGTTCCGCCGTAAGCCGCCCGCTGCCATTGCGCCTCGGTCGGCAACGCCTTTCCAGCCCACCGGGCAAAGGCAGCGGCCTCTGCGTGGCTGACGTAAACGGGCCATGTCATAGGCAGAGCAAACTCCTCGAACATCCCGCGATAGAACCACTGGCGGTCGCGCTGCACCCAAAACACCGGATGCTCGATCCGCGCCTGCCGTCTCCAGTTCCAGTCTTCTTCGCTCCAAAGGTCCTGTCGGTCATACCCGCCAGAATTCAAAAATTCGAGAAACTCACCATGAGTGACCTTAAATTCGTCGATTGCAAATGCAGGGACATTCACCTGTTGCGATTCGAATTCATTGTCCCAACCAAACTGACCCCCGTCTCGCGGCATTCCCAATGTGATGGGCCCGGATGGAATCTCGATCATTCTTGTCCGGCTTGCCTGAAACGCCGGACCCTCCATCGCTCGATCCAAGCGTGGGCGGGCCTTTCGATCCAGCGGGAGTTGGTGGAACATGTAGGCAAGGGTTTCGGCGTGCATCAACCGGTGCTCGATCGCCACGTTCAGTAACAATTCAGGCGCGAATTCGGCCTGGCGCTCAGGACTGGCAAACAGCGCATCCAGTTCGTCGTCTAATTCCTCGCGCACCTGGCTCACGTACTCGCGGACTTGCGCAATCGCAGGCCAATCCTTCGGTTGATCGCTTGGCAACCCGCCATCCACGGGGTCTATGCCGAAAGCGAACAGGCGATCCAAGGCAGGATTAAAGGAAGGGATGCCAAGCAGGCGTTCTCGCAACAAGTTCCAATCGAACGCCTCCAGGTGTCCTATGTAGAAAATGATGCGGTGACGTTCGGGGATCGGCCGATCATAGAGTGAGTCAGGCTTCAACAAGGAGAACAGTTCGTCGGTGCGCGCTCGTGCGTCGGCAAATCGCCCTGAAAGTGCACGCGAAAGCCGTTCTACTGGGTTTGGCGCAACAGCCATTCTTCCTCCTTGATCCGTTACCGCGTCTCATGTCTGATGCGAATGACTGCAGGTTTGTGACACTCCAACCCGGGTGCGGTCACGTCCTTGCTCAGATGCTTCCTAACAAAGCCAAGACTCACCTCTCCGAGCTTTTTTTAAATTCTTGAATAGGCGAGGGATAGCTTCTCGAGCTTAAAATCGCAACGCAATTCCCGCGGTGACGAATAGGTTGTTCTGCCTTCCCAAGGCGAGCGACTGCAATCCGATTCCACCAGAATTGAAGTCGCGGACCTCAGCTCGGAAGCTAACCAAGGGCAAGACTTGCAGGTCCAGTCCTCCGCCGATATCGAAGGCGAACGTGCCATCCACTGAAGTTGTCCCATCAAAAAATCGCCGGTTGAAGCGGCCGTACCCCAATCCAGCAGAAATGTAAGGCGAGATGGGGAAGGAAGGAGCCAATCGCACCCTCAATCCGGGGGTGATGAACAATGAGGTGTAGCTTCGAGCGATGGAAGTTCCGCTCAGGCTGGGGATAGAGGAACTGAAGGAACCGGCGATCGGCAATTCCGCAGACAGCGACACCATGGGAACTGCGACGAGTTCGTGAGCGGCAGCGCCTTCAATGGCCCAGGCAACGCCGAGATCCAGGGGATTGCTGGCGGCGAAATAGCCGCCCCCGGTCAATGCCACGTCGGTGCGCTGGGCATACCCTCCCACTGTGATTGAACAAACCAATAAAAGCAGGAACAAGGTCCGCATGAACTCTCCCCAATGCGAGATTCGACGAAGCGGCCCCGGCTTTTATAGGATGCAGTTCTCCTTCGCACGATTGCATGGCTTGGGATGGCTTTTGTGTCTGGACCGGTACCATGGAGTGGGCAAGACAACTTCTTTCGGTTGGGGCTGACGTGCCCTTCCTCTAAAGAGAACTTTACAAACTTTTACTCTCTGCTTGTCTGTCCGACTGCAACTCCCGTGTTTCGTCCGGGTTCTTACTCTCAAAGGAAAAACTCTTGTGAGCGAGAAATTGCCCATTCGCGACGAAGGCAATCATTCATTTCTGCCGGGATTTTTGTATTCGCTGATTGTCGCCTTTCCAAGCTGGGCGGGCGTTCTCGTCATCCTCTACCCGCTGTTCGTTAGCGGTCTGCGCCCGTTGCATTTCCTCTTTCGCGACCTGAATCATTAGGCGGATTCTTCCCACCGCGATCACTTCGAGAGACTCAAGCTCAGAACTTCGCTCTTCTCGTCTCAGGATGCTCCGGGCCCAGGGTGGATTGCAGATGCTCTGCTGCCGAGCGGAATGCCACGCGGGCCTCATCGGATTTGCCCTGTATTTGCAGGGCGCGTGCGCGCGCAAGGTAGGCTCGCCCCAGCTGACTCGACACCGTTCCCGGTTCGACGGAGGCGTGCAACAGGTCCAAAGCCCTGGCCGCGTCCCGCTCAGCGTCGCTGGCAAGGTGAAGGGCTAGTTCCACAGCGGATCGGCGAACCAGCAGCAGCGGCAGATAAGCTGAACCTTGTCCACCTGCCTTTATTGCGGCCTCATCAATCGCGACTGCCTGGTTCGCGAACTCCAATGCCCGCGGGAGGTGACCTCCGGCTTGTTCCAACAGAGACTTGTCCGAGGCAACGGAAGCAAATGCATAGTGCCCGGGCGGCAGTTGAAGCCGCAGCCTGGGCTCCACTTCGTCGAGCAGTGCTGAAGCCCGCACAAAGTCGCGCTGCTCGCGGTAAATGCGGGCCCGCTGCAGCATGCTTTGATTGAAGAGAATCTGATCACCCTGCCTTAGGGCTTTGTCCCGCGCCTGTTCCGCGTAATAGGCCGCCTCAGAAAGACGCCCAAGTTCACGGAGAACAGCAGAATAGTTGTACATTAGTGTTGCCGGTACGGCATCGTTGGTGGGATTGGTCTTCCCGATTTCTATGGCTCGCCGATACTCCTTTTCCGCTTCCAGTGGCCGTCCCGCATCGGCCAGCACGAGCCCCCAGTCGTTGAATAGACGAACGGCTTTTTGCGTCTCGTCGTAACCCAAGTCCTCCATGCGCTGATAGGCCTGCTCGAATGCGGCAACCGATTCGCGGAACCGCCCCGCACTCTGATATGCGCTCGCCAGTGTCATCAGAACATTGAGTTCTTCCAAGGGGGATTTCACCGGGGCTTGTCTCGAGGCATGTTGGGCATCCTCGGCGCGGGTGATCACTTCGTTTGCACTGCCGTTGCGGTACGCCACCTCGGTGCCTCGCAAAAGGCAGAGCGCTCGGTCATTGGCGAAGTCTGCATCACGGGGAAGCTCACGCAACCCTTCCTGGATCAATGACTCTGCGCGCGTAAGTTCTCCGCCAGGCACCAGGGCCCCGCCCAGTTCGCATGCGGCCCGGGCGCGTATTCCAGGATCCTGCACGCCGCGAGAGAGGCGGTAAGCTTCCTGCAGTAAACGCAGCGCTCGCCCATTCTCTTCTTCTCCGGAATACTGGCTGCCGATCGAGATCAGCATTTCGACGTGACTTGCCGGGTTGTCGTAATGCTCGCGCTCGACGATGTGCTCCTCGCGTTCCAGTAGCTCATTCGGCGTCAGTGGCTTGCCCGCAGGCGTTACGTCGCTCAACAAAAGTTCGTTCAGGCTGTTGATCCGTTCCGCTCGGCCAAGCTGACGAATCGCGAAGTCTCGTTGCAGACGCGCGGTGTGCGCCTGCATTACCGTTCCCAGACCACCTGCGACCGTCGCCGTAACCGCTATGGCCGCCAGGACTACCGCTACCCGGTTGCGGCGCACGAACTTTGCAGTTCGATACGCAATCTTGTCGGGGCGGACGCTGATCGGCTGGTTCTTCAGATAGCGACGCAAATCTTCCGCCAGAGCGGTCACAGAGTGGTAGCGTTCTCCTGGATCCTTCTTCAGCGCCTTTGTAATGATGGTGTCGAGATCGCCGCGCAAGCTCCGGCTTAACTTGTCCGGAGTGGTTGCTCGTTTGGCTGCGTTGGCCCTCGACTCCGCGCTGTCATAACTGGGGGACACAACTTGCGACGGGCGTGGCGTTTCCTCATGCAGAATCGCTTCCATGAGTCCGGCCGGAGTGTGTGGACCGGGGCCTACGCTGCGCTGTCCTGTCACTAATTCGAACAGCAGTGCGCCCAAGGCATAAACGTCGGTCGCTGTCGTAACCGCTTCTCCCTTCAACTGTTCGGGAGTTGCATACTGCGGGGTCATTGCCTGGCCACCCTCGAAGGTGGATGTGTTTTGCCCCGCCTGTCCCTGGTGCTCGAGCAACTTGGCAATTCCGAAATCCAGCAGCTTCACTTGCCCATCGTTTCGGACCAGCACATTGGAAGGCTTGATATCGCGGTGCACGATCAGGTTCGCGTGCGCGTGTGCGACTGCGTCCAAAACATCAAGAAAGATCCCGAGTCGCGCTTGCACGCTAAGCCTGCGCTCGTCACAGTAACGGTCGATATGATCGCCTTCCACGTACTCTAGAACGAGGTATGGCTGGCCCACTGGCGACACTCCCGCATCCAGCAGTGTCGCAATATGCCTGTGTTCGAGGCGGGCAAGAATGCTACCCTCGCGCTTGAACCGTTCTTCTCCACCGCGACCCATAAGCGCGACATTCAGGATCTTGACCGCGACGCGGCGCTCAAATCGCCCGTCATTTCGCTCCGCGGCCCAAACCGACCCCATCCCGCCCTGCCCTACCTGGGAGAGCAAGGTATAGGCCCCGAAGACCTGGGACGGCTCATCCAGGATTTCCGGGAAATAAACAGGCGAGTTTTCCAGAAAGCCCTCTTCCGACAGCTCACGGCGATCACCCAGCAGCGTCTCCAGTTGTGCAGCCAGCGTAGGGCTCTCTGTTCGAAGGCCTGCCAGCCAACGCGAACATTGCTCGGCGGTCATTCCCAGCGCGGTTTCCAAGTGAGGGCTCAGCGCCCTCCATTGTTCAGGGCTCAAAGTGCGCATGCTCTCCTTACATTGACAAGCCTGTCTCCAGCCATCGCCGGAGATAAATTCGTGCTTTGTCCCACCTTCGTTGTACCGTCCGCTCGGCGAGGTTCTGGAGTGCGGCGATCTCTGCGAAAGAGAAGCCGCAAAAGAATTTGAGATCGACTAATTGCGCCAGCTCGGGCTCGTCCTTTGTAAGCTCGTCCAGCGCATCGCTGATGGCTGAGAGTTCCTTGGCGTCGGGGCAGCTTTGCGCGACCTCCGCGCTCAGTGAAGTGATTTCGAATTCTCCGCCGCGTTTAAGGGCGGTGCGATTGCGCGCATGATCCACGATAAGCCCCCGCATTACGCGCGCGGCGTATCCCAAGAAACGGGACTCATCGGGAAAGGCGGGGCCGGATCGGCCCGCCATGTCGAGGTAGGCCTCGTGCAGCAGGGTGGTCACGCTCAAGCTTTCCGGCGCGCCACGACGTGCCAGTTGCCTCTTTGCCAGACGGTGCAACTCGTTATACAAACTGCTGAATAACGCGTCCGTCGCCCCGCCGCGAACTGTTCCGGCCGTACCCGAAGATGGAAATCCCGTAGTAGCCATACCGTGCCCCTCTTAAGGCACCACGACGTGCGTGGCGCAAGAATTCATGGGAGTGCCGGCCGGGAAGCAGATTGATTTCCGTGTTGATCCGAGCGGCAATGTCCTCAAATTGCCGGGTCTGTCCATTCAAATCCCGTCAACAAAATCACTTTACAATCAGGTGAGTGGCTGTTTGTCACCCTCTTGTCACATTTCCGGATGTGAAAATTGACTTACAACTTGCCTCAACAAAACGCTATTGAAGACGAACTCCAGTTCCGCATCGAGCCTCCAGGACCCAGGCTCAGCAGCATATCTCGACGGTCCCGAGAAGGGTTGCTTCGGCAACTTCTTCGGAGTTCGCGGACTTTTAGAACCGGTTTCTCAATGCGGACAAAATCCAGCGGCATTTCTTCAACCAACGAATCTTGCATCTAGAATTCACGCGGTTCGTTCGCCCGCAACAAAAGTGAACTGGGAGTATCAGGATTGATACTGGCCCGTTCGCCATTCTCCGCCCTCAGATTCAGTGCATCTCTTGAGTTCCTGATTAACCGGCGATGAATTTCTTGGATCCAGTGCACAACTAAGGCTTTTCGCTGATTGTCAGCATTTGTGACTCTCAGTATGGTCAAGCAGCCTTCCCCCCCAAGTAAATCCTGAAATCGGCCAGCTCAGAACAGGACGTCGTCCCCACCGTCCTGCTCGCGCAGCCTCGCGTTGGAGACAATTCATGCGTGTGTTCATTTTGATCCTCGTCTTGAGCGGAATTGCCTGTGCCCAGGTTCCGCAGTCCTCTCATATCTGGTTGATCACAGAAGAGAACCACAGCTATGAAAGCGTGGTCGGAAGTTCGAGCATGCCATACTTCAACTCCCTGGTCAGTAAATATGCGCTGGCCTCGCAGTACTATTCCAACCAGCACAGCTCTCTCCCCGCCTTGATGTGGTTGGTGGCGGGACAATATGTAACCGAAGACAACAATACGACCAGTTGCTTCGACGTGGATAACGTTGTGCGGCAGGTGCTCGCGAAGGGGCTGACATGGAAGAGCTATCAGGAGGACCTTCCCTACGCCGGGTTTCAGGGGCTGAGTTCCGGAAACTACGTGCGGCGGCACAACCCTCTGATCGACTTCAGCGACGCCTGCACATCGCAGCAACAGCTTAATAGTGT
The DNA here is from genome assembly GCA_035652095.1 of Terriglobales bacterium. Taxonomy (GTDB): domain Bacteria; phylum Acidobacteriota; class Terriglobia; order Terriglobales; family Acidobacteriaceae; genus DASREM01. The sequence continues at coordinate 61,623 of DASREM010000056.1, read as the reverse complement.
TCCCTTTTCTCAGCTTGCCGTGGACATTGCCAACGATGCAGTTCCCAATTACGTCTACATCACGCCAAACTTGCAAAACGATGGTCACGACGGCACCCTGGCTCAAGCCGACCAGTGGCTTGCCCAGCAAGTGCCCGTGATCCTGCAAAAGTCGGAGTTCCAACCCGGTGGCGACGGTCTCCTGTTCATTACCTTCGATGAAAGCGATCTCTCGGGCGACAATCGCTGCAGCAACCTGATCAGCAACGGCTGTGGTGGCCGGGTGGCCACTCTGGTAGTCGGCCCACAAGTGCGGCCCGGTTTTCAGTCGGGCTTCCTGTATGCTCCCCAAAACCTGCTGCGGACGGTATGCGACGCCCTTGCCTTCACCACCTGTCCCGCGGCAGGAGCACAAGCTGTCCCCATGCTGGACATGTTCAACACCGTGAGCATCACCACCCCTTTCGACAATGCCACGGTTTCGTCCCCGGTGCGTGTCAAGGCCTCCACCAACAACAGCAGCACCGTCTATTCCATGCAGTTGTACGTGGATGATAAGTTGCAGTACCAAGTGAGCGGCAGCAGTGTGGACACCTCCCTCACCATGAGCAACGGCCAGCACCACATCGTTGCCCAATCGTGGGATACCGCAGGCGGCATTCACAAGCGGAGCATTTATGTGACAGTGCAAGCGGAAGCGGTGGTGGTTTCGACGCCGGCTCCTAACGCCGTGGTTTCGTCGCCGGTTCTAATCGCGGCAACATCGGGCGGTGTAAGCACTGTTTATTCCACCCAGATCTACGTCGACAACGTTCTCAAGTATCAAGTCAGCAGCAACTCGGTGAATACCAGTCTCTTCATGACCAGCGGCAGTCATTATGTCGTGGTCCAAGCCTGGGATAAATCCGGCGGCATCACCAAGAACGGCTTTTACATCACTGTCTCTAACCCGACCATCAACGTCACTGCGCCAATAGCCAACTCGTCGGCCTACGCCCCGATTCAAGTCACCGCTAACACCGTCGACTCCAGCCCGGTCTACGCAGTTCAGCTCTACATTGATGATGTTCTGCAATACCAAAACAGCGGGACTGGAGTGAATTGGCCCGTACCTGCGAGCGTTGGAACTCACAATCTGGTGGTTCAGGCCTGGGATGCCGCGGGAGGAATTTTCAAGCAGAGCGTGCCCATCACCGTTCAGTCCGTTCCGGTGACAATTACCAAGCCTGCAAACAATGCATTCGTGTCCTCCCCGGTGACGATTCAAGCCAGCGTTCCCTCGAACAGCAACGTCTACACCATGCAAATTTATGTGGACAACGTGCTCCAGTATGCGGTCAGCGGCACTACAGTGAACACGGCCCTGACCATGAGCTCCGGCTCTCACTACGTGGTTGCCCAGGCCTGGCAGACTGGCGGCGGAATCTTCAAGACTGGAATCAACATTGCTGTGAAGTAAAACGAAGGGCCCTTCGGGGCGGGAATTCCTTGACGGACCCGCCGCTTTCCCTCAATCAGAATCCGTATCGCGCAGTGACCTTTTTTGTTTTCTTGTTAATCAGCACTAGAGCGGCATGCTGTCCAGCAATGGGCAATGAGATTCGAGTCCCCGTGAGCTTGTCGCGGAGATCAACCTGCGCTGCGTCCGCCGCGTCAGAAAGAATCACGGACAGTGCAGAGTCCCCCCGGTTGCACAGAATGGACTAAAACACCCGGCGAAACAGTATTCTGTAGCTCGAAGGCGCCGCTGATTCCTCCCCGGCCGGCGACGGATGCCTACAGGTCCGCAGCTGCCTGCTCGCCTTCCGCCAGTTCCACCGGATACCGCGGCCCAAAAAATCTTCCCCTTTACACGGGAGATCAAAGAGAAAACCTGGAGCGTTTACCTTTCGATACTATGATGCAGGCCATTGTCGCCAGCAGCTGTGGCCATCTGTAGCCCGGAAAGACGAATCCAACAGCGATGCCCCTCGCCCACATGAAAGCCCCTGCCACGCACACCGCATCGGCAGTCACCTACCGCGCAGCCTTGACCGTCATGACCACACTGTTCTTTATGTGGGGTTTTGTCACCGTTCTGAATGACGTTCTCGTCCCCCACCTGAAAGCCATCTTCGATCTGAACTATGCCCGTGTCATGCTGATCCAGTTTGCTTTTTTCTCGGCCTACTTCATCTTCTCGATTCCTTCGGCGAAAGTGATTGACTGGATTGGATACAAGAAAACCGTGGTCGTGGGCCTGGTCACCATGGCAATCGGGGCCCTGCTGTTCATCCCCGCAGCAAGCGCGCCATCGTTTTGGTTGTTCCTCGGCGCTCTGATGGTTCTGGCCGCGGGGATCACCGCTCTGCAAGTTGCCGCCAACCCCTATGTGGCGGTACTTGGCCGGCCAGAAACCGCGTCCAGCCGTCTGAACCTGGCGCAGGCTTTTAACTCGCTCGGTACGACGATCGGGCCTTATCTCGGTGGCCTCTTCATTCTCAGTGCCGCTCCCATCAGCATGGAAGCGGTGCGGCAGATGCCGCCCGATGCCCTTCAGGCTTACCGAATCCACGAAGCCGCGTCAGTCAAACTGCCCTACCTGATCATCAGCCTTTTGCTGTTCGCGCTCGCGATTGTGATCGGGTTGTTCAAACTGCCGCCAATCCCCGAAGCGGAGCGTCACGGCCAGACGGGGAACCGGCAGAGTTTGTGGCAATACCGTCATCTGGTTCTCGGCACAGGAGCCATCTTTGTCTATGTCGGCGCCGAGGTTTCCATCGGCAGCTTCCTGATCAACTATCTGAGCCAGCCCGAGATCGCAAATATTTCAGCTGCCACTGCGGCCCGTTTCGTCGCCTTCTATTGGGGAGGCGCGATGATAGGCCGGTTCATCGGTTCGGCTGTGTTGCAGAAGGTGCGTACGGGCGTAGTGCTCGGCATTGCCGCAATCGCAGCCTGTCTTCTGCTCATCCTGTCTATGTTCAGCTTTGGCCACGTCGCCATGTGGAGCATTCTTTCAGTCGGTTTGTTTAATTCCGTGATGTTTCCCAGCATCTTCACGCTCGGTATCGCGGAACTGGGCCCGCTCACCGGGGATGGGTCGGGAGCGCTTATCATGGCGATCGTGGGCGGCGCCATCATTCCGCTACTACAAGGCGTATTGGCCGACCGGATCGGAATTCATCACGCGTTCGTTTTGCCTGTGCTTTGCTATCTGTACATCGTGTTCTACGCCTTTAGAGGCTCACGGCCGGTCACGGCCACTCCGCTGTTTGAAAGGTAAGCGCATGCTTCAGGCTCCCGAAGCTCTCGTCATCGGGGTAGACATCGGCGGCACCAAAGTCGCCGCAGGCATCGTGGAGCCTGGGGGAAGGATTCTGCATCGGGTGCGCGTTCCCATGGCCTGTAATGAAGGAGCAGAGACCGCCTTGGCTGCCGTCACGTCTGCCATCGAATCTGTTTCTGAACAACTGGTCCCTGAACCCGGGACTCCGGCCAGACTGATACAAGGCGTAGGAATCTGTTCTCCGGGACCTCTGAATCCGAAAACCGGCGTCGTGCTGAATCCGCCAAACCTGCCCTGCTGGCGCGATTTCCCCCTGGCCGCAGAAGTGGCGCGCATCTATCGGGTCCCCGTCAAATTGGATAATGATGCCAATGCCGCCGCTTTGGCCGAGGCGCTCTGGGGTGCCGGTCGCGGTTACCGAAACATCTTCTACGCCACAATAGGCACCGGGATCGGAACCGCCATCCTGATGGATCGACAGATCTACCATGGCCGCACCGGCGCTGCCGGCGAAGGCGGGCATATGAGTATTGACTACCGCGGCCCGCGTTGCGAATGTGGCAAGCTTGGCTGCATCGAAGCGCTCGCGTCCGGCCCAGCTATCGCTCGGCGCGCCCAATCCAGGCTCGCGGAAGGCCGCAATTCCAGCCTGCTTGATCTGGCAGGTGGACGGCCGGACCGCGTGACCAGCGAGCTGGTCGGTCAGGCCATCGCTGCCGGCGATCCGCTCGCCCGTGAGGTGATCGAGGAAACCCTGCAATTCCTCGCGTTCTGGCTGGGAAATGTCATTGACCTGCTCGAACCGGACGTCATTATCATTGGGGGCGGCGTCGCCTCGATGTTGAAGGCCCACTTTTTCGAAATCCAGGATCGCCTGCCGCCCTGCTGCGTCAATCAACGATGCGCCGAAATTCCGCTGCTTACCGCAAGCTACGCTGAAGAAGCCGGAATGGCCGGCGCCGCGGCTCTTTGTTTCCAGGCTGAACGGGTCCGCAACGGAGAATCCGCACACTCCGTCTCCGCTCCAGAATGATTTACTTCTTCTTCGGTCTGACCTCTTCCATTGCGGCTAAGCCCTTTCCTTCCAGCACGCCGTAGAAGTGATCAGCCGCAATATCCTTGATCGTGTCCGTAGTTCCCGAAGGCCAGTGGATTTCGACCAGATCTATTTTCGTGGCAGGTCCGAGTCCGAAATGAACCCGCAAATCGTTTTGCGAAAGGTAACTTCCCCCACTATGGATTTCCTCAGTCTGAGTCATGTTCCCGGCAACAATCTTCACCCGCGCCCCGATGGCGAGCCGGTTACTCTTCGTCCCCGCAAGTTCGAAACTGACCCAGTGGCGGCCCGGCACCCCGGGGTTTTTGAGGAGTTCGGGGCTGCCATCCAGATTCTCGACTACCACATCCATATTTCCATCGTTGAAGAGATCTCCAACCGCCAATCCGCGCGAGGTACCGGGCCGTGCGATCGCCTCGCCGGCTTGTTCCCGAGCGTCGCAGAACTTGCCATTCCCAAGATTCATGTCCAGTATCTTGGGCTCGCGATATCGTGAAGCTGCTTCCAGGCCATCTACCTGCGGATAGACATGGCCGCTTACCGCGATTAAATCCAGCCATCCGTCGTTGTCCAGATCCACGAAAGCGTCGCCCCATTTCACCCAATGCACCGAGGGCAACGCTACGCCTGCGGAATAGGAAACATCCTGAAATGTCCAGTTGCCCTCATTGCGATACAGTGTGTCGTAGTCGTCAGCGAAATGGGTGACGTACAGAGAGGGGCGGCCGTTGTGTAGATAATCTCCAATCGCAATTCCCATGGAAGCCTGCTCGTTGCCATCTTCGCTAAGAGCGGTCCCGGACTCCATCCCCAGTTCCGAGAATTTCCCATTTCCCAGGTTCTTGTACAGGTAACTGGGGGTCGAGTCATTGGCCACAAAAATATCCGGGCGTCCGGTGTTATTGAAATCTGCCCAGATCACTCCCAACCCGTAATAGCCGTTCGCGTCGTCAACGCCCGCGCTCTTCGATACATTGGTGAATGTGCCATCGCCGTTGTTATGAAACAGCGAATCTCCCGAGCCCTTCATTCCTCGCGGACCGCATTGCACATCTAATCCTTTGTACTTGCAGTAAATGTTCTTCCCGAACTCCGGAAGCTCGTCCAACTTGAATTCAACATAGTTCGCCACCATCAGGTCGAGATAGCCATCGCCGTCGTAGTCGCCAAACGCTGCTCCGGTCGAGAGCCGCCCATCCGCAACCCCCGCCTTCGCGGTAACGTCGGTGAAGGTGCCATCTCCGTTATTGCGATAGAGAACGTTCCCGCCCAATGCCGTCACATATATGTCAGGCCATCCATCGTTGTTGTAGTCCCCGACGGCGCCTCCCATGGCAAAGCCTGGAGCAGCGATTCCAGCTTTCTCGCTCACATCGGTAAACGTGCCATCGTGATTGTTGTGGTAAAGCTCACTACGACTCTTCTGCCCCTTGAGCGCCATCTCTACGGTGGGGGCGTTCGTGAAGTAAATATCGGGCCAGCCGTCGCGGTCGTAATCAATCAGCAGAACCCCGCCACTGACCGATTCAGCAATGTACCGTTGTTCTGGCGCGATAAGATGACGAAAACGAATTCCGGCCTGTTCCGTGATGTCGTGCAACTGGGGAACCGTGCGGCCCTGGCAGGTCACTTCTTTCACGCCGGCGGGCACTGGTGCGGGTGTGGGATGTCCTCCTTGCGCCCATGAGCAGGTCGAAAGCAGTAGTAGGGTTGCAATCGCCGCTCGCGACCGATTCGCAATGGTCATCAACGTGTGCCCGCGACCCTGGCATCACGCACCCGGCGGTCGGCCTCGTGTGCTGCCTGGGTCGCCCGCCAGTACCGCCGGATACGAGAGTACACAACTCCCAGGTTGCCGAGGGCTCCAATGTTCTTGGGATCAGATCTGAGAACTTGCTGAAATCCGCGCTCAGCCGCCGCGTAATCGCCGTCTCGCAGGGCCTGGGACGACCGATCGAAAACCTGCTTCGAATTTGGTGAAGTACCCTTTCCTGTGCTCGCCAGGCCAAATGAAATTGTGGTCATCAAAACCAGGAACACCGCGGGTTTCATACGCTCGCACAGAATAGCACGGGAAAAATGAACGGCCGCGCTCCTGCTCCTAGGAAGCGCCGCCCCCATCCCGCGCAACTCAGAAGTTACCGCGTGGTGCCAAGCGGAACGTCGCGCAAATTCCGATAGCCTGTCGAAGTCCCAAGTTACCAGTTCGCCATTGCCAGGAGCCCGAATGTTTGGGTGGTCACGGTTTCCAAGGTCCTCCGCAACAGGAAAATAAGCGCTGCCACGCGGCGGCGGTTCTTTTGCAAGGCAAATTTGCGACCCAGATCACCCTTACTCCGGCCCTGCGTACGATGAATTCGACTTCGCCACCATGGCCTTCGTTCGCTCTCCCAAACTCGCTGCGATCTCTGCCGCATGCCGCAGGAGTTTGGCATCACGGGTTCCCACGGCCAGTGCGGCTTCGATTTGCTGGCGCGCTTCCGAATTCCGGCCGTTCACGTGCAACGCCCATGCGTAGGCGTCGAGCGTGTACACGTCGTGCCGCCAGGAGTGCTCCTGTTCGGCAATCTTGAGCGCGTCTGCTGGACGATGCGCATGGTCGGCATAGTAGAAGACTAGCTCTCGGCTCGAGTTGTCTTTCCGGACCGACTCGGCCAGCGACTTCGCCTCAAATTCAGTAAAAGCTTGCTTCGCTTCCGGAGTCTGCCCGGCCAATTCCAGGGCCTCCGCCAGGTCATACAGATTTTCAGCATGCGGCGCGGCCTGATACCGCTGCCGCATGAGAGCCACTGCGTCACTGTAGCGTTTTTGCATGATCCGCACTTTGGCCAGGTTCCCCAGCGCATAGTGATATCCGGGAAAAAGCGTCAGAGCCTGTTGCAGGGTCACTTCTGCCTCGCTGACCTTCCCTTGCATGAATTTCAGGTGGCCCATTTGGGACAGGATCCATGCCCGGTCTTCGGACTCAGTCGGCGGGGTCGACTGAAAAGCCATCTCCATCAGTTCGTACGCGCCATCAAGATCGCCGAATAGCTCGCGCAGGTATGCCGCACGAGTCATGCCCGGAAGATTCCCCGGGCGAAGATCAAGCATCCACTGCGCGGATTTCTCCGCGTCGCTGTAGTTTCCAAGTTCCGCGTTGGCATCCGTGAGAAATCCGTAGGTCAGGACATCGTCCGGCACACGCTTGTTGAGCGCCTTGGCGGCTTCAAGGGCGGCGGGGAATTCGTGACGGCCCAGAAGAAGCCAGACCTGAACCTTCTCTCCGTCCACATTCCCGGGCGCCAGTTCCCGCGATTTCTTCAGCGCCTCCTCCGCCTGACCGTAGTAGGCAACGTCAGAAGTTTCACGCGCGCGCCGCGACAGCGCCATCGCCAACTGGTTATAGCCTGCGTACTGTGCCGGATTTTTTGCAATGGCTTTCCGCGCCGCGTTGATACTACGCTCGGCTGGAGACAGATCGGAGGTTTGCGCCATTGCACCGGGCAGGGCACTCAACAAGAAAAGGGCGAGCAGCTTTTTCATAACATTCCTCTCAATAAAAGTTCTGGCCGCCGTTGGTTCGGCGGCCACCCGGCTGGATCAGTTCACGGGACAAATTCCGTCCGGCTGTCCGGTGCATCCCGCCTGCCCGGGTCCGATGTGATGGCTATTGCGCCCGCTATTGGCCGGCATCACGTACGGAAACGTTGTGTTATAGCCTTCACTGTTCAGCTGCACTCCATCGCCGATCGCTGTGCCGAATTTGACCGGGTCCACCAGGATGCCGGCAACCGCACGCGAAGAAATGTCGACCACGTCGTCGATGGGCCTGCGTCCATTGGGATAGCCGGCCATATCGCCCGCCAGGAATCCCAGTCGCTTCTGACTCCCGACCGGAGTCGGAGCGATCCCGGTATTCAAGCGAAGCAGGTCGGCAATCGGGCCGGCATCTCCGGCGCCGCAACCGGGACAAATCGGCGGTTCGTACTGCGCCAGAATCAGCAAGTCGGTGCGCGGATTCGGCGCCACCGGAATACCAATCGAACCGAACACTCCCGCCAGCACCGGGTTCAGGAAGAAATCCGAAAATTGCGAGTCGTTCTCGGGATCGTCCATGCTGAAACGGTCTTTAGATCCCGTCCCAATCACCAGTTCATTGATCAGGGAGTTGCCTTCTCGCTGAATTTGCTGGAACGGACCAGAGTTTTTCTCCGGGTCCGGCGATCGCCGCACGGTGATATGACGCCTCGAAGTGGAACCGTACGTCCCAATCACAGCCTGCTTGTCGCCGGCGCCGTGAGTCTTGCCATCCGCGGTCAGCATGGCAATGGGAACTTCCAGGACGATGGAGTTGACGTTGAAACCGGCCACTGCGTCGGGGGCATAGTTATGCGTATCATCGGCGTCCTCGGTCGCAGGCAGAACCCCGCCCACTCCCATGCGGAAATTCAGCGAATCAAAAGCCGCGCCCAGATCGATGAAGAATGGGTCATCCACCGTACCGGCGAAAACCCGGACCCCGCCGCCCAAATCGTAGATTCCCTGGTTGAAGAGCGACTGATAGTCCGGCATCGTGAGCGGCCCCACGTTGGAAGGGACCGCGAACAGCGTCTTTCCCTTATTCAGGCAGATCGCCTTGCCGTCTTTCACCAGCGTTACGCTGTAGTTCTGTCGCAGGCTCAAGCCCTCCGAACCTGTTCCGTCGAGCGCGGTGATTGGCGGAATGCCGGCAATGCCACCTACGAATCCAGTAAACAAATTGGATTGCCGAATTTCCGTAGTGAAACGGAACTGAAAAGTGATGTCTTCCACCCCATCGCGGTTGTTATCCACCTTCATTTCGTAGAGAACATTGGGATCGAAAGGGAAATAGTTGGGACCGTTGGAGGGTTCGAGAAATGGGTCAACGTTCAGGATCATGGTGACCCGGTCAGGGTGATCGTAACTGACAAAAGCGTACCAGTCGGTGACGTCGGCGGTGCGGTCTAGTGCGGTGATCGGCGCCTCGCGATGGCTGGATGCGAATAAACCGGAAGGCGCCAGAATCGCCAGCGCCCCCGCAAGGACCACGAGTAATTTCAGCTTTTTCATCGGTGCTGCCTCTGGGAATGAACTAAAGACGCAGCCAGCAATCGGGTCGCAGGGTGCAGGAGCGGCAAAGCCCCTTGGGCCTACAGCCAGCTATGTCTCTTGCACAGGTACGGGGCAGGCGCCAAATTGGATTGTCCTTGTCTGAAAATAACTGATGAAATCCGCCTCAACCGCGGATGTGGGCAATGGCTGGACCGGATTGCGTAGGATCTTGCGTCAACTTTGATACACATATAACATATTTGCAATGGGAGTATCACAGAGCAAATCCGTTTCCTGGCTGCTGCTCGTATTTAGTCTCCCTGTTCGCAATGCCAGCCAGCGCGTGGAGATCTGGCGCAAATTGCAACGTTATGGGGCCCTGTCCCTTCCCAGCTCGGGCTACTTGCTCCCGAATTCGGCGGCAAATCAGGAACGCATGGAATGGCTGGCAACGGCGATTCGCACCTACAAAGGACAAGCGTCGGTGGTCCAGGTACACGCATTCGACAACTTTTCCGATGACGAACTTCAGCGCCGCTTCAACGACGCCCGCTCCCGCGACTACCGGAAGTTGCTGCATGAGGCCAGGAAACTGCTGGCTGTTTCTCCCAGTCGTCGCTCCGCGGCAACCCTGAAACGTGTTCGCCGGCACTTCCAGGAACTGCAGGAGATTGACTTCTTCGAGAATCCGTTGCGCCACAAACTGGAGAAACTGCTGGTACAGGCAGAAGCGCCAGCCGCCGAGAGTGGCAGCAGGCGCACCAGGAAATCGGCCGAGTACCTCAACCGGGTTTGGATGACACGGCCGCGGCCCGGAATTGACCGAGTTTCTTCGGCCTGGCTGATTCGTCGTTTTATTGATCCCAAGAGCCGCTTTGTCTTCGCTACGGAGCCTTCCAGGCATCCTGATGCCATTCCTTTCGACATGTTTTGTGCTGAAGGGTTCGGCCATCGTGGCGAGGACTGCACCTTTGAAACTCTCACCAAAGAATTCTCTATACGCGACAGCAGGGTCAAGAGCATTGCGCAGATCATCCACGATGCCGATCTCGGCGACGAGAAGTATGGGCGCCAGGAGGCTCTCGGGCTCGACAAGGTGCTCAGCGGCTGGGCAAAACAGGAAGTGCCAGATGATGAACTTCTACAGCGAGGAATGGACCTGATCGAGGGACTATACGAGTCGCTTGCGTGACTTTAGGAGGTGAGAGATGTCGGCCATCCACGCCGGAATTCGCCTGCTCTTAATCAGCAACTCGACACTGCACGGCGGCGGTTATCTCGACCATGCCGAAGCCGAGATCCGTGATTTTGCCGGCGACCGCGTGCGCGCCGTCTTCATTCCCTACGCCCTTCATGATCGCCGGGGCTACGCCTCGCAAGCCGAATCCCGTTTTCGCGACTTGGGTATGGAACTCACATCCGTCCACGACGTGTCGAATGCAGCACGCGCGATCGAGCACGCGGAACTGATCTTTGTCGGCGGCGGCAACACCTTTCGTCTGCTGTGTGCACTGCACGAGCACCGGCTCCTCGATCCGATCCGGCGTGCGGTTCATTCCGGCGTCTGCTATATCGGGTCCAGCGCGGGTGCGATCGTTAGCGGCCCAAGTCTGAAAACCACCAAGGACATGCCGATTATCCAGCCGCCAAGTTTTGATGCCCTGGGCCTGGTTCCCTTTCAGATCAGCCCACACTATCTCGATCCGGACCCTTCCTCTACTCATATGGGTGAGACCCAGGAACAACGCATTCTGCAGTTTCTCGAGGAGAACGAGCAGCCGGTGGTAGGTTTGCGGGAAGGATCGATGATTCGTGTGCAGGACGGCACAGTCCGTTTGAAAGGGCCGCACCCGGCGCGCATCTTCCGCCGCGGGGAGCGCCCTTTCGAAGCTCAGCCCGATGGCAATCTGGAGCCACAGCTGGCGGAGTCGCCATCCGCGGCCGGTTACATCCTATGAATCCCGACACGATCCTGTTTCTCTCAGCAACTGACGTGAACTCTCTGCTCACTCTCGACGAGTGCATCGCCGCCGTCGAGCAGGCCTTCAGGATTCATGGGCAAGGCGAGGCCATTCCTCCCGGTGTGCTGGGCATGCACCTGCCGAAGGGCGGCTTCCATATCAAGGCAGGAGCGCTGCCGCCTTACTTCGCCGCAAAGCTGAATGCGAATTTTCCCGGGAACCCAGGGCATGGCCTTCCGACCATTCAAGGCATCATCGTTCTTTGTAACGCCGAAAATGGAGTGCCACTTGCCTTCATGGATTCGCGGGACATCACCTCGTTGCGGACAGCGGCTGCCACGGCCATCGCGGCCAGGCACCTGGCGAGGGCCGATTCACGAATCGCTACGATCTGCGGCTGCGGCACCCAAGGCCGCGTTCAACTCGCCGCTATTTGCAGCGTCCTCCAACTCCAGGCAGCGTTCGTATTTGACCAGAACAGCAGTCGAGCTTCCAACTTCGCGCGTGAACTCGGTCCCCAACTGCATCTCGAAACCACGGCTGCCGACAATCTCGCCGATGCGGTACGTCGCAGCGACATCTGTGTCACCTGCACGACTTCAGAGGAGCCGTTGTTTGGTCCGGAGATCGTTGGCGACGGAGTTTTTATTGCGGCAGTCGGCGCGGATAATCCGCACAAAGCTGAGATTCACCCCGCTTTGATGGCGCGAAGCAAGATCGTTTGCGACGTCATTGAACAGTGTGCCACCATCGGAGACCTTCATCACGCTCTTGACGCTGGGCTGGTCAATCGCGCCAAAGTTCATGCCGAACTCGGTGAAATTGTCACAGGCAGGAAGCCGGGCCGGGAATCGGAGGACGAAATCATCATTTTTGACAGTACTGGAATGGCGCTTCAGGATGGTGCTGCCGCCGCCCTGGTCTATGAAAAAGCCTGTTCTCGTGGGATTGGCACCGCGCTCCATCTCAGCAACTCCTCACAATGAACCCCAACCTGAATTCGACCAGCGGACCGCAAGTTTCACTTGCGCGCTATGTCAGCTATTTCCTTCTCCTCGGCAGCGTCGGTTTCGGAGGACCGATTGCTCTTGCCGGTTACATGCAGAAAGACCTGGTGGAAGACCGCGGGTGGGTCTCGAAGCAGGATTATCTGGAAGGCCTCGCGTTCGCGCAACTCTCGCCCGGACCTCTGGCCGCACAACTGGCCATGTATCTCGGATGGTTGCGGGCGGGAATTCTGGGCGCAACCATGGTGGGCGTCGCCTTTATCCTGCCTTCTTTCCTCATGGTTCTCATCCTGGCGGCCCTTTACGTCCACTTCGGCAGCTTGCCCTGGATTAAGGGCATGTTCTACGGCATTGGCGCGGCGGTGATCGCGATCATCGTGCGCAGTGCCATCAAGCTTGTCCGCACGACCGTTGGAAAAGACTGGCTGCTCTGGACCATCTTCGCTGCGCTCGTGATCACCACTGCCTGGACCAAATCCGAAATCGTTTGGCTCTTTGTGTTGTGCGGGGTGGTCGCAATGTTAATCAAAGCCCCTCCTTCTTTAGCGGCGCGAGCAGCGCCGCTGGTTTGGATTAGCGGGGTGGATTCCCTGTTTACGGGGAACAGTGGACTGGCAAGCGCAACCACAGTGACCGCGCTTTTTCTCTTCTTTCTGAAGGCCGGGGCTTTCGTGTTCGGAAGCGGGTTGGCAATCGTTCCCTTCCTATATGGAGGCGTCGTTACTAAATTTCACTGGCTCACGGAACAACAATTTGTGGATGCCGTCGCGGTCGCCATGATTACTCCGGGACCGGTCGTCATTACTGCGGCCTTCATCGGGTTTCTTGTCGCCGGCCCCTTGGGTGCGTTTGCGGCAGCCTGGGCCGTATTCGCTCCCCCTTATTTCATCGTGTTGTTGGGAGCTCCTTACTATCGCCGCTTTGCGCAGAACCCGCAGGTCAAGGCGTTCGTGCAAGGGGTTACAGCGTCGGCGGTAGGGGCCATTGCGGGTGCGGCCTACATCCTGGCTCGGCGATCCCTGGTGGATCTGCCGACGATCATGATTGCTCTGGCTACCCTCATCACCCTGCTGGTCACAAAGAAAGTTCCCGAACCGATTCTCATCCTGGCCGCGGGAGTGCTTGGAGTGTTTCTCAGGCACGCCGGCTGAATTTGTGAGAGAGTGGAATTTCCACGAGGACCAAAGAATTGTTGCTTTTGGGTTGGGATGCCGGCTGACCGCGATAACGAACGCTTCCACAGCGGCGCGCAGAAGTACGCCGCCTACCTGGAGACCCCCGACGGACGGTTGCGCTCTGACTTGGCGTTTGCCAATATCGAGGATTTCCTTCCCGCGCAGGCCAAACAATCCTTGCATGCCTTGGATATTGGAAGCGGCACGGGAGCAACAGCCATTCGCCTGGCGAAGCTTGGCATTCATGTCACCATGCTGGATTCCTCTCCAGAGATGCTGGAAATTGCAGAGCGCGCGGCGAATGAGGACTGCGTTTTGGCGAAGGTCACATTAAAGCAGGGCGACGCCGCTCAATTGCCGCAATTCTTCCCTCCCGGATCCTTCGACCTGGTTCTCTGCCACAATGTTCTGGAATATGTAAACGAGCCCGAGTCTGTGTTGAGCGCTGCGGCACGAGCTTTGCGAAACTCAGCTTCCGTGCTTTCCGTCCTCGTGCGCAGCCAGGCGGGCGAGGTATTGAAATCGGCTATCACGAACGGCGATTTGGATGCGGCGGAGGAAAGCCTTACGGCCGAATGGGGACACGAGTCTCTTTACGGAGGTCGGGTGCGACTTTTCAGCACGCATATCCTGCGACGCATGTTGAAAGCCGCGTCGCTGGCCGTCATTGCTGAGCGTGGTGTCCGCGTAGTCGCAGACTATCTGCCGCTTACAGTATCCCGCAACCAGGAATATGATCGAATTCTGAAGATGGAATGCAAGCTCGGAGCCCGGCCAGAATTTGCTGCAATCGCGCGCTACGCACACTTCATCGCGCGTCGATCAGGTCCGGGGGTGGAGGATCGCTCGTGAAGGATGTCAGACCAGCGCCCCTGGCCGCCGCTGACACCGGCATCTCGCTTGGCCTCGGGCTTACCAACGAATGCAACCTCTCCTGTTCCTTTTGCTACCGCGATCCGGCGCGCACCGACCGCCTCTCGTTGGATCAGGTCCAGTCCGTCATGCAACGGCTGCCGATCCGTTCGGTGAACCTGGGCACCGGCGAGAACGGGATGCATCCCGATTTCAAAACCATTCTGTCCTACTTGCGAACGCAGCCGGTCAAACTCACGATCACTTCCAACGGCCACAGTGTCGCCGTTTTAGAAGACGACGAGCTTCGCGCCTTTCACGATATTGAGTTCTCACTCGACTACCCGACGCAACAGGAGCAGGATGCACAGCGCGGAAGCGGCAATTGGGAACTGATCCACCAGCAAGCGACCCGGTGTGTGACGCTCGGCGTGCCGGTCACCATCATCGCGGTCATGATGAAGGCGAATTACCTGCGCCTGGCGGAGGTCGCCCGCGTCGCCAAGAAGTTCAACGCTCCGCTGCGTGTGAACGTCTACCAGTCGGTGCAATCTGACATTTACGCCCTGTCCTATGAAGAGTACTGGGAGGGCTTCCGGCGGCTCTTTGCCGAGACCGATGTGATTGCCATTGGCGAACCGCTGGTTCGGGCCATGGCGGGTCTCCCCCCGCTCCGGGGAGGCTGCGGCGTAAGCACGGTGAGAGTTACACCGCGCGGCACGACGCAGCCCTGCGTCTATTGGCCGGGACGAGGGGAGCCGCTGTCGGACTTAGTTTCGCTGGGGCTCGACATCGTCGACTCCGCGCCCTTCCACCAGGCCCGCACACTTCCCGAGGCGTGCGAAGGTTGCGACTTTCGCGATTCTTGCCACGGCGGCTGTGCCGGACGCCGACGTCTCCAGGGCGCACTGCTCGAGCCTGATTTTTACTGCCCGATCATCCGCGGAGAACGCCGCAGCTTGGAAGTTCGCATGGCAGCGGCCCGCGACCTGCCCAAGCTGAGCAGTTCCTGCACTACCGTTGTAATTGCCAGGGGCGCTGATTCATGAACCACAACAGATGGAGTCAACCCTTACTTTGCGTTTACCCAGGCGTCTGATCCCGTCAGCTTGACTGCCACATCGGTCAGGAAAATCCGCAGGGGCTTGCCATCCGCGGTGCCGCGATGCTCGGTTGAAAACAGCAGAGGACCTGCCTTCTTGTAGCCGGCCCAGGTTGCGCTCACCAGGCTCGGCTTTCTGGGCCCGCCGCGGTGATACACGAGGTGCTGGACCCGCTTGTCTTTCCCAACGTAGAGATCCCAGGTGTCTCCGGGAGTATAGCCACCGTCCGAGGGATACTTCACTACCACCAGTTCAGCTGAGCCGCTGCCCACCGGTAATTTTTTCATTCCCTGATCAGTAATAGCGGCGCTGGTGTCCCAGTTCGCGTGAAATGGGAAAAGAAGCCAATAGTTATCGTTGATGAACGCCGGATCCACTTCGTTTTTCACCGCATCAGGCTGGCTACTGAGCTCAGAGCGCATGTAGCTGACCTTGACCGGCTTCCCGTCTTTGTCCTTCCCCTCGTATGAAACCTTGTTGCTCTTCGGTTCCCACTCCCACGCGTGAGCAACCTTGAAGAGCCCGGGGACTTCCCCGTTCCATGTGTAGCGGATGGCCTGAACTTGATCCCAGGAATCGATACCATAGGCCTTTGCGATCTGATCAATTACTGGTGATCGATCTTGTGCCCACGAGGTGGCCCCAAGGAACAGGATCCCGAGAGCAAAACGGCGGATCATTCTTACGCGGCTCGCATTTCTCATGAGTTCGCTCCTTTGTGAGTTGAACGAATGTTGACTTGGATGTCAGGTAAAGGCTGCCGGATACAATATCAATCCTGCGTACCCGCTGGTGGTGGCTTTCTCCCCGCACCCAGGCCCGGCGGCGCTAGCCCGCAATGCACGCCGCTCGCCTGATCCGGCTCGCCAGGATGATTGCAGCACTCAGCGCCACGCATCCATACTCCAGCAGCATGATCCAGCCGGGAACCAACCAGGGACGCCCCAGCGTGCGCAAATGCCAGACGTAGTAAGTGGGAATAATGCTTACCGTCCAGATGATGATCGGCGCGGTCGGGCGCGACCGCACGAACGGCAGCAGCCAGAGAAGGTACCAGGGATAAATCACCGGCGCACATAAAAGCGATGCCGCCATCGGCCATGCAAATGCTTCGGACGATACCTCTGCAGTCTTGCTCCTCAGCCAGAGTGAAACAATGAAGCCGGCCAATACGGCCAACGCGGCGACGAGTTGCGGGGCTGCCACTCGTTCGAGCATGGCAAATACCGGACCGTTGAAGCGGAAGCTCTGCACGTAAGTGCCGAGTGATCCCAGCGGAATCCGCCCGTGATCAACGAACGGCACGTAGAGAAGTGCCACGACGACGGCCGCCAGCGCCGCATCCCTCACGCGTACCCGCTTCCAATAAATTGGCAGCAGGACGAGCGGCAGCAATTTCACTGCAACCGCTAACCCAAACGTCACGGCTGCCACTGCACGCCAACGGCGTCCGAGCGCCGCGGCAGAAACCAATAGCAGCAGCACGCCGACGATATCAACGTGACCGCTGCCCGCCACTTCGACTGCCAGCAGCGGATTCCAGGCATACGCGAGGACCCAGTGCGCTCCTTGCCCACCGCGATTCAAGACATCGAGCAACACGAGAACGATCGCGAAATCACAAAGTACAAATGCCACTTTCAGGGCAAAGATGGACTCATGAATCCCTGTTACGGCTCGAAAGAAGAGCTCAGCCCCTGGCGGATAGGGTGTCGGTAAGTCAGGGTTGTTCATGGTGCGCGTCTCGGCGGTGTGCAGCCCAGCCATGCCGGGGTCGCTTGGAACGACAAGATAAGGATTGACGCCGAGTCGCTGGATGCGGCCGTCCCAAACGTAGCGGTGAATGTCGTCATCGGGACCCGGACGCATCAGCAAGAATGCGGAATGCCAGAGAGCCGCCATCCCAAGTCCAACGAGGATGACGCGACGCGGAAATTTCTGCGCGGAAAAGAAATTACGGACGGCGAGCAGGTACGCGACACCGGCAACTGCCAGCGGAACCATGAACGACGCGTCACCCATCCTGCCGAGGTTGCGCGAACACATCGTCAGCGCTAGAAGCAGGATCGCACCCAACAGATAGACTCTGCGTGATGGCGCTAATTTCACAGCTCTCCCGCGGCCATCCGCAACCGTTCTAACACCGCTCCCCATTCTCGCAGCCAGGCCGCCGTTTGCGGCGCCCGGTCCGGGGCAAGTTGTAGTTCCGCGGCGAGACGAGTCAAGTCCCGAGCCACGTCAATGTCATAAAAAGGATCGGTGAAGCCGGCGGAAAGCTGCAATTCACGGGCGCGCGCCAGCAGCGCCTCAAACGCACTCTGCGTGCCCATGCTGTCGCCATCGAATAGCCCAGGGTGAGCGGCACGGCAACCGACCAGGTAGTAGCCGCCATCATGGGTCGGCCCTATCACGACGTCATGCTCGCCAAGGGCATCGAATGCGCGCTCAAGGACCGAGGCGGGCAGGTGCGGACTGTCGCTGTTGAACGCAATCACGCGATGCTGTCCGGCCGCCGCGAATTGCGCAAAAACCGAGGTCAGGCCTGCCGCGAGCCCTTCCCCTTTTTGCGCTGCGACATCCACGGTACCTCGCGTCATCGCGGCTAATTCGTCAACATCCGAAGCGGGGCACATCATCACAACCTTTACGCCGGCTAACGAACATGCAAGCGCAATCGTGTCCTCGAGCAGGCAGCAATAGAGCTTCGTGACCGCTTCCACTGGCAGGGTCCGGGCCAAACGGGTCTTGACCATGCCGGGCTGGGGCGCTTTCGCCATGATGACCAGAATGCGGTCGCCATCCCGCGATTGCATCGTCGCCTGGCCAGAGAATTTCATACGAGATCGCGAGACTTCACGCCGCCCCCTCCTGCCTTGCGTTTCCGCGCCGGAAATAATAGCGCACGATCAGGCTCAGGATGAACCATGCCGCTCCAACCGTGCCCTTCAGCGTACCGCTGATCTTGGATTTTCCGATGCGCGGGTAATAGCTGACCGGCACCTCCACAATTCGAAATCCCTGCTTGGCACCTTTGAGGATCATTTCAACCGCCCATCCGTAGGTGGCCTGTTCGAGGCCAAGCGAGCGCAGGACCTCCGCGCGCCCGGCGCGAAATGGGCCAAGGTCGGTGAGCGTGACTCCGTACAGAGGCTTGATCAGGCTCACCGCGAGCCGGTTGCCAAACGCTGCATGCCAGGGCATCGCCCGCCGGTTGCGGTTCTTTCCCAGGCGCGAACCCAGCGTGATATCGGCCCGCCCCTTAAAGATTGGATCCAGCAGAAGCGGCAGCTCCGCCGGCCGATCGCTGTAGTCGCCATCCAGGAAGACGACAATCTCAGGAGCATTCGCACATTCGAGCCCGGTAAGGCAGGCGCGACCATATCCCCGGCGAGGTTCGTGGATCACGCGCGCGCCCATCTTGGAAGCGATCTCCGCAGTTCCGTCGCTTGAATTGCTGTCTATCACCAGAACTTCAGTCACCAGATCAGCGGGCAGATCAGCCAGCACACGGCCAATCGACTGCGCTTCATTATGGGTGGGAATGACGACAGACACTCGCAGTGGGCTCAAGTCACCACCATGGAGAAGACGGCCAGCGGCGCGCGAGTATGGCGTCTACGCCCCACGTTCGACCGGCCCGCCCCAGCGTGAGCCCCAGCGATGCAAGCACGGGAACCAGCAGTTCCCAGATCCACGCCGTGCCCCACTCGGAAATCCAAAGGCTGCCCAGGAACAGAAACGCTACCAATGCCGACGGACGCGTCAGCAGACCGAGGAGGAGCAGGATCCCCAAAGAGATCTCGGTCAGTCCCTGCATCGGCGCCGCCATCGCGGCATGGCTCGCCGCCAATCCCATCACGGCCTTCCACGCAGCCGGCGCGTGACTTGCCTTTAAGTAATAATTGATCAGGCTTTCGTAGCCTGCTTGCGTGTAAAGCCCTTTTCCCAAGTTTTCGAAGAAGACCCACACGAACATGGCGCCGATCGTCACCCGAACCAGTGCCAATCCGTTTGCTGCCTGCGTTTCGTAGCCTGCGACTCTCGAGGGGGCGACTTGCGTTGTCATCGTGAACCTCGTCCCTGCGGATCTGCCAATTCGGGGAATTGGATATCTTAAGCTGTTCTTGGCGCCCTTGCCAGTACATGCGCAGAAACACAAGGCGCGGAAGGCGCAAGCCATAAGAGCTCCCGTCCGCAGCTCAGCATTTGCAATTCTCAAGGTGCCGAGCGGTCGCGGTTTCTTCGACGCGGCCATCGCGCTCCTGATGCAGCCGCAAATCGGTCTCCCGAGAGCTTAGAATCAAAGTTGCGCATGCCCGTATCCTCCAAAGCCGCGACGCAGCGACTTCGCATTACTTTGCGCGGGGCGGTACAGGGGGTCGGCTTCCGCCCATTCGTATACCGCCTCGCCACGGAAATGGCCCTGACAGGCTGGGTGCTCAATTCCTCTGCCGGACTCGTGGTCGAAGTTGAGGGTGCTCCCGACGCGCTGCATCGCTTCGAGCAGCGTATCCAGGCGGAGCGTCCGAAAGCAGCAGTGATTACCGTCCGCGAGACCGAATGGATTCCCGCGCAGGGTTCAGGGAAATTCGAGATTCACCACAGCGAGTCCGACGCGACAAAGTCGGTCAATGTCCTGCCCGATCTCGCTACCTGCGACGATTGCCGCGCCGAGCTCGTCGACCCGGCTGATCGCAGATTTCAATATCCCTTTACCAACTGCACCAATTGCGGACCGCGCTACACGATCGTTCTCGATGTCCCCTACGACCGTCCGAACACAACAATGCGCGAATTTGCGTTATGCACGGCTTGCCGCGAAGAATACGAGGACCCGGCCAATCGCCGCTTTCACGCGCAGCCTAACGCCTGCCCCGAATGCGGACCGGAGCTCGACGGTACGATCACCGCGACGGCCGCCGCGCTCCGGAATGGGCAGATTGTTGCCCTGAAAGGAATCGGAGGATTTCAGCTCCTCGTGGATGCGCGCCAGCCCGCAGCGGTGGCGCGCCTTCGCCAGCGCAAGCATCGCGAAGAGAAGCCTTTCGCGTTGATGATGCCATCGCTTGACATGGCGCGCGAGTACTGCGAAATCACACCAGCAGAACAGGAACTGCTCCAATCGCAAGCCGCGCCGATTGTGCTGCTGCATCCCAGGTCCGGGACCGACATCGCATGGAATGTGGCTCACGGTTCATCCTACCTGGGCGTAATGCTGCCGTACTCGCCGTTGCATTGTCTGCTGATGCTGGAGTGCCCGTTCCCGCTGGTGGCGACCAGCGGCAATCGCAGCGATGAACCGATTGCGATCGCCAACCACGAAGCAACCTCTCGCCTGAAAGACATTGCCGATCATTTCCTGATGCATGATCGGTCCGTCGTGCGCGCCTGTGACGACTCGGTCGTGCGGCTCACCCGCGGGCGCGCAGGGATCCTGCGCCGCGCTCGCGGCTACGCACCGTTGGGAATTCGCGTGCCGCAAGACCTTCCGCCGCTGCTCGCGGTCGGCGGACATCTAAAAAACACCGTCGCCATCGGCGTTGGGCAGGATGTTTTCCTCAGCCAGCATATTGGAGATCTCGAAACCCTGGAAGCGCGGGATGCTTTCGAACGCGCTATCCACGATCTTTGCCGCCTTTACAGCTTCACACCCGAGGCCGTCGCATGCGATCTGCACCCCGATTATGCATCGACACAATGGGCCGAGAAATCGGGACTCCCGCTGATTCGCGTCCAGCATCATCACGCCCATGTGGCCTCGTGCGCGGCCGACAACAACGTGGAAGGGCCGTATCTTGGGGTCTCCTGGGATGGCACTGGGTATGGAATCGACGGTGCGATCTGGGGCGGGGAATTTTTGCGCGTGGAGAACGATCGCATTGCCAATAGCCACTACGAGCGCGTCGCGCACCTCCGGCCGTTCGGGCTTGTGGGCGGAGACGCCGCAGTACGAGAATGCTGGCGTTCCGCAGCCAGCCTGCTGTTCGAAACTCTCGGACCTGAGGCTGCCGACTCGCGGCTCCGTCCTTTGCTCGAGCGAAAGACCAACGTCGTGCCGACGACCAGCGTTGGACGTCTGTTTGACGCGGTTGCTTCTATCACCGGTTTGGCCCAGGAGAACCGCTTCGAGGGGCAGGCGGCCATGCTGCTCGAAAACGAAATCGGTTCACTGCGTACGGAAGAAGCGTATCCTCTAATCGGCGGCGATTGGGCTGCGTTGATTGCGGAAGTGCTGCGGGATACGCGGCAGAAGCTGCCCCTCTCCAGAATCGCGGCGTATTTTCACAACGCGCTGGTGAATTGGATTTTGGAAGTGGCCGTTGCATCGGGGCTCAAGCAGGTCGTGCTTAGCGGCGGAGTCTTTCAGAACCGTTATCTGAGCGAACGTGCCGCCGCAATGCTGGAGCATCGAGGCTTTGTAGTGCACACCCACCGCCAGGTTCCGCCCAATGATGGCGGCATCGCACTGGGGCAGGTTGTGATCGCTGCAAACGCCACGCCCGATTCGCGGGTTTGCCGCTGAGGTTCGCCTATGTGTTTAGCTGTTCCGGGCCGTGTCGTCGAAATCACAGACACCGGCGACCTTGCCTTCCGCGTCGCAAAGGTGGATTTCGGCGGTATCCGCAAAGAGATCAACCTGGCCTTCACTCCGGAAGCCGAAGTCGGCAAATACGTTCTCGTCCACGTGGGATTCGCCATCAGCGTCATTGACGAGGAAGAAGCCCAGCGCGTTTTCAGGCTCCTCGATGAGATGGGCGCCGTGAAAGAGGACCTCGGTGAGATTCCTCAGTGAATACCGTGAGCAGAAGACTGCCGAACGGTTAGCGGCAGAGATTCACAAAAAGGTCACCCGGCCGTGGACGATCATGGAGGTCTGCGGCGGTCAAACCCACAGCATCGTCAAGAACGGCTTGGAAGACCTGCTGCCGCGTGAAATCACACTCGTGCACGGCCCCGGATGCCCGGTCTGCGTCACACCCATTGAGTTGATTGACAAGGCCGTTGCGATCGCCAAGCATTCAGACGCGATCTTCTGCTCTTTCGGCGACATGCTGCGCGTGCCCGGCTCGGCAAAGAGCCTGTTCGAGGCCAAGGCTGAGGGTGCCGACGTCCGCATCGTCTACTCGCCATTGGATGCGCTGAAACTCGCAAAACAGAATCCGCATAAACAGGTTGCGTTCTTCGCGGTTGGGTTCGAAACCACGGCGCCGGCCAACGCCATGGCCGCATGGCAGGCCGATCACGATGGGGTCGAGAACTTCTCGCTCCTGGTTTCACATGCGCTGGTTCCTCCTGCAATGGAGGCGCTGCTCTCCTCCGGCAACTGCGTGGTGAAAGGGTTCCTTGCCGCCGGCCACGTCTGCACCATCATGGGCTTCGAGGAATATTTCCCGATCGCCGCAAAATACCAGGTGCCGATTGTTGTCACTGGATTTGAGCCGCTCGATATCCTGGACGGCATCCTCATGACAGTAAGCCAACTCGAAGAAGGGCGACACGAGGTAGAGAATCAATACACGCGCGCAGTACGGCGGGAAGGAAATCGCCCGGCTCAAAAGGTGATTAAGGAAGTATTCGAAATTGTTCCGCGGCAATGGCGCGGCCTCGGCGAAATTCCGGCGAGCGGATTCCAGCTTCGCGCACGCTTTCAGAAATACGATGCCAACCTCCGCTTTCCATTCTCCGGTGAGCCGGCTCGCGAATCGCCAGAGTGCATCAGCGGAATGATCTTGCAGGGGCTGAAGAAGCCGCACGAGTGTGCCGCGTTCGGCGTCAGGTGTTCGCCGGAAAATCCGCTCGGCGCTCCCATGGTATCGTCGGAAGGCGCGTGTGCGGCCTACTATCAATATGGCAGACGCCAAAATCACCTCGTTCAACCTGAGTTGTCCCGTCCCGCGAGTCGCTGACGAACGCATCGTGCTCGCGCACGGCGGCGGCGGAAGGCTCACGCACCAGCTCATCGAAAAAATCTTTATGCCTGCCTTCGCGAACGAGGCACTCGAGCAGCGCCACGACGGCGCGGTTCTTCCCCTTAACCGTGAGCGCCTGGCTTTCACAACCGACTCGTTTGTCGTGCGCCCGCTGATTTTCCCGGGCGGCAATATCGGTGATCTCGCGATCAATGGCACAGTGAATGACCTGGCGATGTGCGGCGCGCGTCCACTCTATCTCAGCGCAGGTTTCATTCTCGAAGAGGGATTGGAGATGGAAACCCTGCGTACGGTCGTGACAGCGATGCAGCAAGCCGCAGGCAGAGCCCGGGTCAAGCTGGTCACCGGCGACACCAAGGTAGTTGATAAAGGCAAAGGCGACGGAATTTTTGTGAATACGTCGGGAATCGGAGTGATTGAATCGAACCTCAAGGGGCCCATTGGTCCAGCCTCGGCTCAACCCGGGGACGCGGTGATTGTCAGCGGAGACCTCGGCCGTCATGGCATCGCGATTCTCTCCGTTCGCGAGGGCCTCGAATTCGAATCGCCGGTCCTGACGGATTGCGCGAACCTCTGGCCCGCGGTTGAAGCGCTGCTGAATGCGGGGATCGAAGTTCACTGCCTGCGCGACCTGACGCGCGGCGGCTTGGCCACCGCCTTGAATGAGATTGCCTCCGACCGCAACGTCTGCATCAAGCTGCAAGAATCGCTGGTCCCGGTACAAGAGGCGGTGCAGAACGCCTGTGAAATTCTCGGTCTCGATCCGCTGTACGTCGCGAACGAAGGTCGTTTCGCGCTCATCGTCCCCGCTGCGCAAGCCGATGCAGCGCTCAACATCCTAAAGAAGATTGAAGTGTCACAGGGCTCGGTCCAAGTCGGGACAGTCGAAGAGAGCCCCGGCGGAACGGTAATCCTGCAAAGCCGCATAGGCGGCAACCGGGTCGTGGACATGCTCAGCGGCGAACAACTACCCAGAATCTGCTGATCGAGAAGAACCGCAGGGCTTCATCGCCTGTGACGCTCTCTATCGCCCCAACTGTTCGCGACGCGCTCCAGCCCGCTGTTCCAAGAGGCCACCCAAGCGCCCACGAAGGCCGCGGGACACCAATGTTCTACGCATACGGTTGCGACAGATTTGGGGTTTCAGATGTCGCTCTGGCCAAAGCATCCAACGCGGCCTTCCAGTTCCCGGATCTCGGAGCGTTAGGAAGGTTTGTATGGAAATTGTTCCCACTGGAACAGTGGGACGGGGTTTATGATCAGTGACGTTTTTTGAGCCAAAGATTCCGGGCGCTGTGTTCGCACTTTCGAAAGCAACCGGGAACTCTCCAGCGGTGTATTAGGAATAAGCAGCAAGCCTCGGCTATGTCGTAAACAAACGGAGGAGCAAGGGATGCGAGAATTGGAGATCAAGAAGAGCCGCCGGCGATTTCTACGCTTTCTTGCCGCCAGCCCGGTGTTGACCACTCCATTCTTTGAGAGCGGCCTGTTGACCAGGCTTTTTGCGGCACAAGATGCACCCCCCGGGAGTGCGCAGGGAAAACTCGCGGACACGGCCAGAGGCAACGGGGTCATCGCCAAGGCGGAGCAAGCCCTCGACGTAATGGACTTCGAACCTGCGGCGCGCAAGGCCCTTCCGCCGGCGCACTTCGGGTATCTGGCCACGGGGGTTGACGATGACGGAACGGTGCGTGCCAACCGCGAGGGTTTCGCCAAGTTTCAGATTCGGCCCCGCCGGTTGGTGGACGTGGAGAAGGTTGACATGTCAGTGCGGTTGTTCGGCACCGCCTGGGACACGCCCATTGTGCTCTCCCCGGTCAGCTCCTTAAAGGCCTTCCATCCCGAAGGCGAAGTGGCGGTCGCCAACGCGGCGCGGACCAAGGGCCACTTGCAGATGCTTTCCACAGTCGGCACTTCCTCGGTGGAGGAGGTGACCGCGGCCCGCAGCGCTCCGATCTGGCAGCAACTCTATCCCACGAACGACTGGAACGTGACTCGCGCCATCCTCCGGCGAGCGGAGCACGCGGGCTGTCCAGTGGTCGCGCTGACCGTGGACCTGCAGGAAGACAGCAACCGGGAGACCCTGTACCGGTCGCGGCGTGTGGACGATCGCGATTGCAGCAACTGCCACGCCAGCGGATGGCGTGGTTATTTCGAGCGGAAGCCAATGTTCGACGGTCTCGACGTTTCGAAAGTCACGGCCCTGCACCTTTCCAGCATGAACTGGGACTTCGTGAAGCGCGTGAAGGATGCGACCACCATGAAGCTGGTGATCAAGGGCATTGTCACGCGCGAAGACGCGCAACTGGCCGTGGAGCACGGGGCCGATGGGATTATCGTCTCGAACCATGGAGGGCGCGCCGAGGAGACGCTGCGTTCCACCATCGAGTGCTTGCCAGAGGTGCTGGAAGGGGCGGGGAGAAGAATTCCCGTGCTGGTTGACGGCGGGTTCCGCCGGGGGACCGACATATTCAAGGCGCTGGCCCTGGGGGCGAACGCGATCTGCATCGGCCGGCCCTATGCCTGGGGACTCGCGGCATTCGGACAGCCTGGAGTCGAGACGGTGCTGGAAATCCTGCGACGGGAGTTGCTCGCCATCATGCGTCAGGCCGGGACACCGTCAGTCGGCGCGATTACGCCGGCATTTGTCGTGGACCACTCGAAATGAATTTTGGGCAACGTGATGCGTTGCGTGGTTTATCTCATGAGGGAGGACTGAGTGAGCGCGTACATTCTGCGTCGGCGACCGTAGTCAAGTATCGCGCCACTATCAACGATCTCGCGCTTAGCAAAACTGTCGCTCATTCCAAACACGAAGCAGGCCCTGAGACTGGGTTGGGGATTAATAAATCTGGCGGAGAGAGTGGGATTCGAACCCACGTTAGAGTTTCCCCTAAACACGCTTTCCAAGCGTGCGCCTTCAGCCACTCGGCCATCTCTCCGGCTCAACGCATTTCGGGAAGCGGGCGCTCCCTGAAGCAAAAGCGAGGGGCCAACTCGCCCCTCGTTCGTACCTCTTTGATTGTATGGTGGCCTTCTGGAACCCGCAACCTTCGCCAAAGGACTTTACTACTCGCTACTCTTCTCGTGCAGGTGTTGTGCCAGGTAATTCTCAATCCCCATCTCTGAGATCGCATGCAGCTGCGCTTCCAGCCAATCGATATGCTCTTCTTCGTCGGTAAGAATGCCTTCCAGCAATTCGCGCGAGCCATTGTCTCCACGTTCCACGCACAGCTCGACGCCCTCATTCAGACGCTTCACCGCGTCATACTCAACCTGGAGATCGTTCTGCAACTGCTGCTTTACGTTCTGTCCGATATTGATCTTGAAGTAGTCGCTCATGTTGGGGGTGCCGTCAAGGTAAAGAATTCTCTCCATCAGCTTTTCGGCATGCACCATCTCTTCAATCGATTCTTTGCGCGTATGCTTGGCCAACTTTTCGTAGCCCCAGTTTTCGCACATCTCGGCGTGCAGGAAGTACTGATTGATTGCCGTCAACTCCGCCTTTAAAACCTGGTTTAAGACTGCAATGACTTTAGGATCGCCTTTCACAAATCTCCTCCCTCGCGAATTGGCACGGACGTCAGGTCAACAGCGATCGCCAGACTGCATAATGCAACCGTCGCTGGCTAAATGCTGCTGACTGCTAAGTGCTGATTTCCAACCGGAAACTATAGCACCCGGAACGGGCGCTTAGGAGAGTTTGTCAGGACCACTACCACCGGCGCCGGCTGCGGCTGCGGCGGCCTGGGTATCTTGCGTGGGGGTTGCTTTGCTCTCGGAGGGCGGCGGCGCATCCACGACCCGGTTGTGCAGGCAGAACAGCGCCAACTCGAGGCGGTCGGCGACGCCCAGCTTGTCGTACACCTTGCGCAGATAGTTCTTCACCACCTGCTCCGTGGTGCCGACGCGTATCGCGATTTCCTTGTTCTTCATGCCCTGGGTAACGCAGGAGACGATCAACGACTCTTTCGGCGTTAACTGAACTTTCGGGCGCGATCCTGTCGGTCGTGCGGGTAGCGAACGGAAGGCCTGCATGACCCATTTGGTCGCCTGTGCATCGAGCCAGTTTTCTCCGGCAGCTACCTGGCGCAAGCACTCCACCAGTTGCTCAGGCTCGACTTCGCGGGAAACAATTCCATGCGCGCCACGACGGAACAGGTCCAGCGTCAATTCCTCGTTCGGCTCGGGAATGACCACTACAATCTTCAATCCCGAAATTTGACGCAGCAAGTCCCCCACTGAATCCGCCGGATTGGGCGAGAGGGCTGACTCCAGGATCAGGATGTCGGCCGAGAACTTCCCGGCCGCAGACATCACCTGCGACAGGGTTTCGGCCTGTCCGACCACGCGAATGTCATCTTCGAGTGCGAAAATCTTGCGCAATCCCGCGCGGAAGATCGCCTGGGTATCCGCCAGGATCACGCGAATGAACTTTCCATCGCTTGGCTGCGGGGGTTCGTAATTGTCGTTCACGCTGACCGGAATGCTTGCCATTGGTTCCCTTGCCGCCTTATTGGCGGTCAAAACGGTATTCGTCGATGACCACGCCTACCCCACGGCGGCCACCGTCCTCAAAACTTCGAACCACCCGTCCCCGGCAGTCGAGCCGTACGTCGGCTTCGGCCCCTACCACGTCGGCAGGCAACGAAATGGTGAAATCTACCATTGAACCTACGGGCATCTCCGCGTCCACGACCTGGAACAGCACTCCATTGGCAGAAATGTTTTCGGTCTCCGCGACCTTCTCGCCTTCTTCCGATTTCAGCGAGACCTCAAGCCGGATGGGAAAGCGCGTCGCGCTCTGCATGTCGGGATAGCGCCCCCGCCGGACCTTTTTGCCCGGCTTGGCCGTAGCTTCGTCCCCTTCGCACGCCTGGCTTTTGACGTCTTCTTCCGCGGATTGACCGTTATTCGACATCGCCCGAAGATTACACCCACGAACCAAGACATAAAAGTTACCGAAGTCATGCAACTTTGAGGGGGTAAGCTGTTGGAGGGGACGGAGTTAGGAGGGTTTTTCTGCATTCTCCTTAAGCACTCAGCATTCAGCACTCGGCATTCAGCCAGAACCTGATCTTGCCAGCTTCATGTGTCCTCCGTCACCGAAGTCACGGGAGTCTCAGACTTAGGCTGTGGCTTGGCCGCAAGCGTATGAAAAACTTCAGGACCCTGCAAGTTTGGCAAAAAGCTCACCCACTCGCGCTCGCGTCATATCGATTCACGAGTAACTTCCCGCGCCCTGAGCTTTTCGGATTGACGAGCCAGATTCGGCGCAGCGCCGCCTCTGTTCCCGCCAACATCGCCGAAGGGTGTGGAAAGCGAGGCAACGGAGAGTTCCAGAGCTTCCTCAATATTGCACCGGATCAGCCAGCGAACTCGAATATCACTTTTTGCTGGCTCATGACCTCGCGCATTTGAATGACGCAGACTGCCGACAGCTCGATGAATCCGTGGTCGTGGTCAAGAAAATGCTTGCGGCCCTGGAAAGAAGGTCGAGGCCGAGCGGCTAGCAACCTGAAATTTTCGGAGCTATAGAAATATGTTGCTTTACTGAGTGCTGAGTGCTGATTGCTGAATGCTGAGTGCTAGAATTTTGTTACTTCCGTAAAATTAAACTCCTTCACCTTCATCGCAGGCACCACCATGTCGAAGGCTTCCTCTCCGCTGGCGCGGACCGGTGTCTCCATCTGCTCCACATTCGACAGCATGTGGATCAGGCTCTCGTTGAAGCGGAAGTTGCGCACTCCGTGCCGTACCTGGCCGTCCTCGACATAGAACGTTCCATCGCGCGTCATGCCGGTCAGAATTTTTTCATACGGATCGACTTCGCGGATGTACCACAGCCGGGTCACCAGGATTCCGCGCTCAGTCGATGCGATCATCTGCTCCAGCGTCTTTGGGTCCTTCGGCGGGCCAAACACGATGTTCATGGGCGCATCGCCAATTTCGTTGGGAATCGGAAAACCGTGACCGGTGGGCTCAATGAGACCTACCTTATCTTTGTATTCCGATTCTTCCATCTTCTTGGCAGTCGCGCGTGCATAGACCAAACGTTTCGGAATGCCCTTCTCTACCAGTTGCACGCGCTTGCGCCGGATGCCTTCGCCATCGAACGGCGCCCCAGACTGAAGAGGATGCGCCACGTCATCCCAGATATCAACGTTCTCACCAAAGAGTTGCGCCCCAACCCGGCCGGTTAGAAACGATCTCTGATCGAGAATCGCCAGTCCGCCGAAGTCGTAGAACATGAAACCCACCATATCGAGCACGGCCGGAGATTCGAGAATGACCGTGTACTTCCCTGCCGGCATCTCCTTCGGACTTGCTGAACTGAACGCCTTCTCAGCCGCGATCTGCGCCAGCGTCTCCGTATCCAATTGCGCCACGTTTGGCGAGTTCGCTTTTTGCCATCCCGAGGAGTCGCTTGCCAGCATGGTGATGGAGATCTCGCTCGAGGTTTGCTCATGCCACTCCGAAAGTCCGCGCGAATTGAAAATCCCTTCCACCGACCGTGAAGTAGAAAAAATGCCGGCCGTGGTGAGCTTATGTTTCTCGGCGACGGCAACGATCTTGCGCACGGCGTCCGCGCGTTGTTCCGGAGTCACCGCCGCAGTCTGATCGAAGTATCGCGAAGGCATGGGCCCACTGCCTTTCCCACCATTTGCCGGCACCGGCAGCAGGTCGGGATCCGGATGCTGCACCTTGGCCAGGCTCTCCGAAGCCCGCACCACGCGCTTCAGGCTCTCTTCGTCAAATTTGTTCGTTGTAGCCCGCGCCGTCCTTCCGCCAAAGGCGGAGCGCACCGAGAGCACGTAATTTTCATCCGCAACGTTCTGATGGATGGTGTTGTTGGCAAAACGGGTCAGCGCATAATTTGTGCCGTTGAAGATCACCTCAAGCTCGTCGGCAGACGAGTGCTTGCTGAGTTGGTTGAAAATATGCGCGGCTTGTTTTTGATCTAGCATTCAGCACTCAGCGAAAGGCTTGTCATACTGAGCAAAGCGAAGCACATGCTTTTTCGCCTCGCTGCGCATCCACACTCTTCCGCAGCCAGCTACTCTCGATTGGCTGAATGCCGAGTGCTGAATGCTGAGTGCTACGTCCCTTTGTACGCACTCCCCACCTTAATCTTCCGAAATCTCGCCGGGCTCGCGCCATGTCCCGTGCCCATCACCTGCTGCGGTTGCCCTTTGCCGCAGTGAGGCACGCCCCACAGCACCCATTCTTCGTTCGAGCAGATCGCGTCCATGGAGTTCCAGAACTCGGTCGTGATCCCTGAGTACGACGGATTCTTCAACATGCGAATCCGTTTTCCGTTCTTGATCTCCCACCCTATCTCGGTACCGAACTGAAAGTTGTAGCGTTTGTCGTCGATCGACCACGAACGATTCGTCTCCATATAAATGCCGCGATCGGTAGAGGCGATCAACTGCTCGAGCGTGAGCGGATCTTTCCCCGGCAAAATGCTCACGTTCGTCATGCGGATGATCGGCAAGCGGTTCCAACTCTCCGCTCGCAGAGTTCCACCCGAGCGATTCGTCCCAATCGTGTGCGCCGTTTCGCGCGAGGAAAGATATCCGGTGAAAAGGCCATTGGTGATGATCGGCGTGCACTGCGCCGGAACCCCTTCTTCGTCGAAAGCAAAAGTCCCCAGGCCGGGCCCATGCTCCTGGCGCGCATCGGCAACGATGTTCACCAGGTCGCTTCCATAGCGCAGCTTGGCGAGCTTATCGAGAGTCAGAAACGATGTGCCGGCAAAATTCGCTTCCATGCCCAGCACACGGTCGAGTTCAATCGGATGCCCCACCGACTCGTGAATCTGCAACCCCAGTTGCGAGCCGTCCAGGATGATGTCGTACACGCCCTGGGGCCCCTGGTCCGCCTTGAGCAGCGCGACCGCTTCTTCGCCGACCCGGCGCGCGTTTTCCAGCAGCTTCAACTCGCCGATCAGTTCATATCCCTTGTTCTGCCACTGTCCGCCGTAGGAGTTCGGATACGACCGCTTCTGGATTTCGTTCCCGGCGAAGGCATGCGCTGCGTAGCCTGCCCCCACGGTGAACTTGGTCTGATGAATGTCGGAACCTTCCGTCGACAGGAACCACTGCTCTTCCCGGCGGAAGTTCAGGTTGGTCTCGGCCAGCGTGACACCGGGCACGGACCGCATCTCAGCATCAATCTGGATCAGTAAGTCTAAATTCTGCTCGACCGCGGTGCTGAAGGGATCGACCTGGAAAGGCGAAGTCCAATCCGCAACCTGGGCCTGCTCCGGAGCAAGCCGCACGTCCCCTTGCTTCACCCGCGCCGACGCCTTCGCGATCTCCACGGCCCGGGCCGCGGTGGCTTCGACCCCGGGGCGGCTTAGATCGTCGGACGAGGCAAAACCCCAGGCTCCATCGGCGATGACGCGGACACCCACCCCCAGCGACTCTGAATCTCCTGCATTCGAAATCTTGCCATTTTTTGTCGCCAGGGCACGATGCCGGTCGTCGGCTACGCGCACGTCAGCGTAAGATGCTCCGCGCACCTGCGCAAAATTCAGAGCCCATTGAGCAACGTCTTTCATGGCCGCGCAATTAATCTAACACGCCTGCAAGCTCCCTCTTCGATTCCACAATGACGCGGTTCATCCCATCGTTCTCGGTACTCGGTACTGCCCTCACTGACTCCTGTGCTCCGCGTCACTGACCCATCGCCAGTCCAAGACTCCAATACTCAGTTGGGCATTCGTCTGCCAAGGAGACCATTTCATGAGCACTCTCGTACTGGACAAAAAAGCCGACCTCGCCGGACCAGGTATCGGCGACTACACGGAACTGGAAAAAATTCTTCCCAAAGATTACCGCTCCCTGCTCACTCCGAAGGAAACGCAGCAGGCGCTGTTTCAAACCAAGCGCTACATTGAAGACAACCTGAGCAAGGAACTGAACCTGATGATGGTCGAGGTCCCGCTCATCGTTGACGTCGAGAGCGGCGTCAATGACATGCTCGACCGCGACGGCTCGCGCACCCCGATCCAATTCCACATTTCGAACGATCGCGACAAGCATCCCATCGATGCCCAGGTCGTACAGGCAGCCACCAAGTGGAAGAGAGTTGCTCTGAAACAGTTCGACTGCAAAGTGGGCGAGGGCATCTGCACCGACATGCGCGCCGTCCGCAAAGACTACTTCCTCGACCACGACCACTCCGCCTACGTCGACCAGTGGGACTGGGAGCGCGTCATCACCGCCGAGCAGCGCAACCTCGACTTCCTCAAGGAGGTCGTCAACAAGATCTGGAAGGTGATCGTCGGAGCGGAGAAGTTTGCGCAATCGCTGTTCCCGCAACTCAAAGATTTCCGCTATCCCGACCTGCCGGAGAAGCTTGAATTCTTCCACGCGGAAGAAATACTCGAGATGTATCCCGACCTGCCGCGCAAGCAGCGCGAGACGACCATTCTTCAGAAGCATCCCGCGATCTTCATCATTGGCATCGGATGGCCGCTGAAAGATGGCTACCCGCACGAGATGCGCGCCGCCGACTACGACGACTGGGTCACCGACACCCATGACCAGACCGGCAAAGACACGCACGGCCTGAATGGCGACATCCTGGTGTGGAACCACGTCACCAAGCGGCGCCACGAGCTGACCTCGATGGGCATCCGGGTGACGAAGGAAACGCTGCGCAAGCAGCTCGAGCTGTCGCATCAGACCGACTTCATGAAGCTGCCGTATCACAAGGCGATTCTGAACGATCAGATTCCGCTCTCGATCGGCGGCGGCATCGGCCAGGCCCGCACCATGATGCTGCTGCTGAGGAAGGCGCACCTCGGAGAAGTCAGCGTCACCGTGTGGCCCAACATCTTGAAAGAGATGTGCGCCCGCAAGAACATTTTCGTGCTCGAATAACGCTCTCCGCAACGCTGAAGGGGCGGCGACTTGCCGCCCCTTTTTCTGTTACCCTGCGCGGATGACAAACCCCGACATGAAAGAGACCATCCGCGCGGAGTGGACGGGCGCCGCTCCGCATTGGCAGAAGTGGAACGAGAAGTTGATCGCGCAGTCGCAGGCCGCAACCGACCTGGTTGTCCGCAATGCGCAACTCGCGCCCGGCATGCACGTGCTTGATCTGGCCAGCGGCACCGGAGAACCTTCGCTCAGCATCGCCAGGGCGGTCGGGCCACAGGGACGCGTCGTC
This sequence comes from Terriglobales bacterium, assembly GCA_035652095.1. Classification (GTDB taxonomy): domain Bacteria; phylum Acidobacteriota; class Terriglobia; order Terriglobales; family Acidobacteriaceae; genus DASREM01. The sequence goes on along the minus strand of DASREM010000056.1, from coordinate 28,053 downwards.
GCCACCGACCTTGTGCCCGGCATGCTCGAGAACGTGCGTCAGAATGCCCGCGCACTTGGCCTCACCAACATGGAGTTTCGCCAGGCCGACGCCGAACAACTCCCCTTCTCCGACCAGGAATTCGACCGCGTCACCTGCCGCTTCGGCATCATGTTTTTTCCGCAGATTGATAAGGCGCTCGCTAATGTCCGCCGAGTGCTGAAGCCCGGTGGGCGCGTGTCTTTCATCGTGTGGGGAAGCTTCGCGGACAATCCGCTGTTTGCCGCAACGCTGGGCCCGTTCATGAAACATGTGCAGGTGCCGCCGCCTCCGCCGGATGCGCCGACAATTTTTCGTTTCGCCGACGAGAGTAAGCTGGCGAGCACTTTGAAATCCGCTGGCCTGCACAGCGTGGAGGCGCGCAAGCATCAGGTGCCATGGCCATGGCCCGGACCTCCGGAGGAGGCTTGGGAAGCCTTGCGCGATCTGGCCGCGCCCTTCCGGAAGATGATCGACGCCTTGCCTCCGGAGAAGCAGCCCGAGGTGATGGAGGAAGTGATGAGCAACATCCGCAGCTTTCACGACGGAGACCGCGTCAACCTGCCAGCGACGCTGGTCACCGGCACCGGGGTGGCTTGAGAGCCAAAGTGTTCCCGCGGGAACATTTGTACTGCTGATACGAAATGTATATTACTGTACGTACACTACAGCTAAGTTACTTAGCCTTCGAGAGATAAACCGCGCATTTCAGCCCAGTAGTTCTTAGCGGTTCGGTTGACGAGGACCTCGAAACCCGGAATCCCTCGGAGGGCTAAAGCCGCTGATTTCGTCTTTGCGGCCTGGCTGGAAGCCGGGCCCTTTCCACTCTTCGGTCAACATCGAAAGGCTGTCTACTTTCTCCGATACAAGATCCCCGTGTCTCGCCACACGCGAGACATGGGGCACTCCTTGTGGAGCTTCGCTCCGCTGGACAGCCGAGGGCGGCTGTCCCTACACGGTTATTTGCATCGGTGCGGCGTTACTCACAATCTAAAAATTAATGCTGCCGGGGAGGTGGCCATGGCTTTCCGTTTAGAGCATGCCAACATTTGCGTGCGTGATATCGAGGGGATGATCCGCTTTCTGCAAACCGCGTTTCCTGAATTTCGGGTGCGCGGCGAGGGGTTGAGCCAGGACGGCACTCGCTGGGTGCACATCGGCACTGATGAAACTTACATTGCCGTTGGGCAATCGCGGCGGGAGCCTGCTAGCCAGTGGAAGCCCTATGACGGGCTGCCCGGCGTAAATCATATGGCGTACGAGGTAGACGATATCGACGCCGTTCGGGCGCGGATGCTCGCGGCCGGGTATCGGGAGTCCACGCCTCCGAATGCGCATCCGTACCGCCGGCGGTTGTATTTTTACGATCCTGAGGGGAATGATTGGGAGTTCGTGCAGTATCTGTCGGATGATCCAGCGAAGCGGAATGATTACTCGCTGCCGGACCGGTGAGAAGACAGGTTTCAAGGTTTCAAGGTTTCAAGGTTCCAAGGTTTCAAGGTTCCAAGTTTTCAAGGTTTCACGTTACAAGGTTCGAGGAAACACAGGTCCTCTCCCAAACAAAATCCCCACGCCGAAACGTGGGGACGTTGAAACTCTGAGACCTTGCAACCTTGAAACTTGAACCTAGGTTCCTTCGTTCCAGCCCGCCAGGTATTCTTCCTGCTCGGGGGTGAGGCGGTCGATCTTCACTCCCATGGACTCGAGCTTCAGCTTGGCGACTCGCTTGTCCAGTTCTTCGGGAACTTTGTAGACGCGCCTTTCGAGCGACTTCGCGTTCTTCACCATGTAGTCGACCGAGAGCGCCTGGTCGGCAAAGCTCATGTCCATCACCGACGCCGGATGCCCTTCGGCCGAAGCCAGGTTGATCAGGCGGCCTTCTCCGAGCAGGTTGATCTTGCGGCCGTCTTTCATCGAGTACTCTTCGACAAAGTTGCGCGTGGTGCGCTTCGACGAGGCCATCTTTTCAAGCGAAGGGATGTCGATTTCAACGTTGAAATGGCCCGAGTTCGAAATGATCGCGCCGTCTTTCATCAGCTCGAAATGTTCTTTGGCCAGGACGTTTTTATTCCCGGTCACGGTGCAGAAAACGTCGCCGATCTTGGCGGCTTCGGCCATGGACATCACGCGGAACCCGTCCATCACGGCTTCGAGCGCCTTGGTGGGATCGATCTCGGTGATGATGACTTCGGCGCCAGCGCCGCGAGCGCGGCTGGCCAGACCTCGGCCGCACCATCCGTAGCCCGCGACCACGAACTTCGATCCTGCCAGCAGGAAGTTGGTGGCGCGGATAATGCCATCAATGGTGGACTGCCCGGTCCCATATCGGTTGTCGAACAGGTGCTTGGTATCGGCGTCGTTGACGGCAACGATTGGATAGCGAAGCACGCCCTCTTTCGCCATCGCCCGCAGGCGTATGACGCCGGTGGTGGTCTCTTCCGTTCCGCCGATGACGCCCTCGAGCGCGTCGGTGCGCTTGGTGTGCAACACGCTTACGAGGTCAGCGCCGTCATCCATTGTGATATGCGGCTTGTGGTCGATGGCCGCGAGAATGTGGCTGTAGTAGGTGTCGTTATCCTCGCCCTTGATGGCGAACACGGAGATGCCGTGATCGCGGACGAGCGAAGCTGCGACGTCGTCCTGCGTGGAAAGCGGGTTCGAAGCGCAGAGCACGACGTCGGCGCCGCCATCGCGCAGGCAAATGGCGAGGTTCGCGGTCTCGGCGGTGACGTGCAGGCAAGCGGAAATGCGCATGCCTTTTAACGGCTGGTTCTTGATGAACTCTTTGCGGATGATCTGCAAAACTTTCATGGACTGGTTCGCCCAGTCGATGCGCTTCTTGCCCAGATCGGCCAGTTCGAAATTCTTTACATCACTTTGCACTTGCGTCGGTGTTGTTGCCATGCTTCTCCTAAATGATTGCCGAATGGCTACCAAAAACTTTAACCACAGAGGACACGAAGGTTCACGAAGGAAATCTATTTTCTCGAATGCGCTGCCGCTGGCTCTCCGATACCTGCTTCGCTGGCCAGCTTGGCGGCTTTGTCAGTCAGTTCCCAGGTGAAGTCGGCGTCGTTGCGCCCGAAGTGGCCGTAGGCCGCCGTCTTGCAATAGATGGGACGGCGCAGATCGAGCGACTCGATGATGCCCTTTGGGGTCAGCTTGAAGTTTGCCCGGACCAGGTCCGGGATGATCGCCGGATCGCACTTTGCCGTGTTGAACGTGTCCACGAGAACGCTGACCGGCTCAGCCACGCCGATGGCATAGGCGAGCTGCACTTCGCAACGCTCGGCCAACCCAGCCGCAACGATGTTCTTGGCAATGTGACGCGCCATGTAAGCCGCCGAGCGGTCAACTTTCGTCGGGTCCTTGCCGCTGAACGCGCCGCCGCCGTGACGTCCCATTCCGCCGTAGGTGTCCACAATGATCTTGCGCCCGGTCAGGCCGGTGTCGCCCATGGGGCCGCCGATCACGAAGCGCCCGGTGGGATTGATGTGGTACTTGGTATCGGCATCCAGAAGCTTGGCGGGAATCACGGCCTGGATGACATGCTTGAGAATGTCAGCGCGCAACTCATCGTTGGTGACGCTTTCGGAGTGTTGCGTGGAGATCACCACGGCGTCAACCCGAACCGGGTTGCCTTTGGAGTCGTACTCCACGGTGACTTGAGATTTGCCGTCCGGCCGCAGATACGGCAGCTTGCCCTGCTTTCGCACCTGGGCCAAGCGCATGGTCAGCTTGTGCGCGAGTGAGATCGGCATCGGCATCAACTCAGGCGTCTCATTGCAGGCGTAGCCAAACATCATTCCCTGGTCGCCGGCGCCGCCGGTGTCCACGCCCATCGCGATGTCGCCGGATTGCTTGTTGATGCTGGAGATCACCGCGCAGGTGTTGGAATCGAAGCCGTAGAGCGCGTTGTCGTAGCCGATGGAGGAGATCACGCCACGCACAAGTGTCTGGAAATCCACGTAAGCTTTGGTGGTGATTTCGCCGGCGATCACGACCAGGCCGGTGGCGGTGAGAGTCTCACAGGCAACACGGCTTACCGGGTCTTCGGTGAGACAGGCGTCGAGAATTGCGTCGGAAACCTGGTCGGCAATTTTATCGGGATGGCCCTCGGTGACCGACTCCGAGGTAAAAAGATAGCGATTCTTGGATGACACAGTGACTTCTCCTTCCAGTGCTTTCGGCGCGTTTCCTGCGGCAGGAAATCCCAACGCAACGCCTTCAAAATGAACGCGTGAGGTCTGTTAAAAAGCTATCAAAGAAAGAGGGTTAGGGCAATCGTTTGAAGGCGGGCGGCAGCGCTTTCCACTGAGCGGGCACTCCCGGTAGCGGACGGCAGGTTCAAGGGATGGAAAGGAGGCTGGTCTTTGGTCGTTGGTCTTTGGCCGTTGGTCAATGTCCATCGGGCGGTCGCTTCCAGGTTCCGTTTCGGATATTGTGACTCGTAGGCTTTGTCTCTGACTGGAATGCAGAACGAGACGATTAAGACCAACGACCAACAGCCAACGACCGACGACCAAAGACCATTCGAATCCGAATCGGGGTCTGACGCATCCGATGAGCATGCCGAACGAAAAGCCACTCAAGGCGCAACAGGAAGAGACGGAAATTGTGTGTCCGCATTGCAGTGAAACATTCATCGGCTTCCTGCAGCAGATGGCAGATCACAATCTGACCGTCACGTGCCCGCGTTGCGGCAAGACGCACCCGCATCAACATCTCTCGTAGCTTTTTGTAGTCAGCCGGACATTCGCGCCCAGCGAGAAACGTTGCATAGGGCTTCCATCTTCATACTTTCTACTCGCTGTGGATTTCTTCGCCCAGAATTTCCTTGACATTGACTGTGACCGGGATAGGATGCTCCCGCGACGCGGACTAACAACACGTGGCGTTCTTTCCTCCCGAGATGTTCATCAAGCAAGCGACTTACTGTTCTACAGGGGACCCCAGTTTTCGAATGATGTCCAAAAACCAAGGAGACATGAATCAATGTTCAGCAAAACTCTATTGCGCGCATTGTGCTGTCTGTTTGTCGTGACACTTGCCTGCGGCGTTCTGATGGCCCAGGACTTAAAAATCGCTCCTAAGCCAAATCACGTAACGCTCGTCGCCCCGTACGTTGACCATTCTCTTCCACCCGCGAACGTCACAATTTTCAGCAATCTGGGGCCGACGCCCACAAACAACTACAACGCCGCGGCCGGCGGCTACTACGTTTGCGGAATCAGTTGCGCAGCTCTGCTCGCAGACCAATGGATCGGCGTTCAGTTCTATAACAAAGTGGCCGATCATGCCACCACGCTCCAGGCTGCGATTGGATACGACTCGGGCACCAAAAAAGTTACTCTCGGCCTGTACACTGACAACGCCGGCGTAGTGGGCACGCTGCTGGCGCAAGCCTCCACCACCAGAATTCCAAATACGGGTACCTGCTGCCAGTTAGTCCAGGTCACCATTCCCTCAACGGCGCTGACTGCAGGCACGAATTACTGGGTTGTGGCCACCTCGGACGACGTGGGAGCGCCGGATTTTGAGGGCGTTTGGCAAGCCAGCAACCAGGCCAACATTGGCGGCAATGTCTCCCAGGGCGGTTGGTTCACCTTCAGCGGCCTGACCCCGGCGTTCGCCGTAAAGGGCACCAATCCGTAAGCTTCTTTTTCAACTGTGGAATGGGCCGCGGAAGAGTGCGGCCCTTTTTGTTTCTTCAGCTGCTTTTTACTGTGGACCAATCTGATTTCGAATAGTTTCGGCCACAACTTACCGGTCACAAATAGCCGGTCGGTCCTTGTGCATCGGCGAAAGAGAGCGCGATCAAAACCAGATTCCGATCAGTCCCAGAGATCGAGCGCGCGACTTCGGGTTTCTCATGGCTCGACCCGCTGCGGTTTGGCGCTCCAGGAACCGGTCTCACGTTTTCTTGTGGGCATGGTCGTAATCAGCACCACGCTGACCAGCACGAGCAGAGTTCCGGCGATGGTGCGCGGCCCGATCCTTTCTCCACCAAGGAAATATCCGATCAAGACCGCGACCGCCGGGTTCACATACGCATAGGTCGCGACCTTGGTGGGGGATTCATGATGGATGAGCCAGACATAAGCGGTAAACCCAAGAATGGATCCCGCAATGATCAGATATGCCAGCGCGAGCCAGGCAGTGCCCGAGACCGCCGCGAATTGAAATCCGCGGAACTCGCCAAGCAGTGCGGCAGTGAACATGAGCAGTACTCCCCCGGCGAGCATTTGGGCCGCAGAACTCATCGCTTTCGCGTCCGGTAGTGACAGCTTACGGGTAAGCGCCGCGGCCACCGACCAACTTATGGCGGCCACAATCAGAGCGCCAGCCCCGGCGGCATCAATCGCGCCTTCCCCGAAGCTTTGCGTACGGCTCACCAGGACTGCCACTCCGGCAATGCCGACCAAAAGGGCCAGGACGAGGCGCACACTGAGTTGTTGCGTGCGCAAGATCAGGATTTCGGACATGGTCATGAACAGCGGAATCGTCGCCATCATCACGGCAGCGATCCCCGAAGGAACGCGCTGCTCGGCCCAGAACAGCAATCCGTAGTCGAAGACGAAGATCAGGAGAGCTAGCAACGAAGCGGCACGCCACTGCCGAAATGTGGGGCTGGGCGTTGCCTTCGTGCGCATCCAGGCAAACAGCGCGGTCCCGGCCGCCAGGAAACGTAACCCCGCGAGCAGAAATGGCGGCACCTCCCGCACACCAACTCGAATGGCAAGAAAAGTCGAGCCCCAAACGAAATAAATGACAGCGAAGGCAAGTAGCACTTTCCAGGCAGGCGGCTTGGAGGAGTGAGGCATGATTCGTCGCCCTTGATTAGATCAGCGAAGCAGTTACAAGGAGCGGCTTTGCGGTATCAAAAGTTTCTATAGGCCTATAAAGTTTTTTGTTGGGAGAAAGGCGAGTCCAGCAGAGACAGGCTTCGCCGTGACGTCGTGACTTGGTGGCTAACTTTGCTCGTTCCGGACTTCCTGCACTGAACACGGCAGGTGACTAAGGTCCGATATCCCGGGCGCAAATGGACAACGCCGTAGCCAAAAAGGTTACCTCGCGCTGGCACGGATGGGCCATTCCGCAATCCTGAATTCCTGAATTAGGATCAGCTCATCCATTAATCGAGTGACATATGCATCAGGAAAAAATTCGCGAAGGCTTGCTCGTATCGCTCGCCGCCACCTACGAGCAGGACCCGAGCCGCTACATCGTCTTGTCAAAGCAGACTCTCGACTCCGCTTTAGCCCGCGAAGTGGTTGCGGAACTGAGAAACGAGGGTTCAGTTGAGGAGCAGGTGCGGGGAGTGATCCGGCTTACCGCTCGCGGATACAAAGAGTACAAGAACAAGCCGCTGCCTTACACATTCCGTACGCCAAACTTCGGCCCGGTTCCGGCATAATCAGCCATTCAATTCGTGGCTGGCGCGCTTGACGTGACTGTGCTGACCCCATTCTCATCGAAGCGGAACGCCTTCACCTGACCCGGTTTGCCCTCGATCGGCACTTTGCTTCCATTAAATGAAATTGCGATTCCGCCTACATTGCCGGCCTTGACCACGGCCTGGCGCTGCGCCAGGATTTTTTTCGTTTCTCCGGCCTGCAAGGTTCCCTCGAACACGTCTTTTCCGTCGCTGGACAAAGAAATCCAGCATTCTTCGCGGGCTTCCACCAGGATGGTAAAAGTCTGAGCAGCCGGCGGCACGCTGCTGGCCGGCGTGCTCGCTGGAGTGGTGGGAGAAGTTGCAGGCGACGGCGTGGTAATCGGCAGCGGCTCTGGCGGACTTGCGGATTCAGCTTGGCGCATGCGGTCGCGTTCGCGCCAAAGCGCCAGGCCGAGGGCGGCCAGCAATAAAACCATCGCCAGACTGCCCCAGGGAATGGTCCAGGCCTTTTCCTGCTCGCGGCTTACCTCCGGTTCGTCTCTTCGCGCCGGTGCCTCTGGGAGGGGAGCGGCAGCGGGCTGTTCCTCCCCCGATGCCACCAGGTAATCGGCAACGATCTGGTCCTCATCGAGGCCGACGTACTTGGCGTAGGCGCGGATGAACCCTTTGTTGAAGATGCCCCCGGGGAGCTGTTCGAAATGATCTTCTTCGAGTGCGCGCAGCAGACGTCTGCTGATCTTGGTGGAGACCGAGATGTCGTCCAGCGTGATTGAGCGTTTCTCGCGCTCTCGCTTCAACTGCTCGCCAAATGAGGGCATCGCGCCTCTCCTGCGCCGAAGAAATAAAGCTCTTCAGCGGCAGTTCACGAACATATTATGTTACTGGCGAGTTCCGGAAGTCACAAAAAATGAACAGCCTATGCTGACACGGAACGAGTTCAGGCATCTCGGTGACGAAATTCACGGTCGAGGCCCCTGATGGCCCTTCCGGGACTTGGCGGATGGGGTTCGAGGTTACCAAGGTTGATTGTTCCCTGCCCTGAACGACCATATAATTCGAGCACTTACGCCCCTCGAGGATGCAGTCCATGACCAAGGCGACCGGCACCGGCCGCGACCGGCAGAATCAGGAACTCAACATCTTTCATGATGTTGCCAAGGCCCTGACCTCGTCGCTCGATCTTGATTCGATTCTCCAGACCATTATGGAGAAGATGGCGGAGTATTTCCGTCCTGATACGTGGTCGCTGCTGATGGTTGACGAGCAGCGCGACGAACTCTATTTCGCCATAGCCGTCGGAACTGCCGCCGAGGCCCTGAAGAATGTCCGGCTCAAGGTGGGAGAGGGAATCGCCGGATGGGTAGCCAAGCATGGGGAGCGGCTGGTAGTGCCCGACGTTTACACCGACCCGCGTTTTGCCAAGCGCATTGATGAGATGACCAAGTGGGAAACGCGCTCGATCATCTGCGTGCCCCTGCGCTCCAAGCACCGCGTCCTCGGCGTCATCCAACTGGTAAACGTGGATATGACGACCTTCTCGCGCCAGGAGGAATTCTTTCTGCAGTCGCTGTGCGACTACGCCGCGATCGCCATTGAAAATGCCCGCTCTGTCGAAAAGATTCAAGAGCTCACGATTACCGACGACTGCACCGGCCTCTACAACGCGCGCCATCTCTATAAGACGTTGGAGACCGAGGTCTATCGTTCCGCGCGTTTCGGCTATGAATTTGCCGTACTCTTCATCGACCTTGATCACTTCAAACAGGTGAACGATACGCATGGTCACCTGATCGGGAGCAAATTGCTGGCGGAAATTGGATACCTGATCAAAGCCCAGTTACGGTTGATCGACTACGCTTTCCGGTATGGGGGCGATGAATTCGTCATCTTGCTGCCGCAAACCGGCAAAGATCAGGCGCTCGTGGTGGCGCGCCGTTTACGCGACAACCTGCGCGCCAGCATCTTCTGCCAGGAAGAAGGATTGAACTTGAACGTCCGCGCCTCCATTGGCCTCGCCACCTATCCCCACGATGCGAAGACTCCTCACGATGTGATCCGGCAGGCCGACGAGATGATGTATCTGGTCAAGAACACCACCCGCGACAACATTGGAATTGCCCAGCGCGGGGTCATGAAGTAGGGCTCCACAAGGCGTTCCGAAACATAACGCACTCAACAAAAGTCTATTTGCTGCAGCAGCTTGCAGGTTGCTAACCGGGCCACTGCGATCTCGTCAGTGTTTGAGAGATAATTTATGCAGGTACTCGGCATACCTCGACGTCTCATGCGGATGTTCTTCGACCTTCTCGGGCAGATTTTTCGCACCCTCTGGGCGCACAAGCTGCGCTCGTTCCTGACCATGTTCGGGATCGCCTGGGGGGTCGGATCCTTGTTGCTGCTGGTGGGATTAGGCGAGGGCTTCCGCTCCGGAAACAAGCGCGGGCTCTCCGAGTTTGGCGAGAACATCATGTTCATCTTTCCGGGCCGGGCTCCGGTGTTCCAGGGAAGCATGAACTCAGCCCGGACGTACCGCCTGACTTACCGGGACTATGCCGCGATCAAAACCGACGCGCCGCACGTGCTGGCCGCGACTCCGGTCCTGACCAAGAGCGACACGCGCGCAGTCAGCCAGTTCGGCAACGCCAACGGAGAACTTACCGGCGTCGAACCCCAGTACAACGGGATCCGTTATCTGCCGATGAAGCAGGGCCGCTGGTTCAATTCGCTGGATGAATCACAGAAGCGCAATGTTGTGGTGTTAGGCGACGAGATGACCCACAACCTGTTTCCCGGACGTCCCCCGTTGGGTGAAACCATACTCATCAATGACGTCCGTTTTGAAGTGATTGGAACCGTGCAGCGGGTCGGTCGCGGCGATAACAATTCCACCAACATGCGCGCCTACATCCCCTACCAGGTGATGAGCACGTATTTCCCCATCAAGCAGGAAGGAGACAAAGACGCCATCTCCTTTATCAACTACCAGCCCCGGGTGGCCGCGGACCATTTGCTGGCGCAGGAAGAGGTTCGGAAGATCGTGGCCCGCAATCACGGTTTCGACTGGCGCGATGAAGACGCCTTCGAAGGTTGGGACACGGTCAAGCAGGCTGAGATGATGGGACTGATTTTCGACGCCATGAACATGTTCCTGGGAACCGTGGGCATGGTGACATTGGCACTGGGGGCGATTGGCGTCATCAACATCATGCTGGTCGCGGTAAGCGATCGCACACGCGAGATTGGATTGCGCAAAGCCCTTGGCGCGACCAGGCGCAGCATCCTGTTCCAGTTCTTTCTGGAAGGGGTGCTGATCACTTTCCTGAGCGGTCTTACCGGGATGGGCCTGTCGGCGGGACTCATGACGTTCCTGGGCCAGTTCCAGGGACCTCAGGGATTCGATCCCCCAAAACTGGTGCCCACCACAGCCCTCCTCGCGATCACAAGTTTGACCGTCGCGGGCGTCGTCGCCGGGCTTTATCCGGCTCGCAAGGCTGCCGTGCTCGAACCGGTAGAAGCGTTGAGGCAGGAATGAACGTCTTTCGGGACCTATTGCACGAAGCCTACGGCGCGATGCGCCACAACCTGCGGCGCACTGCGCTCACCATGCTCGGCATGGCCTGGGGCATCGCGACGGTGGTGATGCTGCTCGCTTATGGCAACGGCTTTGGGCAAGCCTGCGCGAACATCTTCGCGAACTTCGGAACCAAGCTGATGATCGTCGTGCCCGGGCGCTCCTCGATGCAGGCGGGCGGACAAAAAGCCGGCGAGCAGTTGAAACTCAAGCAGGAGGATGTCGAGATCCTGACCTCGAACCTGCCTCAAATCACCCGTATCACTCCGGAAGCCGGCAAGGATGCAAGCCTGCAATATGACACGCGGACTTACAGGTTCAACGTAAGCGGGGAATATCCGAATGCCCTGTCGATCCGGGCACTGGAGGTTGCACAGGGACGGTTCTATAACGGCGAAGACGAGATGCAGCGCGCGCGGGTTATCGTGCTGGGTTCGGAAGCGAAGGACAAGCTATTTTCCGGGCGCAACGCATTGCACGAGCGTATTCGAGTGGACGGACTGAGCTTCGAAGTCATCGGCATTCTCAAGCCCAAGATGCAAGCCGGCGACGACAACATCAACCGCACTAGTTTCATTCCCTTCAGCGCGATGGGAGATCTCAAGGACACGCATTACCTGGACTCGATCTGGTTCAGCTACGAGACCAACGAATATGAGCGGCTCGAGCAATCTGTGCGTTACGTCATGGCTGCACAGCACAAGTTCAATCCCAGCGACCGCCGCGCGCTTCTGGTGTTCAACCTCATGGACCAGGTGCACCAGTTCGAACTGATCACCCTGGGCCTGAAAGTGCTGCTGACCTTCATCGGGACCATCACCCTGGGCATTGGCGGCGTCGGCCTGATGAACATGATGCTGGTTTCAGTAACGCAGCGCACGCGGGAAATCGGACTGGAGAAATCACTGGGCGCGCGGGGAAGAGATATTTTTTTCCAGTTCCTGGCAGAAGCCATGACCATCACCTTCATGGGCGGCGCGCTCGGCGTGATTCTCGCCTACGTGGTTGCGCTTTCCGTCGGGCGCCTGACGCTGTACAGCGCGATCGCACAGCACGCGGAAGCAGGAGATGTGAAGCTGGTGATCGATCCCACCACGTTGGTGATCGCGACCATCATTCTGAGCCTGGTGGGTCTGGTAAGCGGAATGCTGCCCGCCATTCGCGCGTCAAGACTCGATCCCATTGAAGCTTTAAGATACGAATAACATCCCGCTCCAAACGCGCCCGAATGTCTCCTTCACAAGAGCTCTCGGCGCCTGCACTCATTCCTTCACGTGTTCGATCGCGGGAGACGGTTTGGGCGCGGCTGCCGGGTGAGCGTCCTCGGTCTCCGAGTCTTCTTCTTTCACAATGTATTGGACGATCACCGAGATGCGGCGATTCGACGGGTCCAAGGGGGCGTCGGGCTTGCGTAGTTGCTGATCGGCATAACCGCGCACCTCCACGACCTGGTTCGCGCCTAGCCCGTTTTGCTGCATCAGGCGCCGGGCGGCATTCGCGCGATCCGCAGACAGTTCCCAGTTACCATACTCTCTGCTGCCGGAATACGGCTTCGAGTCGGTGTGGCCTTCGATTGAGATCTTATTCGAGAGTTGGCCCAGCTCTCCCGCCAGTCGAATCAGCAGGTCCTTCCCGTCGCCGTTCGGGTCCGGGTTGCCACTGTCAAAAAATGTTCCCTTGTCTGACTCCAACAGCTCAATGCGCAGCCCTTCCGACGTGACCGTCATTTGTATCTGATCTTTAAGCTTCTCGAAGTTGCTCATCTGCCGGACCGACTTCTGCAATTCTTCCTTGAGCTCAGACATGTTTTCTTTGGTAAGCGAAAAATTTTCACCCGACCCGCGCAGGCCGGTTCCGACCTTCTTGGAAGTTCCAGTGGGATCTTTGAAGTAGCCTCCGACCGCCTCCTGCACCTGCTTGCTGCTATTCATCAACCACAGCACGATAAACAGGGCCATCATGGCCGTGACAAAGTCTGCATATGCGACTTTCCATGCCCCGCCATGATGGCCGCCGTGGCCAGCCTTTTTCTTGACGATGATGATGGGACGCGAGGTAGCCATGTTCTTCTATTCCGAAGGCGTCGCCGCAGCGGCAGCGCCGCCGCCCCGGCAGGTTTTCTCGACCTGCTGGAAGGAGGGCCGCACATGGCCCGGAACCGCGCGACGACCGAACTCCACCGCCATGATGGGCGCCGTACCCTTGAGAAAGGAAATCATCACTACCCGAATGACCTGCAGGTACGCCGATTCCTCTTCCGCCGCCTTCGCCATGTTCGCCGCCAGCGGGCCTACCAATCCATAACAAAGCAGGATGCCCAGAAAGGTCCCTACCAGTGCGGCGGCAACTTTGTGCCCGATTTCCTCCGGCGGGCCGCCGAGCGCGCCCATGGTGATCACTACCCCCAACACCGCCGCCACGATCCCCAGCCCGGGCAGCGAATCCGCCATGGTATTCAGCGACGTGCTCGGCTGGGTCGAATTGTGATGATGCACTTCCAAGTCGAGGTCAAGAATCTGGTCAAGTTCAAAAGGCTCGGTGCCGCTTATTGCCATGCGCATGCTGTCGCAGAAGAAATCCCGGATGTGGTGGTCGCTCACGAACAAGGGGTTCTTCGAGAGAATGGGACTTTTCTCCGGCTCCTCGACATCGGTTTCCAGCGACACCAACCCTTCCTTCCGTCCTTTATTCAAAAAGTCGTACATCGTCTTGAACAATTCGATGTAGCGGTCCTGGCTGAATTTCGAGCTCCCAAAAATTCCTCCCAGGCCGCCCGCGATTTTCTTCAGGATGTGTAGAGGATTGGCCACCAGCACGGTTCCGATTCCCGCGCCTCCAATGATGAGAAGCTCCGCGGGCTGAATCAGCACGCGGAGATTCCCATGCTCCATGAGGTAGCCGCCAACCACCGCGCCGAACACTACGACAATGCCGATGATGACGAACATAAGATCTCAGCTCTTCACGGCGCGGTCCCGCCTTCGCGCTTGGAATCGGCGTCCTCCTCGCCATTCATCGCGACTGCATGACAGGCCCGCCGCAACAGTGATTGCGGGTCTTCCCCGATCTCCGCCATGGCTCGTCCGACTGTGACTACCAGCGACAGCGGATCGCCCCACCAGTCAATTCCCGAAACTCCGACGACCCGCTTTACCTTCTGCGCCAGCTGTTCCAGTTCTACCGCGGTACAGTCAGGAACAATGGCGAGGAACTGATCTTCGCTCCAGCGGCCGAGAGTTACCGACGGTCCCAGCTCATGGGCGAGCGTCTGCGCAATAACGTAGATCAGCGCATCCGCCGCTTCGCGGCCATCCTTCATGGCGACTTTCACCAGTCCCTGCACCTGGACCCAGAGGACTCCAAAACGCAAGCCAAAGTCATTCAGCATGGCCAGGCTTTCGCGCAGGTGGGATTGGCTCATGGCCTGATTGAGCAGGCCGCTGGTGCGGTCCAGGCAGCCATGCGCCGCCAGGACCATGCGATGACGATCGTTGGCCGGGGTTGCCGGCAATTCATAGAAGCATTCCACCGCGGCCTTGACCACTCCAAAGTCGTCCAGGATGGGAATCGCAGTAGTGCGCACTCTCAGGCGATGCCCGGCCTTGTGACGTACGTACAGCTCACTGCTGTGTTGCTTCCCTTCTCTCGTGGCGCGCGACAGGGGAGACTCGTCCCTGGTCAGCAGTTTTCCTGTCTCGTCGCAATGCATCAGGATGCGATCATTCGCCGACCGCCCGATGACATCGTGGCGCATGAACCCGGTCATGTTTTCCGCACAACGATTCCAGAAGAGAATGCGCCCTTCGGGGTCCACCAGGCAGAGAGCCAGGGGCAGGTTCTCGAGTGTTTCCCGGAAGATCTCAGGGTCCTGCACTCTCGCCATGGAAGGCTCCACTGAATCTATCGGCTGAACCTGGAGGGAAGTTAATGTGGAGAAAGGATAAGAAAACGCTAATCTGCAGGTAACGGCTTGCGCTGCAGCAAGGCGGAACTGCGCGCGGCGGTTAAGGGAACGGGTTCCTGCTCCAGCCACTTCCGGATGGCCGGCATGGCGGCGCGCGCCACCTGTTCTCCGCCCCGAATCAGTTCTGCGCTGTGGGCAAAATCATCATAGCGATAGCCGTTCACGTCGGGCTCGATGATCAGGTCCGAAGCCTTCTTCCAGGGTTCGCAATTAAGCTCTTGCGCAATCGCAAAACATTGCCCGATCACTTCAAACAGGTGTCGAGGGCCGCCCTCGCCATTGTTCCAGCGCCCCTTCAAGTGCACAGATATCACCCGCTCGGCCCCCATTTCGCGCAGCGGGATGGAAGGCACCGCGTGGGCCAGCATGCCGTCCACCAGGTAACGGTTGCGGATCTTCACGGGCTGAAACATCCCTGGATAGGAGCAACTGGCGCGTACTGGTTCGACCAGCGGGCCGGAATGAAAAACCACGCCCTCGCCAGTCGAGAAATCGGTGGCCGTGACCGCAAGCGGAATGCGCAATTCCTCAAAACTCCGCACCTTCAATGTGCTGTTCAGAAAGCCAATCATGCGCTGATTGCTGGCGAAGCCGAAACGCGAGAGCGTCCAACGGGCGAAGTCTTTGAAGCGGACGCGCATGGCCAGCCGTTCCAGGTCGGCGGGCGAGTGGCCGCTACAGTAAGCGGCTCCGATCAGCGCACCAACGCTGGTGCCGGCCACAAACCCGATGGGGACATTTTCTTCTTCGAGTACCTTGAGGACGCCGATGTGGGCGATGCCGCGCGCAAAGCCGCCGCCCAGGGCAAGGCCGATACGGGGTGGCCGAAAGTCCGAGGTCGCGCCGGCAGGGCTGCGCGAGATCTCGCGCCCGAACGCCTGCACCGACCGTATTACTTTTCCCAGACGACCCACGGGTCCCCACATCCTCCCGGCTCTGCCCGGTACTCCACACCAAAGCTAGCAACTTAGATGCCAGCACACCCTCATCGGGTCACTCGCCGCACCGTGCCTTTCGAGACGTTACCTCCCGAATCGGCCAGAGCATATGACTAACTCTCGTGATCCTGATAACTTGGGGGCGCATGCTGCGAGAGATTTCGGCGGGTGGCGTGGTGGTACGGCGCTCTGGAGATGCCTGGGAAATGGCGGCGATTGAGCCCCAAAAAGAGCCTTCCGGCTCTAAAGCAGGCGCAAAGAAATCACAAAAAACTGTATTGGCCCTGCCCAAAGGGCTGGTGGATCAGGGCGAAACCGCGGAACACACCGCGGTTCGCGAGGTACAGGAAGAAACCGGCATTGTCGCTTCTCCGATCACCAAGTTGGCGGACATCAAGTATGTCTATGTCCGCTCCTGGGGAGACCAGCAGAAAGTCTTCAAGATCGTCAGTTTTTACCTGCTCCGGTACGTGTCGGGTGAGATCGGAGAGATAACACCCGAAATGCGGATCGAGGTCAAGAATGCGCTTTGGATCCCCCTCGAAGACGCGCCCCGCAAACTGGCCTATCGAGGCGAGCGCGAGGTAGTGCGCAAGGCCCAGGAATACTTGAAAACTCATCCGGAGGTTCTCCCCTGATGACTCGCACCAAACCGCATATCGAGAAACATTTCACTGCGGGTAACTTCGTTCGCGACGTGGTGATCGGAATGTCGGACGGATTGACCGTTCCCTTCGCCCTGGCCGCGGGACTTTCGGGCGCGCTGCAGAACACGCGCCTGATCGTGGTTGGAGGCTTAGCCGAGATAGCCGCCGGATCGATCGCCATGGGGCTCGGCGGATACCTTGCCGCCCGCGGCGATGCCGAACACTACGAGCAGGAACGGCTCCGGGAAGAGCGCGAGGTCAAAGAAATTCCCGAAGAAGAAATGGCGGAAGTCAGCCGCGTGTTTCAGGACTACGGACTCACCCGCGAGGAAAGCGCACCCGTGGTGGACGCGTTAAGCAGGCGTCCCAAGGCCTGGGTGGATTTCATGATGCGATACGAGCTTGGGCTGGAAGAACCGGATCCCAAGCGCGCAGTCACGAGCGCCGCCACCATTGCCGGCTCTTACGTCGCCGGAGGCTTTATTCCGCTCTCGCCCTACATGTTGCTCGGCAGCGCCAGCACTGGACTGGTAGCATCGGCCGGCCTGACCCTGGCGGCATTGGCGGTCTTCGGGTTCATGAAAGGGCGATTTACCGGCATCCATCCCCTCCGCAGCGCGTCACAAACATGTGTGATCGGTGGACTTGCGGCCGGGGCCGCCTTTGTGCTTGCGAAAATCATCGCATAGTACTGAAAACAAAAGATTTATCTTGACAATTTCGGGCGGCGGCTCTAGCCTGTAAGCAACTTAATAGGCGCGCGTCGTTGCCATCCTCACCCCACATCTAAAACGACGCGCGCCGGCTGTTTTTTGGGGCACGATTTTTCTTCCGGCATAATGGGTTGTGACTTTCTGTCGCATATCCAACTCCATCATCCTCTTCTGCCTTCTGCTGGCTCTTCCCTTCGGAACGGCGTTCGCTCGTACCCAGGTTAAGGCCGTTGCTGATGCCGACTACGTATCCGCTCTCTCGGCCGCCAATCGCTTCCTGGCCGCGTGGCAGACTCGCGACCACGAAGCTGGGCTCCTCATGCTGACCGACGACGCCAAGAAACACACCACCGAAGACCGGCTCGGCGCGTTCTTTTCCGGGAATAACGGCCAGCCGGCATTCCTGATTTCCACCGGAAAAAAAATCTCCACTGGACGCTACGAGTTTCCGGTTGCGCTGATGGAATCGTCGGGCCATTCAGTGCACCGGCGCTTCTCACACATCTCTGTGATCAGGACTGGTAAAGACGAGTGGGCCGTGGATAAACTGCCTTAGAACAAATTTCCAATTTTCAATTGCCGATCGCCAAGGAACCTGCAAGGCTAAGGATGTCTTGCCCTGCAATGGAAATTGGCAATCGAAAATCGGGAATCCCTATGAAACGCATTCATAAAGTCGCCGTCCTTGGCGCCGGAACCATGGGCGCCCGCATTGCCGCTCACTTCGCCAACGCCGGAATTGCCAGCTATCTTTTCGACATCGTCCCGCCGGATGCGGACGGTCCCGCCCGCAACAAGATCGCGGCAGCGGGCCTCGATGGAGCCAAAAAGTCGAAGCCGGCCGCGTTTATGGACGCGACTCTTGCCCGCCTGGTCACCATCGGCAATTTTGAAGACGACCTGAAGAAACTCGCCGACGTGGACTGGATCATCGAAGCGGTGGTGGAGAACCTCGACCTCAAACGCGCACTGCTGCAGAAAGTTGACGCGGTGCGCAAGCCGGGAACGATCATCACCACCAACACCAGTGGATTGCCGGTCGCGAAAATTGTCCAGGGCTTCTCCGACGACTTTCGCCGCTGCTGGTTCGGAACGCACTTTTTCAATCCGCCCCGCTACATGCGCCTGCTGGAAATCATTCCCACTCCCGACACAGATCCGGCAGCGATGGAGGCCGTGTCCCATTGCGCCGACGTTCACCTCGGCAAAGGCATCGTCACTGCAAAAGATACGCCCAACTTCATCGCCAACCGCATTGGAACGTTTTCCGTTCTGAACGTGATGCGGCTGATGCAGGAGATGGATTTCTCCATCGAAGATGTGGATGCCCTCACCGGAACCGCCGTCGGATGGCCGAAATCGGCGACGTTCCGAACCATCGATCTGGTTGGCCTCGACATTCTCGGCCACGTGGTCGGCAACATGACGCAGAACGTCCGCGACGAGCGCAGCGAACTCAAACTGCCGGATTTCTTCAAGCACATGCTCGAGCGCAAGATCCTCGGCGACAAGACCAAGGGCGGCTTCTACAAAAAGCACAAAGATGCGCACGGAAAAGAAGAGCGCATGGCGCTTGACTGGAAGACGCTCGAGTACCATCCGCGGCAGAAGCCCAAGTTTCCGGCGCTCGAGATGGCAAAGAATATCGAGCACACGGGAGCGCGCATCAGGATGCTGCTAGGCATGGACGGCAGCGGCCCACAAAAGGGCGACAAGGCCGGGCAATTCCTGTGGTCCGCCCTTTCCGATCTCTGGACCTACGCCGCCAACCGTATCCCGGAGATTTCTGACACTGTGGTCGAAATCGATCGTGCCATGAAACTTGGCTTCAACTGGGAGATGGGCCCATTCGAGCTTTGGGACGCGGTAGGCGTGGAAGCATCGGTCGCGCGCATGAAAAAAGAAGGCCGCCCAGTCGCGGTGAATGTAGAGAAGCTGCTCAACGCGGAGCGTCACTCCTGGTATCTCGACGATCCACATGCGCCCTCAGGACGCATGTATTGGGACCTGGATCACGAAAACTGGAGACCGGTGCAGGTGCCCACGGGTGTGTGGTCGGTCGAAGTCGCCAAGAAGTCAAATGGCGTGGTGAAGAAAAATTCCGGCGCGTCGCTGGTCGATCTGGGCGACGGGGTGGCTTGCATCGAGTTCCATTCCAAGATGAACTCGCTGGGCGCCGACATCATTCAGCTGATCAATCAGACTCTGAAGCCCGGCGGCCCCGGCGACAACTTCGACGCGTTCGTGATCACCAACGACGCGACCAACTTTTCTGTCGGGGCGAACCTGATGCTCCTGCTCATGGCCGTTCAGGAGGAAGAGTGGGACGACGTCGATATGGTGATCCGGCAGTTCCAGGGCATGACGCAAGCAATCAAATTCTCGCCGAAGCCGGTCGTGTCGGCACCGTTCGGGCTGACTTTAGGTGGAGGCACGGAAATCTCTCTGCATGCGGCGGCGCGGCAGCCTCATGCCGAGCTGTATACCGGCCTGGTGGAAGTGGGCGTCGGCCTGCTGCCCGGCGGCGGCGGATGCAAAGAGATGCTGCTGCGCGCCGTGGACTCGGCATCGTCAATCCGCAAAGACGGCCGCGGCGAGTCGGTCGAGATCATGGAAGCGATGAAAAAAGCCTTTGAAACCATCGCCACGGCGAAAGTCGCGACCTCGGCGCACGAGGCGCGCGGCCTGGGATTTCTCCATGACTCGGACCGCATCACGATGAACCGCGAACGCGTGCTGGCCGATGCCAAATCGCGGGCTCTTGAATTGGTAAGAACTGGCTACGAAGCGCCGCAGCCCAGACACGATATTCCGGCTCCGGGCGAAAACATTCTGGCTGCGCTCAAGATGGGCGTTTACCTGATGCGTCAAGGCGACTACATCACCGACTACGAGGGGAAACTGGGCGGCAAGATCGCCGAAGTGCTGTGCGGAGGAAACGTCACGCCCGGCACACCGGTCAGCGAGCAGTACATCCTCGACCTCGAGCGCGAAGGCTTCAAATCTCTCTGCGGGGAGAAGAAGACACAGGAAAGAATTCAGTACACGCTGAAAACGGGGAAAACATTAAGAAATTGATGATTGTTGATTTTTGATTGTTAAAAGC
Source organism: Terriglobales bacterium (assembly GCA_035652095.1). Taxonomy (GTDB): domain Bacteria; phylum Acidobacteriota; class Terriglobia; order Terriglobales; family Acidobacteriaceae; genus DASREM01. The sequence goes on along the minus strand of DASREM010000056.1, from coordinate 7,697 downwards.
CGACTCGAACTCCGCGTAGTTGTCATTCCGAGTGAATGGAAGTACGGATTTTCCCTCGATTCATCCAACATTGTCATTCCGAGCGTAGCGAGGAATCTGCTCCCGCCGGCAGTATCGTTGACCCCGGCAACAGCTGATTCCTCCCTTCGGTCGGAATGACAATACTTACATCGGATCGGAATGCTCAAGCCATTTCTCTCTTTGCAAGCGTCTCCAACTCCCGTTCTCTAATCTCGAACTCACGTATCTTGAACTTCTGGATCTTCCCGGTCACCGTCATCGGAAACGCGTCGACAAAGCGAATATGCTGCGGAATCTTGAAGTACGCGATCTTCTCCTCGCAAAACTTCTTAATCTCCTCTTCGCAGGCGGTCTCGCCGGCTTTGAGCCGGACCCACGCCAGCACGACTTCGCCCAGCCGCTCATCGGGAATGCCGACCACCTGCACTTCGGCTACTTTCGGATGGGTATACAGAAACTCTTCGACCTCGCGCGGATAAACGTTTTCTCCTCCGCGGATGATCATGTCTTTCGCGCGGCCGGTCAGGTGGATGTATCCGTCGTCGCGCATCACCCCGAGATCGCCGGTGTGCAGCCAGCCTTCTTTATCGATTGCGCGGGCCGTGGCTTCGGATTCGTCGTCATAACCTTTCATTACCATGTAGCCGCGAGCGCAGACCTCGCCCTGCTCGCCTCGCGCCACCGTGCTGCCATCGAGCGAAGAAGCGATTTTCATTTCCGTACACGGCAACGCCTTGCCCACCGTGCATGCGCGCGTTTCGATGGGATCGTCCAGGTCGGACATCGTCACCACCGGCGTGCTCTCAGTCTGTCCGTAGCCAATGGTCAACTCGGGGCAATGCATCTCGTCCATCACGCGCTTCATGACCTCAACCGGACAGGGGGCGCCGGCCATCATCCCGGTGCGCAGGCTGGACAAATCGAATTTCTTGAAATCCGGCACGCAAAGCTCCGCAATAAACATCGCGGGCACTCCATACAGGGATGTGGCGCGTTCGCCTTCAACCGCCTTTAGCGTGGCCTGCGCATCGAAGGTCCAGTTGGGCATCACGATCGCCGCGCCGCTAGCAAGCGCGGACATCGTCCCGATCACGCAGCCGAAGCAGTGATACATCGGAAGAGGAACGCAAATGCGATCGCGCTCGGTGTAACGCATGCCTTGCGCCAGCATTCTGCCGTTGTTGATCTGGTTGCGATGCGTGAGCATGACCCCCTTGGGCATGCCGGTTGTGCCCGAGGTGTACTGGATGTTTGCGACGTCCTCGGGATGAACCTCAGCCGTGACCTCGCATCGCGCGTTGAGAAAACCTTCCCAGGCTTGCGTTCCGAAGTAGATGACGTGTTCCAGAGCAGAGCTCTGATTGTGCCGGGCCTCGTCAAGGATCTGTGAGTAATCGGCGCGGCTGTCGTTCTTCCAAAGAAAGATCGCCTTCATGCGCGATTTGCGCAGGGTGAATGCGAGTTCGTGCGTGCGATACGCAGGATTGACATTCACCAGGATGGCTCCGGCGCGAGCGCACCCCATGTGGATCATCACCCACTCGGCACAGTTGGTGGACCAGAGTCCAACCCGGTCGCCCGGACGAATGCCCAGCGACCACAAGCCGCGCGCCACGCAGTCGGCGGCATCGCGCAGTTCACGCCAGGTGTAACGCCTCGATTGATGGCAAGAGACCAGCGCCAGGCAATCGCCCCAGCGCTCGACGGCTTCATCGAGCATCTGCCCGATGGTCTTCTCCCACAGCGGCACTTCCGGCCCGCGTGAGTAGCTGAGCATACGCCGCCCTCCCTTGAGTCCGGGAGTTTAGACCGGAAGTCGAAATGAATCCAGCGCGATCTTCAAAAATCAATCGTGCGCGGCGCGAACCGCCGTGTGCGGAAGAGCGAAAAACAGGGCCATAGCCACATTCAGAATCAGGCTGGCGGCGACGCTCCACCAGGCCAGTGCGGCACACAAGGCATACGCCGATAACCCGATCGCGTAGCGGCGGTCGATCAACTCGATCGCAGCTGGATCCACCTCGTTCCCGAACAGCCGGTCTTTGCCTGATTTCGCATGCCTCCAAAGGAGGTTGAAAAAGACTGCGATGAAGAAATAAGTGCCGTTGTAGAACATCGCGGCAAGACGCTGATCGGGCTTGCCGAGAAAGGCCGCCAACACCGAGGTGGGATACGGCACGAACGTCACGCCCAGCAGCAACAGCATGTTGTAGATCATGAGCCCGTGATTGCTGCGGCGGATGTGATTGAACAGCCGGTGATGGTTGATCCACATGATGCCGATAAAGCTAAAGCTAATCACGTAAGAGATGTACGAGGGCCACTGCCGCGCAAGCTGCAATGCCAGCGGCCCGGCTGCCGGCTGGGGAACTTTGATCTCTAAAATCAGCAGCGTGATCGCAATGGCGAATACGCCGTCGGAAAAGGCTTCGATGCGGGCGGTTTCGGAGGCCATGCGTTTACCCAGAAAGGAACCAACCTACACGAAACAAGGATTTATGTCCTGCCGCCCATGTGACTTCACGCCCAAAGAGGGTTAATAATAAATATCAGCAGTTGCTTATCGGCGTTTGCAACTGGGAACCGAGAATCTAATATGCGTGAAGTCATCATCGCCTCTTCCGTTCGTACTCCCGTAGGCCGCGCGTTCAAGGGGACCTTGCGCTCGACTCGTCCGGATGAGTTGGCCGCGGTCGCCATCAAGGGCGCGCTGGAACGTGTGCCGCAACTGGATCCCAAAGAAATCGAAGACGTCATCCTGGGTTGCGCCATGCCTGAGGCCGAACAGGGCATGAACGTCGCTCGCATCGCATCGCTGCGTGCCGGACTTCCCGTCGAGGTCTCGGCCATGACCATCAATCGCTTTTGTTCCTCCGGGCTTCAGGCGATTGCCATGGCCGCGGAGCGGATCATGGCTGGTGGCGCGGAGGTGATCGTCGCGGGCGGGACTGAATCCATGTCCATGATCCCGATGGGTGGCCACAAGATATCGCCCAATCCATGGTTGGTGAACAATTATCCTGACGCGTATCTCTCCATGGGACTGACCGCCGAGCGGCTCGCACAACGGTTTGGCATCACGCGCGAGCAGGCTGACGAGTTCTCGTATCAGAGTCATCAGAAAGCCCTGGCTGCAATTCAGGCCGGCAAGTTCAGCGATGAAGTTGTTGCGGTGCCGGTGAGCTTCACAACTCCGAACGGATCCAAACCCAAAAAGCAGGAAATCGCGTTCCAGGTCGATGAAGGCCCGCGCGCCGACACCTCGGTGGAAGCTCTGCTCGCGCTAAAGCCGGCCTTTCACATGAAGGGCACGGTGACCGCCGGGAATTCTTCGCAGATGTCGGACGGAGCCGCCGCAGCGGTGGTGATGTCGGCGGAACGCGCAAAGGCACTCGGCATCAAGCCGCTCGCTCGCTACATTGCATTCGCAACCGCGGGATACAAGCCTGAAGAAATGGGACTCGGCCCGGTGTTCGCGATTCCCAAAGTTTTGAAAATTGCCGGGCTCAAGCTTGATCAGATCGATGTCATCGAACTCAACGAAGCCTTCGCTGCACAGTCGCTGGCTGTGATCAAAGAAGCGGGGCTCGATCCCGCGAAGGTAAATCCGAATGGCGGTGCCATTGCGTTGGGACATCCGCTGGGGTGCACAGGCGCAAAACTCACCGCCAGCGTGATTCGCGAACTGCAGCGCCGGAAGGCGCGTTACGGCATGGTGACCATGTGCGTCGGCGGAGGTATGGGCGCCGCCGGAGTGTTCGAAAATCTTAATTAACCACAGAGGTCACAGAGAACACGGAGGAAAATCAAGAAGATTTGATTGTGCTTGCTGCAACAAAAGTCAGAATTGCCGAGAATGCCCACTTACCTAGCCCTCAAATGCTTGAATCTCCTCCGTGATCCTCAGTGTCCTCTGTGGTTGATAGGTTTAACCCTCGGCTAGGTTCAACAATCACTGATCAGGCAGCGGGCAAATGCTACACCTAGCAAATGGCCAGCCCAGTCTTAACTCTCAATCCCAAGGTCAACTCCATCACTGGTCAAATCATCGGCGCTGCGATGCGGGTTCATTCAACCCTTGGCCCCGGTCTTCTGGAGAGTGCCTACGAGGCATGCTGCCTGCATGAGCTTCGCAAGCAAGGGCTCACGGTCCTTCACCAAGTAGCACTGCCGGTCGTCTACGACGGAGTAACCATCGATCTTGGTTACCGCATGGATCTGGTGGTTGAAGACCTCGTCGTGGTCGAATTAAAGTGTGTGCATGCGATTGATCGGGTTCACGAGGCGCAGATTCTGTCCTACTTGAAATTGAGCGGGAAACCAGTGGGCCTGCTGATCAACTTCCACGTCGCTCACTTGCGCGACGGCATCAGGCGGTTTGCAAACGGCGGGCCTTGGCGAGAATGAACTAAAATTCCTCAGTGACCCTCTGTGTCCTCTGTGGTTAGAAAGGTCTTAATGGCGACAACCGCTATACCGAAGACGAAGATTCACGGCGGCAGCTTTCTGCTGGAGGAGCGCCGCACCGACGAAGTATTCACGCCTGAAGATTTCAACGAGCAGCATCGCCTCATCGGCCAGACTGCCGATGAGTTTGCGCTCAACGAAATCGTTCCCCACATCGAGAAGATGGAGCACAAAGATTTCTCCATCACGCGCAGCCTGCTGAAAAAAGCCGGCGAACTTGGGCTGACCTACGTCGACATCCCCGAGGCCTATGGCGGCCTTGAAATGGATAAGGTCACCTCCGCGATCATCGGCGACCGCATCGCCAAGTACGCGGGTTTCGCGACCACATGGGGCGGGCACACCGGCATTGGCATGCTGCCCATCGTCTACTTCGGCACCGAAGAGCAGAAGAAAAAATATCTGCCGCGACTGGCCAGCGGAGAAATCGTCGGCGCGTATGCCTTGTCCGAGGCCTCTTCCGGATCCGACGCGCTCAACTGCCGCGCCCGCGCCGAGCTTTCTTCCGACGGCAAGCACTACGTCCTCAACGGCGAGAAGATGTGGATCACCAACGCCGGCTTCGCCGATCTGTTCACCGTGTTCGCGAAGATCGATGGCGAGAAGTTCACGGCGTTCCTGGTCGAGAAAACTTTCCCTGGCTTCTCGATTGGCGGCGAAGAGCACAAGATGGGCATTCGTGGATCGTCCACCTGCCCTATCATTCTCAACGACTGCAAAGTTCCGGTTGAAAACCTTCTCGGCGACATTGGCAAGGGCCACGTGATCGCCTTCAACATTCTGAACATCGGCCGCTTCAAGTTGGGGGCGATGTGCGTGGGCGGCGCGCGCATCTCGCTTGAGAATGCGATCGGCTATGCCAAGCAGCGCAAGGCATTCAGTAAAGTCATCGCCGACTTCGGGCTGGTGCGCGAAAAAATCGCCAACATGGCGGTTGGAATCTACACCGGCGAGTCCATGGTCTACCGCACCGTAGGCATGATGGATGTCGCGCTCTCGGAAGTCGACAAGAGCAGCGCCGATGCCATGAAAGAAATTCGCAAGGCCATCGAGGAGTACGCGGTCGAGTGCTCGATCATCAAGGTGTGGGGCTCGGAGATGGTGGACTACGTGGTCGACGAAACCGTGCAGATCTATGGTGGTTATGGCTTCGTCGAGGAGTATCCCGCCGAGCGCGCTTATCGCGACGCCCGCATTAACCGCATCTTCGAAGGCACCAACGAAATCAACCGGCTGATCATTACCGGATTTCTGCTGAAGCGCGCCATGTCAGGACAACTCGCGCTGATGCCGGCGATCAAGAAGCTGATGGACGAAGTTCTCTCCGGGCCATCGACTGGCGAAGAGATCGAAGGCGCTCTGGCAGACGAACGCAAGCTGGTCGGACAGGCAAAGAAGCTGGGCCTGTTCGCTGCCGGAGCGGCCACGCAGAAATACATGCAGGCGATCCAGGACCAGCAGGAGATCATGGGCGCCATCGCCGATATGACCATTGAAACATATGCGATGGAGTCGTCGGTACTGCGCACGCAGAAACTGGTGGAGCGCAATGGCGAAGCCGCCTCTTCCCTGCCGGTTGCGATGACTCGTGTCTACCTGACGCAGGCGATGGACAAAATCGAATCGGCGGCGAAGAAAGTCATTGCTGCCGTGGCGGATGGAGATATGCTGCGCACGCAACTGGCGATCCTGCGCCGCCTGGCGAAGTACGAACCATTCAACACCATTGAACTGCGCCAGCAGATCGCGGAGAAGATGATCGAGAGGGGTAAGTACACGCTGGCGTAAGTTGGGAAGCATGGGCGCCCGCCCATGTTAGCAACTTACAGTGCTTGTGACTTCGGCCCGTCCATACTTAATGTTGTCTACTTGTATAACAGGCAGTAATCAAGAACCGGGTAACTTAAGTCATTTGAAGGACAATTTGTAGCGCGCCATAAACAACTCCTGTCCACGGCCTGGACGTACTTCAAGAACTCTCCCCCACGATGAAAGGCAGGAGTAACTATGGGGAGAGCCTGTTGCTTCAGCAGTAAGCGTCAAGAAACCCTAACGTTGGTTGTTGTCGCCGTCACGTTCTTGGCTTTCCTTCCGCTTCATGCTGCGGCTCAACAGCAGCCTTGCCCATTTGAGGTCCCGGGTGCGGCTATTACCTGCCAACCCGATCTACCATCCAATTTTCAAGCCACGCCTCTGATTGACGGAAACGGCACTATGTCATACGGCGATTCCGACAACAACATCGTCAGCCTTTATGGGGTTTATGGCAACGACGAGTCCTACAACCCGGGCGGTGGTCTTGCCCCGGCCTATAATCACTACCTCGCCGGATTAGCGGCGGCACAGGCAATCCAGCCCTTGTGCACGGATGGAACGACGAACTGTCCCGCTTCCCAGCGCGCCATTGTCTTCCTGTTTATAGGGTTTTCGAACTGCGACATCGAGATCTGCGGCGGCAATGCAGATATTTGGGATAATCAAGGACAACACCCGCGCTACGCTGGGCAGCCTTGCGCCACGACGTGCCCGAACCCGAACACTCTTGGCCAACAGCCATGGAATGATGCCGGCGATGGCGTGACCCAAAAATCTTTTCTCTACCAGGTGGACGAAAAGTCGGCTCTCACGTGGTCGTGTTCGACGGCGCATTCGGGGCACAAACCCTGGGTACCTGGGACCCAAATGGCTACTACAAAGATCCCCAACACCCATGCATTTATTTCCCGTTGTACGACCCTGAATGCAACTACGATCATGTGCAGACAGAGCTTTCGGCGAACGGATATTCCGAAAAACAGGTGCAGGTCGTCTTCCTCAAGTCTTCCGATGGCAATCCTCAATGCGATCTGAAGGGAACGTTACAGAGCTGCGCCGGTGGTGTCAAACCAGACGCCTATACCGCTGAAGAATTCATGGGCAACATCATGCGCTATTTGAAGTGCTGCAGGGCCGACGGGGTGACCCCGCGATATGCGAATTTAAAGCAAGTTTTCATCACCAGCAGGATTTACGGTGGATATGCGAACTCTCTGAACCATGGATGTACGGTCAACCCCGAGCCTTTCGCATATCAGACTGTTACGAAACTCTAACAAGTAAATATCGGAATCAAAGCCAAAGGTGAGAGAATGCCCGGCAAAGGAGCGCGAGGCGATGGGATTCATTCGTGGAGAAGGCCGTCAACAGGTGTCGATGTTTCCCTCAACCTT
>DASREM010000055.1:0-388573 GCA_035652095.1 Terriglobales bacterium | reverse complement strand
TGTTGAATTGCATTAGAAATGTCCCCTTCTGGTTGCATTAGAAATGTCTCCTAATCTAGGCCTTCGATGGAGGAGGCTGGATTGGGGAGAACGGCATTGAGTGCGAGAGAGGTGGAACGAGCTGGAGTACTGCGTCGAGTCAAAGAAGGCAAACTGAAACTGGTGAGTGCGGCACAGCTGATGGGAATCAGTACTCGGCAAGCAAAGCGGCTTTGGAAGCGCTATCAAGAGCAAGGGATCGCAGGGTTGAAGCATGGTGCTGCGGGCAGGAGAAGTAATCGTGCCAAGGCGGAGAGATTTCGTAAACGAGTGTTATCGCTGGTGCGAGACAAGTACAGCGGCGGGATCGAGGAGCGCTTCGGTCCCACGCTGGCGGCCGAGCACCTGGCCAGCGAAGATGGGCTGGCGATCAGTTCCGGAACCCTGCGCCGCTGGATGTTGTCGGCTGGATTATGGAGCCGCGAGCGCAAGCGCGGACGCTATCGCAAGCGGCGCGAGCGCAAGGCACATTTCGGCGAGCTGGTGCAGTTGGATGGAAGTTTCCATGACTGGTTGGAGAAGCGCGGTCCGCAAGGCTGTCTGATGAATCTGGTGGACGATGCCACCAGCACCAGCTTATGCCACTTGGGAAAACAGGAAACCACCTGGGCGGCGGCCAACGTGTTGCGGCTCTGGATTGAGCACTATGGAGTTCCTCAAGCTCTGTACACGGACTGGAAAAACGTCTATGTTCGGCCCGCCAGCGAAGCTGAGAAACAAGCAGGAAAGGCGCCGCTGACGCAGTTTGGGCGCATGTGCGCCAAGCTGGGCATCGGCATCATCCCTGCCCGTTCGCCACAAGCGAAAGGTCGAGTGGAACGCAACCACGGCACGCATCAAGATCGGTTGATCAAAAAACTGCGGCGTAAGAGCATCTGCAGTTATGAGGCAGCCAATCAGTTCTTATCCGAAACTTACTTGCCCGAGCATAACCGCCGTTACTGCCGGCTGGCAGCTTCGGAGGAAAACTTCCATCGCCCGAGACCGAGTCGGCGACGGCTGGAGGAGATCTTCTGCCTGGAACAGGAGCGCCGGTTGAGCAACGATTGGGTGGTGCGCTATGACCGTCGATTTTTGCAGATGGAACGGGAGAGTCGTCATCACGCTCCGGCCCAGGCCAAGGTCCTAGTGCAGGAATGGCAAGATGGCAAGCTGGAGATCCGGTATCGCGGGCAGAAGATGGCGTGGAAAGAAATCCTGGCTTTGCCAGAGCGGCCCCTGGTGGAGAAAGTGACCGAGCGGTTGCGCCCGCTACCACCCTCGGCGAACCATCCTTGGAGGCGAGATTATCGGAATATGCGTGCCCAGTGGGATACTGGGCAGTGGTGAAAGAGGCGGCGCGAAAAGCTGTGGAAAAGACGCAAAGCGGAAAAGTCAAACCGCGACTTTCCCACTTTGCTTGGAAATCCCGAACCGCGCGGGATTCCCACTTTTCGCACAGCTTCGGCTGCTGCTGTATACAGGACGAATACTTATCGAACAAAAGGGGACATTTCTAATGGCGTGAAATAGGGGACATTTCTAATGCACTACGACAGCGCAAACTGCTGCATCTTGACCGTTTGTAATCTTGAGGGGACAATTGCTGCCGCTGAAATGGAGTTGCTATGAATGCTCTGCGAAGCGCCTTCTGCTTACTGCTGCTTCTGGCCGCAACAAGGCCACTAACGGCCCAAGGGACGTACACACAGATCGATTACCCTGGCGCAACTACCACCTGGGCGCTTGGAATCAACTCGGCTGGAGACATTGTTGGCCTTTATTATGACTCGAGCCAAAACGCGCATGGTTTTCTGCTGAGCGGCGGCGTATTTACCAGTATCGATTACCCGGGCGGCCCAAGTTACCTCGTGGGAATAAATGATCTGGGACAAGCGGTTGGCACTGACTTTCAGTTCCCGTTCATATACGACATCTCAAGCCAAACGTTCCAATTGATCCAATATCCCGTGGCCCCAGTTTCCCCCGCAGCCATCAACAACTCGGGAATGGTCGTCGGCTGGCTGGAGACAAATAATGCTCAGCAATTCGGTTTTATCTATACGCCAGGCCCGTCCACTAGGCTGATCTCCACACCAGATGCGGTAACTACAACCCTAACCACCCTGGACGGTCAAGGGAATCTGATTGGCTTCAGTACGACTGCCGGAACGAGTACGAGCTTCCCATTCTCTTACAGTCACGGCAAATACACGAAGATCAAACTGGATTTCGGAGGCAATCCGCTGGTCAATGGGATCAACAATGCAGGAACTGAAATAGTCGGCACCTACTCGCCGAACAATTCCGCGTCCGGTTTTGTGTTCAATGTGCAAACGAAAGCTCTGCAACCTCTACGCTTCGCCCACGAAGCAACGATACCCAATGGTGTTAACGATGCGGGAGAAGTGGTCGGAACATTCTATGATGCGAGCACCGCGACATATCACGGCTTCACGTGGACGCCCGGCAGCACGCCAAATCCCTAGTTTCTGAGAACAGGCGATAGCACTCACGATCCCGTTTTGGAGCCTTCCTACCCTATTTCGCGGATTGTGAGTGTAACCGCGATATTTCACCCGTTGACGATGTTCCGAAGTACGATGGTGCCATGTGGCCGGGTGCCCCACACATTCGCGTTCTTTGCGAATGTGTGGGACTCTGCTGGACATCACATTGTGACTGCGAGAGGGATCACAGTCAAACGCTGCTCTCCTGGACTACTCTGATCGGGTGACCAAAGGTTTGCATCGCTTCTACGGGGGTAATGATCTTCATTTCATTACTTGCAGTTGCTATCGCAGGCAGGCGTTGCTCACCCCGCGGCGGCGTGATCTTTTCTTGCAGATTCTTGAAGAGACTCGCCGCAAGTATCGGTTTGTGGTGCACGGATATGTGGTCATGCCCGAACACTTTCATTTGCTGGTGACCGAGCCCGAAGTTGGAGACCCTTCGGTGGTCATGAAGGTGATCAAGGAGCGATTTAGTCGGCGGCTGAATCGGAGGAGGAGACGAAGCTCGCTTGCTCAGAGGTCACTGTTTGAGGCACCTAGCGAGCCGTTCTGGCAGAAACGTTTTTACGATTTCAATGTTTGGAGCGAGCGTAAACACAGGGAAAAGCTGCGTTATATGCACCGCAATCCGGTGAAGAGAGGCTTGGTGGAGCGCCCGGAGGAATGGAAGTGGAGCAGCTTCCGGGCATACTGTTTTGGGGAGCCGGGAATTGTCAAAGTGAATTGTCAGGAGTGGTTGCTGCGCGTGAAACGCCGTCCGGCATCAAGCCTTGGGGATGATGGTCAGAGTCGCCCACTCATTCGCAAAAAACGCGAATGAGTGGGGCACCCGGTTTAGGATGGGAGTTCAGAAAGGGTGGGCCAGCCCCCAAAAAACGCAAGGAGCGGGGCACCCCCAGCTTCACTTATAATGTCGCGGGTCGGGGACGGCCCACCCGCCCAACCAGGCCGAACTTGTCACGAAGCCATAGTAAGTTTGAAAATCGGATGTGTACTCACCCACAATTTGTCCTGAATTGTTGATGCCTCTGGGAAGTGTGCCTTTTGCACCAGGATAAGCGAAGGAGGTGTACCTCCCGTTTGCGAACGCGAAGCCAAAGATAGAACCACCTTTTCCATACCAGCCGATAATGACCCCGCTGTCATTCACCGCCAACGCCTCGGTCAGATCGGCTCCGGGGAAATTGAGCGATACGTATTTGCCATTGATGAGCGCGAACCCGCCGGTCTCATCCCATCCCACCAGTTCGCCGAAGTTGTTGATCCCGGTTGCATATACATAGACGAAATTGCCAGGAGGCGGTGAAATTCGCTTGAAGTGACCTCCTAGTAATTCGAAACCGCGCGTGGTACCGATAGTTCCTGTGCCCCCGCAGATTGTTCCCGTATTGTTAATGCCGATTGCGAAAGTTGCGCTGTCACCACTACGCTGAATAGGAAAGAACGTCACGCCGTCGTACGTGAAGCCACGCACCGAAAGACTGCCAGCGTACCCTACAATCAAGCCCGAGTCGTTGATGCCGGTCGCAACTGTGGACCGTCCGCCAGGATAATCAAAGAACGTGAAATTCCCATGACGCACCACAAATGAATGAAACGGTCCATTACTTGTCCCGCCATAGTAGCCGACCACATCCCCAAACGAATTGATACCTTCAACCCCTGTAAAACCTGCACCCGGCACACCGATCGAGCTGAACGTCAACTGTACTGGTGCGACACTCGACTGACCGAACATTGCCGAGAAACTTGCTAGAGAGACAAACACTAACAAGCCTGACCCACGTAGGCTCATCGGTACCCCCCCAAGAACTTACCCACGGATTGTGCTACGCTTCTGAGCCTTCGTCAACGCCGAAGGATCGTACCTCAAACTGCACGCGAGCCCTTTTTACCGCCATTCCTGGGCGATTCCCAGTGAGTTTTTGCTCATCGCCCAGAGCCCCAACGTTTTCCAGGGAAGAGCGTGCCTAGCGAAATTGGCTTTGTGTCTGTGGTCCATGGCTCAACCATGATGACTGTTCAAATCAGGCGATCACACCCGCTATCGCCGCGGCAATTTCTGACTTATTCTTGAAGCGTGACCACCGTTAATGCGACGATCCGTTCGCTGTTCCTGGAAGGTCCCGGGGGACGCCTCGAAGCCTTATTGAATGCGGGTGCGCCCGAGGCCAGCCATGCGGCGCTGGTCTGTCATCCTCATCCGCTGTATGGCGGGACGCTGCACAACAAAGTTGTGTTTCACGCGATGAAGGCGCTGAATGGCTTCGGATTTCCCGTGCTGCGCTTCAATTTTCGCGGTACCGGGCTGAGCGAGGGAGAGCACGATCACGGCAACGGCGAGCGGGACGATGTGCGCACCGCGCTCGACTGGCTGGAACGTGAATTCCCGATGCCGATCGTGTTCGCCGGTTTTTCTTTCGGGGCCGCCGTGGGATTGCAGGTGGCCTGCTCCGATGCGCGGGTCGATTCCATGATTGGGTTGGGGGTTCCGGTGGCGGCCATCGATGACCGCAATTATGATTTTTCTTTTCTCCAAGGTTGCACGAAGCCGAAGCTGTTTGTGAGCGGAGCGCGCGATCAGTTTGGGCCAAAGCATCAGTTGGAGAGTTTGGTGGGTGCGATGCCGGAGCCGAAAAAGCTCGTGATCATCGAGGCGGGCGATCATTTTTTCGAGGGACGGCTGCGGGAGATGCGAGAAGCGATTGAGCATTGGGTGACGGCGACGCTGGGGGTCGCGAAGGTGTAGGTTCTCCCAGCGCTGAAGCGCTGGGCTAAGATCGGTTGCCCCTCCGGGGCTGGAATTTGGGGCATTCCTCTGCTGGAGCAGAGCCTGCGTTTCGCAACGAGCTAAAACCGTGAGCAGTGCGCCATTCCCCGGCATTCCGGTTGTGCACGCGAGATCCCTCGCGCTGCTCGGGATGACGTCAACCCAATGAAACTGTTTCTTACTAAAATTGAACCTCTATAATTTCCTTCCCATGTCTGCTGCGTCATCTGACAGAGTTGCGATTGAAATGCGCGTGGCCGCCCGGCATCTGTTCGAGCATGCCTTGGCGGAGGCCAGCATCGATCGAGCTTTCCAGCGCCATGTCAGTTGCGATCGCGGCGTGCTGCGGGTCTGCGAGGACCTCTACGATTTGGATTCTTACAGCCGCGTGCTTGTCGTTTCCATCGGCAAAGCGGCGCATACCATGGTCAATGCGCTGGAGATGCAGGCGGGAAGCCGCTTTGAGGGGATCGTGGCGGGTTCGGTGCCGCCCGCAAGCCAACTGAGGAACTTCCGCTACTTCTGCGGCGGACATCCCACTCCGAATGCAGAATCAATTCGTGCAGCCGAGGCGATCCTGAAATCACTTGGCACGCTGAACCCGTCATCGCTGGCAATTTTCATGATCAGCGGCGGCGGGTCTTCGATCGTCGAAAAGCCAATGGATGATGAGATTTCGCTGGAAGACCTGACTGCGACCTACAGGGTCCTGGTTCACTCGGGAGCGCCGATTGCCGAGATCAATGCCATTCGGAAGCACCTTTCCGCGGTGAAAGGCGGCAGGATGGCGGTGGCTGCCGGCGCCGCCCAGCAGGTCTCGCTCCTGATCTCGGATGTTCCCGACAACACACCTGACGCACTGGCTTCGGGGCCGACCATGCCGGATTCGACCAGCGCCGAGGATTGCTACAAAATTGCCCAGCAACACGGAATGTTCGGGCAATTTCCCGCGTCCGTCCGCGAGTTATTTCAGCGGCATGCGCTGGAAGAGACGCCGAAATCCGACCATCCGTCGTTCCTGCGCTCGCGCTGGTGGACCCTTTTGTCGAACGCAACCCTGCTGGAATGGGCGAAGACGGAGGCCGCACGCCAGGGTTTCACGGTGGTAGTTGACAACAGTTGTGACGACTGGGATTACCAACGCGCCAGCGACTACCTTTTGGCCCGCCTGCGCGAACTGCGGAAGACCTCGGAGCGCGTCTGCCTGCTCTCGGGAGGAGAAGTCACGGTCAAAGTAGAGAACGGAGGAACCGGCGGGCGGAACCAGCAATTCGTGCTCGCGTGCGCGCCGAAGATCGCGGGAGAAAATATCACCGTCCTGAGCGCAGGCACCGACGGCATTGACGGCAACAGTTCGGCGACTGGGGCCGTAGCCGATGGAACGACCATCCAGCGCGCGGGAGCACGTGGCCTGGATGCTGCCAAGCACCTGCAAGCGTTCGATGCGTTTCCGTTCTTTGAAGCGCTGGGCGATGCGGTGATAACCGGCCCCACCGGGAATAATCTCCGCGATCTGCGAATCCTTCTGGCCAGCTAATAACGAAATGTTCGCAGCGACGTCCAAGCTGTATGCAAATGAGATGCTGCTGGTCGGCCGCCCTCGCAGGGAGTTGAAATACCGGTTCCGCTAATCCTGGTGGAGGCAGACGGAAAACCTCACCCAACGTCGCCTCCAGAGGATTTCAGTCGGATCTTTTCAGAAGAACTGCGTCACGCCCTCTTCCATCACGACCACGCGATCTTCAATTCCCGCGGCCCTGGCCTCTTTCTCGAGCAGTTGAAGTGGTTCTTCCATGGGTTCATGGGAGAGGCGAAAGGTACCGTAGTGCATGGGCACCATCCAGCGGGCATTGAGATCGAGAAAGGCGCGAGTCGCATCGCCCGGATCTGCGTGCACGTTTCGAAAGGTGGAAGGGTTATAGGCGCCGATCGGCAGAAGCGCAAGCTCCGGGCAAAGACGCTCCCCAATATCGCGGAAGCCCTTGAAGTAGGCAGTGTCGCCGGCGTGGTACACGGAATGTTTCCCGCCACGAAGAACGTATCCACCGTAGCCGCGGTGGGCGTCTTTGATGATGCGTGCTCCCCAGTGACGCGAGGGAACGTGGGTGACGGTCAAGCCGTGATGCCTGTAGCTGTTCCACCAGTCCAGTTCGACCACGTCGGCGAAGCCGAGATCGGAAACCAGGTCGAACACATGATGGGGTACGACGATGATGGGGCCGCGTCCGGTCCGATGCTTCGTATGCTGAACGATGGCGCGCAGCGATGGGCGGTGCAAGTGGTCGAAGTGCGCGTGGGTAACCAGGACGAGATCGATCGCAGGCAGGTCTCTGACCCGAAGACCGGGCTTGCGGAGCCTCTTGAGCACAAAAAGCCAGCGCGCAAAGTTAGGGTCCAGGAGGACATTCTGAGATGCGATTTGCAGGAAGAAGCTGGCATGCCCGATGAAGGTCACGCCCATCTCGCCATCGGAAACAAACTTCGGTTTGTGAGTCTGCCCGGTCCGAGGCGTCACTGCCGAGTGGCGCACTAAGCGGCTGAACTGCTGGGCGCGCTTCCGGAGCGCTGGATTTTGCAGAGTGGACTTGAACATCGGATCAAACCACGACGGCTATCCCATGCGCGTCGCCAATCACGTCAAAGAACAGCTTGCAGTGGATTGCGAATATCAAAGTTACTCCTGATTTTATTCGAAAACAGCACAGATTGCTTGACCCTACCTGGAACGTCAGATTTAATCCTTGGCACAGGAGAATGTCACAGATGCGCGTTGCTTTTCTGGGGTTGGGAATCATGGGACGACCGATGGCAACCAACCTGGTCAAGGCTGGCCACGAAGTCACGGTGTGGAATCGAACTGCCGGGCGCGATGTGCCTGGCGCTCGGATGGGTGAAAGTCCTGCCGAAGCCGCTCAGGGTGCGGACGTTGTGTGGATGTGTGTGTCCGACACGAAGGCAGTCGAAGCTCTCCTGTTCGGCGCCGAGGGGGTTGAGAAATCGCTGGCTGCGGGCATGATCGTGGTAGATTCCAGCACCATTTCGCCCACCGCCACGCGCCAGTTCAGCGAAAGGGTTGCGGCCAAGGGCGTGCAATACGTGGATGCGCCCATGACAGGCTCAAAAACCGGCGCCGAAAACGGCACGCTGATCTTCATCGTCGGCGGAAAGGAAGCCACTCTGGAAAGACTGAACCCTTTGTTTTCCGCCATGGGAAAAACTTATTTCCGCATGGGCGAGACCGGCAAAGGACAAGCCGCCAAGCTGGTCATGAACCTTCAGATTGCTCTGATCTACCAGGGTTTCGCGGAGGCCTTAACGCTGGGAGCGAAGCTGGGAGTGGAGGCGGGAACGCTGATCCCGCTGATCAACGCCTCCATGGTGCGGTCGGGGGTGGTGGATTACAAGGCTCCTTTTGTCCTGAAGCGTGACTTCTCACCCAATTTTCCGCTGCGTTTGATGCATAAAGACATTCGCCTGGCGCTCGACGCCGCAAAGGAAGCCCGCGTCAAATTGCCGGGCCTCGAAACGGTCGAAGAAATCTATGAAATGGCGACCGAAGATGGACACGAGAATCTGGATTATGCAGCGACCCTGACGCTGCTGGAAAAATGGGCAGGGGTGGAAGTGAAGTAGATCTCGAGGCAGCGTGGTACCAACGTAACAGCGGATGCCCTCCTATTACACAAGTATTACAGTCATCGTCATTTTCCCCTGCTAGTTTAATGGTTTAGCTTTGAAATCGAGCTTGGGGACAAATCGTGAAAGAACTCGCAATTCTCGAAAGAAAGCCCGCCGCCGACAACGATGTCAACTGGGTGACTGCCACCTTCATGGCCCTGTTTCATGTGGGAGCCATCGCTGCGCTCTTCTTCTTTTCCTGGAAGGCATTGTTCGTGGCCGCGTTCCTTTGGTGGGTATCAGGAAGCCTGGGGATCGGGATGGCGTATCACAGGCTGCTCACCCACCGTGGCTATAAGACACCCAAGTGGGTCGAATATTTCCTGACCACCTGCGCCACCCTCGCCCTCGAAGGCGGACCGATTTTCTGGGTTGCGACCCACCGCATTCATCACCAGTTCTCCGACAAAGAAGGCGATCCGCACTCCCCGATCGACGGGAAGTGGTGGGCACACATGGGGTGGATCCTGACCGGCAAATCCATGCACCACGACACCACGACGCTGGCTCGTTATGTCCCTGACCTGGCCAAGGACAAGTTCCACGTTTGGCTCACCAAGTATCACTACGTTCCGATGACAGTGCTAGGAGTCATCTTGCTGCTTGTGGGTGGCCCGAAGCTTGTGCTGTGGGGGATTTTCCTGCGCACCGTGATTGGCCTGCATGCGACCTGGGCCGTGAATTCGATTACGCATACCTGGGGTTCGCGCCGTTTTGAGACCAAGGATCTTTCCACCAACAATTTCCTGGTCGCGATCCTGACCTTCGGCGAAGGATGGCACAACAACCATCACGCGCACCCGGTATCGAGCCGGCATGGCTTAAAATGGTACGAAGTGGACATGAACTGGTACGGAATCTGGGCGCTCAGCAAGCTGGGATTGGCCAAGGATGTGTATCGTTTGAAGCTTGCCGAATTCGAGCGCAAGCAGGAACAGCGCCGCGAAGGCGAAGGACTTGCGGCCGCTCCGGCCCAGGAACTGGCCTCCGTCTAATCTCGCAAAATTTGAAGTCAAACCCCGGTCCTCAGGCCGGGGTTTTGTTCTTAAGGCGGAGTAAAGCATCGCCGAGTTGTAAAATTCTGGTGAGCATCCTATGCGCATCGCCAGCCGTCGCCGGACCATCGCCATCTTTGTCACGTTAGGTGTCTGCCTGGCGGGACTGGCCGGCGCGGTGGGTAGCGGGTGGATCATCCTCAATTGGCGCGAAGGGGTCAAAGTCTTCCTCGGAGTGGTGTTCTTTGGCGCGATCATCGCCGGGATCGTGCTGAACACGATTTTCCTGGTGCGTGAGGTTCGCCGTAACGAACAGCACGACAGCTTCATCAACGCGGTCACTCACGAGCTGAAAACTCCGATTGCGTCCATTCGCCTTTATCTCCAGACCCTGCAGCGCCACGATGTAGACGAAGCGCAGCGCATGGAGTTCTATCGCTTCATGCTGGAGGATGCGGACCGCCTGCTGGGTACCGTGGAACAGGTATTGCGCGCGGGCCGCGCGGGCGCGAAGCGCGTGTCGGTGGCGCGCTCTCCTGTCGATTTCAAGCAACTGGTCTACGAGTGCGTGGAAGTGGCCCGGGCGCGGCATCATCTGCAACCGGATGCGTTACGGTACGAGCCTTCTGCAGCCAGCGCACCGGTGAACGTCATGGGCGACCCGGAGGAACTGCGGACCGCCGTGGCCAATGTCATCGAAAATGCCATCAAGTATTCGGGGGAGCGAGTCGAAGTGTCGGTGCGAATCGATGCTCCCGAGGACCAGATCGTGGCGCTGAGTGTTCGCGATCACGGCGTTGGCATTCCACGCTCCGAGCTGAAGCGCATTTTTCGACGTTTTTATCGGGTGCCGAACCGCGCATTGGCCAATGTGAAGGGAAGCGGGCTGGGGCTCTTTATCGTGCGTTCCATCGCCAGGAAGCACGGCGGCCGGGTTTTCGCGCAGAGCGATGGAGAAGGCCTGGGCACGACTGTGATCATGGAACTGCCTAGAGGCCTGGCATGAGCCACGTTCTGATCGTCGAGGACGAGGCGCACCTGGCGCGAGGGTTGCGTTTTAATCTCGAGGCTGAAGGGCACACGGTGCAAGTGGTGGGGGATGGGGAGTCTGCCCTGAGCCTCTTGCTGGGAAACGGCGCGAAATCTAGGAAAGATGATTTTGATGCCGTCGTTCTCGACGTCATGCTGCCGGGAAAGAGCGGCTTTGCGGTAGTTACCGAGCTGCGGGCTGCGAAGCAGTTTGTTCCCGTGCTGATGTTAACCGCGCGTAGCCGTCCGGAGGATGTTCTGGAGGGATTTGCTGCCGGGGCCGATGATTACTTGCCAAAGCCTTTTGAACTTCCCATTCTGCTCGCCCGCCTGCAAGGCTTGCTTCGGCGCCGGGAATGGATGCGCCAGTCTCACGAAGGTCCACTTCTAGCTCCCTCGAAACCCGAAGAGTACGCGGTTTTCCAGTTTAGTGGACGTACCATCGACTTTGGGAAGCTTGAGCTTCAAGTTCATGGAGCGACGATTCGGCTTACCCTGATGGAATCGGAGCTGCTGCGGCACCTGGTGAGAAACCAGGGCCAGAATGTCTCCCGCAAGTCGATTCTCGAAGAAGTGTGGGGATTGCACGAGGACACCGATACTCGAGCAGTGGACAACTTTATTGTGCGCCTGCGGCGCTACATCGAAGACGATCCAGCGCATCCGAAATATTTGCTTACTGTCAGGGGTGTCGGATACCGGTTTATGGCTGATCCTGGCTAGTAATGGATTTCGCGTCCGGGAACGGACGACGGGTCATTGGGAAGGTCTTACTGCTTGGAGGCCGAGGCTCCGGCCGCAAGGTCCCGCAGCATGCCAAGGAACCCGGCTGCGGCCTGCTCATCGGCCAAGGTCTCCAGGTCCACGGTTGCGGCAAGGTGTGGAGATTCGGGGCGGAACCGCACTGCTACCAGGCTGTGTCCGCGCGAAGTCATCAATGTGTTCACGACTGGAGTGAGTTCCTGCGTCCACTGGGTGCGGGTGGTGAGAATGACCGGCCCCGGACGGCTTACGGCCCAATTCCGCGGCTTGCGAACCCCGATCTGCTTGTGGGTGACCCATTGATGGCGGAAGACTTCCAGGTGGAAGCTGGGAGCCAGGCCCAAATCCGCTTCGAAGGTGAGTGTTTCCTTCTGTTTACGCCAAATACTGAACAACCATTGCAGGGGAATCGGGCGCGGACGCAGGCGCACGGTCACCCTGGCGTTATCAAACCACTGGGCGACGAATCGCAAGCGGGCTTGCAGACGACAGGTGCCCAGCCAGTGAGCGTCCACAATGCGCCCATTGCCCGAGCAGGCTGTCTCCACCCACTTCATGGCGGTGGCGGCCTTGCGCCGGTTATAGCGAGTAAAAAGGAAATACCACGCGGTCAGCAGGGCAACCGCACTCAGCGCGTCAATGAGAAGTAGACGCCCCACAATTTCCTCTGATGCGAATGTTACGACTGGCGGCGCATTCCCTGCAAATACTTTCGAGCTCTGATGGCGGGGAAGGGGCAAATGTTTGCTGTCCTGTTCAGAATCCTGACTTGCCGGAATTGCTGCAGATACAATGAGCGGGTGCGCTTCGCCCTCCGCGACTACCGCCCCGACGACCTGCTGCGCCTGTGGAAAATCGACCAGGGATGTTTTTCACCGGGCATCGCCTATTCCAGGCTGGAACTGGAAACCTACATCCGTCGCAGCCGCTCCTTCACGCTGGTCGCCGAAGCCGTCGATGGGGAAGGCGATTCGCGCCCCATTCTCGGATTTCTGGTGGCTGAAGCGGGTCGCGGCGGAGTCGGACACATCATCACCATTGATGTGGTTGGAGAGGCGCGGCGGTTCGGGGTTGGGTCGGAATTGCTTCAGAAAGCCGAAGAACGGCTGCGCGCTGGGGGTTCCCATGCGGTCGCGCTCGAGACGGCGGTGGACAACAAGGCGGCCTTGTCGTTCTACAAACGCCATCAATACTTCCTGGTGAAAACCGTTCCGCGGTATTACGCGAACGGAGTGGATGCGATCGTACTCAAGAAGGACTTGAGCTGAACAGAACTCCCTCACTGCGGAGTGTCTATAATTTCACCCGATGAAAGTGGCGATCCAGGGGGAACTGGGATCATTCAGCCACCAAGCGGCATTGCGAATGCTGCCCGGCTGTTCGATTGTTCCATGTGCCCGTTCAGCGGAAGTGTTTGACCGGGTCGCTCGCGGAACCTGGGCGGTAATTCCGCTCGAGAACACTCTGGCCGGGTCTGTCGCCGAGCACTTTGACCTGCTGCTGACGCAAAAGGCGTTCATCCGAAGCGAATTCCGCCTGCGTATTGTCCACAATCTGATTGCCCCGCGGGGCGTTCGCCTCCAGGACGTCAAGCGCGTCTACTCTCATCCGGTCGCCCTTGAACAGTGCCGCAACTTATTTCGCAAGAACAAACAATTCGAGCCGGTTCCGTTTTACGACACCGCCGGCAGCGTGAAACACATTGTGGAGGAGAAGTTGCGAGATGCCGCTGCGATCGCGAGCCGCAAAGCAGCATCGGTCTACCAGGCCCAGATACTCGCTGAAGGGATAGAAGACAATAAGCAGAACTTCACCCGCTTCGTGCTCATCCACCGCACGAGGGGGGTCGCGAAGGGGGCAAATAAGACCTCCATTGCCTTTCGCCTGAAGAACCAGGCCGGAGCTTTGTTCAAAGCCCTGAGCGTCTTTGCCCTGCGAGATATTGATCTAAGCAAGATCGAATCCCGCCCTTTGCAGGGAAGCCCCTGGGAATATGTGTTTTACCTGGATTTCCTGCGCGGCGATGACCAACTCGCCCGAAGCGCGGTTCGGGATTTGGGCGAAATGTCGGAAATGGTGAAGATCCTGGGTATCTACCCGGCGCGGTAAGGCGAACATCTGCCTAGGTTAACGATCACAATTGTGCGTGAGCACGCACACCGCCGCGTTCTTTGCTCCGCCGTAGGCTTGAGTTGATGCCGAGATGGCTGAGTGAAGACGGAGGAACGATATGCGAGCGTTGAAAATCCTTGCAGTAACAATGGCTTTTGTACTGGGAATGGCGGTGGCGCTGCAGGCAGGACAGAACAAGTTTGGAGTATCAGATTCCCGAAGCGTGATCTTTGAGAGCCCGATGAGGGTGGGCGAGGTGCTGCTGCCGAAGGGCGAGTACAAAGTCCTGCACACCATGGACGGAGACAATCACATCATGGTGTTCACGCAGCAGCGCGGGAAGAATCCCGTCGAAGTGAAAATCAAGTGCACCCTGGTGCCGCTTACGGCAAAGGCGCCAGCGACGGAAAAATACTACGTGCTGAACGCCTCGAACGAGCGGGTTCTGCGTGAACTGGTTTTCCGCGGCGATACTGCAAAGCACGTTTTCTAAGACCGGCAAACGCCTGGCGGAGACGCAAAGTCTCGGGTAGGGCCGCCTCTTTGGGCGGCCCCGGACTCTTGAGAGGCTATTCCGCATTCTTGGCACGCCTTGGCACGTGACCTTTGTTTCCCAGCTATGTACCTTTGGCATGGAATAAACCTTCTCCGAGGTTTAGAATCCAACGTCTTGTAAGCCCACACTGTGTGGGGCTTGCATCTTTCCGACACTCAACGTCATCAAAAACTTGAGCCAAACACACTCAAGGAGAATCATGGCAGAGAAGGCGCGCTCCGAGCGCACTACGAAAGCAAAAGAGCCTGTCCAGGAAAGGGAGCAGCAGCCGCAGGCTGAGCAGGACCGATCATTACCGATTCTGCCAGTACGCGACACCGTGCTATTTCCGCACGCCGTGCTGCCCTTGACCGTAGGACGGGAAAGCTCTGTCCAGCTCATTAACTCTCTCGGGGAGGACAAGACCATCGTTGTGGTGGCGCAGCGCGAAGCGCGCGTCGACTCTCCCCAGCCTACCGACCTGTACACGGTCGGTACCCTGGCGGTCGTACACAAAGTGGTCAAGATGCCGAACCAAAGTCTGTTCGTCTTTGCGGAAGGCTTGGAGAGGGTGCGACTGGCGGAATTTTCCCAACTCACTCCATTCATGCGGGCCAGAGTCGACTCGGTTCCCGAAGCGATTCCACCCAAGAGTTCCGAAGTAGAGGCACTACAGCGGAATGTACTGACGTTATTCCAACAGATTGTTGCCGGCTCGCCGACGTTGTCGGATGAGCTTTCCACCGTGGCCATGAACATCGAGGAACCCGGCCGGTTGGTGGACTTTATTGCGTCATCTTTACCGTCTCTTTCCACTGCTGATAAGCAAGACACGCTGGAAACCACAGATGTTCGCGTGCGTCTGGAAAAAATCAACCAGCATCTGGCCAAGGAACTGGAAGTTCAGCAGCTTCGCAACAAGATCCAATCCGAAGTCCAGGACCGCGTGCAGCAAAGCCAGCGCGAGTACTACCTGCGTGAGCAGATGAAGGCCATCCAGAAGGAATTGGGTGAGCAGGATGAGGGCGCGCGCGACACCGAAGAACTGCGGCAGAAGATCGAACAGGCCGGCATGCCGGACGATGTGAAGAAAGAAGCTCTCAAGGAGTTGGGGCGTCTTTCGCGCATGTCGCCGATGGCGGCCGACTATTCGGTCACCCGCAACTACATCGAGTGGCTTGCCGTGCTGCCCTGGGCGAAAAGTTCCGGCGGAGACGTGGACATCGTCAAGGCTCGCGAGATCCTCGACGAAGATCACTATGACCTGAAGAAAGTCAAAGATCGCATTCTGGACTATCTTTCGGTCCGGCGTTTGAAGCCGAACATGAAGGGGCCGATCCTGTGCTTCGTTGGGCCTCCGGGCGTGGGCAAAACTTCGCTGGGCAAATCGATCGCGCGTGCCTTGGGACGCAAATTCGTCCGGATTTCCCTGGGCGGCGTGCACGATGAAGCGGAAATCCGCGGTCACCGGCGTACTTACATCGGTGCTTTGCCGGGTCAGATCATCCAGGGCATCCGCCGGGCAGAAACCAAGGACCCGGTATTCATGCTGGACGAGATCGACAAAGTCGGGCGCGACTTCCGTGGAGATCCCGCTTCGGCTCTGCTGGAAGCGCTGGATCCCGAACAGAACTCCAGCTTCCGCGACAACTATCTGGATGTGACGTTTGATCTTTCCAAGGTGCTCTTCATCACCACCGCGAACATGCTCGATCCGATTGCCGAGCCTTTGCGCGACCGTATGGAGATCATCGAACTACAGGGTTACACGGAAGAGGAAAAGGTCCATATCGGGTTCCAATACCTGATCCCGCGGCAGGTTGACGAAAACGGAATCACCAAGGACCAGATCGATTTCCCCCGTGAGAGTGTCAGCTACATCATCCGGCACTATACGCGGGAGGCCGGGGTTCGCAATCTCGAACGCACGATCGGGACCATTTGCCGCAAGCAGGCCCGCCGCATTGCGGAAGGTAAGTCGGAAAAGCTGGTGGTGACGCCGGAGATCATTCAAGAATTTCTGGGCGGCATCAAGATCCGCAGCGAAGGGGAAATTGCCGAACGAACCCAACGTTCCGGAGTGGTGGTGGGCCTGGCATGGACGCCGTCGGGCGGCGACATTCTGTTCGTCGAAGCCAACAGCATGAAGGGTAAAGGCGGCCTGACGATTACCGGCCAGATTCAGGACGTGATGCGGGAATCCATGCAGGCCGCGCTGAGCTGGGTGCGTTCCAACGCCAAGCAGCTTGGCATTGACGAGGAGTTCTTCGCCAATCACGATATCCACATTCACGTGCCGGCGGGAGCGATTCCGAAAGACGGACCCTCGGCAGGCGTGACCATCACTACGGCGCTGGTTTCGCTGTTGACGAACCGGCTGGTGCGTCCGCTGCTGGCCATGACGGGAGAAATCACTCTCAGCGGCAACGTCCTTCCCATTGGTGGAGTGAAGGAGAAAGTGCTGGCAGCGAAACGGGCCGGCGTACACGATATTATTCTGCCGGCCGAAAACAAGACCAACGTCGAAGAAGACCTGACGCCCGAGCAGCTCGAGAATCTTTCGATCCACTACGTGAAATCGATTCCCGAGGTGCTGGAACTCGCGTTGCCTTCGACGCCCGGCGAAGAGAAGCAGGATGCGGAAGAGCGCGAAAAGGTGCTGACCGAACAGCCCGTCAGCTGATTCAAATGAACGATTCCTGACCAGATCCGCAACGGGATCTGGTCTTTTATTTTTAGCGAACTTTTCCCCGGGTAATGGCTGAACTGCGCATCGGTTTTCGATCGCGCAGGGGTGGGAAGCATCCCGCGCCACCGACTTCGCACTTGCCCGTTTTCGCCGGCAACCCTATCCTACTCAGATGGAATGGAACACTAACGACTGGGTTGAGCATTCGAAGTTTGGAGTCGGGCAAATCACCGCTGTCGGCGAAAATCTGTCGATCCGCTTCTTGAAAGAAGGGGAGAAAATGCTGGTCAAGACCGCCGAACTTAAGCCGGCGCAACCGCCAAGTCCGGACTTTCAGTGGCCAAAGGCGCGCTCCGGAGCCGGCAAGGTGCGGGTTTCGCGACGCCCGCCCGCTGATTTCGACCATCTTCATGACCTTTTCCGTGCCAGTTTTCCAGGCGGTTTCGACGACCCCCAGTTTGCAGTGAAGGAACGCGCCCCGATTGAGAGCGCCAGCGCGGAGTTCGTCACGCATCTCGGAAGAGAAAGTTTCGAGCAGTTGATGCAGCAGCAGAATTACGCTGACGTGGCAAGCCGGGCCATGGCGTCGCTGCAAACCACCAACCTGGTTTTTCCCATGGAGCGAATCAAGTTCAAGACCGCGGTGGTTGCGAACCCTTCCAACCACGAGCGATTTTCAAACACTCTGTTCCAGTTGCTCTATGGCGAAGCAGACGAACAGTCACGCTTCACTGGCTATTGCGATGCGCTGGCTTCCTTCGGAATTCCCAAGTGGCCCCTGGCGACATACTTCTGGTTTCTGGCATCTCGCGGAGAACAGATGTTTATGAAGCCTCTCGCCCTGCAGCGCATGGCGGATTCAGTCGGAATCACCTTGGAGTACCGGGCTGAGCCGAATTGGCAAACCTACTCTAAGCTCCGCGATGTGGCTGCCCGCGTGGAGGCGGAACTTCAGTCCCGGAATTTGAACCCGCATTCGCGAATGGATGTACAGAGCTTTATCTGGGCCGCCTTGCAGATGGAGGAAGGAAAGTATGGCGGAACCAAAAAGAAGAAGAAATCAAAATCGGAAACTCCATCTCCAGCCGAAGTAACCGAAGTGGCAGAGTCCTAGCTCGAGGAGTGCGCGCGTTTCTTGGGCGTTAATGCGGCATCAGCCAATTTCAGATAGCGCTCCATGGTGCTGTCAGAGCGACCTTGGGGCTGTTCGGTGCCTTCATCCAGCGGAATCAATCGAGGACCTTCATCGCGAGCCTCCGGCCTCGCGGGCGAGACTCGTTCCACTGCCTTCTTTGCGCGAGGCGACACTTTCTTCTTGGCAGCCATCGTCTAATAGCGAACAAACCAAAGTAGATGATGTGAGTATACTACCCTGAAGTTTCGGGAACTCAGTCACACAAGAGTTCCGCAGCCAGCACAAAGGTTCCGAGCCAGGAATGAAAGAAAAGGGAAGAGACTGGCGTACACTCGCCGCCCAGGTATCGGTCGAAAATGACCCCATCAAGCTTCGCGATCTGGTGCGGCAACTGAATCGCGCCTTGGACGAGAGCGAAAGAAATTTCTACCGCGATGTGGGCGCGGCTGAGAGTCCTGTACTGGAGCCGGTTGTCCATCATGGATCAAAACGGCTGTTGTTTGTGGACGACGAGCAAAGCATCCGCCTGACACTGCCGCCGATTCTTGAAAGCAACGGCTTTCAGGTTTGGGTTGCTTCGACGGTAAGCGAGGCCATTGCTGAAATTCAACAGCGAGAGTTTGACGTGCTGCTCTCGGACCTGAATATCGGCAGCGAAGGGAACGGGTTCCAGGTGGTGGCAGCGATGCGGCAAGCGTACCCGCGCTGCGTCACGATTCTATTGACGGGATATCCCGGCTTTGAAACAGCGGTGGAGGGTATCCGTCAACAGGTTGACGACTATGTGGTGAAACCTGCGGACATCAGCCTGTTGGTGAAACTGATCCACGAGAAGTTAGAGATGCGGCGCAACTCTCCGGCTTGATATTCAGGCTTGCCCGGCACGGTTGAGGGTTTCGATGGCGCTTGCAAGACTGGGGAAGATCAGAAATAAGGGTTCTACCTTGGTAATTTCGAAAAGCCGCCGCACCCGTTTATTGGGCCCGGCCAGAACCACGCGGCGTCCCGCCTTCTCGCAACTGACATAGGTGCTGACCAGCGAACCAAGACCTGCCGAGTCAATATATGGAACGTGGGTGAGATCGATAATCATGGTCTCGGCATCTTCTCCGCGCACTGCATTCTGAAATGGGGACAGGTTCTCCGTGACCAGCGGGCCCTTGAGCAGAAGCACACCCTGGCCTGCAATGTCGCTCTCGTAACGTTCAATGGTAAGAGGTTCGGAATACATCGGAGAATGATTGTAGGCTGAAGTCCTGTGTCCCGCAATTGGCGAACCTTGCCTCAAGAGTGCAAGGAGTTTATTCCGGTGCCTTGTCGCTTTGAGTGACTCCAGTGCTCTGAGTAGCGGGGGGAACCGTGGGCGCCGTCTTTAATTTTTCCAATGCTGTCTGCGTTTTCTCCCAATCTTTTTTCTTGAGGCTGGCCGCCACCGGACCACTGGCGAAGTATCGCAGCAAGTCCTGCTTGACGGCCGCGGTGAGATGCGCAAAATGATCGTCGGCGAGCTGTCGCACCAGCTGCGCGTAGGTCTGGTCGGCCAATCGGTAATCTCCGGCGTGGGTCAAATTGCCGGTATCGAGGTTGCGGTCGGCAAACGACAGCTCGCCGGCTTCGGCTTGTTGGATCAAACGGTGATACTCGGCGACAACTTTGTCCATGCTGCGAAAGTAGAGGTCCTCGGTTTGCGGAGTGGGAGTTTTGTAGGCCAGGGCCTTGAACGGGCCGAACTTGGGAACGATGCGCAGCAAAAAGGCGAGAAAGCGCGCAAAACAGCCAGGCTTGCGATACTTGGCGCCGAAATCCCGCTCATAATCGGCGCGTGAAAGATGATAGAGGAACTCGGCCCGCGCCTTGTCGTGCTTCTCGCCGTGCAGGTTGACTTCCTTGGTCGCGAGCGCAACCTGCGTCATCTCCGGGATTACCCGGCTGACCGAGAAACGATAGGTGCCGATGGCCAGGTCATCGAGTTCCATAATTTTAGAGAGCGGCAATCCGTAGCAATCCTCAAAGGCGCGTTTTATCAGGTCCTCGGAAACTTCGAATCCGATGAAATCGTGGAACTGCTTGGAGATGTACCGGCGCTTGGCCACCTGCAGGACATCAAAACTGAACTCGGTTTTGATATGGGCCGCGGGATCGTCCTCGTAGGTGACGATGTCGCCGTACTTAGCGCGCAGCTTCGGGTACTCCAGCGCTGCTCCGGCATTGACGGCAGGATGGCCCCATGCGTCCGACGCATAGTGGCTTAAGGCGCCAAGAGCGAAGGCGTATTCGTTGAGGGTGCGGGCATCGCGAATCAACCAGCCGACATAATCTCCCGTCCGAACATAATGCAGAAGATTGGTGAACTCGTGGTCGCCGAACGGATAGTATCCCAGGTCCTGGATGACCGATCCTCCGTACGCGTAGGCGTGCGCTTCCAGCAGTTCTTCGTCAGTTGCGTGCGGAAAGCGTTTGACCAGGGCAGGCCGAATTTCGGAGCTGTAAGCGATATCAATCAGCTCTTCGTGGGACAAGACGGCATAGCCCTGAAGGGAGGGGCAAGAGAAGAATACAAGCAAGAGGCTGATCGCGCCGAAGCTTACTTTTTTTCGCAAGTCTTCACTTTCGTCAAACCGCTGAACAGAATGGGTGATTGTAGCCGTCGCTGAGCGTTTGTCGCGATACACTAATTCCCGTAGGGGTGGCCGTTTCATGCAGGTTCGAGTGTTATTTTTCGGAATACTGAAAGACCTGACGGGGACAGCACAGGATTGGCTGGAGGTGCCGGAACGGGCGAGCATCCGCGACGTGGTGCAGGTCTATGTAGATCGAATCCCGGACCTGCGGCGATTTATGAACTCGGTCGCGGTTTCATTGAACCAGGACTATGCCAGCCAGGACGCGATATTGAACCCGGGCGACGAAATCGGATTTCTTCCTCCGGTAAGCGGCGGAGCGCCGAGGGCCTACATCGTTCGGGAAAAGATTGTCCCGCAGGATTGGCTGAATGCAGTCAAGCGGGGGGAAGACGGGGCGGCGGTGTTGTTTGACGGCGTGGTCAGAAACAATACGCGCGGGCGGCGTACGCTGTACCTGGATTATGAGGCGTACGAGGAAATGGCGCTGCGGCAGATGGAAAGTCTCGTGGAGAAGGCCATCGCGCAGTTCGCCGTGAGGGATGTCGTGATGGTACACCGCTTGGGACGCCTGGAGATTGGCGAGACCAGCGTGCTGATCGTGGTGGCCTCAGCCCATCGCGGACCGGCATTCGACGCCTGCCACTGGATCATTGACACCCTGAAAAAGACCGTACCCATATGGAAGAAAGAATATTTTGAAGACGGCGCAGTTTGGGCGGATGGGGAACCCTTTCCGGCAGAGATCGCCAAACTGGAGGGCAGCTATAAGGAAAGGCCTGCATCTAAGTGACCAGCGCTTCATGAAAGTCCTTCTCATTTTTATCCTGGCGGGGGCGATCGTTGCTCAGGCGCAGCGCAAGTCTGAGCCAGAGCCGGAAACCACCGTCAAAGTGGATGTGAAACTGGTCAACGTGTTTGTCACCGCCACTGACGAACACGGCGCGCCGCTTGCTCACCTCAGCAAGGACAATTTTGAAATCCGGGAGGATGGGAAGGAGCAGAAAATTGCGGTATTCGATCGCGAATCAGCGCTTCCCTTGTCGGTCGTGCTCCTGGTGGACACCAGCCTGAGCACGAAGAAGGACCTGCCATTGGAATTGGCCTCAGCCCGCCGTTTCGCGCATGCCATCCTGCGCCCGGTGGACGCCCTGTCGCTGTACCAATTCAGCGAAACCGTCGAGGAAGTAACCCCTTTCACCAAGGACCTGAAGACAGTGGATCGCGCAATCGAGAGGGTACGCTCGGGCGCGGCGACCGCGCTCTATGACGCACTGTATCTCGCATCCCAGGCCCTGGAGTCGCGCCAGGGAAGGAAAGTGCTGGTGGTGATCACCGACGGCGGGGACACGGTCAGCAAGACAGACTACAAAGAGGCGGTGCGAGCAGCGCAGGTCGCCGAAGCGATCGTCTATAGCATCATCATCGTGCCCATTGAAGCCAGCGCAGGCCGCGATACCGGCGGCGAGCACGCCCTGATCCAGATTTCTGAAGACACGGGAGGAAAATACTACTACGCCAGTTCCGTTCCCCAGCTGGATGACGCTTTTAAGCAGATCAGCGAGGAGCTGCGAACGCAATACCTGATCGCGTACTATCCCGCGCAAAGATTTGCTGACTCGGACTTCCGGCGTGTTGAAGTGAAAGTGACTGGAGCGCCGGGCACGGTCGTGGTTCGGCACCGGACCGGCTATTACACTTCGAAATCGCACTGAGTCAGGGCGGCCTCGGCGATTCGCAATTTCATCACACTCCTGGTACAGAACCAGCTTTGATCGTCTAGAATGTGTGTCCAATTAAATTTGGACATATTCATCGCCGCGGGGCATGCGCTTCGGCGCTAACCGTTCGCTTCCGCCTTCCCTGGCGGCGTCAGGAGTCTGCGCATCGGCTGCCGTAGGCGGCTGCGCCAGGAAAGGTTCCAGAATGCACAGGTCTCGCAGTTGCGCCATCGCGTTGGCGATCGTCGTTCTCGTGATTTCGTCGTTTGTTGCCGCGCAAACCACCATATCCACCGGAAGCATTCAAGGCACGGTGACCGATCCCAGCGGCGCCCTGGTGGACGGCGCCAAGGTCGCCATCACCAACAAGGGGACAGGGGAAGTCACCAACCTGACTACCAACTCTGCCGGGGTGTATGCCTCGGGCGCGCTGCTACCGGGAAACTATGTCGTGAGAGTTGAAGCAAAAGGCTTCAAGTCAGTGGAGCTGACGGTTCCGGTGCAAGTCGGGGTCACGCGCGCAGGCAACGTCAAGCTGCAAGTTGGAACCCCGGACCAGGTGATCGAGGTGCAAGCGGAAATCGCCCAGGTGAACACCGAGCAAGCCACCGTGCAGGGAGTTCTCACCGCGCAGCAAATTGACAATCTGCCGATCAATGGCAGAAATTTTCTCGATCTCGCGCAGTTGGAGCCGGGAATCCAGATCCAGGACGGCGGCAACTTCGATCCCACCAAGAACGGTTTTTCATCCATATCCTTTGGCGGGCGCTTCGGCCGCACGGCTCGGATTGAGGTTGACGGCATTGACGTGAGCGATGAAGAAGTTGGAACCACCACGGAAAACATTCCGGCGAGCGCGATTGCGGAGTTCCAGGTCCAACAGTCATCGCTCGATCTTTCGACCGAGCTGACGTCCTCGGGAGCGGTGAACGTGGTCACGCGCTCTGGGACCAACTCCTACCATGGGCAGGCGTTCTACCTTTTCCGCGATCATCGCATTGCAGCCAACCTGCCGGGAGGCGATACTCCGTTTCAGCGCAACCAGTTCGGCGGCAATTTCGGCGGCCCGATCATCAAGGACAGACTTTTCTTCTTCATTGCCGCCGAGCGGACAAAGCAGGACCTGACAGCGCCGGTGGTGCCGGGTGGTAATTTCACATCTCTGACCAGCAGTTTCAATTCGCCGTTCCGCGAGAACGAAGCCGCGGGCCGTCTCGACTGGCAGATCAAGCCCGATAATTTTCATTTCTTCTACCGCTTCACCTTCGACGGGAACCGGAACGTTGCGAACTTCCTGCCCAATACATTTCAGCCCTTCGCGAACGTGAACCATAATCCGAGCCACGTGGTTGGACTGGATTTCACCACCGGCAGCTACACCCATAGTTTTCGTGCCGGGTACATGAAATTCCGCAACAATATTACGGACGCCACGGCTGGAAGCAGCATCTTCAATCCCGCGCCGCAGCTTGAGCTGGCAATTGGCAGCGATCCCACTTGCCTGACCTTCGGAGTGGACCCATTCTGCTCAGGGCCAAACTTTCTGGCGCCGCAGGCCACGATTCAGAGCAACAAGCAATTCAAGTACGACGGAACCCGACCCTGGCACAACCACATTTTCCGTTTCGGGGCTGGCTTCAATCACATCCAGGAAGGCGGATTTGCGAAGTTCCTGGGCAGCGCTCCCGCGGTGAACGCGGATGTCGGGGCCTTCACGAATGTCTTCGCGGGCGGTGGCGCCAACCCGCTGAACTACCTTGCGGACAATGTAATCCTGGGCAACGGCCAGGGATTCTCCTCCGAAAATTCGGCTTTTGGATTTCCGGGCGGCGGCCAGGGACCGGACAATCGCATTCTTTTCTACGTTGGGGATTCGTGGAAGATTCGTCCCAACCTCACGGTGACCTACGGTCTGCGCTACCAGCGCGATACAGGCCGAACCGATAGCGACCTTGGACCGGTTCCATGCTCCCAGCTTGATCCGGCGCTAGCCGCGAACCTGGCAGCTGCGGGGACTCCTTGCACCGGCAATATCCTTGATCTTTACGGAAAGGGATTAGGCGACCGGGTGCGGCAGCCGAATACGAATTTCGGTCCGCAACTTGGCGTAGCGTTCGATCCATCTGGCCTGGGAAAGACGGTATTCCGCGCGGGCATTGGCCTGTTTTACGAAAATAATATCTGGAACAACCAGCTCTATGACCGGCCTCCGAGACTCTCCACCGGATTGTTCCTGTTAACACAGCAGGTCTGCGTAAACGGAACTCCGCAAAGCTTCACTCTGCCCGATGGTACGGTGGCCAATCCTACGTTCTGTGGGCAGCCCATTGGCCAGGTCGCATCGCAGATCGCGGCATTGCAGCAGCAATACCAGGCAGCGACCGTGGCTGCCGGGGGCGCTTCGAATCCGGGATTTATCGGCAACACGCTCAGTTCAACCTTTAACGGTACGGGCACGGCGCTTTTCGCCCCCAACTATCGCACCCCGCGATCGGTTCAGATGAACGCCGGGATGCAGCACGAATTCCGGCCCGGAACAGTTCTCTCGCTCGACTACGTGAGGAACGTCGAGACTCACACGCTGTTAGCGCAGGACGTGAACCATGTCGGAGACTCGAGGTTTCTCAACACCGCCGGAGCACTTGCCGCGATTGAAACTACCGCGCAACTGAATGCTCCCAATTGCTTGACTGGATTCCCGTCTCCGCTGACTGCCGGCGCAGTTTCCCAGGCAGTGGTGAATTGCTACCTGGGGACGGTCCCCGGCGCCACCATTTCCGATTTCGCCAGCAACGGTCTGGATTCCGGCAACGCCGTCTGTGGAGGCGGTCCGTGCCCGAATGCGGCCTTTGCGGGGGTCAATCCGAATCTCGGGACCAACCAGATGCTGTTCCCGATCGGGCGCTCTGTCTACAACGGCCTGCAAGTGAAGGTGACGCAGAATTATTCCCGTCCCCAGGGCCTGATCCGCAATCTCAACCTGCAAGTGGCGTACTCGTATTCAAAGTACGTCTCGACCGCCCAGGACAACGATTTCGTAAATCTTGTGATTGATAACAACAATCCGACGCGGTTTATCGGTCCGAACGGGCTAGACCGGCGTCATCAAATCTCGGTCGGCGGAACCATGGACCTGCCCAGGTCGTTGCGGATCAGCCTGATCTCTCATTTTTATAGTCCGTTGCCATCGAATATTTACTTGCCAACCTCCGGCAATCCCGGCGGAATTTTTGTCAGTGACGTCACTGGCGACGGTTCGGGCGACGGCAGCGTGATTTATCCCAATGGCGACCTGCTTCCGGGCACCAACGTAGGCGCGTTTGACCGCAACGTGACCCCGGACAATATCAACAAATTCATCCAGGCCTACAATGCCAGCGTTGGTTTGACTCCGGCAGGCGCAGCGCTGGTCAATGCAGGCATCGTTACCGGAAGCCAGCTTGCGGCCCTGCATGGGATTGAGCAACCGGTGCAACAGGCGCCGCCGGGGCAGCAAGGCCTGGCGTGGCTAAAGGCGTTGGATCTTAAGCTGGCGTGGGATTTCAAGATTAAAGAGCGGCTGACCATCGAGCCGAACGCCGCCTTTTATAACATCTTGAACTTCGCGAATTTCGACGCTCCCAACAATCCTTTGTCGCCCACGTTGAACGCATTAGGCGATAACACGCCCGGTTCGATCAACAACACCATTCGCAGCCAGCGCACCTCGGACCGTATCGGCGTCGGTACCGGAGTATTCAGCCTGGGATCGCCCAGAGTGATGGAGTTCGGACTGCGATTTGTGTTCTAAGTTCAGTGTTCCACCTGGCTACGGAGGTGCTTGGAGAGCTTTTCGATGCGCTTGAGTTTGTCGCTCAGATCTTTCGGCAGCAAGCCACGTGTCAGAGAGTCAATTTCGAGCTGAACCGACTGCGATAACTCGAGCATCTCCCGCGCCTCACGCTGCAGTTGCAGCGGATCGGCCGCGCGCCGCGTTTGCGTGGTGGCGGGCGCCGACGTGGTGGCCGTCTTTTGTGCCGGTTCGGGTGGACTGGGGTAGCTGCGGTGAGCGTGTTGTGCGCCGGCAAAGGAAACCGCCAGCAGTACCAGGAGACAGGTCAGGGTGAGTGCTCGCATGGGAACCTCGCGAGAAACAGCAGGATTGTAGCGCCAATGTGCGTAACCGCCGAGTCGGAAATCGTCTATTCCGGATTCCCACAAACCTCCGTGTAAAATGCAGGTCATGCCATTCCAAGGATCATCGCCAAACTCGATGCGTAAACGATCCGTTCCCCCGGAAGAGACCTCCGAGGAAGCGGCTTATCTGAAGTCTTTGGGTGAAAAACAGAAGCCAGTCTCGATCAAGCTGGCGGACGGCGAAGTGGTCAAAG
The DNA here is from genome assembly GCA_035652095.1 of Terriglobales bacterium. GTDB lineage: Bacteria > Acidobacteriota > Terriglobia > Terriglobales > Acidobacteriaceae > DASREM01. The sequence goes on along the minus strand of DASREM010000055.1, from coordinate 361,625 downwards.
GGTGGATCGAATACTACGACAAGAACATGGTTCGCTTGACGCGCGAAGACAAGCCCAACCTATTTATCTTCAAACACGAAATCATGTACATCGCGGAAGACAATAAAAAGAAGTAGTGGCGTGCGGCAATATATCTAAATTTCATGCCAGGCGAAAGTATGGAGTTCGTCCCCGCGATGGAGGAAGTGGCGCGCGAAGCCGGTGCGCTGATAATGGAGTATTTCCAACAGCGGGTCAAGGTGGAGTACAAGGGCGATGTTGACCTGGTCACGGTCGCGGACCGGAAGTCGGAGGCCCTGATCCTGGAGCGAATTCGCTCACGCTGGCCCTCTCATGACGTCTTGGGAGAAGAGGGCGCGCGCATCGAAACTGGCAGTGAGTACAAGTGGTACATCGATCCACTCGATGGCACTACCAATTTCGCCCACGGGTTTCCGGTGTTCTGTATCTCCATGGCGCTTGAGTACAAAGGGAAGCGTATCGCCGGAATTGTTTACGATCCCACCCGGCCCGAGATGTTTGCCGCAGAGCAAGGCAGCGGGGCGTATCTGAATGGCCAGCGGATTCAAGTGTCCAGAGTTTCGGGGCTGAGTGAATCCCTGGTGGCAACAGGATTTCCCAGCCACAAGCGCCACAAGAACCCAAATATCTTTTTCTATCATCAGATCACGCTGCGAACACATGGTGTGCGGCGCGCAGGATCCGCGGCGCTCGACCTGGCATCGGTTGCGGCGGGAAGGTTTGAGGCCTATTGGGAGTTCAACCTGAACCCATGGGACACTGCCGCCGGAGTTTTGCTGGTGGAAGAGGCCGGAGGCCGGGTCAGCGATTTCAGCGGCGGCCCGTTCCAGATCGCCAGCCGGGAAACGCTGGCTTCGAATGGTCTGTTGCACGACGCATTCCTGTCCGAGTTCAAGGCGATTTTCGAAGGTCGCGGGCTTGAGGAACTGCCCGACGTGCGGGCTTACAAACGTTAGCCGGCCTGAGGAGGGTACATTGGCGCGATCCACAGCCATTCTCGTCGTGATGCTGACTCTGGCTCTGACCGGATCCGGTCAGAAGCTCAAGGTCGATTCCGCTTATCAGAAGGAGTTCGAGAAGTGGAAGGCGGGCCTGGTGGCGGACCTCAAGGAGAACTACCTTCCGCTCGCGGGCCTGTTTTGGTTAAAGCCGGGAGAAAACAAGTTTGGCAGCGATTCAAAGGCGCCGGTAGCACTCCCTCCCGGCTCATCTCCTGCCGAGGCGGGAGTATTCGTGCTGCAGGGCAAAGAGGTAACTGTGAAGTTCGCGCCGGGAGTACAGGCCAAAGTTGATGGCAACCCTGCTGGTGAAATGAAGCTCGCATCCGACGTTTCCGGTAAAGCTAGCGTGGTGGAGTTAGGCACGCTACGCATCCATGTGATTCAACGCGGGGAACGGGTCGGTATCCGGGTAAAGGATTTGAATAGTCCGGCGTTGAAGGACTACATGGGGCCAGTCTTCTATCCGCTTCAGGGCCAATACAGGATCACGGCCGATTGGATCCCATCCGATGGCAAGAAAACGGTCGCAGTTCCTAACGTGCTTGGCGACGTCATACCCACTCCGGTAGCCGGCGAGGCGCGGTTCAAAATCAATGGCCAGGAACTGCACCTGGAGGCCCTGGGCGGTGACGCAAAGGACGGCCTGTTCTTCGTTTTCAAGGATCTGACCAGCAAGACCGAGACGTATCCTCCGGGGCGCTTTTTCAAACCGAGGCGGTACAGAACGGCAAGGTCGTGCTGGATTTCAATGAGGCCTACAATCCGCCTTGCGCGCTGACGCCCTATGCCACCTGTCCGCTTCCGCCCAAGGAAAATCAGCTGGCGGTGCCGATTCCGGCGGGGGAGAAGTACGACCGCAAGAACGGACATCGGTAGAACACCGCCGGCCCGTGGTGCGCGCGAGATCCTCGCGCGAGTGAACTACGCCGTGCTTCGGGATGGCGCAACCTGGCGTGTTACTCTGCGGAAACTCGCCACTCAGGGGTAAAATAAAGCCAGGTGTGGGGCGGGCCCGCTTCCTGCCACGGTAGTCCATTTCATGTCCAGGGTAGATCGTGAACAATCCATTACTGCAGCGCAAGATTGAGAAACAGCCTGATAACGTGCGGTTGCAAGGGCGAATCCTTTTTCTCACCGAAGATCCGGAACTCATCAAGCGGCAACTCGGAGGCGAAGACCTGCCCTGGGACACGAAGAATCCCGCGAACAATCCCAAGCTGCGCGACGATATCTCGACCGACGAGATCACGCCCGCCCATCTATGCTTCTACTTCGATCAGACACTGGGTGAGATTCCTTATGCCGGCCTGAAGTGCGGGAACGAGACCCCTATCAAACGTGGCGACGTGAAACGCGGCGGGTTCGTGGCTGCGGTCAGCGGCAAGCGTCGCGGCAAGGGATCAAGTCGCGAGCAGTCGCCCTATGCTGAGATGTCGGCCGGCATCAAGGTTGTGATCGCCGAGAATATCGAGCGCATCTACAAGCAGAACTGCCAGAACCTGGGCGTGCTGACCTCCACCAACTTTTCATTGATCGATCGCATTCGTGCCGGGGAAGAGATTCCACTGTCGGAATTCACACAAGGTGAGGACGAAATCACGCGCCAGGTGATTGAGTACGGAGGACTGTTTCCGTTCAATGTCGCGCGCATGCAGGGAAAGGTGTTTCTGCCGCCGATCACGACCAAGCCGCGGCCCATGACCCTGGCAGAAAAAATCTTTGCGCGACACATGGTGGGGCCAGATGGAAAGGTCGGCGTCCAGGCCGTGAAGCCGGGCGATAGCGGGTTCACCAGAGTAGATCTCCGCTTCAGCCACGAATATGTCACGCCCATGGCTGCAATTTTCTACGAGCAGTTTGTGGGCAAGGATGTCCCGGTCAACGATGCCTCGACCATCCGCTTCTTTCGTGATCACCTGACCTTCCTGGACGACGTCATGTCGGAAGAGAAAAGAAAAATGGGTCTGCTCGATCTCGCGACCCAACTCAAGTTTAAGCAACAGGATTTCGCGAAAGCCCAGGGGATCAAGCTGCATGGCGAACTGAAGGACCGGAAAGGTTCGGAGGGGATCTGCCACTCGGTCATGATCGAATCGTATGCGCTGCCGGGGCAGGTGAACGTTGGCTCAGACTCTCATACCCCCCACGTCGGCGCGGTTGGCTGCGTGGCTTTCGGAATTGGTACCACGGACGTCTTCAATTCCTGGATCACGAAAGATGTACGCGTCAAGGTTCCCGAGTCGGTCAAGATCATCGTGCGGGGAAAGAAGCATCCCAACGTCACCGCAAAAGACTTCATTCTCAAGATTCTGAGCCTCGACTACGTGCGCAGCGGCAAGGCCCTGGCCAAGGTCATGGAATACGCGGGCGAGGCGGTCGAGGAACTCAGCGTGGATGAACGCGCCACCATGACCAACATGGCGGCCGAGATCGGTGGTTTCACGGGCATCGTAGCTCCGGACCAGAAAGTAGTTGACTTCCTGGTCGAGCGCCGGGGTATGGCGCGCAGCGAGGCGCAAGCGCTGCTGAAAGATCTGTACAGCGATCCCGATGCGGAATATGCGGAGGTGATCGAACTCGACGCGGCGGAAATTACGCCGATGGTGGCGACGCCGGGCGATCCGGGGAATGGGAAATATATTCGTGAACTGAATGCGCCGATCCCGGTTGAGCTTGCCTACGGCGGCACTTGCACGGCCGGCAAGAACGAAGACATGGACATGTACGCTACCGTTCTTGCCGATGCGCTGAAGCAAGGCAGGCGGGTGGCCGACTCGGTACAGTTCTATATTCAATTCGGATCGCAGGAGACGCGGGAGTACGCAGTCCGGCGCGGGTACCTGGATATCTTCCAGAAGGCCGGCGCGCACGTAATCGAGCCGAGTTGCGGAGCATGCATTAATGCGGGGCCGGGCGTTTCCACGCGTCCTGACCAGATTGTGATCAGCGCGCAGAACCGCAACTTCCCCGGGCGCAGCGGTCCCGGACAAATGTACCTGGCTTCCCCGCTGACCGTTGCAGCCAGCGCCGTGGCGGGCTACATCGTGGAGTATCAGCCTAGCGAGCAGAGGACGTTGGTTTCTGCCTAGCAGAACCGAGAAGCAGCGCTCTGCTGTCCGGCCCTGTACCCAACAAGCCATTCTTGCTAGAATGTGCGGTTCTCAAAAGTTTCGTTATTTTCAGGAGACAGACAGCATATGGCCTATGTGATTGCAGAACCGTGCATTGGCACCAAGGACACCGCCTGCGTCGATGCATGCCCGGTGGATTGCATCCATCCCAAAAAGGATGAAGAGGCACACGCCAGCGAAGAGATGCTCTACATCGATCCCGTGGAATGCATTGACTGCGGCGCCTGCGTACCCGTGTGTCCGGTCTCGGCGATCTTCGCTCTCGATGACCTGCCGGAAAAATGGAAAGCCTTCACTGAGCGCAACGCCGCGTACTACGGGCGCTAAGACTTCGATTGATCGGAACGGCGCACTCTTGTGTTCGGAGTGCGCCTTTGTTTTGCTGTCTCATGGCACCCATCGTGCAATCTTTTTCACGTTGACGATTGAATGACATCCAGACTAAACTCCGCAGCGTTTTCCAACTGATCGCGAAGTCGACCCCCGCCCAAGGCTTTCGATCATGGAGCACACGATGAAGCGATCTCCGCGGCGAAAGTCGTCCGTGATTGCAGAATCCTTGAACAAGGGGCTGAACTACTATGCACTCGCGGCCAGCGCGGCGGGAGTGACCTTGCTATCACTGTCACAGCCCGCAAATGCCGAGGTCATTTTCACCCCGGCTAATATAACCACCGGGGCGCCGGGCAGCACCTTCAACCTCGATCTCAACAATGACGGAATTCCCGACTTCACCATCAAGGGCTACGGCGATGGCGTTTACAACGCATTCATGGCCATCAATGTCACCGGCGCCGGCGAAGCCATTCAATTCGTCAAAACCTGTGTGGGAACTCTGGGCACGTATTGCTCGTATGCTGCCGCGCTGAATCAGGGCGACAAAATTCCCGGCAAGTTGCTCAACACCGACGGGGTCATCATCGAAGTAGCCAACGCCAATGCTTACAAAGGCGTGTGGAGCAACGTGCAGAACCACTTCCTTGGACTCAAGTTCAAGATCAGCGGGCAAACCCACTATGCATGGGTGAGGATGAGTGTTCGCGCCCAGCCTGCGAACCTCAAGGCGCACATCAGTGGGTACGCGTACGAAAATACTCCCAACAAAGCCATCCTGGCAGGGCAGAGAACTGGCGCGGCGGACGCAAGCACTCCGGGTTCGCTAGGCGCCCTGGCAAGAGGGGCCGCAAAATAATTAAGAGTCGTTGGTCGCCGGTCATTGATCGTTGGCACTGAGATCCGAAGGATTGAGGTGATCGAATACCAACCATCGAGGCCATAAGCCAAAAGCCAACGACCAACGACCAAGGGCGAGTCCAACCCCCTCTTCTTTCCATCCTCACTGCACTCCATTACAATCAAAAATTACCCTGCTGGGTTTCCATGGCACTGAAGGAGTCGGAAGCGATCGTCCTCCGCACCTACCCGTTGCGAGAGTCCGATCTGCTGGTGACGCTGTTTACCCGGTTGGAAGGCAAAGTTCGCGGCGTCGCCCGGGCGGCGAAGAAGTCGAAGAAGCGTTTCGGCGGCGCACTGGAACCTTTGACCTACGTCAGAGCTTATTATGACGACCGCGAGCGGCAGGAACTGGCGAGGCTGGACTCCTGCGAGGTACTGGAATCGCCGCTGGCCAGCGAGGTGAGTTATCCGCGGGCGGTCGCGTTGGGCCTGGTGGCGGAGCTTCTGGATGAGTTGTTGCCCGACCGCGAAGCCAATGATGCCGTGTTCCGGCTCAGTCTTTCGGTGCTGAACGGTCTACGTGGTTCCGAAGTCTGGATGCCGGTCACCTATTTCGAACTTTGGATGACGCGGCTGATGGGGTACTTGCCGGATCTTTCAGAGTGCGTGATTTGTGGCCGTACACTGAACGGAAGCAGGGCTTTCCATCACGCTCTGGCAGACGGGCTGATGTGCGTCGAAGACAAGCGCCTGGCTTCGTCTGAGATTACGGCGGATTCCAGGGCCATGGCGACGCAGATGTTACGGGCCCCGCTGGCGAGTTTTGCGAGCATTCCGTGGCAGAAGGACCTGGCGTCCGACCTGCGTAAGTTTCTGGTGCAAACCCTGCAGCGTCACATTGAGAAGAAACTGGTGACGGCAGGGATGCTGGAGAAGATTAGCATTTAGCTGGTAACTCTGAGCGGCAACCAACGACCGGGCCTTCATCGCGGGCAGGAAATCTTTGACGACCAAATCCAACTCGCTGACCTTCCAGGAACTCATCCTCCGGCTGCAAACTTTCTGGGCCGAGCGGGGATGCGTGCTGCAGCAGCCCTACGACGTCGAAGTTGGCGCCGGCACCATGGCTCCCGAGACCTTTCTACGCGTGTTGGGGCCGCGGCCGTACAAAGTGGCCTACGTACAGCCGTCGCGGCGCCCGGCGGATGGCCGTTACGGCGAAAACCCCAACCGCCTTTACAAACACATGCAGCTCCAGGTGATCCTGAAGCCTCCGCCGGAGAATGTGCAGGATCTCTATCTCGAGTCACTGCGGGCCATCGGCATTGACCTGCGGCGGCACGACATCAAGTTCGAAGAAGACAACTGGGAATCGCCGACGCTGGGGGCCTGGGGCATCGGATGGCAGGTGATGCTCGATGGCCTGGAGATCACGCAGTTCACATATTTCCAGCAATGTGGAGGCGTGGACCTGGATCCCATCTCGGCGGAATTGACCTACGGCCTGGAGCGGATTGCCGCTTTTCTCCAGGATGTGGACTCGATCTATGAGATTGTGTGGGCCCGAGAACCAGACACGGGACGCGAGGTGACCTACGGCGACGTCCGGTTAGCAGACGAGCAGCAGTTTTCCGTGTACAACTTCGAGGCAGCAGACGTCGAGAAGACGTGGAAGCACTTCGAATTGTGCGAAGCCGAGGCGAAGGGATTGCTTGAGAAGTACGGCTCACAGCCAAAAGAATCGGAGCGCGAGAAACTGCGATTTCCGTTGTTGAGCGCGTACGATCTTTGCCTTAAGTGCTCGCACCTTTTCAACGTCCTTGACGCTCGCGGTGCGATTTCGGTGACTGAACGGGTCGGCGTGATCGCGCGGGTCAGGGCGCTGGCGGTCGGCATCGCCAAAGCTTTCGTGGACCAACAGGGGACAGAAACGGCCGACGCAGCCGCGGAGGGCGAGGGCAAGTCCGACAGCAGGGAACCGGCCCAGGTGACCTGACCAATTCCACGCGGTTCCCCTCAACCGCCGGCTGTGACCGGGCTCACATTGCATGGTAACCATTTCTGGGACAATAGAGTTTCTGAATGGCTGACTTTTTACTCGAAATTGGATGCGAAGAGATCCCCGCGCGCATGATCGAGGGCGCGTCGCAGGAACTGGGACGCCGAGTGGGTGAGTTGCTGAGCCGGGAACGTCTGACGGCATCGGCAAACGTGGTGCGTTTTTCCACGCCTCGCCGGTTAAGCCTGATTGCTTCGGGCCTGGCCGCTGTCCAACCCGATGTGGAAGAGCAGGTCATGGGACCTTCTACCAAGGTCGCCTACAAAGATGGCGTTCCCGCGGCGCCCGCGCTGGCGTTCGCAAAAAAGGTCGGCATCCCGCTGGCGGACCTTCAGAGAATCAGCACCCCCAAGGGTGAATACCTCGCGGCCACCGTAAAAAAGAAGGGGCGGGCCGCCAGCGACATTCTTTGTGAAATGCTTCCCAGGGAGCTGGGCGGTATCTATTGGCCGAAGAACATGTATTGGCGCAAGCCCAGCGAGCGCTTCGTGCGGCCGGTGCGATGGCTCGTGGCCATGCTCGACGGGGAAGTGGTTCCGCTTGAATTTGACGGCGTTGCGGCGGGAAATGCCTCGCAGGGACACAGAATCCTCTCCCCCGGCCCAGTCCAGGTTTCGCGGGCGGCGGCTTACGTCGAGAGCCTGCGCCGGGCAAAAGTCCTGAGTTCAGAGGAGCGCCTGCAACAGATCAGGAAAGCGCTCGATGCGGCCGCGCGCAACATTGCCGGCGCGCGCTGGCGAGAAGATCGTGAGCTACTGGACACGGTGGTCCATTTGACCGAGTTTCCCTCCGCCCTGTTGGGAAACTTCGATCCCGAATATCTGGAGTTGCCGGAAGAAGTTCTGGTTACAGTGATGCGCGATCACCAGAAGTACTTCGCGCTCGAGGACGCCAGCGGCAAGCTTCTTCCGCACTTTCTTGCCGTACTCAATACCGACGGCGATCCCGATGGAACGATTCGTCATGGCCATGAACGCGTCTTGCGCGCGCGCTTCAACGACGCCCGCTTTTTCTGGCAGACGGATCAGAAACATCCCCTGCGCGAGCGCATGGAATGGCTGCGTCATGTAACCTTTCAAAAGGACCTGGGCAGCTATTACGACAAAGCCCAGCGGGTACAGCGTTTGTGCAGCTGGATCTCGGAAATTGTCCGCCGCAACGGGATGCAGGTTCGACCCGGCGTGGTGCACAAGGCTGCCTGCCTGGCAAAGACCGACCTGACAACGGAATTGGTGAAGGAATTCACCGAGCTGCAAGGGATCGTTGGGGGCCTGTACGCGCGAGTGCAGCAGCTTGATCCCGACCTGCCCGTGGCAACTCGGATCTCCATCGCCGATGCGATTTACGACCAGTACAAGCCGGAATCGATGGAAGACACCCTGCCGCGGACGATCGAAGGAGCGGTGCTGTCAATCGGCGATAAGGCTGACAGTATTGCAGGGATGTTCGGCCTGGGACTGGTCCCCAGCGGTTCCAAGGACCCGTTCGCCCTGCGCCGCCAGGCGAATGCCATTGTGCGCATTATCGCTGAATACAAGTTGCCCCTTAGACTGGACGAATTGTTTGGCGATGCGCTCGCTGCGTATCAACATTCGGCAGCAGCCCAAAAAATGAAAAGCCAAAGCGATATTTGGCTCGACCTTAACATTCTCATCTTCGAACGATTAACGTTCTATCTTCGTGAGTTTAAGGGTTATTCCTATGACGTTGTGAGTGCGGTATTGAGCTCAGATCATTTCGACATCCTCGGTACGATCGCGAGAGCCGATGCTGTGAAGCAGGTGAAAGATATGCCCGATTTTCAGGCAATCGCCGCAGCATCCAAACGAATGAGAAACATTCTCAGGCAGGCTGCAGAAAAAGGAATTAAGCCCGCCGAAAGTTTCCAATATTTTGCTGATGCCCAACTCGAAGAAAAAATGCTCGCGGCTCAGGTCGAGAAAATGGCTCCAAGAGTTGAGAGTTCTCGAAATCAAAAGGACTATCTTGAGGCACTCCTCCTTCTCTCAACGGTTCGACCGACCCTCGATACATTCTTCGACAAAGTGATGGTCATGGTTGATGACGAAGGGGTTCGCGCCAACCGGTTGGCGCTGCTCGCGAGCCTGCTCCGCGAGTTCTCGACCATCGCAGATTTTTCCGAAATTGTGACCGAAGGCAAGAGCTGAATCCTGGCTCCAGATTTTTCCGGCGGGACGCCGGCGTTGGGTTCGAATTCTTACAAGTAAAGGACTGATAATTATGGCAACCACGATGGCTCCTGAAACCGAACTGGAAAAAACGGAAAAGAAGGCCGGAACGAAATATGTTTATTTCTTCGGCGACGGCAAGGCCGACGGTAACGGCAAGATGAAAGACGAACTTGGCGGCAAGGGTGCTGGTCTGGCCGAAATGACCAACGCTGGCTTGCCCGTCCCTCCCGGCTTCACCATTCAGACCGAGGCTTGCCGGGAATACATGCGGCGCAACGCGGTTTCCCGCGAAGTGGATGAGCAGATGGAGCAGGCGTTGCAGCACCTTGAAAAGCTCCAGGGCCAAAGGCTTGGCAAAGGGGACAATCCTCTGCTGGTCAGCGTTCGTTCCGGCGCCAAGTTCTCGATGCCTGGCATGATGGACACCATTTTGAATCTCGGCTTAAACGACGAAAGCGTTGAGGCGCTCGCGAAAAGGACCAACAATCCACGTTTCGCCTACGATTCCTATCGCCGCCTGATTCAGATGTTCGGCAATGTGGTACTGGAGATCGAGAAGTCTGAATTCGAGGACGTGTTCGACGCCAAGAAAAAGCAAAGGAAAGCCAAGCTGGATACCGATCTCGATGCCAGGGCGCTGAAAGAAGTCATTGACGAATACAAGAAGGTGGTGAAGAAGCACGCCAAGCGCGATTTCCCGCAGGACCCGCATGAGCAGCTGGTCATGGCCCGGGATGCCGTGTTCCGTTCCTGGCAGAACGATCGCGCCAAGCACTATCGCCGCATCAACAACATCTCTGACGATCTTGGCACCGCGGTGAACGTGCAGGCCATGGTGTTCGGGAACCTTGGCGATACCAGCGGCACGGGTGTGGGCTTCACTCGCAACCCCGCCATCGGCGACAAGGAATTTTATGGCGAGTTTCTGCTGAACGCACAGGGCGAAGATGTTGTCTCCGGCGTGCGCACGCCCGTTCACATTCTCGAACTCGAGAAGATCATGCCCGCTGTCTACAACCAGCTTCGCGATATCACCACGCGACTGGAAAAGCACTACAAGGACATGCAGGACTTCGAATTCACCATCCAGGACGGCAAGCTGTACATGCTTCAGACCCGCAATGGAAAGCGTACGGGGCTGGCCGCGGTGCGCGTCGCCATTCAGATGGTGGAGGAAGGACTGATCACGAAAGAGGAGGCCATCTTCCGGGTCGATCCCAACCAGTTGTACGACTTCCTGGTTCCGCGCCTCGAAGAGAAGGGCGTGAACGTCGAGGTGTTGGCCAAGGGACTTCCTGCATCGCCGGGAGCCGCGGTGGGACAGATCGTGTTTACCGCCGATGACGCCGTGGCCAAGGCGGGGCATGGAAAGACTATGCCCGTCATTCTGGTGCGCGCCGAGACCACTCCCGAAGACATTCACGGCATGGAAGTCGCCAAAGGCATTCTTACCTCGCGAGGTGGCATGACCAGCCACGCCGCGGTGGTTACGCGTGGCATGGGCAAATGCTGTGTGGCCGGCGCCGGCGACATCGAAGTCGACGAGAAGAGGCGCGAGATGCGTGTCAAAGGCCAGGTGTTTAAAGAAGGAGACTGGATCTCGCTCGATGGCACGACTGGCCGTGTAATTAAGGGCAGGTTGAACACTCTGCCTCCCAAACCCGATGATCCGGAGATGCTCAAATTCATGAGTTGGGCGGACCCGTTCCGGACTTTGGGCGTGAGAGCGAATGCCGACATTCCCCGCGACGCGATCCAGGCCCGCGCATTCGGAGCCGAAGGAATTGGCCTGTGCCGCACCGAGCACATGTTCTTTGGCGAGCAGAAGATCAAGCACATGCGCGCCATGATTCTTGCCGACAACGAAAAGGCGCGTCGCGCCGCGTTGAAGAAATTGTTGCCATTGCAGCGCAATGACTTCATCGGGGTGTTTCGCGCTATGGACGGGTTCCCGGTTACCATTCGCACCCTGGATCCTCCTTTGCACGAGTTTCTTCCCAGCCGGGAAGATTTGATGGTAGACATTGCGAATCTGCCCCACACCGACGGCAGGCAGAAAAAAGAATTGGTGCAGAAGTACCACGACTACGGAGCCAATGCTGTCGGCGATTTGAAAAAGGTCCTGCCAAAGCTGCTTGCGCGCGTGCAGCAGTTGCACGAGATGAACCCCATGCTCGGACATCGCGGTTGCAGGCTCGGAATCACCTATCCTGAGATCACCGAGATGCAGGCGCGGGCCATTTTTGAAGCAGCGGTTGCCGTGGCCAAGGACGGCGTCAAGGTGCATCCCGAGGTGATGATTCCACTGACTGCAACTCTGAAGGAAATGGCGAACCAGGCGGAAATTGTGAACCGGGTCGCGGACGAAGTCTTCAAAGAGAAGGAGACGACCGTTCCCTACCTGGTCGGGACCATGATCGAACTTCCCCGTGCTGCCCTGGTGGCGGACGAGATTGCGAAAGAAGCGCAATTTTTCTCGTTCGGCACCAACGACCTTACCCAGACCACCATGGGCATCTCGCGCGACGACTTCAACAAGGTCCTTCCCACCTACCTGGAGAAGGGAATTCTGAAGCAGGACCCCTTTGCCGTACTCGACCGTGAAGGCGTGGGACAACTGGTGAAAATGGCCACCGAGCGCGGGCGCAAGACGCGTTCGAACCTGAAGGTTGGAATTTGCGGCGAGCACGGCGGCGAGCCTTCCTCGGTCGAATTCTGCCACCAGGTGGGACTCAACTATGTTTCCTGCTCGCCCTTCCGCGTGCTGACGGCAAGGCTTGCGGCAGCCCAGGCGGCGGCCAGTGACAAGCTGAAAGTTGAGGGTGGACGAACCAAGTAGGGGGCCGAACCCGTTCCTGGCCGGGAGATCAGAATACTCCCGGCTTTTTTATTGCCGGGTGGTTATCACTGCAATTTTTGCAGACGCGCGATCAGTTTTTGTGCGAAGTTTTCGTCCGATTCCGACCATAGCAGACGCGCGCTTGTGCCAGAACTCTTTTCCACCCGGGTCGTGAACTCCACGAGTTTCTGCACGTTGGCGCGGACCTTGGCTTCCGCTGCGGATGTGAGGGCTACCTGGTCCTGCAAAAATGGACTGTCTGATCCGAAATCCACCTGAATATGGCCTTCCTGTTCGAATGCACCCTCATCGAACTCGACGCCGCGCACAATGAATCTCACCTGCTCTGGCTGCACCGTCCAATCCTTGCGGGCTTGGTCCAAAGCCCATAGGTCCCAGTGCGCTTCGAAGACGTAGGCGTAATCCTCGTGCAGAAGGTCGGAAGCGATGAGGACAGCGGCCTCCGGTTCCACTCCCGGACTAAACTGTTCTTCGAGAATCGTCGCCTCGTTCCACGAGACCGGATGCAAGGCGATCGCCGTCACGCCGGGACGCTGAGTTGAGAAAGGGAACTGCCGCATCACCGAGAGCGCATGCGGCAGCATGTCCTCGCCTTCGAAGCTGGAGAACCAGAGATTGAAATAGAGAGGATCTGCCATGACGTTCACGCCACTATTCTACTGAAGGATCGTGTGACGCTGGCCGTGGGGGGAATTTGATTGGGAGTACAGAACCCAGAAAAGCCCGCCTAGTTGCCTAACGCCTCGAACATCAGGACAAGTTGCTCTTCAGAGCTAAGGATCAGGAGAAGATTCCGAATCGTCATGCGCCGGGAGAAAAAGAATGGGAGATCATTGAGATGATCCAGAAGCCGGGAATTGAATTCCGTCCAGCGTATTTTTGACACTGCGACGGGGGCGCTGCTAACATCAAAGCTCAGCCGCAGGCTCCTGCCTTAAGTGTGTGGTCCCCGTCGTCTAGCCCGGCCTAGGACATCGCCCTTTCACGGCGGTAACACGGGTTCAAATCCCGTCGGGGACGCCAAGATTCCAAAAGACTTACAAAAATCGGCCCTTTTGAATCAGGGTCCATTAGGGTCCAAGTGGTTATTGGAGAGTCGGCGTGATCGCTTTTGATGCGGAGCCATCCGCCATGATCAGCTTTGCAATCCGAGCTTGAGCATCGCGTTTCACCGGCGTAACGGCTTGTGTGTAAGTGTCTGCTGTGACTTTGAAGGTAGCGTGGCGCAGCAGTTCTTGGATGGTCTTGATGTCTTCCCCATTGGCTTTCATCAAGGTTCCAAAACTGTGCCTTAGCGTGTGCCAGCCGACTGGAACAGAAATGCCCGCCCTCAGCAGCGCAGGTTTTAGGTGCGCCCTGTAAAGCGATCCAGGCCAATACGGTTGGATTCCCGCCCGATGTGGGCTTGCGAAAATCCAGTCGTCCGGTTGGTTGTATGGAGCTTCCTGCCTCCATCTCCAAAGCATCTCTGCGATTTCTGCATTCATGGGAATCGGCTTGCGTGAAACTTCCGTCTTGCACGGAGTAACGACCTGACGGGAAACAGAGCGGGTCACGTTCAATTCGAGCTGATCGAATCTCACGTCCTCCCACTTCAATCCCAACAGTTCTCCCACGCGCAAACCGCTTACCGCATCGAGAATCACCGCAGTCCGGCATGGTTCCTTGATGCAGGAGAAGAGGCGTTGAATCTCTTCCACTGACAAGACGGTCGGAATCTTGGAGCGTTTGGCGCTCTGACGAACTTGCGTGATTGGATTCTTGTCCGTCCATTCCCACCGTATGGCGTGGCTGTACAGGGCGCTCATGATGTTTCTGATCTTCGCCCTGCTGCCCCGTGCCAGAGGCACAGTCTTCAGCCACTGTTCCACCTGGACTGCTTTGACATCTCCGAGTCGGTAAGACCCCCATCTCGGCACGATCCACTTTTTCAGGTAGCCCTCGTAAGTTTCCTGCGTCGAATAGGACTTGCGCCCTTCTTCGTGCTCGCAAACTGTCCCGATACCCGGACGCTTTTTGGAGAAAACGTCCGGCATCTCGTGTTCGCGATAGTGTTGAACGAGAGTCGCAATGGTGATCTCCTTCAACTGCTGACGAGGGGTTTGTTCGTTGATGGTTAAGCGAAGTGCATCCGCTGCCGCTTGCGCCTTGGACTCGTTTGGGTATTCCTCCAAGTTTCCAAGCTGCGCTTTCCGGCGAATTGGTTTTCCTTCGGTGTCTTTCTCCCACCATCGGTAAACCCATACGGCAGGGCCTCTCTTTCGCTCTTCTAATCGGAGACTTCCTCCTTGATATCGTGTGCGTCCGAACAAGATTCCTCCTTTGTTCAGACGACACCGACAGCCGTGCTTAGAATAACCCATTCGCAAAAGCCGTTTCGATCTTTATTCGCCTATCCATGAAAATTATTTAGCTCGCGATTTTTTCCAGCCATTCGTTCAAGGCCGACGCGCGGAATCGCCAAAGCTTGCCGATCTGAACTGCCACGATCTCGCCATTTCGGGCTAGCTTCTGAAGTGTTTTTGGATGGATCTTCAGCAGAGCGGCTGCCTCTGAACTGTCGAGCAAGGGCTCGAATGCGGCATCCTGAGAAGAGACTGGCATCTTGCGCTCTTGAATTTGAATGTGATTCCCGTTGCCATTGGCTTTCATTGGAATGCCTCATCCTCACGGAAATACGTGATTGCGATGCCGAGCGGATTCGCCTGAATCAAATCGTTCGGGACCGAATCGCGAAAGAGAAAAACGAAGTGTGCGGTATAGAGCTTTCGCTTGATCTCGACATGTTCCGCTGGCGAATAGGCAATCTCGTAGAAATCAACCGTTGCCTTGTAGGGAGCCGAGCGTAAGTCCTCAATCGACACCTTCCCTACGTCAATGTCGATATCCGGGGCGCTGGAGTCCTGGAGATATCCCTCGACTGTGTGATTCTTCCGGTAAGCTTCGGCGACGCTATTCGCGAGCTGGGCCTCCATGAAGAGCAGTGACTTCTTGAAATTGTCGCGAACCGTATAGCGGTTCCGGCTGTAATAGAGCCGGCAGAAATCGCTCAGGAAATACTTGATCTCCGCGTCTTGGGGCTTATAGCCGAGCGTATCGTACTTGACGGCCTCCGCTCTGCCGATGTCATTGATGCGGATGACCAGTGGCTTGAAATTCTGAACCATGCGAACAGTTCTCACGTTCGCATAGATCAAGCCAGCCGAGACCAGGGCCATTGCCAACAACGCGAGCTTCAAATACGTGTTCGTGACAATGGCATCGCCAAACTGTTCGGCGTAGAGCTGCTTGGCGGCATTGAAACTGGAGTCCTGTTTTCCTTCTGCGCTCATGCCTCTACCCCCGACTGATATAGGCGATCATTGCCGCCGCCAGTCCCGAATCTGCTCCCGCCGCTCCGCTGAAGAGGTGATTCGTCAAGGCTGGAATCTTGAGGAGCCCGTATATAGCGATCAGCAGGAAGATGAACATCGCAGGGAATGCGGTCATCCACTGTTCGACCGTCATCCCGCCAGTATCAATCGCGAAGAACGCCAGCAGTAGTTTTCCGAAGATGTACACGAACGCGCTGGCCACGACCTGATAGAACGAGTACTGAAGAAAGGCCTTGAACCAGCCCCAGAAAAGCCAATCCATCTTTGGGACAACGAGGAACGGAACGAATACCGGCCCGACGAGCAACAACACGGCTTGGGCGATCAATCCAAAGCCGATAATCATCAGGACGACGGCTTGAATGGTCGCCAAGATCACGTACAGGACAACGAACGTCAGCGTCTCGTGGAAATTGATGGCGCTGGGCTGTTCCATCCCCTGCTCGACCTCAGTCACTTTGGTTTCGATCAGACGCGCCTGGTCCATGCCAATGCTGTTTGAGAGGGACGACGCCTCTTGCATGATCAAGTCGGGGAAACTCATTCCGAAGCCTGGAATCGGCGTGCTGTAGTACTTGACCATCGCAAAACAGAACGCGATCACAAGCAACAAGCGGCTGAATCGGGCGAAGTTGAAGCCTTCGCCACCTTCCGCGCTTGAAAGTGCCGACTGAACTCCGAACCAGGCAATCAGGATGGTCGCGAAACCCCGGAAGAGGTTCTGACCCATCCCGACGAACAGGTCGAGCTTCGAGGTCATCAGCCCTCGAATAATGTCTTCAAGGGAGGTGAGCGGATCTTGGACGGGAGCAAACATTGCATACTCCCCCTCTACCGGCCCGTCGGCGTTTGAATCTGTGTCGGGATGGAGCCAGTGAAACTCATGGCTTCCGAGAAGTGCTGTTGCCGATACAACTCTGTGTTGATGGTGCCAACGCCCGTCGTGCGGTTGCGTTCGGTCGTCACAAGTTGCTGTTCCAGCAGCGACGCCAAAAGCTTGTTTGTGTCCTGCATGGTGCGAACAAGCAACATGCTGGCAGCATTGATCTTGTTCAGGACCGCGACCTGTGTGTTGAGATCAGAGTCGGACGACAGCGAGTCGTCTTCGAGTTGCTTGATGTGCGTCTCAAGTTGCTGGGCATGATTCCGCATCTCGCCTATTGTGGCCATACTGTTAACCGTGGAGCCATCTGATAACTCTTCCAGCCCATACGAACGCTTGAGGCCGTCGTAGGTGTTCACTCCGGTTGGATCGTTCAAAGACCTATTGATCTGCCCGTAGCCCTGCTGCGCGATGCTGTAAGTTCCCGAGTTGATGCCATTGACCCAACGGGACGTGTTGCCGAGCGTGTTGGCCGCACTCAGGTTCGTCCAGAGCGTTGGAATGGCGCGATACCGTGCCACCATGTTCTGGAGTTGGCGAGCCTGAGACTGGATAAACATGAATTGCTGCATGTGGACGTTGTATGACTGCTGAAGCTGCTGCAGTTGCTTCTGCAATTGCAGATAGCGCAGCACGGCGTTGTGGTAGTTCGTCGGGTCGTACACGATTCCGCTGCCAAGTTGAGCGAAAACAGGGCTGACTGCGAAAGCCAGCAGAAGCGATATCAATGCGATTTTGCGTTTCATAGGTGCTCCTTAAATGTCCGAGGGCATTTCGTGTTGTGCGTAGTCGGGAACGAGAAGGTCTTGCATGAGGTACACCTTCACGCGGTGTCCTTCTCGAATGGTGATCGTTGGGAGCAGGTTCAGGAACCTGTCCAGAATGTGCATCGACGACTGCGAAAGGCTTGTGGCGACGCCCTGTCGGTAGGCATCTGCCGGAGTCTCGGCAAGTCCGAGACTCGTTGTGTTGGTGCCGACTTCGGCCAGGCCCCCGATCGCGCCAACCGCGATGGATGCGCCAAATATTTGCAGGTAGTGATGATTAACTTTGTCTTTGAGACCCGTCTCTCCAATCTGGTTCAAGCCCTGGAATTGATCGAGGTCAACGGAGTAGCCGTCCGGCATGATGAGCCGATGAAAGACCAATGCGAGCCGTGTCTGACCGAAGCCCTCGACTCGCTTCGTTTGTCCCATGACTTTTGTGCCAGCAGGTATGAGCAGGCGCTGTCCGTCGTGGGAGTAGATGCTATTGGTCATCATGCAAATGACAGGACCGCTGAAGTCACCGTTCAATCTCGTGACCAGCGTGGTTTCAAGCACTGTCCCTTCAAAGACCACGTAGTCTTTGCCGCTCGACTGATTGAAATTCGGATTGCTCCTCTTCTTCGACGGCTCTTCAGAATTAGCGGACAGTTGCGATGCCTGCGGCACGCCATTGGCAGGGGGAGTTGGGGGAGGGCTCGGCATCTCAAGGGCTGACAAATCCAACGCCAATTGCGCTGTCGGGTCCGCAGCCATTTTGGTTGGGTCGCCAGCTTGTGGCGAGCGATAGCTCAGCGAAACGTTGGACGCGAAACGCGCCATGTACTCCCGACGACGCAAATCTTGTTTGATCGGATCTTGCTCCGCGGGCGGAGCGGAGCCTTGATTCGCTATAGACGGATTCGGGTCATCCACACGTCCGGGCTGTTGGCCGAAGAGACGCTGTGCCGGAGTGAGAGGCGTCTGCTGGTCACGCCGTACCTGCTCAAGGCGGGACGCGATTTCCGCAGGACTGAGTCCAACAACCGTTTCGGCCTTTGCAGTCTCCGGCTTCTGAGATGATTTCGCGCCTTTCGCCGGCCCCGACACCCAAAGCATGATCATGATGACCGCCGTCAGGCCCATCACAACCCAAGTCTGAGCATTCTTGGGCAGGACGCCCGGAGCAGGTTTTCGCTTGTCTTGGACGTTGGGCGCCAGATTCTGAGTTTCGTTAACCTGCGACATGGCACTACTCCTGCCTCTTGAAATCCATGCGGTGCTTCCCAATGACGAGATAGCCGGAGTCAAGGATTTTAGGCACGACATAAACGCCGTTCCGGAGATCAAAGTTGATGAGATTCGGTGAGCCGTCTTTGACCTCGTATAGCGTGGGCTTCTCTTGTGCGGCGGAGCGGATGTACGTGAACCTGTCATCGTGATAGATCGCCGACACGAGAAAGGGCTTCTTGTCCTTATCAAAGGCGTAGTCGAATTTCAGCCTGTTCACCGGATAGTCGGACCGGAAGGTTTCTTTGTCTCGTTCCGCACGAGTTGCCGCAATTGCCGCCTGCACACGCGACGCTTCCACGTCGCTCGATGGCACGAACTTGGGAGGAGCATTAATAGCCTGGACGATGGACTGATCCTTGGGCTCGATGAACACCTTCACGTCGGGATCATCGCTTTCTCCGACTTCCTTCACGAGGAACGAATACACGTTGCCCGACGCAGTAATCAGCGTCACGTCCGTGCTCGTTCCTTGCTTCGCCGGTTTGATGTAACAGAAATTCTGGGTTCCTTCGACCACCCAGAAATCCTTGTCTCCGGTAACGAAGTCGAGAATCTTCTCGTTCTGGGGGAGGACAATCAGCGTCGTATAGCGGAGCTTCGCCTTAATCAGAACGATGTCCTTGGCTGCGTACTTGACTGTTCGTGCCTCGCGATTCTGGGCCACAGCCGAAAGAGCCAAGACCGCGAGGAAAGTGATTGTGATTACTCGTTTCATAGGGAACTCCTTGCCAAAACCTCCAAACCTTTTTCAAAGCCATGTTCTCGAAAGGCCTGCTCGCGCCTGAAACTCTCGTTCGGGTCACTCGTGTACAGCCAGTAGCTCTTTTCATCAACCTCAAGGTTGACGACCTTGGCCAGATCGGGCCGCTTTACCAAAGCCTGCCGCTTGGGAATCAGGGTCGAAATCATCTCAATCTCGTTGTCGTTCAAGTGGAAAGTGTTCCGGTACAGATCGCGATCCATGTCCGGGTTCGCCAGAAAAATCTTGGTTGCGCAACTTTCAATCACGACATTCACAATCTCGGACTTATCCAACTCATCGAGCGATTGCGTGGAAAGGATCATGGCGGCATTTTTCTTGCGCCAGGTCTTCAGGGCTTCCACGATGTAATTGCGAATCGCCGGATGCCCAAAGAACCGCCAAGCCTCATCAATGAAGAACGCCTTGAACTTCGTGACCGCCTCCGAGCTGTAGATGAATGCATTCGCCCGATGCAGGATGTAGAAGAGCAGAGGCTCAATCAGTCCGGGGTAGCGGTCCATCCCCTCGAAATCGAAACACTGAAAGTGCGAAAGCGTCAGCGTATCGTTCTCGTTGTCGAAGACGTGCTCGTATTGCCCGCCCCGCACCCACTTCTCCAGCCGGTTGGCCAATGATTTCTGCAAGGTGTTTGCCAGGACGCTCAGGGTGCGCAGGTTCGTCGGCAGGATGTATAGGTTCTGGATCTGCCCGAAGAGATCCTTTTCTTCCGCCTGTGTCAGAGGAATCACGCCACGGCCTTCGGCGAGCACCTTGACGAAAGAGAAAAGGAAGTTCAGGTTCTCAGGTGTCGGCTCCAATGAAAACGGATTGATCGTGAATTCCGAATGCTCCGCGCTGACCCTTAGATAAGCGCCGCCGAAGAGCTGCGTGACGCCGCGAAAGCTCCCGCCCAAGTCAAAGATGAAAGTGTAGGGATCGTACTTCTGCAAGTTCGTGATGAGGAAGTTTAGGAAAAACGACTTGCCCGATCCGGTTCGGCCCAGGACAACGGTGTGAGCCGTATCCTGATAATGCAAGTTTAAAAAGTAAGGCGTTCCGTGATTCGTCTCCAGCACCGCCAAGTATTCGGCTTTAAGGTGCTTGTTCTGTCGCTCCCCGGTGTGCAACGTGAACAGAAAGGAATAATCAGCGTAGTTCGCATTCAGCAACCAGAGATACCGAAGATTGAAATGACGGTTTCCCGGAACCGTCGCGAAGAATGCATTCAGCAGGTTGTAGCGTTCCTCGAACAGCAAGCCATCGTGCATGGAAAACACTTTGTAGAACTCAGCGCACGCCTTTTCGACGGCAGACAAGTCCTTGTCGTAAACAACGACAGTGAGGGAGAACTCTCCAAAGTAGTTCCCATTCAGCTCAATTTCCTTCAGGCATTCACCAAGGCTGCGGACGAGCGATTCCTTGGAGTCGTCCACCAGCAGTTCGCCCGGATTCGTCGAACCATCAGCCTTGAGCTGGCTAAAGAGCGAAGTCTTGCTGTTGTGGAAGTGCCGCCGCATGGATTGAATCCGCTTGCGGGCGGCCGTATTGTCCTGGGCCTTCCACTCCGTAACAATGTGGTAGCTGGCCCCGACTTCCAGCAATTGCCGGAGAATCAGGGGCCAGCTCTGCGCGGTGGGCTCTTTTAGGGAGAGGGCTTTCACGTAGCAGTCGTCGATCAGGAGATGACCCGGATAACACTCAAGCGCCGAATCAGCCAGGAAGTAATCCACATGCGTGTCATATTTCAGCCGCGCATGTGCAATCTTGGTCGGGGAGAAGTTCAGGAGCCTTTTCAGAACCTTGAAGGCTTCCTGCTTGCCGCACATTTCAATCGCCACAAAATCACTGAGCTGAAGAATAAGGCTGCGAACTTGATGCCTCAATGTGCGGTGTTGCCTGTCAATCGCACTGCCGATCAGTAGCGTTTGCTTCTTGGTGCTGAGAAATCCCCTCAGCTCTTCTAGCCCTTCTTTTGGCTCCGACGCGAGCCTCGCAATCGCGCCCGTGATGCTGCGATGATGTGCCGTTCCTTCGTAGAGGATGACGTAGTAAATCTGGAGGGAGTACAGTTCGCCGGCTTTCCTCTCAAAGTAGGCTGTCCGGTCATCAACCGCTTGTCTCACCACCGGGTTGTCGTATTCGCTGTGGGGAACCCTCTCCCCACTGGACTTGAAGAGGATTTGATAGACGCGGTACTGCGGCCCCAGAAGCCGGAGAGCCGATTCCAGGCGCTTGGTCAAACTGTCAGTCTGCTTGTAATCCAAACACTCGTAATCGACTCCCTCGACTCTGAGTACAACGCCAACGTCACCGCCTTTCGTCAAAAAGATCTCATCATCCAGAAAGCCAAAGATCGCCACATGCTCGTTGAGAGCGCCGGTCTCCTTGTAGCTCTTGACGATCTTTGAAAGCCTAAGCATGTTCAATCACCCGAAGATTCGGCTCGAAGAATTTTGCAGGGTCATACTCCCGGCGGAACTTGCCTGAGTTGAGCAGGATTCGCAGGATTTGGGGGTCCGTCCGCGTCGCCCACTGCGCCAGAAGGAAGAGGCAGCCGAAGAGCAATATGCCGCCGAACAAACTGCCGAAAAGGTTGAAAGCCGCCGCGCCCATGATGAGCGCAACGAAAAACAGCTTTCGTTCCGCGCCCAGAATCGTGAGCGGTTTGTTGATCGCCTTGTGAGTGGCGTTGATGCGGCGTTCCGTTGGCATTGCCATCTCCTACGATCCCGGAAAGAGCCAGGACAGAAAGTTCACAGCTGCGATTGCCATTCCAATGCCGAAGACAATCCCGGCAAACATCCGCTTGTTTCCGCCTTCACCGAACGCAAACATCAAACCGCCAACCACGATTGCGACAAGGCTCAGGCCCTTCGCAATCGGGCCAGTGAAGGCCGTTTGAAGCTGCTGGACAGCGTTTTCCCATGGACTGTTGCCGGATTGCAGAAAGATCAGCGTTAGCATCAGGTTCATAAGTCACATCCTGAAACGTGCATTCTTGCTGCACGTATAAACACTCAGACGCGGCAGAGATGCTGAAAGTTCTACATTCGCAGACCAAATGCGGTTTTGGTCCACGCAGTTTAAGAAAATTGATTCCGTTGAACTCCGCGCCGGACGCGGCATACAGCGGCATGGGTCTCCGGCTAGTCGAAGTTTTGACAATTCAGAGACATTAAAGACTTACTTGAAGGGTGAGAGGCGCATCCAATTTTCAAGAGTACGAATACGGAGCGCCGGTTTTTAGGCCCGTCCGAGCGCGAGCTGCGTCAGTCGAGAAGTTTATGACGTGCGCCACTGCAACTCTTCGCGTGCCGCTGGGTTCATATTGGTTTGTCCATTGCCTCCCTGCGTCTATCTGGCAATCCCCCACAAACAATCAGCAACTCTCGTCTCGTAAATGGGTTGGCAATTGTTGTGTTCGTGTCTCTTTCAGGCAAGAAAAATCTGGGGATTGAATCGGAGGTGCTTTTGATGACCGCACGGGTTATTCAAAAGTTTAACGGCGATGAGACTCATCGAGATATTAGAAAACCGCAAAGAGGCCCTGAAAGTTGCTGAGGTGGCAAAAATGCTGGGCGTTACGCCACAGCACATCTACAAGATGGCCAAGGCTGGACTGATCCCTTGCTTTCACGTCAAGGGCGCAGTGCGCTTTTGCCCCGCAGAGCTTGCAGAATGGATCAAACAGGAAATCGAACAGGCGAACCGAAAACGCAACGCGTCGTCAGGGGGCAACGGTATGAAGTACGGGACATGAAATCACGGACCAAGTCAACTCGGAATCAAACGGGCTGGCATTTGCCCGTCCATCTCGATCTTGTCGGAAGGGCACGTCAGCGGCACTCTCTCGAACGCCTACTTGTTCGAAAACTAGTACAGCGTTTGGAAGAATGAGAAGCGGACTGTGAAATGTTAGTGATAGTGAGCAATCACCTGTACATCCACATTGCAACCGGGGCCAGGCGCAGCCCCAGGGCCGCAGTAAGTGTGAATTTTGAGTTGATTGCCCTCCAAGCGAAGGTCGCTCACGGCCCAGTAGTATCCCCCTGAAACGTGAACTTCTAGTCCCGGCGGGATGTCCGCAGGCGTAATCCTAGATGACGCTCCTCCGCCACAACACGCAAAGTCTCCCTGATGGAACGTCGAATCCAGTAGCTCGACATTTGGCACATTGCACAATTCGTCCTTATTCCATGCCGGCGAACCCTGACTGGCTTCTCCGTAGAAATGACAGATTGCGGCGATTTTGACTGACGGAATACTGATCTTGTCGAGAGTGACGCGCAGCACGGCCTTGCCTTGCACCCGCCTCGTGTCCGATGAGTTCTCGCCGTGCCCCTGCAAACGGACCTTCCAGCACACCTGGGAATTACTATGCGAAGATTCGGTACATTCAGCATAAAGACCACACTGTCGGTCCTGAGCTATCAGATTAAAACTGGCGGCAACAACTCGATATTCTTCGGGAGCGGGATCTGAACATAGCTGGTACACATTCCCCCAATTCGCACCTTCGCCGCTCAGCACGTCTAAGCTATATTCGCGACTTGTCGCGTTCGAAGAATTCCGTATCGGCTCCAGCGATACTTCCAGCACACGGTTTCTATCGTCCCCCTCGATCAAACCATCCCTGGCGGTGAATCCGTCAGCCACAACTGTCATGCGGATTGGCCCTCGCGAGCCCGCTTTGACGGGCAGCGTAATCGAGGCCATCCCGTTGTCATCGGTAAGCGCCGCGAAAGCGCCGTCCTCAGCGACCACTCTAACTTGCGCGTGAGGAATCGATGCGTGCGAATTCGCGTCCGATACTTTTAGGACTAAACGCACAACGTCCGTCGTCGGATGAGGACGCCCGAAGTAATAAACGACAGCCAAGACAATCAGCCCGCTGATTGTGAGAAGGGCTACTATTCTTGGTCTTTTTGTCGGTTCAGAGCTCATCACGGACCCCAATCATTTCACAGAAGCTCCTTTACCTTCTTCAAAACAGCTTCAAGTCCCAACGCGCCTGCACAAAAGCCGTACGTTAAATAAGCCATTAGTGAGGCTGAATCGAGCTTGATTGCCTTCAAAAAACCTGCATCTTTGAACAAAAACACAACGGATGAGACACCAAGTGCCAAAATGAGCTTGGAGTAACGATCCATCGTCAGAAGAGCCCACCAACTCTGATTGTTACCGCCGGAAGTCTTGTTTAAGGCCGGAATGCTCTCTATCCCAACATAAAGCAAGGCACCCAGCACGGTCATAAGAAAGAGAATCCATTGGGGATAGTTCGTCCGGTAGTGCAGAAAATATGTTCCTAGCGCCCGTGCCTCATCGCCCTTGAAGACAGAGACTTTGATCGTTCTGGTTGTTCCCCAATGGCCGTCATTGATTGTGAAGCCTGGTGACGTTCCTGGCGGAAAAGTTACGCGCACATTGGAACTTGCCTCCGCTTTGACACCATCGGCTGTGATTGTTGGATCACCGGCGACGTTCTCTCCACTGACCTCAACCAATGCCGTTAGAGGTAGCGAGAAGTAAAGCGTCTTGTCAGTGCTTGCTCGAACAAAGTTTATGGAAAACGGAATCCTTCCCGAATCAACCGTCGTCGTTGGCGTTTCAAGAAGTTCAATACCCTGCGTGGGGCTTTTTACTATGACAATATCGCGGAATCCTGCGTCAATCAGGTGAGAGTCTGCACAGTC
Organism: Terriglobales bacterium; assembly: GCA_035652095.1. Taxonomy (GTDB): domain Bacteria; phylum Acidobacteriota; class Terriglobia; order Terriglobales; family Acidobacteriaceae; genus DASREM01. The sequence goes on along the minus strand of DASREM010000055.1, from coordinate 336,457 downwards.
GGTACTTGATGCTGTTGATACCGTCAGCGATATAAGGCCAGGATTGTCTGGCCCCAATTCGATCGCGAACCGGGTAAGATCATTTGGTTTAAGAGTGCTCTGGTCGATCTTGTTTCCTTCGGAGTCTTTGATCTCGTATAGGTTGTGCACTCCGAAATCAACTTTCATCTCGGTTAAGGATGCGGAGGGCTCCGGTGTAAATTTCAAGGTGAACTTGCTCAAGGTTCGCAACGGTTCCTCGAACTTGGTCTCGATCTTGTAAGGGCATGGGGCTTGATTATTGGCACCCATCGCCAGCGGAGTGCCGAGAAAAAGCAAACACAAATTAACGGCGAGTGCTCGTCGGCCACCGTAAATGCGGGTGTTACGAGCGAAGGTTGGTGTCTTCTCATCCAACAAGCGGTCACCAATCGGGAGCGGGCTGATGAAATCCTTCCGCTGAGTGTCCTGTCCACTAGATGCATCAGCTGGCCAGAATATTTTGGCAGTGATGGTAGCACATTCTGTTATCGGGGCTGCTTATATGCGCAGGATTGTTCGATTTCCCGTAGAGATAGTCGGCAGACAGACAATGTAAACCAAGCCTTTGGCCTAAATCGGTTAAGGTCGGCAGCGCTTGTGCGAAAAAAGTATTCAACAGTTTCAACTGGATTGTTTCTTTTCGGCTGACCCGAATCAGTGCCCTAAGCAGTCGCGTCTGAATAGGTGGAGGTGCGAGCATGATAGGTAACGCACTGCTTCTGGCTCTAACGCTTTTCATGGCGTTCGGGTTTCTATTGATGGATCGTCTCAAATTTCTAGTTCCGTACCGGCAGCTGATCTTTCGCGACTACGGATGGGCCATCGGCTTGTACGCGGCACTCCTATTTGCCAATCTGTTCGCCACGTTCTTTCTGCTAGCCAGACGGTTCTTTCTCAAGCACACCGGCCAGAAGCTCGTGTATGTAGATAAGCAGCTCAGAATCGGGGAGGACGACCTCTCAACTGAGATTCGCGAACGGTCCGAGGATTAGCACATGGGCCGTTCTCTGAATGACGATTCCCTGAGACCCAATCCAGACCAGGGCAAATCGACCGACCGCTCTCCGCGCCAGATTTCTCACCAGAACCGTGAGCAGGACTCTAAAAGCATCTACCAGAGTCGCAGCCAACGGTATCGGCTGAATTCCGACCAGTCAAGAATGCTTCAGGACTTGGGAGCCTTCAGAACGATCACCGCCAACTCCCTACGAAAACACCTATACGACAACGATGACGGACGATTCCGCAAAGACCTGCGAAGTCTTCGCGAGCAACGGCTTCTCACCGTCCAGCCCGGTTCCAGGACGAATGGTGAATACGTCGCGTTGACCAAAGCCGGGAAGGAGCTAACGCAGTCTGCCCTCCGCTCCAACCGAGACCAAGCCGTCTACTCAGGAATCGTGAAGAAACGGGAGCTGCGCCACGATGCCGCTATCTATGACGTGTATCAAAAGGAGGCGAAGAAGATCTCCAACGCGGGAGGCACACCGAAAAGAGTCGTGCTCGATTTTGAGCTGAAAAAGCAAGTCAATCGCCAGCTCGTACGAATCCAAAATGCTTCGCCGGCAGAGCGCGAACGGCAACGCCACGAGATTGCCGAGGCGCACGGACTAAGGATCGTTGAAGGCAAGATTCAGTTCCCGGACGTTCGCATCGAATTCGAGTCCCGAGACCAGGAACTCTCCAAAGTTGACCTTGAATGTGTGACCGGACACTACAAGGCCCGCCAGATCGCCGCCAAACAAGCGGCTGGATTCAAGCTCTACAACCAAGACTATCGCGGTAGGTCAGCCGAACGCGGCGAGGACCTAATCGGCGAGGTGATGTCGTTATGAACATTCCTATTGAATCGGTCGATGCCCTCAAACAGCTAGGTTACACAGAACGCGAAGCCGAGTTCCTATACATCGTGGCCGTTCACTCGGGGTTCTTCCTCCAACGGCAGTTCATGCAATTTGTGGATGTTGCTGGCCGGGGTCCAGCCACATATTTCCTCAAGAAAGCTATCCAGAAAAAACACGTAAGGGAACATCTGCCGGAGCGCGGCACTCAGAAGATTTACCACCTGTTCTCACGGACGGTCTATGCCGCACTCGGCAAGGAGAATTCTCGACACCGCAAACCAGGACGCTACGGATTGTTGGAGAAGGCAGCCGTAAGAGTCCTGGGCTTGGACTTTGTGCTGTCACATCTCGACTGCCAATTCCTCGAAGAGGAGACCGACAAAGTTTTCTATTTCGCCGAGTCGAAACACGTCAGCGCAGATGCTCTGCCCGCGAAAACCTTTCGCGGGCAAACCGGGGCAGAAATACGCCGCTACTTCGTTGAGAAGTTCCCAATATTTGTGTCCGGCGACGCATCATCATCGCTTACGAATTTCACCTACATCGAGGACGACATTCGCTCACTGCAAACCTTTGCTTCCTTCATCCAGAGGTATCGGGCTTTGTTTGATGCTCTGAGCGGCAGTTTCAAATTGATCTTCGTCTCGACCTCCACAAGGAGCTTTTCATCCGCGAGAGAGCTATTCACTCAGGGTTTGTCGGGAACCGAGCGCCAGCGGGAACAAAGACACCTTGCAACGTTTTTCAGGCTGCGGAAGATGGCCGAAGAAAAGCGCTTCAAAGAACTCGCCCACCGAGAGGTAATTGAGTGGCAACGCGGGCTCAAACGGTACTCCGAGGTCAAGTACGAGAGTCAATACCAAAATTGGAAACAAACAGGAGAGTTCCCGGAGATCGACTGCGGGGCCGAGGTCGGTAGCCCTGGCGTGCATTTTGAAACATTCCTTGTGGTACCGAACCTTGGGCGGCACGCTCCATCTACGGTTGAAGAAGCCGCCCAATCATCCGCCCAACTCTCGGAACGGGAGCGTAGTGCATAAGGGGCTCAAAACAATGGAGATTCCAGACATGCGTGCAAGGGCAGAAACAAGGTCAAGTGCAACGGTACTGCGGGGAGCGACCCCACCCGCCGCCTAACGCGGCGTGTCCGTGACCGGCTTCGGAGGTCGCTCCCCGCAGTACCGCAAATGAAACGAAAAGGAGAATGAGATGCCAATTATCCAGGTCGAGAAAAAGCAATCCAGAACTCAGATCAAAGCTGCAATCGAAAACGACGTGCAGGAGACATTGCGTGCCTATTGCCGGTTCAGCGGCGCTACAAATGATCAAGTGGTTTCCGGTGCGCTGAAGTTCTTATTCCAAAGCGACGCCGAATTTAAGCCTTGGCACGACCTTCACAAGAATGATTCGCAACCACGGCGCGGCCCACGCAGGCGCGTGCTGACAGATCAGAATCACAACGGGACTGCTCAATCGTCAGACAAGAGTCTTCCAACGATTGCCTCGAAAAGGTGAGTTGCCATGCTGGAGAGAATCGCCAATTCGCGAACATTTGTGAGCTTGGTTCTTGCCGGCATGACCGGGCTGATTCTGTTCACTATGTATCCATTTCCCCAGGGCAACCTGTACCTGCAATATGTAGCCCTCAGAGACCCGCTCGTTTACTCGGTACTTGGGGGGAGCTACACGCTGTTCTTGTTCAGCACGCCGTTCTTCATTTACTCCGCTGCCTTCTCGGGGATTTACGTATTGAGTTTTGCCCGGAAGCGGAAACAGAAGCGGAATCCCCTTCCGCTGTATCCCGATCCAAAATTCAGGGACGATCTGTTCCTTGTCGTCGGAGAGATTCATCACCCGACAAGAATCACTCCCGCCAGCGACCCGCAATGGCTGACGATTCCAGAAAAAGGATTGTTTACCGGCATCGGAGTGTTCGGGGCAGTTGGAACGGGAAAAACAACATGCTGTATGCGTCCATTTGCCGAGCAGCTCATCGCATTCAAATCTGATGAGCCGGCCAAACGGATTGGCGGGCTCGTGCTGGAGGTCAAAGGAGATTTCTGCCACCAGATTCGAGAGATTGCCCGACAGCATGACCGCGAGGACGACTACGTGGAAATCGCCTTGAATTCCGACTACCGCTACAACCCTCTGCACAACGACCTAGATTCATCAGCTTTGGCCTATAGCGTCGCTTCGCTGCTAAACAATTTGTACGGACATGGCAAAGAACCATTCTGGCAGCAGGCTTACACCAATATGCTTCAGCACATCATTCTGCTGCATAAGGTGCTCTACGATTACGTGACATTCTTTGATGTTTACGAGTGCGCGATCTCACCCTCGAAGCTTGAAAAACGAATTGAGGAGGGCAAAGCCAGATTCGAGACTCGCGAGTACGTCTGCGTAACCCCCGAGGCATATGGAAACGAAAAGTTTGCCAACACATTTGCGGAGGTCGCCTTTGCGTATGACGAGGCCAAAGGGATGTACAAGGCCCCGGCATCGGCCAGGTTGGAGGAACTGCTCAGCAAACAAGGAACTTCTCTCGAATGCCAAAGATTCACCGTCGAGGCTTCCTCTGGCCTGGACGACATCAAGCGGCAGCAATTGGAAGCTGTAAAGCGCTGGTATTTCGACGACTGGATGGGGCTGGAGAAGAAGCTACGCAGCTCGATTGTCGAAGGTGTTTCTATTTTCCTCTCACTCTTCGACATTAATCCGGCAGTGAAGCGGATTTTCTGCCCGCCCAAGCAAACCTACGATCCAGCAGTCAATGTGCCCGATGAGAACGGGTCCTTCCCCTATGGGAAGCCCTTTCCGTCATTCAATTGGCTGATCGAGCACGGAAAGATATGCGCCCTCAACTTTCCGATTTCGTTGAATGCCAGTCTCGCCAGAATTCTCGGAACGATGCTCAAGTTGGATTTTCAGCGGGCAGTCCTGGGCCGCGTACCAGAAATGGAGCGCAATCGGGAAAGATCCTTCAGACAGGTCTTCTTAATGTGCGATGAATATCAGAGTTTTGCGACGGTTGGAGAGAGTGACCCAATCGGCGACGAGAAGTTTTTCAGTTTGTCACGGCAATCGAAATGTATTCCAATCGTCGCGACACAGAGCATCAGTTCGTTGAAGTCAACGCTCTCGGGTGACAGCTACAGGACGCTTCTCCAAACCTTCCGCACAAAGATATTCCTAGCCCTTGCCGACGATTTCTCAACCAGGCTCGCCAGTGAATTATGTGGCCGAGAGGATAGGCCGTTCGTGACCTACAACATCTCCGAATCTGGGCAGGATTCAAAACTGAGCCTATTGACGGGAAAAACCGTTTCAGATCGAGGCAGCATCAGCGCTTCCAAAAGCTACAGCGTGAGGCTCGATTACAGATTCAGCCAGAAGTTTCTCGCAGAACTCGCGAACGCTCAGGCAGTCGTACTCCCGTATGACGGTCTGAATCCAATGGAGGCCACGCTCTGCTATTTGAAGCCGTATTACCTCGACCCGAATGTTTCCTATTTTGACCAGATCGCCCGTGGGCTGTTGTGAGGAATGCCATGCAGTTTGAAACGATATTGCCATTCTTGAGGCCAATAGAACATCTCATTCTGGACCCAGACATCTCCGAAATCATGGTGAACGCCGGGTCTCAGATTTTCATCGAACGGCGCGGCCAGCTCACTAAGGTTCCAGGCATCACCATTTCTGAGCAAGCGCTCAACGCTGCCGTGCGAAACATTGCGCGCCGCTTAGGGGACGATATCTCCGAAGAGAAGCCGATCTTGGATTCCCGCCTGCCAGATGGGAGCCGCGTGGCCGCGGTGCTCCCACCGTGCAGTGTTGACGGAATAACCCTCACAATCCGTAAATTCAACACCAGACACTTTATGATGACTGACCTTATCGAAAACGGAACCCTCAGCCAGGAAACCGCCATATTGCTCCGCGAGAAGGTCGGCAGCCGGCAAAACATTCTCATCAGCGGAGGTACGGGCAGTGGAAAGACTACGCTTCTGAATATCCTTGCTGATTCCATTCCGGATGATGAACGGATTCTCCTGATTGAAGACACGGCGGAACTCAACATTCGCAAGAGCAACCTGGTACGGTTTGAAACCCGCCGCGAACAGACAGGATTGCCAGCCGTGACCGTCCGCGACTTGTTGAAGGCAGCGCTGCGCCACAGGCCGGACAGAATCATCGTGGGCGAGGTACGTGGTGGGGAAGCCTTCGATTTGCTCCAAGCATTGAACACAGGACATGCAGGGAGTCTCTGTACGCTCCATGCCAATTCTGCCCGCCAAGCCGTCACTCGATTCGCGGATTGCGTTTTGCAGAGCGGGATCGAATTACCGCACCGGGCGATCATGGCGAACATCGGCAGCGCCGTAGACCTCTTGGTTCACATCGGTAGGACTAAAGGACACCGTTCAATCTCGGAAATCGCGGCCATGCGTGGGTTCGACAACGAGAGAAACGAATGCAAACTCGACGCTCTGACCCCCTGAGATCACGGCAAGTCTTCCACGCGGAAGAGGGTTCCGTTTGATGTTGCGAGATGGGTGTTGCAAAACGTCAGTAGATGTGGTTAAGTAATGACGTATTGGGACACTCTATGGCCAAGCCTTTCCAGAAGATTATGCAGTATGTCAGCCAACACGGGATCGTTAGACCCCGCGACATTGAGGCCATCGGCCTTCCACGGGAGTATCTCGTTCGCCTCCACAGGCAAGGCAAGCTCAACCGGCCTGGACGTGGAATCTACACCCTGCCAGACGCTAACGTGACGGAACGCCACTCTTATGCCGAAGTGGCGAAGCGTGTGCCCGAATCTGTTATTTGCCTGCTTTCGGCACTTACCTTTCACGAGATCACCACTCAGAGTCCTGCTTCGGTTTGGATCGCTCTCGGTAAAGGGGCAAGAACGCCTGCCCTCGCTTCGCCTTCACTCAGGATCGTCCGCCTGTCCGGCCCGTCGCTCACTGAAGGAATCGAAGAACATCAAGTCGAGGGCGTTCCCGTCCGCATTTATTCAGCCGCCAAGACCGTGGCCGACTGCTTTAAGTTCAGGAACAAAATCGGACTCGATGTCGCGATCGAAGCCCTGAAGGACTGCCTTCGCCAAAAGAAGGCCACCGTCAACGAAATCCACCGCTACGCCAAGGTCTGCCGGGTCAGCAATGTTATTCGCCCTTACATGGAGGCGCTGTGACACGCGAGAGAGGCAAGAACACAGCAGCATCCGTCCGCACCCGCCTGCTTGCACTCGCGCAGAGCAAGGGCGAGGACTACCAACGGGTACTCGGCAGATTCGCCATTGAGCGCTTCTTGTATCGCCTTGGGCGGTCGCCACACCGGGACAAATTTATTCTCAAAGGAGCCACTCTTTTCACGCTTTGGATCGGCCAGACTCACCGTCCTACAAAGGATCTGGACCTACTCGGACGCGGATCATCCACTATCAGCGAGGTAGAAGAAATCATTCGTGTAATCTGCAAAGTCCAAGAAGAAGATGGCATTGTCTTCGACAGCAAATCGGTCGAAGGCACAAAAATAAAGGAGGAAGACGAGTACGATGGCGTGCGCATCAAGTTTCAGGCCGACTTGGCGGGAGCGCGAATTCCAATGCAGATCGACATCGGTTTTGGCGATGCCGCATATCCGGAGCCCGAGCTCGCTTCATTTCCCGTCCTCCTCCCCATGGAAGCACCTGTGATTCGCGCCTATCCACGAGAAGCCAGCATTGCTGAGAAATTCCACGCAATGGTTATCCTCGACATTCGCAATAGCCGGATGAAGGATTTTTACGACATCTGGTTCATGGCTAACACTTGGACATTCGATATGGCGTCCCTAAGCAAGGCAATACTTGACTCGTTTGAAAGGCGCGGGACAGTGATTCCCAAAGAAGTTCCCTTAGCCTTGACGAAGGAATTCCTGAACGACTCGCAGAAGAAGCAGCAATGGGCTGCATTCGTGAGCCGCCTCAATCCTGGAGATAAGGCTCCGTCTCTTGAAGAAGTAGGAGCGATACTCCAGACATTTCTCTTGCCTTGTATTTCAGGTAGCGCCCCGGCACAAATAGGCATTCGTTCTTGGAGCCCGGATGGGCATTGGAACGGAACCGAAGCGGATACGTCTTCGAAACCTCATCAATAACCCTGCAAAACAAGAATCTGGCACGTCTGTCACTCGTTAGAGGACACGTCATCCGTCAGACCGAGTTCCTGCAAAGCGACCCTGGTTTCTTCTACCTTTTGAGGGGAAATTCCGCCCTCTGGAGCAACTTCGACACTGAGAGTCAACTTGAGTCCCTGCCCACTGACAAATTTGGATAAAACCTTAGTATAGAAATTCATCCACTTCTGAGGTGGAATTTCACCAGTCCATCGCAAGATCCCTTTACGAGCGGGCGGCTTTGTCGCTGACGGGAACGCCGAGCCTACTTTGGCCACGGTCACCGTCGCCGAGCCTTTGACCGCTCCAACTATCGCTGAAATGACGAAATTACCTTCATCCTCGCCAGCCGTGAAAACGCCATCTTTATCGATGATTCCCCCGGAGGCTTTCCATTCAATTTGTCCAGCGGCGATATCCCGCCCATGCTGATCGAGTCCTTTAATAACAAACGCTTGCTTTTTCCCAGGCTGGACCTGTGTTGCGCCGGGGGACAGAACTAACAACGTCAGTGTAGGCGGCTTCTCTCTGAGATTCTTGTAATTTTCCGCAGTCTCGCGCGTGATGATATACATCTCATCAGAAATTTCCACATCTTGGGCGCTGAGGCTTCCTCCAAAAAAGAACGGCTCATACTCATCTGCTGGGGACTTCCCAACATATCCGAGCAATCCGCCTTCAACCCCTCTCGCGATAGTGTCCTTCACCGCATCAGGGTTAAGAAGCCGAGGAAAAAGAGGCGATGCGAAAAATGCATCTCGCACAGATTTGGTGCTCCACTCTTTAAATGCAGGGTTCCAATTCCTGATCAGCAAATTGGGACTGATATCCTTCTCGACCTCTCCATCCTTGCGCAATCGCTCCAATATGAATGTGACCATCGAGTCTGCAACGCTGGAGTGCACGAGTCCGAGGTCGATCACGCGAAACTGATTATCTTTGCCAAGAAGAACCACGATTTTGTAGGTACGCCAGACGCTCTCTTTGAGGTCTCGCTGGGCTTTCTTCATGTTCTCGTTAAGCTGCCGCCTTTGTGTCTCGTCAAGGTGTAGATCTTCCGCTTCGTCTTCAATATCCTCCCAAGCAAGCACCTTCCGTGCATCGTCGTGAATTGTCCCGGCAGAATCAGCAATACACCATAGCAACGCGCTCTTGAACGTCCGGGAAGAATTCCCACAGTCCCTAGTCATCGTCTCGACCATTTGCAGAGTCTTATTCTTATCCTGCATTGACACATCTGGCGCGAGAATGGCCAGAGTCAGAACAGGACGGTCTGGCACCTGGTTACTCTGTTCGGGGAAGTAGATACGCTCAAGACCCGATCCGGCGCTGAACACCTTTTGAATCTCTGCGCGCGCACGTTCGTCGATTTTTGGTGCTTGGATGCTCGCTCGGCGATCCGCAAAGCGCTTGTTGAGATTTTCCTTCAAACTGAAGTGGTACCGCGTCCGTTCGACAGTCAGGTAATAACACGCCTCTGTCAACGATTCGAGCACGGTCTCGACATTCCCAATGTCGAGGTCTGCTTCTGCAACGGCTAGTCGAATTTCCGGAACGGTTGCCTCGATGCGAGTCTGCCCTCCATTCGACTCGAAGAAGATTGATGTGGCTACCTTTCTGTGAAGACGCGCTTTCCTGATGGAATCGGCAGCCTCCTTATCTAGACGGACGGCGTGCGAATCTTTCTTACCACAAATGTCCGTGGTGATGGCGCCCTCAAGACGCGGCTCGCCCAATTGCTCAAAAAGCGCAGCGCGAAACATGGGGTCATCTAGTGGTGCTGTGCCAAGTCCAATCAAGGGATCACGGTGTGCCCCCTTGAAGCCTTCTTGGTAGGCCTTTGATACCCATAGCGCGAGAAGTCGCAAAATGCCTCGGGTTCTCTGGAATCGCGGCAGCGCTTGCCACTTTCGTTCGAAGACCGAAAGCACCGAGGGATGGAATGGGTACGTTGCTGCAAAGGCTTCCCGACCGGTATCGATAGGAAACCACTCTGGGATCTGCTGACGATGGTCGAGAATCCAATCTGATGATTCCGCAAGTGTGGCGCGAGCGTCATCCGGCAGACCATGCCATTCGAATAGTCTGCGGCGAATGATCTCAGATGTTTCAGCCTCAGCCGACATAATGACGGGCTTGCCCAGGCGATCAAGCATCTTTTTGAATCTTTGCTCGTCGGCTTCGTCCTCGGAGGTATATTCAAGCTCAGAGGCGGGTATCGAAACCACCAACACGACGTTATCCTGACCTCTCGCCGTCTCGGAAAGTGCCTGGATGAAGTTGTAAAGAGAGTTGTTGTAGCCCTTCTTCCGATACGTGCTGACGTAATTGATAATTTCATCCATCAAGATCAGGCAGGGACGATCCTTGGGTAGCATCGCCCGAATCACGTCACCCTTGGGCTCTATGAACTGTTTTTCGTGTTCGGCTACTAGGGCAAACGACTTCTCCCCACCAATCTGGTAAGCAATTTCTCCCCACGGAGTCTTGCGCAATGGTGTTCCGTCAGACCCTCCGCGCCCCGTGAGCGAATCGAACTCAGTTCCAACGAAGACGGCAGTGGCTGCCTCAGGTACCGACGTGATCCCCGCCTTCTCCAGAAGTGGAGACACACCGGTCCACTTGTCCGCATTCGCTCCACCTTCCGCGAGGTGATAGAGCAAAGTCAGCGCGTGGGTTTTGCCCCCTCCGAACTGTGTGGCCATATTGAAAACGGCGGATGTTTCCGTCTTTTCTCCCGACAGGCGACGAATCACTTCCGCTGCAAGCGTTGTCAGCGTTTGAGTAAGGTACGTGCGTTCGAAGAATAGTTCCGGGTTCTGGTAGTCGGAAGGAGCACGCCCGTCGCGCACCTGATCGAGGTGGACGGCAAATTCCGCCGCGTCGAGCGGTTTCCCCTCGCGCAAATCCTCGCGCGGTGTCACGACCTTGTACCACGGTTTGAGGGCCATTACTTGTCCTCCAAGATTTCAAACTCGACTGAACCGTCCCACGTTGGGGTCAAACAGCCAGTCCTTAAAAAAGCCGTATGGAAACGTTTTCTTCTCATCGCGGGAACCCACGACGACGAGCGTTTCACCCGTCAATGCCGTCCGTTCTGGAATTTCCATCGCTCGCGCGACTTCGGCGGCCAAATGACGTACCAGTCTTGATCCATCGCCTGAGTCCTGGCGGTAACAAAACACCACGCGCAGTTGTGATCGAACGCACAGAACCTTCCACAATGAATAGGCCACTCGGTCGTCGGCAGTACTGTTTTCAAGCTCAAACACCGCAACCGGGAAACGCCAGCGGCGTTCACCAGCAGGCTCGAACGCCACGGCATCAAGACCCAGGAATTCTTGGCGCGGAACCGGCAAAATCGTTGATCTATGCCCCTTCGCAACACCCTTCCATGCCATTGCCTCACACGACCCAACGACGATAGTTGTCAGGGCTCGGGTCCATTCCGCGAGCTTCGCCTGCTGCGCAGCCTCCTGTAGGGCCGGCGACGCCGGGTGTCGGCGGACCGTCTCCATAAAGGTTGCAAACCAACGCGCAGCGAGTCCGTCCGGCATCAGAAGCCCAGGCCTTTCTTCCTTGCGAGCACGCCCTCTACCCAACGTCTTTCATCGGTCCCTTTGGGGTACAGCGCCGAGAGCGCCTGCGCCAAGCGCCAAAATCGCTGATCTTGACCTACGCCTTCGTCTACCAGAAAACGCTTCAGGGCCTCGCCGCGGCCCGCCGCAAAGAGGATCAAGCTTTGGTGAATCCGGTCGAGAACCGTGTTGCCCACCTTCGAGGCGCTGCTTTCTCCCCATCCAGATTCGATATCGGACTCACCCATCGCTTCCAACAACGAGAGCTGCTTCGGTTTACCCTTGCGTTTCGTTGGAGCTGTACCTTCATGTTTTCCAAAGAGGTGATTAGCACGCTCAGCCACGGGCACAAGCCGAGCCTTGTCTCCCCGGATTTCAATGAGGCTACTAAGGTGTTCTAGGTGTGCCCCCAACCCTTGGGCAATCTTTCGGGCGGCATCATATTCCAACACGAAGCCACTCATCTTTACCTTTTTGCCTGAATCATCTTCGTCCGCTACAACTTCGTCGTCTTCCGTTTCAGTATCGCTCCCATCAGAACCCGTCGATAAGGTCCAAAGCCACATCGCGGTTAGCCTGGCGTCCTCCTCGAATCCCGTAGCATCAGCGCCTTCGAAAATCATGTTCAGGGCTTCCTTTGCAACAGCTGCCCACACATATTCGAGGTATTCTTTCAGCGTGACTCGTTCACCGCTCGCTTTTTCCACGCTACCGTATCGAGAGAAAATTTCCAGAGCTGGTCCCAAGCAGGCAAAAATCGCATCGGCTCCGACTATTCCTTCTTTTGCGAGCCGAGGCATCCATTCGTGAATGCGCTTGGGGAGCTCTGCTAAGACATCCCGCCAATCACCAACCGCATTCGGGTCGGGAATTCCGTCATCCTTGATACGGGCGCGGCACACCAAATGGACGGATGACGCCAGAGCAGCCGAGTTATTCGCTCGAAGTCGTCCGGGTCTTTCAGTGTCAATCGGCCAAGAGCCGGTCACGACCCACCCGGCATCAATCATGGCCTTAATTTGGGTCTCCCACCCGGTGGTAGTCTTATGCGCAAAAACGACCACACCAATGCCTTCCGGCCTTAGTATTCTTCGGCCTTCGGACATCGCCTGTGTCATCAACTCTTCAAAATACTCTCTTGTTTTATAAGAGTATTGCGGGTTTCTTTCCGCTAATTGGACAACTTCGCCCTTCTTAGGCGAAAGACTTTCGAGAAACAGCCCCTCATGGTATTCGCCAACAGTCCGCTTCAGCCAAACATAGAAAAAATCTGAGAGATCCGCATATGGAACCGCATCGTAATACGGAGGGTCAGTAACAAACGCTTGAGCGCTATCATTCGGAAGAGGATGCTTACATGCCGATGCAAGCTCAGCATGACCTTCAGATTTAACCGAGCCTTCTCGTTCCACTACTCGACAAATCCACTCAACCGCTCCGAGATAGCTCCCTGATGCATCCGCGAAACCATTCACTTCAGCGTAGTCCCAGATTATCCCGAGGGCCTGCCTTCCAAAAGTGTGTGCAACAAAATCACCAGCCCACACTGCAAGAGAGCTCCAATAGTCTGCACATCGATCCACTGCCAGAGATAAACAAGTTCCAACGGCAACTGCAAATCGCTGGTCACCCTTAGCGTAGATTTGTTTAATGACGGCTCTAGTTTGAGCGACTAATACTGTCAAGGCGAGAGCTTGGCGTCTGTTAAAAAGCTTCCCCCACTCGTCAACTCCAAGCAGATTTATGTTGAAAATACTCCTAAGGTACGGAAGAGGCTCTTCCGGGATATTTGGCCTTTGCGAACTACTGTCGGGCATTTTCTCTAGGTGTCGGCTAGCCGCACGGAAGGACTTCAAGTCGGATTCAGTTGCTGTCCGAAACCTTGTTCGATTGTGCCGGGGACTCTGAATTGCCACGGCTACCAGGCGGGCATCATCGGCTCCTCCGCCTCTGTTCTTGAACTGGGTCCTGACGTTTTCTGCGGGAGTAGTGTACCCACATACGGGACACGTAGCCGAACTTCTTCGCACCGTGCCATCACCTACTTCTCTTGCCTTAGCATTCTCAACAATCTCAAAATCGATGCGCTTATTTCCCTTCGGAACAACTCGCAAAGCAATCGAATCGCTTCCTTTCTTCACGAGCCACAGTGACCGAAGAAGAGGAATTTCCGCTCCGCAACTAGGGCCTTCACAGACGATCGTCCGCGCCCAAAGATAAGCAATCGGTATTGATCCGTCTGGGTCGGTGGGATAAACATCTGCGAGCTCTTTCTTAGCATTCTCCTGGATGAAAGCTCCCCATTTCTCAAGATCGTCGGCAAGCCGCTGGCCATACCTCGGGATGTACTCCAACAGCACTTTGTTCAGTAGAACCGCTACCGGGTTCAAGTCGCTGGCAAAGGCATCGGCTCCCACCCGCAAAGCTTCGAGCGGAATTGACCCACCGCCCGCAAATGAATCGACAACTAGCGGTTTTGTGCCGGGCGCACCACCTAGCGCTTCGTGTGCCGCACGAGTCAGTTCGTGGCTGGTTTCCAAATATTCTTCAACAGTAGAATTGTCCCAATTGGAAAAATCAGCTATGAAATCGAGTAAGGCAAACCGCAACACGTTCCAGTGTGATTCCTGATGCGAATCCAAACCACCTGTTTTCGCAATCTGCTGCCATTTGGCCCAACTTTCAGGGGAGCAATGCTCGGCTAGTTCTTTGTGCGTGACTGCTTTCCGAGCGAACGCGTTGATTAGACGAGATGCATCATTGCGAAAGCTTTGAGGGCAAAGCGAGTCGGCTGGATCAGGCCACAGGGCCGCGCAGATTACCGCCCGACAAGCCGCCAATGGCCTCCGAGCCCACCAAATGTGCATGGTAGAGATGTGCCCGTGTCGGATGCTCTTCTCACGCCTCGCGTGCTCCGATATGCGCTTGATGGGCAGGTCTACTTCAATCAATCTCTTGGGGAACTTCGTCATCTTCTTGAGGCTTCCTTTAATTGATCCCTAAGGCTAGTGGCTTCCAACTCCGATATCCCGTTCGCGTAAGCCCGAGCCATTTCAGCAACAAGAGCATCTTCACTGACGTTGACCCGCTCTGCGAGCCTACTGCACCACTCATGGTGATCTACTCCACCGAGACCTGCTGCGAAATCAGGAAGATTCAAGGCATACGTTGAGTGAATCAGTGCCCGCACACCTGTGTTTGCAAATAGTTCTTTTTCTGGAGGTTGAGTTCCAGGCAGCTTGAAAATGTTGGCGTTTGGAACTGCGGGCTTGTCGCCGTCCAATACAACCGCCACTGGGAGCCCCGTGGCCTTGATTGTCCTGATCGCTCCCGTCAATTGCGATGCACCACCGGCAACATACAGCGCTGTGGTGGATAAGAAAGTTGGATCAACTCTTCTCAACAGCTCTCTTAAGATTGCACTTGCTACGGCATCTTCAACCAGTACATGCAGGGCTTTCTCGTGGCCTCGGGTCATCAAGCTTTTCGCTTCGAGTGCTGTCAGGCCGGAGATGACCTCGATTCCCGCTGCTCCGCCATGCAAATATAGTCTCGAATCCGACGGAAGTGCTCCCAGCAGTGGTTCACTATGAGTGGTCAGCAGAATCTGGTGACCCTTCCTGACTGAGACATCGACCAGAAAACGGCCAAGTTGATGTTGAGCATGAGAGTGGAGAGAAATCTCAGGTTCTTCGATCAGTACGAGACTCTTCAAAGGGAGAGACTCTATTTTCGCGATTAGAAATTGGCTTCGCGCCTCTCCGTAACCCATGTGTGCTTCGGAGTAACGGCTTGCACCCCGTTGGACGCTAACGACTGCCCGTTTCTGTGTTGCATATGAAACAGTGTTCCGCTGCATGTTGTCGTATTGTCGGTCCAGCACCGCGGAAGTCCACGTCCTGATCTGTGCTGCGACATCCTCTGTGTTCTCCACTGTCAAATCGGCGGCGTGTCGAGCAACGGCATGTCGCTGCTCGACCCACGGGAGATATGAACTAACCCCTGCGAAAAGCACTACCCGCTCTGGACGCCTGCCGTACCCCGACCATCGCTTTGTCGTGGCAACCCTTGAGATCGTCAACGACTTGAGAGAACGATCTTGTTCCCAAAACTTGTATTCAACCGTGGCTTGATCAGAAAAAGGGTTCGGGTCTAGCTTTCCCGCAACGAGAAAATCCTTGATGTAGTAGGTCGGCAACTCTTCTTGTGCCGTCGGTCGCTTACACGCCGCCGCAGCAAGTTGCAAGAGAGTCGATTTTCCAGTGCCGTTTAACCCGCAGAACGCGGATATCGGGCTACCAATTTCGATCAATGTATTGTTGTGACATCGAAAACCCTTAACGTGCAATTGCATGAGTACAGGGCCGAAGTTGTCGAAACGGTGTTCAATCGCAAATTTTGCCTGCAATGTCGGTCGAAGATCACTCATTTCGCACCACGAATGATGCTCTGAGCACTCGTGTGGTAATGTTCAACTTGAACGATCGGTACCCATCCAAGACGCACCGGGTCTTGGACAATATGAATTTGCGGTGTCGAACCGCAATTAAACACGACATAGAGCCAGTAATCGTTCTTCAACCGCTCAGCGGTCTTGTATTCATTGCTGCTCAGGGCGACCTCACCGATTGCCGCGCGTCCCTTCACCTCAATAAATCTGACCTCAATGGCTGTTCGTGGATCTTCAGGATGCGGTTTGCGTGAGATAAGGTCAAAGCCCCGATTGTCTTTCTCCACGCTTTCCACACGCCAGCCACGTGCCTCCTCGTGAGCAATTACGAAGCGTATAGCCAGGCGCTCGATATCATCGTCACGCACCATGGGAGCAATGCCCGGAGACATTCGTTCAGGATGCGGTAATACCCACGCCCTTCCATGATGGCGAATATCCGCAATCGTGCAATGTCGCTCCTGCTTCAGTTCCTCACGCCGCCGTTCCAATCGCCCGTTTAGCTCATCCAGGCGATCCTCTGTGGTCTTGAGGTTTGCAGCTAGTAAAGGGGAGGCATCGCCCTTCTGCTGTTGCTCGAAGAGTTCGGCCATATGGAGGTTTTGCCGGTCAATCAGGGCATTCAAGCTGATTTCGACATGGCTGCCAATCGTCGCAATCTCCTTTTCCCGTTGCCCTGAAATCTCGCCAAGAAAAGGTTGTAACGCTTCTTCAACGAGAGCGTGCTCCACACGGTCCAATTCTGGCAAGTCAGCACTCTCGGGCGTCTTGGGAGAATCCGACGGTGTCGCCGAAACCAAGTCCAGAAAGAGTGTGGGTTGTCGAACGGTCATTGTACCCGTCATTCCGGTCTCAACAATGAAAAGACGCCGGTGCAAGATATTGCCCCGACCATCCCTGATGGCTGCGGAAAAAACGTCGAGGCGTGCGGGTTCTGTACGGTTGATGTCATAGAAGAGCGTTCCTCGACTCAGGTCGCTCTGGACACGTTCCCAGACATTTTCACGGACACACTCAAAGAGTGAATGGCCTGGCGTCACCCATTCAAGAGTCGGGTCATCCGTCAAAAACCGCTTGTCGAAAGCCACCTGCTTGTATTCTCGCCCCAGCTTTCCGAAACGTCCCTCCAAGCGCTCACCCACGGGCCAAAGCGTTCGAGGAATTCGCCCAACGCGAAAGACGTGCTTATCCTTCTGGATTTCCTTGGGATAAATGCCAGTGACTGGAGCTGCCTGCAAGAAGAAGTCCTCGACAACTTCCGGAACCAGGCGGCGTTCTTTGGCTTCCGCTGACTTGCCAAGGATTGCCGAGAGATTCAATTCGCGTTTAGCGAGTCCTTCGAGAGCAGAGTGGGCGATCTTTTGGAAGCGGTCGGTATCCACTTGCTCGACGATACGGCTCTTAATTACATCTTCCGTCAAGTTCCTGGCGTACATGTCACGCAACATCTTCTCAAGTTGGTTTGCCGAAAAAACATCACCGAGGACATTGAAAACCGTTCCCATGCGCTTCGGGTCAAGATCGTCCTCGATTTTCTTAATCCGCTCGAATAGTTTTTGGAGAACGCGGCCCTCGCGCGTATTGGTCGAGACAAAGTTGAGAATCAGGCAGTCTTTTTCTTGTCCGTAGCGATGGATACGGCCCATGCGTTGTTCTAACCGCACGGGATTCCAGGGAATGTCGTAATTGATCATGAACCAGCAAAACTGAAGATTGATTCCCTCTCCCGCTGCTTCTGTGGCGACCAAAACCTGACAGCTCTCACGAAATTCCCGTTCCGCGTAGATGCGGCTTCCAGGAGTATCTCGGTCACCAATTTTCATCCCGCCGTGGATCTGAGTAACGGAAAGTCCCCATTTGACAAGTTTCCCGAGGGGCCGCCCGTCCTTTCCATCACCCGCTAGGAAATCAAGTGTGTCCTTATGCTCCGTAAACAAAAGCAGCTTCATTTTGGGATCACTGAAAACCCCTTGCTTAGTGAGCACCGATTTGAGAACGACTAGCTTTCGCTCTACTTCTCGCTCCTCAAGCTCACAAGCCTGGACGATCAGCTTGCCTAGTTGTAGGATTTCCTCGCGGAGAGCAATAGGGTCAACAGACGCGACCACGTCCTCAAGTTGCGCAGTGATCTCTTCACGTTCCTCTTCGGGGAGGTCCTCAAAGTCCTCTGGGAGCTTGCGCGCAATTTGCTCCTGCCGGTAGGCTTCCGGGTCGGCAAGAATTCTCTCGCGCTTATTCTTCATTCGCTCAAGAGTTCTGCGCACGGCATAAACACTGGACGCAAATCGCCGCTGTAGCATGGCCATCGTAAACCCAAGCGCACGGCCACGAGGGGAATCGTCGGAGGCCGCTTTAATCGACTGATCTTCCACATATCTAGTCAGGGCGTCGTAAAAATCCCATTCATCGTCATCAATTTGGAATTCGGTCGTCTGAACATTTCGCTTTGTGAACAGTGTCTTGACCTTGCCTGTTTCAGGATCAGGAAACGTGACCAATGCCTCTTTAATACGCCGGAGATAAAACGGCGCCTCATGCCGCTTCATTGCCTCATCCAAGCTCTGCACGTCACCGTAAACATCTCGATCGAGCAAGCTAAGAAATAGGCAGAAATTGTCCGGGTCGCCCTTGTGAGGCGTTGCCGTCATAAGAAGGTAGTGATCTGTCCGCTCAGACAGGGCTTCTCCGAGCTGATAAGCAAGAGTCTTCTTGTCAGTGCTGTACGCACTCATCTTGTGAGCTTCGTCAACGATGATGAGATCCCATTGGCTACGGAGCAGACTCTCATTGGCGTCTTCTATCCGCGATACCCAAGATACCGAAGTGATGACTTGATTCTTGTCCTGCCAGGGATTCGAACCGTAGTTTGCGCGAAGAACGTCACTGCGAATGATCTCAAAGTTCTCTCGGAACTTATCCTTCAATTCGCGCTGCCACTGGAAAGAAAGGCTCGCTGGAGTGACTATCAACGTCCGTTTGATGAGCCCGCGTATCTTGAGTTCCTTGATCAGCAGGCCCGCCATGATTGTTTTGCCGGCACCGGGATCGTCTGCGAGAAGAAATCGAATTCTGGGAAGTCGAAGAAAATGGTCGTATACCGCTTCGAGTTGGTGCGGGAGCGGATCTACCCGAGCGATGGAAAGAGCAAAATACGGATCGTACTCATAAGCTAGACCAAGCCGGAGCGCCTCGATTCCCAATCGAAATCTTTGCGGATCGCCATCGAATGGAGCCTTCTCGGGTGTTGCCTCCAAGGTAGCAACTTGGTCCGCATCAAGTATCGGTTCGTGAACTTGACCAGTAATAAGGCCCTTACCCACGAGTTTGACCGATGTCCCCATTGGAATCGATACGATTACCTGCACCGGTTCCGGAAATATCGGTCCCCGGACGATCACGTTCGGTTTGAGTTCGGCTAAGAGCATGGCTCTTTCTTGAGGCCCTTCTTGAAGACTAACCGACGACTTTGCCAGAACCGTCAGGTCGGGGGTAGACAATACATCTGAGTGCAAAGGCCTCGTAAATATAACAAACCAGACAGGATATGCGCTACCCGTGAGCAATTTGGCAGCGGATATCGTGTCTACGTTCGTCAGGCGGCAGCATGAGTTCAGCGAATTTGTCCAACGAACCAGATCCTTCCTGTCCGGACCTACCGGTCCATTTTATTACTTTCACTTTCTATTCTTGTTGGAGATCCTCATTTCTAGAGCCGAGCGGTACGGAGCCGGTCTATTCCATATTAATCTGCTTGACATATCAAGCAACTTGTTCATAATAGCAAGCATGGGGAAAAAGGTCGGACAGCATTTGGCGGAATTCCGTAAGAGGGCCAATCTTACGCTTCGAGCGGTGGAGGCGGAGACGGGAATTTCTAATGCATACTTGAGTCAATTGGAGAATGGGAGGGTCCAGCAGCCTTCCCCAAAGATGCTGAAGAAACTCGCAGAGCTCTATCGCGTCGACTTTGTGGATATTCTGAAATTAGCGGGGTATCCCTTGCCATCGGTGAGCGATTCAGGCTCTTCTCTCCACGCGCGACTAGGCCCAACAACCGCAGACGAGGAGGAGGCACTCGCGGACTATCTAGCCTTCCTTCGCTCTAAGCGCCCGGGACGCCTGCCAAGATGAGGTGGTCAATTTCTGACAGCAAAACCTTCAAGCGATGCCAGCGTCAGTGGTACTACAAGACGATTGCTGGAAACGCAATCTCGAAAGATGCGGCGAGGAGAGAACTGTACCTCTTGAGTAAGCTTCAGAGCATCAGCGCATGGCGGGGACAACTTGTCGATTCGGTAATCTCGGAAACCGTGATACCCGCAGTGCGGCAGCGACGTGCCATTACGCTTGAGACTGCAAAATCCGTAGCGAGGAAGATGCTGTTGCAGCAGTTGGCTTGCGCACAAAGACACGAGCTCTTTTCCGCGGGATTTTCTCCCGCGGCTATGGGCAACAAATTTGCTGCCCTACATTGTATGGAGTATGGCGGTTCCATCGCTCAGTCCGAAGTCGAGATCGCAAAGATCGAGGTCGAGGCCGCTCTCAGGAATTTTTTCCAGCTGACCGAAGTGAAGGATCTCATGAAGGGCGCAAAATACTTGGTTGCACAGCGTGCGCTAATGTTTTCTGCGGCAGGAGTTACTGTTCGTGCTGTGCCCGATCTCATCGCCTTCTTCCCAGACAGAGCACCCATCATTTTCGACTGGAAAGTGCATGTATTTGGCATTGATGAAGCATGGCTCCAATTGGCGACCTACGCGCTGGCGCTCACTCGTTGCAAGCCGCACAAGGATTTCCCAATACCTCACCCTACAGAGGCAACTGAGGTTGAGCTGGTGGAAGTGCAACTGCTGACCAATAAGGTCCGAAGATATAAACCCACCGAAGAGGAACTCCAACGCACAGAGGACCATATCGCTGCGACAGCGAC
The DNA here is from genome assembly GCA_035652095.1 of Terriglobales bacterium. GTDB lineage: Bacteria > Acidobacteriota > Terriglobia > Terriglobales > Acidobacteriaceae > DASREM01. The sequence goes on along the minus strand of DASREM010000055.1, from coordinate 315,460 downwards.
AGAAATGTTGTTGGCGACCGGTGGCAAGAAAGCTACTGACCTGTCTGCAGAGGATTTCGCCGTCGCACGTTTTGGAAATACATGCCAGAGCTGCGCGTTCAAGAAAGTTTGTTGGGAGAGGAGCGTCCAGTGACCACACTACGGACAAACATTTTCCGCATTCTCAACCTCGATGAGTTAAATGCGAAATATCGACTATATCGGATCAGAGGTCTCAGCAAGGAGCAGCCCGAGTACTACCAGAACAAACAGCTCCTGATCAAGAGCCTAAGTTATGCTCTTCGGACACCCGCCACAATTACTGACCGAGGCGAAGAGGGCATATTTCTGGTAGTACGTGACGACGCCGGCAGGCCGCAGTCGCCATTTTCACTGGTTCGAACAACGGTCTACCTCGACCCAACCGATGAAACTCATGAGCTTGATTTCACCGCGAGAGACAACGAAGATCAGGAGATTGCTGCACGCTTCCTAAATTTCATGATTCAGAATCCTCTTTCGAGCCATTCTCATCTCTGGCAACCAGGTGCCGGTCGACCGTTCTTCGAGAAGCGTCCTCTTCAATGTTCGCAAGGGATATCACACTTCCAGGGCTTCAGCGTTCGAGTTATCCCGCTGACGAATTCGGGTCTCGGTCTCTGTGTGGATGTGGCTAACAAGTATGTGCAGCAGCAGCCGCTGCCCATGGGGCTAACGCGACCGGAGTTCAGGCCTTATAAGGGCAGACATTGCATCTACCACTACGGACACAAATGGTATGAGATCCAACTTCGCGAGTTTGCCGACGTGACAACAAGCGAATACATTCTTACCAATGTCGAAGGAAAGCCGAATCTTCTAGAGTTTATTGGGCGTGAATCTCAAAAACCGATTCCTCAAGAGCTTGCATCTTTGTCGGGAGATGCCTCGGTTGTACTCTATTCCAGCAACAGAGGCGAACTTAGGGCAGCCCCGGCGGCTCTTTGTTTTCCAGTCTTGGATAGTTTTGATACTGCTGAGAAGAATCGTCCCAACGCTCTTCTCGCGCCGCACCAACGATATTCTGCAACGAGGGCATTCGTTCGGAAGTACCTGCAAAATCTACGCTTTTCCAATTGCTCCTTGAAAGTTTCCACTGAGCCTGAGGCTGTGCCCGGCAAGATATTTTTCTTGCCGGATTACGAGTTTGGGAATGGTACGAAGCTTTCTGTCCGTGGCACTCAAGGAGCCAAGCATGTAGATATTGACGGCATCGGAAGAGCACGGCTTGCGATGTTGCGCGATCCGCGCGCAGGTTTTTACGTTCGGGATCCCCTGCAAAGGCAATATCTGATTCTTCCGCAGAGTGTCCAGGATGGCTTTGGTCCCGCATTCACTAGGGACTTGATCAAGACGGTGGCGGAGTTCTTCCCGCATCCACCGGTCTACAGTCCCGAAGTAGTTACATATAATGACCGCCTCAAGCGAAATTTTGTGGACCAGGGCAATTCGATCATTGAGGCTGTTCAGAAGCAGTGCTCGAAGTCAGGCTATGCGGTCGTAATGATACATGAGACCGAAGAACGAAGGATTCGGCAACACGATCAACTTGGGGCGATGGTCATTCGGAAATTGCGCGAGTTTGACATTTGCGCGTCCGTGATTCATTCAGAAGTGGGGCACAATAGCTACAAGCTTGTCACGAGCAATACCGGACAGCGGTCGTACTTGCCTAAGCCGGAAAAGCAAGGTCGTCTGAGCGGCTATCTGCGCAATGTTGCTTTGAATAAGGTCCTTCTGACTAACGAGCGTTGGCCGTTTGCGTTGGCCACTCCACTCCACGCGGATTTGATCGTTGGAATCGACGTCAAACAGAATACGGCCGGCTTCACGCTTGTAAATCAGAAAGGCGATCTGGTCCGGACCATCATCAAGACTTCAAATCAAAAAGAGCAGCTCCTCTCCCAACAAGTGCGAAAGATGATTGTGGAAGTGATTTCCTCTGAAGCCGACACTGGTCTCCATGTTTTGCCTTTTGCATCGCTTGCAATCCATCGAGACGGAATTCTCTGGAATTCAGAGCGCATCGGACTCAAAGCTGCAATTGGTGATTTAAAGAAGGCCGGGATACTTGCCGAAAACACGGAATATGCGTTCTTGGAGCTTCCGAAGAATACCGCCTCATCTGTAAGGGTGTATGAGGTTGAGGAGATGAACGGTCGTGAAAGGGTGGAGAACCCGCAAATTGGGGTGCACTTTAGCTTTGAGGAAAGCAGCGGTTATATTTGCGCAACGGGACGTGCATTCCCTCGCCGGGGTACGGTTCAGCCCGTGCATATTAAGCGTATCGAGGGCAATATGGCGCTTAGCAATTGTCAGGAGGACGTGTTCTTTTTGACCGGGCTTACTTGGACCCGCCCAGAAGATTGTGCCAAAGACCCTATAACAATTAAGTTGACGGATCGTCGGCTCGGGGAAGACGCTGAGTCGTTCGACGCGGACGCGCTTGAATTCTACGTTCCCGAAAGAGTTGAGGAGGTCAATTCTTGAGTGATACGGGCTTATACTCGGGACTCTATACCAAAGTGCGGGATGTCGCCGCGCTAATTGATGAAGTTCTTATGAGTGCCAAACTCGGAAGCTCGAGCTCGACCGACTCCGAGCGAAACAAACTTGCGACCCAGCTAGCAGCCGTTGCAGCGCCGACGGATTTTCCAACAAACTATTTTTCGGCAGTAATTAAGGATATGGGCTCTGGGTTGGATTTGAAGAGCCTGGTCGCTACGCTACAGACATCCCAGTCATTGTCACAGGCAGTAATTTGTGACCTTGAGCTTCTTGCGTCCACTCTGGAGTCAGAGCGGACACGTATGCTTTCTAAAATGCGGGGACGGTAGATGCTGGACGCATACTTTACGGGATCTGTTCCGCAGTTGATCGAACGAAGCAGGGAACTCACAGCCAAAATCCCACGTAATCTGCCGCGAGCCTATGACGCGCTCGCCCAAACGGCAAGGTCCCGGCTCAACAATCTCATTGCGCAATTCGGATCGCTGATCGAAGACCAGCGACTGCTCGACAAGAGCCTGCGCCCGGAGCGGCTAAGAAAGTTCAAGAGACTTGTCTCGGAACTCGATACACTTGAGGCGACTGCGATTCTGGCACTCCGCAAGGCGCAAGACGAGGATCATAGGCTGAATGATCTGCTGGAGCGCATCACGAAAGAGATTGCGTATCCCGCAGTCACTCCGACTGTTACCACTCTCTCGCGAGATTACTTCTACATCTTTCCCGAATTCAGGCTCCTATTTGTGCCGCTGGTCGAGGGGCACTTTTTGTTGCATCTACCAGACCTCTATCATGAACTTGCACATCCAATCCTAGTGGAAGAAAATGACCCGATCATTGAGCCACTGCAGCATTCATTTTCCAAATGCTTGGATGAATGCATAAGTTACGTGCAGTATGAAACGCAGAAGCTCCAACGTCGCAAGAGTCCAGTGCGCTCCGAATACATGCTTGGAACCTGGGAGAGGAGCTGGATTCGGTCCTGGCTGTCGGAATTCTACTGCGATGTATTTGCGTTGATCACCGCTGGTCCCGCATTTGCGTGGTCACACCTTCATCTCGCGATAAAGCGCGGCGAAAACCCATTTGTTGTTCCGACCGTAAGCGCATCATCGCATCCCGCAGACGATGCCCGAATGCGGGTACTTCTCGCCACACTGGCACTTCTGGGACTGCGTCAGGAATCGATCGATATCCAGAATGCATGGCGCTGCTTTACGGGGAGCTTAGGAGTAAAGGCTGAACCCGAGTATTTTTGGTGCTATCCCGACGAATTACTCAAGAAGATAAGTACGTATGCTGTCAGCGGCGCGACGCAGATCGGAGTTCACGTGTTTTCACCTTCCGAAAAAGGAACAGTCACATCGGTCTTAAATGCGGCTTGGGGGCAGTTTTGGACGCATCCGGGATCATATGTACAGTGGGAAAAAAAGGCGGTAGAGAAACTGTTAGAAGCGAAGTGTTAGACCGGAATCGAAAAAAGGGTTTTAGACATGAATAGTGTTTGTGGGTGAACAAAGCACCGCTGCAAAACTGTTGATCATCTATGCACTCACAATCAATCTGCTACAAGAAAGTCCAATCAAGTACGCGTTTAACGAACTGAAGCGAACTGCAGGCGAGCAGGCTTCAGACAGTGCTCTTGCTACCTTGCAGTGAAGAACGCCCGCACTTCTGAAAAGAGAGTTGGGTGCGGATTGAATACCGCGGCGATGCTTTTCAGCGTTTCACTTACAGTTGCGGCGTACCTGCGTTCATCGTATATCACTGCGTTCGTCCTGCGCACGAATTGCGTCTCGTCGCTGATAATCTCAATGTAGGATGATGTCTGCGCCAGTACTCCGATATTCTGCAATGTGGCGGCCTGCAGCAAGGAGGCTATTCCAAACACTTCGACCTCATCGTCTTTCTTCTCTTTCCACGATGAAAACTCCTGATTGGATGAGAACGAGGTTGGACTTGCCAGTCGAAACGCGTCTTCCAGCGCAGCGACAAACACGCCTGCACTGCCGGTGCGTCGCATCTGCCCGTCGAATTTTCGCATCAGCCGTTCCAATGACTTGGCCGAATTTGGGTGCTTCACTTCAACAAAGACCTCCTGGACCAGCATGTCGCCTCGTGGATCATTGGGTTCTTCGAGAAATCTCACGGGCAAGCCGGCTCGTGCCAGTGACGCAGCGATGAACAACTCCGCCTCGAAATCTTTGTAATAGATCATCCTGAACGCAGAGCTAGGCTCGGACGGAACTCCGAAATCAGTGCTTCCGGTCGTCATCTGTTTTAGATGCGCTGTTATCGGTAGACCGGCTGTCTGGCACGAATCTAGGCTGTCGTACAGTGCCCACACATTGTGAAAGGCTCGGACAGAGGCCAACACGTCTGCCTCGTTTGCCGGTCCCGAATGTTTCTTGCCATCAGCGAGCGCTTCCGCCTCATCCAGCGACTGTGCCAGACCCTGCCCACGAATGAGTTCTATCTTGAGTCCCCGACACAACTCCCTAATGTGTCGCACGCGGTCTCGTAGCTCATGCCATATTCCGGTCATTCTTCGCCCCCTCCACGTCATGCCCATTCCTCGACCGCCCAGGGCGAGGTAGCGTCATAATGAATGTATGGCGACTTCACCTCAAAGCTCCACCACCGTCGAACGCTCCTGCATTTTCTGCGGAACAAGAATGACACCTTCCGGACGGAATCGTCCAGATTCTGAAACTGCCGAACATGTATTCGCGCAGTGGTTTCGGTCCCTGTTCGCGGCGCAAACCCTGAGCATGTTCCGGGCGACCCTTGCAGGGGAACGTCAGCGGGTGAGGCGGCCTCCCGTGAATAACATCACGATGAGGAGGGTTTGCAAGCTCTGCAATAACGGGTGGATGTCTGACCTTGAGGGCGCGGTCGAGCCGATCATGAGCGCGGTCCTACAGGGCAAAGATGTCGATGAACTTGGAGACCCAGAACTGAAGATCGTCGCCAAATGGAGCGCGAAGACAGCCATTACTCTAAGCTACACGACTCCCCAAAATGCTCGCGTACCCATGCAAGCATCGCGGAGCCTACATCCTGCTTACGGCGGGCCGGAGGTCCGTTTCGCCTTTTTCTACGCAAGGCTCTTGGCGGACACCCCACTGGAAAACGGGCACCTGCAAGTGGTCTACGGAGGCGAGGTGGGGCTCATAGGCACCGACGAAGTTCCAGGAACAAGGCTCATACTGTACCTCAACGGCCATGCATTGATCGTTGACTTTCCTCCAACCGCTGTGGGATTCCGCTTCAATCTCACTGATTCGTGCGCCAGTCAGCTTTGGCCACGGCGGCAGGCAGCCGGAACACGAGCCCTGCCTGTCTCGCTGCCAACAACGCTTCCAGATCTTATGCTGGGATTGTGTCGCATGATTAGAGTCGAGCTGGACTCAAACGCATTGCGTGCCTGATCTGCACATCAAACGCCCCACCTCTGTGACACCCGATACCTAACAACCATCCCGCATTTCTGAAACGGAAGGCTACGCCGTCGTTTTCCCACTTCGCACTCCTCCGGGTGGACGCCGCTTGGCCGCGGCTCGGACGGGCGTTTCGGACTGCGCCGGTTTCGCGCCAAACATGAACCAACAGCGGTTTGGCACGAACCGCGCTTTCTCTTACGCCCTGCCACCCTTCGCTCCGCTGCGTTTTTCCCCGTGTCCGCCGGTATCTGTTTTTGTCTCGCTGCCGCTCTAGTGAAAGACAAAAACAGCCTACCCGGCGGAACAGGGGATTAAAAATGTTATTGAAGGATTCAAGCAGAACCAAAAACAATCAGGAACTCGTTAAGGCCAGCATTGACGCATTGGTCAAGGCCTTGGAGGGTGGACACAGTGAAGCACTCTCTGGCTATCTCACCGCAATGTCGCAGTTTCACAATTACAGTTTTCAGAACATTCTCTTGATTGCCAGTCAGCGCCCGACCGCAACGAGGGTTGCAGGGATTCGCTCATGGAACGAGTTGGGCCGGAGAGTGAGACGCGGGGAAAAGGGCATCATGATCTTTGCCCCGATGATTGGCTACAGGCGCAACGCCAGCGAGGGCGACCAGAGCCAGCAGAGCGACGCAAGAACTGACAAGCCAGAGCCGCGTCTAGTGGGTTTTCGTGCCGTGTATGTGTTCGATGTTGGCCAGACCGAAGGCGCAGAACTGCCCGAACTCAGCAACACGTTCAAGGGCGAAGTAGGCGACAAGCTAGACAAGTTGGCTGACTTCACGACCGCCCAGGGAATCAAGCTGGAATACTCTGACAAGATTGCCCCCGCAAGGGGCATGTCCTATGGCGGCTTGATTCGCATTCTGCCGGACATGGAGCCGTCCGAAACGCTGGCAACGTTTGTGCATGAACTGGCTCACGAGATGTTGCACCGAGCCGAGCGCCGCACCTTGACAACCAAGACTGTGCGGGAAACCGAAGCCGAGGCCGTGGCGTTTGTGGTTTGCCATGCTCTAGGACTTGAAACCGGAACAGGTTCCAGTGACTACATCCAGCTCTATCACGGAGATGCCAATCTGCTGAAAGAGAGTTTGGAAGTAGTCCAACGCACGTCCACCGTTATCCTTGGGGCGATCAGCCCCAAGGATGCGGGAAGCACTCCGGCGACGACCGAGGTGCTGCAATGAAAACCGTTGCCATGATCTTGGAACTTGCCGCTCCTCTTCAAGCTGGATTTCACATCCGAATTGAGAACGAACCGTGGATGACGCTGGTCATCGAAGACACGCAGGAACGTGGCCCGAACGGTCTGCCGGCAATCTCCGTGGCCCACTACGGGGAACAGAACGGCGATTTGATGCGCGATCCTGAAATGATCTTTGAGGCAGAGGAATCTGGCAAAGTAATGAACCTCGTGCCCTATTACTGGCGGAATGATTATGCTGGCATCGAGCAGTATTCCGCGTTTGTTGAGGAGGGCCGAACCCTCCTGAATGCCAAGCTAAAGCGCGAACATACCGCCTTTGCTCACGTTTGGGACACCAATCTGAAGGCGCAAGGTTTTCTGGAAGCCTTCGTCAGACAACAGAAGGGAGACACCTAAAGCTAGATTCATGCAAGTGCTCAACGTGCCCGGCTCAGGCCGGGCATTTTCATTGCCCCCAAAATTTTCGAGGGGCGCTCTGGCCGCGCCCCTCGTACTCCCCTGGCCACCATCTTTCCTAAAGGTCCGCAGCCCCGTCTAGATCATGGTGTCCTGAGTCGGGCATATTATGGAGAGGACGTGTTGGACGAAAGGAACGTGAATGTCCGCGGTTTTCTCAGTCGATCTCGCTTGTGCTGCCGCCAATATCGGGTTCTGCGTTCTGCAATCCGAAAATGGGAGTGTGTGGAGAGCCAATTTCATACCTTCATCTGATTGGAACTTGCCCACCCCGCTAACTCCAGCGACTCTCGCCGATGCCGTTTATGACTTTTGCGTGAATGAACGTATATCCGTTGTGCTTCTGGACGGCCCCCAAGGATGGAAAGATCCAGAAAGCCCACTGCTACATTGCCGAGGGTGTGAGAAGGCGCTGAATACGCCGGCAAAGACGGGGATACAAGGTATCGTAAAGCCATCTCCGTATACAGCCTTTGTTGAGTTTTCAATTGCCGTATTTGCGCGTCTCGTCCAAAGAGGAGCGACGCTCGCATCAGATTCCCAAGTGACAGTACCGCCAGGTGTACTGGCGCTTGAGTCTTTCCCAAATGCAGCTTGGAAGAAGTTGGGCATCAAGCCACTGCCAGCAAAATCGCGTTGTAAACCTGTCGAAATTGCAGCCCGGTTGAAAGAGCTGACTGAGCGATTCCAGATCGAAACTCCAGAGACATCTCCCACACATGATCAACTGCAAGCCCTCGTGACAGCCATTGCAGGTAGGGCAATTCTGCAGGGAGATTCAGGAGCTTATTTGGCACAGGGGGTACCACCTTCTACCAAAAATGGGACCACCGTCGAGGGCTTCATTGTTAGCCCAACCGCGCACATGATCAAAGTGTTCCAGTATGGTTCAAACACTTTACCAGCTAGACTTAATGGCCCTACTCGGCTAGGTGGACGAGCGCAAACGTGCGGGCTCGCGCAAACCCTCGACGACTTCGACATTGCTTTCGATGTCCAGAGCAAATCCAATGGATGTGCAGCATCAGATTTGGTCAGTGTTGCTGGACGAAAGGCATGGGGTGTCCTTTACGAAATTCCTGACGGTTTCGTGTTCGGCAGACGCAAGGACCAGCAAAAGACATTGGCACAAATTGAAGGTCCCCGATATGAGCCACGCGAGATTACGGTCGTTGATACAAGAGGCAAGCAATCAAAAGCATGGACGTTTCTCGTCAAAGATAAAGACAAACAAACCGGTCTGGCGACCAGTGCGGCCTACGTTTCCTGGATCGTGTACGGACTGCGCCAAAATGGAGTACCCGAAGACTACATCAGCCATGTCGTTGAGGTTGCGCGGGAAACCAATCGCCACGCGAGTCAGGATGCGACTGAGCAGAATCGCCTGATCGACAATATTTGAATGGAGAACACGTGAGTAATTCTGATAAGGGATTTTTTGTCAAAGCGTACTTTGAACAGGCAAAGCTGAGGATTGAAAGACTTGCAACGTTGCGTACTCAGAATCTCGGCGACGTATCCTTCAAAGATGAAGCGTTCACACTGTGCCTCGTCTATATTGACAGCCTCGCCTCTTGCTATTACGGGGAGGCAAACGCAAAGACTTTTTGCAGAGCACTGCGGGAACTGAGCGGTAATCCGCTACTCGGAAAACTCCACGCACAGGTATTACTCGATCCTGACAACGACAAATATTGGAAGAATGCGTCAGACGCAAAGCGAGCGGTTGAAGACTTGATTAAGAAAAGACCTGGCGAAATGTTTGATGAGGCGGAAATTGCAGACATTCTTCGCAAGAGCAACATGTCGGAATCGCAGCAAGAGGACATCATCGGCAACCTCTGGCGTTGCTCAATTGGGGCAATCTGTTACAGCTATATGAGGAGCGCGGCTGTTCACGGATTCGGCACGGCCCCCCTCTCGTTCAGTGAGACGCTGCATGACGGAAACAAGGGCTTTAGGCTCGACTTTGACTTGCTCTATGCTGCACTTCAGAAGATCGGCGACCATGTGGCGCAGGTGTCAATTCAAAAAGGAGAGTGGTTTGGAAAGCCGGACTATTTCAAGAAATGAACCCCGACAGTCCCTCAGCAGGAAATGGAAGGATTGGGGTGCGCCACGCAAACGCTCGTGTTTGAAAAGGCGAAATCAGGGTCCAATTGGACCCTGATTGTTCACTGGATTATGCCCAGATTTTCAGTTGGGAAAATCTGCGGAATTTCCGCGACGTGTGTTCGCAGTACAGCGGCGAGAACATGAGGTAGAAAAATTTGCGAATTGCGCAGCAGAATTTTCAATTTTTGCCCAAGCTATTGTTCAGAAAAACTTGGGTCCAATCAGGGTCCAATAAGGTTCCAAATCGTTACTTACGGCTCCAAAATGGGCTGTCGGTGCCGTCTAGTTTCAATTAGTTACGGATTGTTGAGCCCCTTTCACGGCGGTAACACGGGTTCAAATCCCGTCGGGGACGCCAACTTTATCAACCACTTGCAAATCCCCTCCAGAATTTTGTACGTCCGTTAACGTCCGATAAGCCTCGGTGCTGGGTTTTTCTTCGTTTTTGTCGAGCAGCAAGCTCACAACCCGGCTCTGTGCGTCGCGCTTCGATTGCGTGATCGCTTGCGCGTAGATGTTCAAGGTGACCGAGATGTTCGCGTGCCGCATAAGTTCTTGCACGACTTTCACGTCCTCAGCCGTTGCCTTTGAGGAGTGTCGCGTATGTGTGACGGAATGTATGGCCAGCCAAAGTGACCTACGATTCCGACTTCCTTCGCCGCTGGCTCCAGATGCGCCTTGTAAAGCGAACCTGGCCAGTACGGCAGTTTCCCTCCGCTGTGAGGGCTGGCAAAAACCCAGTCCTCGTCGGTAGCGTAGGGACTTTGCAGCCGCCAGTCCCACAGGACCTTTGCCAATCGCAAATCGAGTGGAACCGGTTTGCGAGAGGCTTCCGTTTTGCAATCACCAACGTGCTGCATGACGATCGAGCGAACGACATGGACCACCATCTTCTGAAGATCGATGTCGCTCCACTTCAGACCGAGCAACTCGCCGACTCGAAGGCCCGTGAACACGGCAACAAAAACCATCGTCCGCGTCGGCTCCTTCAAGATGCGGCGAAGTGCCGCTACCTGCTCGATTGAAAGCACGATAGGAATCCTTGTGCGCTTGGCGCTTTGACGCACCATGCGAATTGGATTCACATCGAGCCATTCCCATCTGACAGCGTGATTAAAAACCGCACTCATAATGTTTCGAGCTTTCGCCTTGCTTCCGTTTGCATACTGCAGCGAACAGAGCCACTGCTCCACGGCGACTGCCTTAACGTCGGTGACGCGATAGCTTCCCCAGCGAGGCAAAATCCATTTGTTGAAATAACCCTCGTAGGTGACCTGCGTTTTCCGAGTTTTGCTGCAATTCGGGCCCAGCTCTTTTTCCCGATAATGTTCGATCAGTTTCTGAACGCTGATCGGGGTTAAGCTGGTGCGCGGATTCTCAGCGTTGATGTCTGCCCGAAGCGCGGCGACAGCCTTTTGAGCCGCCGTCTCGTTCGGATATTGTTCGAGCGAACCTAGAATCAGACAGCGTCGCTTGCGAGTGCCGTCTGCTTGGACCTCGTACCACCGATATTCCCAAGCGTGTCGGCCACGGGCGCGCTTCACGATCTGAAGGCTGCCTTGCTGAAATCTCGTCCGTCTCATCACGATCCTCCGTGGTTAGGGACGGTACGGATAGCTGCCTAACTTTAACCTCAAGTCGACCCACGCGTCGAGATCGGATGTACGAAAGCGCCACAATTTTCCGATTCGCATCGCGCGGATCTCGCCCTTGCGAGCGAGACGCTGAAGTGTCTTCGGATGAATTTGCAGTAGCTCTGCCGCTTGATGTGAATCAAGGAATCGTTCGAAATGAGGGACAGGCTGGGTGACTGGTGGCGCTTGATGCATCTCGCTCATATCAACCCCACAGAATGCAGAGTCGAGACGTGGCTGGAATCAAAGACTCGTTTGGAAGCCGAATTCTCCGTTCGGCTCCATTCGATCGACTTCGAGATCCTTCACTACTCGGCTGGTGTTAGTCATCGCGTCTAGAACAGACGAGAACATACTTCGTATAGAAACTGTATAGCACGCAATTGTTGCTCGCGATTCAAAAATCTTTTTTCTTTTCGTAGTGGAAGTGCATTTAAGGCATTCGAAGACATTTAAGGCGTTGTAGGCGCTGTAGGCGCTCTAAATTACTGGAAGCTCCTGATAGGTGCGATAGCTACCTATAAGTGCTTTTAGGTAACTAGCAGAGACAGACGCATACATCTGAGCGACTGATACCTGTTGGCAGACACTCCTGTGATCACCGCGAAATGTACCCTCTATCTATAAAAGGAACCTGCAGAAGGAAAAAGTATCGAAAATATTTTAGGAAAACACGTTCGACTCGAACTGATGAAAGCTTCGATGTCAATCGGCAGCGTCAATAGTCCTTCTTTCGGCTGCCGGGAAGGAGTTGCGGCAAGGAACGCGCACTTCACCACTGTGTACAATCCTGTCTATGCAGAGGCCACGCGCGGCGGAGACAAGGAGACTCACGGAACTGCTGCACAGGCCGGTCTCCTTCTGGGAGAGCTCCAAGAAGCACAGAATCGGTACATTAGCTCTTATCAGTCAGACACGTGACCCAGCTGCAATCCCGGACATCGTTCTTCTCTTGTTGGATCGGGACCGCGATGTTGCGCGATCGGCTGCCTCTGCAGTGTCAGCGCTCGTTGAAGTTCTGCGGCCCGAAGAGCTTCCATGGCTCGACCAAATCATGCGAGAGCTCTCTCCCTATAACTGGTCTTATCCGTCCCCGTGGGCCGAACTAAAGCCCGGTCAGCTGGATTTGTTGCAGAGATTCGAGGAAGAGTCGGTTTTCGCCCTGGGAGTCGCTTCGATGCACTACAGCGGCTATGTGCGGGAGGAGGCCCTTCGCGAACTTTCTGCCACGGAGGATGGCACAGAACTGCCATTCCTGCTGTTGCGGCTAAACGATTGGGTACAACAGGTGCGGCAGACTGCTCTCTCTTTAGTGCGACTGCGCGTCACGAGCAAATATGCGCCATTCTTTGTCATGAACATAGCGCTCGTGAATCGGCTCCGCCTAGCCCGCCGTGGGGAACAGGAAGGCATCGTAGGTGAAATCGAGCAACTGCTTAGATCCGAGCAGGGTAGGACCGCCCTCCTGACTGGACTGGCATCAACTGATTATCAAGTCAAACGAGCTTGCTACAAGTTAGGATTCGGAGCCGAGAGTTTACATCAGATCCAACTTGTCGAAAAGGCACTGTCCGAGCCAGATCCAGCAATTCGACTGCAAGGTGCGCAGAGAATCGCATCTCTCTCAGACCCTAAATCAGTCGACCAGATTTTGTCGCGAGCCAAAAAGGATAGATTTGCTCCGGTACGACGAACGGTACTAGAGATATCGTGCACGAGGTTCCATGACAGGGCGCAACCGTGGCTTGAGGAAGCTCTGAAGGACAATCATCCATCCGTTCGGGGCTATGCTCAATTTCAGTTGGGGAAAGAGGGCGGCTTCAACCTGCGAGCATTCTATGTTGATGCGCTAGACAACTCCGAAGCGACAACCCTTCCTGCTGTTATCTCTGGATTGGGCGAGACCGGAGATGCGTCTGACGGCGGCCTTGTCGTGCCGCATCTAGCAAGTCAAATTCCGAGAGTTCGGCGAGCTGCTTTACAAACCCTCGCGCGCCTGAAGGCCGACGCTTTCCTGGACGTGTTTCAGCGATACCTCTCGGACGACTCTCGAAGTGTGTCACGAGAGGCCATGAAGGGTGTCGCTAAGACTCTCCACTTGGCCACTGGGGAAAGCCTTTGGAGCGTTTTTGCAAATGCTCAGGAATTGCATGTTCGCAGGAATGTGCTGTTCCTGATTGCCCGCTTAAGCAAATGGGAGAGCATCAGCTATCTGCTTTCGGCGTGCGACAGTGACGCGGAGAGCGTGAGAAATCTCGCGGATTCTTACATTCATCGTTGGCACGCCCGGTTTAACGCAAGCTTCACCGCTCCAAGCAAGCCGCAAGTTGAGCGACTCACTGCGGCTCTGCGGAAATGCGGTGCCAAGTTGGACAGTTCGGTCACCGCGCAAATCGAATTTGGCATCCGGGGGTTCTGAATACACGATTCACAGTTCCCACATCTAGCAGCATGGCCGACAAGCGGCTCGTGTCAAGGCTCTTCGACCGCTACGCGGCACACAAGGCGCGGCCTTGACACAAGCCTTTCTTCCCGGCAATTTTCTCCGCTATGTGGGGAATGGGGAGGTGTGAAAGCCAGTCCTCACATGCCGAGGCTATGACCGATGTCTTGCTCAATACCATGGCCTGCTGTTCTTCCGGCGTCGTGCGCCGGTTCGAGAGTTGAATGCTGTTCTGCGATGTGAGTCGCATGATTCCGGGCGAAACCAGACTCATGGCTCATCTCCGGTGCTTTGTCCGAGCCTTGCTCATGTTGTTGCTTTCTGACCAACTCCATTGCAGACTGCCGCGCTGTGGACACGCCAACCGACTCTCGAAGTAGTTCGCGGTCGCTGGTCACGACAGCTATCTCGCTGCGCCCACGGCTAGCAGCTACATAAAACAATTCTTTCTTCATCGCATCTGCGGAGATGATGACATTGTCCACGGTTTTGCCTTGGCTGCGATGGGCTGTGATGGCATAGCCATGTGCGAACTCGCGATAGTTGGCGGGAATAGTTCGGCCATCTTCCAGACGGATCGCAGCCTCGTCCACAGATTTCACCTTCACCAACTCTCCGTTCGTGGCGCGAAAGGATCTCGACGGTTTGCAGTGAGCATTAAGCTGTCGCCGGAGGCGACTTCGATGGGTCTGCGTTCGTACACCGAGAAAGCGCGTACTTTCTCTGGTGAGATCGTCACTTCCTCTCTCGATTCTTTTCGAGCGACTATAGATTCAGAACCTACTCGAACAACTTCGAGCGACTCGTGACGGTTTGCCACCTTCGTATCTCGCTGGAATTGAAGCACGAGCCCCTCTTGATAATTGGAAATGTCGTGCTTCTGCGCTGTTGTCCACTGAAGAGAAACGCACGTATCGAAATGGCGGCCGGTTCCCAGTTCACCATGTTCCTTTCGATCTTGACGAACTGCGTCGTTAATGCGCGCAATCTCTTCGTGAGTGCCGGCCACATGACGGAGACTGACTTTGGTGCTGAGAAGGTCATGTCATAGAGAGACCGTGCCTTGCTTTGCTCGGTTCCATCAGCGGAGATGCGGTCGGAGCCTTGGCGCTGACGGAGAAACTCGCCTGTGGAGGGGTCGAGTCCTTGCCGGGGCGATTCGAAATCCTCGGACGTGACCTTTCCTGATAGGCCTAACAGCTCAGCGCCCCGGCCGTGCCAATGGCCTTCGACGGTACGCTTTTGGTCGAAGTAGTCACTCTGTTGGAGATGTCTCTGGGCGTATCCCTCCCCGCCGGCCATTGCGCGAATCGTGAGCACAGCCCGACGCTAGCGCTGTTCGAGATTCAGGATCAACAGATTCATCTATGAGTGGACACACAGCTGGCACCCAGATGGCGATTTGTTTGCGAAGTCAAGCTCCCTGACCTACCCACATTCAGGCGAGATAGTCCAAGGGGGCTTGCACATGGCACAATGGCGACACACGATAGTACGGCCGTGAGTGCCTTCTGGCGTTCAGGTTTTGATCCAGAGTGTGCGGATGTTCCCGGGTCGTTGCTTCAGCGGAAGTACGCACTCAACACATACTGTTGCAGCATTCTCTGGGTATTGAAGAATGAGCCGTTTACCGCGATGGCATGCCGCATGACTTCCAAGTAGCGATCGCGATCACGGCGGAACAACGGAATAATCATGCTCTCCAGTTTGTCATAGAGTGAAGTGGCATCGCGCAGGGCGCTGCTTTCGCCTTCCCGTTGCCGCTTCTCGGCTCCGATTGCCCACCCGGTAACACCTTCGATGAGTCCTTCCATCCACCATCCATCGACGATGCTCAAGCTCGGGACGCCATTAAGCGCAGCCTTCATTCCGCTCGTGCCCGAGGCTTCCAGTGGCGGTTGGGGAGTGTTAAGCCAGAGATCGACCCCAGCAGTGATCAGCTTTGCCAGCGAGAGGTCGTAGTTCTGGAGAAAGACGATCGCGATACCATCCTTTAGCGTTTCCTTTAGCTGGAGAATATGACGGATAAGCTTCTTACCCTCTTGATCGCTGGGATGCGCCTTGCCCGCATAAATCAACTGCAGGCCGCCCGCTTCACGCGCAACCTTCTTGAGATGATCGAGGTCAGTGAACAGAAGGTCCGCCCGCTTGTAGGCAGTGACCCGGCGAGCGAATCCGATGGTGAATACCTCGGGGCTCATGGTCAGATGATCCCGTTCATGGACGAGCGCCAGCAGTTCGGCCTTTGCCTGCTGGTGCGCCTCACAGATCTCAGCCGTGGGAATACTCTCAGCATGGCGCAAACTGAAATTGTCCTGCCGCCAGTCAGGAATGTGGCGATCGAAGAGCACCTGAAAGTGCGGCGATGTCCATGTCGCGGCGTGCACGCCGTTCGTGATTGCGTCGATGTCGTAGCCCGCGAACATCATCCGTGAGACTTCTCCGTGCCGCTTAGCTACTCCATTCACGTAACGGCTCATGTTCAGGCCGAGGTACGTCATGTTGAGCATTGCCTGTCCGCTTAAAGGTGATTTCTTTTCTCCCGGAGCTTCGTGGCGTCCGAAGACCCGAAGCGCCATATTCTGATCGAGCAAATCGGACATATCTTCCCGCAATCCCAGAATGGTTCCCAGCGCGGAGAGCGCAAATTGATCATGCCCCGCCGGTACCGGCGTATGAGTGGTAAAGATACACCGCTGCCGCACGCTGGCAAGGTCGCCGATAGAAATGCGGGCCTTTTGCGCCCTACCGGCCTCTTCTTGCAGCAGTTCGAGCGTGAGCAGGCTCGCGTGCCCTTCGTTCATGTGGAAGCGTTCGATCCTCTCGTAGCCGAGCGCGCGCAACATGCGCACTCCACCGATGCCCAGAACAACTTCCTGACACAAACGGTAATGCGAGTCGCCACCATAAAGGACCGACGTCAGCTTCCGGTCCCAGTCGCTGTTTTCGGGCAGGTCTGAATCGAGCAGGTAGACGGGGACAGAATATCCGGCGACCCCTTGTACCTGAAACTTCCAGCAGCGCAGCGACAGCTTCCGACCCTCGATGGCGAGCGTTGCTCTCGCCGGCATCTCGGTGAGAAACTCCTCCACCTTCCATTCGACGGGCTCTTCCGTCTGCCATCCGGCAGTGTCGAGCCGCTGATGGAAGTGGCCCGCGCGATGAAGCAGCGATACCGCCACGACGGGTAGCTGAAGATCGGCGGCAGAGCGGATGGTGTCACCGGCGAGCACACCTAATCCTCCGCTGTAGGTCGGAATGGCCGACAACAACGCGATCTCCATGGAGAAATAGGCAATTCTCCGTTCTCCCTGCAGAGCGCGCCGGACGGCGGGACCGAGCCGGGTGAGGCGGCTTTTCAGGACGTAGTCTGCGGCGCCCTGTTTGACGACCGCGGCAGCAGCTTCCTCGCCGATCGTTCCGGACACCACAATGAACGGAATGTTCAGACCACGCTCTTGCAGCAGTTCGAGCGCCCGGAGCCCGCTAAACTGGGGCAGGGAATAGTCGGCAAGGACAATTGCGGGAGACTTTTCCAGCTGCGCCAGATAGTCGTCTTCATTGTCCACCCGATCCGACGTCAAGTCGAAGCCGGCCTGGCTCAGCTCGCGTGCCATGAGTTCTGCATCGTTGGAACTGTCCTCGACCAGCAACGCGTGCAGTGGCTGCCTGGCGGACGCTGGATTCTCTGGGCTAGTCATTGAACGTACTCAACAATCCCGTCGCGTGCAGATTGGAATTGACGCTTTCGCATTTTCGATCCCGTACTGCCAGATCATTTGGTCGTGGTTGATACAGCCTGCGCGAGACTATTCACCAGGGGAAGCTGGTTGATGACCAGCCAGTAGAGCCCCACATTTTTGATGGTGTCCCGGAACTGTTCGAAGTCGACCGGCTTTTGGATGTAGCTGTTAACTCCAAGGCCATAGCCTTTGACCAAGTCGCGTTCCTCTTTGGAGGATGTCAGGATGACGACCGGTATGGCTTTGGTGCGGGGGTCAGCCTTGAGCCGCTGGAGCACTTCCATGCCATCCACTTTCGGCAACTTCAAATCCAGCAGTACCAGCCTCGGCGGCTCCTCGAACGAGCGGTCGGCGTGGATGCCATTGCAAAAAAGAAACTCCAGAGCCTCTTCGCCATCGCGCGCCACGTGAATGCTGTTGGCCAGCTTTTCTTTGCGGAGGGCGTGCAGGGTAAGCTCCACGTCATCCGGATTGTCTTCCACCAGCAAAATTTCGATCTGTCGTTGGGTCATGCTTTATCTCCCGCCGTTGCGGCATTGGTCTTGAGTTCGGTCTTCTCGGAAGTTCCGAGCGTGAAAAAGAAAGTAGCGCCCTTGCCCAGTTCCGCTTCGGCCCAGATGCGACCGCCGTGCTTCTGAATGATGCGCTGGACAGTTGCCAGTCCCACCCCGGTGCCTTCGAAATCTTCTGGACGGTGCAGGCGTTGAAATACGCCGAACAGCTTGTCGGCATACTTCATGTTGAAGCCGACTCCGTTATCGCGAACGAATACCACCGCACTTCCGTCCTCATCTTTCTGTCCGACTTCAATCACTGCCTGGCTGCGCGGATGCGTGAACTTCACTGCGTTCGACAGCAGGTTTTGGAATACCTGCTTCATCAGGGCGGGATCGCATTCCACAAAAGGAAGCGTGCCGATCTTCCATTCCACTTGCCGTCCTTCGCAGTCCTCCTTCAAGTCGAATAAAGTTTCGTCGACCACGGAGTTCAGACCAGTGATTTGCAGGCGTAATTCGTGCCGGCCGATGCGGCCCAGATTCAAGAGGTCGTCGACCAGCAGCCCCATGCGCCGCGTGCCTTCCTGGATTCTCTGGAGATGGTGTTTCGCCTCCGGCGCCAGGGCGGAGCCATACTCCTCGGTCAAAAGCTTGGAGAAACCGCTGATATGGCGCAGTGGGGCTCGCAGGTCGTGGGAAACCGAATAAGTAAATGCTTCCAGTTCTTTATTGGCGGCTTCCAGCTGCGCGGTGCGTTGAATGACGCGCTGTTCCAGTTCCCGATTTAGACGCCGGACTTCCTCCTCCGCGCGCTTGCGCGCGGTCACATCCATGTTGAGGCCGAGCATGCGCTGGGGCTTTCCGTTGTCGTCGAAAACCACCTTGGCGCGGGCTGTGATCCAGCGGATTTCGCCATCATTGCGGCGCCGGATTCGCCACTCCCCCGCAAATTCACCGGTCTTGAGCGATTCCTCGATGCCCTTCTTGGCCACTACAAGGTCTTCGGGCACCACCAGGGCTTCCCAGTCTTCGTAGGTGCCGCCGAACTTTCCGGGCGCGATGCCGTGCACTTCCTCGACTTCGGGGGACCAGTGATTGACATTGTTCTGGATGTCCCAGTCGAAAGTGCCTGAATGCGCAGCCTTTTGGGCTAGGGCGAGGCGTTCGCGGCTCAGCTGTAATTCTTCCTCCGCACGTTTGCGTTCGGTAATGTCGCGAGCAATGGTGGACACTCCCACCAGGTTCCCCGCCTTGTCCTTCACAGGACTGACCGAGAGCGAAACGGAAACGGCTTGCCCGTCCTTGCGCACCCGTGTCGTTTCGTAGTGGCTGATGCGCTGCCCTCGCCGGATCTTTTCGAGGATCGTGTCGAACTCTTCCCGGCGATTCGCCGGAATCACGGTAGAGATCGATTTGCCGACAATTTCCCGGGCCGAATAGCCGTAGATTGCTTCGGCCGCCGGATTCCAACTCGTGACCACTCCATCCGTGGTTTTTCCGATAATCGCGACGTCGGAACACTCCACCATAGCGGCTAAACGGTCAACGGTCTCCTGGCCCCGCTGGCGTTCGCGCTCGTTGCGAGCCAGGGTGAAGCCGCTCAAAGCCGTAAGGCCGGATAACAGTAAGATCGAGATTACTGTCATTAGCGATACGCCGGTCCAATTCGAATAAAGTCCGATGTTCTGTCCGTTCCAACGCAGCCATCCGATGACCAGCGGGACCAGGATCGCGGCCGGCAGCAGACGGCGCGTCAGTGTGCCACCCTGTGTAACTCCAGCCACTAAAGCACCCAAACCCCAATCCGCGCGAGCAAACATCAACCCGAAGCTAAACAGAAACAAGATCGAAGCAGTTACTGGAGAGATGTAAGTGTGGGTCGTGATGGGATCTAGAACGAAGTCCATGATGCCGAACATCGCGGCGATGGCCACCACGCAGGGCAGCAATTGCGCAGGCCAACGCGCCAGCTTCGACTTGACGTCCAGTAGAAGCAGCGTGCTACCGAGCCCGAAGAAACCAAAAGCGGCGAGAGGAGACATGAGACCTGGACGCACACTGCCCGGAATGTCTTTCGGTCCGGGAGTGAACAATAACTGATCGATGCCGAGATCCAAGCCGGCTGCGTACTCCAGCAATGACAGCAGACCCACCACACCGGCAATGAAGGCCGCGGCCTTCGCGGCCAACCTCCAGGCAGGAGCGATGGGAGAATCTTCCTTTCGCAAAATCCACAGCGCGAGACCGAGGAAGATAAAGCAGGTGGCGGCATTGGCCTTGACCGCAACCTGTCCCGGCACGATGCTCTTCATCCAGGTGAGATGGAACATCCATCCCGTCAGCACCCACAACCCGAACAGTATTGCGAGCGCACAGCAGCAGGAGACGAACTGATTTAATCTCCGCAAAATGCGCGGATCGCACACGTTTGTGACCAAGTCTGTAAGGAAAAGCGGCGATCCGTTCACACGACCTCTTCTACTGCGACCTTTGGTCCGGCGGTGGTCTCGGCTGCCTCGCAGCTGAAATAGAAGGTCGCTCCCTTGCCGGGTTCGGCCTCGGCCCAGATTCTTCCTCCGTGCTTCCGCAAAATCCGTTGCACGGTCGCCAGCCCGACGCCGGTTCCCTCAAAATCTTCTGCCCGATGCAGGCGCTGAAATACCCCAAAGAGTTTCCCTGCGTATCGCATGTCGAAGCCGGCCCCATTATCGCGGACAAAGAGCACGCGCTGGCCATCCGACATCGTTTGGCCGATCTCGATGGTGGCTGCGGCTCGCTGACTCGTAAACTTGACCGCGTTCGACAGCAGGTTGGCTAAAACGATCTTCATCAGGGCGAGATCGCAGTTGACTTTCGGAAGCGGGCTGATCTTCCAATCGATTTTCCGATCCCTGAGGTCCGGCGCAAGATCCTCGATCACTTCCCGGACCAACTTCATCAAGTCGACCTCTTGTCGCTGCAATGATTGCCGGCCGAAGCGGCTAAGATTCAGCAGAGCCTCAAGGAGCTTTTCCATCCGCAAAGTTGCCCCGTGGATGCAATCGAGGGAGTGCCGCCCATCAGTGCTCAAGGCAGATTCGGTGTCACGCTGCAGCAGGTCGGAGAAGCCATGAATGTGGCGCAAGGGAGCGCGCAGGTCGTGCGCCACGGAGTGAGTGAATGCCTCGAGCTCTCGGTTGGCGGCTTCCAGTTCGGCGGTTCGTCGGGCGACCTGTTGTTCCAATCCGGCGTTGAGCCGGCGCACTTCTTCGTGGGCTCGTTTCTGCTCGCGCAGGTCGGTGGCCACCATGCAGATGCCGTGCCCGGAATCTTCGATGGGGATATGGCTGAGCGATAGCTGCACCGGCAGGATCGTGCCATCGCTGCGCCAGAGCCGGCGCTCGACGCGAACGTCCTGGTCCAGCGCAGAAAGCAGGAGTTCGGCCAACCCGGCGCGCTCGTCCGGATGCAGGATGGAATGGAGCGCAGAACCCAGCAGCCGTTCTGACGCGGCTCCAACCATGTCGGCCAGACGCTGATTGCAGAAAAGGATCGTGCCTTCGCAGGTCAGCGTGGCCGCGCCTTCATTCATCCGCTCGGCCAGAATGCGGTAGGGTTCCTCCGGGCTTTGCAGCGTGAAGATGCGGCTGCCATTCGGCCCTTCCACTACAATGCCATCCACATCGCCGGTGCGGATCGCATTCATGGTCGCTTCGGTCTCGGCCAGGCGAGCGTGCAGGCGTTTCAGTTCCGCCCGCAACTGCCGCTGGCTCGGTGTTTTCGTAGACGACATGACGCTCCTACGCCTTGGCTTTCAGATCCAGTCCGAACAATACGCGGTCACGATCCGACAAGTCGCCAATGATTCGCCGCAAGGGAAGAGGCAAGTGTTTGATCAGGGTGGGCGCCGCCACAATCTGCTCGTCCTTGGCCAGGGTCGGTTTCTGGTGAATGTCGATCACTTCGAGATCGTATCTCCCCTGGAGGTGCTCGGAGCAAATCGAGTTAATGTTCAGAATGGCGCGCCGTGACGAGGACGTCGCGCCCGTGACATACAGGCGAAGAACATACTTCCTGTCGCCGTTTGCTGAAGCGTTGGCCGCGGCGAGAGCCTTCTTCAGCGATTGCGCTTTCATTGCGAAACCTTTCCCGGGCGCAGATCGAGCCCGACGAGCACCCGTTGCCAGTTCGATAAGTCGCCGATAATCTTTTTCAGCGGCGGCGGTAAACGGCGCACCAGCGTAGGCACGGCCACGATCTGGTCGCCGGCCGCCAGTTGGGGATTCTTGAGCAGATCGACCACCTCCACGTGGTACCGGCCCGGAAGGTGCTCGTCGCAAATTTTCTGCAAGTTGGTAAGGGCCGCAAGCGACCGCGAGGTATCACCGGCGATGTAGAGACGCAGATTCCACGCCTTCCGGGGCGCTCGCACTCTCCGGCTTTGGATTTTCTGTCTTTTTGTTCTCACCTTTATCATGTCGGACTCACTTCTTTTTCCAATTCATGTGGGCCAAACTCTCAAGCCCGCCCGTTGCCGTGCGCCTGAACCAGGTCCGCCTTGCGGATGCGCGCCATTTCTCCGCGGTCCATCAGGATTTGCTTTTCCTGCGACTCCAGTTCACGGGCATCGCGCAGCGAACGATGTTCCATGAGCGCGAAGTCGGCCCGCATCTTTGCAATCTCCGCCTCTAATTGCTGCCGTTTTTGCTTGAGTTCGAAAGCCTTGCGCAGCGCCTGTTGCCGGCGCTCAATGCTTTCCGCCCGTTCTTTGGCTTCCTGTGCCGCTCGCGCCGAGCCGGTAAGCAGTCCCGCAGGTCCCAGGTAGACATCGCGCAATTGAATTCCGTGGTCGGTCAGCAGGAATTCGCGAATCTGGTTGGAGTGCGCCATACCACGCGATTTCAGTACATAGAGACCACGATTGCGTTCGCCATTGCACTCCAGGTTGCGCAACAACAGCCACGCATCCATCTGCGAGGAGACGCCCACCTCGCTCTGTTCGGGATTGCTGTCGCCTGAGGTAAGGCTGGTGAACATCGCAGTGATTTCTTGCGACTTGAACATGTCGATAAGGCGGGTAACCATCGACTTCACTTCCGTATAAGTTCCCACCGAACCGAAATTCGTGATCGGGTCAATGACGACGACTCTCGGATCAAACCCCATGGTCAAATCGTGAATCGTGACCAGATGCTTCTCCAATCCGAAAGTGCCGGGCCGTGCCGCATAGAAGCGCAATAGACCCCGTTTGATCCAAGACTCCAGGTCAATGCCGATCGAGCGCATGTTGCGAATCACTTCGTTGGTGGATTGTTCAGAAGCCATGTACAGGGCGCGTTCGCCCCGTGCACAGGCCGCCTGCACGAAATGCGCTGCCAGACTGCTCTTGCCCGTGCCCGCCACACCTGAAACCAGGATGCTGGTCCCCCGGTAGAAGCCTTTTCCGCCCAGCATGGTGTCCAGGCGTGGAACCCCCGTCGAAATTCTTTCCGCCAGAGCCTTGTGCTCCAGCTTCAAGGAACTCAGGGGAAGCACGGACAGACCGGTTTGCCCGATGAGGAAGGGATACTCGTTGGTACCATGCATCGTGCCACGATACTTCACAACGCGCAACCGCCGAATCGAACTTTGGTCCTCGACGCGATGGTCAAGCAGGATCACGCAATCGGCGACGTATTCTTCAATCCCGTTGCGCGTAATTCTTCCGTCCCCGGTCTCAGCGGTAATGACCGCGCTGACACCCCTCTGCTTCAACCACGCAAACAGGCGGCGGAGTTCCGCGCGCAGAATGTTCGTGTTGCTAAAGCCGGAGAACAGAGATTCGATCGTGTCGAGCACCACCCGTTTGGCACCGATGGCATCGATGGCACTGCTTAACCGGATGAATAGGCCTTCCAAATCGTATTCCCCGGTCTCTTCGATTTCGCTGCGCTCAACGCGCACGTGATCCAGCACCAATTTCTTGCGGGCGACCATGGAGGGCAGATCAAAACCCATCGAAGCGACATTCTTGATCAACTCAGGCCCTGTTTCCTCGAAGGCCATGAACACACCTGGCTCGTCGAACTCAGTGACGCCACGCGCCAGGAATTCCATGGCCAGGATGGTCTTGCCGCACCCGGCCGCGCCGCAGATGAGTGTGGGACGGCCTTTGGGTAGACCACCTTCAGTGATTTCGTCTAATCCGAAAATACCCGTCGGGCATTTTGCAATTTCATTTTTCGCTTTGGGCCTTACCTGACGAGTTCTCGACATCACAAACCTCCATCATTACGACCGCGGTCGGAGATACGCCTCGCGCGGACACTGAAAGTGAACTTGTTTTCAGGTGATAACGAATTTCTGATCATGAGGAAGACGGAATGTAACTAGTCAGTATGGGACTGGAAGATGGTTAAAGAGAGTGATAGTGCGCACACCAATGGCTGATGCTTCCCAAAATGGAATCGCGCATTGGCGGGTTTCAGTTCTGCGCCTGCGAAAGATGCGCTCGTGTTCAACCTCGGAGCGCTGGGCAGGGAAAGACTTCAGGACAACGACGAACACGCGAAAGACTCGGCGCCAGCTCAGCTCTGCCTGACAACGTTGGCGATCTGCAGCCGCTCTTCCGGTGTCAGCCCTACGAATTCGAATCCGGAATGCACGCTGGAAGTGTGCCGCACGATGGCGACCGCGGTAAGTGACTGATCGTTCAAGTGGAAATCGATAGCAACGGTCTCTCCGACGCGCACATCGCCCTGCACGATGGCGCCCAGGCCACCCGCGCCCAGGTCGAGGCTGATGCCGCGGGTGGCTCGCACGCCACCCTGGCACAAGTGACGAACCGTAATAGGGATGCTAAGCAGAGCACGAGGGTAGCGCCGGTAGAATTGGTGCGGCCCGTTCGATTTTGCTGCCGGATGGAAATCGACCGGCATGGCGTTGTCCTCCTTGCGTGAATCATGAACAGAACGGTTGCAGCGAATTTCAGGCAGCCGCTCTTATGGATGACCCAGGCACGCACCCCTTCCAACGTCAAAGGGGGTACGGTGCCCTTCTCGCCGGAAGTGACCTGCGATCCAAACGCCTTCTCACGACGGCAGAACTGGCCCACTCGTAGCCTGGGACAGGCTGGCTTGAATCACCTCCAGAAGTTCGGCATTGTCTGCCGGCTTCTGGAAGAAAGCCGCCGCCCCCGCCTGCAGAGCGCGCCGTTCACTGCTTTGCGGGTCGCGGGCTGTCAAGACGATGACCGGGATGGTCGAGAGCTTGTCATCCTTCTGGAGCCGGTCGAGCACGACAAAGCCGTCACCGGCCGGCAAGCCGAGATCAAGAATGATAAGGTCAGGGTGCTCTTTGTAGGCCAGCGCAATCGCGGAGTAGCCGTCGCACGCGTTGACAGTATCGTAGTTGTTGGCTCGCAGCCGCAGTCTCAGCGCCTGCCTGAGATCGGGATCATCGTCCACGATCATGATTTTTGAGTTTGTCATTTTTGTATCTCCATTCTGAAGCGTGCATACAGTGTCAGCATGTCGTCCAACGTTGTTACGGTTCGGGGAAATCCTGCTTGTCTTCCAGCACCGTTCGTACCATTTCGCCCACGGTGCAGGCGACCTCCTGAACTTGATCTTGAAGGGAGAGGGTCGCGCCGCGATCGGGAAGAGGTACTGCGTGTGCTGATAATTCGACCGTACCCTCGAGTGCAAGCACTTTCCCGAGTTGCTCGCGTATGCGAGTCATCATGATTTCGGCGCGTTGCAGGTCGGTGGAGGCGACCACCAGGAAGGTCTCGTCCGTGCCATTGGCTGCCATCGGAGGCAAGACCAGATCTTTGTCAAGGTACACGCAGCGCTGCAGTGTCTCGAGACAGCGCGAGCTAGCCTCTTTCCAACTGGCTTTCGCCGCACGGGTGAGAGGCTTGAGCACCACCTTGACCAGAACAATGTCATCCCTCAGTCGCCCCTGATGGGCGATAACCGGAAACAGCAACTTGGCCAGGGAATAGAGGGGCAAGGTAAACGAAAAAGTGCTGCCCTGGCCCGGTTCGCTGGCAACCCAGATGCGTCCGCCGTGAAGGGTAACCAGTTCCTTGGCGATGAACAGGCCCAGTCCTAGACCCTTTCGGTTGTTATCGACGGCGTTCGGATCCTGGTACAGGCGTTCGAAAATCAGAGCCCTGGCTTCAGGTGCGATCCCGCAACCGGTGTCGACAACTGAGATGTAGACGAAATCCGGGTCGGTTTGCGCCAGGGAGGCTTGCACCGTGACGGCGCCTCCCTGGGGAGTGAACTTGATGCCATTCTCGATGAGGTTGATCAGCACCTCGAGAATGCGCCCGGGGTCGCCATAGACGAATGGGATTCTGGTATCAACGCCCACCTCCAGCCCGACTTCTTTCTCCCGGGCGATCGGTTGCATCATGGCGACCGCCTGCCGGATCAGTTCCGCAATTGTGAGGCAGCGTGGCTCAATGCGAATCTTCCCCGACTCCGCGCGGGAGGCTTCCAGCAGATCTCGGACCATGGCCCCCAGTTGATTCACGCTCTTCAAGATCGTCTTGAGATGATCGCGCTGATCCGGATTGACCTCTCCGGCCAGACCGTCGAGGAGAATGCTGGTGAACTGGTGGATGCAGGTTAGGGGGGTGCGCAGTTCGTGGGAAACGTGCGACAGGAACTGATTCTTGAATTCCAACTGCTGCTTCCGGCTCATTTCCAGCGAGCGCAATAGTGCCTGCCGTTCCACCGCGTATCGCATAGCCCGGTCCAGCCCCTTGCTTGAAATCGAGCCTTTTACCAGGTAGTCCTGTACACCCTGATGCAAGGCCTTCATTGCCAGCGCTTCATCGTCTTGTCCTGAGAGGATTACGACGGGCACATTCGGCGCCTTCTCCAACACCTTGCGAAAGGTCTCCGCTCCCTGGCTATCGGGCAGGTTCAAGTCCAGCAAAATGACCGAGGGATCGCCGTCCTTGAGCGAATCCAGGCCATCGGACAATCGGTTCACGCAGTTCACGGCGACCGGAGAATTACCTTCCACTAGACGCAGGCGCACAAGATCGGCGTCTCCGGGATTGTCTTCGATGAGTAGAACGTGGGTTGATTGATCCTTCATTGCTTCTCCCTCTGCGGCAGGCTGGCGAAGCCCAGCCAAAACTGCGCCATAGATTGCACCACTGCAACGAACTCCGGAAGATTCCCAGGCTTTTTCAGATAGCAGTTTGCTCCGAGTTTGTAGCTGCGGGTAATGTCGGAGTTCGCCTGCGAGGTCGTGAAAATGACGACCGGAATCTTCGCCAGGGAAGGGTCTGCCTTCATGTTGGAGAGTACCTCGCACCCGTCCTCGCGCGGCAGGTTCAGGTCGAGCACGACCAGGTCCGGCAGCGGAGCCTTGGCATATTTCCCCTGCCGCCGAAGGTAGGAGAGTGCTTCCGCACCGTCGTTCACCGCATTCACGTGAAAGTGCGCTTCGCTCTGGGCCAGCACTTCGCTGGTCAAGTCGATATCCGCCGGGTTGTCGTCAACCATCAGAATCTCAGGTGTGTGTTTCATCTTTGCTGATCCTCTATTGCTTGCTGGTTGTTTTTGAGGGGAGAGTGAACCGGAACGTAGATCCGTGACCGACTTGAGATTCGACCCAGATCCGGCCCCCGTGTTGTTCGACAATCTTCTTGCAGATCGAAAGTCCAATTCCGTTGCCGGGATACTCCGTGCGAGCATGCAGGCGTCGGAAGATGACAAAGACGCTATCGGCATGCTCGGGGGCAATGCCAATACCGTTGTCCGCCACCGAAAATACCCACTCTTTGCCGATCAATTCTGCACGGACTTGAATCCAAGGCGGTTCGGAGCCTCGAAACTTGATGGCATTCCCGATCAGGTTTTGAAATACCTGCACCAGCTGGGAACGATCGGCTATCAGGACGGGAAGATGACATGATTGAATGATCGCGCCGCTTTCCTTTCTGGCCGCGTCCAGATTTTCCAGCGCCACCTGCAGAACGAGATTGCAGTCCGTGCTCTCAAGAGTCTCGCCCTGCCGTCCCACTCGGGAAAATGCCAGCAGATCCTGCACCAGCTTCTGCATGCGCAGAGCGCCGTCAACTGCGTAATGGATGTACCTATTCGCCTCGGCGTCGAGTTTGCTCCCATATCTCTCTTCCAGAAGCTGCGTATAGGTGGCGACCATGCGCAGGGGTTCCTGCAGATCATGCGAGGCTACATAGGCAAACTGCTCGAGGTCTCGGTTGGAACGCGCCAGATCATCTTGCGATTGCCGATGTTCCTGGCGCAGTTTCGTTTCCCGGATGGCTCGCCGAACCGATCCCGGCAGACGCGCCAGATGATCCTTCAAGATGTAGTCGGCCGCGCCTTGCTTGATGCATTCCACCGCTGTTAACTCGCCCAGTGCGCCCGACACAAGGATGACCGGGATGTCGAGCCCTTCCCGGCGAACGATCTCGACTGATTCCATTCCATTCCAACCTGGCAACTTGTAGTCCGCCAGAACCACCTCGTAGGAATTCTTCTTTATCAGTTCGCTGAACTCCGCCGCAGTCTGGGCGACATCAGCAGTGACTTCCAGATCGGCCAGCCTCAGCGCCTGTAATGCCAGTTCGGCATCCGCCGGTTCATCCTCCACCATCAGTGCCCTCAGCTTGAGCTTGCGGTCTGTGCGATCACTCGTTTCCATGGACTCGTTCTCGTACAACTCGTATTCAGCGGCCGGCGAAACGATGTCACGCTCCTCTATGTTGACCGTCGCCAGGTTTGAGTCTCGTGGGCTCGAACTGAGTGTCACAGTGGGCTCCCGTTTCCCCAAATCGCAAATGCAGCAGTGACCCCGCACGGGTTCGGCTGCGATGACCGATGTTCGCCTAACTTGGGAATCGGCCTCCAGCTTCTAATCTTGAGTGAAAAACGGACATTTGGCGTCCAAACGACCCTAGTTCCTCGCGCTTTCGCCGCGCACGATATCGGCCGGTTGGCCCTGTCCTGTAGAGCAAGTGACGGGAAGGTGACGAAGGGTCCGGCACTTTCGTCCTCTCAAGCGACGTCATGGCATTGCCGATGGTTCCCCTGATCGGCCAGCATTTCCCCAACGTTGCTTACCCCCTTCAAAATGCATGCCCGACGAGCCAAGTTCCATCTGCACCGAAGTTCTTACTTTTGAAGGAGCTTCATGCCAACCCTGTCGCAGCAAACGAAGCCACTGCTCATACAGGTCGTGGAACAGATCGCAGACGGCGTCCTGCTCACGGACTGTCATGGCATCATTGAGTACGTTAATCCGGCGTTCGAGAGGATGACCGGATTCAGCGCGGATGACGTCCGCGGAAAGACTCCCCGCATTCTCAAATCAGGTTTGCAGGATGCCGCTTTCTATCAAGAGATGTGGGGTGAGTTGAGGGCAGGTCGGTTGTTTCAGGCAACCATCACCAACCGAAGAAAATCGGGGGAAATTTATCCCGTGGAGGAGACCATTACCCCGATCGTCGACGAAACCGGCCGAGTGTCGCACTTCGTGGCAGTGATACAGGACATCAGCGAGGCCTTAAACATCCAGGAGCGGGAGGTTCAATTACGACTCGCGAGGCAAATTCAGCGGAAGTTTTATCGAGCGGCCCCGACGCTCCAAGGTTTCGATATTGCCGCGGCAGCTTACCCGGCCTATGAAACCAGCGGTGACTATTTTGACTTTATTACCCTCCCTCACAATCGCCTGGGCATCGCTGTGGGCGACGTGGAAGGACATGGCTTCGGCTCGGCGCTGGTGATGGCCCTGACGCGCGCCTACGTACACTCATTTGCTTCGATGGGACTCGAGGTGGATCAGATTCTGACGCAGGTCAATCGTATGCTTGTAGACGACCTCGGGGACGGGTGTTTCGTAACGCTTATGCTCGCGTCCCTGGACGTTGGTACCCGATCCCTGGTGTATGCCGGCGCCGGTCACATCCCAGGATATGTGCTGAGCCCTTCCGGCGCGGTGGAACATACCTTGGAAAGTAGCGGACCGCCTCTCGGGCTGTTCCCCACGGTGAGATTCTCGCGCAACGCCCCCCTCGTCCTTCATCCGGGGCAACTTCTCGTTCTGCTCACCGACGGCATCACGGAATCCACATCCCCCGACGGCGTTGAGTGGAGCGCCCAGGGTGCCCTCAATTACCTGGTCACCCACAGCCATCAAACCGCGGGCCAACTCACCGAGGGCCTCTATCGCCAGGCCCAGCGCTTCGCCTGCAACGAACCCCAGAAAGACGACATCACTTCGGTCGTCGTCAAAGTAGAACCTCCATCAACAGTCTCCAACCCAGTCTTGTCGCAACCCTGAGGTGGGCCTTTACTCAAAGCGTCGTCCTCACCAAAGAGTTGAATGTGGTGGCGTTCAAGTACGGCGTGAATGGTTAAGGCGGCGCAGTCTAAATGGCGTGGGGCAGACGGCACAACAGACGCTCCCGAATCTTGCGTGCGCCCCAGTTGGGTTTCTGCCGCTTGGCAGTTAAGCTCAACAACTCTTCCGCATCTCCAGCACGCAAGGGGCTTTGCAGCTATGGGACACCTCTCGCTGTGAATCTGTAGGCCGAGCACGGAGGGGTAAGGACACCGTTTACGAATTTTTTGCCACAGCACCGGCAGCCTGACAAATGAGGGGCTTTAAGGACACAAATGTCTCCCCGGTTTTCTCACGCTAGTTCTCCTACTGAATCAGCCGTTGCTCTATGCGAACTGCTAAATGTCCGGCACTCGTTTAGGGTGCGAGGAAAAGAGAGAGACGAGAAGAGAGACACCATCCCTAAGCCTTCGGCTTAGGTCGATGCCATGCGCCCGTGGTGATTCGGATGTTCTTCGCACGCGGTCGAACAGGGTTCGATGCGGTTCGGTCTGTATTTCAGATGTGTTCGAAATCAAATCCGGATGTGCATCCAAACGACCGTCGTCGACATTCAGGGTACCTTTAATAAGCGTCCTCCTTATTAAAGGATAGTGGCATATCTCTTAACAGCGAAGTTGATGAAGATTCCTGCGGACACGCCGTCAGTGCCCGGGCTTTGTGGTTCGGCACCGAGCACTTGGCGCACGCCGTGGGCTCCTTGGCTTGTACAAGTGCGACGCCTGCATGCTTTCGACGTGACCCCGGAACAGGAGCTCCTTCGATGGCACGACGAATTACCCGATGTCCGATATCCGATCGCCGGTGCGGGTATAGCAGCGATTAGGCAAGTTTAGGATCGCCACAACTGGACGGACATTGCACTTAAATTCCTGGATGAATCTCCCGACCGCGTCCGAGTACCGCAGAAGTTCATCCGGCAATTCAGCTTGCCGGGTTGGGATTTATCGCAAGCTGCGGAGGTTCAGGCAAACTTGCAACTTCTCGATGATTTTGCTGGTAACCCCGATCCCACGCTCGCGGACTTCGCTAAAAGCGAGAAATCGAGACTATCCCAAGCGATTGCCGACGCGAGGAAGGTAAGGCCACCGATTTATATGGAGCGGGACGAATGCAGCTTTGAGTAAGTCCGCGAAGCTGTCGGGTAGGGCTGGCCCTACTAAACCTGACACGCGTGTTGCCACAACGCGGTGATCAGTGCGATATGACAACGTCGGGATCTTGGCGAGGTGTTGTTAGCCGGCAAGACTGCAATTCATCGAACTGACAAGAGTTCAGCGACAAATTGGCCAAGGTCCACTGCCTCAACTCCTTTAGCAATCGCCGACGTAGGCACTTGTAGGCGCGACTTCCGATGGACCACGATCAGCCTTCCTGCCCGTTTTTTCAAAGAGCGCTGAAGAGAGGTCAAGGGCGATGCCAGGGACGGACGGACAGTCTTCGCGGATTTTGCTTCCACCAGCCACAGCTTGGCGTTAGGGCGTGGAACAAGGAAATCGACCTCCAGACCCTGCTGATCGCGAAAGTAGTAGAGCTCCTTGCGCATCCCACGGTCGGCCTGACTCTTGACTATTTCTGCTGCCACGAAGCCTTCGAACAAAGCTCCAAGGAATGGCGAGCGTTCCAGTTCAGCCACCGATGTCAAACCGAGCAGATAGCAGGCGAGGCCGGAGTCCCCCAAATAGACTTTCGGAGACTTAATCAGCCTCTTCCCGAGGTTTTCGAAATAGGGTGGCACCAGAATGACCTGGCCGGTCACTTCGAGAATGTGCAACCAGTCGCCAATCGTGGGCACAGTGACGCCGAGCGGCGCAGCCAGGTCCGTCTTGTTCAGAATCTGGCCGTGTCGGCTTGCTAAAAGCGCCAGGAAACGACGAAACGTCGCTAGGTCGCGCACGTTTGTGATCGCTCGCACGTCCCTTTCTAGATAAGTTTGCAAGTAGGAAGCAAACCAAAGGCTACGAGCCTTGGGCCGAGCGAGCACCTCTGGGAATCCTCCGTGCAGCAAATTTACCTTCTCGGTTTCCGAAAGACTAAAAGGCAGAAGCTGAAGAATGGCAGCACGGCCTGCCATCGATTCGCTAATGCCTTGCATCAGTGGGGCTTCCTGAGAGCCGGTGAACAGCCACTGCCCCATCCGCCGCCGGCCCGTATCGATGACGGTACGAACATACGCAAGTAATTCGGGCGTGTTTTGAATCTCGTCGAAGACCACCGGAGGACGGAGTGCCTCTAGGAATGCGCGAGGGTCGCTGCGTACGCGAGCTTGAATATCAGGGTCTTCGAGCAGTACATACTGGGCTTCAGGAAACAGTTTGCGCAGAAGAGTGGTCTTACCCGCACGGCGAGGTCCGGTGACAACAACTGCAGGAAAGTGTCGCGCGGCATCCTGCACGACTTTTGCCAATCTTCTCTGGATATATCGCACATGAGAAATATAAACTAGTACTTTAAATTACTCAATACTACATTTAATACTTCTTTTTGTGCTCGCCAGGAGCCACGATCATCGGAGCCTCCTGCGGGGGGCCTGCGTTTGTAGTCTCGCATGGCGCTTGTCTTGCGTTCGCAAACCACGAGCCCAAGACGAATCCCAGCGCTAATGCGGCACTCGCAACAACTGGCAGCCATGTTGCCCAGATCTGTTTTTCCAGTCTGACGATGAAGGCTTCCATCTGTTCGGCACGAGTCGCCATGATTCGCAGGAGTGAGTCATTGGCACTTTTGGTTCTCCCAATTACCCCGATGTCGGGATGCGCCACTTCACGGAGCACGTTCAGCAATTGTCAACGACGATTACTTCATTCTAAATGGCACCAGCATGGCCGCACCGATGGTGAGTGGAGCGGCAGCTCTGCTACTGCAGAAAACCCCCAGCCTGGGGGAAAAACCGGGGGGAAAAACCGGGGACAGACGGAACGTTCCCCAAATTATCGACGGATGGAAACGGCCGAACGTCCCGTCGGCCCCTAGGTTCTAATTGGTGAACGTCCCGTCTGTCCCCGGGTTTTCCCCGGGTTTTCCCCCCCGGGCTTTCCCCCCGGGTTACAGATGTATCTGCTCCGACATGACCCGTAGCCGACCACCCCGAACTTATAACTTCGTCGCACTTCTTCCAAATGACGCCGCTCAGTTGGCAGCACCGGTCGCCGTTGGTAACAGCTGAACACGATAAAGCCGGGCAGAAAAAAAGAAACTACCGGACTGGTCAAAACAGCACAGTATCGAGAGAACTGAAATGAAAAACTAAACATTCCTTTGAAGGAGACGGTGTAACTATGGCGAATGATCCTGTTCTAGCGGAAATACAAGATGACGCGACTGCTGCTGTGAGTGGTACCAATACGGGCGATGGGCCCGGTGTATTTGGCGAGAGCCAGAATGGTATCGGCGTTTCGGGGAAGACCAATGGCGGTCCGCAGGGCTTTTCCGGAGTGTTCGGCGAGAGTGTCGGTGGGGCCGGCGTCTCCGGGCGCAGTACGAATTCGGTAGGGGTGGACGCGCACTCGCAAAATGGCCCGGCCGCAATGCGCGGCATAGGAGCTGGCGGCACCAACGGCATCATCGGGCAGAGTGACACGGGTGTCGGCGTTATCGGGAAAACCAATGGCGGCCCGCAGGGCTTTTCCGGAGTGCGCGGTGAGAGTGTAGGCGGACCCGGCGTCTCAGGCCACAGCACGAATTCGGTAGGGGTGGACGCGCGGTCACAAAATGGCCCCGCTGCTATGCGAGGCATTGGATCTGGCGGCACCAACGGCGTCATCGGGCAGAGTGACACGGGTGTCGGCGTTATTGGAAAGACCAATGGCGGTCCGCAGGGCTTTTCCGGAGTGTCCGGTGAGAGTGTCGGCGGAGCCGGCATCTCCGGGCGCAGTACAAACTCGGTGGGCGTCGATGCGAGAACGACAAATGGGCCGGCGGCGATACGGGCGGTTCATGAGGGAGTCGGTCTGGCAGGCCTCTTCGGAGGAGATGTGAGCGTTACGCGAAACCTCCTCGTCGACGGCAATATTGATGTAAAGGGAGACATCCGGCTGACGAATGCGGACTGTGCAGAAGAATTCGACATTGCCGACGCAGCAGTCGAGCCGGGCACCGTCATGGTGCTGAACGACGCAGGCGACCTGGCAGCCAGCATACATCCTTATGACAGGCGCGTCGCGGGCGTGGTTTCTGGAGCGGGAGCGTACAGACCGGGCATGGTTCTGGACAAACGCGAAACCGGAGCGGTCAGGCAGCCGATCGCGCTGCTCGGGAAGGTATTCTGCAAAGTTGACGCTCAGTTTCGCGCAATCTCGGTCGGTGATCTGCTGACCACGTCGCCGACGCCCGGTTACGCCATGGCGACCAGCGACCCGATCAAGGCTTTCGGTGCAGTGATCGGCAAGGCGTTGCGGCCCTTGGCCTCAGGCCAGGGATTGATCCCCATCCTGATCACCCTGCAATAAAGGTAGATTCAGCGATGAAGAGTCTCCGTCAAGCGATCGAGAAATCATGGATTCCCAACATGCGGGTCGTCCGGGGTGACCTCGCAACATCGCTCGGGCTCAGCAGCCCTCTCTCGCTGACCGAGCTAACGAGGTTCTTCGATCAGCCGGAGGTCCGCAGCCTTCAAGCCGACCTGGATGCAGATGCCCTGCATGGGGCCACGGAATTCATCATTCGCAGCGATGGCACCTACACCTTTCGCGGGCATCTCAAGGCAACCGGCCTTCCGTCGTTTGCCTACAAAGTGCAGGCCTCAGTGCGATGCGCCGCTGGCGTGGTCATCGTCGCCGACGCGAGTGGGCGCGTGTTCGGTGACGACACACCTGGGCACAGTGAGAGCAACTGGGACGAGGGTGGTACCAGCGACGCAATCCGCCTGTACTGGACGTCGCTGCGCCACGACACGCGCCTCGAGACCGATCTCCAGAAGAACATCAGTGGACTACTAGGCGCCCTTGTCGATGTGGCCGAGACCGTGATCGAGACCTATGTCGCCGCGCAATTTTCGGGGGTCGTCGGAGCTGTAATCGTGCTGGGCGGCGAACTTGGGGCGGCAACCGGTGTGACCTTCGAGAACCCACACCTTCTTGCTGGAGTTACGGTCGGTAGCGCCGTACTGCTGGTGTTCGGGCCAAGTGCCATTATTCCCGCCCTGGTCGCAGGATCGGCTGCCGCGCTGCTCGCCGACATCCAATTCCGGGCGATGCATGACGACGAAATTGCACTCGCGACCGAGGTATTCAAAGGCACGTTGCCGATTGACAGAATCCTGCTCACCAATCTGTATAACCCCACGGAGACGGACAAGGGCTTTCTGGCCCGCGAATTCACCGTACCCGGGATCGCCGATGGGAAGATCCTGGTCAACCTCGGGAAGAATTTTGAACACACGCTGGAACCGGACGTTCAACAAAGTGTGCGCGGGACAGCCTATGACGCCCGGGGACAGCTCCTCATCCATGAATTGACGCATGCCTGGCAAATCCATCACACGAGCTTTCTTCCCGGCTTGCTCTGCGAGGCGCTGGAAAGTTCGGACTACGAGTACGACAAGCAGAAAGTCAACGAGCACGCGAGTTGGTCAAAGTCGTTCGATCTGGAGGGCCAGGCTGCCATCGTCGACAGTTGGTTCGGGGACCACCGGGATGAGTTGGATACATTCAAGAGCATCAACGATTCCAGGTTCTTCTATGTCTCGCAGCATATTCGGACGGGCACGACATAAGCGAGCGCTGGATTCCCAGACGCAGAAGCGACCCGGCGCACCTGGAACTACGTGCACCCGACTGGCAGATTGCATGACACCGCGGTAAACAGCCTCAGGAGACGCATATGGCAGATGAAGGATTTATCGACGCTGGTTCAACACCGCACTTCTCCTTCGAGTTCGATCAGACGCTTGACAACGCAGCCGCGCAAGCGCTCGGTGACGCGCTGATGGCAACCTGCGAGCGGGACTACGACTCGATCGCCTCGTGGTTCGACGGGATAACACCCGGTGGGGTCCCCTTCGTGGTCAAGATTGGCCCCGACAGAGACGATCGTAGTGCAAGTAACGACCAGAAGAGCAGCATCACGATCGACATTGGAGCTAGCACGGACTTCTCCCTGGCTCGGGAAGCATTGGTGGCCGAGTTGATCGAGATTTTCATGCCCGCTCAGAACAGGGGTTGGAAAGCGGCGAAGAGTCATGGTGAAGGACTGTCGCAAGCCGCGGGTTTTGCCCTCTATCCGGAGGAGGCGACTCAATTTGATGGCGTCAGGGTCTGGCTGGACGCCCGCGATGCCGGGGGCTCTCTCCGGCCGGACTTTGTTGGCCTCACAGATGACACTGATGGGAACAAGTTCTCTTACGGGTGCGCTTTGCTGTTTATCTACTACCTGCGTTCGCAACTCGGATTCAGCATGCGCGCCATTGTGCAGGCGGCGGCCGACACTCTTGAAGGTGTCTACACCAACCTCACACAAGACCACGGCGGGTTTGCGCCGTTCTCGGCGCTTCTGAGTGTCAGGTTTCGCCTGGGCTCGCCCTCGGGAATGAATGGGAGCACGAATCCCTTTCCACTGCCATCGGCGGCCGTGCTCAGCACGGGACCGTTCTTGGCTCGCCATCCACTCGGCGGACAGACATTGCGTCAGCTGATTGGCTCTAAGAACATTGGGGACCTGCGTGCTTTTCTGAACAGCGATCGACTCGGTGCGCTGGTTTGAGCTCACCAAATTTACTCGGCGGACTTGGAGCCGACATGGCTTTACTAAGACCATACATCACCGGAAACTAGCGATGAATGGCGCAACAACTCCTGTACACCTGCCCTGGGTGAACAGCCAAGCCCGAAATCGAGCTTGCTGCGATCGCGCAGGTCACGACTGGCAGTAACACCATGCTACATTTGCTTGTTTTCAAAATCGATTTGATGACAGCGTCTCCCTGTCGGTACATGAATGCCCTCTTCCCCGGACCCCTGATTCATTGGGTCGGAAGCCAAGTGGCGGCTCTTTAATAAAGAGCGTGGCCTTCCTGCTC
Source organism: Terriglobales bacterium (assembly GCA_035652095.1). Taxonomy (GTDB): domain Bacteria; phylum Acidobacteriota; class Terriglobia; order Terriglobales; family Acidobacteriaceae; genus DASREM01. The sequence goes on along the minus strand of DASREM010000055.1, from coordinate 278,015 downwards.
ATTGCGGTTCCGGCACTGGCGTTTGAGCTTTCACGTCGACATTGTGGTAGTTGACGATTTTCCAACCTGTGTTTTCCTTTTACCAAGACCTGCAAAAGGCGTGTGCGCAGGCGTCCCTTGTTGTCCGCGCTCAAACCCGGCGCGAGCTTTTCGAAACCTGTCACGGAGCTCAAGACATCAACTATGGCCACATCTGGGCGCGCAAATTTCAGCGAGACGATGTCAAGCTGCACAGCGGTTCCGCGATAAGGCCCCGTGAAAATATATTCATGCTGCCGGACGAAGGCATCGTGGCCGCTAAAGAACTGCCCCAGGATATTGGTGATCTGCGTTGACCTGAGCGGCAGCTTGCTCTTTCGTGAAAGCTATCGCAACGACAAACGCACACAGTGTGATCGCACCTGCATAGACCCATGTACCTGCATAACGAAGCCCCCAGTAAAGAGCGAAATGTTCATGCCTAACAAAGCGTCGGATATACAGCGCGCTCACGCAGGACATAGCTGCCGAGCAACCACATCGATACCACTTCCCGTTCGCCTTGTAGAACCGGCACGCCGCCCGACTTGATCAAGCGAACGAGCGCATTCTTCAATACTGCCGTCGCGCACGCTATGGCTGGCACCTGATGAAAAAATGGAATCTACCTGAACATGCAATTGCGAGATGTTGCTACACTTGTCGGCGTCAAAAAGCTGCTGGTCCCTCGATCATGGAGTGCGCAGGATTTCGCTTTGGTGACTTCGAACTCGATATGACCGCCTACGAGGTGAGGCGGAAGGGGCGTCGCGTCAAACTCGCCAGGCAACCGATGGAGCTCCTGATCCTGCTTGTCCAGCAGCGGGGGCGCCTCGTGTCCCGTAACGAGATTGCTGGCCGCCTTGCCGTTCGAAAACCTTTCCAACGATCCCGAGCAGGAATATTTCAGCGATGGCTTGACTGAGGAAACAATCAGTTATCTGGGGCGCATCAATCCTGACCACATGGCCGTCATGGCCCGAACGACCATCATGGCGTACAAGAAGACGCGCAAGAGCATTCGCCAGATCGGGGACGAGCTTGGCGTCGACTACGTGTTGGAAAGCAGTGTAAGACGCGAAGGAAAACATGTCCGAATTACGTCGCAGTTGATCCGGGTCAAAGACCAGACGCACGTGTGGACTTCCACCTATGACCGCGAATTGGGGCGAGTCCTCGATATACAGCAAGAGCTCGGCAGCGAGATCGGCCGGCATGTGCATTTGCAGTTTCGTCCCGAACGGCTAGCTTCCCAACCGCATACGCGCGACGTGGAAGCACACGACCTCTACCTTCGGGGAAGATATTTCTGGAACCAGCTTTCACCGCCGACTACCAAGCGAGCAATCGAGTTTTATCGGCGTGCCACAGAGATCGATCCAAACTACGCTTTGGCATGGTCCGGCCTGACCGACGCACACGCCGCGCGACCCATCAACAGCGATGCGCCGCCGCTAGAAATCGGGCCCGTGGTTCGCGACGCCGCGGCACGCGCCCTCGCCGCTGCGCCCGACGTCGCCGAGGTGCAAACGTCCTTCGGTTTTCTAAAGTTTTGGCTCGACTGGGACTGGATCGCAGCCCAAGCAGCATTCCGTCGTGCAATCGAGCTCAACCCTAGCTATGCTCTGTCGCACCGCATGCTGGGAATTGTCCTTTCGCACATGAGAGCCAGGAAAGAATCGCTGGTCGCCGCAAAAAGGGCACGCGAACTCGACCCACTGAACCCAGCACATCAAGCGCTCTCTTCGCAGATTACCTTTGCGGCCGGTGATTTTCCTCTCGCGGCTGACTTTGCCCAGCAGGCTATCGCCATTGACCCAGAGTTCTGGATCGGCTACATGCAACTTGGCCAAGCTTATGAACAGTTGGGTGAACCAGACTTGGCTTTACAGGCCTTGAATAATGCCACCCGGTTCAGTGGCGGCAACAGCAAGACCTTGGCGCTGCGCGGCTACATATTCGGCAAGCTAGGTCGATTGGCGGAAGCCGATGACGTACTAAACGCCTTACATACGGCGTCCCGCGAGCGCTACGTGCCGCCCTATGCCTTTGCACTTGTATGCGCAGGGCTCGGAAAAAACGATCTTGCTCTGGATTGGCTCGAGCGAGCCTTCGAGGTGCGAGATGTGCACTTGGTCTTCCTGACGATGGACCCGAAATGGGACGCATTCCGGCGCACTCCAAGATTCATTGCCGTTCTTAATTGCTGTGGATTCACGACGTCCGCACGAGCTGTGCCTGCACTCTAGGACTCTGTACGCGATCTCAACGAAGAGCCTTTTAGGAAAGCGACCATCCGAAGCGGAAAACGGCCGGTGTGACCCGAATCACTGACAATCTCAGGTGGACGGGCGTTTTGTGAACACATCGGGTGTTCCGGAGCTTACTGTGAGTACGATGACCACTCCGAACCTAAGCGGCTCCAAAGTTTCTCGTCTAGCATCCGCGGTGGGGTGGGTACTCGTTATCCTCGCGGTTACTGTTCTATCCGGGTGGGCATTCCGGATACCCGTCCTGATGAGCGTTTGGCCCGGCTTGGCCACGATGAAACCCAACACCGCCGCGGCTTTTTTGCTCACAGGTCTCGCCCTTGTGAGGAGAAATGGGCGTGATCTGAGGCTCTATTCGCTGGCAGTGGCGCTGGTCGGCACTTTGACCCTCATCGAGTACGTCGCGAGGTTGAGTTTTGGCATTGATGAGCTTCTATTTCGTGATCCGTACTCCCCCATCGACCCAGGCAGAATGTCGCAAATAACCAGCGTGGCTTTCACACTCCTGGGACCCGCTCTCGCGTTGATGAGTTCACGCTCGAGCACCGCACGCACGGTTGCTCGCCGGCTCAGCGCTGTCGTAGGCTGCATGGGATTCATCGCTATACTCGGATACAGCTACGATACGCAAGCTCTCTACCAAGTGCGGCCATACAGCAGTGTAGCGTTGCATACGGCAATTGGCTTTGTAGTCGCAGCATTAGGAGTACAGTGCGTGAACCCATCTGAGGGCATCATTTCTCGTGTGCATGCCGATAACGCTGGAGGCACCATGTTGCGGCAGTTGCTTCCTGCGGCTTTGCTCGTGCCTTACCTCCTCGGATTCATGGCATGGCTCGCTCACAAGCGCTTCGGGTGGGAGATGGGCTTTTCGCTCGCACTGGTCGTGGCTGCGACCGTGCTCTGCTTGATTGTCACGATGCTGATCAATGCCCGGCGCCTAGAGCGCGAGGATTTGGCGCTCCGTGAGATGAACCGCACGTTGGACGAGCGCGTTGCGCAACGCACGGAGGAATTGGCCGCGCAGATACAAGAACGGGAAAGAATTCAGGCGGTGCTGGACTCGCAACGGGCCCAAATGATTGCTGCCTCCAAACTGACGTCGCTGGGCGAAATGGCCGGGGGACTCGCGCACGAGATCAACAGTCCTTTGAACATTATTCAAGCCCGCGCCTCTGATCTGCAGGAGATTGCACAAGCGGGATCGTCCCTCGACTCCAGCAACGTTGTCAAAGCAACCGCCAGTATCCTCCGCACGAGCGAGCGGATCATGTCGGTCGTGCGGGGTTTGCGCACCTTTGCTCGCGACGGTCGAGCAGATCCGTTCGAGAAGACCTCAGTACAGACAATTGTGGAGGATACGTTGGCACTCTGCCGCGAAAGATTTTCGGCATTGGGCATTACCGTCGAGGTTCATGGCCTGCAAGCCGATCTCTCCATCGAGTGCCAACGGGTACAGATATCCCAAGTGTTGCTGAACCTGCTGAACAACGCCTTTGACGCGGTGCAGTCTCTGACCAACAAGTGGATACGCGTTGACGTGTCAACCGATGCTGACTCCCTAAGCATCGCCGTCACCGACAGTGGACACGGCATCCCCCGAGAAATCGCCGAAAAAGCCATGCAGCCCTTCTTCACTACTAAGCCGGTGGGGAAGGGCACGGGCCTCGGCTTGAGCATCTCCAACGCCATTGCCGAGGCACATCACGGCCGCGTGTGGATCGACTCACGAGGGCCGAACACTCGTGTTGTGCTTAGTCTTCCGAAGACTCACTTCTCCCACGCAGATGGGGCCGACCATGGACAAGCCGACAAGCAAAACGCTGCTGTTTGCTGAAGATGAGCCTGAGTTGCTCGAAATCTATACTCACTGGTTCCAGCGGCTGGGCTACAACGTCCGGGGGGCCAGTAATGGCAACCAAGCCTTAGAAATTTGCCGGACGCAGCCGATTGATCTGGTTGTCTCCGACGTGCGCATGGCGGGTGGAGATGGCATCACCTTGGCCCGCGAACTAAGAACAGCAATGGATGCCAGCCCGCTTCTGGTGTTCTTGACCGGATTCGCTGACCTCTCCAACGAAGAAGCGTACGATTTGGGGGCGTGCTCGATTTTAAGCAAGCCAATTAACCGCGATGAATTGCGCCAGGTAGTGGAACGATTCTTGAAGCCGCCTCGCGAACTCTGGTCTGTCCCCCTGACCCTCCAATTGAACACCCTCATCGAGAAACGATACCAGTCTCTAGCAGACGCTTTGGGGCAGCGGGCGCTTAGCTTTGGGCGGGGCGGGATGTTCGTCCGCGGCAGCCATTCTCTTCCGGAGGACGTTCCGATTGGGTTCCAGTTTCGGTTCACGGAGGGCGATGCAACAAGAATGTATGGATCTGGGATTTTGCGGTGGCAGAGGCCCCTCCCGCACCAGAACCTCCCAGCTGGCATGGGTATTGAGATTCTCCACCTTGACTCCGAAGCTCTTGACCCGGTCGTACAGTGGATTTCGGACTCAAAACCCAGGGCTTTCATTCCAAAAGAATAGGGATGTCCACGGCGCACTGGTAGCTTTCACACCGCCACGTACAGCATTCGAAGGTTATTATCATGCTCATGGGAGGCCGAATCCGCCTTTGGATCGTTGTGGCATCGGTAGTCGGGCTCGCCGCTCTGGGTGCCGTCGGCTGGTTATCTTACCGGAACACCAGGGAGCTCATTGCTGCGAATCAACGTCTCGCACAGGCTCACAAGCTGATCGAGGAGCTGACCGCGCTGCACCTGCTCCTGGACGACGCAGAATCGAGTTGCCGTGGCTATGCCCTCACCGGCAATCAGGACTACCTGAAGCCATATGACTCGGCTCTTGCTCAACTCGATATCACGATACAGATCCTTCGTCACGATCTTGCCAATGATACAAATCGCTCTGCGCAGTTCCAGGAACTGCAGCCACTTATGGAGGCTCGCCTTGAGGTGATGAAGGATCTTGTACAGGCGCGGCGCTCAGGTGGCTTCAAGGCTGCCGTTCAAGTAATGCAAACGAATCGAGGCAAGAATCTCAGCGATCAAATCCGTCAGCGCATCTTCGCTCTCCAGACAGCGGAACGCAATGATCTGCTTGACCGCGAGCGGGAGTCGACAGAACGGGCGCACAGCACGATTGTGGCGGTCGGCCTCACCTGCCTGCTCGGTATTGCGCTACTGCTTGCAGCCTCGATCGTAATTTACCGACTTAACCGAAAGAGCGAAAGAGATCACATTGCCGTGCAGAATGCGGAACGGATTCAGCGCACCATCCTGAACGGTGCCGCCTACAGCATGGTTTCCACCGACACAGCCGGCGTCATCCAGACCGTCAACGCGGCAGCGGAAAAGTGGCTCGGATACACCGGCGCAGAACTTTCAGGAAGCAACGTTACGGTCGTCCACGATGCGCACGAGTTGCAGTCACGGGGTGATCAGTTGACACGTGCGATGGGCATGCGCGTATCGGGCGACCATCAGGCTCTGGTCACGAAAGCGCGGTATGGGGTAGCGGATGAATTCGAGTGCACCTATCTTCGGAAAGATGGCACGCGATTCCCGGTATTGCTCGCTGTGACCGCGCTACGCGGCGGCGATAACGATCTCGCCGGATATCTCATGATCGCCGCTGATCTCAGCGAGCGGCACGCCATTCGAAGGATGAAGGACGAGTTCGTCTCTATCGTCAGCCACGAATTAAGGACTCCTCTCACGTCGATCAAGGGGGCGCTCGGACTGTTGGCCGGCGGCGTCACAGGCGTACTGCCACCGAAGGCCGGAGAGATGGCGAAGATTGCGCACAGCAATGCGGAGCGGTTGAGCCGGCTGGTGGAGGACATTCTCGATCTGCAGCGTATTGAATCCGGTCGGATCACGATGAACAAGCGGTTGTGCGACGTCGCGGATCTTATAAAGGAGTCCGCCGAATCTGTGCATCTAGTTGCCGACCAAGAATGCGTAACGATCGTGAGTTCTCCCTGCCAAGCTTCAATCAATGCTGATCGGGAGAGGATGGTACAGGCACTCGTCAACCTGCTGGGCAATGCGATCAAGTTTTCGCCTCGCGGCGGTCGGATCGAGTTTGCCGCCGAGCGGACAGGCGGCAGCGTGCTGTTTCGCGTCAAAGACGAAGGCCGCGGCATCCCTCCAGAGAAGTTGGAAACCATTTTCGAAAGGTTCGTGCAGGTGGACGCTTCGGATGCCCGGGAAAAGGGGGGAACCGGGCTGGGGCTGGCGATTTGCCGGAGTATCATGGAGCAGCATGGCGGCCGTGTCTGGGCGGAAAGCGAAATGGGCAGAGGCAGCACGTTCTATGTGCAGTTGCCGTTGGCCGAGTCTTCCATCGCCACTCACCTTAACGCTTAAGATTCACTAATGGCGAAGACTGTGCTTGTCATCGACGACGACCGTGATATCCGAGAAGTAGCGAAGGCCAGCCTGGAGCTGGTCGGCGGCTTCATCGTCATCGTGGCCGAGTCCGGCATACGTGGGGTGGCCGTTGCCCAAGAGGCGAAACCGGACGCCATCATTCTCGATCTCATGATGCCCGACCTGGATGGACAACAGACCCTTTCCCAACTCAAGCGGCTGCCCGAAACGGCGTCCATTCCGGTAATTATGCTCACAGCGAAGGTGCAGGCAGACAAGCCGGATTTCGTCAGCAATGGGGCGGCAGGCTTACTCGTCAAGCCATTTGATCCGATGCAGTTGCCCGACCAGGTTTGCGGGATACTCGGATGGAGTGCTGCCGGGAAGGATGTGGGTCGTAATGTCAGCGCCAAAGAATGACGACATTCGCTCGGCGCTGGAGAGAGTCTGGCAAAACAGCAGGCCTGAGGCAATAAGCCGGTTCGCGACCCTGAAACGGTTTGCCGAAAAGTTGCGTTCAGGCACCTGTGACGATGTGTCCCGGGACGGTGCGCTCCTGGCGGCCCACCGTCTTTCGGGTTCCCTTGGAATGTTTGGTTTCAACGAGGCTTCTTCCTGCGCCGCAAAGATTGAGGCTCTGCTGAGTGACGGTCCAACGCCGGACGGCGAAGTGATGGTCAGCCTGGTGGAGCGCCTGCGAATGCTGTTGGAAGAAACTCAGACATCGAGCGGAGAGCCAGAGAGGCACGATTCATGAACTCTACTGGTGTCAAGCCAACCATTGCCACAGTCTTGATTGCCGATGACGATCCGATCGTGCGCCAAGCGGTGCGATCGGTCCTTCACGTCTCAGGCGGGTTCAACGTTGTCGGGGAAGCAGAAGACGGGAAGATGGCGGTCGATCTCGTCAAGGAAAGCCACCCTGACATTCTGCTTTTGGACCTGCTGATGCCCAACCTTCCTGGATTGGAGGCGCTCCGGGCCATTACCACCGCTGGTTCAGAGGTGCGGACCGTCCTGTTGTGCTCTGCGATCAACGCCAAGCAGGTCTTGGAAGCATTACAACTGGGCGCACGGGGAGTGGTTTTGAAAAAGAGGGTAGCGGAACTGACAACGGCGCTTGAAGTGGTGATGAGAGGACAATATTGGATCGAGAGTCAAGGCGTTTCCAATGTCGTGCAGATCGTGCAACAGCTAGCTGCGGCTAACCCCCAGCCTTCTCAGCCACAGAATCGCTTTGGCCTAACCGCCCGAGAGACGCAAATCATCTCGTTCATCACGCAGGGCTGCATGAACCGCGACATTGCTAACTCCCTTTCCATCACAGAAGAGACCGTGAAACGCCATCTCACTAACATCTTCAATAAGGTGGGGATGTCGAATCGCCTCGAACTGGCACTGTTTGCCATTGAGCACGGGTTAGTTCGAAACTGAGTTTGCCGCCGATGGCCCACCCTTCGGCGACTGACGAGTCTTGATCAGTCTTTCAGGATCGTAGCCGACGGTCCGTACTTGCTTGACGATCTCCTGATAGGTCGTTTCGTCGATCTCTGGCGTTCGGCTCAGGATCCAGAGATATTTCCGCTTCGGTTCGCCCACAATGGCATAGCGATAGTCGGGGCTGAGCCCGATGACCCAGTAGTCACCGTAGAACGGCCAAAAGAAGGTCACCCTCAGCTTGGCGTTCGTCGTCCTATCCGCGACTTTGGCCGTACCCCGCGCCGTCTTCGTCTTTCCGCTCTTCTGACGGCATGAGTTCACCACCTGAACTTTGCCATCCTGCCGAAGCGTGTACTCCGCTTTGGTGTCCGACTGACAATCACGTTGAAAACGGTTTGGGTAACGTGCGATTTCATACCAGGTACCGCTATATCGGTTGAGATCCACGCTGTCGACAGTCCGCAATGGCAGCCGAGTTCCTGAGTCAGCAGCACGAGCCGCAGAGACCATGGACATCAGGACAATGATGCCTGCGCTTATCAGGTTCATAGCTGTCATTCCTTCCTTATACACGCTTGTTTAGATGGCGCGGCTTGGGGAGTTATGCCTACGACCAAAGTCGTAGATGTCTGCTACCCCCGTGGAATTTTCAGCCAAAGCCCTTGCAGCGATACTCGCAATCGTTGATGGGCGAGGCGCCCAAATTCAAAGAGGAGAACTTCTATGAAGAGAGCTTATATGGCAGTTTTGGCGGCCGCGCTGATGAGCATCAGCGCATTCGCCAGTCACACCCGGCAGGACATCGTTGACACCGCTGTCAAGGCCGGATCATTCAACACCCTGGCCAAAGCCCTGAACGCTGCGGACCTGGTTGACACCCTTAAAGGGCAAGGACCTTTCACAGTGTTCGCGCCGACGGACCAGGCTTTCAACAACTTGCCTCCTGGCACGCTGGAGGTGCTGCTGAAGCCGGAGAACAAGGAGCAGTTGCGCTCCATCCTGACCTATCACGTAGTGCCGGGGCGAGTGACCGCGAGCGATGTGGTCAAGCTCACGTCGGCCAAGACGGTGAATGGCCAGGAAGTACGGATCAGCGTTCTTAAGGGGGTGGTACGGCTGAACGACGCCAAAATTACGAAGACCGACCTCGCCGCCAGCAACGGACTGATTCATGTGGTCGACCGCGTGATCGTTCCTCCGATGGGCGAAGTGTCGCAGGTGTCGAAGATAGACGACATGCTGGCGGCGTTCGAAAGCAAGGCCATCGAAACCCGGCGCGACGCGGCGATCCTGGAATCAAAGCGCCGCAACCAACAACTGACCTGGCAGACCCATTCCGACAAGCTCGGCGTGATGAAGGAGCACATCAATGAGATGGGCAAGATGCTCGCGGAGTTAGAGGGTATGAAGCCCAAGGCTACGTTGTTCCAGGAGAAAGCGATCGAAGCGGCGCGGCCACATCTTGAGGACCTGGCCCGGCGTGTAGAGAAGGCGATCACCTGGGTGAACGAAGACCGTACAAGCATCTCCAGGACCGAGTACAGGGACAACCTGCACGGGATTTGGGAGAGTTCAGACAAGCTGTACAGGGACGTGGACACGATCATCGACTATCACGAAGCGCGCATGCGGTTGAGCGAGCTCGCGGAGGAGCCGGTGACGCAGTAATCGCGTCAGTCCACAACCAGGGTGGGTGCGCCGGTAGCGCACTCGCCCACCCTTAAACCGATCGAAATTGAAACAAGAGAGGATACGAACATGAAATCGATTGCGATGTGGATGTTGCTGCTGGCGCTGGCCCTACCGGTCAGCGCTCAACAAAAAAATGAAGGTCGCTACGACCAGCAGATTCAGGCCAAAGCGTCAGAGGAACTGGGCAAACGCGACAAATTCAAAGGAGTCACGGCCACGGTGGAAGACGGCATCGTGACTCTGACCGGGAACGTGGAACTGTACATCGACAAGGTAAATGCCGAGAAGCGCGTGCGCAAGATCCAGAACGCGGATGGAGTCCGCAATCACATCGAGGTTGCCAGCAGCGTTCACGATGAGATCCTGCGTGATCAGCTCTCGAACAAACTGCGCTATGACCGGATCGGGTATGGGATTGTCTTCAACAATCTCACCTTGAGTGTCGAGAACGGGGTTGCGACCGTGGCCGGCAAGGTACGGGACTACCCGGACCGCGACTCCGCTATTGCCATCGTGGAAACCACGCCCGGAGTGAAGGACGTGATCGATGAGATCGAAGTGGCGCCAACCTCGATCAATGATGACCGCCTCCGCGTTGCGCTGGCCCGCTCGATCTACGGCAACGCTACGCTGCAGAAGTATGCCATGGATCCGCAGGCACCGATTCGCATTGTGGTGGAAAACGGCAACGTCGAACTTCATGGTGTTGTCACGAGCAAACTGGACAAGCAGGTGGCTTATACCCAGGCCAGCTCTGTCCCAGGCGTGTTCAGCGTTAAGAACAACATCATGGTTGCTTCGGAGATGAACCGTTAGTCCCAACCGAGGCCCTGCCGGAGAAGGCGGGGCCTTTCGCTGATCGATAACTCACAGGAGGTTACAAAAATGAAATGGTCTTGGAAAATCGGAACCTTCGCCGGAATTGCGGTTTACATGCACGCCACGTTTGTGCTCTTACTGGGCTGGATTGCGCTCACTCACTGGATGCAGTACCAGAGTTTGATCCCGACCCTAACAGGCGTAGCTTTCATACTCGCTCTCTTCCTGTGCGTGGTCTTGCACGAATACGGCCATGCCTTAGCAGCTCGTAGTTTTGGAATCGAAACAAAGGACATCACGCTGCTGCCCATCGGTGGCCTCGCCCGCTTGGAGCGCATACCGGACAAGCCCAACCAGGAACTCTGGGTTGCTCTGGCTGGGCCGGCGGTCAATGTGGTGATCGCAGCCGCTCTGGGGGTGTACCTGTTCCTAAGCGGTCACTTTCAGCCCGTACAGCAGATGGGACTGACTCATGGGGCTTTCCTGGAGCGGGTGATGTTCGCCAATTTGTTTTTGGTGGGCTTCAATATGATCCCGGCCTTTCCCATGGACGGCGGCCGGGTTCTCAGGGCGCTTCTCGCGAAGCGAATGGAGTATGCAAGAGCCACGCGGATTGCGGCCAGCATTGGCCAGGGAGTGGCGTTCCTATTCGGATTCCTCGGTCTCTTCACGAATCCTTTCCTGGTATTCATTGCTTTCTTTATCTGGATCGGCGCGGCACAAGAGGCCGCAATGGTCGAGACGAAGTCGGTGATGGGTTCGGTCACCGCAAAGGACGCGATGATACCGGAGTTTCGCACCCTATCGCCGCGGGATGAACTATCTCAGGCCGTGAAGTTCGTTCTGAACGGTTGGCAACAGGACTTCCCGGTGGTGGACCAGCAGCGCGTCGTAGGCATGCTCCTGCGCGCGGACATGATTGCGGCCCTCGCGAGCGGGGCCTCTCACGCGAGCGTCGGAAAGACCATGCGTGAAGACTTTCCCGTTGCCTCGCCAAGTGAACCTCTTCAGTCGGTGTTCACGCGCTTGTACGAATCCGAGGCGGCCACCGTACCCATCGTCGAGAACGGGCGGCTGGTTGGGCTCATCACGCTGGAAAACATGACTGAGTACATGATGATTCGCGCTGCGCTAAGCAATGCGACCAGTGGTAGCAATGGCCGAATCGAAAGGATGTCGGTTGAGTTCAGGGGCCCGGCGCTTCCGGTTGAGCAACGGCACCGGCAACCGTGAGCCACTCATCACGCCAAGGAGATTCAACTTTGCAGACGAAGAACAAGGAGCTGTTCGCAGTGCTTCTAGGTTGGGCACTGGTTGCTTTGGGCGTAATTGGCATCGTCCTGCCGATTTTGCCGGGGATACCTTTGCTGATAGTTGGGCTGTTTGTCCTGTCTGGAGAATACGTATGGGCCCATAAATTACTGCGGAAGGTCCGGGAACGCTTTCCGGCCGCATCAAGAAAAGCGCAAGTGTGCATCAGGATATTTCAACGACACGACTGAACATTGGTTTCTTTCGGCGGTTGTATCAAAACCCAGGTTCGATAGGGTCCTTTACGGGTCAAGCGGCTGGAGCCATCGCGAATGGATACTTCTATGAATGCCACATCACTATTCCCTTTTTTTGATTATTGGTGGTTTTATGCCGTGTTCACGCTGTTCGTTCTAGGCATGTTGGCGCTGGACTTAAGCATCTTTCATCGCCGAGCGCATGAAGTCTCCGCCCGTGAGGCTTTGACCTGGAGCGTTGTCTGGACGAGCCTCGCCCTGGTGTTTGCCCTCGTTCTCTACCTGTATTGTCTGTGGAAGTTCCCCCTCGATCCACGCCTCGCCGGCAATCCGGGAACGGCTGACGGAACTCTGGCGTGGCAGGTCACGCTGGAGTTCTTGACTGGCTTTCTCATCGAAAAATCCCTTGCCCTGGACAACATCTTCGTCTTTGTCGTGATCTTTCAATTCTTCGCCATTCCGGCAAAGTACCAGCATCGCATTCTGTTCTTCGGCATCTTGGGCGCCTTGCTGTTCCGCGTGGTCTTTATCGCGCTGGGCGCGCTGCTTCTGCAATACAAGACAGTGGTCATCGTCTTTGGGGTGTTGCTGATCGCGACGGGAGCGAAGATCCTTTTTGCCCCCGCAAAACCGATCGATCCTGAGGCGAACCTGGTGATCCGTCTGCTGCGCAAGGTTCTTCCGGTTACACCGCTGGTGGACGGCCAGAGATTTTGTCACAGCATTGCGGGAAAGTTGCACGCAACCCCGCTGCTGGTGGCCCTGGTATTCATCGAGGTTTCGGACATAATATTTGCGGTGGACTCTGTGCCGGCGATCTTTGCTGTCACCAGCGAGCCATTCGTCGTGTTCACTTCCAATATCTTCGCGATTTTGGGAATGCGCGCACTCTACTTCCTGCTGGCCGGAGTAGCACAAAGATTCCGCCTTCTTAAGTATGCGTTGGGAACGATTCTTGTGTTCGTCGGCATGAAGATGGCCTGGCTGAACGAGGCTTTCGGGGGCAAGTTCCCGATCGGTTGGTCGCTGGGCATCATTAGCTTCATTCTCATCCTTTTCCTTCTCTTATCACTGACCCGTTCATCGCGTTCTGCATCAGCAGGCGCGTAGTATCTTTGAGGAGCGTTGGTTAGATACTTGCAATGTGCTAAACGAGCGTGAGGGAGTTGGCGAGAAACCTTTTCTCGTTAGACTTCCAAATTGCTTGCGCCTCTGGCTTCTGCGGAACTATCGCTTGCAGCAGTGTAGCGTCTGACCACAATACGAACTCGCTCACGTCATCATCCCAAATCAAGTTCCGCCGACTTGCGCCCGTCATGGTGTACTTGAATGTCAAAACGAGATCGGTGAACAGGGCTTGCCTCAGTTGAGCCGAGTGCCGCCTCGTACGGTTCCGCGAGTTCAAGTCTCTGTCCGACGATCAAGGCGTGAAAAGTCCGATGCTCATGCTCGCTGGTCCCATCGTGGAAGAGCAACCATCACCGGTCAGATCAATGCAGCCGAATTCAACGTCGATGCTGTGAGCCTGGTTATCTTTTGCATTGGTCACGTGCGCGACTACTGCATACGAACGCGCCTGCATCACGGTCGAGTTTGGATCCGCCGTGTCCCAGACGAAAAAGCCATGAATATCTGTGGGGCCAGGCTTCGGCGCGACACCGTCGACTGAAAATTGGAATATACCGCTGTCATTTGCGGTTGCGGCTGCTTGTGTCTCCAGGTGCACGTAGTACGTGCAGGTGGCGCCTGCTGGTTGGGGGCAGATCACATGAAGCACTGAGGGCGTCAGGAACCCTCCAAGGTTCTCGCAAAAACTGGGTGAACAGGCCACCGTCACCGGTCCCACATTGGTTCCAAAGGTGGTCGAAATCAATGTGACATTCTTGAGAATAACGTTCGTGCCGTCTGAAGCAGTCCTGACGCCTGGCTGCGCGTTCAGTGTGCCGGCCGCGAATGAGAGGATCGCCATAATGGCGGCGACAAACCCGGCCACGGCAGGAATGCGGTCGCTAACCTTCATATGTTTCTCCTGGGCGCAAACGCTCGCGCGACGCATGCACCGGATACAGCTACTCAGGATGCCAATCTTGGGCTGTGCGTTGCCGCACTCGAAAACGCACGTCGGAGGTGCCCTGGGTCAAGGGCCATGAGTTTGGGTCATTTCGCCATGTCATGGAGTCATCCACCCGATGAGGTTGCGTGGCGGATTCACTGTTCGCAGCATTACGGTGGACCCCGACTGAAATCCCCTTCGGAATTAGAGGACAATATATCTGTACGTAGTTCGGCCGCAGCAATTACAATCCACCTTCTTTCCCGGCGACGGCTGCCTTCTCATTCCGCCGACGGCCAAGGCAAATCAACAAGGGGACCTGTCGCGATGAAACTTCGGTTCGGCGTTGTGCTTTCATTGATCGCCATATTTTTACTGGGTGAGGCATCGTGGGCCGAGAAGATCAAAGTCATTGTCGATCAGGATGCGCGTGGCCCGGCTACCACCGACATGCAGTCCATCCTGATCTTCCTGCAATCGGATAAGTTCGATGTGCTCGGTATCACTACCGTGAGCGGCGATCAATGGGTCAAGGAGGAAACGCAGCGCACTCTGCGCCTGCTTGAAATCGCAGGCCGCACCGACGTGCCCGTGATTCAAGGGGCCGAGTTTCCGCTGCTGAATTCGAAAGAAGAAACTGAGCGCTGGGAAAACCTCTACGGGAAATTTCGTTACAAGGGGTGCTGGACGGATTTCTCCAGGAACACCGGCGCGACCACGCCGGCGTTCCGGCAGGCCTATCACGATCCCGATGTTGTGCCGGAGCTGGTCGAGGGAACTCCTCATACCAAGCCACTTGAGGACACCGCCGCTCACTTTATCGTGCGAATGGTGCATCAGTATCCCGGACAAGTCGTGATTTGGGCAGGAGGGCCGCTCACCAATATCGCACTCGCATTGCGCCTGGATCCCGAGGTCGCCACCTTGGCGAAAGAACTGGTCTTGATGGGCAGCGGGATGTACGCGGACCAGGGTGGCATTAACACCATTGATGGACGCCGAGAGTTCAACTGGTGGTTTGACCCCGAGTCGGTCCGCATCACCATGCGAGCGCCGTGGAAAAAAATCACCATCACTCCCATTGACGTTTCGGTGAAGACTCGGGTCAATCCTGAGGTTAAGGCGGCCATCGCGAAGTCAGACACTCCCGTCGCGCAATACCTGACCAGGTATTATGCCGACAGCTTCATGTGGGACGAGCTTTCGGCCGCGGCCATGATCGATCCTTCTATGATTACCGGCCAGAAGCAACTCTACGTTGATATTGACGTCGATCATGGCCCGAGTTACGGCGAAACCTTGTTCTGGGACCCCAAGGCGCAGGTCCCGCCGTACGAGCGAATCGCGACGGTCCAGTTTGAGGTGGACACGAGGAAGCTTTACGACCTCTACATCAAATTGATGACGCAGCCGCCGAAGGCCTCGCATTAAAGAGACATCATCACCAGGAAGGAGTTGGCATGGATTTGAAGCAGCCGTTTCAAGTCACCAGGCGCGAGTTTGTCGCTACCTCCGCCGCAGGATTGGCGGGCGCTCTGACCCCCTCGGCTTTCGGATCGAGCGAAGGCAGGGAAGAGTCCAGCCCCAAGGGAGCGCAGCGGGTCATCATTGATACCGATCCCGGCGTTGACGACGCCCTCGCCCTGCTGCTGGCGATGCGGTCGCCAGAACTAAACATCGAAGCGATCACTCCTGTCGCCGGTAATGTTCCCCTGGACTTCACCTTGCCCAACGCACTCCGCATGGTGGAGATTGCGGGAAGGAGCGACATTCCAGTGGCGGCGGGCGCCAGGGTCCCCCTGATGCGGCGACTGGTAACCGCGCAGTATGCGCACGGCGAAAACGGGCTCGGCGGCGCGGTGTTCCCCGAGCCGAAGCTCAAGCCTGTGGCAGAGCCCGCGGCGGAGATGATCCGGCAAATCGTGCGCAAGTACCCTCATGAAGTCAGCCTGATCACGCTGGGGCCGCTGACCAACGTCGCGGCAGCCCTGAACGCCGATGGCGAGCTTGCCGGCTTGATCAAGAGCCTGGTGATGATGGGAGGCTCCTTATCCGGCGGCAATATCACGCCCGCCGCTGAGTTTAATCTCTACGTCGACCCCGAAGCCGCGCGCATCGTTTTCCAGTCAGGAATTCCCATCCAGATGGTGGGGCTTGATATAACACGCAAGACTTCGTTGACCGATGAGCACTATAAGACCTTGCAAGCAGCGCAGAATCCGGTGAGCCAGGCCGCTGCCAAGATTGCTCGCAACGCGATTGATCACACTCGATCGCAGGGTTTCACGGTTGGACCCAACATGCACGATTCGCTTGCCGTCGCCGCCTTCATTGATCCTTCCTTGGTGAAATGGAAAGACTACTATGTGGATGTCGAGACCACCGGTGAACTGACTGCGGGGCAGACCCTCGGGTATAGTCCGACGGCAGGCGATTTGCAGCGTAAGCCGGAGATGGAAAAGGAAGCCGCGGCAAGAATGCAGATCCGCGGCTCGGCTCCTACACTCGCGGGCACGCGAACTTCTCCGGTTTTACGCGATAAGTATGTGCCCAACGCGCAGGTGGGCATTGATGTGGATTCCCCGAAATTTTTCGCCATGCTCATCGGCAGGTTAGCAGGCAAGCAGTAGACGCGGTTTATTCCGATCCGGGGTGCACATGAGAGTGTTCCGTTTTTGTTTCGTTGCCCTCTTGCTGGCAACTTCGCTGAACGCATGGTCTCAGCAACGCCGTAAAGTCATCATTGACCAGGATGCCGCGGGCCCAGGCGGCACCGATCAGCAATCCATGTTATTGCTGATCCAGTCACCGCAGACGGAGGTCCTGGGCATCACGGTGGTGACCGGCGATGCCTGGCTCACTTCCGAAGTAGCTCACACCTTGCGCATGCTGGAACTGATCGGGCGATCCGACATCCCGGTCTTCCGCGGGGCTGAACTACCGCTGGTCCGCCGCAAGCAGGAAACCGAGTTGTGGGAGCAGAGATACGGATCGGTGACGTGGCTGGGAGCGTGGACGCCGAAGTTCTATCATCCACCCGATCAGTTGGGCGACATGCCCGAAGGCAAGCCCACGACGAAAGCCGCCGACGAGGACGCCGCGCACTTCCTCATACGCATGGTGCATAAATTTCCCGGAGAGATCACGATTTATGCCGGCGGGCCCATGACCAATCTTGCCTTGGCCCAAAGCATTGATCCCGAATTCGCCAGCCTGGCCAGGGAACTTGTCTTCATGGGTGCGAGCCTCAATCCGCAAACCGACGATCCTGAATTCATCAACACGCCCCGCCATGAATTCAATATCTGGTTCGATCCCGAGGCTGCGCACATCGTTCTGCGTGCGCCCTGGAAGAAGATTGTCTGCACCCCGGTCGACATCTCGGTGAAGACCAGGTTGAGCAATGAGCTGATCAACCAGATTAAGAGTGGCGACACGCCATCCGCGCGCTACATTGGCAGCTACACGAGGCTGTGGGGGAAATACAATTATCTGTGGGATGAGTTGGCCGCGGCGGCGTGGCTCGATCCCAGCCTGATCACGAAGAGCGAAACACGTTACATGGACGTTGACTTGAGTGAGGGTGCAGGCTATGGCGACATCCTGACCTGGAACGATAAAGATAAACCCAAGCTGGACATCAAGCCGGTCGAGATTCAGGTGGATCTCGATCTCCAGAAGTTCTACAAGGTGTTCGTGGACCTGTTGAAAGCTCCCACGCCGCCGCCGGAGCGCTGACTACTGCTTCAGTTGCTCCAGCATCTGGGACGCCTGCTGGTGCTCCGGATGCTGGGCGAGCAGCTGCAGAAGGATGGCGCGAGCTTTGTCGCGATCGCCTTGGATCGCATAGACCCTTGCAAGACTGAGATACGATTTATCGAACCCGGGCTGTACCTGAATGCACTTCTCGAAGAGCGCCACTGCTTCATCCACCCGTTCCGTGCGCAGGTAGAGAATCCCCAGATTGTTGAGTGCCTCAGGATAGTCGGGGCGGAACTGTAACGACTTCTTCAGAAACTCCTCAGCCCGGGCTGTGTCGTTTTTCTGCGCGAGCACCATTCCCAGGTTGTAATTGGCCTCGGGATCTTCCGGTGCAACCGAAACCGCCCGCTCCAGCACCTGCTGTGCCTTATCCCATTGCTTCAATTCGCGATACGCGTTGCCCAGGTTATCCAAAGCAATCAGATGTTCAGGGTTGAGTTCGAGCGCGCGCTGAAAATGCTGCACGGCATCTTCGAAGCGTTGTTCGCGAGTCGCCACAATGCCAAGGTTATTCCAGGTGTTGGGCAGCGTTTCCGGATAGCCCGGCGGCAATTTGAGAACTGCTTCAAACTGTTCGCGAGCCTCAGGATTTTTGTTCTGCTGCAGCAGAACGCTGCCGATTCCATAGCGGGCTTCGGCGCTCGAGGGATCATCGCGCAGCGCTGCCCGAAATGCATCTGCCGCCTGGTCGTAATAACCGCGCTGGAAGAAAGCAGACCCAAATGAAAGATAGTTGCGGCCGAACTCAGAATAATGGATTCCGGGGAAGGGTAATGCCGTTCGCACCCGCTCTGCGTCGTTTTGCGGAATTTGCTGCGCGTCCTGCTCGAATGTCCGGGTAAGTCCCTGATACACGCGGACGATCTCACCCTTTGGATCAATCAGGAACGAGATAGGGAATGTCAGGTCGCGGTGCCGGTCGAACAGGTAACGGTAAAGGATGTTGTAAACACTGGCTACGTCTTCGGATCCTTGCAGAGCAGATATCATCGGGTGCTCGTGCGAAAAACCCCGACCTCGCAAGCTCTCTGCCTGATCAAAATTCACGGCCACGATCTTGAGCCCCGCATTTGTCGCGTGCACAGCAGCTTCTTCGAAGATTTTCAATTGCCGCTTGCAATCGCTCGACTCAGACATGCACAAATTGAGCAGCACCGGTTGACCCCGTAGCGCCGAGAGCTTCACCTTCCGTCCCGAACGGTCTGGCAGTTCAAAGTCAGGTGCAAGAACCGGCGCCAGCAGCCAGGTTGAAACTTCGGTAGGGAGCGTCTTGGACGCGGACGACTCAGAGAACGACGAAGCTCCGTGTTGACCCGGCCTGAACGGTTCCAGTCGCGACGGCGCAGAGCCCTCCTTGACCCAGATCCTGTGGTTGGGCGGGACTTCCCCCAGGCGCTGCACCGAGCCGTGGGGCCAGCGAATGGTGGCATGCACCGGGCCATGGCCTTCGCCCAATCCGAAGAAAAGTTCTTTCGTATGCTGCGACAGGAATCCCGATCCAGCCCGCAGAAATCGAACCTGCTTTCCGACCCCCGTTTCAACCGTCACCACCGCTCCAATTGCGTCCCGGTTGCTTTTTACACCCTCCAAGCGAAATGCAATCGCTGCCGGCAGGTCCCGCATTACATTCCTCAAAACGCGCAACTGTGGTCCATTGCGATTCTTGAGGAACACTTCCAGTCGCCCATCATGGTCGAAATCAGCCAGCGCGAAGGACCGCCCATCTTCCACAAAATCCAGTCCCACCGTGCCCGACACATCCGAAAACGTGCCATCGCCATTGTTGGCATAGAAGACGTTCCGTTCGTAGCCGCTCCAGGTGCCGTCAGCCCGAACCAGTTCATTGATCGCGCTCCATCCTTGTTCGTAGTTGCGCGAGGGCCTTGCAGCTTGAGGGGAGTTCGCGACCACCTGCCGCCAGAAGAAGCTGTTCAAGTCATCCTGAGAAGGGCCTGAGATCATGCCGTTCGTCACGTACAGATCAGAATGGCCGTCGTGATCAAAATCCCAGGCATCGCTCGACCATGACCAGCGGCCATTGCCCGCTCCGGCCGTGGCCGTGAAATCGCGGAAGGCGCCCGATTGATTCCTGAGCAGGGAATTCCCCATCGCGTGTTTTTGGTACAGCATGCGCACGGCAGCAGAGTTGTCCTTCTGGAAGGCTTCCTGCGCCGAGATTCGCTCCCCGGCAGCCGTCCACATGTTGGCGACATACAGATCTTCAGCGCCGTCGTTATCGAAATCAAACCACGACACAGACATTCCCGCGCCAACATCCTCTGCGCCCGCGGCCGCTGCGACGTCCGTGAAGGTTCCGTCGCCATTGTTCCGGTACAGGTTCTTGCGTCCAAAATCGTTTACCACGTACAGGTCTGGCCAACCATCGTTGTCGTAGTCGGCCCAGGCGCAGCAAAAACTGTAGCGGGTGTTGTTCTGATTGAGTCCTGACTCGCCGGTGACGTCACGAAACGTTCCATCGCGGTTGTTTCGCATTAAGAAATTCGGCGGCCCGTTTTGCGCGTCGTAGTAGGGACTTGGGTACCGGTACTGGTCCGTGCCCTGGTAATAGGCATAGAGGCAGAAATAAACGTCGAGCCAGCCATCGCGGTCATAGTCCGCAATCGCTGCGCCAGTAAAGGTCCCCTGCGGAGCATTGGCGAAGCGGAACGCGTCAGGCTGTTCCCGGAACTTGCCCCCACCCTGGTTCACAAAAAGCACCGGACCATTGGTGCGTACAATGATCAGATCCTGACGGCCATCATTGTCCACGTCTGCGAATAATGCGCAGGCCGTGTTTTCCAGAATTCCGACGCCGGATGTTTCGGTGATGTCCTGAAACGTGCCATCGCCGCCATTGCGGTAAAGCCGGTTGGGAAGACCCGCAGGCTGGCAAACATAAAGATCGTCGAGACCGTCGTTGTCAATGTCCCCGAGCGACACCCCATTGTGCCCGTAAATATCAATCCCGCTGGCTCCGTCAAGGATCGTGCGCCAATAGTCGGACCCATGCAGAAGTTGCTGATGGTAGGAAGCGTTGCCTCCCAGCGTCACGGAAGAGATATCGGTGAACACCGGAGCCGTTGCGCAGCTCCTGCTCTCTTCGAGCACACGCCAGCGATAGGCTTGGACTGAATTGTTGGAAAATCTCCATGCGATGTCCCAGCTGCCCACTCGCTGCTCGCGATGAAAGTCTGCCCCCGTGCCAACCTGTTCATACAGAACACGTGTGTGCACAGTCTCATCGCCTTGAAGCCGGATGCCGGTAATTTGAAAATCTGCCGTCAGGATACGGGCAAACCCCGCGATTTCCGATTTCAATTCCGCGACGAAAGCATCTCGCGCCAATGACACGGCCTCGCGAAACGTGCGCTTCTGAACTTCGATGCTCCCGGATCGCACCTTCTTGTTCTCAACCGGCGCCAGCGACGCACCGGAAAAATCGGAGGCCAAAAACTCTTGGATCGCCCGCAGGCTGGGTGGTGATTGACGCAGCTCCGAGCTCCACCGCCGCAGGATGTCGCCAATCTGATTGGCATACTTTTCGGTGATGAACTGGTCCGACCCGGCCTTGACCTTCTGCAGCGTCGCCTCGAGAGGGGTTTGTACTCGATAACGCGGATGCAGATGAAATTCACTTTGTCGAGCCTCTTGGGGAGGGTTCCAAAAGGGAAAGGCCAGCAGGTTGCGAGGAATCAGCGCAGCGCCGGCAGCCTGGCAGGAGCGTATCAGGAACTTGCGACGGGCCTCGTCCGTCGGAAAGCTCTTTTCCTTTTTCTTTGGCCCGCTCAGAATCGAACTCCTGCGTCGTTGGTGGACGTAAACTAACAGCCGCGTTCGCCGGGGGTCAAGAATTCCACGGCTCGCGACCCTGCTTCCTCTGGTCGGCTTTGATACGGCGGGCCGGCACGAATGCTCTGGGGTAAGATCGTCGGGGCCCCGGGGACAAACGCCACTAGTGCTTCCAGCGCTGGTGTTTTCTGCAAAGGAGCGGCATGGTACGACGGCGAACTGGCTGCAAGGCATTTCTGGGAACGTTATTTCTTTTGCTCTCTCTCGATCTCTCGCTAGCAGCGCAGCAGATCTCACTTCAGGCGCTGGTTACGCCTTCCACGATCATCACCAAGAACGAGCAGCCGGTTTCGTTCGCCCTGCATGGTTTCATCGAATTCAAATCTCTGGCTGAGATGTTTCCGTACATCGCCTCTCAGACACGCCGATGGAAACTCAACGACGCTCAGCAGCGGGACCTTGCCCGCGACTTATTGCGCCGCGGCATTGAAAGTCGAGTGGTTTCCATGCTCGACGAGCGCCCGCTCGAGACCCTGATCACGCATACTCCCGCCGAACTCCGTCAAGCCCTGGCGCAGGTGAAGCAACCGGTTCCCGCCGGGTATTCGGACGCATTTCTTTCTGTGCAGGAGAAGTGGCTGCATTCTCTGAACTGCTGGAGCGCCTCGCCTTCCATTCCCGGCCGAGTGCTCTCCAACTGGTATCCCATTGCTGAGGGGATTGAACTTTACGGTTCCACCTACGATTCCACTGAGCACTTCTGGCAAGCGGTCAAGTTTCATCCCGAGACCAGTGTTGGAAACCTCCGCGAATTGATTCGTCACTTTCAGCAGCAGGACTGGAATGCGTGGCTCAAGCGCCTCGATGACGATCCCCAACTCTATCTCCCGAATGCTTACGCAATCGAATTTCTGCGCTCCAACCTGGCAAAAGACAAGCTGCAATGGTTTGATCAGGAATTAACGCGGCACAATTTGCGCGACGACGATCGTGCCCGGCAGGCGCAGCAGCGTGGCAACACGCCTTTCCGTTTCACAGCACTGGAAGAAAAAGTCCTCTGGGGAGATCTGTCCGACACCTTTCACCTGGTCTACTTCTTCTCGCCACCAGAGAGCCCTTTGCGGAAGATGCTCGCGGCCCAGCACTTCGACGCCGTGTACCTTGGCGACCGCCGCATGGGGTTCATCAGCGAGGAGTTTCGTTCCCTCATGCTGGAGATCTGGCGCGTCAAGTATCTGCAAATGCCGAGATTTCGACAGGTGATCACCTCAATCCCGTTGGAGATTCGCCTCGAGCACTTCCTGAACGATGGCGATTCGCCCGACATCCCCATCCCCATTTACGTCGGCTATCTCAACCAGATTCGCCAGTTGGCGCTCGAGAAGCGCTAGTCCTTTCCCGTGAGGCTGGCGCAACCAGGCTGTGTTAGGCTACCGCTTTCCGATTTCAGCTGAGTGAAGATGCGATTGAACGCTCCGCGAATTACCGTTGTCGGCAGTTATGCAACCGGGTTGACCATGAAGGCCGAGCGCCTTCCTGGACGCGGTGAAACCCTGCTGGGAAGCGGTTATCGGGTGGATTTCGGTGGAAAGGGATCGAACCAGGCCATCGGGTGCGCCCGGCTTGGAGCCAAGGTGAGTTTCGTTGCCAAGGTTGGCGAAGATTCCTTTGGCGAAGGAGCGCTCGGCCTCTATCGTGACGAGGGTATTGATACCAGTCATGTACAACGCACGGCCGATGCACCGACGGGAGTGGGATTCATCACCGTCGAAGCGTCCACCGGTCACAATTGCATCGTGCTCGATCCTGGCGCGAACGAATTGCTGAGTTCGGAAGACGTCAGCGCCTCTAGTCCCGTGTTCGACTCAGTCGCTGTTGTACTTACGCAGTTGGAGATCCCGGTCGAAACCGCTGAGGCAGCGATGAGGCTGGGTCGTGCACAGGGAGCCATCACCATCCTGAATCCCGCCCCCGCCCGGCCGGTCCCGGCCTCGTTGTTGCAGAGTGTCGACATCCTCACGCCCAATGAAACCGAAGCCGCGGTCCTGGCGGGGCACAAGGGCCAGTCTGCGCGCGATCCGCAACAGGTCGCGCGAGAGTTAATCCGCCTTGGCGTGAAGACCGTGATCGTGACGCTTGGCGAAAAAGGCGCTTTGGTCGTGAATGCGTCATCATCAGTTCACGTGCCGGCGATCGAGGTCTCCGCCGTGGATACGACCGGGGCAGGTGATGCTTTCAATGCGGGCCTGGCGGCGGCTCTAGCATTCGGAGCTCCGCTTGAAGAGGCGGTCCGCTTTGCGGCGGTAACCGGCGGCTTGGCAGTGACCAGAGAGGGAGTTGTTCCCGCCTTGCCCGATCGCGGCGAGGTGGCTGCCTACTATCGCAGCCAACGGCTCACGGCGCCGCAGTGGCTGGGCTTGCAAAGTCGAGCCGACGGCGCAAGCTGAAGCGATATGGAACCTCAATTCCAGCATGCAGATCTCGCGAGCAAAATCCAATCCACGCTGATTTCCAATACGCTGACGCGGGCACAATGGGAACGGCACATCGCGGACTGTCTCGCGTACCGATTCAACGCGGCTATGATTCCTGGCGCCTGGGTTCGAGAAACTGCAAATTCCTTGCGCGGCTCGGGCATTAAGGTCGCATCGTTTATCGACCTCCCGTTCGGCACCATGACTTCCGCCGGGAGAGCTTATGAGGCCGGCCGGCTCGCACAGGACGGCGCTCAGGAACTGGACCTCATGCCTAATGTTGGCTGGCTGCTCTCCGGTATGGAGAAAGAGTATGCCGCTGACATTGCGGGCGTGGTACGAGGCGCAGGCGGCATCCCGGTCAAAGTCATGCTCGAGTTGCCATTGCTGAATGCTGCGCAACGGGAACGCGCCGTCTTTCTCTGCCTCGAAGCCGGCGTTGCCTTTTTGAAAAATGCCAGCAGCGGGATGGTGGGGGTCGCATCGCCCGATGAGATTCTCTGGCTGCGCAAGATCGCGCCGGCCCACATCGGTGTCAAGGCTTCCGGAGGGATCAAGACCTTCCCGCAAGTGCGGGACCTGCTCAACGCAGGAGCAGACATGGTGGGCACCAGCTCTGCGGTTGCGATCATGCTGGAGTTGCAGGGGGCCAAGTCCAGGCTCGATGTCAACCCAAGTTACTAGCAAGATGGCTCCCGTGCTACCATCGCCGGCCACTGGCATTTCCCAACTGAAATGGTCCTATTCACCGGTTTCGTCCTGGTTCTTACGGCGGCGCTCTTGCAGGGCACCTTTATTCTTCCCATGACGTTTGTAAGACGCTGGGCTTGGGAACATACCTGGGCCACGTTTTCCCTGCTGGGAATGTTTGTATTCAACTGGATCATCACCCTGCTGCTTGTCCCGGACATCTTTGCTGTCTATCGGGCCTCGCCGGGCCGCGATAGGCTCATCCTCGCGCTCTTTGGGGCAGGCTGGGGAGTCGGCGCCATCTTGTTTGGCCTGGGCATGGACCGCCTGGGCATGGCTCTTGGATATCCCGTGATCATGGGCCTGATCGCGGCTCTGGGAGCACTGATTCCTCTGCTTGTCTTTTTCCCTCAAACCTTACTCACGCACAGGGGACTGTTGCTTCTGGCTGGGACTGCGCTGGTGATTTTCGGAATCGTCCTCTGTTCGATGGCGGGCTCGCGAAGAGCTCCCAGCCAAGGCGTCAGCGCCGAGGGCAGCTTTCGCAGCGGTCTGATCCTGTGCATCTTCGCAGGAGTTCTTTCCTGTCTGCCGAATGTCGGAGTCGCCTTCGGCGGAAACGTGACGCGGGCCGCAACCGGCCTTGGCATCTCGGAAGCGTCTTCTGGAAATGTAGTCTGGGCGCTCCTGTTCACGGCGGGATTTGTCGTAAACTTCGGGTACTGCCTGTACTTGATGATCAGCAGGGGCACAGCCGCGGCGTACTGGGGTGGCGAAACCGTTCGCAATCTGGGTCTGAGTGCCGGGATGGCGCTGATGTGGATTGCGAGCTTTTATCTCTATGGCGCAGGTGCCGCCAAGCTCGGGAAGTTGGGATTGATCGTAGGCTGGCCGCTCTTTATCTCGCTGTCCATTGTGATGGGAAATATCTGGGGTTTGTGGAGGGGCGAGTGGAGAGAGTCTCCGGCGGCGGCGCGCCGCCTTTTGAATCGCGGCTTGCTGGTCCTGGTTATTGCGGTCGCGGTTGTTGCACTAAGTAACCGCTTCTGAGTTGAGCGCACACATATGGCGCAGGGCTCCCAATTCATTCTGAGCACGCAGCCTCGCGCGAGATGGATGCGCCTCGACACCGCGCACTTGCTGAAACGGTTCTTCTTCTGTGAGCGGGCGCTCCTGGTTGCGCAGGCGGCGTGGATCCCGCTGATCGCTCCCCTCGAAATAAAAATTGGAATGGCACGTTGTATCTGGCAGTGCGCCGAAACCGCGCATGCCTTACGCAACCGTGTGTTTGAGCTGCGCTTCCCCAGCCGGCTGCTGGAAGAAGAAGGCTCCGACCATGCCCTGGTCACGTTATTCAGTTCGCTACGGCAGTCCCCCTCGGTGGCCGCGCTCTTATCGGCCTTGGCCAAGGTCTTTTTGCCTGCTCTCCACGATGCGTATCGCCAATATCTGTCGTCCTCCGACATTATCGCCGACGGACCCACCCATCGATTCCTGACTCTCGCTCTCGCCGAGAAGCAGGAGCAGATCGCCGCGTTTGAAAGCTGGGCGGCGTCAGAACTCGCGCGCTGTCCCGAGTCGGCGGAGATTGCGAGCCTCCGGACAAAGGCGCTTGCACAAGCGCTTGAACAGATGGGCGGCGTTGGCGTCGAGCAAGCTCGCCAGAGCCTGCGGGACGATTCTTTGCCGGGGACGATGGCCTACCGTATTCCCGATCGTCCTGCGCGGGATCCACGCTTCTGGCCCTGCCGTTTCTACTGGCCCGACATTGTGGATTCCTCCTATCCCTACGGCGAAGGTCTGCTTCTGCAGCTTCGTTCCGCCATCAGTCACCTCAACGAAGTTTGGGCGATCGAAGCCGGTGGACTTATGCTGAGTTCGTTTGCCGACGTCCTTCCCTGGGAGTGGATCCACGATTCCGCCCGTTGGACCTATGACGAATCCCGTCATTGCCAGATGGGATACGAGCGTCTCAGGTCCTGGGGTTTCGATCCCGGCGAGATTCCGCTCGGGACCTACATCTACGACAGCGCCTCCGGTCAAGATCCGATTTACCGGCTGGGTATGCTCTATTTTTTCGAAACCAAGAACATCAAGCACAAATTGGTGCGCGCGCAACGTTTCCGCGAGTATGGAGACGGGCTCAGCGAGCACGATATGGATTTTGACTGGGCCGACGAGACCATGCATGCCGGATACGGAAAGCATTGGCTGAAAACGTTGCTTGCGGCCCGGGGAGAAGACCCCGCTGCCTATGACCAGGTACGTGAGCACTGCGGCGAACTGGTACGCGATTACATTTCAACCGCCACAGCACAGGAGATATCGGATATAAAGAACAGAGCGGCAGCCCTGATTGCCAAGGCATCCCGCCGCCTGTGAAGGCCTATGCTTCAGCCCTTGTCCGTTCACGGAGACGCGCGCCCTCGCTCGTCGCCTGCCCTGCGCCCTTGGGTAACCGGGCGTCCTTGGTGGGTGGAACTGCTTTTATTGGCCGAGAAACGCGTTCGAATGTTTTCTTTGACCTGTGTGCTGAGTCTGGTACTTGCAACTTCGGCCCGCCCCCAGCAAACCAATCCGGCAACACAGGAGTCCGCTGATAGTCACGTCAGCATGGGCTACGAGGCGTTGAAGCAGGACCGCTACGAGCAAGCCGCCAATGAGTTCCGGGCCGCGCTGGCCATCGATCCTGCTCTCGTGCTTCGCGCGCGTTTCCCGCTGGCGGTAGCGTTGTTCCAGGACAACAAGCCCGAGGAAGCGCGCCGCGAATTCGAAGCCGTCCGCCAGGCCACCGGAGACCATCCCAATGTGATGTATTACCTCGGCAGGCTGGAGGTGGACGCACGTAATTTTCAGGCTGCCATTCACGACTTGAACCTCGCGGCGAAAGAACCGCCGTTCCCGGATACGGCGTACTACCTTGGCTTTGCCTATTTCAAGAACGGCGAACTTGCCGAGGCCGCGAAATGGCTTGAGGATGCGGTCAAGCTGAACCCGCGAGATGCCCGAATTTCGTACCAACTGGGATTGGTCTACCGCAAGCAAGGACGGGAAGAGGAAGCGCGCAAGACCTTGGCACTTTCAGAGAGCGTGCGCCAGCGTAACAATGATGAAAGCAAGGTGAGGCTGGAATGCGCGCGGAAACTGGACTCTGGTCCGCTCGAGGAAGCGCGTCCTATCTGTGATCAGCTTTACGACGACAACAACGCGGACAAGCTGACCGAACTGGGTTCACTCTATGGCCAGCACCGCCAGCCCGAGGCCGCATTGAAGCCCCTGCAGCGGGCCGCCGAGCTGGCGCCGCACTCGCCCCAGACCCAATACAATCTCGCCCTCACGTACTTCCAACTGAACCAGTCCGACCGGGCGCGTTCGGCTTTGGAAACGGCGTTGAAACGCTGGCCTGACTTGTTCCAATTGAATGCACTTTATGGGTCGGTGCTCCTGAAATCGGGACAGTTGAAGGAGGGGCACGAAGCACTACGCCATGCTCACCAGTTGAATGCCGGCGATCCGGCAACCGAGCAGTTGCTGTACTTGAGCACTCTCGACCTGGCACGGCAGAACCGGGCCGCCAAGCAGTATTCCGATTCGCTCAACTATCTCCGGGAAGCAGCGGCGCTGCGTCCGCTCGAGCCTGAGCCGCATCGTTCCATGGCGGAAATCTATCAGCTGATGGGCAACACGCAGCTTGGTGCCGCCGAACAAGCCGAGGCCAATCGTCTCGCGGCCAGTCAGAATACGCTCCCGCTCCGCCCAAACTAATTGGAACACTTAAAGCGACCAATTTTGATTTTCTTGATCTAATCAACGTATTCACGTGGGAAAAAGCGTTTTCTGTCGGATCATTCATGGCCAAACCAGTTTTGTTAAGTGTGGACGACGATACCGATGTTTTGCGGGCAATTGAGCGCGACTTGCGCAATCAGTACGGCGCAGAGTACCGGGTTATGGGCAGCGATTCTCCCCAGGGGGCCCTTGACCTGCTGCGCCAGTTGAAGCTCCGCAACGAAAGTGTGGCCCTTCTGCTCGCTGATCAGCGCATGCCTGGAATGGATGGAGTGAATTTCCTTCAGGAAGGCATGAGGATCTATCCCGAAGCCAAGCGCGCGTTGCTGACCGCATACGCCGATACTCACGCGGCGATCAGCGCCATCAACGAGGCCAATATCAATTACTTCTTCACCAAGCCCTGGGATCCCCCGGCCGAGCACCTCTATCCGCAACTGGACGATCTGCTGGACGACTGGCAAGCTTCATACCGGCCCAAGTTCGAAGGCATTCGGGTCCTGGGAACGCGCTGGTCCCCGCGATCTTACGAACTGCGCGACTTCCTGGCGCGCAATCGCGTCCCTTACCAGTGGATCGATGTGGAACTTTCTGCCAATGACTCCGAGACCAAGCGCCTGCTCGACGCGCTCGGCCCCGAGGCCGCGAACATTCCCATTGTGCTGTTTCCTGATGGCACCAGGCTTTTCGAAAGCATGCCCGCGGAAGTCGCGCAGAAGGTCGGATTGAGGACCCGCGCGCAAACTACTTTCTATGATCTTGCGATTATTGGGGGCGGCCCGGCCGGCTTGGCGGCGGGTGTGTACGGAGCTTCTGAAGGCTTGCACACCGTCATGATTGAGAGGGAAGCGCCCGGTGGCCAGGCGGGAATGAGTTCCCGCATTGAAAACTATCTCGGCTTTCCCACCGGTCTGAGTGGCATGGACCTGGCCCGCCGCGCCGTGGTCCAGGCACAGCGCTTCGGAGTCGAAATCCTGGCGCCCCAGGAAGCGGTTGGGGTGCGCACGGAGGGCTCCTATCGGATCATTAAACTCGCCGACGGAAATGAGATCTCTTGTCATGCGCTGATGATTGCGACTGGAGTGCAGTGGCGCAGGCTGGAAGCCCCTGGCGTCGATCGCCTGCAAGGCGCGGGAATCTACTATGGCGGCGGCGCCACCGAGGCGATCTCCTGCAAAGGAGAGCTCGTTTATGTGGTGGGAGGCGCCAATTCCGCTGGCCAGGCCGCCATGCATTTCGCCAAGTATGCCGACCGCGTCGTCATTCTGGTGCGCGGCGCTTCGCTGTCAGCCACGATGTCACAATATCTGATTGATCAGATCGAGCAGACCCCGAACATCTCTCTTTGGGCGCACGCCTGTGTAGTCGAGGCGCATGGTGATTCGCACCTGGAAGAAATCTCCGTCCTTTGTTCCGATACCGGCAAAGTTGAGCGTGTGCCGGCGAGCGCGATGTTCATCTTCATCGGCGCATTGCCGCGAACCGAATGGCTGGGAGAGCTGGTCGAGCGCGACTATCGCGGCTTTGTGCTGACCGGGCCCGACCTGCTGCAGGACGGCAAGCGTCCCAGCAGCTGGAAACTTGACCGCGACCCTTTTCTGCTGGAAACGAACATTCCAGGAATCTTCGCCGTCGGCGATGTTCGCCATGGTTCGGTGAAGCGAGTGGCCTCCGGCGTCGGCGAGGGTTCGGTGGCGGTGCAATTCATTCATCAGTACCTAAGCAAGGTCTAAATGATCGAAAATTCAGAACTGTTGCGCGTTCCGGCATTTGCCGATCTGCCGGAAGACCAGATTTCCTGGTTCCTTAGCCAGTCTCGTGAACTTCTTCTTGCGCCCGGCGATGTGTTCGTGCGCCAGCACGAGCCCGCAGAAGCGATGTTCGTCATCATGGAAGGGCAGGTACAAGGCCGCGGCGAACTGAGCGGTGAAACCGTCGTGTTCGAGATGGGGACGGGCGAAATCTTTGGCAAGCTGCCTTTCTCTCGCATGAAGAATGCCACTGTCACCGGCCGTGCGCTTACACAGACGCGGCTACTTCGCTTTCCCGCCTCAGAATTCACCGCCCTGATTCAGAAGATGCCGGAACTGGCCAAACGCCTTGTCGCTCTGATGTCGGACCGCATCCGCGAAGTCACGCGTATCGAGCAACAGCGCGAGCGCCTGGCATCGCTCGGTAAGCTCTCCGCCGGACTCGCTCACGAGTTGAACAATCCCGCATCCGCCGCCCGGCGGGCGGCAAGCCAGTTGCGTGAAACTTTGATACGCATCCGCAATGCCAGCCACGAACTGGGCCGCAGGGAATTGACCGCCGCACAAAAAGCCGAAATTGAAAGACTGGAAGCTTCCCTGACAGAACAGCATGATCCTCCGCCCGATGCTCTGACCGCCAGCAGCCTTGAAGATGAGATTGATTCTCTGTTGCGCAGGCACGGCCAAAGCGATTTATGGCAGCTGGCTTCCGGCCTGGCCCGAAAGAACGTGAGTATAGAAGTACTGACCTCCCTGTTCGCCCATCTCGACACCGTGACCGCGCGCGCCGCCCTGATTAGAATTGGAGCTTCCATCGAGATTGCGGACCTGCTCAACGAGATTGAGAGCAGCACTACGCGGATCTCAGACCTGGTTCGCGCCATCAAGGAATACACGTTTATGGATCAAGCTCCGGTTCAGAACGTGGACGTCGTCAAGAGCCTGGAAACCACGTTGACCATTCTGAATTACAAACTGAAGCATGGAGTTACGGTTCAGCGCGATTACCAGAAAGTCCCCTTGCTGGTGAATTCATTCGGCAGTGAACTAAATCAAGTGTGGACCAACATTATCGACAACGCTATTGACGCCATGAATGGAAAAGGCGAACTGCGTGTTCGCACCTATCGGCAGGACGACTGTGTCGTTGTAGAGATCGGTGACAATGGGCCGGGCATTTCACCCGAGGTCGAGGCCCATATCTTTGAGCCCTTCTTTACTACAAAAGGTGTCGGTGAAGGCACCGGCCTGGGTTTGGATACAGTCCAGCGCATCGTCCGAAAGCACCGCGGGAATATTCAGGTTTCCTCGAAGCCTGGTGATACTCGTTTCCAGATTTGGCTGCCTCTGGCAGAAACGCAGTCGAGGATGTTCTAGCAGCAGCCGTCTGCTGTTCGTCTACTTCAGTCCAACTCTCCAGCACAACCTCCAACCCGGGTCCGCCTTCTAAACAGCGAAAAAGGAGGGCAGGAATGCCAAGTAAAAAGAAATCATCTGGCAGGAAATACGGAAAAGCGGCGGAAAAAACTGTGGCCAGCGCCATGAGACGCAAGAAGAAAGGCACGCTGCGCTCCGGTAAAGGCGGGAAAGGCGGCAAGGTGAAGAGCCGTAAACCAGCTATCGCGATTGGCTTGTCAGAAGCCCGTAAGAAGGGTGCCAAGGTCCCCAGAAAGTCCAGCAAGTAGCTCGCTCAGACAAGCCGGGGTAAGCTGGTATAGAATCTCTCGCAAGGAGACGACCACATTGGCAAATCTGACCGGAATACTACAGGAATTAGAAGCGACCCGCGGTAAGCTGCAACGGGAGTTGAGTTCCATTGAATCGGCCATCGCAGCTTTGCAACGTGGCAATGGCGGCCGTGCTGTCGGCCGCAGCGCGATACGTCCGCAGCGATTCATGTCGGTTGCGGCGCGCCGCCGGATTGCCGCTGCTCAGCGCCTGCGTTGGGCAAAGTGGAAAGCAGCTAAGAAAAAGGCCGCAGCTTAATTCTCAGCAAACGCAAGGCTAGAGAAGCCCTCGGACCCAACCGTGGGCTTCCTGACCTCCTAACATCCGAGGGCTCCCTCGCATCTCTTCTGTCACTAAGTAAGTTTGGGCTCCAAGTACGCGTGCCTAAATGCCGGCTCACCGTTCTATGATCAAAGCGGCGCGCGCTAACATGCTATGGCCCCATTAGCTTTGAATCACCCGCCGGCTTCTGCAGCAAAGCGAGCACTTCGTCCTCGAATGTTGCAAAATTCGTCGCTCCCACGTGCTTGGCATAGATCCGTCCATCGCGACCAATCATGAACGCAATGGGGACGCCGAGAATGCCCCCATAGAGTTCACCGATTTCGGCGTTCCCCATTGCCACCGGATAGTTCATCTTGAACTGAGCGGAAAAATCGCGCACCGGCTGCTCATCGTCATCCATGGAGATCCCGATAATTTGCAAGCCCTGCGCGCCGTATTCATTCTGCAGTGCGATGAAACGCGGGATCTCCTCACGGCAGGGCTCGCACCAGGTGGCCCAGAAATCCAGCAGAACGACTTTGCCGCGATAGGAGTTCAAGGAAACCTTGCCGCCCTGCAAATCGGTCAAGGTAAATTCGGGAGCCGCAGGATGTTCACCGGGAAAGATCACATGGCGATGGCGGAACTTAACAAAATACAAAGCCGTGAAAAGAGCAGCCGCCAATATGGCTATTGGTAAAGCAATTCGTACGCTTCGTTGGATACGTTAATCTCCCTTGGCTGTGGGATAACCCCTCTGCACCCAGTCCATCCCGAAATTATTGCCGATGTACAGTGTCTTTACATTGGTGAAGCCTAATTGCCGCAGCGTCTTGTCGGCCGGTTCCACATTCGGACAATGGTTCCAGGGACAGCACCCACAATAAATAACGATAAATTTGCTCTTTGGGACGGACTCCACTCGCTTCTTCAAAGCTTGCAGGCCGGCGTCGGTGTTGCCGGCGCCGACGTACTCCGATCCTGGAATGTGGGCCTGTTGAAACAATACTCGGGATCCCACCTGCAACATCAGCGGCTTGTCCCTGCCCGGAGATTGGATGATTTTTGCGAGTGCTTCCGCTTGAATCAGGTCAGTGTCCGCAATCAGGCTCGCCTGATTTGCGCCCGCGATCCCGGCACAAAATAAGAGCAAACTGCAGCATACCCAGCGCAGCCGGATGAATGGTCGCATCGGTTTACCTTCCAACAAGATTATAGAGACCTGGCCGGCGAAACTTTCAACGACCGGAGACAAAAAAGCGGCGGAATGATTCATTCCGCCGCTCGGTTGTTGTGCTTGGCCGGGACTACGGAAAGATTACAGCGCCGGCAAACATATCTTCATTTTTGGTTCCGGTGCGCGAATCCGTCCATGACATCCTGAAGCTGCCCGTCGGATCAGCGTAGATGCCCTGGTAGTCGCCATACTGGTTGCCATCCGCGCCGCCGACTGTCTCGTTGGACTGAGCACTGGTGATACGCCGGTTGGGCTTGAAACTCACTCCCCCGTTGTTCGACAAGGCGATGTAGCGATCGGTCTTCTTGTTGGTCGAATCCCGCCGCGTGTCGTAGAAGCTGATCGCAATATTGCCCGCGGGCGTTACGGCGATCTGGTTGTGGAAGTGATAAGCATTGGTGGTGTCGTCGTTCACCTTGACTTCAGCCGACCACGTCGCGCCGCCGTCATCGGAGAAGCGGAGGTAAATATTCGTGTTGGCGTTGGTTACATCTTTATCCGTGTAGCTGACGTAAACCCGCCCCGCATGGGTCCCACCCAGGGCGGTGGCAGTCATCGGGAAGGGCAGGATACCGCGGATATTCTGCGGCGGAATGGACACGAAAAACGTGGTCGTATTCAGGCGATAGTTCGTGACCGTGACCGCGGGACCGAAGGTTGCGCCACCGTCGGTGGATTTCGAGAACAGCAATTTCTTCCCGGTGTAATCCTCCCATGCGGCATAAACAGATCCGTCAGGCCCGGTTGAGACATTCACGCCAATCGTCGGATTAGTGTGCGGAATCGCGGCGCTGCGTTGCCAGTTGCTCTTGCCATCGCGAGAGAAGAGCACGAAGGGAACGTTACCCACTCCGTTGTCGTCGTAGCCGATGTAAACGCTGCCGAAGAATGGGCTGCTCGGCGAATTGTCAATGGTCACCATGTCGCGATCCGGAAAGCTTCCCGCGTTGGTGAGCTTGGTCGCGGTCCAGGTCGTCTGCCCGGCAAGCTTGTAAGCAATGCGCTGATCGGAGCATTCGAACGAGACAAAGGCGTCGCCGTTGGTGTTGAATCCCAGCCAGGTGTCATAGCAGAAGGCGCCATTGGTCGTCAGGTTGCTATTGGCCCAGGTGGTGCCGCCATCAAACGATTCGTACACAGCGGCAGTGGTGGTGAGATCGTTCACGCTCTCCAAAATGTGCATCGGGTTCGTCGGGTCGGTGGCCACGCTGGTTTCGCTTTGCGGCCCAGTCTTGTTGGTCACGTTAACGTTTGCGCCGAGCGTAATGGATCCGACGAAATCTTCCACTTGATACGACGACAGCGAGTTCCTCATCGGCACTGTATTGTAAGTTTTGGTTTGGGCGATGGCGCTGGAAACAAATATTCCGGCAGCCAGGAGGAGCGTAATGATACGGCTTGTGCTTGGCCTCATTCTGAGATTACTCCTGAGATGTTGGTGAATACGCGGATCACGTTCGTGAAGCCAGGCGGCAAGCCTCTCTGGATTCACATCAAGGATTTGCTGAACAATTCCGAGCAGTGCGGACTATATGTGAGTGGTACAACCCAGTCAAGGTGCAGAACTTTGCAGTCTCCGCTATGGACCGCTGTCTCCGGCCGCGATGGCTTCCAGTTGCACACTTTCCCTGCTGCCATCGTCCAGATGAATGGGGCGTCCCTGGTTCTCGAACTGCCGCACGAAATCAGGATTCATGAATTCCCGCCGCTCCAAGCCGTCCCAGGCAAACAACTTGTAGTCTCCCGGCGGAATGGATCGCAGGGAAAACTGGCCCAGTCGATCCGTCATCGCGAAGCGGTAATTGGCCTCCTGATTGCGTCGTTTTCCTTCTGGAATCAGGACCACGCTTACG
Source organism: Terriglobales bacterium (assembly GCA_035652095.1). Lineage (GTDB taxonomy): Bacteria > Acidobacteriota > Terriglobia > Terriglobales > Acidobacteriaceae > DASREM01. The sequence goes on along the minus strand of DASREM010000055.1, from coordinate 242,497 downwards.
CCGGCGGCCGGAGAACCGCCCTTCAGCACGCTGCCCTCGATGCTTGCCGTGGCGGCACTAATCGTGACATCTAAAGGCGCCACGCCGCCGCTTCCGACGACGAGCCCGCCTTCGAGCACGTCTGTGCTCCCCGACGACCGGAGATATGTGCCGGAGGGCAAGGGAAAAAAGTTCAGAGAATAACTGCCCTCAGGAACGTTGCGGAAGCGAAATGTTCCATCGCCAGAAACTGGCGCGCTCTCCAGTTCCGGTAACAAGTTCGCTACCGCCGAGGGTTGTTGCGATGCGATGGTCGCGCTCAACTTGCCCAATTCCACTTTAAGTCCGCTATCCGCGCGAATATGCCCGGTCACCGTATGGCCGTTGCTCACCATGATTTTCAGATCGCTGACCGAGGTGTCATCCATCATCACCGCAGCCTGCCCCCAAAAGGTTTTGCCCTGTAGTGGCTCACTCGCCGGCTGCGCCACTACCACATACGACCCGGCTGGCAAGCCCGAAAACTCAAAGTGCCCTGCCTTGTCAGTCGTAGCCTGTCCATTGGGAAAGTTCGTGTAGCCCTCGTCGCTGAGAAGGGTCACTTGTACGCCGGACCGTGGAGCCGAAGTGGCTTGGTCGACGACCTGTCCCGAGATTTTAAGTCCGCGCACAGGAACGAATGCCAGGTCCATGCCCGCCAGTTCCTGCGCTGGCTTCACGTCGAGCACCGACGCGCGCGCCAGGTCGGTAGCGTTTGGAAAGTAAACTGGAACGTAGGAATTTGTGTCTCGCGGCGGCTTGACGCCCGATGATGGGATGTTCCCCCGCAAGAAATACCTGCCCGGAGCCAGGCCTTCAAAGCGAAATTCTCCAGCCTTGTTGGTCGTGGCATTCGACGCCACAATGAGATCGCGTTTTCCCGCCCCGTACGAGTATTTCAGCAGTTCCACCGATGCGCCCGAAAATCCCTTCCCCGCCTCATCGGTCACGTGGCCACTGACAACGCCTCCGGGAGTAAGGAGAACTACGACGTTTTCCACGCGCTGTCCGGGAGACAGTGTCAGAACGGTCGGCGGCCCGTTGGTGATGTAACCATCATGAAAGGCGCGCACGACGTAGCGGCCGCAATCCAGCCTGTCGATGGAAAATTCTCCTTTGACGTCGCTGGTACCCGAAACCGGGCGCAGGGGAAGCCCCATCCTCGGCCCCGCGGTCCGTGCGATCACTTCCGCTCCCTTGATTACTTGTCCGCTCGAGGAATCGGTCACAGTTCCGGCAATTGAGCACTGCGTTTGCGCGACTCCGTTGCCCTGTGCATAGACATTTCTGGTCAAGAGGACAGCGGTAAGCAGAAGGAAAACGATTCTCATGAACATCCCGAAGGGCGAGGGAAAGGTATCGAAGAGTACTTTACACGGCCACCCATCAAATTTCCAGATTGCATTAAGAGTATGTCTACTCCGTTCCATCTCTGCCCGATCTCGATTGGGAATTTGGGGTGACGAGGAAATGTAGTAGACTGCTGCCCTTCTCCCTGTACTCCCCCAAGCAGGTGAATTCAGATGGCCGCCCCTCTTGCGAAGAAAGTTCTCCTCATCGGCTGGGATGCCGCGGACTGGAAGTTGATCAACCCGCTGGTGGACGCGGGCCTCATGCCCACCCTCGATGACTTCATCAACCATGGGGTGATCGGCAATCTCGCAACCTTGCGCCCCATTCTTTCTCCCATGCTGTGGAACTCGATCGCCACAGGTAAACGTGCTGACAAACACGGTATCCATGGCTTCATGGAACCTGACCCTCAGAACGGTGGTGTGCGTCCGGTGACCAGCACCTCGCGAAAGGTGAAAGCGATCTGGAACATCCTCACCCAGCGCGGCTACAAAACCCACGTTCTGGGCTGGTTTGCAGGTCATCCCGCAGAGCCGATCAACGGCATCTCGGTTTCCGACCTGTATCCCTACGCTTCGGCTCCGCTGGGCGAGCCCTGGCCGCTTCCTCCAGGCACGATCCACCCGGAGAGCATGCGCGAAACCTTCGCCTCGCTCCGCATGCATCCCCAGGAACTCACCGAGGCAGCCATTCTGCCCTGGATTCCGCGGGCTGCTGAAATCGACCAGGAGAAAGATAAGGGCCTGCAATCATTCGCCAAGATCCTTGCTGAGAACTGTTCTATTCACAACGCCGCCACCTGGATCCTGCAAAACCAGCCTTGGGATTTTCTTGCGGTCTACTACAACGCCATTGATCACTTCTGCCACGGCTTCATGCACTTTCATCCGCCGCGCATGGACGGCATTCCCGAACATAAGTTCGAAATCTACAAGGGTGTAGTGAATGGCGCGTATCGCTTTCACGACATGATGCTGCAGACGTTGCTTGACCTTGCCGGACCCGAAGCCACCGTAATTCTGGTCTCCGATCACGGCTTCCACTCCGATCACTTGCGTCCTCGGGGAATTCCGGCTGAGCCCGCCGGCCCGGCCGTGCAGCATCGTCCTTTCGGAATTTTCTGCATGAAGGGGCCGCACATTCAGCAGGACGAACGTATTTATGGAGCGACCCTGCTGGACGTCACTCCGACCATCCTCACCCTGTTCGGATTGCCGATCGCCAATGATATGGACGGTCGCGTTCTGGTGCAGGCGTTCCAGCAGCCTCCGGAGATTGCGCGCATTCCGAGTTGGGAAACTGAACCTGGGGAATGCGGAATGCATGCTGCCGATCTGCGCATGGATCCGGCCGCGGCGCAGGCGGTCCTGAAACAGTTTGTTGCCCTCGGCTACATTCAGGAGCCCAGCGAGAACCAGGCGAAGGCAATGGAGATCGCCGTGCGCGAGCAGCACTATAATCTCGCCCGCGTTCACCTCGACGCGCGCAATTACCAGACTGCCCTGGAACTGCTCGACGATCTTGCGAAAAAGTGGCCCGAGGAAGCCCGCTTTCAGCAGCACCTTGCGCAGTGTTACCTGGCGATGGGGCGGCGCAATGACGCAAGGCGGATTCTCGAGATGCTGATCGCAACGCCTCCCAAGAAAAAAGCTGTGGAAGCCGAGACGCAGCCGACAACCGGCGAACCGCCCAAGCCGCGTCCCTGGGCCGACCTGCTCCTGGGAATCATCCATTTTGAAGATGGAGACATGGACTCCGCGTTGCGCCATCTTCTGAAGGCTGAAGCCTCCGATCCGCGACTCCCTGATCTACACCTGCGGATTGGAGAAACCTACCTGCGAAAAAAACTCGTCTCCGATGCGGAGCGCGCCTTCCAGCAGGCCGTTGAAATCGATGGCGACAGCCCGGAAGCACACCTCGGTCTGGCCATGGTCCGGTTACGGCAACGGCGCAACGAGGAAGCGGCCGAAGAGGCCCTGATCGCGGTCGGTCTGCAACACTTCCTGCCCCAGGGACACTTCTATCTTGGAGTCGCCTTGGCGCGGCTGGGACATCGCGAACGCGCCATCCTGGCCTTTGAAACCGCGCTCAGCATGTTACCCGGACTGCTCGCGGCTCACCGCTGGTTGGCCGCATTGTATTCACACCCGGGCGGCAGCACAGACAAGGCGGCCCGGCATCGCTACATCTTTGCCCAACTAAAAAAGCAACGAGAGCTGCGCATGCAAGCTCAATAAAATCCTACCCTTCTTACTTAATCATTCGTAGGAGCTGGGTAAGCCATTTGTAAATTTTTTGCAAAATCTTCTCTCGCGATCTTGCGATCCCGGTACCGTCCCCCTATTCTGTCCTTCACTTCAGCAACGTTTGAATACCAATCCACACCCGTCGGGCCCACAACCCGGCGGGTTGTTCTTTGCTCACCAAAAGAAAACCCACCCCGTCAAGGGTGGGATTGGAAGTTCAAATTATTGAACGGTGACCGTGACCGGAACGGAAGCGATGCCGTTGGCGACCACTTCCAGATTGCTGGCTCCGGTCTCCGCCCCCACGGGCACATCGAATTGCGTGGACACCGGACGCGTTCCTGTCGCCACCCCCATGCTGCTGTGATTGTGGGTTCGCGCATAGAACACGTGACCAGTGGCCTGATTGGTGATTCGAACCAGCGGATAGTTTGTGGCCGCGGCCGAGTCGTCTCCGTAACCTTCCGCCTGCGAGAGTCCATTGAACTGCGTGCCCTTCACCTGATAGGTCATCCCGCGCGTGACCGAGGTTGGAGCGCTGGTAATGGTGGGTGCCCACGCCGGATTGGGGCTGCCGATGGGCGAGTATATCTCCACGTCCTTGGTCGCATCCGTGAAGATCACCTGTCCGGTGGGAAGCAGCAGCATGCGTCCTTCATACGACGACTTGTTCGCTGAATTTGGAGTCGCCGGCTCGGGAATGAAGCTGCTTCCATCCCACTCGAAGAATTGCGTACCGGGCGCGAAGACTCCGGGACTGGTGGCACACAGCACGTTTCCGTTTGGCAGAAGCGAGGCTGGCCCGTCCGCGATGTCCAGTTGCTGTGAGCCGTTCTTTGGGAAGTCCGGCGCGGCCGACCAGGTTCGGGTCACCGTGTTGAAGATCGCGTTATGACCGGTGGCTCCCGTTGCCAGCAGAGTCCCATCCGGCCGCAGAACTGCCGGACCGATCTCATGCGAGCCTGGATCGACCAGCACCACACCGGTGTCTCCCGCACTTGACCAGCTTCCGGTTGCCGGGGAGTATTTTTCTGCCTTCGTCGTGTTGTTGTTGGCGTCGATGGTGAGCACCATCCCGCTCGGTAACAAATTCCATCCCTCTTCGGAATTCGAATCGGCCTTGCCAGTTCCGGTCGTGGTCCAGGTCAGTGTGGATGCGTTGAGCAATGCCTCTCGGCTGCTGAGCGCATCTCCCTGCATGTAGGTGCCATTGGCAAGCACCACGCTGGGACCATCGCCAATGCTGCCCCATCCGCTGGGCGGATTCACCGACGTCCAGGTATTCGCGACCGGATCGTAAATCGCGCCCTTATTCGTTTCCACTTGCTGCAGGAAGTTGTACTCGCCGCCTTCAACGATGACGCGGCCGTCGCGCAGCACCGCGGAGCCGTAGTAAAGCGGTCCGTACCCGGAAGGCATGGTGGCCTGCTGCGACCAGGTTCCATTCAGGTAGCTGCCATTGATATCCGGCGTCAATTTCCACCATCCACCCTTACCATAAACCTGGACAAAGACTGTTCCGTCGGTGAGCAACAGGGGCGTGCTGGCGTTGAAGGTCGGCTGGTGTGTCAGGGGAGTCCAGGTTTGCCCGAAGGTGAGCCCCGACACGGCCAGCAGAATGAGGAGAGAGAACACGAACCTCAGAGACAGCTTCATTTAGTTTGTCCTCGCGTGGTTGCTTTTTGAATTAGGAGGCCAGGGGAAATGCCGTGCCCACAGCCACAGAGAGTGCAAAGGATTCGATTCTGAACCCCGAGCAGGCCGGCGAATTATATTCCGAGTTCCATGATCCGCCAGACTTTTTTGACCGAAGAAACGACGTTTTTCAGAGCACAAAAGCTAACCGGAAGGGTTTCTCTATGGGAAAAAAGAAATTCCGTCCTCCAAAAGTTAAGAGCCCAATGGCTCTGGGAAGTACTGGGCCGCATAGTGCTCAACTTTAAAAGGTGCTCCCACAGGACGCATTCGCTGTGCCCCGCTCATTTTTGACGCAACTTCCCGCTCGGGATAGTGTTTATGCGTAAGGCAATCGCCAGGTAGGAGAGAAATACTATGCCTATGAAGCTCACCGTCAGTTTGGCTTTGCTGTTGACCGTGCTGCTGGGCTACAGCATCAGTCCGAAAGCGCTAGCCGCCCAGGACACTCCCACGCCTACTTCCCCCGCCCCTGCCGACACCGACAATGACAACGATCACGGACGCGCCACCAGCTACAAGCAATTCGATCACGCGCTCCGTAAAGATCCGCAGATGGCGGAGGAGTTGAAGAAGAACCCGTCGTTGATGAATGATCCTGGTTACTTGGAGAAGCATCCTGGCCTGAAGAAATACATGGACACCCACCCGGATATGGCCAAGGCTGCCAAATCGAACCCGGAGCGCCTGCTGGGATCGGTGCATCGCGCTCAAGTCAAGCAACAGCGTCAAACTCGCGAACACCACCCCGAGCACACGAAACAGCAACCCAAATAACATGTGTACATTCAGCTTTATCGGGCCGGGCGACCGGCCTTTTTGTTTCTCTCGGCGACCGGTCCGGTTCCGTTGGCAATGTCGAAGCGCCAGCCATGGAACTTACCTTTGCCAGAGCGGTTCACAATAGCGGAAATCTATTGCGCGTCGGCGGCCTGGGGTCAAACCGTTTTGCCCTCCGCGAGGCTTACGAGTCGCGGCCTAACTATCGAATAAACAGGTACTTACATGCTCAGCCCCGATGGCACGATGGTAATGGTTACGCTTGGCAGGCAAAGTGCCGAAATTTTGACAGCCCCATAGACCTTTTCCTTCGCGGTTAAAGCTGTGAGGCTTCTTCGATCCAACAAACAACTGCCCAGCGAGCGTGCCACTTCCACGCCTCGTCCGTCGTCTTGGTTCTGATCGGGCAGGGGGCCACGCGTTTCAGACAGATGCCAGGATGCGATTGCTGGGGAAGTTCTACTGAGGTTTGCTCAACTCAGCTACTGACAGCCAGCTTTAAGGAGAATCACAATGGAATCCAGGAAGTGCTGGGGCGGCAAACTCATGGCCACGAGTCTCGCCCTCCTGCTATTGGCCGGCGCCACGACTGCCAATGCCCAAACTTACATCTTCAATGCTGCGAAATTCGCCACAGGCCATGATCCCCAATCCGTGGTGATCGCCGACTTCAACAAAGACAATATCAACGATCTCGCAGTCGCCAACTATAACGACAACACGGTTTCCATTTTGTTGGGCTTGGGCGCGGGCAACTTCAAGGCCAAGACGGACCTGAACGTGGGCGCCAATCCATCGTCCGTCGCGGCCGGGGATTTCAATGGCGATGGCAATATGGACCTGCTGGTCATTAATCAAAATTGCCCCAGCGTTCCTCCTTGTCCCGGCCCCGGTTCTGCGTCTCTCCTGCTTGGCAATGGCGACGGAACTTTCCAGAATCAGAAGACCATCTCGTTGGGCAAGGCTCCGCAGGCTGTGGTTCTGGCGGACTTCAACAAAGACGGCAAACTCGATGCCGCCGTCGCCCAGGCCGTAGACAACAATGTCGCCATCATGTTGGGCAACGGTACTGGCGGATTCACCACCACCAATATCCCAACCGGGACCAATGATAAGTCTCTGACCGTTGGCGACGTGAATTCCGACGGCAAGGCTGACATCGTCGTCGCGAATAAAGGTAAGAACACCATCACCGTCCTTCTTGGCAATGGAGATGGCACATTCCAGACCAACAAAACTTTTTCTACCGGCACCTCTCCCACAGGCGTGATCGTCGGAGATTTCAATGGCGATGGCAAGCCTGACGTAGTCACGGCCAATGACGGCGCTTCCAATGTTTCACTTCTCCTCGGCAATGGCGATGGCACATTCCAGTTGCACACGGAAATCGCGGTGGCCAATACCGCTTTTGCAGTAAGCGCGGGCGACCTGAATGGCGATGGCAAACTCGATCTTGCGGTGACTTGCCTTATCACCAACACCGTGTCCGTGCTCATCAGCAATGGGAATGGAACCTTCCAGGGCCACGTGGATTTCGGCGTTGGACTGGCGCCCGACTCCATCACCCTGGGCGATGCCACTCAGGACGGGAAGCTCGACCTCGTGGTCGGCAATGCCTCCGAGAACACTCTGTCAATCTTGCCCGGCAACGGAAAAGGGCAGTTCCAGACCGTGTTCGTGACCTCTACCAACATGCAGCCCGACGGCATCGCCGTAGCCGACTTCAATAAAGACGGCAAAATGGATCTCGCCGTCGCCAATCGCAGCAGCAATAATATTTCTGTGTTGCTGGGTAACGGGAATGGGACATTCAAGGCCACTGCCAGTTCGCCCGCCACCGGCAACAAGCCATCGTGGGTCGCCGCCGACGATTTCAACAGTGACGGCAAGATGGATCTCGCGGTGACCAATGCGACCGACAACACCGTTTCTGTGTTGCTGGGCAACGGCGATGGCACCTTCCAGTCCCGCAAGACGTTCACCGTCGCCACCGACCCCAATTACGTCACGGTCGGTGACTTCAACGCCGATGGAATTAAGGACCTGGCGGTCGTCAATGAGCTGAGTGCGAGCGTTTCCATCCTGCTCGGCAATGGCGACGGCACGTTCCAGGCATCCAAGGGTTACACCACGGGAAAGGCAACCTTGCCGCTGTGGGCCGTGATTGGCGATTTCATCGGCAATGGCAAGCTGGACATCGCCGTGGCTTCTTCCTCCAGTAACACCGTGCAAGTCATGCTGGGCAAGGGAGACGGCACCTTCACTCTTCCCGTCGGATACCCGGCCGGAACCGCGCCATCCGCCGTAACCATGGGCGATTTCAATGGGGACGGAGTCCAGGATCTCGCAGTGGCAAACAGCAAGAGCAACAATGTTTCGATACTGCTCGGGGTTGGTAATGGGACCTTCGGAGCGGCCACGAATTTCCCCACCGCCGTCACTCCCTTGTCGGTCGTGGCCGGTGATTTCAACGCCGATGGCAATCTGGATCTCGCCCTCGGTTACAGCACTCTGGGATCGGACAACGGAATATCCATTCTCATGGGCAATGGCGACGGCACGTTCCAGGACCATGTGGATCACACTACCGGATTGCTCGATGGCGGTCCGACCGAAGCGGTTGCGGCCGGCGACTTCAATGGCGATGGCGACCTGGATGTGGTTGCGGCGGACCAGATCGGCAACATCGTTTCCACCTTCCTCAACACTCCCCTCGCGGGTGTTTCTCCCACGAGTCTGAATTTCGGAGTTCAACTGATCAAGAAAGCGACCAATCCCAAAACCTTGACGGTTACCAACTCCGGCAGCGCCAGCTTGAAGGTCAGCACTGTCACTGCCTCGGGAGACTACAGCCAGACCAACACCTGCAGTGCGCCGATTCTGCCGGGCGGCACCTGCTCGGTCTCAGTCATCTTCACGCCGACAGTCACCGGAACTCGTTCGGGTTCGGTTACATTGAGCGACAACGCTCCAAGCCTTACGCAAGTAGTCTCCACCACAGGCATCGGGACCGCGGTGCAATTGGCTCCTGCCAGCCTGGCATTCTCTCCGCAGAAAGTTGGCACCAAGAGTTCGCCAAAGAATGTCACTCTGACCAATACGGGTACGACTGCCTTGAGCATCACCAGCATTACCATCACCGGCGCCAACCCGCTGGACTTTACGCAGACCAACACGTGTGGCACCAGCGTGGCCGCAGGAGGTTCCTGCACTATCTCGGTAACCTTTGGCCCGACCGTTCTCGGAGCACGTGCCGCAACGGTGTCAATCAGCGACTCCGGAGGTGGCAGCCCGCAAACGGTGCCCTTAACCGGGACCGGTAATTAATCGTTGGAGCAGGCCAGATCCGATCGTGTTCTGGCCTGCCGCTTTTTTCTGCCCCATCTTTTCTCACACTGCCGCAATCGGGGGAGATGTACGGCATGGAAGAAAGTCTCTGCATGGCCTGCGCCATATGGCCATCCCGGCCACAATCTGAACGTCTTAATTACAATTTTTGGTTTGCTCTAGCGATAAAGCGACTGGATGCCTTAAAGTGAGAAACATATCCAAGCTCGATGATCTTGCCGGATGGCAAGGTGATTGCGCGAACAAAAGAAGACGAACTCCATGCGCACGCGAGTTTGAGCCCACCTGCGTGTTCTCAGGTCTGGACAGAGAAGGTTTGTGGCGACTACGACGGCTTCCCCAACGAGAAGTGTAGAACGCAGGATCGCAGGCTCCGCCGGCATTGTGATGGCGAGCGTCATGCTCAGCCGCATTCTCGGCTTCTTGCGGGAATGGACCCTCGCCCACCAGGTCGGCTCCAACGCGGCCACCGACGCCTACTACGCTGCTTTTACTCTGCCCGATTTCCTGAACTACCTGGTGGCCGGCGCTTCCCTGAGCGTCATCTTCATCCCTGTTTTCACCAAGTACCTTGCCGAGGACCGCGAAGACGAAGGCTGGCACGTGTTCTCCACCGTGACCACGTTCATGGGACTGTTGCTTACCGTGGTGGTCATCATGGGCGAGATCTTCGCCCCCCATCTCGTCAACATCATCTCGCCCGGTTTCACGCCGGCGGCCAAGGCCGAGGTCGTTTTCCTCACCCGCCTCATGCTTCCGGCGCAAATCTGTTTCGTGCTCGGCAGTATCCTCTCCGCCGTCCAGTACGCCAAGAATCAATTCCTGATCCCATCCATTGCCACCGTCATCTACAACTTCTTCATCATCCTGGGCGGATGGACGCTGGCATCGCGCATCGGGATCACCGGATTCGCGGTGGGCGTGTTGGTCGGAGCCATCGCGGGGAATCTCGGGCTGCAGCTTTACGGCGCTGCCCGCGTCGGCGCCAAGTTCCATCCCAACCTGAATTTCCGCCATCCCGGATTTATCCTGTTTTTGAAAATGGCAGTGCCGATCATGCTCGCACTGTCCATGACCTTCACCGATGACTGGATCATGCGCTGGTTCGGGTCCTATCTCCAGCCCGCGTCCATTACCTGGCTGAGTTACGGGAAGACTCTCATGCGGGTGCCACTGACCGCGATCGGTCAGGCCGTTGGTGTAGCTTCCTTCCCCTTGCTGGCGAAGCTTTATGCCGAACGCAAGTACGACGAGCTGAACAGAATTCTCAACTCCACGGTCAAAGGGCTGCTGGTGGTGATCATGCCGATCTCCGCCCTCACCATCGCTCAGAATTCCACCGTGGTTTACTTTGTGTTCTCACACACGCGCCTCCATGGCGCCGATTTCCAGGCAACTGGATACGCCTTGGCGATGTTTTCACTGGGAATGTTCGCCTGGGGCGCGCAGTACATCTTCTCGCGCGGCTTCTACGCCACTCACAACACCTGGACGCCCGCCATTGTGGGGACGTGCGCCACCGTGCTCAACCTCCCTGTCTATTGGTGGTTGGTGCACAAGTTCCAGTACTTAGGGCTGGCGCTCTCCAGTTCCATCGGGGTCGCGGTGTACATGATCGCCTTGTTCCTGCTCCTGAACCGGCACACTCATAACCGTGATGCGGGCAAGGTCGTGGTCTTCTTCCTGAAGATTGCTTTGGCTTCGGCCGTCGCCGGCATTGTGAGCTTTCGACTCACTCTCTGGTTCCAGGCGCGCGTGGCCTGGCATAACCGCCTCGACGCACTCATGATCCTGGTATTGGTGACCGCGGTCGGAGTTTTGGTCACAGTCGCCATGGCCAAAATTCTCGGCATTTCCGAACTGAACGGCTACTTCCGCAAGATCGCAACCAAGGGTCTCGCCTTGCGATCGAAGTTGAACCCTTCCTGACCGGTCCGCCCGCTCTGCCAGGCGGCCGAGCGCAAAACCCTATCTGCATTTATCCTGATCACATACGGCTTACTCATGATTTTGATCATGAAGGCTGGCAACGGCATTGAATGGTGCGTTTTTTGGGAACTCTGACCAGGCGAAGGTTTCTCATGACGGCGGCAGGTGCCCTTACCGGGGGTGCCGCCGTGGCCACTGAAGGCGTCATCCTCGAGCCCAATCAGCCGAAACTGGTGCGCCTGGAGATTCCCCTGCGGCGTTGGCCAGAAGCTTTCGACGGAATCACCATCGCCCAGCTCAGTGACATTCATTACGACGATCATTTCTCCGTGGTCCCCCTGCGCCATGCTGTGGCCGCCATCCGTGACCTGCGTCCGGACCTCGTTGTTATAACCGGCGACTTCATCACCATTCCGCCGTTCAATGAATACCTCCACCATGCCAAGCCGGCCGCCGCAGCGATCGAGCCCTGCGCACAGTTGCTGCGCCAGCTTCATGCTCCCCTGGGAGTAGTTGCGGCGCTGGGCAACCATGACGTGGATTCCGATCCTGAACGCATCACCGATACCCTGCGCGCCATCAATATTCCCGTGCTTCGCAACAGCGCGTTTCCTCTGGAGCGTTCCTCTTTCCGGATCTGGCTGGCGGGCGTGGATGATCTGGGCTCGGGAAAGCCCGATATGGACCTGACCTTGAAATCAGTTCCGCGGGAGGATGCTGTCGTCCTGCTCTCGCACGAGCCGGACTACGCCGACGAGGTTGCCAAATATCCGGTGGACTTGCAACTTTCAGGGCATTCGCATGGAGGTCAAATCCGCTTGCCGCTGCTGGGAGCGCCATGGCTGCCCGACGGCGCGAAGAAGTATCCGTGGGGATTGAGGAAGATCGGGCCGGTTACCCTCTACACGAACGCGGGACTCGGTACCATCCGAGTCCCGGTCCGGCTGAACTGTCCACCGGAGATTACGCTGTTTACGTTGCGGACCTTGCGCTGACTACTCGATCGCGATCTGCCAGCCCTTGTCGCCCTTCATCATGGCCAGCGTGACCTTGGTGGGCTCGCCATGATAAAAATCGGCCCCGTATTTCTGGATCAGGGTGGCGCGGTCCCAGGTGCTGAAGCCCTTCACTAAGGAACCGGATGCGTCGAACAGGTTCCCCAACTTGTTTGGCTCCCACTTCCATGTGATGTCCACCGTCGCGCGCGACGGGCTGATCATGTTGACCTTGTCCACCGAGCTCAGGGTGCGCATTGCCAGGGGAACGGTGTAAGACTGGGTTCCGTCCTTCTCCTTCACGACGGTCGCTCCAAGTTCGTTCACCAGCCGTTCGCCTTGCTGAGTCAGGCTCACGGGAGTGGTCTGTCCATACTGGCCGGTGTCCTTTCCGATGCTGATCACGCCCGCCTTCTCCAGCAGGCGATAGTGGGGATCGTGCGGCTTGTCATTGACGCTGGCCTTCACCATTCCGGTATGGAAGTGGACGGTCGCCGGACCCTGCAATTTCAGAACATCGGTCGCCACCGCGCTCGCTTCCTGGTTGGTCAATACCCTGCGCGCTTCAATGACGTAGTATCCCGAAACCCCCACGATGGTGAGAATTGCCACTACGATGATTAGCAGGGGTAGAATCGAGGACTGACTTTTTTCCAGTTCGACTTCTTGTTCAAACATTGCCATCCCTCCCACTCGCTGGTTCCGCGGTCATGACTGCTGCCGTGTACGCAGTTATTTTCAGAGAAGTGCTCATAGGATGATGTGACTCCGCTCACATTGGAGTGTGACCGGCGACAGGAGGGGCCAACCCCGCGCTAGGCGGGGTGTCCGTTGCGCCGCTTCCGTGACGCCGAGAGGCGCGCCAGGTCGGAGAGTGAGGTCTTGCGGAATTTCGCAGTCAGGTCTTTGCTGAAGTTGGCCCACACCAGGTGCAGCGCGCAGGGATGCCGGCTGTCGCAGTTGCCATGCCCGAGCATGCAGCCGGCCATGGCGTCCGCCGGTGTCGTGGCGTCGATCACCTGGAGAACTGAAATGCGCTGCGCCGGCCTGGCGAGTTCGTAACCGCCCCGCACTCCCTTGAACGAGCGCAACAGGCGCTTGCGAGTCAGGTTCTGCAGAATCTTCCACAAGAAGGGCCTGGGGATTTCCGCGGACTCGGCGATCTCGCGCGCCCCGCATAGTTTCCCGGACGGTTGTTTCGCCAGTACTGCCATGGCCCGAATTGCGTACTCGGTCGACCGAGAGAACATATAACCTCCGGCCCGAGCTTAAGTCATGGTGGAGGTTTCAGTCAGTGATGTCAGTCACAATTCTGTCGTACAAGCCGAGCTCTCTAAGTTTCGCTGTTTTCGATTGTGAGTTCACGGTTATACTCCGCTTGTTCACTTCTCTTCAGTAAAGGAGTTCACCATCCATGCTGTGCAATTCCGTAAGTCATCGGGCTTACATTCTGCTCTCTCTGGCCGTTTTGGCGATTTCATCCACCGCTCCCGCAGTGGAACTCAAACCGGAGGAATTAGTCGCCAAGCACCTCGATGCGATCGGCAGCGCCGATGCCCGCAAGGCCATCAAGTCGCGCGCCGTTCAAGGCACCGCGCAGTATAAGATCCTGGTCGGCGGCGCCGGCACCATGGACGGCAAGGCAGTCCTGGTCAGCGAACAGAACAAGGTCCATCTGCTCTTAAAATTTGCAAACAATCTCTACCGTGGCGAGCAAATCGTGACTGACGGCAACAGGATCGAGGTGGCCGCCACTACTCAGGAGAAGACCCGTTCTCCTTTCGGTGATTTCCTCTATACCCAGGACGCTCCTGTGCACGAAGGCCTTCTCGGTGGCGTGCTCTCCACCGCCTGGCCCTTACTCAACCTGGACGAGCGCAAGGCGAAGGTCTCTTACCAGGGCGTGAAAACCGTGGACGGCCACCAGGTCTTCGATCTTCGATACAAACCCAAAAAAGGATCCGACCAGGAAATCGACCTCTTCTTTGACCAGGAGACCTTTCGCCACGTGATGACGGTCTACAAGATCTCGATCCACCCGCACATCTCTTCGGGGTCAACCTATGAAGTGCCCGGAGGTGGATCGCTTCCTCCACAGATGTCTCAGGGAGCATCGGTCGACGGTCAGTCAGGTTCATCACCCGATGTCGTTCAAGCACGCCAGCAGGACACCCGCTACCGCATCGAAGAACGCTTCAGCGATTTCAAAACTGCCGATGGCCTGACCCTTCCCACGCACTACAACCTGCATTTCTCGCGCGAACTTCAAAGCGGCGCTACCTCGGTGTATGAGTGGGACGTAAATTTCAACGACATCGCCGAGAACGTGACCCTCGACCCGCGTAATTTTCAGCCCAAGTGATTTCGGCGAAATGTGCAAAGCTTTTCCCACGGCCGCCTTGGCGGCCGTTTTTTGTTACGCTAACCGCCGATTATTCAGCGCTTTGCCGGATAAAGCTCACTGGCAGCTTGATTGCGATAAGCAGATACAAAAGGGAGCGCAGCCACCCTCTTCGCTGCGCTCGGGAGGAAGGAACGATGCCACCTCGCAGCCTCAAGCTTCTTGCGATTTTTCTTCTGATCGGCCTTGCCTCCGCCTACTCTCACGTCGCTCCCGTCCGCATCTCCACTGGGCGCTCTCTTACCGCGCAGGAGGACCAGGTCTGGCAGTCGGCTATGCATGACTCGGAATTTGCTTCGGTGCCGCACACCGCCGCCCAGAGTCGCTGCGAGGCTACAGCCCCTCCGGAAGCCCTCGCCACACCGAATCCCATTCTTGACAGTCCGGAGTCCGCCAAGGTCACCGTGAGCTTCATCATCGGGACGGACGGTAGAGTTCACAGTCCATTAGTCCTGGAAAGCGCCGGGCCCACTGAGGATCGCACCATTCTCACCGTGGTTCGCAGCTGGCGGTATCGCCCCGCAATGTGCAACGGCGTGCCCACCGAGTCGGAAGCCAAGATTGAGTTTTCCAGCAGGTGACGCATAGAATGGCCGCAAACGGTCAGTATTGTGGATCCCAATAAGAAAACGCCATCCCAACCAAACAGTGACGCTGAGGGTGATCTCGGCCGCAACCCCGAAGTGGACGAGTTCTTTACCCGAATGAACCATGGCATGCGCCGTCCCAAGCCGGGGCAGGAGGCGATCGCGGCCGCATTTCAGGCCATTCAACGCCTCGCGCTGGAGGTGGATACGGAAGAATCTGTGAACGCGGAAGAACCCAGCCCGACTTCGCAGAATCAGTGTGGAGTTTGTGGCGCCGCCAATCGGCCACAACATCGGTTCTGCGCCACCTGCGGTGTGCCGCTCGCACAGTCGCGTCCCGCCCCGCCGGACAGCGACCCGGAAGAGTCCACCGCTCTCATTCCTTCGCCCGAACATCAGATTCGAAGAGAGATTCCGGGCCAGCACCATTATCACCATCATTACCACCACCACTACTTCTCCTCTTCAGAGGGAGCCTTTGCGGGAGCGCCGGACATGGGCGCCGGGACTGGAGCGCCTCGAGAGAGCGCCGTCATGCGCGCCCCGCTTACTGGCCCCTCGCTGAGCCGCGCGGAACTTGCGATACGCAAGATGTCTCAGGATTGGGCTCTGGCCTGCAACACCAAGCAACTCGACGACATTCTCGACCGCTACACTCCCGATGCTCTGGTGCTGCGGCCCAACGTGCCGCCCATCCGCGGGGCAGCGTCCATCCGGGAATTCTTCTTTACCGCGTTGGACTCCGGGTTCGGGGAAGTCGAATTAGAACCGATTAGAGTAGAAGTATTCGGAGACATTGCCTACGAGGCTGGCCGATGCAAGGCGCTCGTGCCTTCTGCCCTGGGCAAGCGCCGCGAGGAACGCGGCAAGTATCTGATTCTTTCCACGCGCCAGAACGGCGAGTGGCGCATTCTGTCGGACTGCTGGTCGGCGGATTTGAGCCTGGGAATTACCGGAGAAAGCCTCCCCGCAAAAACGGGACTCCAGTCGCCATCGCCGTCCCGCCTGACGCGCAAGCCCTGAGGTTACAGCCTGACCCCGAAGTCCGCGAGCGCCCGCCGCAGTTGCCCGGCATTTTCCATTTTGATGGTGTGCATCCCCAGTTTGGCCGCGCTCTCCAGGTTCAATGCCCGATCGTCAATGAAGCAGCTTTCGGCCGGCTTCTGCTGCGTGATATCGAGCGCCAATTGATAGATCCCGCTCTCCGGCTTTCGCAGCCCCACGAAACATGAACTCACGAACAAACTGAAGATGTCCCGCAATTTGAACCTTTCAATGCGGTACAGGTTCAGGTCCCTGGATTCGTTGTTGATGGTAGACATCAGGAACTTGCGCGACTCCGCCAGTTCGCGCGCCAGGCTCAACGCGTCCGGGTCTGCTTCGGAAAGCGAAAAGATGAATTCCCTGAATTGTTCGCGCGTGAACGGACGATCGCGATAAAAGACTGTGCGGTCCAGATATTCATCGAGCGAAATCTTTCCCCGCTCGAACGACGAGACCAGCATCTCGTGACGGTCATGGAACTCAATCTCGTCGAGTTGAAATTTTTCCAGCGCCGCCGCTCTTTGCGTGCGGTCCCACGCGTTGCTCAGCAGTACTCCGCCCAGGTCCCAGAACAGCGCCTTGATTTCCGCCATTGCGATCCTTTGGAAGTGGAGTCAGTGACGATAGATGCTGGTGTTGGGGTGATAGTTTCGCCAATCGAACCAGTAGTCCTTCAGAATTGATACCTGCTCCAGGCATTGGCCTCGCAGCGGTCCTGCAGTGGCACAGCCCTTGAAGTCCCATGCGCCTCCGCCGGCATCCACCAGGCGCTCGCCGCTGCGATACAGTTCCACCTCTGCCCCGTTGACGCGGCCCTTGAACGCGCGCACCGACTTTCCGTCCGGCCCCGCCAGCAAGACGATGGTCTCGCCTCCAACCCGGTCCTGAATCGGAAACTGCGCCAGGACCGTCTCCAGCGGATAAGCTCGGCTCTCGCCGTTCTGCTCAATCCCCAGAACTACGTCCCGCGCTTTGAGCCCGCTGCCTGGAAAATCAATTACCGTCGGAAGCTTCTGTACTTCGGGCTCCCAGTTGTCCTCGTACTTGCCTTGGTATTTCCGGGACGGCGCCAGCACCTGACCTTGCGGTGACTCCTGCTTCCACTGCGCGAACGTCAACTCATCACTCATCACCGGCTCCAGGATTCGTCCCTGCAAAGGACCGAACAGCGCCTTGCCCGACACCTGCTGCCACCAGCTTCCCGTCTCCTCATCGCGCATCAGAAAGTTCTGGTTATTGATGCCCGCCAGACGGAATGTCAGCGTCCTTCCATCCACCACTCGTTTCCACACCAGACCGGTGTGACAGAGCGTTCAATAAGTCACCACAACCGGCGTGCCGTTCACTACGTCATTGACCAGATGGTGGTACGCCATGGCCCGGATCGGATAGGCCCGCGCATCGTTGCCGAAGCGGACGGCCATCACCATTTGCTTAGGATCCAGCCTCGCGCTTTCCGCGTCCTGAAATCCCGGCGAAGGGAGAGGATGGAACATCCACTCGAAGTAGTCCACCCGCGACATCACGGTGGCGAAAGCGCCGAAAACAAGCCCGAGCGCAAGCAGTCCCTTGGTGAGCTTGCCCACCCTTTTCCATTGCTTCACACACAAAAAAAGCGAGACCGCGAAAAAAAGAAGGGTCCAGAACGGTGCGGAGTGTCGCAATCTCATCGCCCACATGAGCGCCCGGGGAGATTGATAACTGAATGGTTGGATGATCACTGCGGGCGCCAGGAACAGCGCAACGCAGCCGGCAATCAGCAATACAAACAGCAGTATGCTTGCCGATGATCGAGGTTCCTGTCGCTGGGAAGTTACCGGCCTTGCCAAAGCCAAGCTCCTGGGTTGCGATTGAATTGGAACTGCCTTACATTCTTGTTCGCGCAGACTCGCCTTATTGTAAAGTGTTTCGGGCTTGCGCGAAGCTTGGCACCGAACAATGCAAGGGAACGACGCACCCGTCCTTATCAGAGAGGAAGCATGAAAAAGCTGTTCCTTCTATCCATCGCACTCATCCTGGCACACTCCGCCATGGCTGCCGATTCTCGCTACACCATGCTGATCATGGGCAACAAGGCGGGCTACGAAACCTCCGCGCGCACCGCCAATGGCGAACTGCAGCTCTATTACGAGTTCAACGATCGCGGCCGCGGCCCCAAGATCACGGAAAAGATCGTTCTCGACAAAGACGGAATTCCAACCCGCATCGAGAACTCCGGCAACGACTACATGAAAGCCCCGGTCGTGGAAACCTTTTCTCTCGCCAATGGCGCGGCGAGCTGGAAAAACCGCGCCGAAGAAGGGCAGAAAAATGTATCGGGCAAAGCCTTCTACGTCAGCGTGTCAGGTACGCCTGAAGAAGGAGCGTTGCTCGCCAGGGCATTGCTCGCGAACGGAGGCAAGCTCGCTTTACTTCCGACCGGCGAGGCTTCCATCGAAAAGCGCAATGAGTTGAAGATCCAGGCCAACGGCAAGACCCGCACCGTTACCCAGTATGCGGTCAACGGCCTCGATTTCAATCCCAGTCCGATTTGGCTCGACAACGAAGGCAACTTCTACAGTATCAGTGCCTGGGGCTCGGTCGTCCCCGAAGGTTGGGAAGCAGCGGCCGATTCCATGCTGAAGGCCCAGCAGGAGTATGAAACCCAACGCTCCGCACAGCTGGCCAAAACGCTGGCTCACAAGCCCTCGGGAACCCTCGCATTTGTGCACGCCACGCTGTTCGATTCGAGTACGGCCACTACCCTGAAGAATTCAACGGTGCTCATTTCAGGCAACAAGATTACCGCTGTCGGTGACGATGCGAAGGTTTCGGTGCCTGCAGGCGCTGAAACCATCGATGCCGGGAACATGACCCTGATGCCCGGCTTGTGGGACTGCCACGTCCACATTGGCCCGAACGACGGCCTTCTGCACATGGCTGCGGGCGTTACCACGGTCCGCGATATGGCCAACGACATCGATCAACTGGCCGCGCTGCAATCCCGCTTCGACAGCGGGACCGAGATCGGTCCCCGCGTGCTGAAAGCGGGCTTCCTCGACGGCCGCGGCCCTTACGCCGGTCCCACCAAGGTTTTCGCCGACACCGAAGACGAAGCTCGCCAGGACATCGAGCGCTACGCCAGACTCGGCTATGTGCAGACCAAGATCTACAGTTCGATCAAGCCGGAGTTGGTGCCCAGGATCGCGCAGATGTCCCACGCCCACGGCATGCGGGTCAGCGGGCACGTCCCCGCATTCATGACCGCGCAGCAATTCATCGAGGACGGCGCCGACGAAATCCAGCACATGAATTTCATCTTCCTGAATTTCATGTTCGATAAAGTGAAGGACACGCGCACTCCCGCCCGCTTTACCGAGGTCGCACAGCGCGGCGCCGATATCGATCCCAGTTCGCCCGAGGTGCAGAAGTTCATCCAGTTGCTCAAAGACCACCACACCGACCTGGATCCCACGCTGAACGTCTTCGAAGGCATGTTCACCGACCGCCCGGGAAAGATGTCAGCCAGCTATGCCGCGATTGCCGATCGCCTCCCGGCGCAGATTCGTCGCGGTTTTTTCTATGGGGGTATCGAAGTGCCCGATGGGATGGACCAGCGTTACCGGGACGCGTTTACCCAGATGCTGAAGATGACCAAGGCGCTTTACGATTCCGGAGTGCCCATCGTCGCCGGCACCGATGCTTTATCCGGATTCGCCCTGCATCGCGAACTCGAACTTTACGAGCAGGCCGGAATTCCCGCGCCTAAAGTTCTCCAACTCGTCACGCTGGGCGCGGCCCGGATCATGCACAAAGATGGCGAGGTGGGTAGCATCGCTGCCGGGAAACTCGCGGACGTGATCCTGGTGGATGGCGATCCCGCGACCCGCGTCTCGGACATCCGCAAAGTGAAGATCGTGGTGAAAGACGGCGTCGTATATAAGACTGCCGATCTCTACAAAGCGATCGGAGTGCTACCGTAATCAGCGGTCACCTGGGGCAGAGTGCCCTGCGACGGTTTTTGGACAAGGATGGAATTGCTGGAATCGCAGTAGTCCTCAGCCTATCGCACATCTGCTGCATGGACGAAAGCGACACGCCGTCTGCACTCATGCTCGCCGCGAAACCCGCGCACGGAATCAGGATTTCCGTTTTCTGCCGCCGCGCTTGGCGCCCACCTTGCCTGCCGATGCGGCGCCCTGCTTCGCCATCTGCGCCTGCCCTGCCTTAGTCTTCAAGCGCGATTGTTCGTACATCTCGATCCACTTCTCGCTCGAAATCGCCGAGATCAGCTTGCCGATTGCTTCCAGCGGCAAATCGTCCGGCGATTTAAAATGAACGCAACATTTCCCCATGTCGAGCTTCTTCCCCGCCGCCTTGAACGCCGCCTTCAGTTGCTCCAGTTGAGTCGCGCTCCAAAACGCGCCCATCAGGTACAGCGAGCAGTAGTTCTTCTGCGACGCCAGCGCGACGTAGCAGATCGGCTGCTGGTTGTAAGTGTCCGGATACCGCGACAGGGGAATCGTCCAGCCGATCGTGCCCCAGACGAGGCACTCCTCGTAACCGCGCGGAATGTGCTTGTTCACAAGTGCGCGCACCGTCGCGATCGTCTTCGCGCGATCGCCGGGCAATGAGGCGATGTATTGCGTTGGCGTCTTAATGTTCGATGCTGGTTTCATGGATTCGTCAGTCTTGCCGGACGAAGTGTATCACCGGCCGTTTGAAAAACATCCAGGGGCAGCGCTGTGAGTACTGTTTCCAAAGTTGGACGGGTCTAGCTTACGGCAAGCTCGCCGGCAACATAATCCTCTCCTTCTTAAGTTCCCCAATCCCCCTGGGGCAAGGGTGGTTTGCATGATATTTCTCCGTTGCCACCGCATTGGCGGGAACCCGCAACAATACACCATGCGTCGGGTCGAGGATTGGGGGGTGGCCCACGTCTCTGTTTTGAGACGTGGGGATTTTGTCTGTTAGATTTGAGGAACTCCATCGATCAAGTTGAGGCAACAGCCCCACTTCTCGCAAAAGACGCGAGAAATGGCGCACCCCTCGGATCTGACCGATATACAGAATGCTTAACCACCGCCGCGGTGATCTTAAACATCGACTCAAGGCCATCCATTTCACGTTGCTAACTCCTGCCTAACTCCGTCCGTGTGATGTCCTACCATTCGCTCGGTGATGCTCGTCACTGAGTGTTGGCCCGCAGCGGCGCACAATCCCGCAACCTCGTAATTCTGCAATCGATGTCATCGTCAGGATGACGTCGAATACCAGAGGGGCAGGTCCAGTATCTCGATCTCTGTTGCCTGGAGGTTCTAATGCCCCGCTTGCTTACCGTCCTCATGCTCATCAGCATAGTACTTTCCCCTTTGTGGTTTGCCTGTGCCGCCGGCCCCGCTGCATCCTCTACTCCCAATCCCCTTGTGCAACTGCTGGTCCAGAAAGGCGTGCTGACTGCCGAGGAGGGAAGCGCGGTGCTAGCTGTGCCCGAGAAGGCGCAGCAGGAGCGGCTTCTGGTCCTGCTCCGCGACAAAGGGCTGATCACTGCCGATGACGCAGCTGCGGTAAGCGCGGCGCCGCCCGCCTCTGCCCAGGTGGCACGCGATCTGGTCGCCTCCACCACTCCCATCGCTCCCGCCGCCCAGGCTACCCCAGCGCCTGCACCGAAACCGGAGCCGCCAAAAGTCGTTCCGGCAGTCGCGCCATTGCGCGTGATGCAGCTCGAACCGTCAAAACCGGACGGATTGATCCCAGATATCAAGCTCGGTTCCGGTGCTCGCATCAAGCTCTACGGCCTGGTAAAAGCCAGTGTGATTTACGACAGCTCTTCCCCCTACGGCACCGATATGCCCCTGCCCGGCTTCATCAACACCGGCACGGCCCTGGGCACCACTGCGTTTGATCCCGGCCCCAATGGCTCGCCCGAGTTCCATGCCAAGGCCCGCTTCTTCCGCTTCGGCACCAACTTCGAATGGCCTGACGTCAATAAGAACAACGCCATCACCGGACGTTTCGAGTTTGATTTTGAAGGCAACTTCACCCGCGTGTTGAACCGCAACATCTCCACCATCCGCTCCAGCCAGGCTTCCATTCGCCTGGCGTGGGGACGCATCGACCACCGCTTTACCGACAAGACCAGTGTCTTCGCGCTCTTCGGCCAGGACTGGACGCCGTTTGGCTCCTCCACTCTGCCCGCGATTTACGAGACCACAGGCCTCGGTCTTGGCTTCGGTACCTTGTACGAGCGGGCTCCGCAATTCCGCTTCGGCATCGGACATAAGGTGGGAGGCTCGCGCAATCTGTTCTTCCAGCCCGAGTTCGCCGTGGTCATGCCTGCCTATGGCAATGACCCCAAGGCCATTGACAACCAGCTGGGCTACGGCGAGAGACAGGGTGCGGATTCCGCCCGGCCTGAGATCCAGGCCCGCTTCGTAACTCAATGGCAACTCGACAAGGCCCCCGGCGTCGCGCCGGCGCAGTTGATTTTCAGCGGCGTACAAGGCGAACGGACCGCACTGGTGCGCGCTGCCGACGTTCCCTTGTGCCCGGCAACCACCGCCGGATGCCCGACCAACGCCAACGTCTTTAAAGACCTTTTTCCCACCGGGGCCTCGATCAGCAGCACGCGTTGGGGTTACACCGCGGAACTCCAGTTGCCCACGCGCTGGATGACTCTGACCACCAAATACTGGAGAGGCGGAGACCTGCGCTGGTACTTCGTCGGCAGCCTCTTTTCCAATTTCAACGACACCGGTGTTTTCGACGCCGGATCCCCGAAGGTGGACGGCTTCTCAAACGATCAGGCCTCGACGGTGGTATTCGGGCTTCGCAACGGCGCGGCGGCCTTTGCGCCTCAGCGCCCCGTGCGTGCCCAGGGCGCGTTCATCAACCTGGGATTTCCTCTGGGCAGGATTTTTCATGCCGAGCCTGCGGGCCGCAATGCCGGCTGGGTACTTTATCTCTACTACGCCTATGACGAAGCCTTCGCCAGCGACGTCCGACATATCGGAAACACGCGCCAGAAAAATGACCTGGCGGCGGTAACGCTGAATTACAAGCTGAACAACCTGGTGTCTTTTACCTTCGAAGAGTCGTACTATCGCACTCGGGCAGTCGGTGATCCCAACGGGGTCCTGCCTTTTCCGACCTACCGCGGATTCCCGGCGCGTCAGTGGCAGGACATCCGCACCGAGCTCGGTCCGACTTTCACATTCTGAGGTACGCAACTTCGTCCGCGGGGGCGTATAATTCGCCCCCACTTGATCCAAAGGGGGCGTCATATGGGCAGCTCGGCACGTCAGGTTTCACATCATCCGCCGCATCTGGAGCAATACGAAGCCACTCAGACCGAGTGGGATCGCATTGCCGCCACAAAGGAGTTCAAGGACCTGATGGCGACAAAGAAGGTCTTCATCGTTCCGGCCTTCGTTTTCTTTGTGACCTATTATTTTGCGCTGCCGATCCTGGTGGGATACGCGCCGAATTTCATGGCCACCAAAGTCATTGGCGTCATCAATCTCGCTTACCTGTTTGCGCTCTCTCAATTTTTCGTCGCCTGGCTGATTGCGTGGCTCTACGTCCGCGCCGCCAGCGATTTTGACGAACTCGCCAAAGACATCATTGAAGACGCGCACAAGCAGCGCAAGGGAGCCTAAGCCATGTCGACGCCTCTCATCATGTTTCTGCTGTTTATCGCGGTCACCCTGGTGATCACCTACTGGGCTTCCAAGCGCTCCTCGGGCAGCAGCGCCTACTTCGCCGCCAGCCGCCGCATCACGGGATGGCAGAACGGAATCGCCGTCGCCGGCGATTACATGAGCGCCGCATCGTTCCTTGGCATCGCGGGAATCATCGCTTTTCAGGGCTACGACGGGTTCATGTACTCGGTCGGATGGCTGGTCGCTTACCTGACCGTGCTGCTGGTAGTCGCCGAGCCGCTGCGAAATGCCGGCCGGTACACCATGGCGGATGTCCTGGCCTACCGTTTGAAACCGCGACCCGTGCGGGCCATGGCTTCCGTCAGCACACTGACGGTGAGCACCTTCTATATGATCGCGCAGATGGTCGGCGCCGGCGCGCTGGTAGCGCTGCTCCTCAAAGACTCCGGCATCAGCTATCACACCGCCGTCGTTGGCGTCGGTGTGCTCATGATCGTCTACGTCGTGTTTGGCGGCATGCTGGCCACAACCTGGGTGCAGATCATCAAGGCGATTCTGCTTATGGCAGGGACCATCCTGCTCAGCATCCTGGTCCTCGCGCACTTCCATTTCAGCTTCGCGGAATTCTTCAATGCCATCGGAAGTGTCACCTATCATGACAAGGGAGAGCTGGTCACCAAGGATTTCCTCCAGCCCGGCCTGCGTTTCAAGCCGCCCTACGGAGCGCTCGATCTGATTTCGCTCGGCCTGGCCCTGATCTTCGGCACGGCAGGCCTGCCGCATATCCTGGTCCGGTTCTACACCGTGCCCGATGCCAAGACCGCGCGGCATTCGGTTGTGTGGGCCATGGTGCTGATCGGCAGCTTCTACATCATGACCACATTCCTGGGCTTCGGCGCCGCCACCATCGTTGGCCGGGATTTCATCTCGACCCACGGCGGCACCAACATGAGCGCTCCCCTGCTTGCGCAGAGTCTGGCCGGAGACATCTTCTTCGCCTTCATCTCGGCGATCGCCTTTGCCACCATCCTGGCCGTGGTCGCAGGCCTCACCATCAGCGCATCGACCTCCTTTGCGCATGACTTCTGGACCAACGTCATTCACAAGGGAGTCGAGCGTAAACCCGGGGAAGAGGTCCTGGTCGCCCGCATCTCGGCCTTTGTCGTTGGCGCCGTGGCCATGGGGATTGCCATCCTGCTTGGCCCCACTGCTAACGTTGCTTTCCTTGTGGCTTTGGCCTTCGCGGTGGCGGCATCGGCGAATCTTCCGGTGATCGTGCTTTCGATCTTCTGGCGCCGGTTCAATACCGCCGGGGCCGTCACAGGCCTTGCCGTGGGCCTGCTGGCCTCAATCGGGCTGATCCTGATCAGCCCCAGCCTCATGGCCATCGATCCTCCGACGGTTGTCGGGGCGGCCCGCCACCTGATCCAGGCCAAGGCGATCTTCCCGCTGGAGAATCCTGGCATCCTGAGTATTCCCCTGGGATTCATCGGTGCGATTGTCGGCACGCTGGTCAGCCATGAACCCACCTCCCAGCATAAGTTCAACGAACTGCTGGTGCGCTCGAACACCGGGCTGGGCGCGGAAAAGGCGGCGGCTCACTAGGCGAGACAATCAGGCGCGCATCGCAGTAAAATCTGCGGTGCGCGTGCGCTCGATTTCTATTCATCCGAGGGCCCTATGGCTGAAAAAGCAATGATGTCGCAGGACACTAATATTGATTCCATTCTCCAGGAACAGCGCCGGTTCGAGTGCTCCCCGGAATTTTCCCGGCAAGCGCACATCCCCAGCCTCGCCGAGTACGAGCGGCTCTATAAAGAGTCAGTCGAGCAGCCCGAGAAGTTCTGGGGCCGGGCGGCAGAAGAGCTGCATTGGTTCAAGAAGTGGGACAAGGTCCTCGAGTGGGATGTTCCCTGGGCAAAGTGGTTTGTCGGCGGCCAGATCAATCTCTCGTACAACTGCCTCGACCGCCACGTCCAGACCTCGAGAAAAAACAAGGCGGCCATTGTCTGGGAAAGCGAACCCGGCGAGGTCCGCACGCTCACTTACCAGCAACTGCATCGCGAGGTGCAGAAGTTCGCCAATGTGATGAAGTCACTGGGCATCAAGAAGGGTGATCGTGTCGCTATCTACATGGGTATGACCCCCGAGTTGCCCATCGCCATGCTGGCCTGCGCCCGCATTGGCGCCCCTCATACCATCGTGTTCGGTGGCTTTTCCTCCAATGCGCTGGTCGATCGCATTCACGACTCGCAAGCCGTCGCCGTGATCACCCAGGACGGCTCGTATCGCCGCGGTTCGGAAGTCAAACTGTTTCCTGCGGTGGAAGAAGCCCTGAAGTCGTGTCCTTCCGTGAAGCACGTGGTTGTTTATAAGCGCACTGGCTCTCCGATTACGCTTCAGGCCGGGCGCGATCATTGGTGGCACGAATTGATGGCCTCGGTTTCTGACCAGTGCCCCGCCGAACCGCTCGACTCCGAGCACCCGCTCTACATCCTTTACACCTCAGGCACCACCGGGAAGCCCAAAGGCGTCGTACACACCACCGGCGGCTACTCCGTTGGAACCTATCTGACCACGAAGTATGTATTTGATCTGAAAGAAGAAGACACTTACTGGTGCACCGCCGACATCGGATGGGTCACGGGACACAGCTACATCGTTTACGGCCCGCTGCAGAACGGCGCCACCAGCCTGATGTACGAAGGCGCGCCGAACTGTCCCGAGCCCGATCGCTTCTGGGACATCATTGATCGCCACAAGGTCAACGTTTTCTACACCGCGCCCACCGCGATTCGAACTTTTATCAAGTGGGGAGAGCAGTGGCCGCGCAAGCACCGCCTCGACAGCTTGCGCCTGCTTGGAACCGTGGGCGAGCCCATCAACCCGGAAGCGTGGATGTGGTATCGCGAAGTCATCGGTCACGAAAAGTGTCCGATCGTTGATACCTGGTGGCAAACCGAGACCGGCATGATCATGATTACGCCCCTTCCCGGCGCGATTGCCACCAAGCCGGGTTCGGCAACCAAACCCTTCTTTGGAGTCGTTCCGGAGATCGTCACCATGGAGGGCAATCCTGTGCCCGACGGCTCCGGCGGCTTCCTCATCATGCGACGTCCCTGGCCGGCGATGCTCAGGACTGTTTACGGAGATCCGGACCGCTATGTGCGCCAGTACTGGTCGCAGATACCGGGCAATTACTTCACCGGAGACGGCGCCCGCAAAGACAAAGACGGCTACTTCTGGATCATGGGCCGCGTGGATGACGTGCTCAACGTCTCCGGACATCGTCTCAGCACCATGGAAGTGGAATCCGCCCTGGTTGCGCATGAGGCGGTTGCGGAAGCCGCCGTGGTTGGCCGCCCCGATGAACTGAAAGGTCAGGCGATCTCCGCGTTCGTCACCCTCGAGCAAGGCCGGCAACCCACCAATGAATTGAAAGAAGAGCTGCGTCGCTGGGTGGCAAAAGAAATCGGAGCCTTGGCCAAACCCGACGATATCCGCTTCACCGACATGCTGCCCAAAACCCGCAGCGGCAAAATCATGCGCCGCCTGCTTCGCGAACTGGCCACCAGTGGGGACGTTAAGGGAGACACCACAACCCTGGAGGATTTCTCAGTGATCTCTCGATTGAAGGAGAGCGACGAAGTATAAAGTAAAGTTTCAGGGTGGTTTGCTTCATTAAACCCACGGTTTGCGTCAGTAACCTACCCTGACGTCATCCTGAGCGAAGCGAAGGATCTCGCGTTCGCACCTGCGACCCTCACGTCCCGACCTATCCCACCTTCACCAGCAAACACGTAATGTCGTCGTGCTGAGGCGTCGTCCCCACAAACGCATCCACGTCGATCATCATCCTTCGCAAAACCTGTTCCGGCGTGACCGAAGCGCTGGCATGCAGTAGATTCAGCATCCTCTGCTCGCCATATTCTTCATCCCGGGCATTCACCGCCTCCACCAGGCCATCGGTAAAAACCACCAGCCAGTCTCCGGGATCCAGCACCACCCGTGCAGATTCGAATCCCGCATCGGCCTGAATCCCGAGAGGCATTCCTCCCTGGTGCAAGCGCTCCACGCTCCCCGAGTGACGCCGCAGCACCGGAGCGTTATGGCCGGCGTTGATATATTTCAGGGCGCGTGAATCCGGCACGTACTCTGCAAGGAATGCGGTCGTGAAGCGCAGCCCGCCCTGGCTATTGGTGCAGGCGTAACGATTCATCCCCAGCACCAGTTCTTCCAGCGGAGTTGAGGTCGACGACAGCGTCTTCAAACTCGCCTGAAAGGTGGCCATCAACAGCGCCGCGGGAATGCTCTTGCCGGCAACGTCGGCCACTGCGATCAGGTATCGCATTTCACCCGGGGTCGCCGCCGGCCGGGCGAAAATATCGTAATAGTCTCCTGCGACCGTGTTGGCAGCGCGGGTCGCGAACGCGATGGCCACCCCCGGAACTTCCGGAGGCGCCGCCGGCAACAGCCATGCTTGGATGTCGCGCGCAATCTGCAGGTCCCGTTTCATCACCACCCGGTCCGCCACCTCGAGCATGAGCAGCAGGAACAGCAGCACTCCGCCGTAAAAATGAAAATCGAAAGCGCCCACCCGAATTTCTTCGTGCTTGCCCTGGTAACTGAAACCTCCCCCGGGAATGATCAGCAGCACGACCGCGAACAGCAGCAACACGCGCCTTGGCGGCGACAGCTTCTCCAGAATTGCCCAGGCAAATTCCTGCAAGGTATGAAAAAAATTGTGCCGCCAGCTGCGCTCGGGAGCGCTCTTCTCGAAATCGCGGCTGTACAGCCGGTAGCTGGAACGCGCGTCGCTTTTGAATTGCGACCAGAGCTGGTTCAGTTGCAAACCCTCGGTCACGCGCTGCCAAAAGCGGTCCAGCGCGACAAGGATCTCCGGCCGGTGTGGCGGCGGATTCGGCGGAGGCGGAACGGCCTGATATGAGGGAGCGTTCATGGGCTGGAACAAAGATTATATGCGAGATGGCGACTGCACTGAGGGGTGAGCGCACAGGTCACCAGGTGATTAGAACAGCGGAAGTTGTGCGGCCTCGCTCTCGACCGCGTGGGACTTGAGGTTGTAGCGGTCGTAGCTGCTCTTCATCCCGTGCTTCTGCCGCAACTTCTTCATCAATTCGTGAATGCGGTCTCCGTAGCTCTTCGGAAGGTAGGCGCGGTCTGCGTAGCGGTGCTTATAGCTCGCCACCAGTTGCGGAAATTCTTTCTCCAGAAAAGGCATGAACACCGCCGCCGAACATGGCTTCAGAAACAACGGGTTGGTGAACGCGTATTTGGCCCCGGCCTTGGCGAGCGCGCCCACCAGGGCATCGAGATCTTTCGGCGCATCGGTGATTCCCGGGATCACCGGCGAGCAACTTGCTCCCACGAGAATGCCCGCCTGGTTGAGTTGCCGGATCGCCTCCACACGCAAGTCCGGCCGCGGAGCCCGCGGCTCCAGAATGCGCGCCAGGGTGGTCTTGAGAGTTGTGACCGTTATGCTCACCGATAACCGGTTGTGCTTCGAAATCTGCTGCAACAATTCCAGGTCGCGCAGGATCAGGTTCGACTTGGTGATGATTCCAATCTCCAGCCCTTGATGCCGGGCCATTTCTTCCAGCACCGTGCGGGTAATTTCAAACTTCCTTTCCGCCGGCTGATACGGGTCGGTTGCGGTGCCGATGGCGATCTCCTCGCCCTGTTTCACCTTCCTCAGTTCCTGGTGAAGCAGGTTCGCTGCGTGCTGCTTGACGTAGATTTTCTGCTCGAACTCCAGCCCATCGCGCATCTCCATGAACTCGTGGGTATAACGCGCATAGCAGTATTTGCAGGCGAACTCGCAGCCGCGGTACGGATTGATCGTCCATGTAAACGGCATGCGTTCCACGGTGCAGCGGTTCAGAAGCGATTTCACCGGCAGCGTGAAGTATTCGACCTCATGCCCTTCGCGCAGAGACTCGCCTTGCGCCGCCAGGCGGGCAATGCCGATGAGTTTCGGTTTATCGGATTCGGGAAGCAGGGGAAGGGAAGCCATAGGCCACAACCATTGTTTCGTATTTTGTTCGCCTAGAGTACGCCTGCCAGGTCCGGCCGTCAAGGGCCGGTCGGGAGGGGGGAATTGGACGTACGTGCCTTGCGCAATCAGTGGCGTGGTTCCGATCAGAAGCCGCAGAGAACAGAGCGCATTCGTAGAGCATTCATCGCCCGGTGCCCCACACAACGTGGTTTTCGTTGTGTGGGCTGACGGGAAGCTTCTCTGCCGCGTGCTCCGACTTGAACGTCGGGGCCGGGAGCCCCTCGAAGGTTCTGTCAAGGGCGTAGTGGTCCTGGGCGGTGCGCGAACACCGCTTGCTTCGCCAGAGAGGTTGAGGACCAAGGCTCTGGAAATCTCACACTGAATCACTCTGCGGTGGAAACTGGTGCTAAAAAGATTCGTTCCACCAACCATCGATTCGGCCACAACCGCGACCATGTGGCGGGATCAGTCCTGCGGGATCACACCTTGACGGCTTCGACGATCGACAGTGGACCGTCAGTTGCAATGACGCGCGAAAGGCGGAACCCCGCACGGCGCAGCAGGATCGCGTACTCGGCCTTCGTCCTCTCACGGCCCCGCGGCGTGAGCACCAGCATTTCCAAATCGAGCAGCTTGCCATAATGCGGCGCATTCCCAGGCGGGACGACCGGGTCCACAATCAGCACTTTGCCCCGCGGGCCGAGCGCGTGGTGGCATGTTTGAAGGATGCGCGTCGCCGAATCGTCGTCCCAGTCGTGAAGGATGTGCTTCATGATGATCACGTCGGCGCCCAATGGTAGTTCTCTAAAGAAATCGCCGGTTTCGATTCTCACTCTGCCCGCGATGCCGGCGCGAGTGAATGTCGCTTCGGCGCCAGCCGTAACGTGCGGAAGATCGAACAGTACACCACGCATCGTCTTATGGCGTCGCAGGATGGTGGCCAGCAGTAGACCATGCCCACCCGCGACGTCCATCAGCGTCTCGACCCCGTTGAAATTGTACGCGTCGGATGCAGCGCGAGCCTCCATAGCGCTGATGGACGTCATTGCAGCGTCGAAAACCGCAGCGACTTCTGGATTGCGCGAGAAATGGTCGAATACAGACGCTTTAAAGACATGATCGAACGCTGGCATGCCAGTCCTCACGCTGTAGTCAAGGTGTCCCCAAGGCCGCCACGTGATGTCGTGAGCGGTAAATCGCGCGTACCCGGCAAGACTCTCAGGATGGTCGCTCCGAAGCAGCTGTCCCATGCTCGTTAGCTTGAACCGTCGCTCGGCACTTTCAACGAACACGCCCACACTCGCGAGTGCCCTCAGCAAGCGATAGAGCCCGTCTTCTGAGACTCCGGCGTTACGGGCGATATCGCTGCATCGCCGCGCTCCCTTGGCGAGCTGATCAGGAACTCCAATTTCCACGATGGTGCCGAGTGCCTGACTGATCCACTTGCCGATCACCATTTGAAAAAGGACATCGTATGGACGTGATCGGGAAGTCCGACTCGCGCGGATCTTGGCCATAGGCCTCCTTAACCCTTGTGTCGGGCTGGATTTTAATAGTGTCGCTCGTGAAAGGTAAAGCTGTGGTGCGCGTCCGAAGGTAGGGGTTTGTTATGTCTCGCCCCGGAGGAATGGCAAGGGATGACGAGTTTGACACTTTCGGAGATGTTAGTTTCGAGATATCGCGATTTCACCAGCAATCCCGACATCCTGATCTGTCAAGCCCGGTGGATGATGCCGCCATGCGCCCACAATTGGAACAACACCCAGGAAGTTGCCAGCGCCACTAGGATGCGATAAGGCCCACGTCCAATCAAAAAGAACACAATTGGTCGATCTCGGTTCCTGCGAACTGTTGAAACATCGCATTATCACTCATTGAGCGGCTAGCGGCGTCCCGCCGTCTCGGCTCTTGTTTTGCAAACTACGAAGAGCGTTGGCCGATTTCAGGCGAGGCCGAATTCTGTGGTTTCCACGTGCTGAAATTGCAGAGAACGCGACACCGCCCCAAAAACGAAAACGCCCCAGACTCCAGTTTAGAGTCATGGGACGCTCGTAGAGCAGCCCTCCCCCGAAGTCTGCTCAAGAAGAACTCTACCTTTGCGCCCGAAGAATGGGAATGGCTCCAATGGGCTACTCCGAACCCCATTCGGGCTATAGGCCTGTTCTCCGGTTGACCAGGGTAGAGGGCGGTGCAGCCAGCTCCACCCTGAGTTTTGGTTCTACTTTCGGGGTTTGAATCCCCGGCTTACCCGGAACACATGACCATCGGGATGGCGAAGGTGCATCTCGCGGACGTTCCACGGCATATCGGTAGGCGGAAATGTGATCTCCAGCCCGGCGGCGACACAGTGTTTATGCATCTCGTCCACGTCGTCCACCCAGACCGACATCCAAACTCCTTTGTCGCCCGCTTCGTCTCCGTCGTGTTGAAAGGTGGTGGTGTTAGCTCCGCGGCCGCGGCCGCCCTGGGCCCCCTGACAGAGAAAGATGCAAGCTTCCTTACCCGATCCCACCGCGCCAAACGTTGGAGGGGTTCCCCAGTCCCACAATTTCTTCCATCCCCACTTCTCAAACCATGCGAACGTGGCGCCGAGGTCGGAGACGTTCAAGATCGGAGTCAGACTCTTGGCTCGCATAACCGAGGCAGGATAACACCGGGCGTGCTAAAGGATTGGGTTTCCGTTTGAAAATCATGTTTTCACGCGTGCGATCTTTCTCGGCGCGAAGGGTGAGTCCTTGGCTGACAGGTTGGCCGTGAACATGACATCAAAAGACAGCACTCAGCGCGGCATACGCTTAGAGCGTGTCGAGCCATGAGGCTCAAAGTCGGGACAGCGACCTGCTTTTGGCGCTCCCAGTGCAAGGGCTGAAAGAGTTCCGGCCGCCGGCGCGCCGGCGCTTGAGGAAGATCCTCCCCCTGCTTTGTCTCCCGTCGTGATCGCCACATTGGGGGCAGATTCGTAAGCATAGCCGAGCAGCCGGGCGTCCACGTGCTGCACCCGACGTCGATCCACCTGCGCTTTCACGCTGAACTCGGCCCAGCCGTAGTGAGCTTGTCCGAGGATGTTGAACTTTAATCCCAGATAACCGTTCTGAGCATTCGCCCAATTCCCGCCAACTCCGTTGTAACTGAAGTAATAGACGAAGTGATAAGCGGTCGCCATCACACGCTCATTCTGAAAAGCGTTGACGAAGTTCTGTCCCGGCCCCACGGTTGCGCCTTTCGGCAGCACGGCTGGACCTTTGCTGTCCTCGAGCACGCTGGCGTAAGTGCTTCCGTTGAGCGCAAATTCCCGGGTACCGCCATAAGTCGAGGTCTCAAGGACGTCAGCCACCCAGAACTGAATGGAGGGGCCGCAGTTGAGGTCGAGAAAAAGATCACCGTTCGTGAAGTCGATTTTGGCGGGGGTGTACACAACCTGGGCGGCGGCCGGGCCTGCGACCGCCAGCAACCCGATCCCTGCCGCTGCCGCGGCGTAGGTCTTCAAGTGTCGCTCAATCGAAGCGGAGAGCAGAGCCTTGGCCCGGCTGGCCATGCCTTTCTCACTGGGCTGCGGCTTTTGCAGAAACTCATTCTGTGCCATTGGCGATCCCTCTTCGAAAGATTGGCGAGCAGTCTACACACGACGGCTCTGGATCGCAATAGAGCGCCAGCGCAGTCCCCTGCTATTTGCTGAGCCAAACGGCGAGCACAGTCATCAAATTTTGCCAGGAGGATACCCAAAGATGTATCACGTGCGCCAGGAGAACCTGCCGTTTGTTGGTAGTTCGCATGAGTTTGTCGGGGCCGAGCAGGGTAACACCAATGTTTCGGTCTTCCTGTTCCACGGCAAGCCCGGTTCAGGGCCGGGTCCCCACCGGCATCCGTATGACGAGATCCAGTTCATCCGCGAAGGCCGGGGAGTGTGGACCGTAAACGGCAAGACCTTCGAGGGCAGCGCTGGAGACATCTTTGTCATCAGGGCCGGCGAGATCCACAGTTTCAGGGCTGTTGGTGATTCACCCCTGGTGCAGCTTGACGTTCACCTCAGTCCCCGCTTCATTCAGGAGAACCTATGAAGCAGCGGTTCCTATAAAGAGAAACTCGATTTGCTTTACGCTAAGTTGTTGAAAATCACTCGGAAGTCAAGATACGGCAAATCCGGGGTGCGACCCTCGCGTAGAATGCCCTTTGCTGGCGTTTGGAGGCCCGTGGCTGCGTTTGCCGACCGCCGTCCTATTTCTGGTGGGGGAGCCGAGGTAAACGTCCTAAAATCGAACGCGAACGCTGTAATTATCTAGAAGATATAGACGTACATACAATAATGTCATAGCGAATCGAGGGAACCACTTTCGAGGAAAGAGGTACTTGTCGGGAGATTGACGAGTCTCAGGGAACAGCTGGCGCGCCGGAGGTCTCGACGATACTGGCGGTAATACGGGCTGACGGCACGGCTGAAGCCGTGCCCTTTCAAAATTCAAAACTTCTCGACCCGGATATCTCCATCGCCCGTCCGCACTTCCAGCATCTGTCCTCCTCCGTTCATTTTTCCATGGATCGTGCTCTGGCGCAGGTCCCCGGCCACGGTGACCGGGAAGTCCACGCTGACGTGTCCATCCCCGGTGTGGGCGTCAAGGTCGGCGGCAAAGTCCGCAGGCAGACGCAGCTGGATGTGTCCATCGCCGGTGCGCACCGACCAGGTTGCTTTCATCCGGGAGCCGGCGGTAGCCTCGGCTTCAATGCTCCCGTCGCGGGTATGCAGGTCGAGCCGGTCAAAGCGGCCCAAGGCGCGAATTCGGCCGTCGCGGGTGTCGGCATTCAGGCTGCCGTCGCCGGAGTTGACCGTCAAAGATCCATCCCCGGAGTCCAGTTGCATCTCGCCCTTCACGTCGTCAACCTTGATGTGTCCGTCGCCCGTGTGCACGCGCAGGTTGCAGCTATGCGGCACTCGGACCGTGATCTCGATGTTCTGATTGCAGATCCCGAAGCACACCCGATGCGGGCGGATGACATCCAGTTCCACCGAGTCGCCGGTCTGGTGCTCGGTGATCCGGATATCGTTGGGTCCGAACTTATATCCCCGGGTCGTAACCACAGCCTCGATCTGGTTTCCGTCCGCTCCGCGGATTTCCACTCCGGCGTCGTTGCTCTCAACGCGCAGGTTGGCCTGGCCGGAGGTGGTGTAAGTCTTGGTCCACTCCTCGGCCTGGGCCAGCGAAATAAGACTGAACAACCCAAGTACAACCGCAATGGTTTTCAGGCGCACACTTCACCTCCGGCACCACAGACGAGCCATGATACGCAAGAGGCGGGAGGAATGTTCCCGCCCTTTTTACTGGTTCGAAGGATTTCCCGAGGCCGGGTTGCCGCCTGGAGGCGGAGGAATGGTGATGTCAATCGTATTCACCGGTCCCAGGGAGGTAAGCGGCTTTTCGAACTCGCCGGTATTTCCTACCACCAGGACTGCGAGTTGGTCCTTGTGCAGGTACTTCGCCGCCACTCGCGCTACGTCGGCAGGCTGCACTTTTTCGATGCCGGCCTTGAATTTCTCCAGGAAATCCTGGGGATAGCCATAGAACTCATAGGCCATGCGCTCGCGCAAGACCTTCTCCGGAGTATCGAAGTTGAAGACAAACGAGTTCAGAATAGAGTCCTTGGCACGCTGAATCTCTTCCGTGGAGAGCGGATTGGTTTTCAGGTCGTCGATTTCCTGGTAGAGGCCCTGAATGGCTTCGATCGTGGTTTGGCTTTTGGTGCCAATGCCGAGGTGCAGAATTCCAGGATGGTCGAAGCGGGTGCCGATCCCTCCGCCCACGGAGTAGGCAAGGCCCTTGATGGTCCGCAAATCACGGAACAGCCGCGACGAAAAGCCGCCACCGAAGGCTTCGTTGAAAACCTGGATGGCATAGAAGTCAGGACTGTCTTTTCTGGTTCCCGCGCCGATCATGTTGATGGAACTCTGATTCACATCGGCCTTTGGGATGACGTAGTAGCCCGGCTTGGCGGGTTGGGCCGAGAAATCTTCTTTCGCAACCGGCGCGCCCTTGGGCCAGTTTCCGAAAGTCTGCCTGAGCTTCGCCTCCATGGCGGAGGAATCGAAGTCGCCGACGATCCCCACAATCATGTTGTTGGGATGGACATAGGTGTTGTGCCACTGGATCAGGTCTTGCTGGGTGATGGCGGCGATGGTGGCGTATTCGGGATCGCGTCCGTAGGGATTCTTCGGGCCATAAGCCAGCTTCGGTATCTGGCGTCCGACAATGCTGTTGATGTCATCATTGCGGCGCGAAATGGCGTCGAAAGCGTTGCGCTGCGCAAGCTCGATTTTGTCGGGCCGGAAGGCGGGATTCTCGAGCAGGTCCACAAAAACTTTGAAGACGTCGTCGAAGTCGCCTTTCAGGCTGGACCAGGAGATGTTGGTGGAATCGATGCCGCCGCCGGTTTCCACTTTCGCGGCGCGGCTCTCCAGAAAGTCGTCAAGCTGGTCTCCGGTCTGGGACTTGGTTCCCCCGGTGCGCCAGACTTCGCCGTAGATGTCGGTGAGCCCGACTTTGTTTGCCGGTTCAAGACGCGAACCGCCGCGAATGCGCGCCACGCCATCGATCACCGGCAACTCGTGATCTTCCTGCAGGAAGATGATCATGCCATTCGGAAGAGCCACCCGCTTCGGCTCCGGCGCTTTGAAATCCGGAAGCCTGGGCATGGCTTTCACGATCTGCTGCCAGTCCTGCGTCTGCGCAGGGGCGGGCGAGGCGAGGGCGAGCAGCAGGGCGCAAGAAAGAAGGTACGAAAACAGTCTCATTGCACACCTCCGGGGTTCGCTGCGCCCTGGGGCGGAGGCGCCGTCTCGATGACTCCAACCGTGCGATTGGTGGGCACAAAGGTTTGGCTTGCCACACGCTTGATGTCGGCCTTGGTTACGGCGTCGATGCGATCGACCGAGCGGAACAGTTCTCTCCAGTCTCCATAACGGGTCTGATACACGGCAAGCTGGGCCGCGAGCCCGGAATTATCGGCGAGCCCGCGAATCAGGTTGGCCTTGGCGCGGGTCTTGATCATCTTGAGTTCTTCATCGGATATTTCCAGGGTGCGAAGTTTTTCGATCTCCTCGTGAATGGCCTTGGCCACCTCCTCGGTGCTATGTCCGGGCAAGGGTACTGCGTAAAAGGCAAACAGGTGCGCATACTTGTTTCCGGGCAGACCGGAAAATCCGGCGGAGTCGGAGGCGATCTTCTTGTCTCGCACCAGCGCCCGGTAAAGGCGTGAAGTGCGGCCGCTCGACATCAGGTCCGTGATGGCGTCGTAGACGGCATCGTCTTTGTCGCGGTAGTCCGGGCGATGATATCCCTCGAGGTAGATGGGCTGCGTCATTTCCTGGAGCACCACGCGGCGCTCGGAATTCTGCGGAGGCTCGGTGGTGATCCGCTCATCCGGCTTGGGAGCCGAAGGAATGCGGCCAAAATATTTCTCGATAATGGGCATGGCTTCCGAAGGCTTCACATCGCCCACGATCGCGATCACCATGTTGGATGGAATGTAGTAATGGTGGAAGAAGTTTTCGGCGTCGGTGGCGGAAAAGGTGTTCAGGTCCGACATCCATCCGACAGTCGGCCTCTGGTATTGGCTCGCCTGAAAGGCGGTGGTGGTGAACTGCTCGAGCAGGCGCCCGGTTGGACTACTTTCGGTGCGCATGCGGCGCTCTTCCATCACCACGTTGCGCTCATCATAGAACTGGCGCATGACCGGGTGCAGGAACCGTTCCGACTCCAGGTAGGCCCAGAGCTCAAAGCGGTTCACCGGGAAAGAGTAGTGGTAGCCGGTTTCGTCGTAGTCAGTGAACGCGTTCATGCCTTCGCCTCCCTGCGACTCTACGATCTGGCCGAACTGGTTATTGATGACATACTGGTCGGCTTCTTTGACCGCGTCTTTCCAGGCTTTCTCGAGTTCCGCGACTTTCTTGTCGTCGCGGCCGATACTCTTATCGCGCTCCGCAATGTAGGCGGAGTAGGCGGTCTCGACTTTTTCCAGCGCCACTTTCTCAGCGGCGTAATCCTTGGTACCGATCGTGGTCGTGCCCTTGAATGCCATATGCTCGAACATGTGGGCAAGGCCGGTGCGTGCCAGCGGGTCCTGGGCAGAACCGGCATCCACCTGCGTGAAGAACGAGAACACCGGGGCTTCGTGACGCTCATAGATGAGAACCGTCAAGCCGTTGGTCAATGTCTTAACAGTAATGTTTCTTTCGAACGAATTTACGTCTTGTGCCGACGCGAGGCTCGCGAGCAGCAGGAACAGAAGCAGCAGACTGAGCCGCTTTTTCATCCGACCTCCAGCAAAATACGCAGAAATTTGAAGTTACGTGGCGCGCGAGGGCCTTGTCAAACTACATGGGCCGTGTCCAATCCGGCGCACGGAATGGTCGGCGCTGCGCGCGTGATCCCTCGAGGCGCTGAAAAGCGCGGCTCTTCGGGATGATGTCTTCCTGGTGGTCCTGAGCAGCAGGCAAAAGGATCTCTCGCGCACAATGCTGCCTGGCTTCACCACCGGACCGGTCAGGATTCGTACACCCACTTTCCGCCCGTCATGGTCCGCTCGATGGGGATTGTGATCAGGGTACTCGGATCTTCCTTGAAGGGATCGCGTCCCAACACGACCAGGTCCGCCAGCTTTCCCGGCTCAATCG
Source organism: Terriglobales bacterium (assembly GCA_035652095.1). Taxonomy (GTDB): domain Bacteria; phylum Acidobacteriota; class Terriglobia; order Terriglobales; family Acidobacteriaceae; genus DASREM01. Next base: position 203,783 of record DASREM010000055.1, on the reverse strand, counting down.
AGCCTTTCTGCCTCTCTTCATAGGATGCATAGGCGCCGTGAATGGTTCCCACCCGGATCGCCTCCTCGACGGTGATCTTCTGTTTCGGTCCCCAGACGTTGCCCTTGGTGTCGGTGCGGGTGACTTCGGATTGCAGCGCCATCATGGGCTCGAAAGGTCCGGGAGGATAGTCGGACGCCTGGGTCGGACGAATGCCGGCATCAATAAAGCTGCGCAGCGCGAACATGTTGTTCAGGCGCTCGGGTCCGTACTCTTTCATCTTTTCGCCGTGGTAATAGACGTAAGTAGAGAACGGAGTCGGGATTGCGCCCAGGTCCTTGATTCGTCTTACCAGCGAGTCGTTCACGACCGTGCAATGTTCCAGGCGATAGCGGGCGTCGCGGCGAGGCATCTCGCGCTGCAGCCGCTCGAAGACTTTCAGTGTGGTATCGATTCCGACGTCGCCATTGGCGTGCGTCGCCAGTTGCCACCCTGCGGCGTGGGCTTTTCGAGAAATGGTGTACAGGTGATCTTCGTCGTTCACGAGAATGCCGAAATCATTGGGGCGTCCCACGTAGGGCTGAGAGAGGCGCGCTGTGCGTTCGGAGATCGACCCATCGCAAAGTGTTTTCTGCGCGCCTACACGGACCCACTCATCGCCGAGGCCGGTGCGAATGCCTGCCGCGAGCATCTGGTCCATGAACTGGAAGCCAATGTGGCAGTAGATTCGCAACGGAAGGTCTCCCGCTTCGCGCGCATCCTGATAGGCGCGCAGATCGTCAGGACTGCCGAAGGCGTCGGTCACGGAAGTGATGCCGGTCCTGGTCATCATGCGGCCGATAAGCTTAACGCCCTCGCGATGATCGTCGCGCGTGAAGTTGGAGGGAATCAGGTTCTGAAATGCGGTCTTGGCATTCTCGCGCAGGTGTCCGGTGAGCTGATGGGTCGAGGGGTCGCGATCGTACTGACCGCCGTGAGGGTCCGGAGTATTCGCGTCCACTTTAGCCGTATTGAGCGCGAGCGTGTTCACCCATGCCGTGTGCCCGCCGCGATGCTCGACAAACACCGGATGATCGGGAATCGCGCTGTCGAGGTCCTGCAGTGTCAAAGCGCGGCCCTCGGCGGACTTGGTGTCGTCGTACTTGAATCCGAGCACCCACTGATTCGGCGGAGTTTGCGCGGCGCGCGCACGTAACGCGGCCAGGATGTCTGCGATGGAGCGGAGATCGCAGTCCACCATGCGCAGATGGTCGAGGCCGGCTTCGGCAGGATGGCTGTGGGCGTCGATGAACCCGGGCAGAACCGTCTTGCCACCGAGATCGATCTTCTTCGCCGATCCAGCCGCAAGGCCGAGCACCTCCTGACTCCTGCCGATGGCAAGGAACCGGCCCGAGGAGATCGCGACGGCCTCGGCGCGCGGGTTGCGATGGTCTACGGTCCAGAAATTTCCGTTGTACAGAATCAGCTCAGGCTCGGACTGCTCGATCGCGAACAGGCGCGTTGAAGCGAGCGCCCCCAGTCCCAGCAGAAACTCCCGACGATTGGCACCCATACTGTCTCCTCCGCTCCCGGTGGCATCCAAGGATGGTTATGTCTCCAGCCACGGTGCGCCAATATACTAGATCGCCGTATGTTTCACTGGACTCTTTTCCGCGGATCGAACAGCCGGTGGGCAAGAGAGGTGGCGTGAGCAAAGGTCAAATCGTCGAAGTGGACGGCCGGAAGTTGAGCTTGACCAATCTGGACAAGGTGTTGTATCCGGAGGCCGGATTCACCAAGGGACAAATTATCGACTACTACGTGCGTGTGGCGCCGGTGCTGCTGCCGCACTTTGCGGGGCATCCGCTGACCTTGAAGCGCTATCCGGGGGGCGTCAACCAGCAATACTTCTACGAAAAGAATGCGCCGTCGCACCGGCCCGATTGGGTCAAAGTGGCGCCCATCTGGAGCGAGGGCAACAACCGGAATGTGAATTACGTGTTGCTGAACGATTTGCCGACGCTGGTGTGGGTGGCAAACCTGGCTTCGATCGAATTGCATCCATCTTTATCGCTCGCCAAAGACATCGATTGTCCGCAGATGATCGTGTTCGATCTCGACCCCGGTCCTCCGGCGACGATCGTGGAGTGCTCACAAGTCGGAATCTGGTTGCGCGATATTTTTGCGCACTTCGGGTTAAAGAGCTTTCCGAAAACTTCCGGTTCAAAAGGATTGCAGGTGTACGTGCCGCTGCATACTTCCACCAGTTACGACGAGACCAAGCCGTTTGCGCATGCGCTGGCGCGACTGCTGGAAAACGAGCACAAGGACCTGGTCGTCTCCGACATGAAGAAATCGTTACGGACGAACAAGGTCCTGGTCGATTGGAGCCAGAACGATGAGCACAAGACGACGGTAGGCGTGTATTCGTTACGCGCCAAGGAGCGGCCGACGGTTTCCACCCCGGTGAAGTGGGACGAAGTTGAAATTTGCTTAAAGAAGAGAGATCCCAACTTGCTGGTGTTTGAGGCGAGCCAGGTGCTCGATCGCGTGGAGAAGATGGGCGACCTGTTCGAGCCGGTGCTCACATTGAAACAGAAGTTGCCCAAGCTTGCCGGAATCGAAGCATCGCAGCCCGAAGCGATTTCCCGTGGCTTGGAGATTGCGGCGCAGGCCGACGAGCCCAGGCCCTCCCGCAAGAAGACCGCCCCCGCGAAGAAAGCAGCAAGCCGGAAGCGCAAGGTATAATCCGCTTCCATCATGGCACAACTTTTTGTCGGAACGTCGGGGTGGGCCTATCCGAGCTGGAAGCCCGATTTCTATCCGCAGAAATTGGCGCAAAAAAATTTCCTGCAACACTATTGCACACAACTGAACACAGTGGAGGTGAATTTCAGCTTTCGGCAGCTGGTGAAGGAGACCACGATCCAGAAGTGGATTTCCGAAAGCCCGGATGGCTTCCGGTTCGCCATGAAAGCGCACCAGGTGCTGACACACATCAAGCGGCTGAAGGGAACCGAGGAATTTCTGCCGCGCTTTCTGCAAGCCGCGCAACCGCTGGCACAAGCAGGGAAGATGGGGCCGGTGCTGTTCCAGCTTCCGCCAAACATGAAAATGGACACGCAGGTCCTGGATGACTTTCTGGCGATTCTTCCCCGCGGGGTCCCGGCGGCGTTCGAATTTCGCCATGATTCCTGGTTCAACGATCAAGTGTTCGAGTTGCTGAAGAAACACGATCGCGCCTTGTGCGTGGCGGAGACCGAAGAGCGGGTCACGCCGGACGTGACCACTGCCGACTTCGCGTACTACCGATACCGCAAGCCTACCTATACGACGGAAGAGCGCGAGGCCATGATCGGTCGCATGCAGCAGTTGTTGGGAGAGGGGAAGAACGTGTTCGCCTACTTCAAGCACGAGGAGACGCCGCAAGGCGCGCTGTATGCTTGCGAAGTGCTGAAGCATTTTCCCTGACTTTCTTAACTGCAGGGGTGGCGTTGTGCACGCGAGATCCCTCGAGGCGCTGACGCGCCTCTCGGGATGACGTCATCGAGAGGAGACCGACCCAAGACGACCGCATCCTGCTGATCACTTTGCGCAACGTCCGATAACGCGCATAATCACAGAGTGTCTTCCCGGGACAATGCCCGCGTGCTTTCCGGCTTTCTCGACTACCTGAAAGTAGAGAAGGGACTCGCCCCGCTCACCATTTCTGCATACACCAGCGACATTGGGCAATTTGCCGAGTATCTGCAGAAATCCAGGCGTACCCTGACGAGCGCGCGAAAAAATGAGGTGCGCGATTTCATCCGGGAACTGTTTTCCAACCAGGTGGACGGCCGCTCCGTAGGCAGAAAACTTTCTGCGTTGCGGCATCTCTATCGCTACCTGCTGCTCGATAAAGTCATCGAGCACGATCCGACGCTGAATATCGATTCGCCGAAGCAATGGAAGGTGTTGCCCAAAGCGCTTGCCCCCAGCGAAGTGGAGACCGTATTGGCCAGTCCACGGCCGGCATCCGATCGCAAGCAGGCCCAGGCGATCGCGATGCGCGATCGCGCCATGCTCGAAATGTTGTACGCCGGGGCCCTGCGGGTGTCTGAAATTACGGGGGTGAAATTGGAGGACCTGAAACTCGATTTCGGCTACGTGCTGGTTCGCGGAAAGGGTGACAAGGAGCGGATCGTGCCGTTGGGACGTTCGGCGCAGCAGGCGTTGACGGAATATATTGGGGCGCCGCGGCGAGTGCTGACCGGAGACAAGAGTTCGCCATTTGTGTTTGTCGCGAGCGGCGCGCGCAAGCTGACGCGCCAGCGGGTCTGGCAGATGGTGCGGGCGGCATCGGTGGCAACGGGACGGAAAGCCAGTCCGCACATGCTGCGTCACAGTTGCGCGACCCATATGGTGGAGAACGGCGCTGACTTGCGAACAGTGCAGACCATCCTGGGGCACGCCGACATTTCCACGACGCAGGTGTATACACACCTCGCGCTGGACCGGTTGAAGAATGTTTACCGGCAGCATCATCCGAGGGCGAAGCGAAGGTCATGAAGAAGCCACCGCGCAGCGTGGTCGAGAAAGCGACCGACCAGTTTCTGCTCACATTACGGCAGCGCAATGCATCGGCGCATACCATCAAGGCGTACGCAGGCGATCTGGAGACCTTTTGCCGGTATGTTGGTTCGCGAGACTGGCGCACCATTGACCACCTGGCGATTCGCGGTTTCTTGTCCCATCTGTACGAAAAGGGTCTGGGGAAGACCTCGGTCGCGCGCTCGCTGGCCGCCGTTCGATCGTTATACCGTTGGCTTGCGCAGGAAGGGGTGATGGAACAGAATCCGGCGGCGCTGGTTTCGACACCCAAGCTGCCGAAGAAATTGCCGCGCGTGCCCACGATGGAAGAGATGAACTTGGTGCTGGATGGGAAGATGCCCGAGATTGCGGCCTTTCCCGAGCGCGATGCGCTGATGCTCGAATTGCTCTACGGCTGCGGCATTCGCAACTCGGAGTTGGTTGGCATCAATTTGGACGACATTCGGTTGAGCGCGGAAGCGATTCTGATCCGCGGCAAGGGAAAGAAGGAACGCTACGTGCCGTTTGGAGACAGCGTGAAAGCCGCGCTGTCGCAGTATCTGCCGGTACGGCAGAAGCTGCTGGGCGGGACACGCAGAAATACGAATGCGCTGTTGGTGAATTTGCGCGGAGACCGGCTGACTACGCGCAGTGTTGGGCGGATCATCAAGAAGATTGCGGTCGCCAAAGGGCTCTCGCCGGATGTGCATCCGCACACGCTGCGGCACGCATTTGGGACGCACATGCTGGAAGAGGGCGCCGATCTGCGCGCAATCCAGGAGATGCTGGGGCATGAGCGGTTGTCCACGACCCAACGCTATACCCAGCTTTCGATGAAGCATGTGTTGCAGGTTTACGACCAGACGCATCCTCGGGCGAAGTAGAGGTTCCTTTAGGATGGGACCTCGCGCGTTTCAGAAGCTTCTTGCCGCACGCGAGATGCTCTAGTTTTTCTTCGTCCCTTCAGACGACGTCATTACACAGTTTCTGATGCCGGTTGATGACCCGCCACGGTGACTCGATCGCGGCCGCGGGCTTTGGATTCGTAGAGACATCGGTCCGCGGCGGCGAGCAAGCGGTCTGAACTTGAGGCGTGGTCAGGAAAGGTAGCGACCCCAATGGAAATGGAAAGCGGTCCCAGTGGCTGCTTCATATACTGCAGGCGCAGGTTCTTGACTTCAGCGCGCAAGGCGTCGGCGCGGATGCAAGCGTCGTGGGCGGAAGATTCGGGCAGGATGATTGCGAATTCCTCTCCTCCGTAGCGGCAGCAAATATCGGTGGCACGGAAAAATGAGGAGAACAGTTGGCCGAGGGCCTGGAGGACCGAGTCTCCAGCCTCGTGGCCAAAGGTGTCGTTGAAGTTCTTGAAGTGGTCGAGATCAAGAAAGAGGACCGTCAGGGGCTGTTTCTTGCGAGCCGCCAGTTGCAGTTCTCTCTCCAGGGACTCTTCCAGGAAGCGCCGGTTGAACAAACGGGTCAAGGGGTCGCGAATGGACTGCTCGCGCAGCGTCTCGCGGAGTTGCAGGCTGGCGAGAGAAAGAGCGATCTGGGATGCAGCGCTGACGGCGAGCCGTTCACGGGAGTGGCGCAGGATCCCGGTTGCGGGGTCCTCAAGGTTTGAAGTCCTGTCGAATTCGAGGTGCAGAGTTCCCAGCGTGTTGCCCTGCGCAATCATTGGAATACAGAGGCAGAGCGCATCGGAGTTTTCTTGCAGGTGCAAACAGGTGACTCCGAGTCCGGCACGATCGGTCCAATGAGGGCGTCCTCTGCGAAGAGACCAGCAGGCATCGGGCTGGAAGGTGGACTCCGAAACCCCGCTCTGCCCCCATCGCGCCACTGCTTCGATGATGTTTCTGGACGACTTGAACAGATAAAGCGATCCCGAGCGGGATTCGGGAAAAAGCTTCTGAACTGAGTTGGAAACGACGGCGGATGCCTCTTTGATGGTCGCGCTGCACTCCAGTAACGAGCCCATTTCACTCAAATAGGTCATCTGCTGGGTACGCAATTCCAGTTCTTTGACAAGATTGTCCAAAGATTGGGCATGCTGGCGCTGGGCTTCGATGGCCCGCACCTGTTCGCTGACATCCTCGTAAATCAGGTAGGCGCCCGTCACTTCACCGCCTGTCTTCAACGGAACTCCGTGCACGGCAAGGTCGAGAATTTTTCCATCTTTGCGACTGCAGCGCACGGTGGTGCGAGAGCTTTCGCCGGCCAGGATCTTGGTAATGATCTGCGCGGTGGAACTGCCGCCTGCCTCCACCATGCCGAAATCGATGGAGGGAAGATCACGCCAGCTGTGCTGGAAGAGCCTTTCGAATGCAGGATTGGCGAAATCAATATTGGCTTGCTGGTCGAGCACCGCGATGCCAAGTGGACTGTTCTGGATCAGAGAATTCAAGTAGCTGGTCTTGTTGTTGAGATTGATGGCGAGGCGATGGCGTTCGCTGACCTCGGAGCCAACGATCAAGCCAACCGCCGACTGCACCAACATGAAGGAGGCAACCTTGGTGTACTGGGCTGCCGTGGGAGGGAACAACTGCATTGCCACCACGATTCCGAAATTCAGAGCGAGCAAGGCGGTGACGACTCGCCGCACGCCTTGCCGCATGGCGGTCCAGATGATGGGAATAAAACCGAGGTAGAAGTGGTCGTAACGGCCGGCTTCAGTCCCAAACATCACCCATAGCACAAACAGGATCGCCCCGGCCTGTCCGCAGACTTCCGCGATCGAGCTGGTAACCATGCCGCTTGTCGCTGCAGCGGTCTTGGCGGGCACCTTCTCGGGCTTGGGCGGCAGCGCCCACCGCCGAAGGTAAGGCATGATGTGAACCAGAAGAAAGGGTGCGACACCAACCAGGCCGATACTATCGCCTAAGATCCAGCCGATCGCCGACGGCACTCGTTCATTCCAGGCGATGCTGTGATCGGCTAGCAGACATCCCACACCGAAAAGGGTGCCTCCGGCGGCAGCCACGGCGCCGACCCAGACGTAGTGAACAACGTCGCGACGCCGGCGGAGTCCGAGGTCGATTTGCAGCCAGCCCCGCAACAGGTACGCGGCTCCTCCATAGCACAGGACATTGCCGGCCACCCCGACCGTATTGGTGAAAGAAAGGAGGGGCTGCCCGTAAATCATCTTGCTGGCTACTATGTTCGCGACCGCAACCGCAAGTGCGTACCACGGGCTGAGACCCAGCAGCACTGCCATAACCAGGCCGGTCGCCGGATACCAGGCAACGAAGCCGATGCGGGCAAGCAAGATCACTTCCGGTTGGTTGAGCAACAGGTAGGCAAGAACAAACAAGACGCACACGACAGCGTGCCGCGCCATGTAGCGTAGGGAATACATCGACAACGTAAGCGCCTCGTTGACTTTCGTCAGCACTACAGCCGGTTGCTTCGGGCTTACCGAGTGCTACCCATTCAATTTTGAGCACGTCGAGGGCAACGTGCAGCAAAAACCGGCGTGCGGTCCTTACCTTCGTAACTGTGAGCGGGTGATTATGAAGCGGGCGGGATGAAGCTCATCGCACGCTCTGCGAGCGCGGTAATGGTCAGGCTGGGATTGACTCCCAGGTTCGCGGCAACCACTGAGCCATCGCAGACGTACATGTTTTTGTAGCCGAACACGCGATGCTGATGGTCGACTACCCCGTGTTCGGGCGATGCGCCGATGACGCATCCGCCCAGGCAATGCGCCGTGCCGGGGATGTTGAAGAGAATTTCCGGTGTCATGCTCATCGCGGTCCCTCCGGAAAGCCGTGCAAAGCGTTCGGCGAAGGCATTGGCCTGCGGAATGTAGGTGGGAACTTTCTCTCCGTGCGTCGTAAGGCATTTGTGGAAGGGCCAGTACCAGGGACGTTTCCATCGCATGCTGAGGTTTCCATCGAGCGCCTGCATGCAGAGGAGAACCACGTTTTCGCGGGCCCATCCAAAAGGCTGGATGACGCGAAGGGTCTTGATGGGATGACGCAAGAAAATGGTGACCAGATTTCTGAGCCAGAGCGCGATGCGTTCGAGTCCCGGGGTGCCTCCAGTCAGAGGCGTGGTAAGCAGGCTCATGGTGTCGGATTTGCGGGGATAGCGAACGGCCTCAATGTGGGTGTGCTCGTCAATATACACTCCCGAGCCGATGGCGACGCCCTGCGACAGGTCTTCGCGAATTCCAGGAGTTCGCACCGCGAGCAGCGATTCGGAGTTGGTCCGGACATGTCTGCCCAATTGATCGCTGATGCGCGGAAGAGATCCGCGATCTTTCAAATCGAACAGCAGGTCCATGGTTCCAAGCGAGGATGCAGCGAAGACCACGCCACGGCATGTGAACTGCCGAGGCCTGCGAGCGAAGATCGTAGTGGAACAGATCGTGCTGACCTGGTATCCGGAGGAACCGTCAGCGCAGCCGTTGAGCGGGTGAACATCCACTACTTTGGTTTCCGCGAAGATCTTTGCCCCGCGTTTCTCGGCCAGCCAGAGATAATTGAGGTCGAGCGTATTCTTGGCGCCATGGCGGCATCCCATCATGCATCCGCCACAACCGGTGCAAGTGGAGCGAGGCGGTCCTTCTCCGCCAAAAAACGGATCGCCCACCGCTTGACCGCCGGGTGTCCCTTCCGGGGATTGAAGAATGGCAACGTTGGTCTTGTAGAACGTTGCTCCGACTCCGGCTTCCTCAGCCACTCGTTTTAACAGGTGATCGGCAGGACCAAGAATCTTGTTCTGGGTGATTCCCAGCATTCGTGAAGCGGTGTCAAAGTGCTGCGGCATCTCGATTTCCCAGGGAGCCAATCCACTCCATGAGCCGCTGCGCCAGACCTTGTCGGGAGGCCGCAGCGAGGTGCACGCGTAAGTAATGGAGCCGCCGCCCACGGCGCAGCCATGAAGCACCGTAATGTGCCGGAAGAAGCGCATGCTGAAGAAGCCCTTGAGCCCGAGTTTCGGACGCCAGAACCAGCGATGCAGGGACCAACTCGAAGAGGGAAGAGTTTCGGGAGTCCAGCGGCACCCCATCTCCATGACGGCGACGCGATAACCCTTTTCGGCGAGGCGCAAAGCGGCAACGCTGCCGCCGAAGCCGGAGCCCACTACTATGAAATCAAAATCGAATTCCTGTTTCTGAAGTGCAGAGTCGTACTGGGGGCGAGCGGCCACATCAGGCCTCAATTCGAGTGAACCAGCGCTTTCTCGTCCTCCGCAGGGGGAGAAACGGTGGAGAGCGGCGGGCTGGCAGGCGGGGCGGCGTGAACCGGCTCGAGTGTTACTTCGCCGGAAGGAAAGTTCTGCGCGATTTTTGGCTTGCGAGTTTTCCTGGCGCGCGGCTCTGGCACAAGGCCGGCCAGCTTACGCAATTCCGCGTAGCTCGAGAGGAAGAGTTTTTCCAGGCGCGACAGATCGGGAGCGGCGTGCACGTCGCCGGTAAATCCGAAGTGGGCGACCCCATCGTAGGTGAGCAGCGCGCAGTTGATCCCGATGTCGCCGCCAATCGGCACGTAGGGGTAGCAGCGGACCAGCTTGCGGCCGAGAAGATAAAGCGGGACCTGCGGTCCGGGAACATTGGTGCAGATCGTGTTGCACAGGCCGAGCGGCAATTGGCTGACAATGGGAGCAATCAGCATCTGGGCTGCGGTCGGAATCGCTCCCAGCATGGTGCCGAACAGCCCAACACATTCGGCAACGTGGGCGCTCTTCAAGAATGCGGTGCGCTTCTGGATCGCGCGCAACAGTTGTCGCGGACTGCGAATTCCGAGCGGGATGCTCACCGGAAGAAAGGTGATGCGGTTGCCCAAGTGGCTGGGACTCTCGGCGCCACGCACGTTGACCGGCACCACCACTCGCAGCAAACGCCCCCGAGTCCGGACGCCGCGAATCTCGCTGTAGCGCCGGAACATGTCAGTGAACACGGTGAGTACGACTTCATTCACGGTTGCGTCGCAGGCGTTCTTGACGGCTTTGATGTCGGACAGCGGAAGCTCGGCCCAGGCAAAGCTCTGTGGTCCACGGCAGATCATGTTGAAGGGAAGAGGCTGGGTGGCGCTCCCAAGCTCCGGCATGTATCGTGCCCACTGCTCGGCGGACGGGATCGCCCCATTGCTTGCGATTTTGCCTGACCCCGAATGACCGCCGGAATGGTTCTTCATCTTTGGGGTTGCGAGGACCTGCTGCACCATGTCGGTGACTTCCCGTTGCGCGCTGAGGATCTGTTGTGCGAGCGAGAGCGATGAGGTAATGAGCTCATTCAACAGGGTGGGCGCTGTCCTGGGCCGGGCGCCGTGAATTTTCTTTTCCGATTTCGCGTTGCTGGCCGCGTCGGGTTGTTCATCCATAATCGCGGTGAGCAGGCTTACGCCGGCAAGGCCGTCTGCCAGGCAGTGATGAATACGGGTGATGATCGCAGTCCGGTTGCCCTTGAGTCCCTGAATGAGCGTGAAGTCCCACAGCGGGCGGCTGCGGTCCATGACTTTGCTGAGGACCTGGCCGGCTACTTTCTTGAGTTCGGCGTCGGTTCCGCGGGTGAGTGTCAGTTCGGTGACGTGGTTGCGAATGTCAAAGTTCGGATCGAACTCCCAGCGCGGCGGCCCCAGGTTGAACGGCGAAGCCATGAGGTGTTGGCGGTAGCGGGGAATGCGCGGCAACTTGGATTCGATAAAACGCCGGCAGGCCCTCAGAGAGATGGCGCCATCAAAGATACTTACGGAGGCGACATTCAGGGGCATGCCTTCGCGTTCGAGGTGCAGGAACAGGGCATCTCCCGAGGAAAGCCGATCGTCTTCTGGCACGTGAGGCATACAATTTCTCCGCCAAGCTGGTTCAAATCTGAAACGTAAAAAGCGGCGCCAGTTGCGCCAACTTCATGACTTTGTAAATGTCCACATTCACGCCGCACAGGGCGATTCGTATTTGTCGCTTTCCCGCTTCACCGGCCAACTGCTCCAGCAACGCAAGGCTGCGGGGGTCAATCCGCCGGACCGAGGTGAAATCCACGACCACGTTCTGTTCCCCGCGCTTGAGCTGTTCCGTGGCCTGCTGGAGCAGGCTTGCCACTCCTGCGCCGTCAATTCTGAGATCTTCCGCTGTGGTCGCCATTCGTGCACTCCGTGTTACGCAACATTCGGATTCGATGTGTTCCGCGACAGACCGCGTCCCCGGTATGCGGTCCAAAACAATTCGACAAGTTCGTTGACCAGGGGCATGCGAGGATTGGAGCGTCCGGATGGATCGTCGAACGCATTTTTCGCCAGCTCCGGCATGGCGCGCTCAAACTGCTCGCGGGAAATGCCCAGTTCGGCAATGGAGCGTGGCACGTTCAAGCGGTCGAGCAGTTGTTCAGTGGCGCTGACCAGGTTCTGCACTTTTTCCTGGATGGTGTTTCCACCGAGGCCGAGAAGGTCGGCCATGGTCGCATATTTTTTGTGCGCGACATAGCCCTTCTGGTTGGGCGAGGGCATGAACTTGGTGGGCACGGACGCGTTATAAGCGATGACGTGGGGCAGCATGAGCGCGTTCGCGCGGCCATGAGGCACGTTGAAGCGAGCGCCGAAGGCGTGCGCCAGCGCATGATTCACCCCGACAGCAGCGTTGGAAAACGCAATCGCAGCGATGCAGGCCGCATTGTGCATCATGCTGCGGGCCTCTTCGTCATTGGGGTTTTCATACGCCACGGGCAGGTACTTGAATACCAGGCGAATCGCCTGCATGGCATTGGAGTCGGTAAAAGCTGAAGCGTAGATGGACACGCCGGCTTCGAGAGCGTGGGTGAGGCAGTCGATGCCGGTATCGGCGGTCAGGCCCTTGGGCATGGTCATGACGAACTGGGGATCCACAATCGCCACGTCGGGAGTGAGGGAATAGTCGACAAGGGTGACCTTGCGTCCGCGGCTCTTGTCAGACAGCACGGCGAAGGGAGTGACCTCGCTTCCGGTGCCGCTGGTGGTGGGAATCGCGACCAGGCGCGCGCGGCTGGCCTTCCGCGCGGGATACTCCACGACGCGCTTGCGAATGTCCATGAACGGCGCGGCCAATTCTTCCAGATCGGCCTGGGGAGACTCATACTTGAGCTTCATGATCTTGGCAGCGTCAATGATCGAGCCCCCGCCAAGCGCGATGATCTGGTCCGCTTTGTAGAAGTTGAGGGCTTCGACTCCCTGGGCGATCACTTTTGCCTCAGGCTCCGCGTCGGGAATCACAGAGACGTGAACGGGCGTATGCGGTTCAAGATGGTTGCGGACGATATCAACGTAGCCGATCTGCTCCAACGCGGGATTGGTAATAATGATGGTGGAGTCGGAGTGCAAGTGCCGCAAATTCTCGACGGCGTTGAGGTTGAAGTATATCTCGTTAGGAACACGGAACCACATGTGGGCCTGCGTTCTTCGCGCGACGCGCTTGATGTTGAGGTAGTGATAGACGTTGACGTTGTCGGTGGTGCTGTTTCCGCCGGCAGTGCCGCACCCGAACGAGAAGGTGGGAACCATGTCGTTGTAGATTCCGCCGAACGCGCCTACGGAGCCGGGTGAATTGACGATAATGCGTCCGGCGTTGATGACTTCGCTGAACTTGCGGATGACCGAGTCCTCCCGCGAGAAAACCACTGCGGTATGTCCCATGCCGCGCAGGTGGTTCACGTCGACACAAACCTTCAGGGCTTCGTCCATGCTCCTGGCGCGGTACACCGAGAGCACCGGGAAGAGCTTCTCAAACGAGAGCGGATGTTCCAGTCCTACGCCGTGGATGGGAGCGACCAGGAGCTTGGTATCGGGTTTTACCTTGATTCCGACGGCGCGAGCGATGTCGGCGGCGTTCTGCCCGATGGCGGTGGGCTGCATGAAGCCGGTTTCAGGATCGATCAACTTGCGTCCCAGCAGGGTGGCTTCCTGCTCGTCGCAGATATGCGCGCCCAGTTCGGCAAATTTTTTCAGCACCGAGTCATAAATTTCGTCATCGATCACTACCGTCTGTTCGGAAGCGCAGATGGTGCCGTTGTCGAAAGTCTTGGAAGTGATGATGTCCACGACCGCGATGTTGAGATCGGCGGTCTTGTTCAGATAGACAGGAGTGTTGCCCGGTCCGACGCCCAGGGCCGGTTTTCCGGAACTGTATGCGGCTTTTACGACTCCCGGACCTCCGGTCGCGTCAATCAGGCCGATATCTTTGTGATGCATCAGGTAGGCGTTGTCCTCGAGATCGTGCGATTCCAGGCAGGTGAACACGCCCTCCGGGGCGCCATACTTCACCGCGGTTTCGTACATGATCCGGACAGCCTCAGAGCAACAGCGCCAGGCATTGGGGTGAGGACTGAAGATCACGGCGTTGCGGGTCTTGATCGCCATGATGCACTTGAACAGGACGGTGGATGTGGGATTGGTGATCGGGGTCATGGAGAGGATGACGCCGATCGGTTCCGCCACTTCGGTGAGGCCGCGTTCGGGAAATTCGCGAATGCATCCCACGGTGCGTTTGTCTTTGACGTAGTTGTAGACGAATTCCGTGGCCACCATGTTCTTGATGGCCTTGTCTTCCATGATCCCGAGCTTGGTTTCCTCGACGGCGAGGCGGGCGAGGGCCTGGGCCTGGGCGAGACCTGCCAGCACCATGGGTTTGACGATGTGGTCCACATCTTCCTGGGTGAATTGCGTGAACACGGCGGCGGCGGTGCGGGCCTTGCGCACCAGCCCTTCCAGGTAAGAGGTTCGTTCTTCGGTCAGATTTACGGTACTCACCATTGCGGTCCTCCGACGGGAGAGAAGAAGGCGGAACGAGCCACCACAGCGCTACGCGTAGTCGATGGGATTTTTTTCCAGCCAATGTTCGTCGCGAACCCGGTTGATTTTTTTGACGGCGTCATAAAACACGCAACGGCCCAAGCCGCGGCTGCTCCACACGATGCCGGCGCTAAGTCCAATCAGGCCGCCCAGCACACCAAAGCCGAGAGTTCGCCACGAGGGACGCCGTCCGTTGGTGAGGCAGCCACCCAGTGTTCCCAGGCAAGCCCCGACCACGGCGGGTTTCCAGGCATCGCGGAGGGAGTCGCCGAGAAAGGGAGTGAGGCTGTCGCCGTGCAGAAATTCTTCCTCCCCTTCCCGCGCGCCTTCCAACCCGGAATTCACAAGCTTGCGGCCATAGTCGATGCTTGATCGCGACCACTCAGTCAGGTTCATCTCTCTACCTCGTTCAAACGCGGAGCGTACTTTCACCTCCGGGTGCGTTTGCAACCGGGGAAATTGGAAGTTGGGCGCTTCAGAACAGCCATGCTCAACCGTCTCTTATCTGAGCCTACGAGGATCGCAGCCATTAAGATGTGACCCGCATCACGGTTGCGGAGTGACCTTGATCGAGAGTTCGCGGAGTCGCGTCGGCGATCTAAGCAAATGGAGGAGTGCCGCGAGCTCGCGTCACTTGAGGAAGAAAAGCCCTTATTGGTTCGATGCGGCCTCGTGCAGGCGCTCGGCAATAATCGTGTAAGCGGACGGGTTAAACACCAGTCCCACGTGTGTGCCGGGTACTTCGAAATCCGCCTCTTCATCGCCTGTGCCGCAATAGCGCCAGTCCACCACGCCGTCGTTGCGCGTGAATACCGCCGTCTCGACGATAGATGGAGGCATGGTGCAACGAAGGGAGCCGAGGAAGTCGCAACTACAACGTGGAGTGTAGCAATCGGGAAGAACGCGTTGTCCATGCTCGTCGAGAATTTGCCGGCGTACGAGATCGGCGGCCTGAAGAACGGACGGATGCATCACCGTTCCCTGCAGGGGGGCCCCCAACGTGATCACGGAAGCGACGTCTTTTGGGCGCTGCGCCGCAACTGACCGCGCGATGATTCCGCCCAGGCTGTGGCCGATGAGGTGGATTTTGCGTCCGGTTTCGCGCAGGGCCTTCTCGATGGTCGCGGTCAGCCGATATCGGATTAATAAATTCGGACACTCCGCATTCATGCCGATCCCGGAAAAATACGGACGATATCCAATCCGTTCCAGCCACGAGTTCAGATGAGTCATGTAGAGATCAGTGCCGAGGAAGCCGGGAATCACGACGACAGCAGAATTGTCGCCGTGCGGAATGCCGAGGCCGTAGTAGACGGGCGAGGCATGAAGCAGGAGTAGTTCAGCTCCGAAGAGCGCTTCCTTCCAGATTGGAATGTCAGCCGCAGCCTCGTGCTCACGAACACGGCCCTTACGCGGCGACGCTACTGCCTTCCTACCATTTCCGTTTTTCTTCTTCACTCAATGGCCCTCCGGGTAGCGCACGTATCATAACGTGTGTCTGAGCTACCGATAAGAGGCAAGTTGATCAGGACGGGATGTAAGAGGTCCGTCATTCTCGTTCCGCAACCAGCCGAGGCTTGGAGTGATCGGCTGCAAGTATGGCTGCCTGCGTGGCCTTCCCAATTTGGGAAAGGGCTTGCCGGCTCTGTGCCAGCGCGGGTCCAAAAAGCTGGAACACATGATTCATGTCGGGCCAGCTTTCGATTGTGATCTGAGCTCCCTCAGCCTGGCCGCGTGCGCCGAAGGCCTGAATGCTGTCGTACAGGATTTCGGCGCTGCCACATTGAATGTAGATTGGACAAAGGTTACTTAAATTAGCGTTGATCAAAGAGATACATGGATTTTTTCGCTCACTCACGGAACAGAAATAATCTGCCCAGGTGTTCAGCATCGGCTTCTGGATCCAGTCGTACGGCGCGTTCAGTTCGTAGCTGGGCCAGTCGGTTTCAAGGTCGGTGGGTGGAGAGAGGGCAATGGCTAGGGCGGGCATGGGCAGATTCAGGTCGCGCGCCCGCAAAAGGCAGCCAAGGGCCAGGTGGGCGCCGGCGGAGTCGCCCGCAATGATCAACTTCTCCGGCTGGGTGCCCTCATTGAGCAGCCAGGAATAAGCAGCGATGGCATCGTCAAGCTGTGCCGGAAAACGGTGTTCGGGCGCGAGGCGGTAGTCCAGGGCAAGCAGGCGAGCCTGCGTCGCCTTGGTCATGAGTTGCAGGAAAAACGAATAGGAACGAGGGTAGAAAGTGTAGCCTCCACCATGAAAATAGAGCAGCGTGGCGGCGGATGAATGGTTTTCCAGTTCGAACCACTCGCCGCGAAAGCCAGGCTGGGTAACTGGGGTGCGCTTGACTCCGTCGTGCATGGGCAAGCGCAGTTCGATTGAGTCCAGGAAGCGGCGGGCCTGGTTTATGTCAGGCATCTCGAACGCAGTGTTCAGGTGCTTGCGCAAAAACCCGGTGCCCAATTCCATGATCCAGTTCCAACTGGGCAGGGAAGGCCCTTTCAGTACGCGGCGAGGGGCGGCCTGCGCCATTGTCCAAAATAAATTTGAGAGGGCCTTGCTGCGATGGGAAATGGAACCCGGCAGATGGATGCGGGCAGACATGCGAGAAGGAATTCGATGCCGCGCTTGTCGTGCCCAGGGCGGCATGAAATTCGCCCGATGCCAATCTACAAGGAACGGGCTGTTCCCAGTGTGATGCGACTCACGCGGGTGGGTGATGATGGAGTGCGTCCTTGATGCGGAGGTGAGAAGAGTACACAATTCGAGGCGGCGATTCTATGCGCAACCTCAACAGCGTTTACTCATCTCTGTCTTCGCGGCGCCGTTATGAGGTCTGGTTTCTCCGCATGGGCTTGGCCGGTGAACCGGGAGCCTGGTGGTTTCGCTACCTGCTGCTGAATCCCGGGCGCGCGCGTCCGGCGGACGATTCGCTCAACATGCCGGTCCAGGTTTGGGCGACGTGGTTTCGCAAAGACGCGGCGCCCGGCAGCGCGATTCAGGGATTTGGCCTCGACCAGCTTCGACTGAGTTCCGGAGCGGACAGCTTTCAGTTCAGGGTTGAAAACAACAGCATCGGCGACAATTCATGTTGCGGCGACCTGAGCGTCTTTGGCCACCGCGTCACGTGGAACTTGACGTACAAGTCCACTTTCGCAACCACCCTGAGCAATAAAGGCTGGATTGGCTTCTCGCGAACGCCGCACTCGGATGCGACCTTTTCGGGATACATCACATTCGACGAGCGGCGATTCGAAGGCGACCCTCTAGGGTACGGGCTGCAAGGGCACAACTGCGGATATCGTCATCGCAATTTCTGGACCTGGGCACATCTCTACTTTGCGGGCGAGCAGGCGAGTACGCTCGAGGCATTGATCTACGATCTTCCGTTTGGACTGACGTTCCGCAGGGCCATTCTGTGGCACAGAGGCAGGAAGTACGATTTCCGAATCGTGAAGGAACACGAGGACCGCGATCAGCTGCAGTGGAATTTTCAAGGGGTCTCCCGGGACGGGTCGAAGATCGAGGTGAGCGTTGACGGCCGGGGAATCAGCACCCGGCGCTTGCCGTATTTCAAGACCGATGGCTCCGGTAGTTTCGAGGTGGCGAATAACAGCATGGCCAACGCGAGTCTGCGCTTTCAAGCGGGCGCCCGGACGGAAGAATTGCAGACGACCGGCGGAGCAGTGCTGGAGATGGGCGGAGAGCGCTAGTCCTCGACTCTCCTCTATGTGCTTGCGGTGGGCTTCAACACGGATTGCATCTTTTGCCAGCAAACACGACCGCCGTAACCGAGAGCGCTGGCCTCGACGGTCAGCCAGTCTTTCAGGGAGAGCGGCGCTCCCAGGGCGGTCCAACTGCTCAACCAGCGCGGCGTGGCATGGCGGGCCACGATGGAGATCATGTTGATGTCAGGACTACCCATGTCGTGCTGAACTCCATCCAATGTGAACAGCACCTTGCGCAACATGATCAGCGGGGCGGGCAGTCGAACGCCCTTCATGGCGATCTCTTCCAATAAATTGAGCACGTCGTTGCTTCCGGGCATGCGCATGAAAGGCAGGCCGGCGATAAAGTTATGGATGCAGTTGCGCACCAGGGCGGCCTGCGCTCCCTTGCGGCGGGTACCGCCCCGGCTGAGCATCTGGACTTGCTTGAAGATGCCGTCGGAATCCCGGAGCGCGGTCATCAACACCAGCATGGCCAGGCGCCGGCGCTCTTCGTAGCTCACGCTTTCGGTGAGCGCCCAGTCGAGGATGACGACGTCGCCGGTGCGCGAGTCGTACAGGAGATTTCCCGCGTGGGGATCGGCATGGAAAATCGCGTTACGGTCGGTGGAGAAAATAGGGACGGCGACGAAGGCTTCAATCAGCTGTTCACAAATTCCAGTGCGCTTCCACTTCGGCAGACGGGCGGCGGCAGTGGTGATCTTGATGCCGCGTTCTTCGCTCATGGCCGTGATTCTCGAGGTGGAGAGTTGAGGGATAAGGCGCGGTACCCGGACCCCGATCAGCGAGCCATAGGCGCGCGCGGCTTTCGAGAGGGTCTTCTGCTCGCGGGGAAAGTCCACCTCGTGCTGGAGTAGCCGCCGCACATCGCTGAAGGTTTCCGGGAGAACCCGCTTGGCGAAACCATATTCGCGGCTTCTCCCGCCGACATACTTGGCAATGCCGGCGAGCAATTCCATATCTTCAGCGAAAGAGGGCGGAATAAACGGTTTGAGAACCTTGAAGACGCCGCGCTCCCGCTTCCCGGTTTCCGGATTTCGCCAGGTGAATCGAATGACCGCGCTCACACTCGCTTCAAAAAAGATCCCGGGCTTGACGGTGACCGAGTGAGCTTCGATTCTGTTTCCTAATTCGCGGACGATGATTTGTTGCACCTCGGTCGGATCCATGTCGGCGATTCCGTTTTCCAGCTTGGTCAGGGAACGCCGCAGCTGGGGCAACAGGTGGCGGTTCCGGGCCAGGACCTGCCCGAGTTTTTGCAGGCCCGGCACCTTGGAGATGAGTTTCAGAAGCCGGGTTCCGGTGGGAGTTCTGGCGGGCAGTTCGAGTTGCTCGACCAGCTTGGGCGCGAGGCGAGGAATCGAGATATGCATGAAAACGTACAGCATCGCGTCCCGCACCAGGGGGCGCCAGTGCGCATATTTTTCCGGGACCAGTTCCTCGCCCGGCAGGCGCTGGACCACCCAGCGTCCGAGTTGTTCCCGGACCTTATCACCAAAGGGCCCTTGCAGCGCCTGCTCGATGGCGGTCACGCGCTCGGCGAAAGATTTGTGAGTTGAAAAAAAAGCCGCCTTCAATTGCTCGGGGTCGAGCGTGTCGAAGGCGGTTGTGGTCGCGAGCGCGTTCAAGGCATTACTCCTCGAAGGAGGGTCGCATGCCTCACGGCATGCAAACCTAGGCTGCTACATATTTTCCGGTCTCGAGAATCTTGTGCGCGATGTTCTGGCGCAACCCGATGCTATCGAACGGATCATGCTTGGCGAGCCGTCGCAAAATGGCCATCTGCGAACGCAGCATGTCTCCTTCGCTGACGGCAGCCAGGATTCTTTTTGCGGCGGCTTCGATCTTCTCGATTCCGCTTTCGAGATAGACGCGCATCATGGCAGTCGCCAAACCGTTGTCTCCCAGCGACGAGGATGTGGCGCGTTTCTGGACCCGCAACAGTGCCGACTCCATGGCGTAGCTTTCGATGACCATGTCGGCGATGGTCCCCATGATCTCCTGCTGGTCCTGTATGTTCTGCATGTACTTCTGGGTGGCAACCCCTGCGGCAAACAATCCCAGCTTTTTGGCGTTGGCCACCAGTTTACGTTCTTCGGCGAAGGAGCCGTCGCCGTTGCCGGATGCGGAGCCCGAGAGCACCTCATCCATCAGGTTTTTGATAGCGGCCAGGAGCGGCAACTGTCCCGACATGGCGCGCTTCAGCAAGAACCCGGCGATCACCAGGCGATTGATCTCATTGGTGCCTTCGAAGATGCGGTTCACGCGGGAATCGCGATAGGCGCGGTCGGCCGGATATTCTTCGACAAAACCGTACCCGCCGTAGACCTGAACCATCTCGTCCACCACGAAGTCGATCATCTCCGAACCCCAGACTTTCAGGATGGAGCACTCAATGGCGTATTCGTCGAAGACCTTGCGCACCGCCACCATGTCGTTGTGATCGGGTAATTGGGCGATGGCCGCGTCCATCATGCCGACGGTGCGATAAGCCATGGCTTCGCCGACAAAGATTCCGACTGCCATGTTGGCCAGTTTTTCGCGGATCAATCCGAAGTCAGCGATGGTTTTGCCGAAGGCCTTGCGCTGCTTCGCGTACTCAATCGAGCTCTGCAGGCAATAGCGGGCCGAGCCCACGCTGCCTGCGCCAAGCTTGAAACGGCCCACGTTCAAAACGTTGAAGGCGATGTGATGTCCCTTGCCGATTTCTCCCAGCACATTCTCGACCGGCACCTTGCAGTCGGTGAGGATGAGGGGACAAGTGGAAGAGCCACGAATGCCCATCTTGTGTTCTTCGGCCCCGACGGCGAATCCGGGAAAATTGCGCTCCACCAGGAAGGCTGTGAACTTTTCTCCATCCACCTTTGCGAATACGGTGAAGAGGTCGGCGAACGAGGCGTTGGTAATCCACATCTTCTCGCCGTTCAGGATGTAGTGCTTGCCATCTTTCGAAAGTGTGGCCCGGGTGCGGCAGTTGAGGGCATCGGAGGCGGAAGAGGATTCCGAAAGAGCATAGGCCCCGACCATGTCTCCGGAGGCCAGCCCGGGAAGATATTTTTTCTTTTGCTGCTCGGTCCCGAAGTACACCAGGGGCAGGGTCCCGATACAGGTGTGCGCGCCCCAAGTCGCGCTGAAGCCTCCATGGCAGGCCAGGCGATCGGCGATGATGGCGGAGGTGACTTTATCGAGTTGCAGGCCACCGTAGGCTTCCGGCGTGTCTACCGCGCTGAGGCCCAGGCCGCCGGCTTTCTTGACCAGTTCACGGTTAACCGAGAACTCCTTTTTTTCCATGCGCTCGATGTTGGGAACGATCTCGTTCACGGCGAATTCTTCGGCGGTTTGTGCGATAAGTTGGTGTTGTTCGGTGAAATCCTCGGGGGTAAAAACGGTTTCCGGCGAGCAGTCCTGGATCAGGAAGCTTCCGCCGAGCACTTTTGTCGCAGGTTCCGCGCTCACAGTTGCCATAACACCTCCTCAGGGTTTGGCGTCGTGCAGATACAGATCATCGTCGTCCACGCGAGAGCCTTTCCCCTTACTGCACTTGGGGTCGGATGACGCGTTCGAATAGAGGCGAGTCCACCCATACACTTCTTTGTTGGCCGGCGCAGTGACGCTGGCCAAATCTTTCAAAGCTCGCCGCGTAGGGAGACCAATTCGGTACGCTTCTGCGGCATGCCTAGGTTCGTTTGGCCCTGGCCGGCCTGGCAGCCTTGCGCGGAGCCCGCCGGTTACGCTTCCGCTTCATGCGTTCCTCCAGTTCCGCCAGTCGAGCCCGGAGCAGGTGGATCTCGGACTGCTCTTCGGGAGCAGGCGGCGATGATTGACCGCTCAGGAACCGTTTCATGGAATCTACCGGCGAGAGCAATGCGGACTGCACGTCGCTGAAGCGGTCTTTGACGGCATCCTGCACTGCCTGATACGTATCGAATGCCGACTTCAAGTACCACATGATGAATTCCTGGCGCGTCTGGTCCGAAGCCACAATGAGTTGGCGAAGCAGTTCCAAGGGAAGTCCGGTGGGCTTGTCTTTGGCGTCTTCGGTGATGATCTGGGTGAGGGTGACCCGCGTCAGGTCCTCACCGGTGCTGGCATCCACCACCTGGACCGGTTTGCCTTCGCGAATGTAGCGCGCAATCTCGTCGAGATTGATGTAGCGACTGCTGGAAGTGTCGTACAGCCTGCGATTGCCGTACTTCTTGATGATGACGCCGGATTCCATGGCACGATCCTTGTTGCGTTGCAACAAAGCCCTACTGCATAGTGGCATCGCAGCGAGGGGTTGTACAGAGTTTTTTTGGAGGATCTTGCGGGCTGCAAAGCCCAGTGAGGAGCGGGAGCTGTGGAAAGGCAGCCGAAATGCTCCCGATTTGGGAAATCGCAACAGATTTTATGAACGTGGGGCCCCGATTCCTTGACACGCTAGAGCGGCGCTCGTATAGGCTAAAGCTGATGCTGCAATGCAGCATTGGAGGCAATCATGCGAGAACCAACGAGATCGGAATCGATGCGGCATCCCCGTGAGTCATCGTTCATTTCCCTGTTATCGGGGTGGGCGCAGCAAGGAGTACAAAGCTATTTCGCAACCCAGCGCATTCTGCTGGACCTGGCAATGCGGCAGAACGCCAGCGTGATCCACGCCGTGCGCGACCGGCTCTCTGACTCGCGGCATTCCCCGGCCGCGATTCTGACCGAGGTGGCGGGCGAGGGCATCTCCAGCTTCATCCATGCGCAACAAGTGTTGGCGGACCTGATTCAGCGGCAGAACGATATCGTGATGGCGGGAGCCAGGGAACGGGCCGGCGGTCCGGGAATCGCGTTTGCTGCCATCGATCTGCTTCGCCGGACGGTGGACAACGCGATCGACATGCAGAAGCAATTCCTGAAGGCGGCGGGCAAACAGAACCACGCCTGGATCGAATCGGTAAAGGAAGGGAAGCTCCCCAAACCGGAGATCATGGTGGATTTTGCGCGGGAGGCAATGGAGACCTTTGTTGAGGCCGAGAAGAAGTTCCTGGACGTTGTAGCGGAGGAAGTGACAAAAGCGACCAGTCCAAAACACAACGGAGCCGCCAAGAAGCAGAAAAAGACGGAACTGGCAGAACTGGCGCGGCAAGCGACCGAGGCGTTTGTGGAAGCGCAGAAGAAGTTGTTCGACGTGGCCGGCCATCAGATGAATGTGAATTTTGCGGCCGCGGGCCGGGCCATGGATATCGCCGGACCTCTTCCCTTGATGCCGATCTCGGACCTGACCCGGGATGGCGTGAAGACATTTGTTGACGCGCAACGCGCATTGATGGAAGCGGTCACCAAAACCCGCGGCGAGGCCAAACATGCCAAACCGCATCAGGCGAAGAAACGGGGACGCGGCAAGACCGCACACACCGAGCACGCAGTGGTCTAAGCACTGGAACCATTCGAGGGGCGGAACGGAACAGGGTTTCGCCCTTTTTTATTTCAGCTGGATCCCATCACATAAAAACGAAGAACGGCGAACCCATGGCGCTAAGACTTGCCGCAGGATGCTCCGTCCGCGTGGCCATAGAGACGCGAGTTCCTGGGACCGACGCTGTTCAGGCTGAACAGGCGCAAGTGAAACAGTACGGAACGGAACGAAGTTAGTGGAACGCTCACCTGCCTGACTGATGAGTGCGTCCAATTGTTACAGACATGTGAATACAACGTGAACCCAGGGTGTAATTCATGGTACTGCGAATTACTTTGGTGTGGATAATTCATCATGCTTTAACTTCGCTTCAGTAAAAAAGGACCATGGAGCAGCCGGGATTTAACACGGTGATCCTGTCCGACCTCCACCTGGGATCCGACGTAAGCCGGGCCAAGGCGGCGCTTGAGACCTTGCGCTCGATTTCATTTCAACGCCTCATCCTGTTGGGCGATATCTTCTGCGACCTGAATTTCGGGCGTCTCAAGAAAGAGCACTGGCAGTTCCTGGGATATATCCGCAAGCTGTCGAATCCCAAGCGGAATATTGAAGTGGTCTGGGTGGAAGGCAACCACGACCGCGGTTTGTGCGAAGTGATGTCGCACCTGGTCGGGGTCAAGGTCTACCAGGAGTATATGTGGGAGTACCGCGGCCTGCTGCACCTGGCGATTCACGGACACCAGTTCGATCGCTTCGTGCTCGGCAACATGCCGCTGAGCAAGCTTCTTACCTGGATTTACCTGCAGGTGCAGAAACTGGATTTCGGGCAGAAGCGAATCGCAGGCTGCTTTGACCGCATTGACACGTACTGGTTGCGGTTATCGAAGAAAGTAGCTGAGGGCGCCCTGCGCCATGCCGATGCGCGCGGAGCGCATCGAGTGTTCTGCGGCCACACCCATGAGGCCATGCAGATGAAAAACCAAGAGGTCGAGTATTTCAATACCGGCAGTTGGACGCAAGCGGCCGCGACTTTTGTCACGATCGGTGAAGAGGGGGTGCGAATCCATGCCTACGACGAGCGAGTTGACCATCGTAATCCCTGCGAAGAACGAAGCGAAGATGATTCCGCGTTTGCTGACTTCGCTTCTGCTCCAGGATTACCAGGAGATCTCGAATACGAAGGTGTACCTGGCTGACGCCAACTCGAGCGACGGTACATCGGACATCGCGCGCCCCTATGGCGAATGGCTGAACATTGAAGTGATTCCGGGCGGAATTCCTTCAGTGGGGCGGAACTCCGGGGCGCGGCTTGCGCGCTCAAAATACCTGTTGTTCATTGACGCGGACATGGAGTTGGCAGATCCGACCCTGATCCGCCGCTCGGTGGAGTTGATGAAGC
Source organism: Terriglobales bacterium (assembly GCA_035652095.1). Classification (GTDB taxonomy): domain Bacteria; phylum Acidobacteriota; class Terriglobia; order Terriglobales; family Acidobacteriaceae; genus DASREM01. The sequence goes on along the minus strand of DASREM010000055.1, from coordinate 178,990 downwards.
AGAAGCGCCTGCACTGCGTGACCACGAACATTTCGTGTCCCGGGGGCGGCTTTTTCGACCGGGCGTGCTATGCGGGCAACAATACGATGCAGCATCTTTCGCGGTTATGCAAGCCATTCAGCACCGGCATGTTCATGTTGTGGGACAAAACCTGCTTTGACCGGTTGGGCGGATTTCACGAAGGCGTGCTGTTTGCCGAGGATTATCTGCTAAGCCAGAAGGTTGCGCGCGGAAGGTTTCGAGTTGTGCCGGGAAAAATCCTGACTACCAACCGCCGCTTCAAGAAGATGGGCCACTTCAAACTCGTGCGCTTATTCCTGAAGACGGCGCTCAATACCTGGAACGAGAGTTTCTTCCTTCGCGACCACAAATACTGGGAGTCAGAGGCTTGAGTTTGTAGCCAGGGCCTCTCCGCCGTACTGCGCAATCATCTCGGGTGAAAGCCGATTGCTGCGCGCGATCTCTCCGTAGATATAGGCGCTCGGCCGCAAAATTCTTTCCTGCGTTTTTGGATCCAGTCCGATCAGTCCAAAACGCAAGTGCCAGCCTTCGCTCCATTCGAAGTTGTCGGTCAAGGTCCAGTGGAAGTAGCCGCGGATATCGTGGCCCTGCTCTACTAACTGCCGGATTTCGTTGACCGCGTTAACGATCAGCCAGGGCCGAATCCGGTCGCGGGCATCCGGGACGCCGTTCTCCAAAATATAAATCGGCTTGTTCAGGCGAGCCACCCTGGTGACTGCAGCGCGAATGGCTGCGGGATAGGCTTCGCCGTAAGGCTGATGCACTCCGCGATCGCCCTGCGGCACGTGCTCGGGGACGAAGATGCGCGCACAGAGTTGAGAAATCAGCGAGGGGGCAAAAGCCACATGGAAGCGGCTGTAAACATTCAGGCCGACGAAGTCGCAGGTGCCTGAAACATCGGCCGCATCTCCAAAGAGCAGGTCGAACGGAAAGCCGCCGTGCCCGGTCTCTACGAGCCGCAAAAAGCTCTCGTTGAAAAGGTAGTCCACCACGCGGGTGGTCCAGCGGTCGGAGAGAGAATGGATGGAAGCGGGATCGAAGGCGACGTAGTGATGGGCCCATCCGACCTGGGCCTGAGGCTGCAAGCGGTGAATGGTGGCATAAGCGGCAGCGTGCGCGCGGGCCATACCATAAATGAGCCGAACCGCCGGAACAATTTGGCCGCGTTTTCCAGGCGGGAACTCGCCCACTACGTAGCTCAAGGCAGCCAGGACATTAGGCTCATTGAAGGTGACCCAATGCGAGCATAGGTCGCCGAACTCCTCGATGATGCGGCTGCAATAGCGGGTGAAATGCTGAACGGCGTGCGCTTGCAGGAACGCTCCTTCGTTCTCAAACCATAGCGGGTTCGTGAAATGATGAAGGGAGATGATCGGGATGATGGCGCGCCGGCGAAGATCCTCCAACATGCGGCGGTAGCGATCGAGAGCAGATTGATCGAAGCGACCCGGTACGGGTTCGACGCGGCTCCATTCGATGGAAAGGCGCAGGGCGTTCACCCCGATTTGCTGGGCCAGGTTGAAGTCGCGCTCGGCGTTGGTCCACCAGTCGCAAGCCTGGCCGCAGGAATCCCCCGACTTGATGCCGCCGGCGCGCTCCCACTCGAACCACTGATTATTTTCGTTGCCGCCTTCGACTTGGTGGGCGGAGGTGGCGACGCCCCACAAGAAGTGATCCGGGAAATGGCTCAATGAGCGATCCCTTTCGAAGAAGGTCTAAGTGCCGTGGCCAGGGGAATATTTTACGGGAAGGCGATGAAGGGATGGGCGTGGAAACAGCGGGTTGACCCCACACCATCAATAGCCAGCGCCCGAGGCCGGTGAGATTGTGACGCACAAGCTGGCACTTCGATGTGAAAGATGGCACAGTAGTAAGGAACTCGCGGGAGAATTGCTCAGATGGGTCCGGAAGCGCGCCTGGTGGAAGTGCGGAAGAATGTGCTGCGACAGAATGACGTCGTCGCCCGCGAACTGCGTGAGCGTTTCCGTCGGGCAGGCGTATTGACGGTGAGCCTGGTCTCCAGCCCGGGTTCGGGAAAGACCGCTTTCCTCGAGAAGGTCTTAACCTGTTTCAACGGCGAGTACCGGGTGGCTGCGCTGGTCGGAGATCTGGCGACCGAGAATGATGGGTTGCGCCTGGCCCGGAGCGGAGCCCCGGTCAAACAGATCACCACCGGAACCCTGTGCCACCTTGAAGCCAGCATGGTGCAGAAGGCGCTGGAGAGTTGGCAACTTCCGAAGTTGGATTTCCTCTTCATTGAGAACGTGGGGAACCTGGTCTGCCCCTCTTCTTATGATTTAGGCGAGAGCCTGCGGTTGGTGCTGATGTCGGTCACCGAAGGAGAGGACAAGCCCCTGAAGTATCCAACCATTTTCAACAGTGCAGACATTGCGGTGGTGACCAAGATGGACCTGGCTGAAGCGGTCGAGTTCGACGAGGCTACGGCGCTCGCCAATATCCAAGCGGTTCGTCCGGGGATGCAGGTTTTCAAATTGTCAGCCAAGAGCGGAGACGGAGTTGAGCCATTTCTCCAGTATCTGCGATGCCAGAAGCGGGATGTACAAGCCGCACGATTCCCTGGCGCTGGGTCCGGAATTCTTTAGGCTACGATGATCGGCCTGCTCTCCATCATTGTGATCGGGTTCTTTCTTGGGATGCGGCATGCGACCGATCCGGACCACGTCATCGCGGTGTCCACCATCGTCAGCCAGCAGGGAAACACCAGGCGCGCGGCATGGATCGGCATTGCCTGGGGGCTTGGGCATACGGTCACCATCTTTGCCGTGGGCAGCGCCATCATTCTTTTTGGCCTGGTGATTCCATCCCGGGTGGGCCTGGCGATGGAACTTTCGGTGGGCGTGATGCTGATCCTGCTTGGGGCATGGAACCTGGTGAGTTTCACGCGTTGGCTGCCCTCCCCGCAGGGGTCAGAAGATACGCTTCATTCGCATCCCCATCGTCACGGCGACTACATCCACACCCATGTACATGGCCATGGCCCGCAGGCGCATTCGCATAAGCCGGAGAGCAACCCGTTGGCACGTTTAGATCGAACTCTGGGCAGACTCACGGCCTACCAGGTGGTGCGGCCGTTGGTGGTGGGCATCGTTCACGGACTGGCCGGCAGCGCTGCGGTCGCACTTTTGATACTGGCGAGCATTCGAAATACCGGCTGGGCTATTGCTTACCTGCTGGTGTTCGGAGTGGGAACGATTGCCGGCATGATGCTGATTACCATCAGTATCGCATCGGCGGTGCGTTTCGTAGGCCATCAATTTCAGGACTTTGGACGGCGGCTGGCCCTGATTTCAGGATTGATCAGCGTGGCCTTCGGACTGGTGCTTGCCTACCAGATTTGCGTGGTGCAGGGGATCTTCACCAGCAGCCCGCAATGGACTCCGCGGTAAAACTTCCTCTTGGCCCGGCAAGTTCATTCCTAAAGTAAAAACCAGAGGTGGCCGATAGCTGAAACGTAGGGTTTCAGAATGCCGGACTACGCGGTAAGCAGAGATGATGTGGCGGTCCGGACATTGGATTTGGGGGCGTGATGTCGGAAAGAATTCTGCTGGTGGATGACGATAGCAGTGTCCTCGATGGCTATCGGCGAGGCCTGAGCAAGCAATTCCTGATTGAAACGGCAAACAGCGGACAGAACGCGCTGGCGATGGTCGAGAAAAATAGACCGTATGCCGTCGTGGTTGCCGATATGCGAATGCCCGGGATGGACGGCATCCAACTGCTGAGCAAGATCAAAGTATGCGCCCCGGACACCATCCGCGTGATGCTTACCGGCAATGCCGATACCGAATCCGCGATCAACGCCATCAATGAAGGCAGCATTTTCCGGTTTCTGAGCAAGCCCTGCAGCAAGGAGGACATGGCCAAGACGCTGACCGCGGCGCTGATGCAGTTCCGGTTAGTCACGGCGGAAAAGCAGCTTCTGGAACAAACTCTCAGCGGCGCCATCCAGGTCCTGACCGAAGTCCTGAGCCTGGTGAATCCCGCCGCCTTTAGCCGCGCGCAACGGGCGCGGCGCTACATCCACCACATCGTTACCACGATGAAGTTAGGCAATCCATGGCAGTACGAGGTGGCGGCGATGTTGTCTCAACTTGGCTGCGTTACGCTGGCGCCGGAGACGATGGAGGCGGTGTATCGAGGGGACAAGCTCGCGCCCAACGAGCAGACGCAATATGCGGCGCACCCGAGCGTGGCCTATGATCTGCTTTCCCGGATTCCCCGCCTGGAGCCGATCGCGTGGATGATTGAACATCAAAACCGGCCAGTGAAAGAGGCCGCGGAAAGCATGACCGCAGACATGCGGCTGGGGGCAGAGATCCTACGCCTGACACTGGCCTATGAAGACGCGATCCACAAAGGTTCATCCCGCAGCGAGGCGGCGCACTCGCTGGCACTCCAAAATAAGAACTTCAGCCCGGAATTCTTTCAAGCTTTGGTGACCCTGGACCCGAATGCGGAAGAGAGTGAAATAAGGAGATGCCCGATTGAAGAACTCACCGAAGGCATGATCATCCAGGAGGAGGTGCGGACCCCCGAAGGAACGCTGGTGATCTCGAAAGGGCAGGAGGTTACTTCGGCAACCATATTCAAGCTTAAGAATTTTCATGCCCGGCGCACGATTCCTGGCAGCGTGATTGTCGGTATGCCCAGCACTTCGCTTGCTTTTGTGAAGGGGGCCTCTTCGTAGAGAATGGCGCTCTGCGCCTAATGGACTAGGCCTCGTCCGACGAACTGGTCGCGCGGCGTACTCCTCGCAAGGTGCGCGCACCCCATGCTCTCCAAGGCACTGCCTTCCATTCCGCGAAGTAGGAGTAGGCCACGGGGACCACGAGCAGGGTCAGAAGCAGGCAAAGCGTCTGTCCTCCAATGATGGTGACCGCGATGGAGGCGCGCTGTTCGGAGCCGGCGCCGATGCCAATGGCAACCGGAATCAGGCCGGCGATGATGGAAAGCGTGGTCATCAGGATCGGGCGCAAGCGTACGCGGTTGGCCTCCAGGATGGCTTCGCGCAAGGGCATCCCGGTGGCCAGCAGGCGGTTTGTGTAATCCACCTGCAAGATGCCGTTCTTCTTGACGATTCCCAGCAAAAGGAACATGCCCAAAGCGCTCCACAGACTCAGGGCGCGGCCGGTGATCCATAAAGAGAAAAGCGCAAACGGAACGCTGAGCGGAAGGGTCAGGAGGATGATGAAGGGATATGAAAAGCTCTCGAACTGCGCAGCCAGCACCATGTACATGAAGATGGAAGCCAGCAGCATGGCGAGCAACAAGTTCCAGGTGGTTTCTTCAAGAACTTTGACTTGTCCCGAGAAGAGATAGGAGTAGCCTGCCGGCAATCCGATCTCCTGAATGGACTGAACAGTATGCGCTGCGGCAAGGTCGAGCGGATAGCCGGCGCTGACATTGGCATAAACGCTGACCTGGAACTCGCGGTTGTAGCGCCAAAGAGTGGCAGGGCCAAAGCCGCGCCCGATGCTGGCGACATTCTCAAGGCGGACCTGTCCCAGCTTCGCCGAGGGCACCATCATCTGGTTGAGGACGTCGGGATTGTCGCGCTGCTCGGGGAGCAGTTGCATGGTGACGGGATACTGTTCGGAGCCCTCTTTGAAGCGCGTGATTTCATCTTCGCCGGAATAGAACAGGCGGACGGCGTCGCTGATGTCGGTCATACTTACACCGATATCGGCGGCGCGCTGGCGGTCCACCTTGACCTGCAGTTCCGGCGTGTTCAGATTTAAGCTGGGATTGACGTCCACCAGATCCGGGTATGCCCGCATGCGGTTCGCAATTTTCTTGCTGACCTCAGCCAGTTGATTGAGGTCGGGACCGCGAATGACCGCGGAGATGGGGAAATAAATCTCGCCGCCAAGCACCGAAGGCAGGCGAACGTTGTAGGTCACGTTGTGATAGTTGGCGAGAATTCCCCGAACCTTGGTTGCCATCTGGGTGTGGGTAAGCTTCCGCTGCTCCCGCGGCACAAGTCCAATGAACAGATGAGCGTGATTGGTGGGTCCGTGGGTATAGGTTTGCACAAATGCGATCTCAGGCATGGCGGAGATGTGCTGCGCCATGTCGGCAGCGACCTGGCTCGTCTTTTTCAAAGAAGTGCCTTCGGGCAGGGTGAATGAACTCTGCAATTCCGACTGATCATCCGCAGGAATCCAGTCGCGTCCCACCAAGTGATATAAGCCAAAGGTGGAGAGGAATGTCACCAGGCAAATCACCACCATGGTGAAACGGTGCGCGAGCGACCATTGCAGCATCCTGATGTAAAGCTCTTCCACGGAGTGCAGAAAGCCCTGGTGATGCACTTTCCTGCTGCTCTCATCCACTTTGAGCATGCGGGAACTCATCATGGGGGTCAGGGTGAAGGCCACCAGCAGTGAGACCAGGATCGCCATGGCCATGGTCCAGCCGAACGAGTTCACATACTTTCTGGCGTAACCGGTCATGAACGCGATGGGCAGAAAGATGATGATCAGGGAGAGCGTGGTCGCCATGACGGCGAGGCCGATCTCTTGCGTGGCTTCAATGGCCGCATGGAAACGGTCGCGACCCTTGTCCTCCATGAAGCGGAAAATGTTTTCCAGGACAATGATGGCGTCGTCGATGACAATTCCCACGGCCAGAGTCAGCGCGAGCAGAGTCATGTTGTTGAGCGAGAAATCCATCCCGCGCATCAGCGTGAAGGTTGCGATGATGGAACTGGGGATGGCAACGGCCGCAATCAGGACGGCGCGCCAGTTACGAATGAAGATCCAGACAATGGCGCTGGCAAGGATGCTGCCCAGCACGAGGTGCTCGATGAGGGAATGGACCGAAGCCTTAATAAAGTCTGAGATGTCATGAACAATCAGCAACTGCACGCCGGGAGGCATTTGAGAGCGTAAACGTTCAATCTGGGCGCGGACGTCGTCGGCAACACGGACGGTATTTGCGCCGGATTGGCGGAGGATCTGGATGCTGACCACATCCTGCCCGGGATTATTCTTGCCGAACAATGCGGACCAGGTGCGCAGTTCCTGGGCCCCGTCTTCCACCTGTGCGACGTCGCGCATGCGCACTGGAATGCCACCATGAGTTCCGATGACGATCTGGCTGAACTGCTCAGCCGAGGTCACGCGTCCCAGGGTGCGCAATCCTAGCTCCTGGGGGCCGGTGATCATGCGTCCGCCGGGCGCCTCGATGTTTTCCCGCTGCAAGGCATTACGCACGTCGAGCACGGTGAAGTTGTGGGAAGTGAGCTTTTGAGCGTCGAGCAACACGCGGATCTGCCGCTCCTGGCCTCCATTCAGAGTCACACTTCCGACACCATCCACGGTTTGAATGGCGCGCCGGACTTGCTTGTCCGCGACCTCGGTAAGCTCCCGGCGGCTCATGGGGCCGCTGACGAGCAAGGTCATAATGGGATCGGATTGAGGGTCTTCCTTGGTGATCACCGGGGGCAGGGTTTCGCGGGGGAGGCGGTTCACCGCGGCGGACACCTTTTCGCGAATGTCCTGTGCGGCGCCATCAATATCGCGTTCCAGGACAAAAGTGCAGGTAATGTCCGCAATGCCCTCGGAGGCATAGACCGTCATCTCGTCTATGCCGCTGACCGAGGAGATCGCATCTTCGAGCGGCAACACGATGCCGGTGACCATCTCTTCCGGAGTAGCGCCGGGCAATCGCACTTCAACGTTCACGGTGGCGGGATCGGCTTTGGGGAACAGGTCCACGGCCAACCCGCGATAAGAAAATGCGCCGAGCGTCAGCAGAAAGGCGATCAACATCACGGTGAACACGGGATGTTTGACGCAGGTCTCGGCAATTTTCATGAGTAGGTGGCAGTGCCCTTCACTTCAGCAATGGCGAACCACCGGCAGGTTGCTCCTGCACGGTGTCTCCGTCGTGGAGATCTCCGGAAACAGGGGCAGCGACGCGATCGCCCGGTTTAAGCCCTTCCGCGACTTCAAAGCGCTGGCCCTGCTGGTCTTCGGTCTGTCCCGCGGGCAGGATCTGTTTCTCGGCAACCTTGTCGCCGGTCAGGAGAAAAACTTTGTAGACACCATACCGATAGTTGACTGCGGGTTCAGGGACGTAAGTCGCCCTCTCTTCCTTCTCGCTGGGCATGGATGCCTGCACAAAGAAACCGGGCTTCAGGCGCCCGGATTTGTTATCGAGTAGAGCCTCAGCCTCGAACGTGCGCGACTCCTGGGACACAGCGGGGTTGATCCGCGAGATACGGCCCTCGAAGGTTTCGCCGGGGAAGGCTTCGACATGCAATTCCACTTTCGCACCTTCTTTAATCCAGCCGGCCCAGCGTTCCGGAACCGCGAGCCGCGCCCGCAGACGATCGGTGCGGACCAGAACGAGCACGGGGCTTTGTAGACGAAGGTATTCCCCAGGATGAACGCTACGAGTCTCGATCGCGCCGGGGAAGGGAGCTCGAATGGTGGCGTCGCCCAGCTTTTTTTGCGCGAGAGAGGCGCTGGCTTCGCTCGAAATCAACATCGCTTTCAGGCGCTCCACTTCCTGCAGGGCCAGGTCATAGCTTGCCTGGGCGCTGTGATAGCGGCTCTCTACTTCGTCGAACTCCTGTTGGGAGATGAGCTTATCGCTGAACATCTCTTTGGCGCGACTATACTTCCGGTCGGTGTCAAACAAGTCGGCTTGGGCACGCTGGACCGTAGCCATCTTCCGGGGATCGGTGGGAGGAGGAGATGTGGGTCCAATGCCGAGCTGGGCCCGGACCTGCTTGACAATGCCTTGCTGCCGGTCCACTTCGTACTGCAATTCCCTCTGATCGAGGAGGATCAGGGGCTGACCTTCACTTACCGTGTCTCCGATATCGACAAGGACCTTATCAACGCGGCCCTCGACCTGCGCGCTCAACGTGCTCTCCTCAAGCGCCAGCAGAGAGCCCACGGCCTGAATGCGGCGACGGGTCAATTCCTCGGCGACGGTATAGACGTGGACGGGTACGGGCTTGGAAAAGCCTGCTTTCGCGCTACGACCTTGGGAGTTCGAGCAGCCGCCGGCAACGATCGTGCAGGCCGCAGCGGCCAGAAGACAACCCCACTTCATCCCTTTATTCATGATTCGACACTACGCTGTTGAACCCCGGTTGGCCCTGTCTCTGTCAGACGTTCGACTCACGTTTTGGTGAGTGAGGCAGAGAAGGCCAAGACCCCAGTCGAAGCATTATAGAAGGAGGAAGGGGAAGAGTGGCCGATTTTCCGGAAATCCGGGTTTTCGGATTTCAGAACAACATCGTGGTCGCCGCGAAAGAGCCGCGAGGTTCGTGGTAGAAAGCCTCTTGCAGCTTCTTACGGGCGGGACAAATTCACGGCGGAACATCTGACCTCACGTGAGACCGCTTCCATCTCGAGTGGGGCGGGGTTCGCGGAATTGCTTTCGATCACGGTGGAGGATTCCTCCAACCTGCGGCCTAAGTGAGACTTCAGGGCTCACTACGCTTTGAAGAGGAATAGCCCTCTTCGGCTACAACGTCTGCACCGGGTTTCATATGCGGAATGAGAAAGTGTTCGAATTTACTAAATCATGCACATTCCTATTGATAGCATTTAGAAACATGCTAGTGTGGGTGCCACTTCTCCCGACCCGTTGACCCGCGTGCCTAAGGAGTAGATATGGCCAGCTTCGGAGTCAGCCCAACGGAAGCTTCAATCTTATTCAAGAAGCACTTACAAGGCCGAGCAGGAGCGGGCTCGATTGAAGCCCATGGAACCAGAGATCCGGCGGTGCTGCAGGCGCTTCTGAAGAACCAGCCCTTTCCCTCCGGAGATTACGAGCTGGGTGTAACTCGGCTGCGTGGTTCGGCGGCAGCAGATATCAGCTTCGCATCTACCTCGGGAACCGTAAAGTTTTCGGCGGAAGGTGGAGGCTTCTCAAGACTTGGGATCTACCACAGTGGCAGCGCGGCGGTGGGCGCAATGCAACTGGATGAACGCCTGAGCTTTGACCTGCCTTCGCCGCAAAATGAGCACCCGCTTTTTCTGGTCATGCAGTGGGGATACGACCTGGCAGCCACAGTGGATGGAGCAGTCGCGCTCGGTCCCGTGCCGGTGCAGTTCGGTGTCAAGGGAAGCAGCCACGGAAAGTATGTGGTGATCCGGCGGGTTGCGGACAATACTCCCGCACTCGCAGCGCTGGGGAACCTGGTTGACGGATGGACCGTTCCTGGCCTGGTCCGCAATGCCAACGATATGGAACCGGGAACCTGGATGATTGCCGAGGTGGACGGTTCGGTGGCTCTCAGCCTCGCGGCCAGTTATGGATACAACTTCAACTGGGTTCGGGAGGCCGAACTGGGAGGCTTACAGGGAGCGATCGGACTGAAAGTACAAGTCGGACTGTCGGCAGCACTAGGCTTTGAGACCTCGGGAGCCTACGTGTTGGCTATGGGCCGCGATACCGCTGATCCGAAACTTCGGTTACGACTGTTCCGCCAAAAGAAGAATGGTTTTTCCTTCGCGTTCAACGCTGGAGTTAGCGTCGAGCCATCTACTGGCCCCTTCACACAAGGCAACTTCAACCAACTGGTGCTGGCAACGCTTGGCATGCATCATCAGCAACTGATCCAGGATCTTCAGGTAGTGCGTGACTGGGCGGGAGGCACCTCTCCGCTCTCAGGCATTTTTAAAGCGACCGGTGCCCCTTATGTCGAACAATTGTTCCGAAGATTGGCAGGCTCCGCAGCAGGTCAGGCGTATGAAGCCGCGCGAAAGAAAGTCAGTGATTTCCTTCGAACCTGGGGCAACCTGGACCAAAAAGTAACCACCGGGATATGGCATTTAATTGGTGACAGTAAGGACTCGCTCGCAGCCGCGCAAGCTATAAGTGCGAAGATTGCCTCCGCCAAGTCAGGGCCAGAGTATCGTGAGCTGCTGAACGAGTACCTTCCGCAACCGACGTTCCTGGTGAGTCCTCTCGGGCAGTGGCTGGAGACGTTGGCAGCCGGGAACATACTCGCGGCAACGCGGGACGACGCGGCATTGCAGGTAATCAAAGAAGCTGCGGAGAAAGCTTCGACCCTGCTCGGCGATGCGCTCGATCCGGGCAGCGTGGTGCGCAGGCTTCACGACTATGTGGACGAGAAGTTTGGGCTGAAGCGCATCCTCGACATCGCGGACAATGCGGGAATCAACGATCTCGATGACTGGCTCCTGGCGAAGATTGCCTCATTCCTGGACCAGAAGGTCGCCAATCTGGAGGCGGTGCAGCGGGTGCAGGAAGTGATCAAGCTGCTCTTCGACAAGGAGCAGTGGTTTGTCAGCAAAGCGTTTACCTTCCTGAACAGGAAGTACGAAGCGGACTTTGCGCTGGCCTACCAAAGCAGTACCACGCGGGACGCGCTGCTCGACGTGGAATTCGACTTCACGACAGCGAACCCGGCGCCCCAACTGGCTGCTGCTATCGGCGGACATTTCGACGAGATCCTGCTCAAACCGGTGGAAGGAGTGACCCTCCACAGGGGCGTGTTGTCGCATGAGATCCGGCGAAACACCGATGTTCATTTGAGCTTGCCCTACTTTAAGTGGAACTCGAATCACCTGAACACGTCTCTTGCGCAAATTACTTCCAGCACGGGCTTGAGCGGAGATGAGCATGGTTTGAAGGTGGAGATTGACCTCAAGAGCGAGGACAAAATCACAAAACTGGTGAACGAGGGCGGGTGCGTCAGTCATCTCGCGCTTTCGAGCGCGATTCATCTGACGTCCGGAACAGGGATCCAAAGCTTCGACGAGACTGGGCTCGAGTTCTCGTATTCATTTCGCAAGGCGTCACACAATATGAGCCGAGCCGAATTTCTATATCAACTAGGTCCGCAGCTTGCCCTGTATCTTCCCAAAGTATTCTCCGGACGCCGGGTGGCAGACTGGGCGGCGGAACTCGACAATGCGATTCCATATGGCCGGGCAGATCATATTGGCGATGTGCTGTTCCGCCTCCAGTTAGCGTACGAGTCGCAGTTGCTGGCGGGGTGGTTCAGCACTCCCGCGAGCGGTAAGGATCCACGTTACAAGCGCATGTCGTATGCAATCCAGGCATCGCTGAAGCAGTTAATTCCGCAGTTCTATTTCGCGAGCCGGTCGTCGTTCGACAACATTTATCCCGCATACGTACTGGCCGTGTACAGTTCGATTCCGGCGGCAACGGATCCGGACGATGTGCACTGGAATTTCTGGGAAGACGAGGTGCTGGCCGCGCGGCTAAGCACCGCGCCGATGCAGGCATCCCTTCGATCGTGGCTGGCGGCCCTGAGCGATCAGGCGATGGCGGCCGGATCGCACAACGCCGAATTCTATGCTCCGGGCAACCTCTCGCACGCGCTCTCGTATTGCATGGGAGATGGGAAGGCATTTCTCCATTCGCTGCTTGCCTCAGAGGCGGCAGTGGTGCGTTCGGCCGTGGACGCTGGCGTGGCCATGGCGAAATTCAAACAGGATATGCAATCGGCGGGAAGCACACGGCCGAAGGTCGCCGAGGCCTTGCAACATCTCGCGGCGTTTGGCTCGAAGATCACCGCTGCCTTCAACGCCAACATTGAAACCCTATTCGGCGGGGATGCGGTCCGCGCCATCGGGACCGCTGTGTATGCGGAAGCGGCAAAGTCGTTTGGCGACAACCCAGCCGCGCCCGCGGCCATTGCCGAGCTTACCGTTCTGACTCAGAACTCTGGTTTCGATCTGCAAAGTTTCTTAAACGGCGCCGCACCATCCCGGGCGCAAATCCTGCTCGATCAATCGGCGGTCAACGCCTGACAGGAGGACCTATGCTGGAGTACCTCGATATCTCGATTGGCTTTGCCACCATCATGCTGCTGCTGAGCCTGGTGGTGACCGCGGTGGTGCAGGCGATTTCCAGCCTGCTGGACCTGCGTGGAAATAACCTGGTGTGGGGCTTAGCTAAGTTTTTCGAACAGATGCCGATGCCGGGTATGACATCGAAAGGCACCACGGCCGACGGCGTACAAAAAAAAGAGACGGTCTCGACCGAACTCGCGAAGGCGATCGCAGGACACTCCTCGATCGCGCCCAGCAAAATGCTGTCCTGGTACAAGGCCAAAGCAATTCGCCCGGAAGAATTGCAGGCAATCATTCAGAAGCTTGCGGCCTCACCTCCAACCGACATGAGCAAGCAAGCCGCAGAAGCGATGAAGCAGATGGTAACCGAGCACGTTCCGGGAAAAGGGGATGCAATCGAGCAGGCGAAAGCCATTGCTACCCAACTCGAGGCGCTGTTTCCTGCTCGGGCCCAGAGCATGCGCGAAACAGTTGAGCAGATCATGGGCAAGACCCAGCGTATCACCGCTGAACTGGATACGTGGTTTGGCGCGGTGATGGACCGGAGCGCCGACCGCTTTGCGCGCAATAGCAAGATCTGGTCGGCCGGAGTTGCCGTGGTGCTGGCATTGCTTTTCCAGGTCAACGCAATCAGCATCTTTCTGCAGATCACAAACAATACCGGGGTGCGCAACCAGCTCGTCGCGATGGCGCAGCCGACGCTGCAGCAGGCGGAACAAATTCAGAACCAGGCGAATGTGGCGGGAACGGTTCTGGCGGCGATGAAGAAAGAGGATGCCTACAAGGCGCAACTCCAGAACGCTCCCCAGCAGGTCGCAACCTGTTCGGAGGGAAACACCTGGATCACTTCCAATGTCGGGAACCCAGGCCCGGTTGCCGCGGAATTTGAGCAGCGGTGCACCAGACAACAAGTGGAGGCGGGCCTGGCAGATGTTTCCAAGGCCTACACTGCGCTGTCAAGTACGGTCGAGAAGACGAAGCTGCAAATCACGGGAACGCCGACGGGCTGGAACCGGTATCAACAGTTCGGGGGTTGTCTCGCGACCGCTATCCTGCTCAGCCTGGGTGGGCCTTTCTGGTACAACCTGCTGCGCCAGATGGCGACTCTGCGCCCGCCCACCAATCAGAAAATCCATGAGGAAAAGCTGGCCAGCACGCCGGTGGAAGCAACCGCGGCGCGCGCAGCCGGTGCAGGGAAGTAGGAGGAGCTATGACAGCAACCGCCACAGGCGTTCAGCTCAGTTATCCAGGAGTATTGCGGATCGGAAACAAAGGGAGCAGCGTCAAGCTGCTGCAGGCACGGCTCAACGAGGTGGGCTGCGGCCCCGTTGCCGTGGATGGCGACTTCGGCCCGCAGACCTACGACGCCGTGGAGTTATTCCAGGCCCGCTCCGTTGATATGCGTGGAATGCACTTGACGGTAGATGGCGAGGTCGGATCGCTTACCTGGGGCGCGCTGTTTCCAGCGATACCGGTGCCTGCGCAAGATTTCTGCTCAGACCTGGCCAAAGCAGCGGTGGACACGGCGGCGGGCCAGGAAGCAGAGCAGGTCCGGGAGCAGCCTCCGGGCTCAAACCGGGGGCCGAGAGTGGACCAATACATTCGCTCGGTCGGCCTCGATCCGGCGCGCCAGTTTCCCTGGTGCGCGGCGTTTGTCTATTGGTGCTTCGAGCAAGCCGCTCCTCGGCTGAGCCTGCCCAACCCAGTCACTCGCACCGGCAGCGTCCTGGAGCACTGGCAGAAGGCGGCGAGCAATCCTCGAGCGCGGAGGCTGTTAGCGGCTGAATGCCAAGTGAACCCTGGGCTGGTCCAGCCGGGAATGATCTTCGTCCTCGCAACCGGAGCAGGGGCCGGGCACACGGGATTGATCGAATCGATCGAAGCCCAGTACCTGACCACCATCGAAGGCAATACCAACGAAGGCGGATCGCGCGAGGGGGTTGGCGTATTTCGGCGCACCTCGCGAAAGATATCGCAGATCAACCGCGGGTTTATTGCTTACCGATAGCGATGGAACGGTGGCGTGTCGGAAGGTCGGGATAGAGATAGGGCCCATGCCCCATGTGGTGAATTCGCCTCCTGTTCGCCTATGTGGTGTGCCCAATTAACACTGAAAGCCTTTCTTTTCAATTAACTCCAATTAGAAAGTGTTTGCTCTAGTGACGGACTACTCCGTCTTATGCACTGAATCAACCGAGAGACGAATAACTTCCGGGGTCGCGAAGTCCGGGTGTGCTGCAGAGAATTATTCTAATGTCTTCCAACCAATAACGAACTTACCTCCGTTCACAATGGACTATTAACTGTGACCTAGCTCACATCCCGGCTTGCGTCGCGCTGGCACCGTAGGAGCGTAGGAGTTCCGATATGCAAAGCAGTCCCATACCGATAACTACCGACCGTGCGAGCCTGCCGCTCTCCGAGAGGCTATGCACCCTTGCAATTGGCATGAACAACGGCCTTGCCGCCATCCTTGGACACTGTGAGCTAATGTCTGACTTTGCCGAGCCCGGTTCCGAGTGCGCGGCAAGACTGAGCAAGATCCAGGAGATAGCGCGAGCGTTGTCGGCGAAAATCAACGCACATGAGTGCCGCATGGTGTCGGAAGACCCAGGGGGGTACGTTCGTCTAACGAAGAGTGCCGACGTACAGCTGGAGAGACCCACCACATCATACTGTGGGATATAGCTGAGCTTCCGCCATCGCTTCTGCGATTTGTGCCCGCGTACTTCACCCCGCTCGGCCTAAATCCGCGCACCCGCCTTAGCAAACCATGTTGTTCCCCGGTTGATGTTCAACTCGCCATGTGGTCTAGAAGATATCTTTCAGGCATATCCGGGTTTTCGGGGACACCGCCCTCATCCTTTTTGCGTCACCCGGTGGAGCGCTGCAATCAGCGCCGCCGGGCCATCATCTCCAGAGACGACCTCGCTGGGTTCGATGCGGCGATCACGCCAGCGCTGATCAGAAATGCTAATAAGAGGGATGTCCGGGCAGTAATCTCTTAGGAGATCCGAGAGTTCCTCGACCACTGAGCTTGGCAGGGTGTAACTGAACACTGCGACGTCAAGGGCGCAGCGCTTCAGAATGTCCGCCGCTTCCTCCTTCGTCTCAGGAATGGCTACGGTGAACCCGGACATGCGCAACACTTCGGCCCGATAAAGGGCAAGTTCGCGCAGACGACCGAATAGCATGACTTTTGTATCAGTGTTCTTTCCATTTTTCTTAGTTTGCGCTCCATTCCTTTTGCCCGGCTTGGACCATCTTTTTCGTGACGCCGGCGAGAGGGCAGGCCAAGGAACCCTGTCCTCGAAGTATTGATTAGAATTGTGGGTTTCCATAGCGCTGGCGTGTGTTCCTGTTCGGGATCAGCAACTGGGTTTTTATTTTGCGCTGGCGAGGATTCAAAATCAAGACGTGGAATACCAATTTCGCTGAGTGAGAGAGTTGGCCTCATGATCACGCTTCTGTACCCCAGCAGACGACGAAAGGGTCTCGACGCGGTCTCGCGAGTCGGTAAATTAGGCCGCCCGGTCGCGGACTACCTTCGAGACAATCTGCGAAATCAGGCGCAGGAGTTCCTCCGGGTCGGGGTCGATGTGATATTCGGCACCGTCGAGTTTCTGTTCCCCAATGGAGCGGCGCAACGATACGACGGGGCCGGGGCATTTTTCGTGGAAGGCTTGGATCAGGTGCTCCTTGTCAGAGACCGGGATGGAGTGACCGAGAATGAAAATATCGAAGCCGCCTTCCTGGCAGCGCTTCAGACTTTCGGTAAAGCCGCGGGTCGAGACCACGTCGTAGCCTTCCCGCTGAAGCAGAATCTGGCGAGTTCGTAGCAGCGATTCGTCGTAAGAGACTGAGAGGATTCGCGCCTTTGGGCGCCTTGCACTTAACTTTTCGTGCAAGCTGCGCAGCAGTGCATCCGGGTCGACAGGCTTGATGAAGTAATCGTCGACCTTGTGGCGGATCGCGCTGAGAGCGGCGTCTACGGCTGATTCCGCGGTGATGATCACCGAAAGGGCGAGAGAATTCGTCTCCCTGATCGCAGCCACGAGCTTATAGCCGTCGCGAGGTGCTTCAATATTGAGATCGGAGATCAGGATATCGAACCGCTCCGAGAACATGCGCGTGAGAGCTTCGGTTACTGAGTTCGCGATGCTTACGGAAAACCCAGCGCTGGCAAGCACTTTAGGGAGCTCTTGCAAAGTCTCCGGTTCGTCTTCTACGAACAGCAGGCGCTTGGGTTGCGGGGTCATCGAGACTCTGATGTGCTGCTCCGGCAGGCATTATAAAGCAGAGAAGGATGCTATGCGTCTGGAAAGTGGACCTACAGATCCAGCGTCTTGGGGCTTATTCAGGTCTGGGGGCTTTCCCTGGCGCTCTCCAGAGCCTCAGGCAGGAGCGCGAGGGTAGGCGGCCAAGCATCAGTTTGAGAGGATTGGAGGCGCGGGTCGGAATCGAACCGACGCATAAAGGTTTTGCAGACCTCTCCCTTACCACTTGGGTACCGCGCCCTCGCTTCTAAATTAGAACGGCGTGCTGGAAAAGTCCAGTCAGACAAGCGCGCATCGTTTGCCTGGCGATGGGTCATGGGGACGATCGAGGACTGCGACTTGCTGGCGGAGACGCTGTAAATATAAGCGCGGCCTCCGGACGCGAGGGACAGCAGGGTCTGGTCTTCTTCCTCAATACAAAAGCCCCTTTTCAGGGGCTCGCAATTGATTTCTGGAGCGGGAGACGGGATTTGAACCCGCGACTTCGACCTTGGCAAGGTCGCACTCTACCACTGAGTTACTCCCGCTCGGTGCCTCGATTATAAACAAGCCGCCGAAGAGCGGCAAACTTTCAGTACTTGGACGAGACGCCGGTTTTTTGCTGCATGGCCTCGTTGGCCTTGGCGGTGATCTGGTTGCGAATGTCCCAAAGCTCTTTATAGAAGAGGTGTCCCATGCGCTGGTGCAGGACTTCGACGGGCGTTCCCATAGTACCCACGACGCCTCCGCCAATAATGCGCTGTGCGAGTTTCAGGTGATGGAAGCGGAACAGGTGGACGCGCTCGTCGAAGTCCATCAGGCGTTCGGCGACATCGTGCAGGCCGAAAAATTCCTCATGCCGGCGATATACATCGTCAACGCTCAAGCCCGCCGCGTGGAGTTGCGCGTAGTAGGCCTCTCCGAGTCGCGGGCCGATGTGGAGCAGTGACAGGAATCCCGGTGAATCGAGCCCGCTGCCGTGGCCGAGGCCGGCACGAATCTGGTGGTAATCGTAAGGCGTGATCGTCTCCAACACGTGGAGCAGGGAAACCGGGAAGTCGAGCATCTGGTTGGCACGCCGGATCAGGCGCGCGGCGTTGCCAAAATCCGCTTCGGTAATGCAGACCCGCGCGCGCTCCAGTTCCCATGCCGCTCCCTTCAGCAGCAATTCGGAACTCTGGTGGACAACCTGGAAGGTCATCTCGTCTTTGTGCAGGAACTCGTCGGGATTCTTCTGCAGTGCCAGCAATTCGTCGGTGCGAAGATAACGCTCGTAATCGGAAGCCCCTTTGCCGGGGAGAATCGGTTTTCGCAGGTCGTCCATGGTGTTGTCTCGAGTAGTGATTTAGTCGCCCTTGCGCTGTGGGGGCGCCCACTGCGGATCTTCCTCAGGCCTTACAATCGCGCCGTCGCGCATGTGAATGATGCGGTCGCCATAGCTGGCCGCCTCCGGATTATGAGTGATCATCAGCACCGTCTGCCCCAGCTCCTGGTTGGAGTGGCGCAACATGCCGAGCACGATTTCGGAGTTCTTGGAATCCAGGTTGCCGGTCGGCTCGTCTGCCAGCACGATGGCGGGTTTGTTAATCAGCGCTCGCGCCAGGGCCACGCGTTGCTGTTCCCCTCCGGAAAGTTCCGCCGGACGGTGCGGGAGACGTTTTTCCAGACCGAGCAGGCGGACGATTTTGTTGAAGTATTCGGAATCGCGGTTGCCATTCTTGCCGGAAATGTCGAGCGCGATTTCGATGTTGGAACGGGCGTCGAGCGTGGGCAGCAGGTTGAATTTCTGGAATACGAATCCAATCTTCTCTTTACGCATTTTTGTGCGCTGGGAATCGGAGAGCGAGGCAAAATCGACGCCGTCAATGATCACATGCCCGCCGTCGGGGTGGGTCAAGCCTCCGAGGAGGTAGAAAAGCGTGGATTTTCCACTGCCGGAGGGTCCCACGACGCTGACGAACTCGCCGCGGTTGACGTGAAACGTGATCCCGCGCAAAGCCGGAACTTCAATCTTGCCGATGTGATAGGTTTTCCGCAGGTCGACGGCTTCGATGAACGCACTCATCCCGCCTTTGATATTACACGAAGCATTCCGGGTTGGCGGAGAGGGCGACTCAGGCCACTTGCGGTTGAGAGCCGGGCGTGCGGCGCGCCGGAGCACGCTTGGGCCCACGCTTTCGAACCAGCAGCAACCGGATCCGCTCCAGCAGGTCCGCGGGATCGTGCATGCCCTTGGGGAGGAAGACGTCGGCGCGGGTGTCACGGTCGTAGAGCCGCACTTTGCCGGAAAGCAGCACGGCGGGAACCTCGGGCGAGATGCTCTTGATCTCTTCAATGAGCTTGATGCCGTCGGTGCCCGGCATCACCAGATCCGTGATCACCAGGTCAATGCCGCCGCGCCGGAAGCAATTCAGAGCATCTTCTCCATTGGTGCAGGCGAGGACGCGGTAGCCGCGGGTTTCCAGCATGACTTTGCGGATGGAAAGCGATTGCTCATTGTCGTCTACGCACAGGATGGTCCGTTTCGGTTTCATGTCAATTCAATCGTGGTAGCGCCGCGTCCTCTGATTGATTATTTTTTTGATTTGAACCACGGAGCGAACTGCATCCTACGTCTTCAGATCAGCCGTGTAAAGTGTCACGAATGCTAATGGCAAGTTGGCATCATTGAATTTTTTGCCGGTGTGTGCCTGTGCGCGGAGCGCGATGCGAATCAATCAGCTTGGGACCAGAGAACTTCTCCCCGCAATACCTCGACCGCATTGCCGCCTACGCGAACATTAACTACTCGGTCATGCTGTCGCGAAGCGCGCACGAAAATCCGGCTGGGCCGCGACATTTCCAGGCCCTGCTCAATGATGACGCGTTCGTCCGGCCTGGCAACGTTATGCGCGACCATCCAGGCTGCGGCGCAGCCTGCCGCGGACCCGGTGGCGGGATCTTCTCCGTTGTAAAAAAGCATGCGCGCGTGCAGGCGGGCGTCGGGTTGAGTCACCTCCCGGGTGACGAAGTAGAAGAACTTTCCGCCTGTGCGTTCCAGGTACTGCGCTGAGCTGCGAAGATCGATGTTGAGATTGCGCGCGGTCTCCAGGCCGCGCAAGGGCACGATGGTAAACGGCACACCCGTGGAAACGGTCTGGATGGGGAGAGACGGATCAATGTCGCCGTCGCGAAGATTGGCTGCGCGCACCACTGCTTCTCGATCGTGCGGCGTGCCGAACGTGGGATTCAACTGCGTCATCTCGCCAAAAGCGCTTTCGCCAGGTTTGTCTTCAAACTGCACCGGGACTTTTCCAGCTTTCAGGTCCAACACGATCTGCGCGGCCTTGCTGTTTCCGCGAAGGTGGAATGCAGTACCCAGCGTGGGATGTCCCGCGAACGGCAACTCCTCGGACACCGTGAAAATCCGGACTTTGATACCACGCTCACGCTCGATCGCCGGATCTCTGCGCTCGATAAAAGTGGTCTCCGACAAATTCATTTCCTTGGCGAGCGTCTGCATCTGCTCGCCGGTGAGTCCAGTTGAATCGGGGAAAATTGCCAGGGAGTTGCCTTCGAAGGCGCGACTGGTGAACACATCGAACTGCACGAAAGGAAGCGTCCGATTTGGCTGTGACATAGCAAGGTATTCTAGCCGATTGGTTTGACTGCGATCACTCAGAACCTTATCCTACAAGGCGTAGTTCGCGCGCATCACGTATTGTGATACGACGTCTTGTTGGATGGATTGGTGACGCAAGAGATCGTTGAACCTGCCTCGTTGTGAAGGCTCCGGCGGGTCCTCATTCCAGAGAGTGGAACAAAGAAGAAAAGACCAGCCATCGAGGAGAATATCTATGAGCACTGACACCGCTACCGTTTCTGAACCCAGGATTCCGCGCATTAACGAGCCGGCTCCTGATTTTCAGGCCAAGTCTACACACGGCATGATCCGGTTAAGCGACTACACTTCGAAAGGGAAGTGGGTCCTGCTGTTCTCGCACCCTGCCGATTTCACGCCGGTCTGTACCACGGAATTTGTCGAATTTGCGCGGCACAATTCCGAGTTCGAAAAGCGCAACGTACAACTGATCGGAAATTCGATTGACAGCGTGTACTCGCACATTGCCTGGGTGCGGAACATCGAGAACAACTTCAAAGTGAAAATTCCTTTTCCGGTCATAGCGGACCTGGACCAGAAAGTGGCGCGCGCCTTCGGCATGGTGCACGAGGCGGTGAGCGATACCGCGGCGGTGCGCGCGGTATTTTTCATCGACCCCAAGCACACGATTCGCGCGTTGCTGTACTACCCCCTCTCGCTGGGGCGAAATATTGACGAACTGCTGCGCGCGGTGGATGCGATGCAGACGGCGGACGCGAACGCATGTGCGACGCCGGCCAATTGGCGTCCGGGCGACCACGTGATCGTTCCCGCGCCGATTACCCAGGCCGATGCCGAGAAGCGCGCCGCCGGCGGCGCCGACCTGGAAGTGACCGACTGGTACCTTACACGCAAGAAACTGGCAGCGGCCGCAGACTAGTGGAATGTATGAGGGCGGGACACCATGCTCGCCCTCTTTCTCCCTCGCTTAAAGCGTTTTGATTTCCGTCACAATTCGGAAGCGCATGTGGTCCGGTGATCATCCCGGTCTTCAAAACCGGCGGGCGGCGGGTTTTCCCGTCGCCGGTGGGTTCGACTCCCACTCGCTTCCGCCAACCATCTTCCATATAGAGGATTGAAAACGGGCTCAGACGTACTCGCGCTCGGCCCGCCGAATCGCCCGGTACCTCTCAAACACTTTCTTCTCGCTCTCCAGTCCAAGAGCGGAACGGATCGAGCTTCCGCGGAAGGTGTGGGCAAACATCTTCCACCCCTGGAACAGGACGAATCCTGGATCGTGCCGGAACGCAACCGGCATGTGATTCACCTTCATCCAGCGCTCGGCCTTCCAGCGCATGAATTCCACTTCCTCGGCCGGCAGGTGCTCGGTGCGTGTCACCGCGGTTGTGCCATCGTATTCCTCCAACTCGTCGCTCATGATCAAGCCCTGGGCTCGGAACGTCTTGGTCATGGGGGTGCGCGGATACGGTGTCGGGTGCTGAATGTAGGGCCAGTCTACGTGACGGCGTGCGAATTCAAGGTTGGCTTCGATCGACTCGCGAGTATCGCCAGGGTTGCCCACGATCAACCCACCGACCACATACATCTGGTTGCGGTGCAGATAATCGATGGCTTTGAGAGTGGCGTTACCGGTACTTTGGCCGTTCGTGCGCTCCGTATTCTTAGCCGAGGCGCGCAGAAATTCGAGGTCGCCTTCGAGGATGTTCTCGATCCCAAGAAAAACGTAGCGGAATCCGGCACGACGCATCAGCGGGGCCAGGGTTTCGCCGTGGTTCGCGATGGCGGAGGTCATGGCCTGTACAAAATAATCGAGCTTGTTCAGACCCGCGGCGATGATCGCTTGGCACAAGGCTTCGAAACGGCGGACGTTCAGCGTAATGTTGTCGTCCACCAGGAAAATGGTTTGAGCCCCGTGGTCGCGGGCATCGCGGATGTCGGCCAGCACGCGCTCGAAAGAGTAGGTGTGGAAATTCCGACCTCGCATCTCAATGATGGAGCAGAAGCTGCAATCGTAGGTACAGCCGCGAGAGGTCTCAATTACGTCCACCTGCCGACCAAGCAGGGTGTATCCCTTGAGCACGCGCGCGTCGCGGTTCGGCGGGCGGATCTCAGTGTCTTCCAGCCGGTGCGGCGGCCGGTCCGGATTGTGCACCCAGGTTTCGCCTTCCCGGCAGGAAAGGCCCTGGATTTGGTCAAGGCGCGATCCCTGCTCGATTGCGCGCAGCAGTTCGCGGAACGTGACTTCCCCTTCGCTGCGCACCAGGTAATCCACGTTCATTCGCTCGTAGGCTTCGGGAGCAAGGCTAGGGTCGTATCCTCCAACGACGATCTTCACTCCCGGCCGGAGATCGCGGACCAGTTCGATGAGGCGAGCGGCGGTACGCCGCTGAAAAGTCATGATAGAAAGCCCAACCACTTGCGGATCGAGCTCGCGCACCAGCCGGGTGACGGTCTCTCGGACCCGGCGTTGAACCAGGATCAAGTCTGCGACAGCTACACGGTGGTGCGGATCCACGTTTCCAGCCAGCGACGTGAGCGCCCCATTGGGCATGCGAATGGCAACCGCCGGCAAGTGCTCGAAGGAGTCCGGCATGGAAAGTAAAAGGACATTCATGAAACGAATCCAGAATGCTCCGCTGCCATTCTGTGGGCGGGCGCGAAGCGAGTGGTTCGAAATTGTACCCCAGACGGTGACCGAGCGCAGATCTCAAATAGACGCCTCCTATCTCTCCGGAGGGCTGGATTCGCACCCGATTTCTTTTGCTATCCCTCGCCGACTGCTTTCGTCTAATCTCACTCGATGGCCGAAGCTCGTCTGACGGTCGGCTGATAATCCACAGAGAGGCTCACCCTGAATGAAACGAATATTGGTATTTCTCTTTCTCGCGCTGTCATTCCTGGCCCATGCTGAAGAACAAAAGCCGATGACGCTCAGAGAAGTCCTGCTTGAACAGCTGAAGACTACCCATAACAACAAAGATTGGTTTGTTCCCGCGAACATAGCCGTCGAAGGCCTCACACCCGAACAGGCGAAGTGGACTGACGGGAAAGGGAACCACTCGGTGGGTCAGCTGGCCTATCACCTGGTGTTCTGGAACCAGCAGGAATTGGCGAAGTTTAAGGGCGAACAGCCTGCCAAGTTCAGCGGAAACAACGAGGAAACCTTCAACAACTTCGACGCCAAGAGTTGGGCCGCGACGGTCAAACAGCTTGACGAGGTCATGGTTGCGTTGGAAAAGGCAGTGGAACAGGCCGACGACGCCAAGTTGAGCACCTGGGCCTCGACCATCGCCCACATCGGTACGCACAATGCCTACCACGTCGGCCAGATCATTTACGTCCGCAAGGAGCAGGGGTCGTGGGATCCTGCCAAGGGCGTGAAATAGAAGCGGGTGCGGCTTTCGTCCAGGGGCACGCATCCTTGTCGTGCCCTTTTCCTTCGCGGCGTTGTCGTCTACGGATAATCTTGTCAACAGGGTAATCGCATTCGGATTCAATCACCTATCTTTCTTCCGGGCGATGCATCGTCGTATACTGCCGAGTTTTGAAAAACGTCTCGTCGAGACATTTCAGAGCAGGGGCACTGCAATCACACCAAAAGGCTCCCCGACCGGTAAGAAGAAGAGAAATCGTGCCGCACGTGAGCGTGCGCTGATTGCCGCTGCGAGCAGACTATTCGCGAGCCGTGGATTTGAATCCACGACCACCCGGGAAATCGCGGCGGAAGCGGGTTGTGCGGAGGGGCTGATCCACCGTTACTTCCAAGGCAAGGCCGGCCTGCTGCTGGCCATCGTCGAATCTCGCGCATCCCAGGAAGTCCAAGATCTTACCCATGGGCTGAAAGCTGCTGCCACTGTGCAGGAAGAGATCAGACAATTGGTCGACTTCGAACTCACGCGCATGTGGGAGGACCGGGAGTTTTTCCGGGTAATCATTCCGCGGCTGTTCGTCGATCCCGGTCTCGCCGATCGGATTTCGCGCATCGGCCCGCTGCAGAGGGCACGGCTGATCCGAGAACGGTTGCGGAAGTACAAAGCCTGTAGAAATTTTTCAAAGGCTGAACTGGATGCGCTGGCGCATTTCGTGGGTGTAGTCGGGTTCATGTTCGGCTTCATGCGGCCGGTAAGCTTGGGGCACGATCGCGCCCGGGCCCGGCGAATGGCCGAGACGATGGCAACGTTGATGGTGCGTGCGCTGTAAGAGCCAATTCGCGTCCCAATCTGAATAAGCGTTCATTCTTTAAGTACTCAACAGATTTTCTCTTGACTCTCGTATAACGAAGAGATATAAAGTGCGTCCGCACGCACTTGTGGGGTGCGTTCGTCTTGTCACCGTATTTTTTCTTGGGTTAAAAACCAGGAGGACTGCGCATGACCTCGTCCCGGAGATGTCTGGCGGGCGCCTTTCTACTGCTGTTTCTGGCGGTTGGTTCTTCAAACAATGCAAATGCGATCCCAGCGTTCGCCCGCAAGTACGGGTTGCGCTGCTCCGCATGTCACGTGGCATGGCCGGTGTTGAACGACTTCGGCTGGCGGTTCAAAGATAACGGATATCAACTCATGAACGATCGCGATGCTCCGATCTGGCAGCATCCCGGATACTGGCCGGTCGCTTTTCGTATGACCCCGAACTTCCATCGCGACAGCACCGACAAGGTGCAGGCGGACACGACAGCCGGACCCGGGGCAGGCGAGGTGCAAGTCACCGCGCATGGCTTCGATCTATCCGGCCTCGACATTCTCACCGCGGGCACACTGGAAAAGAACATTTCGTTCCTGCTGGTCCCTTCCGCGGATGAGACCGGGGCTTTCCATTTTGAGTCGGTGTGGGTCCGCTTCGATAACCTGGCGCACAGTCCCTGGCTCAACGTAAAGTTCGGGAAATTCGAACTCGACAATCTGATCTCGGAGAAGCGCATCCTGTCGCTCTCGGGAAATGGCGGGTTTTACGAGAACTATCATTTCGTGCCGCCGGGCGATAACAACGCGTGGGCGCAGATTGGAGACAATCAACTGGGGGTGGCGTGGGAAGGCCACTCGGCAAACGACCACACTCGCGCCTCGGCTGCGCTGTTCAGTTCCAATGACGGCAACGTCGACCTGGTGAATGCGAATTCATACAGCGGATTCTTCAACTTCACGCAAGCGTTCGACCTGGGCGGGTTGGGATTGCAGCGTGTCGGCGCCTATGCATACATCGGGCAGGCCCCCACCTTCTCACTTACGAACGGCGGAGATCCGATTCCGGGCTCGAGCCTGGGTAACGCGTCCTTCCATCGTGAAGGTGTGTACGGCGACTTCTATTTCAACAAACTGGACGTGGCGGTCTATTACCAGCACGCCTGGGACAGCGCATATTTCGGCACCTCGACTCCCGGAAACGGCCTGCTGCCTACGGGAGCACGGGCGCCTACGTGGAACGGCATCTTCGTCGAACCACACTTTACATTCACCCCTCAATTCGTGGCCTTTGGCCGGACCGAGTTCATCCGGATGAGCCGGCAGGCGCTGCCCACGAATCCTTCCGATCTCGGCAATATTGACGCTTACACGATTGGATACCGGTGGTATCCGATCATGACCAGCCGGACCGGATTGGCCTGGCACAACGAATATTCCTGGATCCGTCAGACCGGTACCTCGCCGGTGTCAGGCACCGATCTGACCTCGGGGACGCTGTTCTTCGGATTTGACTTCGACTTTTAGAGAGGAAACAGATGCGCACAAAACTTCAGAACATCTCGCTCATCGCTGGTGCCGCTGTAATCCTCGCCTTGGCGCCAGCAGGGGCTGTCGCCCAGGAAACCGAGTACACCGAGAGCCAGCGACTGAACATGCAGAGCAGTATCCATGGCAAGACCGGGCACGCGGAGAACGCGAAGATGAATTATCGCCGCTACTGCACGGGTTGCCACGGCGACTTTGGCGATGGTGAAGGTGAGAATGCCCAATGGATCGATCCTAAGCCGCGCAACTTCACGCTCGGCCAGTTCAAGTGCCGCTCTACGCCGACCGGCACGCTGCCAACCGACGAGGACCTGTACAACACGATCGGCCGCGGCATCACGAACTCCAACATGCCGCAGTGGATTCCGTTAACCGACGATGAACGCGTGGACATGGTGGCCTATGTCAAGCACTTCTCGCCGAAATTCGTGAACGAAAAACCGGGCACGCCCATCCAGGTTCCGCCCGAACCTGAAGTCACGGCCGATCGTATCAAAGCAGGGCAGGCGCTGTTTCAAAGGCTGGAGTGCTGGAAGTGTCATGGCGTGGAGGGCCGCGGCAATGGACCTTCGGCTGACACTCTGACCGACGACCAGAACCGGCCCATCAAACCGTTTAACTTCCATGACGGTACCCGGTTTAAGTGCGGCAGCACCGACCAGGACCTTTACAAAATCTTCATGACCGGCCTTGACGGTACGCCGATGCCCTCCTTTGCCGACAACGTGAAGCCAGACGAGGCGTGGGACCTAGTGTTTTACCTGCGTACACTCCAGCCCTTGAAGACGAGGGAAAAAGAGATTGCCAAGCAACTGGGACTGAAACCCATCAATCCCAATGCTCCTCCACCCGCTCAACCTAGCGAAAATAAATGAGCCCTAACCAGGAGAAAGAACCGATGAATATGCGATGCAAGTTTGTAGCGGCACTAGCGGCAGTTGCGCTGGTGGCGGCCGGGACTTTAATGCTGAGCCGCAACGTTAGCGCAGCGGGGGAAGGAAAGATCACCGGGACGATCAAGCTCGACGGCACGGCGCCGCACCAACGGCCCATTGACATGTCGAAAGAGCCATCCTGCCAGAAGCAGCACGAAGGGCACCCAATTTCTACGGAAAACGTCGTGGTCGGGCCGAACGGCGGTTTGCAGAACGTGGTGGTGTATATCTCCGAGGGACTGAACGGTGGTGGGGGAACTCCCTCGCAAACCCCGAGCTTTGACCAAAAGGGATGCCAGTATATTCCCCATGTCCTGGCGCTGGACGTAAACCAACATTTCAAAGTCGTGAACGACGACCAGACCTCGCACAACATTCACCCGCAGCCCAAGAACAATTCGGAATGGAACAAGTCGCAGCCGCCGGGAGCACCGCCGTTCGACATTGCCTGGGCCAACCAAGAGGTTGCGATCCCGGTGAAGTGCAATATTCACCCCTGGATGCATGGCTACATGGCCGTGGTGAAAGGGCCGACTGGCGTCAGCGACAACAACGGGTCCTACACCATCGAGGGAGTTCCGCCAGGAAGCTACACCTTGACCGCGTGGCAGGAAACCTACGGAACGCAGACCCAAAAAGTTACGGTCGCAGCCGGCAAGCCGGCAACCGCGGACTTCACGTTCAAGGCAAAGTGACCGTGATTCGAACACTCGGAGCAGCCCGTCGTAGCGCGACTACGGCGGTCTGCTCTATTGCTGCACCGCTGCTCTAACAGCTCGAGGCAACGCGCCATGGCCAAGGTTTTTGCAATCACTCTGATTCTGATTGCGATCGGATCCGCGATTCCCATCGTCATGCATACCTGGTACCCGCCGGTTGATATCTCCACCCACGGGCCGCTGATTGATGAGCAGATGTCGGACACCATGGCGGAGGCGGGCCTTTCCTTCCTGGCCTCGCAAATTCTCCTGGCTATTTTTGTCTGGAAGTATTCGGACCGGGCTCCAGGGGCCAAGATCGGGCGGTTTCCCGGTGGCGCGATGGGTCTGGTCATTGCGGCCTTTCTTCTGGTGGGGACCGAAGTTCTAGCCCTTGGAGCCTTTGGGGCCCGCGCCTGGGCGGGAATCTACTTCAACGCTCCGACTCCGGATTCAATGCCGGTGCAGGTACAAGCCGGGCAGTTTGCTTTCTATTTTCGCTATCCGGGACCGGATGGGAAGTTCGGCCCCATTCATCCGGACCTGGTCAATGAAGGCTCGCAAAACTTCTTCGGCACCGATCCCGATCATGATGCAGACGCCAAAGACGACATTGTGACTGCGACATTGGCCATCCCGGTAAACAAGGAAATTCACCTGCTTATGCACTCGAAGGACGTCGGGCACTCGTTTTTTGTGCGCGAGTTGCGGGTGCAGCAGGACTTTGTTCCGGGACTGGATCTGTCGTTGCATTTCACGGCGAACAAGATCGGAAAGTACGAAATTGTGTGCACCCAGCTCTGTGGGCTGGGCCATTACAACATGAAAGCGTACCTCGAAGTCATGTCCCAGCAGGACTTCGATGGTTGGTTGAAGCAACAGGCATCGATGCAGTAGGGGAAGCCGGGCCCGGCACACGCACCCAGGGTCACGGCGAATCATTTGAGTGAGGGGTCCGCACATGCATGACATGTCGCAGCAGGCGGTGCAGCATCATGCGCCGCCGACCAGCTTTATACGCAAATACATCTTCAGCCTCGATCACAAGGTGATCGGAGAGCAGTATTACGGCCTGGCCCTGCTCGCCGTCCTCATCGGCATGGTGCTCTCCTGGATCATGCGGATCCACTTGGCGTGGCCCAGTGCGCCAATTCCGGGGCTGGAACTATTGTCGAAAAATGGCGCGCCTAACGGGGTGCTCACCCCGGAGTACTACCTGCAGTTGATGACCATGCACGGGACGATCATGGTGTTCTTCGTGCTCACGACTGCGCCGTTTGCGGCCTTTGGGAATTATTTCCTGCCGATCCAGGTGGGCGCCGAAGACATGCCGTTCCCGCACTTCAACATGATGTCGTTCTGGGTGACGTTCGTGGCCTTCCTGGTTGCCGTCGCGGCATTCTTTGTTCCGGATGGGCCGCCGCTTTCCGGATGGACGGCGTACGCACCGTTGAGCGCGGTGGGCAAGGCGGCGGGTCCAGGACAGGGAACAGGGCAAGTCTTGTGGGCTCTTTCGATAGCCATCTTCTGCGTCGGTCAACTGCTGGGATCCCTGAACTTCATCACCACAACGCTGGATATGCGCTGCAAGGGCATGAGCCTGTGGCGGCTGCCGCTCTCGGCCTGGGCCTGGTTCATTACCTCGTGCATGGGACTGACTGCGTTCGCGGTGCTGCTGCCGGCATGCATTCTGCTGATTTTGGATCACGTGGCAGGCACAAGCTTCTTTGTGGCGTCCAACCTGGTAATTAACGACCAACTGCAGCCGCATTCGGGTGGTTCGACGCTGCTATGGCAACACTTATTCTGGTTCTTCGGACATCCCGAAGTTTACATCGCGATTGTCCCCGGCATGGGCGTGGTGTCGCATGTACTGATCGCCAATATGCGCCGCCCGCTGCTCAGCCACCGCACCATGATTTACTCCATGGGCGCTCTCGCCGTTCTGAGCTACATGGTGTACGGGCACCACATGTTTGTGAGCGGAATGAATCCGTTCTCATCGCTGGTGTTCTCGTTTCCCACACTCATCATTACGATCCCTTCCACCATCGTGGTCCTGATCTGGCTGGGAAGCTTGTACGGTTCGAAACTGCGCATCAACTCAGCTTCGCTGTTTGCCATCGGATTCATTTCGATGTTTATCAGCGGCGGTGTGAGCGGGTTCTTCCTGGCGCAGCCTTCGATTGACATTCTGCTGCATGCTACCTACTTCGTTGTGGGCCACTTCCACCTCGTAATGGCAGTGGCCGCCATCTTCGGGATCTTTGCAGGCACCTACTTCTGGTTTCCCAAGGTGACCGGCAGGATGATGAACGAAACTCTGGGCAAGCTCCACTTCTGGCTGAGCTTCGTGGGCGCGTATTGCATCTTCATGCCGTTCCACTATCTCGGGATGGCGGGCAATGTTCGGCGTTATTCGAGCTTTGTTGACGATTACCTGCAGCCCCTGATGCCCCTGCACAAGTTCATCACGGTGGCCGCGATCGCGATGGGAGTGGCGCAGTTCATTTTCATTTACAACCTGTTCTATAGCCGGTTCAAAGGGAAACCTGCATTACAGAACCCGTGGGAAGCGACTTCGCTGGAGTGGACAATCCCTTCGCCGCCTCCGCACAACAATTTTGGAGACCGTCACCCAGTAGTTTTTCACGATCCTTATCAATTCGGGGTCGAAAGCTCGACCGGCGACTACGTGATGCAGGATTCGCCCGAACAGATCCAATCGGAAGGCGACGAGAAGTAGCAGGACGAGGAGTTTGTCCATGGCAACTACGATTCATGAGCCGCCGAAGGTCGAGCGATCAGCTGGAAAATTGCGGGCAGAAGGAGTGTCAGGTGATGGCGGGTGGCGGAACCTGAGCCCGGCCGATGGTGATATCCGCGCGGTGCAGGATTACTCCTCGCCGCCGGCCTCGACTGGTATCTGGGTGGGCATCACCGGGATCTCCATGATGTTCGCAGCCTTCACGAGCGCGCTGGTAGTTCGGCAGGGGTCGGCGCCCGACTGGCGTCATTTCATCCTTCCCCCAGTGCTGTACGCAAACACCGCGCTGCTGTTTGCCAGCAGCTTCAGCCTGGAAATGGCGCGCCGGCGCATCGCTGCTTTCATGGGCGGAACCAGGAACCGCGCTGAGCGTCCCGCGCTCTGGCTCCATATCACGTTGGGGCTTGGGCTGCTATTTGTGCTTGGACAATACACCGCCTGGCGGCAACTCAGTGCGAGGGGATTGTTTGTCGCTACCAATCCCAGCAGTTCTTTTTTTTACGTGCTGACGGCGACGCACGCGTTGCACGTGCTGGGTGGATTGCTGGGGCTGGTTTACGTCATTCGAAAACTGAATGCCATGGTGCTACGGCGGACGACGCTTGATACCGCAGCACGCTATTGGCACTTCATGGACGTTCTCTGGCTCTACCTGCTGATTCTGCTGTGGGTAAAACTCTAATGGAAGAGGAGGCCCAGTGAGCCAAGCCGATTTGACCATGGCAGGGCATTCTGTGCACATGGAGGAACCAGCCTTTGCGGTCCCTTCGAAAAAAATGGCGATGTGGCTGTTCATTATCTCGGATGCAGCCACGTTTGCTGCCTGCCTGGTTGCTTATGGCTTCCTGCGCAACGGAACGCCGAACTGGCCCACTCCGTTCAAGTTCTCGCCCACCATTATCAATGCCATGGTCATGACCTTCGTCCTGGTGACGAGCAGCCTGGTCATGCTGCTGGCAGTTCGGGCCGCAAAGATCGGAGACCGGGCCGCCGCGGTGGGATGGACGCTGGGCACCGCTGTCATGGGCCTTTTGTTCGCCATTCTGCACATTCGCGAGTGGCTCGGGATGATCAGGGAGGGCGTGACCCTGTTTCAAAATCCATGGGGATCTTCCCTGTTTGGGGGCAGTTTCTTCAGCATCACAGGTCTGCATCTGCTGCACGTTACCGCGGGTGTGATTGCGCTGGTAGCGGTAGCAATGAAGTACAAGAAGGGCCGCTACAACGCCGACGACATCGAGGTGATGGGCCTGTACTGGCACTTCGTCGACTTGGTATGGATGTTCGTTGTTCCGTTTGTTTATCTGCTGAACGTCAGCGTTGGCCGATAGGACCAGGAGAGCAGGGCATGACGACACCACCCGATGTATCGAAGCACGATCCGGCCGCAAAGTACACCGATAGCATGGGCAAGTACATTGTCATTTATCTTTGTATACTGGTGATAGCCGCGCTGCAGTTCGCGATTGCCTACCAGCATATCGGGGGCGCCGAGAAGTTTGAGCGCATGCTGTTCCTGGCCCTGGTTGAAGCTGGTCTCGCGATTCTGTTTTTTATGCATCTGTGGGCGGAACGGCGCGGGTTTTTGCTGTTTGTCGTGCTGTTCACGGGATTCGTACTGGTGGCCATGCAATATTCCTGGACTGACAGTTTCCGCATGGAGATGGGCGTCCCCAACGCGAACTACAAGGTGGGAGCCCCGCAGTGAGATCGCATGAGTGGGCAAAAGGCGGGCTGGGCGCGTTCGTATTCACGCTCCTGCCGCAAGCAGTCTTCGCGCAGAGTTGCGGGCTTTGCTACACTCAAGCGGCCGCGGCGGGTCAGAGAATGATTGAAGCCTTGCGCAGCGGCATTTTGATCCTTATTATTCCTCCAACCCTGATGTCGCTGGCCATGATCTATGTTTTGTATCGGAAGCGGAACCAGTGCCGGCAGCAGGAAGTGGCGGTAGGATCCGAACCGCCGTGGTAACAGGGGTGAGCAGCAAGTCATCGTTTTGAGAGATCAATGGCGACCACGAACCCGGTGAACCCTCGCATAAACGCTAACCGCATCCTTTGCAGGCTGCGGGACTATTACACTTTGACCAAGCCGGAAGTGAACCTGCTGATCCTGATGACCACTTCGGCGGGGTTCGTTCTTGGCCATTCCGGACCCGTGCACTGGTTTGGCCTGTTGAACACAGTCCTCGGGACGTTGCTGGTAGCAAGCGGAACCGCCACCCTGAACCAGTTCATGGAGCGCCGGTACGACGCCGAGATGCGGCGCACCGCGAACCGGCCATTGCCGGCTGGGCGTATCTCGGCTAGGGAAGCGTTCTGGTTCGGCATGGGGCTCAGCGTCGCCGGTGGGGTTTATCTCTGGCTTACGGTAAATCTGCTGACCGCCGTGCTGGCGGTCTCCACTCTGCTGTCTTATCTTTTGATCTACACACCCCTAAAGCGCAAGACTCCGCTCTGCACACTGCTGGGAGCGTTTCCGGGCGCCATGCCGACACTGATTGGCTGGGCTGGCGCCGCGAACTCGCTGAACCGCGAAGCCTGGTTCCTCTTCGCAGTTCTGTTTCTGTGGCAGTTTCCTCATTTCCTGGCAATCGCGCTCATGTACCGCGAAGATTACGCGCGCGCCGGCTACCAGATGTTGCCGGCCTTCGATCGCGATGGCCAATTCACCCGCTACGAGATTGTGAGCTTCACCGTGGTGCTGGTTTTGGCGACGCTTCTGCCGGCCCTGGGTTCCTCCTACAGCCTGCTGTACGTCCTCGGGGTCATAGCTTCGGGAGCAGTCTTTTTCTATTACGCGGCGAAGATGTTCACCGGGAATTCCCGGCAGGCGGCAGCGCGCGTTGTTCACGCCTCGGTGATGTACTTGCCGGTCGTGCTTGCGCTGATGGTATTTTGTAAACCCTGAGCAGCCGATGTTCTGCAATTGGTTCCCCTCTCGTCCCCGAGTTCAAGCGCAACCGCGATCTTCTCGAAGGGCAGGATTCTATGTTGCTATTTTCCTGCTCGTTGCCCTGCCTCAGGTTTCGGCAAAGACCCGCGTTCACTATGGTGATGGCTTTTCGGCTGACGTAGACGATCCCTACGACATGGTTTGGAAAGTTGTGGAGGCGGCCACCGAGGACGGTATCGTCCGCGGCACCTCCGAGTACAAGGGAACAGCAGAACTTTACGGCGCCGGGTCCGCGAAAAGCTCGGATGCAATCAAGAAGCCGGCTCCGCCGGGAAGCGTGATTTACAAAGTGCGAAGCGAGACCATCGCTCCCGAGCATTTCGAAAATACCAACGATCAGGGAACGGTTGTAATCCGTTACGTCGTCCAGGCGCTTGGACCCAAATCCACCCGTATCACCATCGATTCGGTTTTCGTGGAGAACTCCCATCATCACACGCATCTCTCGGATGGGACGGTTGAGAATGCGGAGTTCCTCGCCATTTCTGACAACCTGAAGAGCCTGGAAGAAGAGCAGGCGAAGAAACTCCGCGATGCCGCATTCGCCAAGCAGCAGGAGAAACTGGAGGTTCTGCAATCCGCACTTGAAGAAGAGCAGCGGCAACTCAAAGCGGTCAACGCGAAACGGCAGGAACTGCAGAACAAGATCCAGGAAGCGCACGGCGGCAGGCAGGCTCGCGTGAAGGCGGTCGCGGCAGAACTCAAGGCAGAACCCTACACCGATGCCCGTACCCTGGAGTCCATCGCGAATGGAGGGGAAGTGACGCTCCTATGGCGCACCCACTCCTGGTATCAGGTGCAGAGCGCTGCCGGAACGACGGGATGGATTTATGGGCTGCTGCTGGAGCCGCTGCCATGAGGAATGTAGTGCTGTTCCTGGCGGTCGTAAGTGCGAGTCTGTGTGTGAACGCTCAGACGCCCCGGGTGGAGCGGCAAAAAGAATTCGCCGCATCCCTGCCCGCGGTGAAGGGCGCGTTGCAGAACCTGGGCGCTTACGGCGGAAGCCGCCTGCCGTCGCTGGACGGATTTGTCAATCTGGATGGAATCCAGCCTGCCGATTTCCAGCGGCCCTATTACGAATACAAGATTGATCTTGAACCTTCGTCAACGAAGGGAACTGTGGTGAAAGTACGCGCGCAGGTTTCGGCCTGGTACGCGGGCCGAAATGGCGAAGCTGCCGGCTACCGCAACTTCGAATCGAACGGGCGACTGGAAGCAGACCTGCTCGATCGGCTATCGCAATACCTGATAGATAAATCGGACGACCCGAAGGTGCTGTCCGAAAATGTCGAGAAAGTGCGGGCCCAGAGAATCGAGGCGGAGCGCCAGCTCGCGACCCTAGCCGAGCAAGTGAAGGCCTCGCAACAGCCGAAAGGAATTTCGGAGGGGACGGAATTCGCACTTGTATCTCAGGCACAAGTCAAGGTGTACAGCGCGCCTGCGGAGAACTCCAAAGTGCTGGTGCATGCGCATCTGGATGACGAGTTCCAAGTCCTTGAGCAACACGGCCCATGGGTACGAGTCGCTTTGTCGTCGAGCCAGAGCGGTTGGATCAAACGGGCGCAGGTGGAAGTCTCATCGGCCCGCGCCATTGGCGCGGTCGGGCAGGCCGCAAGTATCGCACCAGGGTTTACCATCCTTCGCAGGAACGAAGATGTGTTCGAAGGCGACTGGCAAAAATTGAAGGGCAGGAAAGCGCTTTATCTGTTCGCGCAACCGGACGGCTCCGCAATGAACGCCGCTGTCGGAGACCGCTGGAAGTTCGTGCAGAGCGTGTTCGGTGAACAATATCGCGAAATGGCCCATACTCCGCAGAACACCATCGAAGGGGTGGTGATTATCTTCATGGACCAGGGGGGAGGCGTTGCCGCCGCGAGCCTTGACGATATTCGCGCCTGGATGGAAGGAACGCTCACGAAATCGGAATTCATCCGGCGTTGCTCGCTGGATCCGCCGGCTGCTTTCTTGAAGCCGGAACCTGGCGAGCCGGGTACCGGCAAGCGACATTCGTCGCTATCTTCTGCAAAGAATCCTCCACGTTCGTAGAGTCACTGTTGGGGCTTGTCTTCGGGTCGCTCCATTCCAGTAAACCTGCCATTTGGGTGAAGTCGCGGCGCTGACGTGGTAACTCAAACTGATGGATCGACAATTGAATATCGGGAAAACGCAACCGAGGAAGAGTATCGGAGCGTCTCGCGGGAAGGCGTGAATCCAGTTATGGGACGGCGCGATTACTTCGGTAATTGGCAGTGATGAAGAGTTTACTAACATCGCAGGAACTGTAAAGGTCGGATTATGCACACCAGGCCGGTTATCCTTATTTCTATCCTCTTGGGGTGCAGCGCACGATCCTTGGCGGAGACTGAATACAAGGTCATTCCGCTCACGGAGAAGGGCAATATATCGGGCCCAGTGAAGTGGTCCGGGCCCATACCTCGTCCATCCAGTTTTCCTATCACGAAAGATCCCCCAGGTCTGCGATCCGGACTCCACTAAGAAACGAGACCTTGAGCGTCCGCTCGTAAGTGCACAGGGGCGTGGCCAACACGGCCGTCTATCTGAGAAATATCAATAGCGGCAAAGGCATGGATCTGCCACAGGTGCGGCGCTTTCTGGATGACGCGATGTAGGTATTGGCCCCGCATTCTATTGATGCCGAAAGACGAAATGCTGCATATGAAAAGCTCCGACCCCTTCTTGCATACCGTGCACATGGACGGAGCGGCCAGCTTCAATTTGTCTTTTCCGTTCAAGAACCGCATTATCCAGCGGCATGAGGTGAGGACTGGTGCGCCGGGAATCATCCTTTAACATTCTGACCGAGCGCAGGGTCGGCCGCCCGGTATTTTCTGAGCTCAAGACGTTGGATAAGAAGGTCGTTGTCCGTCGCAATGAGACGGCAGTTGTAGATTTCGTTTTGTAGTTGTCGTGGAGACAGAAAATGCCCGCTGTACCTGCAGGCGGGCAGTGTTGGTTAGTGGAAGCTGACTACGCTGACTTTTTCTGTTGCGCGCGAACTCTGGCCCATCTCGCTCTTTGCGCATCAGCAATCCGCTTGCGCGCGGCCGCGGAAAGTCTGGGTCTCCGACGACCCCCCGAAGCTTGCATCGCTCCGCTACCTACTCCTTTAAGAGCAGAAATGGCGGATTCCAAGCTGCGCAACTCATGTTGTATTTGTTTGCGGCGGGTTTGTAAGTCGGACACAATCATTGATAATTCAGGCATGTAACCCCCTGGGAGCTGTTTTGTCGGTACCCACAAAGAATGTGCAGCAAATGACCGTACCATCCTACCACTTGCAATGTGCTTCGGTAATTTTTATCTAGCTCGCGCAAATCCTATGATAGAACCACAAGCTTGCAATCCTTCGTACAGGAAAATGGTCGTGCAAAGGACATCCACATTCTGTATCTTGCTCGAGCGTAACGTCCCTGACTGGCTTGAGTGCCCGGACTGCAGATGAGCGGTTTCTCGAGGACCTGGCCCGACAACGAAGGCAGCGCCATGCCAAGAAGGCCCGGCAAAGTCCCAGGCTGTTAGCAAGGAAGACGTACCGAAACGGCCGCCTGAATCTACGATGACGGAAGATACTACTCCCCTGGGTCCCGCTAACATCTGAAAACGCGCCGCGTATATACTCGTGGAACTCCCAATCCAAGGAGCATGCCGTGGTTCGCTTCAGAGATGTTCTGTTCAGCGTGCTGCTGTTGAGCCTGCTTAAGGTTTTCGCGGTGGCGGCGGAATCTCCCGCCGCATCCCAGATGCCTTCGGTTGTCGTGATGCCGGCGGAAGCCAGGCCCTCGGCGCAATTCAATGCTGAAGCTGCAACCAATGCATATCTAGCAGAGATCCCAGCGTCGGCACGAGCGCGTTCGGACGCCTACTTTGAAGGCGGATACTGGATGACCCTCTGGGACTTTCTTTATGGGATCGTGATTTCGTTGCTGCTGCTGAACCTGCGCTGGTCCGCCCGCATGCGGGATTGGGCTGAGAAAGTCACACGACGCAGGCCGCTGCAGACATTTCTCTACTGGTTGCAGTATGCGGTGCTCACCTTCATTCTGGGCTTTCCCCTTGCATTCTATGAAGGGTATCTTCGCGAGCATAAGTACGGGCTGGCTACCCAGAGCTTCGGGCCGTGGTTGAGCGATCAGGTCAAGGATCTGGCGGTGGGAGTCATGCTAGGCGGCATAATTACCATCGTATTGTTCGGGATTGTCCGCCGCCTGCGTAGCACGTGGTGGGTTTGGGGAGCGGTGGTCAGCTGGGCGTTCACGATCTTTGTGGCGCTGATCGCGCCGGTTTACATCTTTCCCATTTTCAATAAGCTCACCCTGCTCGACGATCCAAAGGTCACGGAACCCATACTAAGTCTTGCGCGAGCCAACGGGATTCCGGCACATAACATCTGGCAGATCGACGCGTCCCGACAAACTACGCGCATGAGCGCAAATGTCAGCGGCTTCGGCTCCACTATGCGCATTACGCTCAATGACAATTTGCTCCGCCGAGGTTCGCCGAAGGAGATCCAGGCGGTCATGGGCCACGAGATGGGACATTATGTGCTTAACCACGTTTACAAAGGAATCATGTTTTCCCTGATCGTGATTGTGGTGGGCTTTGCATTCTTGAAATGGGCCTTGGATTGGGCGCTGAAGCACTGGGGAGAGAAGTGGCAGACTCGTGACATAGCCGATCCGGCGATTCTCCCCGTTGTGGTTCTACTGGCATCCATTTTCTTCCTCGTGCTGACTCCATTGCAGAACACATTTATTCGTACCCAGGAGTATGAAGCCGACATGTACGGACTCAATGCCAGCCGCCAGCCCGACGGGTTCGCTCAGGCCGCGATCCATCTGGGGGAATATCGGAAGATGAGCCCAGGACCGGCCGAGGAGTGGATCTTCTTCGATCACCCGAGCGGTCGCAGCCGGATCTACGCCGCGATGAGGTGGAAAGCGGAAAACCTTACTCTGGCCGGCGCCGGCCCCTCGAAAGGCCAATGACACTGCCGCGAACTTCTCAGCGTTCCGGATCGATTGCCTGATCAAGGTAGATCCAAAGTACGCGCGCGAGGAAAGTCAATGGCAGGGCGAAAGGCAGAAATAGAATCATGCCCCACAGGAAGCTGCGGTACAGACTCAAGCGCAGGGCCAGCCACAGAATGGCCGCGAAGAGGACGATCAGGATCAGCCCCAGCAGGTAACCAATATACATCGCCCCCAGGAAGTAGCCCTCTTCACGTTCAAACTTGAGGGAACATATGGGGCATTCAGAATACATTCGCGGAAACAGCGGGACCTTTGAGGGATGGAAAATCCTTCCGATGCGGCACCGTGGACAATACTGGTGAAATATTGCCGCCAAAGTTGAAGGACGCTCGAGGTTGTGCATGGCCCGCAAACTTAGTGTAATCGAGCGTGCGAAGCTCGGCTATCGGTCCGATCCGTTCCTGGCAAAGTAACCTTTGCGGCATTGCACCTTAATGCCTTTCTTTCGTGCGCTGATTTCTACGGAGCGGTAGCTGCCATCCGGGGCAAAGTCGGCGGGGTGATAACCCAGCGCGTACTGGCTACGAAGGGCCGCCTCGATGCGTTTGAAGGAACGGACCAGATCGGATTTTTCAACTCCGGCGAGGATGTGGCCTCCGCTATTGGAGGTAAGCAAGCTTAGAGTTTGCTGGCCAAGCGGGAGAGGGTTGCTGACAGGGTTATTGGTTCGCACGGCGTAGAGAATGGTTTGTGCGCGCGCCTCGCTCATGGTGGCATCTTCAAGGCTGGCCTTGCTTGCGGTGTCTACCCCATCACTGACCAGAATGATGGCGCGCCGCAATACTCCGCGCGTGGATTGCTTTTCCAACTTGCTGCAAGCGAAGACCACCGCATCATGGACGGCGGTGTCTCCGCCGGGCGTCAACCGGCGGATCGCCCTGCTGAGTTTCTCCACGTCCCCAGTCATGTCCTGTTCAAGCTGGGCGTGCGAATTGAAACCTACGATGAACGCCTCGTCTTTGCCCGGACGCAGGATTCTCTTCAGGAACATGATGGCCGCCTCCTGTTCGAACTTGAAACGGCTTCTGATCGAATCGCTCAAGTCGATCAACAAGGCCACCCGCAAGGGCAGATTCGACTGCTGCTGGAAATAGCCGATGGACTGCGGAGCCTTGCTGTTGTCCAGCAGTTCAAAGGCATCCTGAGGGAGGTCTTTGATGAAGCGGCCGTGCTTGTCCACGGCGGTGAATACGAGGTTGACTTCGTCCACCCGCGCGGAAAGGGTGATTCCCGTGTCTTGCAAGTCGGGAGGAACAAAATTCTGCGAATCATCCAGAGCGTGCGACAGGGCGGAAACGCACACAGTGAAAGCGAGCAGGCCAAGAATACGTATGGAGATGCGAGCCATCGATTGTTCCAGTTCCGAGAGGGCGCCCCTTACCGAACACCTCTGGCAAGGCCAAGAATTGCGACAGACTTTAAGCAAAAGGGCGGAATTTATCAATGGTTTTCGTCACACGATTCAACTTAATCCAGCTTCGCAGAAACAGGACAAAGGCCTAGTGTTCGGGCAGGATGCTCGCCTGTTCGCGCGCGTAGTACCCGCGCCGGCACTGGATTCTCAGTCCTTTGCGCGCGGTTAAGATCTCAACCAGACGGAAGCTGCCGTCCGGGGTGAACCGAGCGGGACGATAGGCAATGGCATATTGGTTTCGCAGTGCCTGTTCCACCTGGCGGAAGGCGCGGCTTAAATGATATTCATCACGGGCCGGCAAGATCATACCGCCGGTTCCTGCGGTCAGAAGTTTCATCACTTCCTCACCGGCGGAATGGCTGAACGGAAATTCGTTTGTACTCAAAGCGAACAGGGTGACTTGCGCGCGCACCGCGGCCTGCTCGGCCTCGAACAGGCGAGCCTTGCTGTGCGTATCTTCGCCGTCGCTGATCAGGATGATCGCGCGCCGGGTTTGAGGAGGGCTGCCTTGGAGCTTGCCGGCTGTCCACATGACCGCGTCGTACAGCGCGGTGTTCCCGCCCGCCTGGATTCGCTTGACAGCTTTGCTCAACGCCCTGGTGTTGTCAGTGTCGTCGTGGATGAGCCGGACGTGGTCATTGAATGCAACCACAAAGGCCTGATCTTTGCCCGGCCGGAGTATGTGCTTCAGAAATGAGCCGGCTGCGCTCTTCTCGTAATCGAAGCGATACAGAATGGAATCACTTGCGTCCACGAGTACTGCAACTCGCAGAGGCAAGTCGGTTTGCTGTTGGAAGAAATTTACTCCTTCCGGAGCCAGGTGATTATCCAGAATGCTGAAATCAGCAAAGCCCAAATCATTGATCAAGTGACCCTTCTTGTCGGTGACCGTGAAGGCAAGATTCACTTCATCCACGCGCTTCGAAATGGTAATTCCGCTCACGTCGGGAAGAGCGCGCGGGAGGAAATTGGCCGCCGGCAGGGATTGGCTGGAGGCCGTCGTACACACAATCCCGATGAACGGAAGGAGCCATCTCGAAAAGGTGGAGAAGGGGGTAGAAGCCGGCACAAGAAACCTCCTGTTGCGAGCGCGAACTCAATGCGAGGCTTGGGTGAGACCTCACGTCTGGCGCGAAAACAGGATCTAGTTCGCAGGCCCCTGCCCCGCACCGGCGCAATGCGGAACCCGGGTGTTGCTGCCACTCAAGTCTTGCGGGCTTTCGATGCGGGAAGATTTTTGGCTGTTGCACTCGGGAATGCGACAGGGGCGGACCATTAATCAGCTTGTAATCAATTCGATTTGGGGCTGGCGTTCCGGGCTGCCGGACGCGAGAACGGGGCTTTCTCCTGAATGCCTTTACCTTCTACGACGGTGTAAATGAAATCGGCAGGGACGTTGTGCAGCAGCTCTGCTTTTCCGCTGGGCCACTGGATCTGGACCTCGATGGTCGCCGCCGCTCCCAATCCAAAGTGTAGCCGCGGGTCATTTTGCGAGATGTAGCTGCCGCCAGCTCGTACTTCGCTGAACTGCTTCAACTTGCCGGTGCTTACGGTTACACGCGCCCCGATTGCTGCCCGGTTGCTCTGGCTTCCGATCAAGCGGAAGAGGACGCGATGGTTCGAATTCTGACACCGGTTCAGCAGCAGGCTTGGAGTTTCACCGACATTGATCAGGACCACGTCCACGTTGCCGTCGTTATCAATATCGCCGAAAGCGGCGCCACGCCGCGATGCCAGGGACAGGGTTGCCAGTGTTTGGGAGACATCCTGAAATGTTCCATCCCTCAGGTTACGAAAAAGTTGAAGCGGCTGACGATAATGGGCCCCGCCCGGAACCGAATCTACCTGGGGATAAACATGGCCATTGGCGACGAAGATGTCCAGCCATCCGTCGTTGTCCATATCGAAAAAAGCAGTGCCCCATCCCACCATAGGATAGGTAGGCTGGGCCAGTTTCGCGGCCCAACTCACGTCCGAGAATCCCTGTGGTCCCTGGTTGCGGTATAGCGTGTCCGGCTGTTCGGTGAAGTTGGTGACGAACATGGCCATGCGCCCATCGTTGAGGTAGTCGCCCCAGTCCACTCCCATCGAGCCCTGCTGAAGGCCTTCGCCGCTGACCGCCACTCCGGAGAGCATCCCGCCTTCCTCAAACGTGCCGTCGCGCTTATTGCGGTAGAGATAGTTGGGGCCGGCGTCGTTGGCGACGTAGAGATCGGGCCAGCCATCGTTGTCGTAGTCGCCCCAGATTGCTCCCAGGCCATAGTAGCGGCTGGAATCGTCTACGCCCGCCTTTTTTGACACGTCTTCGAAGGTCCCGTCGCCGCGATTACGAAACAGGAAGTCGGATTCCCCAATGAGTCCCCACGGGCCGCATTGGACCAGCACTCCTTTGAACCTGCAGTTCTTCTCGTCGCTCCCGAAATCGGGCAACCGGCTCATGTCGAACTGAACATAACGGGAGACAAAGAGGTCCACTTTTCCGTCGCGGTCATAATCGGCCCAGGCCGCGCCAGTGCTGAAGCCTCCGACGGCCACTCCGGCTTTGTCGGTTACGTCCGCGAACTTGCAATTGCCGAGACCTCGGTACAGCGCGTTTCCTCCGTATCCGGTCACATAAATGTCGGAGATACCGTCGTTATCGTAATCCGCAACAGCAATGCCCATGCCCCAACCCTTGCGGGTCAGACCGGCAATCTTGCTGATATCGGAAAACTTGAGTCCGGCGTCCTGATGGTAGAGGGTGATCATCGGATCGCCACCCTGCCGGTAACGATCAACGGTGGAGCCATTGGCAGTAATGATGTCAAGCTTGCCATCGCCGTCGCAGTCGATCAATCCGGCACCTCCACTCATGGACTCCACGATGTATTTTTTTTCAGGCGATGAGATGTGAGAGACCGTGAGCCCCGCTTGCGCAGCGATGTCCTCGAATTCTGGAACGGGCGTGAGCGGCGCTTTGGCAGCTTGGATACGGGTTGCATGCCTGCTTGCCGAGGGCGGCTTCGCCGGGGCTTTCGTGCCTGACATTTGCGCAAGCGAGGCGGTCGCAAGAAGCACAATCACGCCCAGGGCAAGAGATGTTCGCATGATGAGAGTTCAAAAATTATAGTCCAGCAGTGAGCTTTGCGAATTGAGGAAGCCCTGGCGGGCCTGAAACTTTCGCGACAACGGGGCATCCCAATTACAGGTAAGCTGGGGTCAGGATGAGAGGCAGATGATAAGGGCATTCTTTGTCGCAATCGCAATATTTTCCCTGATAGTGGGAATGTGGTTCTTAACTGGGCGCTCGCGGGTGGCCGCGGCCGGAAGTACTCCGGTGCTGGTGGAGTTGTTCACATCCGAAGGGTGTTCAAGTTGCCCGCCCGCCGACCGCCTGCTCCAGGACTTGGATCGCCAGCCGGTGGCGGGAGCAGACCTGATCGTCTTGAGTGAGCACGTGGACTACTGGAACCATATTGGATGGAAAGATCCGTATTCGTCGGCATTTTTCAGCCAGCGCCAGAGTGCGTACTCCGATCACTTCAGCTTGAACGGGGTTTATACCCCGCAGATGGTAGTAGACGGAGCCGCGGAGTTCGTGGGGAACGATTCACGACGCGCCAACCAGGAGTGCAAGCAGGCCAGCACGGCGCCAAAAATTCCAGTCCGGATCTCGGCAATCGCGCTGGACGGCGGAGGGTTGCGCGCTCATATCGAAGCCGATGCGTTGCCGCAATCACAATCAAAAAACGCCGATGTCTACGCAGTGGTTGCTCTGAATCATGCCGAGTCGCAAGTCTCAGCGGGAGAAAATTCCGGCCGTCGCCTTACTCACGTGGCCGTGGTTCAGAGTCTTACCCGCCTTGGCGCTCTGGATAAGAACAAGGGCTTTGCGCAAGACGTGCAACTCAAGCTCAATCCGAAAGTGGATACCAGCAATCTTCGCGTGATCGCTTTTGTGCAGGAGTCGGGCCCGGGCAAGGTGCTGGGCGCCGCGCTGGAGCGCGTACAAAAGTAGATCACCCGCTCATTTCCGGCCATATCGTGCCTCATCTCTCCTTCTGCTAAATTGATGAGTCATGAAACCTGTACGAAGCTTTGCCAGCGACAACAACGCTGGAGTTCACCCCGAGATCCTGGACGCAATCGCAAGGGCCAACCACGGGCACACCGTGGGCTACGGTGACGACGCCTACACCGAGTCGGCCGTTGGGAAATTCAAGGAGCATTTCGGGGATGACATCGAAGTTTTCATCGTCTTCAATGGAACCGCGGCGAATTGCCTTAGCCTGAAGGCGCTGACCGAGTCATACCATGCGGTCATCTGCACGGACTTTGCCCACATCTACACCGATGAATGCGGCGCGCCGGAGAAGTTTACCGGCTGCAAGCTGATTCCGATTCCGAACCAGGCCGGCAAGCTGACGGTAGAGTCGGTGCGCGGCGCTTATCACGGGATCGGCGACCAGCATCATGTGCAACCACGCGTGGTCTCGATCACCCAGTC
Source organism: Terriglobales bacterium (assembly GCA_035652095.1). Lineage (GTDB taxonomy): Bacteria > Acidobacteriota > Terriglobia > Terriglobales > Acidobacteriaceae > DASREM01. The sequence continues at coordinate 134,250 of DASREM010000055.1, read as the reverse complement.
AACCGAGATGGGCACGGTGTACAAGCCGGAAGAAATCAGGACCCTGGCGCAGTTCTGTCATGAAAATGATCTTCTCCTGCATATGGATGGCGCTCGTATCGCCAACGCCGCTGTCAGCTTGGGGCAGAATCTCCGTCAGGCCAGCAGAGATCTCGGTGTTGACGTGCTTTCTTTTGGGGGAACCAAGAATGGGCTGATGGGCGCCGAGGCGGTTGTGTTCTTTGACAAGAACCTGGCGGGGGACTTTCTCTATTTACGCAAGCAGGGCATGCAATTGGCCTCCAAGATGCGCTTTATCTCGGTGCAACTGGAAGCTTTGCTCACTGCCGATCTCTGGCTCAAGAGCGCGCAGCATGCCAATCGCATGGCCAAGCTGCTGGAGAAAGAACTTGCCAGGATTGCTGGAGTGACAATCGTGTACCCGGTCGAGGGAAACGGAGTCTTCGCGAAGATTCCGCATGCCGCGATTGCGGAAATTCAAAAGCGCTATTTCTTCTATGTCTGGAACGAGGAAGCGTCAGTCGCGCGCTGGATGTGTGCCTTCGATACCACGGAGGAAGACATCCGCGAATTCACGAAGTTCGTGAGCGAAGTTGTGAGCCGATCTTAGCCTGCTATTCTTGCTCGAGCAGGCGCTCCAGCGTGGGCTTGTGCCGCTCAGCCTTTTCCTTCTTCCGGTCGGGGACGATCCTTGCGGCGGGAGGAATGCCGATCCGTTCGCGCGCAAGCTCCTTGACTGCTTTTACCGCGCGGAACTTCTTCACCTTTCTCTTTCTGGGCATCGCCCCCATCTTGCCACAGTCCATGCCGCCCTAAGGTGTAATATTCTGTCTTGGCCCTCAAAAGGAATGGCCAGACCAGCATGGAAGAGCGCGACTTTTTCGATGAAAAGACCGACAAAAAGACGGCCAACCTGAACTGCCCCCACTGCCACCAGTCGGCGGAATACGACGTCACATGGCTGGTGAGAACCAAGAAGCGGCAACTTCCCGGGCGCGCCGATGAACGGGACCGCGCCCGTTTCGCCAAGGCTCGTTCCTACATGCTGCGCAAAGACGACGTCATGATGTGCAAGAACCTGCGCTGCCGCAAGCGTTTCGAGATTTCCGGGGTGCAATCGGTGGTCTTCACCGATTGAGTTCGGCAACCTCCTTCAGTCCGGAAACGGAAAGTCGGTCTCCGCTGGGGCGAATTGCCAGGCGCATTTCCTGAACTGTCATTTATACTAACCAGTTTCCCTGGTGCTCTCGGAACGCACTGGGGCGCGAGGAGTCCGCCTTGAAGATCCTGGTCTGCATGAAACAGGTGCCACAGAAAGATGCTCCCCTGAAGCTCAATGAAACCGGTACCTGGATCCGTGAAGACGTTTCCTACGAAGTGAACGAGCCGGATGCTTACGCCCTGGAAGAGGCGCTGCGGCAAAAAGAAAAGCACAGCGGAGAAGTGGTGGTCATCACCTCAGGGCCGGCGCGGGCCCAGCAGGTGCTTCGCGAAGCGCTGGCCAAGGGTGCGGATCGCGCCATTCACCTGGAAGATAACGCCTTTGTCGGGCTGGACGCTTTCAACACCGCCAAAGCGTTTGCCGCAGCCATCAAGGACGAGAAGTTTGACCTGATCTTCACCGGACTGCAGTCGGACGATTATGGCTATGCCCAGACTGGCGTGGTGCTGGCCGAGCTGCTGGGATGGCCGCATGCAACCATCATCATGCACATTGAGAAGAACGAGAGCGGCATCCGGGTCAAGCGCGAGCTCGAGGCTGGGTACTTCCAGTATGTAGATATGCCGCTGCCGGCGGTTCTCACCATTCAGTCGGGTATCAATAAGCTGCGTTATGCAACCCTGATCGGGATCAAGCAGGCCAAAAACAAACCTTTGCGGAAAGTTACCCTGGCGGAGGTGCAATCCGCGCTGGGACAAAACCTGCAAAAGATCGAGAAGCTTTACGTTCCGCAGAAAACCAAGAATACCGAGGTCCTGGAAGGTCCGGCGGGCGAGGTCGCCAAGAAGCTGGTTGACAAGCTGCGCAACGAGGTAAGAGCGTTCTAGGTACCGCGGCTTGACTGGCAGGCATCCAACCAATGCTATGCCGGACACAAATTACGTTCGAATCAAAGACGAAGCGGGGATCGGCGGCGCACGGGTAGGCGCAGCCATGATCACCGTAGGCAAGGTTTTGCTGATCGTAGATCTGCTGCTTCTGATGTTTGTATACACCGGCATCCGAAGCGGTTCGCACATGTGGCTGTGGTGGGTCGTGGCACAAGGGAGTCTGGGCGCCATGCTGATTGCGGTTGGCGTTCGCAGGCGAGCGCGAGGCATCGCTCAGAGTTCCCGCAAATCCTGATACGCAAGAAGCCAAAATGAATACGATTCTGGTTGTGGTGGAGCAGCGCGAAGGAAAACTGAACCGCGTTTCGTGGGAGACGCTTACTGCCGGGCAGGCCCTCGCGGCCGAAACTGGATGGGCGCTGGAAGCTGCTGTTGTCGGCAACAATGTCGGCGGCGTGGCCAGCGAAGTTGCCGGTAAGAAAGTCGGCAAAGTGTACGACATCGAGTCGGCCCGGCTCGAGCCATACACGCCGGATGCTTTCGCTGCCGCGCTGAAGCAGTTCCTCACGTCGCATCCGGCCCAGATTGTGCTCATGCCACACACCTACCAGGTGCGCGACTTCGTTCCCAAACTTGCTAGCGCGATGGGGCGCAGCGCGATCAGCGACTGCATTGGGTTCAAGAAAGAGGGAGAGAAGCTCCTTTTCACCCGCCAGATGTTCCAGGGCAAACTTGCGGCGGATGTGAGTTTCAGCTCCGATGCGCCATGGTTCGTCACTTTTCAGAACGGGGCCTATCGCGGAGATAAAGTCGAAGCGGGTGCTTCCGCCGCTTCAGTGGAGACCGTGCAAGCAGAGATTGCCGAGGGCGCCGTCCGCAACAAGCCGCAGGAAGTTTTCAAAGAAGCCAAGCAGGCGGTGGACCTGACGCAGGCCGAGATCATTGTCGCGGTGGGACGCGGAATCAAAGAGCAGAAGAACATTGAGATTGCCAGGCAGCTTGCCGAAGCTTTGGGCGGGGAGATTGCGGCATCGCGCCCGATTTGCGATTCAGGTTGGCTGCCCATGGACCGCCAGATCGGATCTTCCGGCCAGACTGTCGCGCCCAAAGTCTACCTGGCGCTTGGAATCAGCGGGGCCATCCAGCACATCGTAGGAATGAAGGGCGCGCGCACGATCATCGCGATCAATAAAGACTCTGAAGCCCCGATTTTTGAAATCGCCGATTACGCAGTAGTAGGAAATCTGTTCGACATCGTGCCTCCGCTTATCGAGGAAGTGAAGAAGGCGAAAGCAGGAAGCTAGTCGCCACGGATTCTCACGGAGCGAGAGTGAACCTATCCGTGAATGATCTGTGCAGGCCTGTGACCAGTTCCATTATGCTCATTTTCCGCAAGCCTATCGAAGGTGTTGACCGCCCCGAGATGCCCGCCGATGTTGTCATCGTCGGCGGTGGCCCGGCCGGCATGGCGTGCGCGCTGCGTCTCTCGCAATTGATCGATGAGCACAACGCCAAAAATCCTGACGCGCCGCTCAGCAAAGAAAACATCTACGTCCTCGAGAAAGCCCGCGAGATTGGACAGCATTGCCTGTCCGGCGCGCTGCTCGACCCGCGCTCCATGCGCGAATTGCTGCCGGGTTTTGAAAAAGAAGCGCCGCTCGATGCCGAAGTGACGAAGGAGTCGGTTTACTTTCTCACGGAGAAGGGCAAGTTCAAGTTTCCCATCACCCCGCCGCCGCTGCGCGACCATGGGAACTACGTGATTTCGATTAACCGCTTCGTGAAGTGGCTGGGCGGCAAAGTGGAAGAGACGGGAATCACCATCTTCACCGGATTCGCCGGCTCAGAACTCCTTTATGACGGCAACCGTGTTATCGGCGTTCGCACCGACGATAAAGGCGTGGATAAGCAGAACGAAAAGAAATCCAATTTCGAACCCGGCTACGATCTGAAAGCAAAGATCGTTATTCTGGCCGAAGGCACCCGCGGATCGCTCACCAAGCAGCTGATCACGAAATTCGATCTTGCCAAGGATCGCAATCCGCAAACTTACGGCCAGGGTGTGAAAGAGTTGTGGGAGGTACCGTCGGGCCGAATTGCAGCCGGAGAAGTGATTTACACCATGGGCTGGCCGCTTACCACCAGGGAATATGGTGGAGCGTGGATTTATGGCTCGAAGGACAACGTTGTCTCCCTGGGATTTGTCACCGGCCTGGACTATCCCGATCCGCGTCTTGACCCGCAAAAGGTATTGCAGGATTTCAAGCAACATCCGTTCGTTGCCAAGCTGCTCGAAGGCGGCAAGATGATCCGCTATGGCGCCAAGTCGCTACCCTACGGTGGATGGTGGGCGATTCCACCGGTCGCCGGCGATGGGTGGATGATTCTCGGCGACTCCGCAGGATTCCTCAACTCGCAGCGGCTGAAGGGGATTCATCTCGCCATAAAGAGTGGCATGCTGGCCGCCGAGACTGCTTTGGAAGCCCTGAAGAAAGACGATGCCTCATCAGCCGCTCTGGGGGCCTTCCAGAAGAGAGTCGAAAGCAGCTGGATCAAAGACGAGCTCTGGAAGGTTCGAAACTTCCACCAGGGATTTGAAAAGGGCTTCTGGGCTGGCATGTTCCACGCCGGTGTGCAGCAATTCACCGGCGGCCGGGGTCTGCGGGCGCGCTACGACGGTACTCCCGGATACAAGCACATGAAGCCGCTGACGCAGCTTCCTGCGAACGGCGGAGCCGAAGCCCATCTGCTCGGTCCAGCGAAGGGCGACGGCAAAATCACCTTTGACAAGCTCACCGATCTCTATCACTCAGGGACGAAGCACGAAGAAGATCAGCCCGCGCACCTGGTAATTCATGACACCACGGTCTGCGAGCAGCGCTGTGTAAAAGAATTCGGCAGTCCCTGCCAGAATTTCTGCCCCGCCAACGTTTACGAGATGGTGGACGATAGCTCTGCGCCGAACGGCAAGCGCATCAGCCTTAACCCGTCAAACTGTGTGCATTGCAAAACCTGCGACATCATGGATCCCTACCAGATCATCACGTGGGTGCCGCCCGAGGGCGGCGGCGGGCCAAACTACGACGGAATGTGATATGTCCGCAAAACCATCGGCTGCAAGCTTGCCGAACAGGGCCATCCAGAGAGCCCTGAAACATTGAAGCTCTTTAGCGCCTTCCACACTCTATAATGGGAGTTGAGTTTCCGACCGCTTGGTCCTGTGGGTATACCCTGGCCCGGGCGGCGAGGGAGTAGCGTCGCAAATGCTACCCCAAGGGCATGCGTGGAAACGCCCATGCCTCCCGGCTTCGTGAGGAGCCATTGGAAAGGAAATGCTTGCCGGAGTTGTTCCTGCCTGCTTTGTTTCCTTTCCAAGTATTCAGCAATCAGCACTCGGCATTCAGCCTGTAAAGGTCCTCTGCCGAAAACCGAGGCCGCGTTGTATTCGGCTGAGTGCTGAGTGCCGAGTGCTGATGCTAAATGCCGCTTTCCGACAAATTCGGGCGCCCCATTCGCGATCTGCGGATCTCGGTCACCGATCACTGCAACTATAAGTGTGTTTATTGCCGCACTGGCAACGACGGGGCGATGTATTCCGACCTGCCGTTTGCCGACTACCTGCGCATGACGCGTGTGCTGGTCGCGCTTGGGATCAATAAGGTCCGCATCACCGGAGGCGAGCCGCTGCTGCGCAATGGCGTCGTGAACTTCGTGCGCGATGTCTCGCAGTTGCATACTCCCGAGGGTCAGCCTCTCGACATCGCCCTCACGACGAACGGGCACCTTCTTGCCGAAATGGCAAAGCCTCTGAAAGATGCCGGCCTGCGCCGGGTCACGGTCTCCATGGACGCGGTGGACCCCGACCGCTTTGCCCGCATTACCCGCGTACCGAACGGCTTTGACAGCGTGCTGGCGGGAATTCGGGCGGCCCGCGACTTGGGCCTGGGCCCGGTCAAAGTCAATTGCGTGCTGATGCGCGGCTTCAACGAGGACCAGATCATTCCCTTCGGGATGTTTGCCCGGGAAGAAAACGTTATTGTGCGGTTCATTGAATTCATGCCGCTCGAGGAGGATCGCAAGTGGACGCCCAGCACCGTAGTCACGCTGGATGAGATCTTGCATCGCATGGGAGAGTTTCGACCGCTGGTCGAGACCCCACACGAGCACAGTGAGACTGCCCGCCGCTACCGCTTCGACGATGGCATCGGAGAGATCGGAATCATCGCGCCGGTATCCCATCCTTTCTGCGGTCACTGCAGCCGGATCCGCATCACCTCGGATGGAAAGATTCGCACCTGCCTGTTTTCGGTTTGGGACCACGATCTGCATGGCCTGATGCGGCGCGGCGCCTCCGACGAACAGCTTGTTGCCTTCATTCAGGACGTGGTGCAGAGAAAAGAAGAGCGCCACCATATCGGTGAACCCGACTTTGTGCCCGCCTCCCGCACCATGGTGCACATCGGCGGATAGCTCTCCGGCGCTCAGTTTTTGGGGCGAATGGTAAGACCGAAGTCGTGCTCCATGCGCTTGTACCAGGTCTCGTCGTCTGCGGCGTGGATGTCCACCCATTGCTCATCGGTCATTGAGTTACGCCATCCCAGAAAAGGCAGCGCGTCAGGCCCGACCGGGTGTCGCAGTTGCCATGTTCCGCTCTCGATGATTTCCTGGATTTTCTGAGCTACAAGGGACGGTGACGCCGGATTCTTAAGTGCCGCGGCGAATAGATGGCCGAAGCGTCGTTGCTGCGCATACTGGGAACCGTTGCTCGGATCTTCCAATCGACGCGCCATCGGCGTGTCGATAATACCGGGCTGGACCACCGCGACTCGCACGTTGAAAGTCTTCATCTCCTGGGCGAGAGCCTCGCTGAGCGCTTCCAAGGCGAACTTGGAGGCGGTGTAGGGCGCAAGCGGGGAAGTGGCGATGCGACCGGCTACCGAGCTTACGTTGATGACGCATCCACTCTTGCGCCGGCGCATATGCGGGACCACCTCTTGAATGCACCGGATCGCGCCAAAGTAGTTGGTCTCCATCACGGCGCGGAATTCGTCCAGGGGCAGTTCTTCAACCGATCCATTCCGCTCCACCCCCGCGTTGTTGACCAGCACATCGATGTGGCCGGCATCCTTGTGTATGTCGGCGATCGCTGTTTTCACCGAGCTGTCCGAGTCAACGTCCATGACCGAAATCTTGATTGGAAGCCGCTCGTGCGCAGCCTTGTCCCCCAGTTCCGGAGCGCGCGCCGGGTTGCGCATGGTGGCATATACGGTGTGGCCCGTCCGACCCAGGGTAAGAGCAGTTTCGAGCCCGATCCCTGTACTTGTTCCAGTAATGAGTATGGACGCCATGGTGTGTGTTCCTTTCGCGTGTATCGGCAGCGAGGCAGCAGTGTACACCCAATTCCATTGTGGCCGCCTTTGGCAAAGAGCCCGAAAACACGCAGTTCCTTAGTTGGATTTCGAACTTTGAAACCCCGGACCTTTCCTCTCTGCAATGAATTAGAATAGACGTATCTATATGGCGGAACGCACCTTCTCTCTAGATGAAGCGCAGACTCTTTTACCCATACTCGAATCGCTCCTTCGAACCGCTATTGATGGAAAGAAGCTGATCGAAGCCGTAGATGCCGAACTGCAGGAACTGGCTCATCGCGTGTTTCTCAGTGGCGGCTTGCTGGTGAACGTAGTCCACATGGCGCGGCGCAAAGCCGAAAGGGAAAAGACCATTCAGCGCGTGAAAGACGCCATCGCGGAAATCGATGCCACCGGGGTTCAAGTGAAGGATTTGGACATCGGGCTACTCGATTTCCCCTGCCGAGTGGAAGGGGAGGTGATTTTGCTGTGCTGGAAACTTGGCGAGCAGGGAATCACGCACTGGCACGGAGTGAGCGAAGGCTTCGCCGGGCGCAAGCCCATTGACGAGCGCATCGCGAAGGCAAAAAGGAAGCATTGATGACATGCTCCGGGGAGCAGCAGCCAGAACAATTGCACGGAACACTTACGGCCTGCCGCCTTCCTTCCATGCTGGCCTGAAGCTGGAGTTCACCAGCCATTCAATGGGCGCCAGCAGTGACTGAATCGCATCCTCCATGTGCTTGAAGTCGAGATGTGCGATGTCGTCGCTGGGGCGATGATAGTCGTCATGAAGTCCGTAGCTGGAGATGGTCTGCGCGACTACTCCGCGTTTTGCCAGTTCGAAATTATCGGAGCGGGCAAAAAAGTTTTGTTCCGGGTGCGGGTCTGCAACCAGGTGCGCTCCATGATGGGCCAGCACCGGGCCAAGGTTTGAGCGCTCCCATCCCGACAGGAACATGGCGTTGGCTGGAATTTTCGGATCGGGACGGCCGATCATTTCGAATTCCAGGTTGGCTGCAATCTGGTTGAGCGGTACCGGCGGGTGATCGCGGAAATAGTCAGAGCCAAGGCCGCCAAGTTCTTCGCTGCCGAACAGCGCGAACAAAACCGGGCGCCGCGGCCGGCGTCCAGAGCTCAGCACCCGAGCCAGTTCGAGGACGGCCGCCACGCCCGAGGCATCATCATCCGCCCCGTTGTAGATGGAGTCTCCATTCACCGGCTCGCTGATCCCAAGATGGTCATAGTGCGCGGAGAATAGGATCGCTGCCTTCGCCAGAGCAGGGCTCCGGCCCGGAAGTTTCCCGACCACATTCCAGGTGGTAAGGTTCTCGGTTTTTTCAACCGGAGCATTGAGCGAGAAGATGATGCCATCTTCAAGTTTCTCGATCCGTTTCAGCGCGTCATCGTTCAGCATGATCAGCGTGGAGCGATCGAGAGGTTCCTTTCCGCCGGCATCGGGCAGTTCAATCCCTCCGCCGAAGATCTTCTCGCCAAGCTGTTGCCAGTAGGCGCCGTACCCGGGATTTTCGGGGACCATCACCGCCGCCGCCCCCTGCTGCCAGACTTTGAGTGCCTGGGATCGAGTTGGAACCGGCCCGCCCGGCTTGCCGAGCAGCAATACGAAAGCTCCTTTTTGTATTGCGGGAGCGTCTTCGCCGCCCACTACTTTTTGCAGCGGGCCGCTTGCCTCTGAATCGCCCGTGTGCAGCAGCAGCATTTCCAGACCGTGCTTCCACGTGACCTCGTCATGGGTTTGGGGATCGGAAAATCGAAGCAGCGGCGGGATGGAGAACTTGCGCCGGATGAGCGGGACCTTTTGCAGGTACCCGCCATTGTCGCCAGCCGGGGTAATCCCGAATTCTTCGAGCTTTGAGGCGAGGTAGGTAGCCGCGACCAATTCGTCGTGAGTTGCGCTGCCGCGGCCATTCAGCGCGTCGGAGGCCAGGAAAGCTTCATACGCGTGAATACATCGGGGGCACACCTTGAGGGTCTCCCCGGGGGGAGACCCTTTGCCTCGTGGCCCAGTCGGGGTGGAACTTGACTGCGCAACACCAACAGGCCAGAGTAGGACAACGGCAGCCAGGCGAACAATAGAGGGCAGCATGCGATTGATTTCAGCTTAGCAGACCGGATTCGCGTCCAGAGTGCCAGTTTTTTCTCGCAAGTTGTTGTACCTTCAGCGTTCTTTCGTTAACAGAGTAGAGTCCTGCCTGTGGCTTCTCTGCTACAATTCAGGACATCAACTCCATTCAGAATTGCCAGTTTTTGGGGTCATGATTGATGCTGAGCACCAAGAAGAAGCTGCAACTACTCTCTGCATTCACAACGCTCTTGTTGCTTGCCTGCCTGGTTGGCTGCTCGGGGTTTTTCCAGGATCCCGTCCTGACCAGCCTGACGGTTGGCCCGCAAGCCCCGAATATTCAGCAGGGAAGCACCTTGCAGATGAGCGCAACCGGCACATTTGATGACGGCAGCACAAAGACGCTGACTAGCGGGGTTTTCTGGTCCACCAGCGATAGCAACATCGCTTCGATTACCTCGGGCGGTAAGGTCACCGCGGCGAGCGCCGGAACTGCCACCATCACCGCATCCTCGGGAGCGGTGAGCGGGACTTCTACTCTTACCGTGTCGCTGAATAACGTGATCGGCCTGACCTTGAGTCCGACTCAGGTGACGATTAGCCGCGGTTCCACGGGCACCATCTCTGCCCTGGCCACGGTTTCAGGCATGTCGGGAACCGTTGACGTCTCTGCCACCACCTCGTGGAGCATCACTGACAGCACCGGTGCAACTCCGACAACGATCAGCATTACCAGCCAGCAGTCGCCGGCGACGATTACGGTAGACAGTTCCGCCGCGACCGGAACTTATACCATCAACGCCGTCTACTCCGGCACAACGACCTTTACCAAGACTGCTCCCCTGATCGTCAACTAGCTACTCATAAGACACGGGGCACATTTTTGTGTGCCCCATTCCCTACGTCCAATCGTGATGTTGGAAATCCAGCCCCCGTCACAGAGGATTGTGGGCAGTGTCATGGCGAAACGAGCACGCGCTATGACAGGCTCATTCCATGTCTGACATTCGTTGTATCGGCATCTGCACTGGTGGTGGCGACGCGCCCGGCCTGAATGCGGTCATTCGCGCAGCAGTGAAAGCGGCCATCCTGAAATATGGCTGGAAAGTTATCGGAATTCCCGATGGTTTCGACGGGCTGATCTGGCCGGAGCGCTCTCGCGAACTGGGCCTGAAAGATGTCAGCGGAATCTTGCCCCGCGGCGGGACTATTCTCGGCACCACGAACCGGGGTAATCCCTTCCGCTATCGCACCGTGGAGGATGGCCAGGAAGTAGTGCGCGACATCTCCTCCGATGTTATCGCCAATGCTACCCGTATGGGAATGGATGCGGTCATTACGATCGGCGGCGATGGCTCGATGAAAATCGCGCTGGAACTGTTCCGCAAAGGAATGAAGCTGGTGGGCGTGCCCAAGACCATTGACAACGATCTGTGCGCGACTGAATTGACGTTCGGTTTTGACTCCGCGGTGCACACCGCCACCGACGCGGTGGACAAGATCCACACTACCGCGGAGTCCCATCATCGCATCATGGTTGTGGAAGTCATGGGCCGCGATGCGGGCTGGATCGCGCTTTACGCCGGCATCGCCGGCGGCGCCCATATTATTCTCATTCCTGAAATCCAGTTCTCAGTCGAGAATCTTAGCCGCTGCGTGCTGGAGCGTGAACGTCACGGCAAGCACTTCACCATCGTTGTCGTGGCCGAAGGTGTGAGGCTGCCCAGCGAACTGCTGCACATGTCGCGCGGAGGCTCGGTGGGAAACCTGATTGGGGACGCCATCGCGCTCTGCACGCACAAAGAAGTGCGAGTCAGCGTGCTTGGCCACATCCAGCGGGGTGGATCGCCCACTCCGTTTGATCGTGTGCTGGCAACCCGTTTCGGAGTCGCTGCGGTTGATCTGATCGCAAACCGGCAATTTGGGAAGATGGTACGTCTGCAGCAGGAGCGAATCACGCCCGTAGACATCGCCGCTGCCATCGGTCATATGAAGGCGGTGGACCGGAATGGCGAATTGGTCAGTACGGCCCGTGCCGTGGGCATCAGCTTCGGAGATACAAATTCTGTTGCAGGTTCTCCGACTGTGCAAGAACTACTTGCAAAATCTACATGATGACCTCGAGGTTACCTTCTGCAAGTCCCTGATTTCAGACCTACAAACAGTGGCAGCGTGGTTGCGCTTCAGAACGTCGGTAGGAGATTGGGGGCGGCTATCCATGATGCTGAGCAGAACCGTTACACTTGCGGGCTTACTGATGTTGTTGAGTCCCGGCATCGCTTGCAATCGCCAGCCTGGCGTTCAGAACGGTGATGAAAGCGCCGCTTCGAACCAGCAACTTCCCTTTGATCGAAGTGCGGACAGCAAGGGAATCTCCCCTACCGCAGCGATCCCGCCCACTACTATTCCCAGCGGTACGCCCATTACAGTTCGGTTGCAGTCAGCGGTTTCAAGTGCGGTCTCTCATTCCGGCGAGAGCTTCGACGCGGTACTGGATGATCCGCTGATTATTGATGGGCAGACCGTTGCCCCGAGAGGCTCTGCGGTGGTTGGCCGCGTCATCTCAGCCAAAGCTTCGGGTCACCTGAAAGATCCAGGGTTCCTTCGATTGACCCTGGTGAGCCTGTCGATCAATGGCAAGGAATTACCGATTCAGACATCCAGCATCTTCGCCAAGGGAGCGTCTCATGAGAAGCGGAACCTGGCCATGATCGGCGGCGGCACCGCCGCCGGCGCCTTGATTGGCGGTTTGGCAGGCGGGGGTAAGGGCGCCCTGATCGGCACCGCCATCGGTGCGGCGGGAGGCACCGGGACTGCCTATGCGACTGGTAAAAAAGACGTGGCGTTTGGCGCTGAAAGAAGATTGACCTTCCGATTGACACGGTCTGTGTCCGTGCAAGGCTGAACTGGGCGCTTCCCCGCGCCCTCTTTCCAGTTTTCGACGTCACAGGATCATGTGACCGTCGTCCTAAAGTGTTTTCCCAATTCTGCCTAAACTTCCCAAACAGGGAGTGTTCGAGAGCTTTGCCTGGTTCCCGAATCAGGAAAGCGCCTTGGCACGCCGCTCCTTGAGGGCAGGTCCGCCTTCGCTGTTGCAGACCATGAACGCAATTCTTCAAGCCGTCAGGGAGCAAGAACTGGGACTGGAACTGGTGGAGGCCGCCCTGGCCGCGTCGCCAGAGTGTTTCGCCGTTGTGGAAGATGGCAGGATCGTGTACGCGAACCCGGCTCTGGCCGGGTTGTTTGGGTACGGCGCTGAGCGGCTCCCGACCGGTAAGAGATTGTCGGAGTTTGTGCCCGGAACCCGGGCCTGTACGCGATCGTCGTCCGCGGAGGTTCCGTGGCCGAAGAGGGCGTGCGGTTATCCCTCCTGCGCCTTTGAATTTCAGGGCCCCGACGGAGTTCGCCTTCAAATCGAAGCCCGATGCGCGCCCTTCACCTTTCAAGGGCGCGATTTGCTGGTAGTTCATATGCGCGACATCAGCCATGGTGAACGCCGGCGCCTGGTGCGCGACAGCGATGAACGGTTCCGCGCCATTGTGGATGAGGCGGCGATCGGAATTCTCCAGTGCACAATCGACGGCCATGTTCTGGACGGGAACCGGGCAGCCTTGAGGATGCTGGGCTACAACGACCATGAACTGCGCAATCGCTCCATAAGCGAACTCACGTATGCCGAAGATGTGAAGGCCTGTCAGTCCTTGTTTGACGAACTCATCTCGAAACACAAGCAGTCGCACCAGAAGGAACTTCGCTATGTGCGAAAAGACCAGGCTTGGGGATGGGCCCGCTTGACGACCTCTTTGGTTCGAGGGCCGGACGGCAAACCGGAATTTGCCCTGCTGATGATGGAGGATCTGACTGAATACAAACGTGCCGAACTGCAGCTCCGCGAAGCTCAAAAGATGGAGGCCATCGGACGTTTGGTGGGAGGGGTTGCGCACGACTTTAACAACTTGCTGACCGGCATCATGCTTTATTCCGACCTGCTCAAAGCCGGGCTTCAGCACGACTCCCGTTTGAGCACCTACATTGACGAGATTCGCCTGGCGAGTGAGCACGGCGGCGCACTGATTCAGCAACTCCTCTCGGTCGCGAAGCGACAGAACTCGGAACCACACTTGCTCTCGCTGAACCAAATTGTGAGCGACATGCAAAACCTCATGTCGCGCCTGATTGGCGAGCACATTGAGCTCCGGACTGATCTTGATCCTGCGCTGTGGCAGACCCGCATGGATCCCACGCAGGCACAGCAGGTCCTTCTCAATCTGGTGATCAATGCCCGTGACGCGATGCCGGACGGCGGCAGGGTTGAGGTGAGCACTCGCAACCTTCCGTCTTCGTTGCAACCAGGTGCAGCCCAGGTAGAACTCGTGGTGAAGGACAACGGTTCCGGCATGAGCCCGGACATTCTCGCCCATGTGTTTGAACCGTTCTTCACGACCAAAGCTGCCGATCATGGAAATGGGCTGGGATTGACTACCGTGCACCGCATTGTTCGTGAAAACGGCGGGACGATTGAGATCACCAGCGAGCCCGAGAAGGGCACGTGCGTGAGGATTCGTTTTCTTTCCAGCGATACTGCTCAGCCCGGCCTCGCACCCGCAACTCCGGAAATCTCAGCTTGCGGCGGCGAGACCATTCTGCTGGTAGAAGACAACGAGAGCATCCGAAGTTCGGCCAAGCACATTCTGCAACAGCGTGGATACGGTGTGCTGGAAGTGTCCAGTGGCCGGGAGGCCCTGCGAGTTTTTCAGGAGCAAAGCCACAACATTCATCTTCTGCTCAGCGATCTCATGTTGCCCGGAAGCGACGGCCGCGAGGTCGCAGCCAGGATCCACGAGATCAACCCATCTCTTCCGGTGATCTTCACCTCGGGATACGAACTCGACCGGAGCCCAGCCACGATAAACGAACCAGTGGTTATTTTTCGCAAGCCGTTTGCCGGAAAAGCCCTGGTGCAAAAGGTCCGAGAGGTGCTCGATCATGCCGCAAAACTTTCTCAACCTCGTGATCAGAAAAAAAGGAAACCCGTATGAATACCTTGGAAGCGCCAACGCCTAACTCGCCGCAGATTGAGGGAGCCAACTTTCTCAACTTCTTAATCATTGATGATGAGCGTTCCGTTCGCGAGGCCTGCCGCGAGGTCGCACAGTCGCTGGGCTTCAACGCCGCGGTCGCCGAATCGGCGGAACAGGCCTACCGTGTGCTGGAAGCGCAGGGCTCGGACGTAGTTCTGCTCGATCTGAAGCTTCCCGGCATCGGCGGGCTCGAGGCGCTTCATCAAATCAAAGCCCGCCGCCCGGATGCCATCGTCATCGTGGTGACGGGATACGGCACCATCCAATCGGCAGTGCAGGCCATGAAAAGCGGGGCTTACGACTATGTGACCAAGCCATTCAGCATGGATGAACTCAAGCTGCTGCTAGAGAGGGTGGCGAATCATCTCAAGCTGAAAACCGAAAATCGCATGCTGCGCGAAAAGATCAAATCCAAACAGGGCTTTGGCAGCATCGTGGGGCGCGCGCCGGAGATGGAACGGCTTTACCGCATCATTGCCAAGGCGGCGCACAGCACCCATCCCGTTCTTATCCTTGGCGAGAGCGGCACCGGAAAAGAGATGGTCGCACGCTCGATCCACTTCTCCGGACCGTTCCGTGACAAGCCCTTCATCCCGGTAGATTGCGGCTCCCTGGTACCCACCCTGATCGAGAGTGAACTCTTCGGCTACGTCAAGGGAGCGTTTACCGGAGCCAACCAGTCCAAGGACGGTCTGCTGGCCATTGCCAATGGCGGAACGGTGTTTCTCGATGAAGTGGGCGAGCTTCCCATCGACTTGCAGGCAAAATTGTTGCGTGCCATCCAGGAAAAAGAAATTCGTCCCGTCGGCAGTACCAGGCAAGTTCCCATCGAAGTGCGCATACTGGCCGCTACCAACAAGGACCTGGAACAGGCCGTCGCGCAGGGAACTTTTCGCCGCGACCTCTACTTCCGGCTGAACGTGCTGACGCTGCGAATTCCGCCTCTGCGCGAACGGCGCCAGGACATTCCCCTGCTTGCCGAACATTTTCTGGAGCGGGTATCGCGAGCCTCGGGTCAGGAGCGCACCCTCAGCGACGAAGCGTTGAAAATCATGCTTGCCTACAACTGGCCCGGCAACGTGCGCGAACTGGAGAACTGCCTGGAGCGCGCCTGTGCCTTCACCACCGGCCCCGTTATCCAGGTTCGCGATCTTCCCACCGACATTCACAGTGCGCGGGATGCGGGCTCGGTCAGCCCGGACATTTCGTCCAAAATTATCCCGATGGCGGAGCTTGAAAAACAGACCATCCTTGGGACGGTGGCGCAGTTGAACGGAGACAAACTGCTGGCGGCGCGGCTGTTGGGCATTGGCAAGACGACGCTCTACCGCAAACTCAAGGAGTACGCGTCCCAGGAATGAACAGGAGGGGGATCGGGCGTTCCGCTATGGGAAGTTAGGCCTCTGGATGAAGTGTAAGTATCGAGTTTTCAATGGCGGGTTTTTGGCCAAAGGTGTGCAATGTATCCGGCATGATTCTAGTAATCACTCCATCCGAAAAAGCACAGGCATGCGCCGATGCCGTGAAGCGAGCGACCAACCAGGAAGTCGAGATTGCCTCGACCTTGCGCCAAGCGACCGTTCAATTACGGACCCAGGAATACGAAGCGGTCGTGATCGATCAGTTCCTGGTGGATGCTGAACCCGATGAAAGCGACTTGCTGGTGCAACATGTCGAGGGCGGCATTCCTGTGTATGTCAACTTCGCGATCAGCGGTGTTGAACGGGTCGTACGGGAATTGCGGGCGGCGCTGAACCGGCGCAGGAAAGAGGTTCTGGTCGCGCGCAAAGGGGCGGAGATGGCGCTGCGCAGCGAACTCAAGGGAAACGTCACCGCGCTTCTGCTCTCCTGTGAGATGGCATTGAACGTGCCAAACCTGCCCTCGGCGGCGGAAGCCAAGATCCGTGCCGTCTATGACTTAGCTAAAGAAATACGTCTAAAGGTGGGTTTGCAGTCCGAACCTGCGCTCCAGGAACGCTAAGCAGTGCAAGTTTTTGCAGACCTCTCCATGCGCGCGCTCAATTGCGCTTCGAAATTGGTCCCTTCCGACATAGAATAGTGCAGCGAAACGCGGATACGCCGATAGGGCCTGGCGAGAGCGTTTGACGTGGGGAATCCATGCACGTTCTGGTGACGACCGATACACTCAGCGGGGTCTGGAGTTATACCCGTGAGTTGGTCAGCGGCCTGATTACCCGGGGAAATCGTGTCACCTTGATCAGCCTTGGCGAGATTCCCCTGCCTCAGCAAACCTCCTGGATGGATGGCCTTCGTGGCCTGAGTTATCATCCCACCGCTTTTCGCTTGGAGTGGATGCAGGAAGCGGAACAGGACTTGTCCGATTCATTTGCTTACCTTCGAAGTCTGATTGCGGAGCTCAAGCCAGATCTGCTGCACTTCAATCACTTCTGCTTCGGCGCAATAGAAGCCGAGCAGCCCAGGATCGTAGTCGCGCATGGCGATTACCTGAGCTGGTGGAAGGCTGTACACGGCACAGAGCCCGCTCCGAGTCGCTGGCTTCGCTGGTATCGCCAGACCGTGGTCCAGGGATTACGAAATGCAGATGCCGTGGTGGCCCCAAGCTTCTGGATGCTCGATACGCTCCAGAATTGTTTCGGTGCACCGGCCCGCGGTTCGGTCATCTACAACGGTCGCAATCCGATATTCTTTAATCCCTACCTCGCCAAAGATGATTGCGTGCTGGCCATCGGGAGGCTGCTTGATGCCGGCAAGCAGGTGAACCTCATCACTCAGCATCGCCACCCCGTTCCCGTGTGCATCGTGGGGTCGGAGCCTCCGATGGAGCGGCTCAAGTTGCCGATACGGGCCGATGTAAAGGTATCAGCAGGAGAGTCGACGGTCGCTCTGAAGGGGCCGCAGACCGAGGCCCAACTGCGAAACCTTTACGGGCGCTCGGCCATTTATGCGGCGACCTCCCGCTATGAGCCCTTTGGAATGGCAGCCCTGGAAGCTGCCCTGTCGCGCTGTGCCATCATCGCCAACGACATCCCATCGTTCCGCGAAGTTTGGGGAGACGCAGCGCTCTATTTCGATTCCAACGATGCCGGCAGCCTCGCCGAAATTATCCGCCGCTTAAGTGATCAGCGTGACTTGTGCCGGGCGTATGCCAACCGTGCCTACAATCGTGCCCGCGAGCGCTTCACCTCGAAACGTATGACCGATGAATATCTCGCTCTTTATGGAGAGTTGCTGCAACCTCAGCGAGCGGTCGCGTAGCGGTTGGGTAGAACCCGCCTGCGGGAACTGCTAATCTTAAGCCTGCAAAATCACAGCAAACGGAGATTTCATGGCTGCAGTGAAAATCACGATCAAGAAGAATGGCCCATATCGCGTCGAAGCTCCCGAAGGAGCCATCGAGTTGCTCGATGCCGACGGCAATGCTTACGACCTTACCGGGAAGACGGCGTTCTCACTGTGCCGTTGCGGAGCATCGGTCAATAAGCCGTTCTGTGACGGAACGCATAGCAAGTTAGGGTTCCAGGCTGCAGAATTGGCAGTGAAAAAGGCCGAGAGCGGCACTCCAAACCTGCCGCCAGAAGCAGACCTTTCGCGGCTCAAGGTTTAGATCGCATTCGCAGTGCTGTCGGGTGTGCCAGTGATTCTGATTGGCTGGGGGGATTCTTATGCCCACATCGCGAGACAAGGACTTGGGACTCGGCAACTACATCACTCGCCGGGATTTTCTCAACGGAGTCGCCGTCACCGTGGGGGCGGCCCTGATTCCTCCGCACATGCTGGCTGCGTTTGAGAACTCTGGCGGGGACTACTATCCGCCGGCTCTGACCGGCTTGCGTGGCAGCCATCCCGGCTCGTTCGAGGTTGCGCATACGGTTCGTGACGGCACGTTCTGGCAGGACTCCGGCAAGATCGACGACACCGGGGAAAGTTACGATCTGATTGTGGTCGGAGGCGGCATCAGCGGCCTGGCCGCTGCGTACTACTTCCGCAAAATCGCCGGGCCCAAGGCACGGGTGCTCGTGCTCGATAACCATGATGACTTCGGCGGACATGCCAAGCGCAATGAATTCCGCACCGGCAATCGCACGCTGCTCGGATTTGGCGGCACTTACTCCATTGAGAGCCCCGCGCCCTACAGCGCAGTCTCGAAATCGCTGGTGGAAGAGCTGGGAATTGACGTAGCCTCCTATCCCAAGTACGTCTCTAAAGACCTGTACAGGTCTTTGGGCCTGCGATCCAGCATCTTCTTCGACAAAGAGAGCTTCGGCGCCGACAAGCTGGTTGTGAATCCGCTTCCTCTCGGCGGCGGAGAGGACGGCTACAACTCAGGCGGCGATGGCACGGCGTGGAAGAAGTTCATGGCGGAGGCCCCGCTCTCGGACAAGGCAAAACAGGACTTTCAACGGCTCTGTACCGAAACCAAGGACTACCTGCCCGGGGCAAGTTCCGATCAGAAGAAAGAGCGCCTGGCTCGAATGAGTTATGCGAAATTCCTGGCTGATGTAGTGCAGGTGGATCGGGATGTGGTTCGGTTGCTGCAGAGCGCGCCGCATCCACTGTTCGGAGTAGGCATTGATGCCATCGCGGCGCAGGATGCGTGGGGCTTGGGACTTCCCGGCTTTACCGGGATGAAACTTGACCCGGGGCCGGGGCGGGGCATGAATCGCGACGCAATCTTCAACGAAGAGGCGGAGAAATATTTCTTCCACTTTCCCGACGGCAATGCTTCGATCGCCAGATTGATGGTTCGCAAACTGATTCCGGAAGCCATTCCCGGGAACTCGGCCGCAGACGTGGTTATGGCGAAAGCGGACTATTCCCGGTTGGACCAGCCTGCGTCCGCGACTCGGATTCGCCTGAACAGCACGGCGGTCCGGGTGAAGCACAATGGAGATCCTTCAACCGCGAAGGAAGTGGAAGTCGTCTACGCGCGGGACGGCAAGGCCTATTCGGCAAAAGCGGCCCATTGTGTGCTGGCGTGTTGGCACGTAGTCATCCCTTATATTGCCGAGGAACTTCCGGATAAGCAGAAAGAGGCGTTGGGGGAAGCCGCCAAGGTCCCGCTGCTTTACACGAACGTCGCCGTTCGCAATTGGACGTCGTTCCAGAAACTTGGCACCAACTCGATCTACGCCCCCGCCTCCTACCACACGCACTTGAACCTGGATCTTCCAGTCAGCATTGGCGGATACGAGTGCTCGCGGAAGCCGGAAGAGCCGATCGTGATTCATATGGTGAAAACGCCGTGCAAGCCGGGCCGGCCCGCGCGGGACCAGCATCGCATCGGCCGCATGGAACTGTTCAGCACAAAATTCGAGACCTTAGAGCGGAACATTCGCGAGCAGCTTGGTCGCACCCTTGGCCCGGGTGGTTTTGATCCTGCACGTGAAATTGAGGCCATCACCGTGAATCGGTGGCCTCATGGCTATGCTTACGAATACAACTCGCTCTGGGACAAATTCTGGCTCGAGGGCGGTGAAACTCCGTGCGAAGTTGCGCGCAAGCCCTTTGGACGGCTGGCGATTGCCAATTCCGATGCTGGCGCCTACGCCTACACCGATTCAGCGATTGATCACGCGTACCGGGCGGTGCAGGAGATCACCAGAAGCTAAGCATCCAGTCGGACGCCGCAGCGCTCAAGTGGATTAGTGGATGGTCTTGGTCTTCCGGGACATGTAATCCATCAGAAGGTACTGGCCCAGCGTGTAAGGAGTGGTGAAGTACGCCTTTCCGCGGCACATCTCGGTGACTTTCTGAACGAACTGGACCAGGCCATAATCCGAAGCCAGCATGAAGGTATTGATCAGCACGCCGGCCCGCTTACATTTTGAAACTTCTTCCAAAGTCTGGCTTACCACGAGGGGGTCGAGCCCGAAGGCGTTCTTGTAAATGCGCCCGTCGTCGAGAGTGAGCGCGGACGGCTTGCCATCGGTGATCATCACAATCTGCTTCATGTCTTTACGCTGGCGTTGAAGAATGCGTTGCGCCAGACGCAATCCTTCCCGCGTGTTCGTGTAGTAGGGACCGACCTTGACTCGGGCGAGCTGCGACAGGGGAACTTCCTCGGCGGAATCATGAAACAAGATCAGAGACAACGAATCGCCCGGATACTGCGTCCGGATCAGATGGGACAAAGCCATCGCCACTTTCTTGGCCGGCGTAAACCGGTCTTCTCCGTACAGGATCATGGAGTGCGAGCAATCCAGCATCAGCACCGTTGCGCAGGACGACTGGTACTCGCATTGATGGACGCGCAGGTCCGAGTACTCAATGCTCAAGGGGAGATTCAGCCCTTCGCGCTGGATTGCGTTGGAAAGCGTCGCCGTGATGTCCAGGTTCAGGGTGTCGCCGAATTCGTAGGCACGGGAGGCGCCGCTGCTCTCGATGCCGGTCGCCATGTCCCGGGTATCATGCCTGCCGAAACTCGACTTGCCTAACGAGCCCAGCAGATCGCGCAGGGTCTTGAAGCCAAGGAAATCCAGGCTCTTGTCGGTGATTTCAAACTTGGCTTGATTCTGAGATTCCCCGACCTGGCCGCCTACGCTCGATTGCCGGGCTGGATCGCGTGGGTCTGAAATGCTGATGTAATCTTCCTGTTCCATGCGGTCGATCAGTTGTTCGATAAGCTCATCCAGGTTGCCGTCCGCCTGCATCTGTTGAAGTTGCTGGCGTAGATTTTCGTCGAGCAGATTGTCTTCCATCAGGGCCTGCTCGATGGCCCGGCGCAGATCGTCGAGCGTCTGCTCGCCATCCGGTTCCCCGTAGTAATACATGTTCTGGAAACCGCTCTGGAGCAGGTAATCCGAGAGCGCGCTGAGCAGGTCCTCCATGCTCATCTCACCGGCCGGGTCGGGAACGTATTTGCTGTAACGAATGCGTTTCATCTGCGGCTAATTGTAGGGACGGCGTCCTCGGAACGGCGTGTCTTCCCGCTCAAAAGGTTTATCGGAATGCTTAGGAGGTTTCTCTCCCGCGCGGAACACACGCTCCTCGTTGCGCCCAATCCGCTTGTGGGCATGCAAGCCCTCGAGAACGAATTCGGCAGCCGAAACCTGCACCTCCGGAGTGTCCTTAGGACCCACGCCGACTTTCACCAACTTCTCCAGCAAGCCTTGAATTGGATACAACGCTTTCAAGACTTCAGCGGCTGCGGCGGAGTCGGTGACCTGGATTTCTCCTCCCAGGTCGAACCATTGCACGACTTGCTGCATGTTTACGCCGCTGAAGTACTCATCATAAGCACGGGCGATGGCGGTGCGGATGAGTTCGCGGCCTACATGGTCTGCGCCTTTCATCTCACCTTCGTACTCCAGTTCCAGTTTGCCGGTGATGGCCGGCAACGCGGCATAAATGTCGCTGATCCTTGGTACCACCATCTGCTCGTTGCTTCTCACAGCGCGCCGTTCCGCGTTGGAAATCACGTTCTCGGTGCAAGAAATTGGCAGCCGCTGGCTTACCCCTGAGCGCTTGTCAATTTTCTTGTCTTCGCGCGCCGCGAACGCAATTCCTTCAATCACTTCCTGAATGTATTTTGGAACATGCAGCTTCTGACCATTCCTCCGGGTCCAGGCCTCTTGCGCGGTAATGGCAATGCCTTCCTCCACCGTTGTCGGATAGTGAGTTCGGATTTCCGATCCGATACGGTCTTTCAGGGGCGTGATGATCTTCCCACGCGCGGTGTAGTCCTCCGGATTCGCGCTGAACACCATGGCTACGTCGAGCGGCATGCGAATGGGATACCCCTTAATTTGCACGTCGCCTTCCTGCATGATGTTGAACAGTCCCACTTGTATTTTTCCGGCCAGGTCGGGAAGTTCATTCATGGCGAAAATGCTGCGGTTAGCGCGCGGCAAGAGCCCATAATGAACCGTCATTTCGCTGCTTAGTTGATGACCGCCACGGGCAGCTTTGATGGGATCTATGTCGCCGATCAAATCCGCAATGGTCACGTCCGGAGTCGCCAGTTTCTCGACATAGCGCTCCTCCGGAGTGAAATAGGCGATCTCCACGTCGTCGCCGCGCTCGGCGATCAGGTCGCGGCAGGCTTTGCAGATCGGAGCGTAAGGATTGTCGTGGATCTCGCAACCTGCGATGTAAGGAGCCTCGGGATCGAGCAACGTCGTGAGTGCCCGCAGCATGCGACTCTTGGCCTGGCCCCGCAGACCGAGGAGAATGAAATTGTGGCGGGACAACACCGCGTTCACTATTTGCGGGATGACCGTGTCCTCGTAGCCCACGATTCCGGGAAAGATCGGTCCCCCTGCGCGAAGCTTGGCCAGCAAGTTGTCGCGCATCTCATCCTTTACGCGACGACCCTGCAAACGCTGTTCCGAGAAAGGACTTTGACGCAGTTCGCCAAGCGTCCGCGGGAAACTCATGATGGAAGAACCCCCAAAAAACTGCTTCTGCTCCCGATTATACGCCGACTACTCACAACTCCCTGGGATAGGGATCGACGGGAAATCCGTTGATGGGGGCGGCGTTTAATGCGCGTGGCCGTTGCCGCCGGCCTTTTGCCGGATGTGCACGGTGCGACGCAGGTCCGGCAGAAGCGCTTGGAGGTATGACACCATTGCGCGGATACGCTCAGCTTCGGATTTCATTTCCAGCAGCGTCTGTTTGAAATCGAGATCCAGGGGTAGGGTTCCGGCAAGGCGAAACGAGAGTTGCGGGTCTTCGTCTGGAGCCACCTTCTCCAGCGCCGCGCCCGCCAGGCTTAAAACCTCGTTGTGGAGCTTCAGCGCTTCAGCCGCCTCTTCGCGAGTCGCAGGCTCCGGATCGTCCATCAGATAGAGCACCTCGGCCTGCAGGAACTCGCGTTCCCGGTTCACGGCGACGATTTCGAAACGCTCGCGCCCCTGTGTGACGATGTCCATGCGCCCATCCTCGTACTCCTTCGTGACCGTGATGATCTCCGCCGTACAACCAACTTCGGCGATGCCTTCTGCCTCCTTCGCTCTCACTACCCCGAACGGGGCCTTATTGGAGAGACATTCTCCGATCATTTCTTTGTAGCGAGGTTCAAAAACGTGCAAGGGCAGGGGAATTCCGGGCAGCAGCACCAGATCGAGGGGAAACAAGGGCAGCAGCTTGCTTTCCAAAAGGCCTCCAAGCCTACGACTATGGCAGATTGTACGCCTGTCCTTGACTTGCTTTGATGAGCGGCATAAAAGCTCGACATGGATCTTTCGGGAAAGGTTGTAGTGGTGACCGGCGCCTCCATGGGCATTGGCGAGGCGATCGCAAAAATCTTTGGCGATCATGGGGCAAACATGGTTGTGCTCTCGCGAGATGCGGGACGCGCCGAAGCCGCGCGCGGCAGAATCGGACATACACAGCGAACGCTCGCTCTGGCTTGCGATGTGCGCCATCGCGAAGAAATCGACCGAGTGCTGAGCCTCACTCTTCATCATTTTGACCGGATTGACGTCTGGGTGAACAACGCGGGACATGGTTTACTGGATTCGGTTTCAGAACTCGATCGCGCTGCGGCGCGCGAGACCTTCGACACCAACTTCTTTGGGACCGTCGACGCCATGCAGGCGGTTATCCCCATCATGAGACAGCAGGATTCCGGGGCCATCATCAATATTTCCAGCGTCGCCGGACATCTGCCCCTGCCCTTTCATGCGATTTATAGCGCCACCAAATTTGCCATGAATGCCTTCGGAAAGGCCGCCCGGCTCGAACTGCTGGATTCCCACATCCACGTCATGACCGTCTGCCCCGGTTACGTACGCACGGCCTTTGGGGAAAACGCGCTGCGGGGAAAGGAAGTGAAGGTGCTTCGGCCGAGTTCGGTGCGAGGCATCAGCGCGGAACGAGTGGCGCGGGCGACTTTCCAGGGGTATCTCAAGCGCAAGCGGGAAGTGGTAGTCCCATGGACTATGCACCCGGTCGTCAAGCTCTATCAAATCCTGCCCGGGTTAGTGGAATTTGGCATGGCCAGGATGGCGAGCCGAAGAAAATAAGCTCAGCCTAATTCAGCTAACATTGCCCCCATCTCGGATTCGGCATGGCTATTTCCGGAACGCTTCGCGGTTTCAATCCCCTGGTTCAACATGGCTTTGGCTTCGTCCACCCGGCCCGCTGCCGCCAGCGTCTGAGCCGCCATGAAATAGCCCGCGGTGTAGTCCGGATGTTTTGCCAGCAGTGCCTGGAACTCCTGCATGGCGCGATCCACATCGCTTTTCGCGTATTCCATTGCCAGGCCATAGCGGGCGAAAGCATCGTCGGGGTTCTCAGCCAGGATTTCACTTAGCATCGCGATTCGGTCCATTGTCGTCTCTCCGACTCCCAACCCAGTATAAACACGCGAACAGTTGGCAGCGTTTTGCCGGATGAGTACAATGCCTGCATCCGGAAAATTGATCGGAAGCTCATTGGCCTGTCCTTTCTTCATGCCGACGCAGAAATTTGAAGGGGGTGCATGGTTGCATCCTTCGCGCCTGCCACTCGGCGCAGGCTGGCGTGGCCGGTGCTGTGCTCCCGGTCACGAGGGCGAGGAGCCAAGCGCGGCGGAACTCACCGACGGTTGCAATCTCGGTTACGCCGTTTCCTGTTCACGAATGCCGGAGCAGCGTTCCTGCGATGCGGTGCGATTTTCCGTGACCCGCGATCTCGGTTCTGAGATCTCCTTCTGCTTTGTGACTGAGCATGCGCATTTACCGGTGGCGCACGGGGTGCTCACTTACGATGTGGGTTCCCAGCGTTGGACCTGCATTCATCCCGACGAGCGCATCCAGAAAATGGCGGGATGCTACCTGGAAAGTTACTTACTCCGGCGTGGCAGGATTGAAGTCACCTCAACCCGAGCACAAGCCAATGACTGATCAAGACGAGTTGATGATGCCGCGCCCGGTGCGCGATTCCCAGTCTGAGATGGCCGAGATTGTACTTCCCAATGACGCGAACCCGCTTGGCGCCCTGCTCGGCGGACGCCTCATGCACTGGATTGATCTGGCCGGGGCCATGGCGGCGCATCGGCACTCCCGCAACTACGTGGTGACCGCTTCGGTGGATCACATCGACTTTCTGGTTCCCGTGCACGTGGGAGACCTGGTCATTCTCCGCTCTTCCGTGAATCGGGTCTTCCGTACCTCGATGGAGGTCGGAGTGAAGGTTTTCGTCGAAAACTACATCCAGGACACCTGCCAGCATGTGGGCTCGGCGTACCTGACCTTCGTCGCGGTCGATGGCGCGGGAAAGCGGCTTACCGTTCCAGCTGTGGTTCCTGAGAGCGATGAACAGCGCCGACGTTACGAGGGTGCCGGCAGGCGCCGCGATGCGCGCCGCCTGGAACAGGAGCGCCGCCGTAGTGCGCTGTTGTAAGGATGGGCTGAGGACAATTTACCTTAGCCATCCGAAGCGTCATGCATGATCGTAGGAACTATGGACGCACTCCTGATTCATCGCCTGCATTTCGGGTTCACCGTTACCTATCACTATCTCTTCCCTCAACTCACCATGGGCCTGGCGCCCCTGATCGTAATTTTCAAGACCCTGGGGTTGCGGCGCCAGCAGGAGATCTACAACCAGGCCGCGCGTTTCTGGGCGCGCATCTTCGGCATCAATTTCGTCCTTGGAGTGGTGACCGGCATTCCCATGGAATTTCAGTTCGGCACCAATTGGTCGCATTTCTCGCGCTTCGCCGGTGGGGTAATCGGCCAGACACTCGCCATGGAGGGAATGTTTGCCTTCTTTCTCGAGTCGGCGTTCCTGGGACTGTTTCTGTACGGTGAAAAGCGGCTCAGCCCAAAGGCCCATTGGTGGTCCGCAGTTGCCGTCCTGGCAGGCAGTTGGCTCTCCGGATATTTCATCATCGCCACCGACGCATGGATGCAAAATCCCGTGGGCTACACCGCTGCGCCGGACGGGTCGGTGCAACTAAGCAGCTTCTGGCAATTGCTGTTGAACGAGTGGGCATGGTGGCAATATGCGCACAACATGGGCGGGGCCGCGATTACCGGTTGCTTTGTTGTGGCTTCGATCGGCGCGTTCTACCTGCTTTGGCGCAAGCATGAAGAACACGGGCGGCTGTTCTTGAGAGTCGGGGTGATCACCGGGCTGATCTTCAGTGTTCTCCAGCTTTATCCCACCGGAGATGGCCAGGGCCGCATGGTGACTAACAAGCAGCCGGTTACGCTGGCTGCCATGGAAGCCTTATTTGAAGATCAGGATCGAGCTCCATTGGTCATCATTGGCCAGCCCAATGTCGAGGAAAAGAAGATTGACAATCCCATCACAGTTCCCGGCGCATTAAGCTTCCTTACCTACCGGCGCTGGAATGCGCACGTCAAGGGCTTGGGGTCATTCCCCCAGGACCAGTGGCCCGATAATATCCCACTGCTCTATTACAGCTATCACATCATGGTCGGGCTGGGAACGCTCTTCATCGCAATTACCGTGATCGCCGCCCTGATGCTCTGGCGCGGCAGGCTCTTCCACTCGCGCTTCATGCAATGGGTGCTGCTTCTCAGCTTGCCATTTCCTTACATCGCAAACACTGCAGGATGGATGACGGCCGAACTCGGCCGCCAGCCGTGGGTTGTATATGGCCTGATGCGCACTGCCGATGGCTATTCAAAGCTGGTATCGGCGGGCAATGGCATGTTCACATTGCTTGGCTTCATGGGGATGTATACCGTTCTAGGCATTCTGTTTCTGTTCCTTGTGGCGCGTGAGATCGAGCACGGGCCATCAGCCGGGCCAGGGCTGGTACCGCTTCCGCAAGAGGCTATCGGGGACTGAACATGGAAACTCTCTGGTTTGTCATCGTCGCCTTCATGCTCGCCGCATACGTGATCCTGGACGGGTTTGATCTCGGCGCCGGTGTAATCTACCTGTTTGCCGCGCGCAACGGCAAAGAGCGGCAACTGGTATTGCGCGCCATCGGC
This sequence comes from Terriglobales bacterium, assembly GCA_035652095.1. Taxonomy (GTDB): domain Bacteria; phylum Acidobacteriota; class Terriglobia; order Terriglobales; family Acidobacteriaceae; genus DASREM01. Next base: position 106,808 of record DASREM010000055.1, on the reverse strand, counting down.
CCGGTATGGGACGGCAACGAGGTATGGTTGCTTGCTGCGGGCGGCACTCTTTACTTTGCGTTCCCGCTGTTGTACGCCTCCAGTTTCAGCGGGTTCTATCTTCCCTTGATGATGGTGCTCTGGCTGCTCATGCTGCGGGCCATTGGGATCGAATTCCGCGCGCACATTGAAAATCCGGTTTGGCAGGGCTTCTTTGACGTTGTGTTCTCCCTTTCCAGCATGCTGTTGACAATTTTCCTTGGGGCTGCGCTCGGAAACGTAATCCGTGGTGTTCCGTTGCGCTCCGACGGCTATTTCTTCGAGGCGCTCTGGACCAATTTCAAAGTTAGCGCCAATCCCGGCATTCTCGACTGGTACACGGTTCTGGCTGGAGTAGTGGCCCTGGTGACTTTGACCGTGCACGGCGCTCTCTATATCGCCATCAAAACCGAGGGTGACTTGAGTTCGCGCGCCCGCGCCATCGCCATCATGCTGTGGCCGGTGCAGTTTTTCCTGACCTGTTTCTCTTTTGTCGCTACTTACTTCATTCGGCCGGCGACGATCAACAATTACCGGGAACATCCGATCGGCCTGCTCATTCCGATCATCGTGGCAGCCAGCTTGGGTGCCCTCATATGGGCCGCGCCCAAGTCTGAAGATAGAACAGCTTTCATCGCCTCATCGCTGTATATCGCAGCCATGCTGGTAGGGGCGGCCTTTGCCTTGTATCCGGTAGTGCTTCCCGCCAGCACCGATCCCGCCTATAGCCTCACGATCTTCAACACCGCCGCCGGCCACCACGGGCTTGCCGTTGGCCTGGCCTGGTGGACGCTGGGGGCGGCGTTCTCCATCGCCTATTTCGTTTTTATCTACCGCATGTTCAGCGGAAAAGTTCGACTGGAAGGCCACGGTTACTGAAGTCCGGTACACTGTCGCGGATGAGTTCTCGACTGCATGGAAAAGTCGCGATCGTGACAGGCGCCGGCACGGGAATCGGTCGCGCCTGTGCGCTGGCGCTTGCGCGCGAGGGAGCGAGTGTCGGGCTAGTCGGTCGGCGCCAGGAGCATTTGGACGCCGTCGCCGCTAACATCGGGTCGCCTGCCAAAGTGTTTCCCGCCGATGTTTCGAGACGTGCCGATATTGAGCGGGTGCTCGACGATGCTTCGCGTCACTTCGGATCCATCAACGTGCTCCTGAACAATGCGGGAGTTCTTCACATCGGCACCGCCGAGCAGATCAGCGAAGCGCAGTGGGATGAAACCTTCAACGTGAATGTCCGGGGCGTGTGGCTGCTTTCCACGGCCGTGTTGCCCTACATGCGGCGGGCTGGAGGTGGATCGATTATCAACATGGCTTCGGTCCTGGGCATCAACGGAGCACGCAACCGTGCTTCCTATGCGCCTTCGAAAGGTGCAGTCGTGCTTTTGACCAAGTGCATGGCGATTGACCACGGACACGAAAACATCCGCGTCAACGCCATATGTCCATCGTTTATCGAGACTGATCTCACCGCCGCGGTCTTGAGCAAAGCGCCGGATCCGGTGGCCGTGCGGAAAGAACGCGTCGCCGTTCATCCGATCGGGCGGCTTGGCGTGCCCGAAGATGTAGCGGGCTTGGCCGTCTATCTCGCCAGCGAGGAATCGTCCTGGGTCACCGGAGCCGCGTTCCCGGTGGATGGCGGGTATTTGGCGGTGTGAAAGGCCCGGCATTTGGCAGGTGGCATTTGGCCATCATGCTTTGTCGTTGCAACAAGACCTCGAAGGGCTAAGTGCTAATCACTAAATGCTCAGTGCCAGGCCAACAAGGCGCATGAACTCCGACGTCGCGGTCCACTACCCATGCAGATCGTCTGTATAATTTAAGTTCTGGAAGGTGATCATTGAACTCTCCTGCGCATCAGCATCCCGGTCAGCCACAGCAACAAGGGCCCCAGCCCCTTCCCGGAGTCGCTAATATCGTTGCGGTCGGTTCGGGTAAAGGGGGAGTGGGGAAGACCACTCTCGCAGTGAACCTGGCGATTGCCCTTACGAAGCTTGGCCACAAAGTCGGTCTGCTCGACGCAGACGTTTACGGGCCCAATGTTCCCCTGATGCTGGGCACGAACCAACAACCGAAGGCCGGCCCCGACAACCGCATTTACCCGCTTGAGGCGCACGGCTTGAAGGTCATTTCCGTGGGTTTCCTGAATCCCGGAGATAAGCCGCTGATCTGGCGGGGGCCCATGTTGCATTCCATCATCCGGCAATTCCTGGGTTCCGTGGTATGGGGAGAGCTGGATTACCTGGTCGTCGATCTTCCGCCGGGAACGGGGGACGTGGCTCTGTCGCTGATTCAGACGGTGCCGCTGACCGGCGCCATCGTAGTCTCAACGCCGAGCGACGTTTCTTTGCAGGACGCTCGCAAGGCGATCGAGATGTTCCGCCAGATGAAGGTAGACCTGGTCGGCATCGTCGAGAACATGAGCTACTTCATCTGTCCGCATTGCAGCCACCAGACCGACATCTTCTCCCGCGGAGGCGCTTCCAAAACCGCCGCACAATTCGGGGTTGCCTATCTGGGCGAGGTGCCGATTGATCCCCAGCTTCGCGAAGCGGGCGACAGTGGAAAGCCCGCCGCATTAGCCGGGCAGGATTCACCACTCTCAAAATCGCTCTATGACTTTGCGGGAAAAGTAGTTGCGAGAGTGGAAGAGATCAATGCCAGCGCGTCCCAAGGCGTAATTCAGATTCAGTGATGGTTTGGCAGCGTGTCCTCTTTTGATCGAGGTCATTTCGAATGCCGGCGCATCTCAGCCGACTGAGGATTTCGAGTCGCCAGCTGCCATTCTTTTCCGGCTGCGGTTTCTATTTCTTAGCCGGGTCGAGCCTGCTGAGCCGGAAGTATGGCCGGGGTTCGCCATTCTCGAGAACTAACTCCCGCATCATCTCGCCTATCACGGGGCCATGCTTGAACCCGTGCCCCGAACCTCCTCCCAGCAACCACACCCTTTCATTCGATGGGTGTCGATCCATAATGAAATGATTATCCGGTGTCTGCTCATACTGGCACACTCGTGTCTCCACCAAAGGTGCATGCTTCATGGCAGGGAAGCGCATGCACAGATACTCGCGGACCGCCGCCAACCCTTCCGCACTGACCGTGCGCTCGCCGCTCGTGGGGTCGAACGTCTCTCCACGCGTGTCGTCGGCGATTTTGAACCCGCGTCCGTGGTTGCCGGGAATACCGTAGCGGAATCGGTCCCGGTGCTCGGCCCAGACCGGCAAACTCAAATCATCCAGCCCAGTTACGCCGGCGGGAACGCCGAAGAAAAAAACGTCCTGCTTGGTGGCCCGCACCCAATCTCCAATGGTTTTCGGAAACAGCTTGCCCAGCCAGGGCCCGCACGCGAACACATAGTAATCCGCGCTGATTTTTGTTCCATCCGACAGGCTGAGACTCTTCCCTGTGTCTGAGTCCAACCCTTGTTCATTCACCGCGGCCTGCCGGTACTCGCCGCCAAGAGCAAGGAAGGTATCGGCCACAACCTGGCAACTGCTGCGTGCAGCCAGAAACCCTCCATCCGGTTCGTAGATCGCCCAACTCACACCCTCAAGGTTGATCTGCGGCCAGCGTTTCTTCACTTGTTTGGCCGAGAGTTCTTCATACCTGATTCGAGCCGCGCGCAGCATTTCGACGGACCCCCGTTCAAAACTGTCCTCGCCGCTGGCCGCCATCCAGAGAACTCCGGTGGGATACAGCATTCGCTGCTTCCAGTCCTGCTCGTGTTTTCTCCACAGTGGAAATGCTCGAGCGGTCATCTCGGTATAGGGAGATTTGGGCCCATAAGTTCCACGGATCACCCGTGTCTCGCCGCCCGAGGAGGCGCGTGAATTGCCCGGCCCCCAGGCATCGATCAATGTGACCTGGGCGCCGGCCTGAAGCAGGGACAGGGCGGTCCAGCCTCCAAATGCGCCCGCGCCGATCACCACCACTTTGGGTTTCTTTCTCATGGTTCGGCCAAACTACATGCCAGGGGCTTTTGCGGTCAAGAATCAGCATTCTTGAGTGCCGAGTGCTAAGCCTTGACAGGGAGGGAGGGGGTACCTAGAATTTAATTGGATCACTGTCACTAATTTAGATGTAAGACTCTGATTTTAGGCGACTTAAGATTCGGGTTGACGGGGGCTCATGCCGGGCGCGCCACACATTGGGGATCGAGAGCGGGTCATCCTGACAGCGATCGTAGAAACCTTCATCGCTACCGGGGAACCTGTTGGTTCGCGGACTCTGGCTCGCGCCAATGCCGAGGGGCTGAGTCCCGCCACCATCCGCAATGTGATGGCAGATCTTTCCGATGCCGGCCTGCTGGAGCAGCCGCACACCTCTGCCGGCCGCATTCCCACGGCCGAGGCGTACCGCTACTACGTGGAGCAGTTGAGCGGGAAGGCCCAGATTTCTCCGCAGGACCAAAGTATCATCCAAGACTCCATGCACGGAATTACCAACGTGCAGGAGTTTATGGAGCGGACCTCGCACGTGCTGTCGCTGATTTCCAAGAACGTGGGAGTGGCTGTTGCGACCGGCGGTTCGCGCAATGCCCTGGAGCACGTCTACTTCTCTCGCCTGGGCGACCAGAAGGTATTGGCCGTGGTAGTCACGCGCTCGGGGGTGGTTCGCGACCGCGTGTTGCGCATGGATCTTCCGCAATCAGAGTTGGACGCCGCGGCACGCTTCATCAATGAGAATTTTCGCGGGTGGACCATGGATGCGATGCGCGCCGAGGTTCTTCGCCGCATCGAACAGGAGCGCAGCGAATACGACCGCCTGTTGAACTCGGTTGAGCAACTTTACCGGCAGGGGGCCCTGGGCTCGGAAGATTCCCTGCAGGCCGTCTTCATAGGAGGGGCGGCGAACTTAGTCGCCGGTGAGAAAGATCGCGAGCGTTTGCAGGAACTGCTGCAGACTCTGGAAGAAAAACAGAAGGTGGTGCAGTTGCTCGGTGCTTATGTGGATGCCAAACAGGAAGCAGTCCGCGTGGTGATTGGCCTCGATGACGCCATTCCGTCCATGCGGAACCTGGTCCTGATCGGCGCTCCGGCGCGGGTGGGCGATGAAGTCATGGGGTCGCTCGCAGTCATAGGGCCTACGAGGATGGATTACCAGCACACCATTACCGCCGTGTCTTACATTGCACGGCTCTTTGATCAGGTTTTAAACGAATCAGAATAGAAATTATGGCTAGAACGAACGGAAAATCAGAAGTAGAACCGCGGGAGTTGGACGCGGAACACGAACTGCCGGCAGGCGACAACGAAGGGGATAGCCCTATCCCTCAGCAGGCGGTAGAGCCGGAAGCAGATTCAGAAACGCAGAAACTCAAGGCTGAGCGTGACACGTTGCTCGACCGCATGGCACGCATGCAGGCCGATTTCGATAATGCCCGCAAGCGCGCCGCTCGCGAGCAGCAGGACTTCCGGGAATACGCTATGGCGGACGCGATCAAGGGTTTGCTGCCCATCCTTGACAGTTTTGAGCGCGCCCTGCAAACCAGCGCCGAAAAATCCGAATTCCGCAGCGGGGTCGAACTCATCTATAAACAGTTGCAGGATGCGCTGGCGAGGATGGGAGTACAGCCTGTCCCCGCGGCAGGCAAACCGTTTGATCCACGGTTTCACGAGGCTATCGAGATGGTGGATACTGACCAATCGCCCGACCACGAGGTTCTGGAAGAACTGCAGCGTGGCTACAAGTTGAAGGACCGGCTTCTGCGTCCGGCCATGGTCAAGGTGGCACGGAATCCCCGGCACTAGATCTTCCGAAATACAATCTGAAAGGGAAAAAGGACCATTCTGGCCAGTAACGTAAAACGCGATTATTACGAGGTGCTCGGAGTTTCACGCACAGCTACCGAGCAGGAAATCAAAAGCGCGTATCGCAAGCTCGCGCTGCAATATCATCCCGACCGGAACCCGAACAATCCCGACGCGGAGGAGAAATTCAAGGAGTGTACCGAAGCGTACACCATCCTCTGCGACGAGGAGAAACGTTCTCTCTACGATCGCTTCGGGCATTCGGCTGTAGGTTCTGCGGCCGGAGGCTTCGACGTCAATGCAGTGGATCTCAGCGAGATCCTGAACGACTTTCTCGGATTCGGCTTCGGAGAAATGTTCGGGGCGGGCGGGCGGCGGCGAACGCGCGCGCAACGCGGTGCCGACCTCCGGGAAGACATCACGCTCTCGTTTGAAGAAGCCGTGTTCGGTAGCGAGGCGAAGGTCAACGTGCGCCGCCACGAAGTCTGTGAAGAGTGCCAGGGCTCTGGTGCCGCGGCGGGCAAAGCCCCGGTTACCTGCCGCTCCTGTGCCGGACGTGGCCAGGTCCGCTACCAGCAGGGCTTCTTCAGCATGGCGCGAACCTGCCCAACCTGCCAGGGTACCGGCAGCGTCATTACGGATCCCTGTGCGAAGTGCAAGGGGGAAGGCCGGATTCTGCGCCAGCGCACCGTGGACGCGAAGGTGCCCGCAGGAGTCGAGGACGGTACGCGCATTCGCTTCACCGGACTCGGCGAGGCTGGCGTTTTCGGCGGCCCTCCCGGTGATCTCTACGTCGTGCTGCACGTAAGAGAACACTCGTTCTTTGAACGGGAAGGCAATGACCTTCACTGCGTGATTCCAATCTCGTACGCTCAGGCTGCGCTCGGGACCGAAATCAAGGTACCCACGCTCGACGGAGATCACTCCCTGAAGATTCCCGAAGGCACGCAATCCGGTACCACCTTGCGCGTCCGCAACAAGGGCGTGCCGATTCTCAATGGCCACGGGAAGGGCGACCTTTTTGTCGAAGTTCGGGTGCAGACCCCCACTAAGCTGAGCAAGCGGCAGCGCGAGTTGCTGATGGAACTGGACGGCTTGAGTGCGGTCGAGAACAAGCCGCAACGCCGGAGCTTGATGAGCAAAGTCAAAGAAATATTCGGGTAATCGCCTCCTCCCGGTTTCGCTTCTAAAACATGACCCGACGACGCTGGATTGCTGACGAGAGTTCCGGAGATCGCGCTGCCCTGATCGGAGCCCACGCCGAACATCTTGCGCGGGTCCTGCGGGCCCGAGTGGGTCAGCAATTCGATGTTGCCGTAAACGGCGTAGTGCGCCGCGGCACAGTCTCGAAAATCGAAGATCAGCGCGTCGAATTCACCTTGGGCGAGGAGCTTTCCGTAGTCCCAGTTGCAAACCTCACCTTGGCCCTTTCCATCTTCAAATTCGATCGCATGGAGTGGGCCATCGAGAAGTGCACCGAACTCGGTGTCGGTCGTTTCATCCCCTTGGTTGCACAGCGAACAGCGACTCACTTGGCCACGGCTGCGGAAAAGCGAGTGGAGCGATGGCGGCGCATCGCGCAGCAGGCTTCGGAACAATCCCGGCGGGTTGCGCCACCCGAGGTCTCGGCTCCGCTCAGGCTTCAGCAGATACTCGATACTACCGCCGACCTGCGCATCGTCTTGTCCGAGATTGAAGGATCCGTCTCTCTCAAGGATGCAATGGACGCGTATGCCCCGGGACAGGGGATTACGCTGGCCTTCGGTCCTGAGGGCGGGTGGACGCAGCAGGAGCTGGATGCGTTGCAGAAAGCAGGGTGGAAATCGGCGTCCTTGGGGCGCACGATCTTGCGCGCCGAGACCGCTGCGATTGCGGCCACTGCCGTTGTTGTAGCTGAAGCGCAATAGCACTTTGGTCCCACGGAATATCCTCTGCTGGGTCTGATATGCTCGCCTTCTGTGAATCTGCCTAAGTCTTCACTTCGTGCGTCGCAGTTGCGACCGGACGAGCGCCAGCAGGAAGCGATCGAGCACCTCAACGGACCCATGCTGGTCGTTGCCGGGGCTGGAACCGGAAAGACTACCGTCCTCACTCGGCGCATCGCTTATCTGATTCGTGAGCAACAGGTTTCACCCGATCAGATTCTTGCCCTCACGTACACCGAGAACGCGGCTCGCGAGATGCGTCAGCGCGTGAAGAGGGAAGTCGGCGATCGCGACATTTCCGGCCTGCAACTCGAAACCTTCCACGCCTATTGCAACAACCTGCTGATCCGCAATGGCAAGGGCTTCGAGGTGATTGATGACAAGGACCTCTGGATTTATCTGCGCCGCCGCATTCGGGAGTTGAAGTTAAACTACTTCGTTCGCGCGGCAAAGGTTACGCAGTTCCTGGATGACCTGCTCGACTTCATACGCCGCTGCCAGGATGAGCTTGTCGGACCCGAGAAGTATCAGGAGTATGTCCGTCGCCTGCAGTGCGGTGAGCTTTCAATCCCGCGCGTGACCAGGTCCAAGGATGTTGCATCCCTCACAGACGACGAGGTCTGCGAGCGTTGCCAGGAAATCGCCAACGTGTACACCACGGTAGAGCGGATGCTGCGGGAGCGGAACCTCGGCACCTTCGGCCACCAGATCACTCACGCTCACGATCTTCTGAAGAGCGATCCGGTCCTGCTCAAGAAGGAACAGCAGCATGCGCGGTTCATTCTGGTGGACGAATTCCAGGATGCCAACTTTGCGCAGGTAAAGATTCTGGACATGCTGGCCGGCGAGGATCGGAACGTATTCGCCGTAGGCGATCCCGATCAGGCTATTTACCGCTTTCGAGGCGCCTCCAGCGCCGCCTTTGAACTTTTTCAGCATCACTTTCCGGGGTCGGGGATTGTCATCCTTGAACGGAACCGGCGTTCGACCACGGCCATCCTCGAGTGCGCGTTTGCCCTGATCAACAAGAACCCGGAGATCCGCGTGAGTGACGGGACCGGCAAACCCGCCTATCGCCGCTCTCCTTTGCGCTCGGCCAGAGAAGAAGAGGCGCAGGGGCAAGGCGCACCGATGCCTCTGGTTCAGGTCGACGTGGCCATATTGCGTGACAAAGAGATCGAGGGCTCCGACCTCGTTCAAGTGATCCAGGCCCGCAAGAAGGAGACGAAGTGTTCCTGGTCGGATTTTTCCGTTCTCTACCGCCAGCATCATCACCGGGAGCATCTCGCGGCAGACCTGGCGCAGGCAGAAATCCCCTTCTCCATCGAGAACATGGACGTGATGGATACGCCCGAGGCGCGCGATTTGTTCGCTTGCCTCGGTGCAGTTGTGGCGATGGACGACTCGGCAAGCTTGCTTCGCGTGGCGGCGCTCCCGCAGTTTTCCATCAACCCGGAACACCTACGCGCCGGGTTGCGATCGATTCCAAAGCATTCCGAGAACGCGAGCCTGGTGTCTGTGCTGGAAAAACTGGAGGGCGGACCGCCGGTCCTGGCCACAATCCAGCAGACTCGCGACCAGATCGCAAATGCAAACGCGATGAGCCGTCAGGCGCTGGACATCATCATCCGCAACTTTGCGCTGCCGCCTTCGCCGCCACTCGACGCCGTGCTCGACTTCGTTGCCAAATGGGAAGCGAAGGCAACAACCGAAACCAGGCAGATCGGGGAATTGGTTGAATACCTGGAATATTTTCGCGAAGCGCACGGCAGCATTCCATTGCCCGCGACCGATGCGGATGCGGTCCGGTTAATGACCGCCCATTCCGCGAAGGGGCTCGAGTTCAAGCACGTTTTCATTTTGCGTGCCTATTCGCCGTCGTTTCCGAACAGCTATCGCGAGCCGCTGGTCGAGTTCCCGCGCGAACTGCGCGATCCAGAGTCGTTGGCTCCTGACGACGACAAGAGCCTGAATGCTCAGGAGGAGCGACGCCTCTTCTACGTCGCAATGACTCGGGCTTGTGATTCACTGACGTTCTACGCCAAGCAGGGAACAGGGAAGGACCGGACGCCCTCGGGATTTCTGCGTGAGCTTCTGAAGGATCCCGGCATGCGACCCTGGCTTCGCCAGCGTGAAGCAAAGCCGTTCCAGACTTCAATCTTTGCCGCCGGGTCGGGCCTGTCCTCGCGCACCAGCGAGTGGCTCTCGCTCCCGCCTTCGACCAATCTTGGCAGGAAGCTGAGCGCCAGCGCGGTCCAGAGCTATCAACGCTGCCCGTTGCAGTTCAAGTTGGAGCGGGAGTGGAGAATCCCGGGCGAAGTCCCTGCCGCCCTGCAATACGGCGCCACCATGCATCGCGTGCTGCGAAGCTATTTCGACTCGGTTCGATCCAACCGGCCAATGGATGAAGGTGCACTGATCGCAATGTTCAAGGCAAATCTTGCCGACGCACACCTCCAGGACCGCTACCAGCACGAACTCTACGAACGTCAGGGAGTCGAGCAACTCAAGGATTTCCTGGCCTTATCCCGCCGCTCGCCCGCTCCCGAGGTCCTGCACACCGAAGAGGGGTTCGAAATCAAAGTCGGTGAATGCACGGTGGTAGGTCGGATTGACCGCATTGATCGCGTGAAGGACGGCGCTGTCGCCATTACCGACTACAAAACAGGCAAACCGCAATCCCAGGACGACGCTGACGACAGTCTGCAGCTTTCCATTTATGCGTTGGCTGCGCAACAGATGTGGGGATATGCCGTCGATCGCCTGGTCTTCTACAACTTGCAGGAGAACACCTCGGTGATTACACAGCGCGAGCGGTCGGAACTGGAGGAGGCTCGCCAGACCGTCGAAACGGTGGCAGCGAAGATTGCGGACGGGAGGTTTGAGGCGAAGCCCGGCTTCTATTGCGCGTTCTGCGCCTACGCGAATATCTGTCCAGCCCGGGAAAAACCCATCCAGGTTGCACCCATCGTGAAAATCGCGAGCACCAGTCGCAATTGAATTCGGGAATTATTTGAGGCGGGAAAAATGATGGCTGCAAAAACTTAGGGGACGCTTTCGCGTCCCCGTTTGCCGAAATCAGCAAGATTTAGTGTTTCTTCTTGCTGGCCTTCTTTGCCTTCTTCTTGGTTGCCATTGATCTATTCTCCCTTCCATTATTCATGGATCATGCAACGGTCTGTCTGTTGCAACTGTTTGAATGTATAGAGTCAATAAAAAGTGATGTCAAGAGAAAAATGATGTCAACGGAGTGAGCGACCCCTACACCAAAGTCACCTCGAAGTCATTTGAACCGGATCTTCGATCGAGAGGATCGCGAACTTGCAACGCGCCTCGCGAAATTTCGCGCGGCCTTCTCTCCTTGATCGGTTAGCGCGCGCGCAAAACAACAAACACTCTCTGAATTTTCCTGGTTCTGTGCTCGCAAGCGAATTCCATCCTTTCTCCCGCAAGCACATCTATAATAATTGGTTCGCATATCATCGCAGGAGCACGTATATGGCTGCTTTCGACGACGTTGTCATCATCTCAGGATGCCGCACCGCGGTAGGAAAATTTCAAGGCAGTCTTTCCGATTTCAGCGCGCCTAAGCTCGGCGCGATCGTGGTGCGCGAAGCGGTACAGCGCGCCAGGATCGAGCCCGGGCAGGTCGACGAATGCATCATGGGCAATGTGGTTTCCGCCGGCCTCGGACAGAATCCCGCGCGCCAGGCTGCGATCTTCGGCGGCTTGCCTCCCGAAGTAGGTGCCATGACTATAAACAAGGTTTGCGGCTCGGGATTGAAAGCAGTCGCGCTTGCGGCGCAGGCGATTCAAACCGGTAACAGTTCCGTCGTGGTTGCAGGTGGAATGGAATCGATGACCAACGCGCCTTATCTTCTTCCCAACGCTCGCAAGGGCTATCGTCTCGGGAACCAGCAACTCGTTGACTCCATGGTGCACGACGGCTTGTGGGATATTTACAACGACTACCACATGGGTATGACCGGCGAAAACGTCGCCGAGAAATACGGAATAACCCGCGAAGAGCAGGACCAGTTCGCATTGAATTCTCACCGCAAGGCGATTGCTGCCTGGCAGGAATGCCGCTTCAAATCTCAAGTGGTTCCTGTCGAACTACCCGCCAAGAAAAAGGGGGCTCCTCCGGTAATCTTCGATAAAGACGAATCTCCACGCGAAGACACCACCATCGAGGCGTTGCGTTCTTTGAAGCCGGCATTCAAAAAGGACGGCACCGTCACGGCCGGCAATGCTCCCGGGGTGAACGATGGCGCCGCCGCTTTCGTCGTAACTAGCGCAAGCCGCGCCAAGGAACTCGGCGCCACTCCTATGGTCCGCATCGTGGCCCAGGCGACCAGTGGCGTAGAACCAAAATGGGTGATGATGGCGCCAGTTGGGGCGGTTCGCCAGATATGGGAAAAGACAGGCTGGAAGAATAGCGATGTGGATCTCTACGAACTGAACGAGGCCTTTTCTGTCCAGGCTCTCGGCGTCATGCGCGAACTGGGTCTGGATCCCAACAAGGTCAACGTAAACGGCGGCGCGGTCGCGATCGGGCATCCCATCGGCGCCAGCGGGGCTAGGGTTCTGGTCACTTTGATCTACGAGATGATCCGCCGAGATGCTCACCGCGGAATTGCCGCGTTGTGTCTCGGAGGCGGAAACGCAGTCGCCATGGCCGTGGAAAGGTAACGACGAGTTTATTCATGAAACAATCTGTGGTGCGGGAGCATCTCCGCTGGCCGGCAAAGTGACGGTGAATACGGCGCCTCCCCCCGGTCCGGATGCTGCTTCCACATTTCCACCATGTTCCCGAACGATCGCCTTGCAAATGCTCAGGCCTAAGCCCGTTCCTCGCCCGGGACGCTTCGTCGTATAGAACGGATCGAAGATGTTGGGGAGGATTTCCGGTGCGATGCCCGGACCATCGTCTTGAAACGTCGCAAACACCTGGTTCTGCCGTTTTCCCAATCGAATGCGCAGCGTTCCCTTTTCGCGCACCTCGCGCATGGCTTGCTCGGCGTTCAGGACCAAATTCAGGAAGACCTGCATTAGCTGGTGGGGGTCGCCGCTCACTGGCGGCAAGCTTGCATCCGGCAGAAAGTCCACCGTGATGTTGTTCTTTCTGAGCGAATAGGCGTGGAGGTGCAGCGTCCGCTGCACAATTTCGCCGAGCTGAACCGCGCTCTTCCCAGGCGCCGGTGGCCGCGAGAAGTAGGTGAGGTTCTGTACGATTTCTGCCGCCCGGCGCGACTGCTGCTGCAGCGTGTTCAGTTGCTTGCGCACCCCTTCGTCTGTCTCGACTTCTTGCATCAACTCGACAATCCCCAAGATGCTGGTGAGAGGATTGTTGAGTTCATGAGCGAAACCACCAATCATCTGCCCCATGGCCGCCAGCCGTTCGCTCTGGATAATCTGCTGCTCGAGCTTTTTCTCCACGGTGATGTCGCGCACTGAGACGATCACACCATTGATCTTTTTGTCGGCGTCAAACAACGGGCTCGCCGACGCGCGCATGGTGCGATAACTCTGGTCGCGGTGGCGCGCCGCGTACTCGCAAAACCCGAATCTCTTCCGGCCCGACGCCACTTCCTGGCAGAGGCCCAGGAATTCGAGAGAGTCCCGCCCTTCTTCGCCAAGCTTTTTGCCCAGCAGGTCTTCCGGCTTGTAGCCCAGCAGGTCACGGATTCTGGAGCTCACGAAGCTGTAGCGCTCCTCCATATTCAGCACCAGGATGAGATCGGGGAAGCTCTCCAGCAGGTAGCGCTGGAATTCCTCCTGCTGGCGCAGGGCTGCCTCCATGTTGCGGCGGTCCGTGATGTCCACCAGCGTGCCCTGGTACCGGATGATCTTTCCCGAGTTGTCCCACACCGCGCGTGAACTGTCCAGGAAGGTAGACGTCTTGCCGTCCTTGCGGCGAAGGCTGATCTCCCGCGTGCGCAATCCGCCTTCATCGTCGGCGGTGCGCCCCAGCACGGCCCGCTCCTCCGGATTAGAATTGAGCGCCTTCGGATCCAATGCCAGCAGTTCCTGCTTGGTCTCATAACCCAGCGCGCGCACCAGGAAGGCATTGGCCTCCAGCAATTTGCCTTCGGGAGTGCTGAAGTACACTCCTTCGTGCAATGTTTCGAACAGTTCGGTGAAGAGGCGCTCCTTCTCTCGTTCCTCGGTGACATCACGAGCCAGTACGCTGACCCCGACAACTTCGTCGCCCTTCACGATCGCATTCACCACACAATCGAAATACAGGGTCCGGCTGGCGCCCTTCAACCGAACCTGCACGAGTCCCGACCATCGCCTGCGCTCAATAAATCGGGCCAGCCCGGTTTCGACCTCGCCTCTCTTCGGTTCGTCGATGAACTCGTCCAGCTTGTGTCCGATGGCTGCGTTATAGGCAACGCCAAGCATCTCAGTAAGACGACGGTTGACGGTGCGGATGGTGCCGTCCAGGGAGATGGCAAATGCCACATCGTCAAACGAATCAATCAACTCCTTGAAGCTTCGCTGCGACTTGGCGATGAGTTGTCCCAGTTGGTCGAGTTGCTCTTCGGTGGGCGGTGTTGTAACCCGGTCTTGGAGTCCGCGAAGAAGGCCTTGAAGTTCGACGACCTGCTTCTTCCGTCCATAGCTGTAGACGGCGAAAAGGACGGCGAGTGCAAGCAGGCCGACGGGGAGCGCTCCCAGGCGGTAGGGCAGGCTTTGCAGGCGGTCCCACGAGAGCGCGGCGACCGCGGTCGCCAGCAGAATGAGAAACCAAAGCACCATCCTCCAAAGCTTGGCTTCTTCTTGCTCCAGGTGGCGGGGGGTTCGCGGTTGCGACGACTCTTTTTCCTCTTCGGGCATAGGCAGTGCACGCCTCAACCGCCGGGCGTGGAGGGGTACTTGTCTTCGTCAGGTTGCTGTAAGAATCCTAGTCGAGACTACCCCCGCAAACAACGCCAACCGTGTTAGGTATTTTGGTTCGCGGATCCCATCACGTGTTTCCGTGATAACAATCACGGCTTGTGAGGTCATTAGCATGTACTTTTAATGCTGTAGCGTCGCCCGCCTGCTGGACATGGCCCCGTCACGGCGACTCGCAAGTCGCAACTCGTAAGCTGTCCACATGCTCTACAAGACGCTGAGTGCCGCCGTGTACGGCATTGATGCCAACATCATTGAAGTTGAAGTGGATGTTTCCGGCGTCAAAATGACGGAGGACCACTTTCACACCGTGGGCCTTCCCGACGCCGCGGTGCGGGAGAGCCGCGACCGTGTGCGGTCGGCGCTCAAGAATTGTGGCTACGATATCCCTCCCACCCAGATCACCATCAACCTTGCTCCGGCCGACATTCGCAAGGAGGGCTCTGGTTTCGACCTGCCCATGGCCTTGGGCATCCTCGGCGCCTACGGCGGTTTGAATAAGAAGGAGATCGTGGATTGCCTCTTTGTCGGAGAATTATCGCTGGATGGGGGTGTTCGGGGCGTGCGCGGTGCTTTGCCCATCGCCATCGAGGCCCGCAGCAAGAAAATCTCACGCCTGGTAGTGCCTGAGCTCAACTCACGAGAAGCCGCCATGGTCGGTGGAGTGGAGGTCTTTCCAGTCCGCTCCTTGCTTGACGTGATTCACTTTGTAAACACCGGCAACGGTATTCCTTCTCTCAAGGTGGACAGCGAGTCGTTGCTCGGCGACCTGCAGCACTATCAGGTTGACTTCAAAGATGTCCGCGGCCAGCAGACGGCAAAGCGGGCCCTGGAGGTGGCTTGTGCCGGGGGACATAACATTCTCATGATCGGCCCTCCCGGCTCAGGCAAGACCATGCTTGCCAAACGCATGCCGACCATCCTGCCTCCATTCACATTCGAGGAAGCCCTGGAGACCACCAAGATTCACAGCGTGGCAGGTGTCCTCGATCCCGGCATGGGCCTGGTCGGCGTTCGCCCCTTCCGCGCCCCTCACCACACCATCTCCGATGCGGGCTTGATCGGCGGCGGCGCGATTCCGCGTCCGGGAGAAGTCTCTCTCGCCCACAACGGTGTCCTGTTTCTTGACGAGTTGCCCGAATTTCCGCGCAATGTCCTGGAGGTAATGCGTCAACCCCTCGAAGATGGCACGGTCTGCATTGCCCGCGCCGCAATGTCGCTAACCTTTCCCGCCCGCTTCATGCTGGCCGCAGCCATGAATCCGTGCCCGTGCGGATACTTCAACGATCGCTCACGCGAATGTCATTGCTCCCAGCCTATGATCCAGCGCTACATGTCAAAGATTTCCGGGCCCCTGTTGGACCGTATTGATATCCACATTGATGTGCCGGCAGTGAACTACAAGGAGATGCGCTCCGGCGCCGAGCCTGAAAGTTCCGCCGGCATTCGCGATCGCATCTTGCGCGCCCGGGCGACGCAACTCGCCAGATTTTCCGAGAAGACCCGCGACAAGATCTATTGCAATGCCCAGATGGCTCCGCGCCACATTCGTGCTTTCTGCGACCTGTCGGGTGACTGCGAGCGGCTTTTGGAGCGCGCGATGACGCAGCAGGGACTGACCGCCCGGGCCCACGACCGAATTCTGAAAGTCGCACGCACCATTGCGGATCTGGAAGGAAATCCTGTGCTTGAGCCCAAGCATATTGCCGAGGCCATCCAATACCGCAGCCTCGACCGCAGTTTCTGGTCATAGAAAAAGATTTAGATCGCCGCGCGCAAGCTGGATGTCAGACTGATTTCCATCGCTTTCCAGGCGGAAAAATCTCGGTTGAGCATCGATTCCAGCTCTTCGATCTCCCCGCGGAAATAGTCGTAGAGACTCAAGCAGACTTCCGGCGGAATGTCGGAGAACGCCGGGCCGCCTCCCAAAAACAATTTCTTCAGCGGTGACTTCTTTACCGCGGCAACCAACCTGTCGAGGCGCCGCGCCTTGAACCAGTCGGCCACCGCCGTCGCTCGCCGCGTGCGATGAAAGTTGCGCGGGTGGGTCATGCTCTCCGAAGCATGCACATACTGGACTTCAGCGGGGCTCAATTCGAATCTGGGCAGATCGATAAAATCGGCGAGATGGTTAACGTACGATTGCGGGTTCTCGCGCAAATCGTCGTAGACCGTGGGCAGCACCCTTTCTTCTCCCAGCGTCCTTTGCCATTCCTTGAGGTGCGTAGCATACTTGCCCGATTCCACCAGTTCCGGGTCGTGCAAGATCGCCTGCTCGAAGTTCCAAGGAATCATGCCGTACGCGCGTTTTACACGGTACAAGGACTGGATCCGCTCCACCGGATTTCTGAAGATACAAATGATCTTCGCCGTGGGTGTCACGCGGGCGATTCGTTCGCGGGCTTCGCTGGAAGCGAAATAGGTAGGGGCCACCTCACCCACGGGTCTGCCTTCCACATGCCTCGGAAAATGCGCCCGGTACCAGTCAACTCCTCGTTGAAAGTGGACGTCGAAGAAGCGAGTTTCTTTGGTTGGGTGTGGCAGGACGGTCCGCCTGCTCAGGACCTCATGCAGCCAACTGGTGCCGGTTCGTGGCGGACCTACGATATAGAAAGAGGGAAGTGCTCGTACCATGGAATCGCATCGGTTTCTGCCGTTTCCGTCTGTAGGCCTCATTTGCCTGCACGCCATGCGGGCAGCGTGACAGCCTTCTCACCCGCGCCCCTGTCAAGAACTCAGGCTTGGATGGGAAACTTACACAGTTGGTTGTTCCGACGTTTCCGTATTCTGAGGAAGACCCTTGGAAATTCAGAGAGATGGGACGAAAAAGCCCCGGCCGGATCGGCCAGGGCTCTTTTCTACTTCGGCCTATAAACCAAATTTTCGACGAAATACTCCGCCCACGGCGATCAATCCTGAGCCCAGCAACAGCAAGGACGAGGGTTCCGGCACTGTCGCGGTGTTCGCAGTCACCGTAAACTGCGTTCCCGGGGACCAACCCTTCAGGCTGAGTTGAAAGTTGCGCATCGTGGTCCCGCCGATTCCCGGTCCGCCAAAGAAGCTCACCTGCGTTCCGCTCGCATT
Organism: Terriglobales bacterium; assembly: GCA_035652095.1. Taxonomy (GTDB): domain Bacteria; phylum Acidobacteriota; class Terriglobia; order Terriglobales; family Acidobacteriaceae; genus DASREM01. The sequence goes on along the minus strand of DASREM010000055.1, from coordinate 89,128 downwards.
CACGGTGCAGTTATCAAACGGACCCTTGGCTGCGCAAGTGAATGGACCCTGGGTGCTGTTCCCAGAGATGGCGATGGTCAGACTGGTCCAGTTAATGCCGCTCAAATTTGAAAATTGGCAGGTGGAAGTCAGCGTCCCACCGATGTCGCAGTTGGCCGTGCCAGTGGTGGAAGTGAAAGTGAAGGATGTACCGGTAATCCCGAAACCCTGCTGGTTAAAGCCGGTGATGTTCAGGCTTGATACCGATGTCGCGAATGCCGAACTGGCCGCTAATGCCAAGAACAACAGAACCCGTGGAAACTTCATGATTCCCCCAGAAGTGTGCTCACCCCAACAACGTGACAGCTATCCCCATCAAAGCACGTGTAATACCTAAACGAATGATTTTGGCGTATTGAAAACAAACGGGATGTTGCCATAGAAGATTTCGAGATCCGAGGCTGTATGAGACCATGGGAAATCCTTTTCACTTCGTTACGAGGTAAGTTCCTACTCCCCGCCAGCAACCTGGTTTCGCCCTTGGCGGGACAGGGCGCCTGGGAAGCGGGCGCTCCCTTAACTTTCCGTAAGACCGGCTGTATTCTCTGGTTCCCCCCCGGGCCCAGTCATTAATGCCCAACATTTTTAAGTACTTACAAGGATCTCAAAAGTGAAGCCTGACCATAAGAAATGCTTGACCCGCTTGGTATTCGCGCGTACAGTATGCAGTTCCACGGGGCAAGAGCACTCATTGGCGGTCGGTCCGCACCTCCTCGGTTAAGTGACACCGTCGCAGAACATTGAGAAACTTAAGCGTCCCGCGGAGCATCTATTAAGATATTCAGAGATTTCCCGTACAAACCATCTGGATTGAGGTAGATAGGAATCCAGTGCGGGTTCGCCTTGACCTACGGATGGCGTACACGGGGACCGCCTTTAATCATCGGAGAGGAAGACAGATGCGTTCTGATAGAGTTTTTGACGCTTTACATACTTTGCGAAACCGGTATATGCTTTGCCAGCTTGCGTCGAAGGCTACCCGTAAGTTTCACAAGCCCAACACCAGAATCCAGGAAACGATGAATGAGGTCTTGGATCGGATTGCAAGCTCCGAACGTCAATCGGTTTTGACGGAACCAGAACATTTTGCTGAGGCACAACGGCGGGCTGCCTGATTCAGACCCGCCTCTAGCCTCACGGCTGTACGTCTTCCTGAGCGACCCCCCTTTGAAAATCTCCTCGCAGGTGAACAATGACCATCGCAGAACTTAAAGAAAAAAACATTACTGAGCTGACCAAGATCGCCCGATCTCTGGATCTGCCCGGTGCCAGCGGCCTTCGAAAGCAGGATCTGATCTTCAAGATCTTGCAGGCGCAAAGCGAAAAAGAAGGGCACATTTTCGCAGAAGGCGTGCTGGAGATCTTGCCCGATGGCTACGGATTCCTCCGTTCCCCCGACTACAACTACCTCCCGGGCCCGGACGACATTTACGTTTCGCCCTCCCAGATCCGCAAATTCGATCTAAAAACCGGCGACACCATCAGCGGCCAGGTGCGGCCTCCTCATGAAGGAGAGAAATACTTCGCCCTGGTCAAGATCGAAGCGGTGAACTTCGAGTCGCCTGACGAAGCGCGCAACAAGATTCTGTTCGACAACCTGACGCCGCTGTATCCGCAGGAACGGTTAAAGCTCGAGACGACCCGCGAAAACGTCAGCGCTCGCGTCATGGATCTTCTGACCCCGCTCGGCAAAGGCCAGCGTGGTTTGATCGTTTCTCCGCCGCGCGCCGGCAAAACCATGCTGCTGCAACAGGTGGCGAATTCCATCACCACCAACCATCCGGAAGTTGTCTTGATGGTGCTGCTCATCGACGAGCGCCCGGAAGAAGTCACCGACATGCAGCGCTCCGTAAAAGGCGAGGTCATCTCCTCGACCTTCGACGAGCCCGCCGCTCGCCACGTTCAGGTCGCTGAAATGGTGATCGAAAAGGCGAAGCGCCTGGTTGAGCACAAGCGCGACGTCGTGATCCTGCTGGATTCGATCACTCGTCTCGCCCGCGCCTACAACACGATCGTTCCTCCGAGCGGCAAGGTCCTCTCCGGCGGCGTGGATTCAAACGCCTTGCAGCGTCCGAAGCGTTTCTTCGGATCGGCCCGCAATATCGAAGAGGGCGGATCGCTGACCATCATCGCGACGGCTCTGATCGATACCGGTTCCCGCATGGACGACGTGATCTTTGAAGAATTCAAAGGCACCGGCAATTCGGAAATCATTCTCGAGCGCAAACTGGTCGATAAGCGCGTTTTCCCGGCCATCGACATTCAGCGCTCCGGAACGCGAAAAGAAGAGCTGTTGATCCCGAAGGAAGACTTGCAGCGGATCTGGGTTTTGCGCAAAGTGCTGAACCCGCTGTCGCCGGTCGAAGCCATGGAATTGCTGATCGACAAACTCAGCAAAACCAAGGCGAACGGAGACTTTCTCTCCAACATGAGTTCGTTGTAAATCATCCTGACTCCCTCATTCCCGCTTTTTGAATGAGGGAGCCTCGACGGATTGGCTTTTCTTGTTACGCCGTGCCTTGGTCGATGACGTACATCCGTCCCGGCGCGCCGGCCTTGATCCCATTCTTTTCGAAGCAGTCTTTAATGCGGCGCCGCATCTCGCGGCTGACCGCATACTGCTTGTTGGGACGGGTTTTTATCAGCACGAGATATTCGGCTTCGCCGTTGCCCACACGATCGATCCCCGGTACCTGGATATCTGCAACGATATCGTCGGCAAAGAGCGGATCGTGCCGCAGTTCAGTGCCGACCTCATCCAGAATCTTTACCACTTTGTCGGTTGACTCGCTATAAGCCACGCTGACCTTCAGCGTAAGCTGCGCCCAGTCGCGGGTCATGTTCGAAACAATCTGCACCTGGCTGTTGGGAATAATGTGAACCGTGCCGTCGTCATCGCGCAGCACCGTCCGCCGCAGCGTCATGTCCTCCACCGTGCCGCGAACTCCGCCAAGCTGCACATTGTCGCCGATGTTGTACTGATCTTCGAGAAGCACGAAGAATCCGTTGATGAAGTCCTTCACCAGCGTCTGGGCGCCGAAGCCAATGGCCAGGCCCGCAATCCCAGCGCTGGCCAGCAGCGGAGCAAGGTCCAACCCGACGTACTTCAAAACTTCAAGCGCTCCGACGAACAGAATGACGAAAGTTCCAATGCTGTTGATCACGCCTGCCAGGGTTCTGATCTGCTGGTCCCGGATACCCGGCGCCAGGTTCCGGCTTCGGACTGAGGTCATTCCCTTGGTGATCGCGCGCAGAATTCGAATCAGGACCAACGCACCTATGACCACGAGGACGATCTTCGGCACGTCGTGGCGGAGGAAGTTCATAGTGTCTTCCCGCCAATCCCGGAGCAGGCCGGGCAGATTGGAAGTTTCAGGCAGCAGAAAATGAGAAGCAAAGGTTAGCATCAATAAGGCGATTATAAATGTTGCGATCAGCCCGGAGAGGGGGCTGGCGGTCCAATCCCGAGGACGATAGTCGCTATAATCATGTCTTTTCCTGGCGAGGTGAACTTGAACGGGATTTTTGCGCGCCTCCTGGCGTTCGCTTTAGCAATGACATTTCTGGTCGCTGCCGATTTGTGCTGTGCTCAATCGCGCCCTCCTGGTGCGGAATCTCAAGCCAAACCTTCCAACTACGACGAGACCCGCGCCCGTATGGAAAAAGAGATGGCCAAGAAAGCCAACCAGCAGCGCCAGGCCGAACTGAAGCGCGACTCGGACAAACTCCTCCAGCTCGCCACAGAACTGAAAACGTACGTTGACAGGACCAACGAAAACCTGCTCTCGCTTGAAGTCGTTACCAAAGCCGAACAGATCGAGAAGCTCGCGCACAGCGTTCGCGAAAAGATGCGAGGCAACAATTAAGCCACGACTGAGCTTGTGCGCACCGCGAGATTCCTCGGCTGGCGACGAAAATCATGGCTGCTTTTGAGGGCCAGCATCCGACACCCTTCAAGCCGTATAATCTAGTTGCAACCGGGTAACAATATGCCCTTGCCAGAAACTGAACAGCCGGGCCGCCTGCAAGCCGAATTGATGTCGCGGGGCCTGCGCATGACCCGCCAGCGCCGCACCATCTTGTCGGTCGTTGAAACCGCGCAACAACATCTCGACGCCAGCCAGATCCTGCGTAAGGCACGCAAGCTCGATCCCGCCATCGATCGGGTCACGGTGTACCGCACCCTGAACCTGCTGAAGCGCCAGGGCTTGGTGGATGAGCTCGATCTTATGCACATGCAGGGGGAAAAACACTATTACGAGCGCAGGCCGCAGCGCGATCATATTCACATGGCCTGTCTTCGCTGCGGCAAGATTATGGAGTTCGAGAGCGATCTGTTCGATCGCCTGAAAGGTCAGATCCAGCGCGACTGCCAGTTCCACATCGTGGTGACGCGCATGGAAATCGGCGGCTACTGCTCCCACTGCCGTACCTGATCCCGTTGCATCTGGTTGCAACAATCCTGAAACAGAAAATCCGGGCCCGTGGTTGACCGCAGGAACTCTGGACCGTAAGATGAACAGGTATTCATATTGCAACTCAGTTGCATATAGGTTTCCTCCATGAAATGGCGCTATTTACTTCTTCTTTGTCTTGTCGTGTGCCGGTGCCGCGCCCAGGAAAGTCCCTTCTTCGTGACCTATGACCACCATCTCGAAGAGCCGGGCAATCTCGAGATCGAGACCAGCAGCTCAATGGGCGTTCCCCGTTCCGGCCAGCATTTCTACTTCGCGCCCTACACGGAGTTTGAGTATGGCGTTACAGGCCGCTGGACTTCCGAGCTTTATCTCGAAGGACAGTCCACGGCCGGGGACAGCACGATCTTCACCGGATGGCGACTGGAGAACCGTTTTCGTCCTTTGAAGCGGGAACACCGCATCAATCCCGTTCTCTATTTAGAGTACGAGAGCCTGAACGAGGGCAGCCGCATCCAGAAGGAGATTGTCGGGAACTCGCTGGAACTTAACGAGTCCAACTCGGAATTGCGTCGAGTTCATGCCCACGAACTGGAAACCAAGCTCATCCTCTCCAGCCAGGTGCATGATTGGAATATCGCGGAGAACTTTATCGTGGAGAAGAATCTCTCGGCGAGTGAGGGCTTCGAATTCGGATATGCATTCGGTGTTTCCCGGCCGTTGGCAACGATTGCGTCAGCCACAGAGTGTCGTTGGTGTCGCGAGAACTTTGCAGCGGGCGTCGAAATGTACGGCGGCCTGGGCAGCAGCAACGGCTTTGGCCTGCACGATACTTCGCACTATGTTGCACCGGTTGTCATATGGCAGTTCAGCGACAATGCCAGCCTGCGTTTTTCCCCCGCGATTGGCCTGACCCACGGCAGCAATCCGGTCCTGTTCCGATTTGGATACAGTTACGAGGTGCGAGGCTTCGGAACTCGGCTCTCCCATTGGCTGGGGGGCCGTCCATGAGACATCTCAGGCCGATTTGCACCTTGATTCTGTTAGGGGCAGCGCTCGGTCAGAACGTCGGTTATCAGCAGGACCCCAACTGGCGCGCGCCCGCTGAAGCCGAAGCTCGGAAGAACCCGCTAGCCGACAAGCCGCAAGCCGCCGCTGGCGGCAGGAAGCTGTTCCTGCGCAACTGCGTGGAGTGTCACGGCGAAGACGGCGCGGGCCTGGCCAATAAGCGCGCAGCCGACCTGCAGCTTCCCGCGGTGCAGCAGCAAAGCGACGGAACGCTTTTCTGGAAGATCACCAACGGAAACACCGATCGCGGCATGCCCTCGTTCAGCAACCTGCCTGAGATGCAGCGCTGGCAGCTGGTTTTGTTTGTAAAGAACCTGAAGCCGGTGGAGAAGAAGCCCTAGCTCGCGCTTGCCAACTCACAGGTCCCGCCCAAATAAAAACGCCATCCGGTTGCCCGGATGGCGTGCCTGAACAGAGACGCTCTTAATCGGCGCTCGCCCGAGCTTCCCGTGCCGCCACTTCCGTCCCGATTCGCATTCCATAGAACGACCGGTATACGAATGTGATGGACACCAGGAAGAACACCAGCGCCAAAACGTTGCTGACGTTCGCTCCGGCTTCGGATGTCAACTTCACCGCAAGTTCAACCGCCAGCAGGCCGAACAGTGTGGTGAACTTAATGACCGGGTTCAGCGCCACAGAAGACGTGTCCTTGAAGGGATCGCCCACCGTATCGCCCACCACGGTGGCATCATGCAGGGGAGTGCCTTTCTGTTTCAGTTCGACTTCCACGATCTTCTTAGCGTTGTCCCAGGCGCCGCCGGCATTGGCCATGAAGATGGCCTGATACAAGCCGAAGATCGCGATCGACATCAGGTAACCGATGAAGAAGAACGGCTCCACGAACGCAAACGCCAGTGTCGCGAAGAAAACGGCAATGAAGATGTTGAGCATGCCTTTCTGCGCGTACTTGGTGCAGATCGCGACCACCTTCTTGCTGTCGGAGACCGAAGCTTTCTCGACCCCTTCCAGCCGAATATTTGCCTTGATGAACTCAACTGCACGGTAAGCCCCGGTCGTGACCGCTTGCGTCGAAGCCCCGGTAAACCAGTAAATCATCGCGCCACCGGTAATCAAGCCCAGGACGAATGGTGCGTGCAGCAGGGAGAGCTTGTCCACGTTCGCGGCCAACCCGTTGGTCAGCGCCATAATGATCGAAAAGATCATCGTGGTTGCGCCCACAACCGCGGTGCCGATGAGAACCGGCTTGGCGGTAGCCTTGAAAGTGTTGCCGGCGCCGTCGTTTTCTTCCAGCAGGTCCTTCGCGCGCTCGAAGTTCACATCAATGTTGAACTCGCGCTTCAGTTCCGCCTTGATATTGGGAACCTGCTCGATCAGGGAGAGTTCGAAAACCGATTGCGCGTTGTCGGTGACCGGGCCGTAAGAGTCCACCGCGATAGTGACCGGGCCCATGCCGAGGAAGCCGAAAGCGACCAGCCCGAAAGCGAACACCGGCGCCGCAATCATCAGATTCCCCAGGCCCTGCAAGGAGAAGTAGTAGCCGATACCCATCAGCGCCACCATGGAGAGTCCCAGATAGTAGCCGCTGAAGTTGCCGGCGACGAAGCCGGACAGAATTCCCAGCGACGCTCCGCCTTCCTGCGCCGAGGTAACCACCTCGCGCACATGCCGCGACTCGGTCGAGGTGAAGACCTTCACCAGTTCGGGAATCAGGGCCCCCGCCAGAGTGCCGCACGAAATGATTGTGGCCAGCTTCCACCACTGCGAGTTGTCGCCGCCCAGGCTGGGAATAATCAGGTTGGAAATCAAGTAGGTCAGCAGAATTGACACGATCGAAGTTAACCAGACCAGGGTAGTCAGCGGCGCCTCGAAATTCATCTTCTCGGCGTTGCCGTACTTGGCCTTGGCAAATGCCCCATTCATAAAATATGCTGCCGCGCTCGACACCAGCATCATGATGCGCATGACGAAAATCCAGACCAGCAGTTGCACTTGCACCGTGGGATCTTTTACCGCCAGCAGGATGAATGTGATCAGGGCGACGCCTGTTACACCGTAAGTTTCGAAACCATCCGCGCTCGGTCCAACCGAATCGCCGGCGTTATCGCCGGTGCAATCGGCAATCACGCCAGGGTTGCGGGCATCGTCTTCCTTGATCTTGAAGACGATCTTCATCAAGTCCGAACCGATATCGGCGATCTTGGTAAAGATGCCGCCGGCAATTCGCAGCGCCGCCGCACCCAGCGATTCGCCGATAGCGAATCCGATGAAGCAGGGCCCGGCGTAATCGCCGGGAATAAACAGCAGGATGACCAGCATCATCAGCAACTCGACGCTGATCAGCATCATGCCGATGCTCATCCCGGCTTCCAGCGGAATGGCATAGATGGGGTAGGGTTTCCCGCGCAGGCCTGCGAACGCCGTCCGCGAATTGGCAAACGTGTTTACGCGGATCCCGAACCACGCCACCCCGTAGCTGCCCGCGATCCCGACCACGCTGAAGAACAGGATGATAGCGACTCGCGACGCCTCATATTTCAGCAGCACGCCGAAGTAGAGAAGGATCACAACCGCGATAAACGCCCAGAGCAACATCAGGAACTTGCCCTGGGTCACGAGATAGGTTTTGCAGGTCTCGTAAATCAGTTCCGAGATCTCGCGCATGGCGCGGTGTACGGGAAGGTTCTTCAGCCGCATGTAGATGGCAAGGCCGAAACCCAGACCGAGGACGCAGAACAGAATTCCGATGAGTAATAGTTTGTGGCCGTCGATTCCGAGGAAGCTGACCGAGGATAGGTCAGGAAGTTTAAGGTTGGCCTCGCCGCCGACTTCCGAACTGGGCTGGGCGAGAGCATTCGAAGCCCCCAAAGTGACGAGGGCGACAATCGTTGCCAGAGTCTTGGCAGCACTGCATCCGCTGGACGCAATATTCGCGAGCCAGATGCGCATGGGATTCCTCCACAGAGAAGAACTTGAAGTCAGAATGACTACGTGTTTAGGCACCGCCTTCCGGCACAAGAACGCCCGGACGCCTAATCTTCAAGCGCCGGGAGCGCATTGCCGGAATTCCGAACACGCTTCCACTGCAAGACTTTACAGGAGTGCTGAGCTTGGCCGCGTCGGATCACTTTTGCGCCGGACCGCCCTTGAATGGGGAGTGGTTTATCCCCCTGGACGCGTGCGACACAAAACGCGATTTTATAACATCTTGCCGGGAGGGGGTCAAACTCAGCCGTCACATCGCCATGTTCATCGAAAAGCTGGAGTCCGGGGCGTATGATCCAGTCCGGAAAGAGAGCGGCATGTTCGAGCGCTATACCGAAAGAGCTCGGTGCACCATCTTCTTCGCCAGATACGAGGCGGCCCAGTTCGGCTCGGTCGAGATTACCACTGAGCACCTGATGCTTGGGCTTTTGCGCGAAGAGAAAAGACTCGACAGGCTTTGTCCAAATCTTGATCCCGAGTCACTTCGTGATGAGATCTTAGCCCAGATCCCGCGTCTGCCTAGTACTTCGACCAGCATAGATCTCCCGCTCAGCAACCACTCTAAACGTGCCTTGAAATATGCTGCCGATGAGGCCGACCGGCTCGCACACCGCCCCATCGGTACTGAACACCTTCTCCTCGGACTGCTCGACCAGGAAACTTGCCTTGCCGCCAAACTGCTGGTTCAGCGAGGTGCGCGGGTCGATGACATCCGCCAGAGAGTCGCCGCTGCCCAACTCGCCGCAGAACGCCTGAGGCCTGCACTGCGCGACAGCTATTTCCATCATCGCACCTACGCGGCTCCCGATACTGTCGAGATCCACGGCTTTCGTTGGAATGCCGATTACATCCGCGACGCCGTGCGAAGGTGCCGCGAAATCTCCAGGCACTGGCAAAAGAGTTCATGGACTGCTCGAGACGTAGTCATCCATCGCGAGACAGGCAGGGTGTCATTCGATCTATCGCTTGCGGAAAGCACCAAGGATTTTGACCTTGTGAAAGGCGGCTGGCGAAGAGACCACTGCGCCATTTGCCATTGGGAACTGCACGAGGCGAAAGAGGATCCTGAACGCGGTACTGGCCACACCAACGGTCTGCAATGGATCTGCAATGAGTGCCACGGCAGATTCATCGAACGTGACGATTTCTTCCAATCCAACTTCTCTGACATCACGTAGCTGACGCAGGCATACCGTTACCTCTACAATCATCTCGCTTGGGCGCGGGCCTAATCCCTGTCCACAAAAACTACTCTGGGAGATCCTCATGTCCGATCCGCTGCTGATTGCTAAAGGTGATGATGAAGTCTATTTGCTACCCGGGATGTCGAACCGCCACGGCTTAGTCGCCGGAGCCACCGGGACCGGTAAGACGGTCACCTTGCAGGTGATGGCCGAGGCGTTCAGCCGCATCGGCGTTCCCGTATTTGCAGCGGATGTGAAGGGCGATCTCTCCGGCATAAGCCAGCCCGGAAAAGACAATCCCAAGTTGCAGGAACGGGTGAAGAACCTGGGTCTCGGTCCGCTTACCTTCTCCGGTTGCCCGGTCACGTTCTGGGATGTCTTCGGCGAGCAGGGCCATCCTGTGCGAGCCACGGTCTCGGAGATGGGGCCGCTCTTGTTCAGCCGTATTCTGAATCTCAACGACACCCAAACCGGCGTGCTGACGCTGGTGTTCAAGATCGCCGATGACCAGGGCCTTCTTCTCCTCGACCTGAAAGATCTTCAAGCCATGCTTCAGCATGTGGGCGAGGCAGCCAAGGATTTCCAAACTCAGTACGGAAATATCTCCGCGGCCAGCATCGGTGCGATTCAGCGCGGCCTTGTGGCCTTGCAGCAGCAAGGCGGCGACAAATTCCTCGGAGAGCCTGCCCTTAACCATGAGGACCTGCTGCAAACCGATTCCCAGGGCCATGGCATCGTCAACATTCTTGCCGCCGATAAACTGATGGCGTCTCCGCAGCTCTACGCTACGTTCCTGCTCTGGATGTTGTCGGAGCTTTACGAAAAAATGCCAGAAGTTGGCGACCGGGACAAGCCGAAGCTGGTCTTCTTCTTCGATGAAGCCCATCTCTTATTCAACGATCTTCCGCAAAGCCTGGGCGCGAAGATCGAGCAAGTCATCCGCCTGATCCGCTCCAAGGGCGTCGGCGTGTACTTCGTGACCCAGAATCCCACCGATGTTCCTGAAGTAGTGCTCAGCCAGCTTGGAAACCGCGTGCAGCATGCGTTACGCGCCTTCACGCCCAACGATCAGAAAGCGGTGAAAGCCGCGGCCCAGACCTTCCGCTCCAACCCAAAGCTGAATGTCGAAACCGTCATTACGCAGCTTGGCGTGGGCGAAGCTCTGGTTTCTTTTCTGGATGAAAAAGGGATTCCCGGCGTGGTCGAGCGCGCGTTCGTTCTGCCTCCGCACAGCCAGATCGGCCCCATTACTCCCGATCAGCGGCAACAGATCATCAAGAATTCACTGGTGTACGGAACTTACGAGAACGCAAGCGACCGCGAATCGGCCTACGAACGCCTCAAAGGCCGAGCCGAGCAGCCGGTCACGCCTACGCAATTGCAGCAACACCAGGAGCAGGAGCAGAACCAGCCCTGGAGTCTTCCGGGAGCTCTGAGCTCGCTCGGTCTCGGAACTCCCACCGGCGGGCGTCGCGGTGACACCCTGGCGCAAGCCATGATGAAAAGCGCGGCCCGCTCCATCGGTAGCAGTGTGGGCCGGCAGATCATTCGCGGTGTTCTGGGGTCACTTCTGGGCGGAAGCAGCAGGCGCTAGCCCTGGCGCGTGTACAATCCCGGAAACGGTGACGGAGCCCACCACCCCCGGTTTGCTTTCCCCCGGCCTCTCCATTGCGGAAGCGGAAGATCCGCGTCGCCCAAAGCGAGTTCTCGGCTTTCGCGACCTCCTGCTCTTTTACGTGGTCACGGGAATCAGCCTGCGCTGGATTGCCACCGCGGCTTCCGCCGGACCAAGCTCCATCATCATCTGGATCGGCGCCTGGCTGGCCTTCTACACGCCTCTGGCGCTATCCGTGATCGAACTTTCCTCCCGCTACCCGAATGAAGGCGGCATTTACGTCTGGAGCAAGGTGGCGTTCGGCGACTTCGCGGGCTTCATTTCTGCCTGGACCTACTGGACCTGTAACCTGCCCTACTTCCCGGCGGTCTTGTACTTCGCAGCCAGCAACGCGCTGTACATTCGGCATGACCAGTGGGCGCATTATCAAAACAACACAAGCTACTACGTGCTGTTTTCGCTGATCGCGCTGGGCGCCGCCACGTGGATGAACGTCGTAGGACTCGATGTCGGGACCTGGCTGCACAACCTGGGCGCGCTCGCCATGTGGATCCCCGCCATCATCGTGGTGCTCATGGGAGCAATCGCCTACCGCCAATTCGGATCGGCGACGGTGTTCAGCGGCCACACCATGGTCCCCAGCACGCAGATCAAAGACATGGTGTTCTGGTCGGTGCTGATCTATGCCTTTGCAGGCAGCGAGACCGCTTCGCTGATGGGGGACGAAATCAAGAACGCGCGGCGAGTGATTCCCTGGGCATTGTTCATCGCGGGCATTACAGTTGCCTTCTGCTACATCGTGGGCACTATCGGCGTGTTGCTTGCGCTACCTCCTTCGGAGGTCGGAAACCTGCAAGGACTGATGCAGGCCATTTCGAGCACCGCCCACAAGATTCACTGGGAAGCCGTTATCCCATTCGCGGCGTTTCTGATCGCACTCAGCAATGTAGGCGCGGCCGGAGCTTATCTGGCCGCTGTTGCCAGGCTGCCGTTCGTGGCCGGGATCGATCGCTTTCTGCCGCCGGTTTTCGGAGCCCTGCACCCAAGATGGAAAACCCCGTGGATGGGCTTGCTCACCCAGTTCCTGTTCGGAGCGCTGTTCATTTTCCTCGGCCAGGCCGGCACCTCGATCAAGGGCGCCTACGACGTGCTCGTCAGCATGGGAGTGATCACGTATTTCATTCCCTATCTGTATGTTTTCGCCGCCATGTACAAATTGCAGCGCGAGCCCGCAGGCCCGGGCGTGATCCGCGTTCCCGGAGGCAAGCCGGTCGCCAGAATCGCAGCTGTGGTCGGTTTTGTTACCACAACGTTCACCATTGCGATCTCGGTTATCCCCCCGGCCGATGAACCGAATAAGCCGCTCGCAGTAATAAAAATCGTTGGCTTGTCGGGGCTGCTGGTGGTGATCGGGGTGGTGATCTACTGGATGGGGAAGAGAAGGGCCGGAAGGAGCTAAAGTTCAGGTTTTTTTGGGCGGCTCCGTGCCGTGCGTTGTCATCGTCACACGGTTACGGTCAGCAGCGAGAGGGCCTGAAGTCGTGCGATGAGTGATAACGGCGATTACGGTCGCGTTTTCCCAGCGCTAAAGTCTGCTGAACACTTTTGCATGTGCTGCCAGGATACGGCTCTTTGCTGCGAGGTCCGGCTCAAGGCTCCAGTCACCGCGCGTGTGCGTACCGCCAAGCACGATGCCGTCACGACGGGGAAACATGTACAGATCGCCGGCCAGCACAATGTAGTTCACTTCTGGCTGAGGCAACAGGTATGTCAACTGGCCCTTGATGGGGATGAGTTCTGTATCTGAGAACAAGGCCCGGGCGCCCAGCCCGGTGCAGTTCACTACAACCGGCTGCGGTATTGTGGCGATCTCGGCCGTATCGTGAAACTCCTGCAACACCACTGTTCCGCCAGCCAGGCGAAAGTCTCGCAGCAGCGCCCGCAAATAGACGTGGGGCTCAATCAGCATGGCCATGAATTGCCGGACATGGCGCGAAGGGAACTGGTGTTCGGAGGGCTGCAGGTCTCGCAACTCGGGGAAAACCTCGGGAAACGGGCCCTTGGGCCCGAGCATGGCGGTCTCCTGGATCGGCTCCTCTGTAATCACGTAACTGGGCATCCAGCGCACGCCGTACTCGTCTCCCGCAAACTGCTGGAAGTAGGTGTAGGAAAATTTGACCGACTGCAAGTATTGCTGGTGAAACTCCGGTGTTTCACGGTCAGGATCAAAAAGAGAGTAAGGTAGCCAGAGCCCGCCGGCTGAATTGGAAGTAGTTTCCGGGGGAAGAGTCCTGGTGTAAATCGTGACTTCCTTTCCTATTTGCTGAAGCAAGCGGCCAGCCGCCAGGCCGACGACTCCACAGCCCAGAACCGCAACTTGTTTCTCGCCGGACTGCCGCACCTCTTCGCTTGCTAATTGCGCTGTTCCCCATGACAGGGTTATCCCTGCTCCTCCATGCCCATAATTGTGAACGCAGAGCTTGTTGCCCAATTTTTCCGCCGCCAAACGAAACCCCGGCGCCCGAAAAGGACGCAGGCATACAGTCGTGCGAATCTCGCGGTCCTCGGACACCAGCACCTTGGGCAGATGCAGTTGGGGGGCGGACGCAGGGTTCGGCGCTGGATGTACGCGCCTGGCACACGATTCCAGCAACAGGCTTCCAGAACAAGCTGCGAGAGCTTGCAACAGCGTGCGACGATTCACAGCCCGTTACTATACAGGGATCGTCGCGCTCTGGATCGCACCAGAAAAGGTGCGCCTCTACTTCTTCACCTGGATTCCCAGCTCCTTCAGTTGCGCGTCGCTGACCGGAGTTGGCGCGTCCACCATCAGGTCGACTGCGCGGGCAGTTTTTGGGAAGGGAATGACTTCGCGGAGGCTGTCGGCTCCTGCCAGGATCATCACGATACGGTCGAGGCCGAGGGCTATGCCTCCGTGGGGAGGCGTGCCATACTCGAGAGCTTCCAGGAAGAAGCCGAAGCGGGCGCGGGCCTCGTCTTCGGTCATGCCCAGCGCATGGAAAATCTTGCGCTGGATGTCCTGACGGTGAATACGGATGGAGCCTGAGCCCAGTTCGGTGCCGTTCAGCACAACATCGTACGCAAGCGCGCGCACGGCGCCGGGGTTGGATTCGAGCTTGTCCATGTCCTTTTCATGGGGCGAGGTGAAGGGGTGGTGCGCCGCGGCCCAGCGCTGGCCCTCCTCGTCGTACTCGAACATCGGGAAATCGGTAACCCAGAGGAAGCGATAGTCTTTTGACGTGTTTCCACTCTTCGTGAAGAGGCCGTGCTTGGCGGAGTATTTCTGCCCCAGCGCAACGCGAAGCAGTCCAGCGGCCGTGTACACCGCGTGATCGTGCTGTTTGACCTCGGGCTTCACGCCGCCCTCGGATTTGTGCTCGGCGGGCTTGCCGTCTCCGGCGACGATCACGAGCAGATCATCGGGCTCGGCCTGGCTCTTCTCGCGGATTTTGGCGGCGGTCTCTGGGAACGATTTTTCCATGCGCTTGAAGTCTTCAAACAACTTCGCGCCACCACGCGAAGTAAAGAGCGGCTTAATGTCGTCGCGCTCCTTGCGTGAGAGCTCGCCGACCTTTGGAATGCGGATGGCGACGATGGGCAGCTCCGCGCTGATGCTGAGCGTGCTTAGGTTCTCCTGGCCGAAAAACTCGCGCACATCCGTCAACCCAGGCAGTCGCATGTCTGGTTTATCGCTGCCATAGAGCCGGATTGCGTCGTCATACGACATGCGCGGGAAGGGAGTCTTGATCTCCAGCCCGGCGGCCTTGAACGCGGCCGTGAGAAAACCTTCGACTACCTCCCAGACGCGCTCGGGTTGAGGGTACGACATTTCCAGGTCGATCTGGGTAAATTCCGGCTGGCGATCGGCGCGGAGGTCCTCGTCGCGGAAGCAGCGCACGATCTGGAAGTACCGGTCGAAGCCCGAGATCATGAGGATCTGCTTGAACAATTGCGGGGACTGCGGCAGCGCGTAGAAGCTGCCCGGCTGCACCCGGCTGGGCACGAGGTAGTCGCGCGCGCCCTCGGGGGTGGAACGCGTCATGAAGGGAGTTTCGATTTCAAAGAAATTCTGCGACGAAAGATAATCGCGGATCGCAATGGCCACGTTGTGCCGGAGCGCGATGTTGCGCTGCATGGCGTCGCGCCGCAGATCAATGTAGCGGTATTGCAGGCGCAGTTCCTCGTTCGGCAGGACTGTGTCGCCGGGAAGGAAGGGCGGCTGCTTGGATTCGTTGAGGATGCGCAACTCGTCGGCGATCATCTCGATTTCGCCGGTGGGGATGTTCTTGTTGACCGTGTTGCCGTCGCGAAGCTTGACCGATCCCCGGACCGCGATGACGAACTCGTTGCGCAACTCGCCGGCCTTCGTGTGGAGAGCGGGGTTGCGTTCCTTGTCGCAGACGATCTGGGTCACGCCCGATCGGTCGCGGATGTCAATGAAGACGAGGTTGCCGAGATCGCGGCGGCGATTGACCCATCCCATGAGGACCGCGGTTTTACCGGCATCGGAGGCGCGGAGCGCGCCGCACATATGTGTACGCCTGAGATCGCCTAGAAAGTCGAGCAAAGATAATCCTTACGGTCTGGAGTGTGGCCCGGGGCCGAACTCACGATTATAGAGCAGGGAGCGGAAAACCCTGCACCGAGCAATTGGCAATTTGCATTTGGCCGGACAGATTTGGAACCGGCTGCTCATCGCGCACACGCGAGATCCCTCGCTGCGCTTGGGTGACCTCATCGGTGCTTGCGGCAGAGAGATCAGTCGAAGTCGCCGTAGCTCCATTCGTTGGGCGTGGCCTGCTGGAATTTCAGCTTCCAGGTGTCGCCTTGCTTCACCCAGATCGAGCTGACGTGCTGGTAGCGGCGTGCGCCAACGTTGTGGCGGGGTCGATGAATCACCGCGTCATAGGCGAGGATGGCGGAGTTTTCGTCAATCGGGACGAACTTGAAGTTGTACAGCTGGATGCCGGTGATGTCCGATTCGGAGATACCTTCCACCAGATCGGCTTTGTGACCGCTATCCCCGCCGGATCCGATGCTGAGATAGTCGTCGGTCAGAGTGCGTCGGAAGAAGTCGGCGTCTTTTTTCGTTTGCGCGGTGGCGGCAGCCTTCTGCAGCTCAATCAGAGTTTGTTCGGTGCTTTGGGCAAAGCATGCGGCGGCGAACAGAAGGACGATTAAGAAGCGTTTCATGGCAACATTCAGCCATTTGCGGCAGGTGTTGTCAAGGCTCGTGCTACCGATGTGCCCCTTGTGGAAGCACCACAAGGGACACAAGATTCAGCAAGCGAGATCAGCTTTTTGTGGCTTTGCCTTCCATAACCAGGTTCCAGGTGGCGCCATCGGTGGAGATTTCGTATTTGAAGTTGTAGGCGGTGGGCGAGAGGATCTTCATGATGAAGCGGCCTTTCATGACCTGGGGCCCCATTTTCTGCTCCCCCATCCAGGTCCAGGTATCGCCTTCGTTGGTTCCAGTCGAGCGAGCGGCTTCTCCCATACTGTTGTATTCGTCGTAGAAGTAGGTCTTGTCCTCTGGGTTGTATCCCATGAGCGAGATGCCGGTCCCACTGCCCATCTTTTCGCTGGAAAACCGGGAGTGGACGATGACGAAGAAGCCGCCGTCCATCCATTCGTTCTTTTCCTTCAAGCTCATCTTGCCGCCAGGACCCATGAGGCCCGGCTTGGCGTCGGCGTCCATGGTCCAATTACCGACAAAGTAGTCGAGCTTCTTGAGTTCGGCGCTAGGCTTAGGCATTGGCATTTGTGCAAGCGCGGAAACGCTAAGAGCGAGTGCGATCAACAGGGTTCTTGCGGAGAACGGTTTCATGCGATGTCTCCTGTGAGGTTTTGCACGCGGGGAAATGCTAGAGTCGCGGCCAGGCAAAGTCAACGACAGTGCGACAGGGCCGCTAGTTAAGTATCCGAGAGCGCAGGTCCGCGCGCGGAACCGCGATCTGCTCCCCGGTGGCGAGGTTCTTCAGGGCGAAGGTTTGGGATTTGACTTCATTCTCGCCGACGATCAGGGCATAGCGGGCGTCTAGCTTGCTGGCAGTTTCGAGAGATTTCTTCAGGCGGAAGTTCTCGTCGCCGAGTTCGGTGATCACGCCGTGACGGCGCAGTTCGCGGGCTAGGCGGGCGGCTTCAATATTCATGCCGGCGCCAAGTGGCGCGATGTAGACATCGGGCTTCTTCTGGACGGAGTCGGGGGACTCGTTGAGCGACATGACCAGGCGGTCTTCGCCGATCGCAAAGCCGATGCCGGGCGCTTGCGGGCCTCTGAGGGATTCGGAAAGACCGTCGTAGCGGCCTCCGCCGAGAATTGCGTTCTGCGCGCCCAGCGCACCGTGGGTGAACTCGAACGCGGTGCGGGTGTAATAGTCGAGGCCGCGCACCAGGCGATCGTTGATTGTGAAGGGAACGCCCACCGCGTTCAGAATGCTCAGCACTTCTTCGAAGTGCTTGCGGCAGGGTTCGTCGAGATACTGCGAGATGCGGGGCAGCGTCTCGATGATGGGTTGATCTTCAGGAACCTTGCAGTCGAAGACGCGGAGCGGGTTGGTGACAGCGCGGCGCTGGCAGTCCACGCACATCTTGGGCGCGACGGGTTCGAGCGCTTTGCGCAGAGCTTCGTTGTAGGTCGCGCGATCGTTCGGGCAGCCGACGGAATTGAGTTCGAGCGTCCATCCGGTGATGCCGATGCGGTCGAGAAAGGTCGCGAGCAACTCGAGAATCTCGGCGTCGCGCGCGGGCGATTCGCTGCCAGCGGCGGAAGGGCCGAGAATCTCGGCGCCGATCTGAAAGAACTGCCGGTAGCGGCCTTTCTGCGGGCGCTCGCGGCGGAACTGCGGGCCGATGTAGAACAGCTTGTTGAGGCCGCGTTCCCAAAGCTTGTGCTCGATGTAAGCGCGCACCACGCCGGCGGTGTTTTCGGGACGGAGGGTGAGAGATTGGCCCTTGTCGCTTTCGGCGCGGCCGCGATCCTCCCAGGTGTACATTTCTTTGGAAACGATGTCAGTTTCTTCGCCCACGCCGCGGGCGAAGAGTTCGGTGGACTCGAAGATCGGCGTGCGGATCTCGTGAAAGTTGTAAGCGCGGAAGACCTCGCGCGCAGCGGCCTCGACGAAATTCCAACGCGCCGTATCGGGCGGCAGCAGGTCTCGAGTTCCGCGCGGGGCTTTGATCATTTAGCACTCGGCATTCAGCACTCAGTCATTTCAGGGCAGCGGTGCTGCACGTGAAAGCAGATTCCTCGCCTTCGCCTCGAATGACAATGCCTGAATTAGATAGGATATATGAAGACAATCTTTTGTGGCTGAGTGCTGAATGCTGAATGCGGGAAACCGACTCCTGACTACCGGCTGCTGACCTCGCTCAAATACGTGTCTTTGTACTCCAGATAATTTCTTGCGTACATCAGGATCATCTCCTGATCCTTTTCGTCGAGCTTGCGGCGGAACTTGCCCGGAGAACCCATCCACAGAGATCCCGGCTCGACAATGGTTTTCTCCGGGATCAATGTGCCGGCGGCAATGATGGAGCCTGCGCCAATGACCGCGCCGTTCAGGATCACCGATCCCATGCCGATCAGGCAGCGGTCTTCGACGGTGCATCCGTGAAGCGTGACCGAGTGCCCGACGGTGACGTATTCACCCAGGGTCACACCATATTTCTGTTTCATGCCGTGGAGCACGCTGCAGTCCTGCACATTTGAGTGGGCGCCAATGCGGATCGCGAAGACGTCTCCGCGGATGACTGCGTTCATCCAGACGCTGGCGTGTTCGCCGAGAACGACGTCGCCGATGATCTGGGCGGATTCGTCTACGTAGCAGGAGTCTGGGATTATGGGAACGATTCCGTTGTAAGGGCGGATCATGCGGATATTCAAAATAACATGAATCAGAAGCCGCGAGTCAGCGGTCCGCTCGAAGCATAGGGCGACGCGACTCGGTAGAGGGTTCGTGCTCGCGAGATCCCTCGACCGGCTTTCGCGGGTCTCGGGATGACGTCCAGTCTTACAGGTATTCGATACTAATTATCCGTCGGCTCCGGGGGAGCGTTGAGCTTGGGCGTTTTCGGAGTCTTGGGCGGGGTGGGGATTTCTGGCGTTTCCGCGGTCATCGATCCCTTGCGGATGTCAATGATGCCGTGCTCGTTGTTGATGCTGATGCGAGGACCGCCGGAACCTACCGTGCCGCTGGCAACCCCCGTATCATTGGCGTTGTCGAGCTTGATTTCGTGGAAGTCTGACTGCACCTCGCCATTGCGAGTGCGGGCATCCAGTTGGAAAGCTGCCTTTTCGGGTAGATAAACTTCAATGTCCCCTTTGCGGTTTTCCAGGTCGACGCTTCCCACCTTGGTCATGCGCAATTCGATGGTGCCGTTCTGGTCTTTCACGCGGACGTCGCCGCTGACCCCGTCAAGGCGGATGTCTTTGGAGCGAGTGATCAGGCGCACCGGTCCAGTAATGTCGCTGGCGCGAAGGTCCCCGGAGTCCAGGTCCAGATCGCCTTTCAGATTGGCGAACTCAAGATCGGTACGCGACGACTTGAAGCCTACGATTCCGGTCACGCGCGCGATTTTGATGCTCTCCATGAATTCTCCATTCAGGCGGACCGAACCTTTTACGTCTTCGAAGGAGACTTCATTGGCGTGTCCCTCGACTGAGATGTCGCCCGTGACCTGGGAAACCCGCGCGGAACTGTGATCGAGGTTCAGATTGACCTTGCCATTGACGTCTGACATCGAGATATCGCCGCGCGCCGAGGTCAGATCAACTACGCCGTCGCGACCCATGATGTTTACATTTCCATGCTTGGCCACGATGATGACATCGGCCTTGCGCGGGATGGACACGTCCATGTCAGTGGCGACCCGGTGTTCGCCTGCGCCCTGGGTATTGGCGTTCAGCGTGACCACGTTGTCGCTGCTGGTGATTTGAGGCTTCGAGCTGTCATTCGCCTTGTCGGCCTCTTGCTGAGTATCGGCGCTGACCCGCTTGTGAATGACGACGTGGATGTGCTCGTCATCCGAGGTGCTGAGGTTGATCGCGCCGCGCTCGCTGTTGATGCGCAGGCTGGCGTGGCCGGGAAAAGGCTGGTCGAGTTGATCGTCGTAGTTGTAAGTATGGCCGAACAACTCGAAGTCGCCGTTGTCAATGTCGATATTGTCGCGAACGGCGTCCCAGTTGAAGCGGGCGGCCTGGGTAGCGGCAAGGCCAATCACCACAAAAACGATCAGCAGGAAAATGGTGCCTGCGCCAAGTCCACGCGGCCGGTAGCCGGCGCGCTGGGCGCTCTGGTACTCAAGCAGTTTGACGACGCCGGCGAAGATCAGGATCACGGGCCAGTAGTGCGCGAACCAGCGGCCCAGATGGTTCCAGTGGAGCACCCCCATAGTACCCAGCAGGAACAGCACGCCGAGCGCGATCAGCAGGATCGGCCCAAACATCGAGCGCCGGGGTTGCGGCGGCGAAGGAGGAGCTTGTATCGGGCTAGCCATGTTTCACCTCGGTGGGAGGAGGCTGGATCTCACCCGTCATTGCAGCCGGGCCGGATTGTACTGGCGGACTTTGATGGCCTGCGTCAGAGGCGTTGCTCTGCAAGAACTTCACCAGACCAATCACAACCAGAAGAATGGGGCACGTGCGCTGCCACTCAAAACGAGTTAAATCGTCCAGAAGCCAGATCACTCCGACCGTCGCAAGAATCGCTGGACCCATCAGGCTGCCACTTCTGCACCGATCGCAGTCATAGGTCTTACCAGAACCCACATAGCCCAGCCGTCTCGCGAGCAGCCATAGCCCGAGTAGCACCAAAAAGACCGGCCAGATGTGTTCCAGCCGCAAGTCGAGAGTCGTGTTCAAAAGAAACAAGGTTCCGAGCCCAATAAGGACGATTGCCGCCACCGGCGTCTTGGACACGTCAACGCGTTCCCCGCTACTAAAAACTTGTCCGAGACCAAAGGGATCTGGTGCGGGCTGGCCCATCTGAATGGCTTTTGCAGATCGAACGGCGTCAAAAATTTGGTAAAAGACAAAAAATGGAATAGCGACCCCGAAGACCGTACCCCATAGCTCTCCCCCATGGCTCGCCCCGACAATCAAGCCCACGAAAATCAGCATGTGAGCGAGTCCTTTGGCATATTGACCGTTGTAAATGGCCCCGACGCCGAAAGGAATTGCGCCCAGAATGCCTGCCAGAGCCGGGTTGGGTCCTGAGCCGGGTACCGGAGAAGTCTTGTGAGGACTCCCCGGATCGGTGATGGGTGAGTAGACTGCCGATGGCGGCGCACTTCCCTCAATGCGAGCCGCCAGACAGTTTTCGCAGTAAATGACTCCGCGTACATCGCGGGTGCACTGCGGGCAAAGCGCTTTCCCGCAGGTGCGGCAGTAAGCCGTTGCACCCGTATCGGGATGGTTGGCGCAGTTCATGCAAACCTCCTGTGAGTGGTCCCCATCACTACAGGCGGATCGTCGGGAGTTGCGGCCAGCACTGGCTGGTTCTCTCCCTGGCTGTAGTTGCGTTCCTGTTTTTGGTCAGGTTGTCCACTGGTGTTGTCGTTTTTCCTCTGCTTATTGTTTTCTTCTTCCGGAGCGGGTTCCGCGGGCGTGGTCGCGCGTTTGAATTCGCGTACCCGGGACTCGATCTCGTAAACCCAACGAATGTTTTCGTAGAAGTGATGCACGCGACCAGAAGTTTCGTAGTAGGTGCGTCGTATCGCGCCCGGCCGCAGGTCTATATGAGCCAGATCGTTCAGCTTGACTCCGGCCACGCTGAGCGCAACCGAAAGTGAGAAGAACGCCATTCCGAACGACATGACAAAGCGTGGCTGGCGCGCCAGTGCCCAGACAGGGGAGACAAACGTGCCAAGCAGGTCGCGCATGCGGTCCGTCAGAGACGGCTTGGAAGGCTCCGAGGCCTGGCCACGCAGACGAATCGTATCCAGCCCGGTTGTGGCAATGAGGATGTTGTTCACCAGGTTCACTGGAGGTTCAACTTCCTCGAGCGACTTCAGCCAGTGGCGCCCTTCCTGGGCCTCTGCCCAGAGCGGCCCACACAACTGGCAGCTGCGGGCGTGAGCCTGGAAGCTCTCCCATTTGGCGCCGGACAAAACTGCATCCATGGCGTCGCTCAGGACAGCGTCGAACTCGGTGCACTGCATTCCGTTATGGAATTCACCTGGCATCAAATCACCTGTTTATATGTACGTTGGAGGAGGCGCGCAAGTTCCGCACGTCCCCGGTTGATCCTGGACTTTACCGTTCCCTCGGGAACTTTCAGGGCAAGCGCGATTTCCCGGTAGTCCATATCCTGTAAGTCCCGCAAAATCACTGCTTCCCGCAGCTCGGGGGACAGCTTTTGCAACGCCCGGTGAACCGTTTCCCGGGTCTCGCGGCTCTGGACGGAGGCGTCAGGGGCCGCGGTCTGGTCCGGAATCTGCTCGCTAAGTGGCTGAGCGTCTTCATGTTCCGAAGCGGCGTTGTCGAGCGAGTCGGTCAGGCGGTCCTGCTTGGTCTTGCGGAAGTGGTCCACCAGCAGGTTACGAGTCACCGTTGTGACCCAGGTCATGAACGCGGCCTTATCGGAGTCGTACGAGGAAAGGGTGCGGTAAACCTTGATGAAAACTTCCTGGGTGAGGTCCTGGGCATCGTCGGCCGAGCCGGCGAAACGATAGCAAATGTTATAGATGCGCCGGTTATAGCGCTGCACGATCTCCTCCCAGGCAATCGCGTCGCCGCTGATACAGCGGCGTACGAGCGAAGCGACGACCTGGGTATCTTCCAACCGGCACTCCCCGGAACTCCTGGTTTCTAGGCCGGAGCGCAGGCTCGTACCCACACCTCGCCCCAAGCTTAACACCACAAAAGAAATACGTTTTTGTGGCTTAAGAAGTTCCGCTTGGATTGTAAGTCATGGGATTGTAGCAGCGATGTAAAGGCGGCGAATGGACGGCGAATAGGGCGCCCTCGTCCATTTGTTGACCGAAGACTGCTGAAATCCCGCACAAGAAGAGTGAAAATCTGTCTTCTAAGAGGTTTCGTGAGATGCATAACTGGAAGCTGGGTCCCGTCCTGCTGGGGATCATTCTTTGCGTATCGTTGAGAGTGATCGCGGCCAACTCCAAGAACGACATCGGCAAAAAGCAGGTGAGCAAAACCGCTCCTGCGAAACCCAAGTTGACGCAGGACCAGCAGCGTGGACTCGACATGTTGAAGGCGGCGATTGCCAAGGCAGCGGCGTTGGACCCCGCCATGCGCGCGGCCGTTCTCTGGCAAGCGGCGCATGGATACGAAAAGATCGATCGCGACCAGGTGCGGGTGAAGGTAAGAGAGTCGTTTCGAGCCGCGACTAGCGTGGAAGATGAGCATCCCGATCTGCCCTGCTTCTTCAAGCCGGACACTTGCCACAGCAAGCCTTGGCTCGAACTCCAGATCCTGCAGGAAATGGTCTCGCGATGGCCAAAGGATGTGGAGGATCTGCTCCCGCAAAGTGAAAATGAAGTGCGGCGGTCGATTATGGGAGCTCTCATCTCCAAGAATGTTAGGGACGGTCACTTGGATCATGCGACGGAGTTGCTGGGAAGAATGCGGGAGGAGAAGGAGTTTCCTTATGATGCGGCCTCGGAGTTGATGTTGGCATTGCGCCCAGATGAGCGGCAAGCTGTATTCAACGAGGCGCTCAACAATTATCGCAACACCGGGAAAGACGAGGATTCATTTCTGGCGATCGAGGACCTGGGCACGTTGGTGATTCGTTTCTGGCAACATCTGCCGAAGCCAATCGTTTTGGAAGCGATCGATCTGCTTTTGAGTACAGCCAAAGAAAAAAGCGAAACTCATGACGACAATCAGGTGAGCTTCAGCACAGGCAAAGGCGGAGTTTCGTTCTCACCTTACGAATACCGCCTATTTGAGCTGTTGCCGGTATTGCAGGAGTTGGACTCATCGCGAGCCGAGAGCTTGTTGCAAGAGCATACAGCGGTTTCGGGCGCGCTCCATAAGTATCCTAAGGGTCTGGCATCGCTGAACAGCGCATACCGGGATACGCCCCTGACGAAGGAGGAAGAAGTCAGCGAAGACTTCCCGGATGTGAGAGTAGGAGGAACGGCAGCGGACGCCGCTGCTGACCAGGCTCTCGACCAATACCAGCGACAGATCCAGGACAAGGCGATGCATGCCAGGGAGGAAACTCGATCCGATCCGAAGGCTGCCCTGGAGACGGCGCTCAGCCTGCCATTATGGGGGCCGACAGGGCCGGCGTCTTATTCCCCGCGCGCCAACAGCTTGGCTGAGATTGCAGTCAGTGTGGCGGAAAAGGATCCGGCAACGGCCGACAAGGCGCTGGAAGAAATACGCAAGTCCCTGGACCAGATGAGCCTGCAGCAGGCGGGGCACGTGGTCACGCGAATGATAACGACCTATCAGAAGATGAATGACTCAGAACGCGCCCAGAAAGCGTTAGGAGAGGGGATGAAAATCGCCAAGAAAATATATGAGAAGGACACCGATGCCGACCATCCGAACCTGGCAATCAAAGCGGAGTGGCCTTCGGCGTCATTGTGGCGAAAGCTGCTGACGCTGGCGATGAAAACCTCGAATGTTCATGGGCAGGAACTGGTCGCGCAAATTCCCGATGATGAAATCCGCGTGCTGGAGGAAGTTGCCGTAGCGAACGCGCTGCTGGAAGCGCCGAGCTATACATTCCAGGCCATCGAGTGGCACGAGGATGCGACGAGGAATCGAGGATGGGCATTTTAACAATGACATTTTCTCCGCGACCTCAGCGCAAAAAATGTGCACGCGAGATCCCTCAGGCCGCTGAAGAACGCGGCTTTTCGGGATGACGTCTTGGGGGAAGTCATGGCTGAAGCAAAGAAAGCGCTTCAGCGATGGCTCAGCACCGGCCTCTCCGGTTCGCGTTCGATCGGAGCGCGCACTTGGCGGTTGTAGTCCTGGGCGCTGGTGCGATAGCAGCGTAGCGCGGCGTTGCGGTGATCGACGTCGATGTTGGGAGCCTCGGCGGAATACTTCCACATGGGATGTTCTCCCTCGGGCGTCGGATCGCTCACCATCTCAGAAGCCATGTGCGACATGCTCTCATCGCAACTGGGATCGCGCACGGCCGACATTTCGTGCACCACAAAGTAATCCAACCCCGATTCCGACAGGGGCGGCTGATAAGGCAGGAAATCGTAAACCAGCTTTACCAGCCGGGTCTCGTTTTTCTCGAACTCGTCTTCAGCAATGAAAACCTCGTCGCTCGGAAAGAAACTGGAACGCGGATAGGAGAAGGCCAGGGCAATAAGCCGGATCTTCAGGGCCTCCTTCTTCTGGTTCTGCCAATGCAGTTCTCCGGATGCCCTTGGAGTGGCGACGGTCAGGCACACCGCCGCGCCAACGACAATCGTCGCGATCCGTGCCGACTGATGTTCCATCCACTTCATGGCTACCTCAGACGAAGAAGGTGCGATTACGTGGGCTCCGGAAACTGGCTCTGTCGAGGCTCGGGCTTCGTACAGGCGTTCAGGACTGCCTGGAGGGCTTTCTTCTCAGACGATGTTGCACCAGAGCCGGGGGGAAGAGCAAGTAGAAGGATTGCTCCAAGACCGCGGACTGGTTAAAAATTGGTAAAAGTTTTCACTATCATCTGTTGAGCTGGCTCGGCGAAACTGCGCCGCTGGGCAGGCTGCCCCTGCTGTACGGGCTATTCGCTGGTGAAGTAGTCCACGGTCACCGGATTTTCAAATAATGAGTAGTCCCGGGTTACTACAGTAATGCCACTATCGGTTACGAAGTAACGCTGGCGATCGGCCTCGCTGTCATATCCAATCGTGGTGCCCTCCGGAATATGCACATCGCGATCAATAATCGCGCGGCGGATGCGGCAATGCCGCCCCACGTTGACGTGCGAAAACAGAATGCTGTCGTCGACCTCGCTGAACGAGTTCACCCGCACGTCGGGCGATATGACGCTATTGCGCACGCTGCTTCCGGAAATGATGCAGCCCGAGGATACGATGGAGTCGAGTGCGGTGCCGGTTCGCCCCGGTTCTGCAAACACGAACTTGGCCGGCGGATATTGGCGCTGGTGAGTTCGAATGGGCCAGTCGGAATCGTATAGGTTGAAGACCGGGGACACTGACACAATGTCCATGTTGGCTTCGTAATAGGCCTCGAGAGTTCCCACGTCGCGCCAGTACAGCGCTTCTTTCTTGTTCTCGTCTACGAAGTCGTACGCATAAACGCGATAGTCATCCACCATTTTCGGCAGAATGTCTTTGCCAAAATCATGCGAGGAGTCGGGATCTTCGGCATCTTTGAGCAGCACCGGGATTAAAACATCCGTGCTGAACAGATAAATGCCCATGGAAGCTGCGACTTTCTCCGAATTGTAGGGCGAACGCAGCTCGGTGACCTTGGGCTTCTCTTCGAAGCCATGCACGCGGCTCTCGCGATCGGCATCCACCACGCCAAAACGGTAGACCTCGCCAGGATCGATCTGAATGGTGGCCAGGGTGACGTCGGCGCCGGAATCTTCATGCTGTTTGAGCATGAGCCCGTAGTTCATTTTGTAGATATGGTCGCCGGAGAGGATCAGAACGTGCTTGGGCTGCTCGGATCCGATGGAGTAGATGTTCTGGTAAACGGCGTCGGCAGTGCCCTGGTACCACGATTCGCTGACCCGCTTCATGGGAGGCAGAACCTCGATGAACTCTCCCATTTCGCGCCCGACGATGTTCCAGCCCTCACGCACGTGGCGGTTCAGGGAGAGGGCCTTGTACTGGGTCAGGATGTAGACCCGGCGCAGATCGGAGTTGATGCAATTGGAAAGCGTGATGTCAATGATGCGGTAAATGCCGCCGAAGGTAACGGCGGGCTTGGCGCGGTCACGGGTGAGGGGATACAGGCGCTCGCCTGCTCCTCCGGCCAACAGGACTCCCAGGGTATCTTTCATCAATGAATTCCGGTCAGAGTGATCTTAAGGCGGCCAGAATGCCGCCGGCCGATGAAACGAAAACTGGGCCCACAGCAACGGTGAAAACAACTGAAATTTATAGTAGCACAGCGAAAACAATATGTTGGATCGGGCAACTCTGATGGTCCGACTGCTATCTTTGCGGCATGACCGGTAAGAAAAGCGCAGCGCCTACTCCAATTTTTTTGTTTGACCTCGACGGAACCCTGATCGACAGCGTGTATCAGCATGTGTTGGCCTGGCGGGAGGCGCTGGACACGCTCGGGGTTGAACTGTCGAATTGGAAGATCCATCGCCGGATCGGGATGAGCGGCGGCCTCATCATTCACGCGTTCACCCGCGACACCGGACGCAAACTGGTCGCCGCAGAAGCGGAGAAACTGCAAGAGTTGCATGGCGAGGCATACGGCCGCCGCCAGAAAGAGGTTCACCTGTTGCCGGGCGCGAAAGAGTTGCTGGCGGGACTAGACAAAGCCAACGTGAGGTGGGCGATTGCGACCAGTGGAAAACGCGATAAGGCGCAGTTTGCGCTGGATATGCTGGGCGTCGGCGCGAACGTGCCCGTGGTGACCCGGGATGAAGTCGAGCATGCCAAGCCGGCTCCCGACTTATTTTTGGCCGCGGCGAAAAAAGTTGGCGTGGATCTTGCCGACTGTGTGGTCATCGGAGACAGCGTATGGGATTTACTGGCGGCGCGACGAGCCCGCGCCCTGGGTGTGGGATTGCTTTCCGGAGGTTACGGCGAAGATGAACTGATCCAGGCGGGAGCTTACCGCGTGTATGCCGATCCCGCGGACCTGCTGGCGCACCTGGATGAAATCGGGGTGCGTGTGGGATGAAACAGGGCGGCCGGGAGGGCCGCCCACAAAGACCAAAAAGGATGTTAGATCGGCAAGCCAAACTGTTTCGTTTCGATCCATTTCATCCCGAGCAGTGACCAGAAATCGCTGGCGTACTGCGACAAAACATAGTTCGTCGGCAGCCAACCATATCCGCCATTGCCCCACTTGGTGCCCCAGGAGTTACGAATCAACAGGGCGCCCGTTGTGGTTTTGTTCGAGACCAGGTTTTTGATCTTCATGTTGTCGTCGTATCCGACAGCCACGACGGCGTGTCCGGCGAACGCCCTCTCTCCCGGCGTTGGGTAGGGGAACGCCCCCAACACATCAGTTTGAGTGTAGGACGGGAAGACGTAGAAACCGAACATCACAGGAATACCGGCGCCGAGGAACAGTTTGATGTTGTTCAACAGGGTAGCCGGAGGCACCGGGGTGCCGAACGGGTCATGGCAGATGTAATTCATGGCTTCAAACTTCTCTGCCACCTCATAGGTGAACGCGGTGGGCTCGAGATCGAAGGTGCGCTCGTTGCCGGTTCCGGGCTGATGCCGGTCGGTATAGGGCCAGTAATTCTCCGGCGGAACTCCAAACATGGTGAGTGCGGCCATGGTTGTGCGGATATAAGCGCCGGTGTCCCCGGTCCAGCCCAGCAGATCACGGGTGGTTTTGTAGATGAACAAACGAGAGGCGTCAATGAAGCGATTGAAGGCGCGCCGCTCGTAGTACTCAACAATGCCGGCGGCCGCATTGGCGGTGCAAGAGCCGAGCAAGCCCTGATCTTCGATCGGCGAGCACCAGGGGCGCAGATCAACTTCTGTTGGCAGGGTGAGGCGGGTCGCCTTCCGGGCTCGGGTGATGTTCAGCTTGTCTACGATTTCGGCGACTTGGGGATGTTGATCGGTGAAGTCACGAGTGTCAGGGAATTCCTGGAGCCACCCCGTCCCGACGATCTGTCCAGCTTGCAGCTCGACATATCCATAAGGGGGGATCGGCTTGGGCACTGGGACTTGAAAGATATCTTTCTCGAGCACAGGTAGTGGCATTACGGCGGCCATGGAATTGCTCCTATTCCGGGAGCCAGCTCCCGCTTTAGATTTCATGCAATGGACTCGATCCGGTACGAGCAGCGAAATGAACCAGGCAAAAAGACAGCGCGCCTGGCAGCTACTTAAGAAGCGACAGCCGGGTTGCCTGAGACGAGATAACACTTTGCACGAGACAACCCGGCTGTCTCAGGGCCACCCAGGGCCCGGTTTCGGCTAACAGATACCTGTTCTTTCGTCTCTCACGTGCATCAGGGTTAGCTTTTTTTTGATGGATCACTGTTACTCTCGAGCGAAGATGCGGTCAAGAGCTGGAAGCGAATATTGCGCGATATCGGTTCCCAAGATGAGAGTGCAAGATTCAGGACCGGAATGATCTCGCGGAAGAAAAGTTTCTTTTCGATTTCCCACAGCGATGCACAGGAGTTGGCGATCAGGAATCGCGATGCACAGTTCGCGGCGAAAACGCAGGCAGGCAGACGGCGATGTACTCGGCTCCGCCATGCTCCGGAGTGGAATATTGAACCCACTCGCCGCGGTGTGCGATGACAGCTTGCCCGGCGCGGACATCCATCTCCCCGTCACGGTACCGGACCCGCAGGCTTCCTTTCAATACGAGCGTAAATTCATCGAATTCCGGGGTCTGTCCGGGCTCCTCCCAA
Source organism: Terriglobales bacterium (assembly GCA_035652095.1). GTDB lineage: Bacteria > Acidobacteriota > Terriglobia > Terriglobales > Acidobacteriaceae > DASREM01. The sequence goes on along the minus strand of DASREM010000055.1, from coordinate 59,322 downwards.
CCTTGGGGACTGCTCATGTGGGCAATACTCAGGGCCGCGGTGTGTGAGTTTACTCGTCCCACGTATTCGTCAATGAGCTTGGGCTTGGTTCCGGCGGCCTGAATTCGAGTGGGATGGGACAGCAAGGTCGGCATAGGAATCTCTCCGAACGGACACTCTAGCAGATGTCAGCGCCAGGATACTTAGACTGAGGTGGCTTTCGCTTTGGCCGCTGCCGAACTCGCCAGGGCATCAAGAGCCGGGAAACAAATTGGTTTAGTCAGCGTGCGCTCGGGGGGAATGGTTCCGGTGCGGACCGCATGGGCAAGCATCTCTACTGCCTGTCCAGCATTTGCAGGAACAATGACCGTTGCTGCTAGCAGCCCGCTACGAACCCATGCCTGCCCGGTCTTAGGCATGCCGTCACAACCGGTAAAGGGAAGGCTCAGCCAGCGGTCACGAGCCTCGCCTTGGGGTAGCTCCTGAAACGCCTTGCGGGCGCCCACAGCCATGGAATCATCCTGCGCGGCGATTAAGTCGACCCGGGTCTGCTGCGAGGTGGATAAGCGTAACCACGCGGCCACGGCTCGTTGAGCGCTGGACTCGGTCCATTGCCCCTTCATGATCTTCACCTGGACGTCCGGAGGCTTGGTCTCATACATGCCAGAAGTGCGAAGCTTGGCGGCGGAACTCTCCGAGGGCCCCTGGATGTAAAGCACGGAACCGCCTTTGGGCAGGAGCGCGGCGAACTGCCGCCCCTGGATCCTTCCGATCTCTTCGTGGTCGGAGGTGACTGCAAACAGCGGAACCTTGAAAGAGCGTCGGAGCTCGTTGATGTAGTCCACGTCGCGGTTGAGCACTACCCAGGAGATTCCCGCAGCCGCGGCAGCGCGCGCGACCTGCGGGAATGCGGTTCCTCCGACCGGCTCGAAAATGATCCCGTCGGGCTGGGCCTCGGAATTTGATTGGATAACCTTCAGCAGTTGCTGGCTTTGATTGATAGCGTCATTGTCGGCGTGAATGACTTGAAGGTCGACTCCCAATCGCTGCGCGAACTCTCCGGCAGATTTCGCCTGCTCCACCTGGTAGTCATTGTCATTATTTGTAAGAGAAAGCAAGAGCCGGAGATTTTTCATAAATCCACCAATATCGGCATCATATCTCCCCTTGGAGAGTTCGGCATGGTGACTACGGTAATCAGGCAAATCCAGGTGATGCTCGAATTGGGAACCAGGAGCGTTCAGGAGGCATGCCCGCAACAGGAGTACGCGAAGTGGTGTTAGAATTCGCCGCTCGGAGGAACCTGGCTCATGTACAAAGTATTAATCGTTTTAATAGCCATCTGCATAGCGTCGCCGCTTGCCTCCGGCCAAGCGAAATTGTCGGTGCATTGGGAGGAATTGACGGCGGCCGACTTCCAGAGCGCAATTCAGAAATCGGGAGGAACCTGCCTGCTGCCGTTTGGAATTTTGGAAAAGCACGGACCTCATCTGCCGCTCGGAACCGATTTGCTGGACGTGCGTTATGCAAGCCTGCATGCCGCCGAACAGGAATATGCGGTGGTGTTTCCGGAATATTATTTTGGCCAGATCTTCGAGGCGCAGCACGAACCCGGGACCGTCGCCTACAGCCGACGCTTGATGCTCGACCTCTTGCAGGAGACGACGGACGAGATGGCGAGGAACGGTTGTAAGAAGGTGCTGATCGTGAATGGTCACGGCGGCAATGAGAGCCTGCTGCCCTACTTCGCGCAGACGCAACTCGAGAAGCCACACGATTACGTAGTTTACGTGCTCGGATTAGTGGAGCCTCCCGCGGGAGGGCCGCAGAAGAAAACCACGCTCGATATGCATGCGGGAGAAAAAGAAACCTCGCGGATGATAATCGCGAGGCCTGACCTGGTGCACCTGGATCGCGCCAAACAGGAATCGGGGGCGGACCAGAATCGGCTTGCCTTGCCGGATGAGGTCTACACCGCGATCTGGTGGTATGCGCGATTTCCGGATCACTATTCTGGAGATGGCAGCGTTGCCACCCGCGAGTTGGGCGAGTACGAGATGAAATCCTGGCAGGCCGCAATCGTGAAGGCCATCCAGAGCGTGAAAGCCGACATCCAGAGTCTGAAGCTGCAGAATGAGTTTTTCGAGACGATCAAGCATCCGCTGGACACGAAGCAGTAGCCAGTACCAAGTACCTGATAGGCTGCGCGTTCGCCGCGGAGCGCTGGCGCTTTGTGCTACTTTCTTGCTGGTTCTCCGGTAACTTGGGTAACTTGGGCGGCCCCTGAACGCGTGCTACGCTCCTCGCATAAGTCACTGATAGTACGAGGGTCCCCATGCGCCTGCACCGGTACGTCGGCATTCTTCTTGTGCTGTCTTCGTTTAGCTTTGCGAACATTCCATTGCACTCGCGAGGCAAGCGGTCCTCCGGAGTTCTGCCCATCAGCACCCGTTCCGCGCAAGCGCGCAAGATGTTTCAACGTGGTGTCGCCAAGATGGAATACCTGCGCCGGTCCGAGGCGTTGGAAAGCTTGCGTGCGGCAGTCAAGGCTGACCCGAAATTTGTGCAGGCCCACATTCTCATTTCTCATTTGACGCGCGATGCGCAGGAGCAACAGGCTAGCCTGCAAAAGGCTGAGCAGTTTGTCTCAGCAGTCACACCCGGTGAAAAACTGCTGGTAACCTGGCTTGCCGGCGTGCAAGAAGAAAAAGAAGTTCCCGCCATTGCCGCCATGAACGATCTGCTGGCGCAATATCCGAAAGATAAGTGGCTCCAGTTCCTGGCCGGGCGTTGGCTGTTGAACCAGGGGCGCTATTCGCAAGCGATCATGATCCTGCAGCGCGCGGTCACGCTTGATGCGAACTATCCGGCCGCCTGGAACGAGCTTGCCTACGCGTACGCGTGGAGTGGAGATTTCGATCGCGCCTTCTCGGCGATGGACCGCTACGTCGCTCTGCAGCCCGATGAGCCCAACCCGCACGATTCATATGGGGAAGTACTGCGCTTGGCCGGCAAGTTCGATGCCGCGCTGGAACAGTATCGGACCAGCATTCACATCGACCCGCATTTTGGCTCCGAAGCCGGCGTTGCCGACACCCTCGCGATCATGGGGAAAGAGGAAGAAGCCCGGGAAGAATACGAGCGCGCCATTGTCTTTGCGCCAGGAGAAACGGAGAGAATCGAATATGAATTGCAGTCCGCACTGACCTGGGTGCGGGAGAACAACCGGCGTTCAGCCGAGCACGCGTTGCGAGAAGTCGCCAAGCACGCGCACAAGGCTGGCTGCGCCCAACTGGAAGCGGAATCCCGTCGTGTTCTCGCCATCTACGATCCCGACTTCAAGAATTCGCTCAAACAGCTTGACGCAGCGCAGGCTACGATTGAGGAGCATCCGCTCTCGCGGACCAATCATGATGAAGAACTGGCCCGAATCTTGCGGGTACAGGCATTGCGGGCCGCCGAATCGCAGGCTCCGGATATAGCGGACACAGCCTTGCGGCAATTGGAGAAAATGGCGGCGAACAGCCGCAACCAGGAGATTCAGCGTTCCTTCCACGGCGCCAGGGGCGCAGTGCTGGTTGCGCAAACCAAGTACGCGGAGGCAGTTCCGGAACTGGAAGAAGATGCAGAAGACCCGATTTCCATCCGCTTGCTGTGGCGCGCATACAGCAGCAGTGGAGCCACGGCCCAGGCGCAGTTGATTGCCGACAAGCTCGCCAACTTCAATATCCCATCATTCGAACAGGCGCTGGTAGTGCCTCAGTTTCGCGCCAGCATGGTGAGCCAAGCTCACTAGAATTCAGGAGCTCATGCCACGCATCCCCATCTTCAAGCTAGGACACAAGGAGCTTGAGCCGCCGGCACTCACCGGCTATGTGCCATCCCTGATGCTGGATGGATTGCAGGTGGGAGTGGACAACCTGCGGCATGATGTTCACCTGAGCCCGAAATTCAGCGAACAAGTTCGCCTGCAGATTGCCCGCCTGATTGCGAGGGAAGGCGACGTGGACGGGTTGCTGGCGGCGGAAGCGCCCGACCCGCACCAGCGCAATCACTTCATCGGTCCCGGCACCTCGGCCAGAGCGCAGGGACTGGCCGCGCTTTCGGAGTTGAAGCCGTTGCTTGCGGCCATTCACCTGTCGGCATTGAATCGCGCCAAGGCCGACGGCAAACTCACCGTCGACCTGCTGGCCCGGGTCGCCATCCTGAAATTTCTCAAGCAGGAAGTGAATGCGCAGTTCGGGCAAATGCTGGAACGCTGCCGCATGATGCTGAAAAGCTACGAAGGCGTCCGCCAGCAGAAGGCGCTGGAATACCGTGAGAGGGTAGCCGGTTTCCAGGTGGCAAAACGAATCATTACGCGCAAGACCGGTCAGGAGCTGTTCCGGACCCTCCGCGAGATTGAGAAAGAGACGCTTGCCCGCACCCGGCGTTCGTATTTCGGGACTCGCGGCGAAGCGGAGTACAAGCTGTTAGTCAATCCGCTGATCTTTACCGAGGATGCCCGCGATCCTTACCTGAACGCGCAGCACTATGTGATGCTGGGTAATTTCGACCGCGATCCAGACCGCTTCGCCAATGTCCGCCGCATTCTATGCGAGTTCTTGCAGACCCTGAACCTGGGCTACGACGCGCGCAATGATGCGGTGCTCGACGGCTGGTTCAATGTTCCCGAAAATGCGGAGGAACTCGTGGGCTCGGGGGATGCGGATGATCCCAAGCGCGTACGGCTAGAGGCCTGGCTCGAACATCTGCAGAAAGAGAAGGTCATTGACTACGTGATCGCCTCGTACGAGGCGGTGCCGCTGCTGGCCGAGTACTCGCCGCGCATCAATGCACAGCAACTCAAGAATGCGCTGGTCTCGGGAGAAGAGCGGGAGCGAGTGGAGAAGCTCATACGCGATCATGGGAAGCTGTCCTGCGATAGCCTGTTTGCGGCCGTGCAACGGGTCGCGAATTGCCGCAGCGCCGAGCGCGCCAAGATTGCGGGGCGGTTTTTGCGGGATTTCCTGCGTTACCACCGCGACTTTCGCCGGTTCGAAGTGCTGAATGGAGCGGCTGACGGAGTGAACCTGATCGCCACCGAAAAAATGCGCGAACTTTCGGCGATGAATGGCACGCTTTATGCCTTCTTTCTGTCGGAAGAGCAGAAGCACAGCGAAGAGAAGACTCTCGGCCACGTGGTGCTGAAGGCCGATGTGCGGGATTCTTCACGGCTCACCCGCTCGCTCATGGAAAAAGGGTTGAATCCCGCCTCTTATTTCAGCCTGAACTTTTACGATCCGGTCAACAAGCTGCTGGCAAAGTATGGGGCGACCAAGGTCTTCCTGGAAGGCGACGCCATCATTCTGGCGATCCTTGAGCGCGAAGGGGAGGCGCGAGTTGGAGTGAGCCGCGCCTGCGTTCTGGCCCGCGAGATGCTCGAAATCGTCAATGGTTATAACCAATTACTGGCGCGTGCCGGATTGCCCTCGCTGGAGTTGGGGATCGGGATCTCTTATCAGGAAGCGGCGCCGATGTACCTGATGGATGGCGAGCAGAAGATCATGATCTCGGATGCGCTGAACGAAAGCGATCGCCTGTCATCGTGCAACAAGCGGGTGCGCAAGTCCATGGAGCAACTGAAAAGTCCATTCAACGTGTACGTGTTTCAGGTGCTGAGCGACAGCGACGCCGGCGAGACTCCAGACGACGCCATCCTGAATTACAACCTGAGCGGCATCCGTATTAATGAAGCGGGATTCAAACGGCTGCAGCAGGAGATTTCCCTGGAGCCCTGCCGTATGGATTTCCCGGCGCTGTGGGGAAGCGAGGAGTACCGGCTGTTCAGTGGCCTGGTGCCGATTGGCAACGACATCTTTCGTCGCATCGTGGTGCGCAGCAGTCGCGTCCCGCATATCGAGCGCAAGGATTTCTCTTTGCAGAAGTGGACCGAGCGCTGGTATTACGAGATCTGCTCGAATCCGGCGATTTACTCGGCGCTGGAAGGAAAAGCTGGAGCGGGGAAATGAAGGGTTCCACCTGGGATGCTCCCCGAGGGCTTCCGATTATGTGAGCTTCGCTTCGCGTTCACCGCTTTTGCTCAATCTGTCCGCCGGATCATAAGTCTTCGAGCTCAAGGGAGCTGCCAAACGCTTCTGCGAAATCCAGTTCTACTGCCGCTTCTCTGGCGCGGGGACCTGGTCCTGCGGAAAGGCTTTAAATTCTACCTCGCGCGACTTCGAGGTGGTCTTCTTATTGGTGTCGGTGTTGTGTTCGGTGAGAGTGCCTTTAACCACGTAGTAGGCTTCCTCTCCCGGAGCTTTGCCTGGACCCCTTGCGACTGAGCCTTTGAATTCAAACCACGTGCCGTGCACGGTTTCAGTAGTGAAGCTGAGCCTGGTGCCGTCGATCTTTCCTTCTTTGAAGAACTGGTCCAGGAAGGCGCCGCGATCGCTCTCGAGATCGCCGAAGCGCGAGATGAACCCCGTGAGGCGGCCGGCATCTTCCACCGTGAGCTGAAGAAACTCTCCGTCCTGCAAGAACGAGTACATGCCCGAGTAGTCGGGCTTGGCTGGCGCGGCAGAGGGCGTGCTCTGGGCCGACGCCCACACCATCGCAAAACATAACACTGCGAAAAGAGATAGAGACCGTTTCATGATCCAGAGAACCTGATCCATTAGAACACGAAACCCGCGGCAAGGTTTGATTTGGCAATTGTCTTGGGGGGAGGAACTCCCGATTCAAGAAGCTTGTGGACGCAGTCTATAATTAGGTTTCCTGCCTTAATGGTGGTTCATGACTCAGGTTTCCACAGCTGCCCGACCCGCCAAAAGTGCGAACCTGCGTCTGCTGGTTGAGCTTGAGCCTTGGCATAAAGTCTTCAGCCGGAATTTGCGCGACCTGTTTCGGCGTGCGCCGAAGTGGCATGGCTCTTGTCCCCCGGGTAGGTTCTGGCCGGATGTCTTTGTCTCATCGCGGCTGCCTTTGTGGGGGTTGTCCGAGTCCGCCTTTTATCACGTAATTGTCGTCGGATTGCTGTGGGCGATTTCGCACTTTGCGGTGTTGAAAGCGCAGAGATTGCAGCCGGTGCGGTTTCAGGCCGCGGATGTGGTGACCTATGCCGCTTCCGAGTATTTGCCTGCACTGAATACGATGCCGGCGTCGCGCACATCGCGGCGCGGCGATCCCAAGTACGCGAAGCAGGAAATCATCTCGGTCCCGCGCGAAGCCGACAACACCCACCAGACCATCGTCACGCCTCCTGACATCAAGTTGAAGCAGGATGTTCCGATGCCGAACATTGTGGCCTGGTCCCATACTCCGGTCGCTGTGCCACTGGCGGCAACCGCCAAAACCGCAGCGGACATGAAAATTCCAGAGATCGCATTAAACGTCGTGGCTCCGCCTCCGGATGCAAGGCTGGCGGATTCGTTGCGCACGGCGGAGCGGCTGGCTCCGGCGGTGATCGAACCTCCTCCCAGCGTTGAAAGCGCTTCGCTGCGGAAAATTGGGGACCTTAATGTCGGGCATAGCGAAGTAGTGGCTCCCGCTCCACAACTTCCCATGGGTGAGCAGGGAACCTTACGCACTCGCGCCGCAATCTCTGAGATGGCGGGTCCGAGCGTGGTGGCTCCTCCGCCGGCCGTGGAGAGAGGATCGGGAATGCGCGGCGGTGGGGAACTGATCGCCCTGAACGCTGAGGTGACCGCCCCGGCGCTTCCGGCGCAGCCGCCCGCGGGCAACCGACGCGGTACGTTCGCGGCCGGTTCTGAAGGCAAGGCAACTGGCTCCGGGGCCCCAGATCTCAACCGCAGCGGTGGCGTGGAGACTGGAACAGGGCAAAACTCGCCCGCAGAAAATCGTTCGCTGCCCTCTGGCCTTTACGTGGGGAAAGCTCCCTTTTCCTCCGCAGGGGTGGGCAACGGACATGGGCCGGGGACCGCGGGAACTTTTGCAAACACCGCGTCGAACATCATTGCCAGCGCAGTTCCACCCCGGGTGACGGTCAATCCTGCCCAGGGCGCCGAGGCGGTTCCGCCAGATCTCACGATGCCGATGGACCGTAAGGTGTTTGGCGATCGAAAGATTTACGCCATGACACAAAACATGCCAAATTTGAACTCGGCAGGCGGTAGCTGGGTGATTCGCTTCGCGGAACTCAAGCAAGGCGAGCTTCCCGGGCAATTGGTCCCGCCGGTGGCGGTGCGAAAAGTGGATCCGGCATATCCGGTTGAATTGATGAAGAACAATGTCGAGGGCACGGTCACGTTGTACGCCATTATTCACAGCGATGGCAAAGTGAGTACAGTTCGAATCCTGGACGGACCCGATGATCGCCTGAATGCTTACGCCAGCCAAGCGTTATCACGCTGGGAATTTCAGCCGGCGGTGAAGAATGGCGAACCCATCGCAATCGAAGCTGTGATTCGCGTACCTTTTAAGCCGCGAAGGACGAGATCAGGATTTTGAGGACAGAGAATGCGGCTTGGGCTGATGGCCAGGCCGAAGCTCGATTGCTGGCTGAGCGTGTTCGTGCAATTAGCGCATTGAACCCGGTCAGGCCAGCTTCGTACCACCGGACGTGCGGCGCGCCTCACAGAGCTTCTTCTCGATCCAGTCGGTGTGACCTGCTTCGAAATCCAGGAAGTCTCTGTACAAGGTGCGCAATTCCTCGTCCTTCGTGATTTCGCTCAGGCGAGCATAGAAACGCAATGCGTTTTGCTCGGCGGCCATGGCGATCTCCAATGCCATCTCGCGCGGTGAGCGGCCAACCTTCAGCTTGCTGATGGTAAAGATGTCGCCGTTCTCCAGTCGCGGGACTTCGATGAAGTCCGAAATATCTTCTTCAGTGACGGCGCAGGGGCGCGTGCCGAAGCGGTCGAAGTAGCGCTTTTGCAGCATAGTACCGTGCTTGCGCTCTTCGCTGGCCATGTCCCAGAAAGCGGCTGCGATCTCGAGCGACTCGGGATCGCGAAACTCGGCAAACATCTCTGCGAACTGGTGATAAATCGCGGCGTTTCGCTCTTCGATAAATATCGCGACGTGAAGAGCTTCCTGGGGATTGAGCGAGGCGAAGTCGCGCTTCATGCGGGTCCTCCCGAACAGACGAGCAGGCTCAGAAAAGCATAACTTGGGCGCTGCGGTTTGAATAGAAACAAACGGCTGGGAGACATCGGTGTTCCCAAACTGGTAATGGCGCGGGATTCGAGGTGGCGCGCGAAACAAAGGCGCAGCCGGCAAGGGTCAGGCACGTTTCTTCTCAGCCCGCTCCTGCTCGATGCGCTGAATCGTGGCCCGCAACCAGCCTTTCACGGCTTCCTCGAGCTCCGGTTGCGTGTACTGGCGCTCCATGGTGTCCACCGTCTCTCCCTCGCCATTGAGCGGAATGTGATGACAGGGGACGTTTTCGTTCGCGTGCTCGGAGGGAACCAAGTCCGACAGCAGGCATTCGTCGCACGCGTGCGGACGCGCCGGATCGTTGAAGTTCACGCACGAAAGCGAATCCTGAAAGATGGAGGTCGGCTTCCACGGCGTGCGGACCGAGCGGCCGTAGCCACCCTGCTCGAGAAAGTTCAGTTCGAATTTCAGGACTTCCAGAATGTCACGAGAGTCGCTTGACATGACGCACCTCCATGGGGCCGAGGTTGCAGGACGGAAATCTCACCCTCTGCGACATTGTCGGACTGATGGTACGTACATGCCGTGATGTTTCTCACGTGGGTTTGTGATGGTCATCACAAGGTGTGACCTCGGTCACATACAGTCGGTGACGGCTCTGCGAGCTTGAATGCAGTCTAAAGCGGAGAGTAACTCCATGGCATCCATCATCGATTTCGATCGGCGTCCATTCCTGGTGATCTGGGAGGTGACCCAGGCCTGCGATCTGGCGTGCGTGCATTGCCGGGCATGTGCCCAGCCCGCACGCAATTCCCTGGAATTGAGTACTGGAGAGGCGCGACGCCTGATTGACCAGATTGCGGAAATGCAGGTGCCGGTGTTTGTGCTGACGGGCGGCGATCCGCTCAAGCGGCCTGACATCTTCGAACTCGTGGAATACGCCGCGTCACGCGGAGTGCGAACTTCCCTGACTCCGAGCGCGACTCCCCTGCTTACGAAGCGAGCCATCAGCGATCTTCAAAGGCGGGGACTGGCGCGGCTGGCCATCAGCCTGGACGGTCCGACGGCTGCGATTCATGATGCCTTCCGGCGGGTACCGGGGTCCTATGACTGGACCCTGAATGCGGTGCGCTGGGCGCGGGAGATCGGCTTACCCGCGCAGATTAACACCACCATCACCCGGCACAATCTGCAGCATGTGGATGCCATGATTGAACTGCTCGAAGGGCTCGACATTGTCCTGTGGAGCGTTTTTTTCCTGGTGCCCACCGGGCGCGGCAGCGCCATCGATCTGATTTCGGCGGAAGAATTCGAAGTCGTGTTCGAAAAGTTGTATCAGGCATCACGGCGAGTACGATTTGATATTAAGAGTACGGAGGCACAACACTACCGTCGCTATCTTCTGCAGCGTCGAACTGAGGAGAAGCGGCAGGGGAACGGGCAGTCCTTGACCCCGATCTTTGGGATGGGAACCGCGGATGGAATCGGGCGCGCTCCGCGAGGCATCAATGATGGCAAAGGGTTCGTATTCATTTCCCACCTCGGGGAAGTGTTTCCAAGCGGTTTTCTGCCCATTTCTGCGGGCAACGTGAGACAAGACTCCCTACAGGACCTGTATCGGCATTCGCCGCTATTTACCGCACTGCGCGACAGCCATAAGCTGCAGGGGAAGTGCGGCCTTTGCGAGTTTCGCGAAGTCTGTGGGGGCTCGCGTGCGCGCGCCTATGCTCTTACCGGAGACGCCTTTGCCGAAGAGCCATGCTGCATCTGGGAACCGCGCGCGACGGAAGCGGCGAGCGCGCACAAGGCCGCACCAGAGACCGGCCTCCATGTAGATCACCGGCGCTTGTGAGCGATCTCACTGCGGCTATGTGCGCCGGTTGCTAGCTTCAAAGCCAGGAGTGCAGTCATGCATAAGAAGCTTACCTATCGCAGTTCGGCGCACTGGACCATGCACAAGCGCGGCATCGTGGAAGCGGAAGGCGTTCCGCGCACCATCAACTTCGCCGCCCCGCCGGAGTTCGGGGGCGAGCCTGGATTGTGGACCCCGGAACACCTGTTGCTGTCGGCGGTCGCAACCTGCTTTGTGGCCACTTTTCGCGCAGTAGCCGAAGCTTCCCACCTGGAGTTCCAGGGAATGGAAGTAGGCGTCGAGGGAGTGGTGGAGAAACAGGAGGGCGGCTATCGCTTCACCACGCTGACCCTGCGACCCACGGTGACGATTCACCAGGAAGCAGATCGCGAGCGCACCGGCCGTTTGCTGGAGAAGGCGGAACGCATTTGCCTGATCGCGCGTTCCATCCTGGCCACCATTGTGCTCGAGGCCAAAATCGTAGTCGAAACGGCAGTTACGGTCTGAAAGCCGGCGCTTAGCCGGAGTTTGCTGCGTCCTTCCGAGCGGCGGCAGCTGCACCGATCTCCTGCTCGATTATGGTGAGCGGCCGCCGTTTTACCTGTTTGTAGATTCTGCCCAGGTACTCTCCGATAATTCCCAGAAATAGCGCGTTCAAGCCCAGTGATCCGAGCACCAGAATGATGAGGCTGGCAAATCCTGGAGGCCAGTCCGCGCCGAAGAACAGCCTACCAGCCGCGTAGGCGATGATCGCGAGCAGGGTCAGGACTGAGATGCCGAGGCCGAGATATGTCGCAATACGAAGCGGGACGACAGAGTGGTTCAGAATGCCGTCCAGAGCTAACCCGATCAACTCGCGGAAAGAGAATTTGCTCTCGCCGCGGGTGCGCGGCGCCCGGTCATATGGAATGCCGATCTGGTTGAAGCCCAACGAGGCGACGGTCCCGCGCAAGTAAGGCTGATAGTCTTCGAACTTCCTCAGTTCATCGAGGACCCGCCGGTCGAGCAGACGGAAGTCCCCGGCATCGAGCGGCAACTCATCCTCGCTAAGGGAATCGATCAGGCGATAGAATGCCTTGCGCGTCGCGTTCATCGCCCAACCTTCCTTGCGGGAGCCGCGGATGCCGTACACGACGCGATGCCCCTGTTCCCATTGGCGCACGAAATCTACGATTAGGGCCGGAGGGTCCTGAAGATCGCAATCAATCTGCACCACGGCATCTCCGCGAGCATTCAAGTATCCGGTCAGAATAGAGCGCTGGAAACCGAAGTTGCGGGAAAAACGGAGTGCTCGGATGCGCCGATCAGAGGCCGCCAGCTGTTCGATCTTTTCGAAGCTGCGATCCGTGGAGTGGTTATCCGTAAACAGGATTTCGAAATCGTAATCCTTCAAGAGCTGTGCAAAAACCGGCAACAACGCCTGGTAAAGCGGTTCGATGTTCTGCTCCTCATTGAAAACAGGCACGAGAATGGTGAGAAGTCTTCGCGGATCAGGCACGCTTTTCACCCAGGACAACGTATTGCGCACCCAATGGCAGCCACGCCAGGGCGGGTTCGAGCAAGCGGAGCGCGGACAGAGCACGGGGCATGAAGACAATATAGTCGCGCCGTAGCAGTTTCAAATGCGCCGCGTCCACATAGCTCTGGCTTTCCGTGGGGGGAAGCAGGACGACGCCTCGGTCAAAGGGGCAGCGGTCAACCGTGCGGCGGGTCACCGGATTCGCAGGGTTGTGTTCGAAGATGGCAAGCATCCCGCCGTTGCTGAGACGGAAAGACAACTCCTTGACCAGGCCGGCGCGCTGTTCCGGATCGACGTGATGCAACACATTGGCGACCACAATCAGAGTGTAGTCGCTACAAAGTTGATTTTGGTCGGAGGTGAACGTGCCTTCACGGGTCAGGCTGAGGTCCACCTGCGCGATGCTGTCGCGGGAAACATCGAAGCCATCGAGACGCGAGGGCTGAAGATGTCCTCGCAGAAACTTCGACAGCAGACCTACGCCACAACCATAGTCCAGCACGCGCGCGAAGAGTGCCTTGGGGATGACCCGTGCCAGATACCGCGCTTTGTATTCGGCGAAGTAGGCGGAACCCTCACCCGACGCCGCCACGGCGCGGTCCAGCACTTCCTGGTAGTTTCCCGCGAATTGATCAAACTGCATGCTGGTGCTCACGACTTCTCTGCTGCCGCACGATTTCTATCATGCGCCGAATGCCTGTGCGCAGGTCCATGTGCGGCTGCCAACCCGTAGCTTCATGAAACTTTGTATTGTCCCCCACGACCCACATCGGTTCATCGTTTCGGTACGGACGCTTACCCCATTGCAATAGAGCGCGCGGCTTGCCGAGCGCGTCGGCGGCGAGTTCTCCTGCTTCGCGCACGGTCGCGGGTTGTCCGGAGCAGACATTGTAAGCGTGGTGCGGATGTAAATCGGCGGAAGCGGCGGCGATCAGGGCCGAAGCCACCTCGTCGCAGTGCAGAAAATCGCGGACCTGCTCTCCACCGGTGAGTTCGGCGGGCTGATCCCGGAGAAGATGGTCCATGATGAAGGGAATCAGGCGGTAAGGGCCCTCTCCCGGACCATACACGTTAAAGAGACGCAGTGTGGTAAAGGGGACCTTCAATTGTCCGGCGAGCGCGTTACCATACAGTTCCGCCGCCGCCTTGGCGGCGCCGTAAACCGAAGTGGGCCGGAGCGGATGATCTTCAGCCATCAGCCTGCCATGCGCTTCAGGAGGACCGTACTCAGAGCAGCTTCCGGCGAACAGAAAGGTTCGAAGCGGTGAACCGGCAACGGCCTGCAGCAGGTGAGCGGTAAGGCGGATGTTCCCCTCAATCAGTTGTTCACCATCGCGGTCCGGCGCTTGTACTCCGTAAGAGGCCAGATGAAAAACGATTTCGGGCGACAGGCCTGCCAGGGCTTTTCGGAGCTTGTCTGGCTCGAACGAAGGAATCTCTATCGCAGTAACGCCCGTATTTATTCGTACTCGCTTGCCGGGACGTGTGAGGCAGATCACATGATAGTTCTGCTCAAGCAAGCGGGGCATGAGCGCGGAGCCGATCAGCCCTGTAGCGCCGGTGACCAGGGCGGTTCTCATGGGCAAGCGACCTGTGAGTAATGCTGAATTTGTTCCTGCGTGTTCGCCGCCGCGGATCCGGGATCGCGGTAATAGGCCTGATACCACTTCGTCGTCCACGCGATGGCCCGATCCAAATCCAGGGCGGGCTTCCAATCCAGGCGCGCCCGCGCCTTGGCTGTGCTAAGGCGCAAGAACTGTGCTTCATGCGGCGCGCTCGGATCGGGTTCAATCTTGAGTTCTCCTGAATTCCAGGTCGACACGAAACGGGCCGCCAGCTCTCCCACGGAAATAGCATCTGCCTCGCGCGGCCCGAAATTCCATGCTTCGGCGTACTCGGAACCGCTCGCGTGCAATCGTTGGGCGAGCAACAGGTAACCACGTAAAGGTTCGAGCACGTGCTGCCAGGGGCGGATGGAGTCGGGCCTGCGGATCACAACCGGTTTGCCTGACGAGATTCCGCGAACCAGATCGGGCACCAAGCGGTCTTCTGACCAGTCGCCGCCGCCAATCACATTGCCGGCGCGAGCGGTGGCGATACGGGCTGTATCAGGGCCACTGAAGAAGGAATTGCGATAAGCGGCGCTTACCAGTTCAGCACAGCCCTTGCTTGAACTGTAGGGATCGTGACCCCCCATGACATCTTCCTCCCGATATGGCCAGAACCACTCGCGATTCTCGTAGGCTTTGTCGCTGGTGACCACGACCAGCGCGCGAACCGCTGGAGTCTGCCTTACCGCATCCAGAACGTGCACTGTACCCATCACGTTGGTGGCATAGGTGGCAACCGGCTCACGATAGGATCGCCGCACCAGTGGCTGCGCCGCGTTGTGCAACACAATCTCGGGCGAGTGCTGGTGGAAGACACGCGAGACGATATCCTGATCGCGAACATCGCCGAAAACTGAAGTCATGTCGCGGCCTATGCAAGCCGCCTCAAAAAGGTTGGGCTGAGTGTCGGGAGGAAGCGCCAACCCGATCACCTGCGCTCCCAGCAGCTTTAACCACGAGACGAGCCATCCGCCCTTAAAGCCGGTGTGTCCGGTGACTAGAACTTTCTTTCCACGGTAGAAGCTGGAAAAAGAGCTCATGATTGCCAGGCTGCTTTGCCGCTGGCCCACAGAGCTTCGAGCAGTTGCTTGTCGCGAAGCGTATCCATGGGGTGCCAGAAGCCGGTGTGGCGGTAGGCCATCAGTTGGCCCTCGGCGGCCAGGCGCTCGAGTGGTTCCCCCTCCAGCGCAGTATCGTCGCCGGAAATGTAGTCGAAGACCTTAGGCTCGAACACAAAAAATCCCCCGTTGATCCAGCCCTCACCGGTCTGAGGCTTTTCAAGGAACCTTGCGACACGGTCCTGCTGCAATTCGAGGCCGCCAAAGCGCGCAATGGGGGATACCGCAGTGACCGTGGCGAGCTTTCCATGCGAACGGTGAAATCCTAGGAGGGCTTTGAGATCGATATCAGCCAGGCCGTCGCCGTAGGTGGCCATGAACGTTTGCTGATCGAGATAGTTCCGCAAACGTCGAAGACGGCCGCCGGTCAACGTGTTCAGGCCGGTATCAACAAGGCCAACGTGCCAATCCGGAGTAGAAGTGTTCGCGACCTTGCACGAGCCATCTTTCAAATGGATGAACAGATCGCTGTTATGCGTGAGATAGTTGTGAAAGTACTCCTTGATCACCGCGCCCTTGTAGCCGCAGGCCACCAGAAAATCATTGAAGCCATGAGCGGCGTAGAGACTCATGATGTGCCACAGCATGGGCTTGCCGCCGATCTCCACCATTGGCTTGGGGCGAACGGTTGTCTCTTCACTGAGGCGGGTGCCGAGGCCTCCGGCAAGGATGATTACCTTCATAATAGGCGCGAAAAATAAAGGGCGCGCGTGGGCCCCGGTTGTGTTGGGATCACGCTGTAGCGTATCTTGCAGGCACATCGTACCAAAAATCAATGATCCGGACGATTCGCTCAGTTCTTGCCCTGCCCCAGGCCTACCAGATGTTTTGGACCGTTATCGGCGGCCCGCGTCGCAGCCAAATTCTGGTGGAGCAATACATCCGCGCCAGGCCCGGAGACCGCATCCTCGAGATCGGGTGTGGTCCGGGAACCATCGTGCCTTACCTGCCGGAATCCGAGTACGTAGGATTCGATATGAGTCCGGAATACGTGGCCCAGGCACAGAAGAAATTTCCCAAAGCGCGTTTCGTATGTGAACGAGTGAGCGAGTACTCGCTGAAGGAGCGTTCGTACTTCGACGTAGTGCTCGCCTTGGGCATTGTGCATCACCTGGAGGATTCCGAAGCCCTGCAGCTGTTCCAGATCGCTCACGATGCGCTCAAGCCCGGTGGGAAACTGGTGACCCTCGACGGAGTCTGGAGCCAGGGCCAATCTGGCGCGGCCAGGGCATTGCTGGCGAGGGACCGCGGGCAATTTATTCGCGATGAAGAAAGCTATCTTCGGATCGCCGGGAAAGTTTTCGAAAATGTGAAGGTGAGCATTCGCCACGACCTGCTGCGGATTCCCTATACCCACATCATCATGGAGTGCGTCCGCTAAATTACTGCGTTCTCCAGCGAACCTCGAACCGCCCGACTTGCTCTGAGAATGGAAACATCGCCTGCAGGCGGGTCATCAACTCGGAAGAAATCGGCGGCGAGAAAGACGGCTCCTGAAGTAGGGCGACGACCTGCACGTTGCCAGTCTCGATGGCATGAATAACGCGTTGTGTGTGCTGCCCGGGGTCATCAAAGAAGTCGAACATGGTGGGCGTGGGGTTTCTCTTGCCCGACAGAAAGTAAACTTCGGGGCAGTCTGGGGCGGCATAGATGAAAGCGCTTGATCCGGCATGGGCCTCGATCACGGGTACCAGCTTGTCATAGAGTTCAGCCTCGTTTGCATTTACGCGGATCCCGGCTGCGCGGGCGAGCTGCAAGGGAACGGTTTGCGGATCGGGCTGATAGACGTAACTCATCGAGTAAATAAACCCCGGCGTTACGCGAAGTACGGCGAACATGAAATAGAAGCCGAGAAGCAGGCCCGCCATGACGTGGGACGCTTTTGCGGTGGTCGAAAATAGCGCGGCCAGCGAGAGTGCAAGCAGCGGCGCGACATAGCAGAAGTAGATCGGAACCGAGAACGGCAGCTGAATCAAGCTGCAGGTGGCCGTGACGACGAGGACCAGGAAAACCTGCTGGCGTCCGGTGCTGGATATTTTGCGCGTGGCAAGGAGCGCCGTCCCGGCAATAGTGCAGCACGAAACCAGCAGCACAAGCGGGGACCACAGGGCTGCATAGAGCTTGGGCTCAGTCTTGCTGAGAACAATGCAGAGTGCGAATGCAAGCCCGAGCAGGACGTATGTCAACCAGGAGCGAAGCCGGTTGGCGTAGGCGGCCCAGATCAGCGCGAGCAGGGCCAAAGTCGTCAGCAGCTTATTCAGTCCTAAGCCGGGTGGCCGCCGCGCGGCGAATGCGAGGCGCCGTCCGGGAAGGATGAAAACGCCCTGGATGAATTCCCCGAGCGAGCCGCTGTGTAAGTAGGGAATCAGAAGCGCAGCGATAGGCAGAGCGACCCCAATCGCAAATGGAAGCAGCATCCAGAAGAGCCGACGGAAACGCACGGGGGCCGGCGATGCGCTCGGCACCATCTGCCTCCACATGCAGAGCAACGCCAGAAGTTCCGTGGGCACGATGAATTCGAAAACTGCCACTCGCGAAAGACTCTGGCGGCCGATCAGAAAAAGCGAAGCCAGGAAGGCGAGCAGCGCAGTCACTACGAACGCCGAATAAAGCGAGGCTTTGCTTCGCGTCGCTTCGCTTTCATTTAACTCCTGCTCACGAAACAAGAAAAACAGAAGTGCTCCGGCAATAAAGAACAGGCCCGACAATTTGAACAAGAAAGACAACCCGCCTGCCAACCCGGCCAGGAAGAGCCATTTGCGACGGCCGCTCGAAAGAAATTGCAGGACCGCAGCCAGTCCGAACGTCGCGAAAAACAGGTTGTACCAGGAAGGGACCGCCGCGCTGTAATTCGGCAAACTGAAGGCGATGGCAACCGCGGTGATTGCTCCGGCAGCGGGTGGGCTCACGAAGCGCAAGGCAACGAAATAAACCGCTGGTATCCAGGCTAGGAAGAATCCGAACAGTACGAGGCGAGGCGAGACGAGGTTTTCGCCGAATACGCGGAATGCAAAGGCGTTCAAAAAGCTCAAGCCGCCGGTGTAAAGTTCGTCGAAATCACGGTGCGGGAGCTGGCCCTGGAGCACGCGTTCGGCGCTTTGCGAGATGGTGCCCTCATCGTGAGGCACCCAGCCTCGCTTGAGCAGGCTGCCGCTATACACCGCACCGAAGATCCATATCAAACCAAGAATGAGGACCCGGTTTCTGACGACGGGCGCGCGGGAGGTGTCTCTAATTTCAGCCGTGGGCTCGGTCAGGGTTTGCACGGATAGACACACAGTAAACGAATCGCAAGGCGGAGTGAAGTATGGGGTTGGCTTATTGCCCGGCGCGCAGAGGTGAAATCAACAGCCGGCCTGTAGGCTTCTTCTTGGCATCGGCTTTATCGTGCTGGTAGACGAGATCCATGGAATTTTCCGCTCCCGCAGAGGCTTGAGCCAGAGCTGCCGCGAGAGAGCGGAAAGAGCGGCTGATGTCCTGGCTCTCCTGCTGGGCGACTGGAGTCCCCTTATCGATGGCGGGAGCCACAGACTGGTAGTTGTTCGGCAGCTTCCATAGGAGCTTGGTATTGGTAGCCGTTTCGACGTCTTCGTCGCTAAAACCAGGAATTTTCTTGTAGCGATTCAGCACCAGCCGGACGCGGTCACGTCCGGTGCCATCTTCGAGGAAAGTGCGGATCTTGCCGGCGCTCCAAAGCGAAACCACATCGGTCTGAGCCACTACCAGCACAGCATTGGAGAGATCGCTTAACAGTTTCGCGGTCTGGTCCAAACGGCCGGAACAGTCCACCACCACATAGCGGAAATGGCTCACCAGCAGATCGAACAAGCGCGCCAGTTCAGCGGAAGTGGGCGCCAGCGAAGCCGGCTGCTGCGGTCCTGCCAGCAGTTGCAATCCGCCCTTGCATTGGGTCATCAACCCTTCCAGCAGAGACGCGTCCAAGCGATGAAGGTTCTGCACGGCATCGACCACCCCAAACGATGGTCGAACGTTGAGGTGCAGAGCGGCATGTCCGATGGTCGCGAAATCTACCAGGAGCACCCCGCCATGGGCCTGCTGCAGGGCGTAAGCAGTATTTACTGCTACCGTGGTGGCTCCGGCGCCGCCTTTGGCGTTGGTAACGGTGAAGACGCGAGCGCGGCCGGAACTGGTACGGCTCTTACCGCGGGAAGCAGTAAACCTGGTCAGCGCTTCGAGAATGGCATCCGACGAGAGATTGCGCTCCAGGTACTCCCCGGCGCCTGCGCGCATCGCTGAAACGATCGTTCCCGGGTGTGTGATATCCCCGATGGCAAAGATGGCGATATCGCTGGTGGTCGCGCGGATCAACTCAATTGCGCGAATCGCCCGATGAACGTTCTCAGGGTCGATGTCAACTAAAGCAACCTCGGCGCGGACGTCCTGAATCTGTCGGAGAATTGGATCCGTGGCAACCGACGGGAATGCGGCGTTGCTGAAAACGGTGCGCGCCATCTGCGTGATTTCCAGACGATGCTGGAGAACCGAGAGGCGTTCCCTGTCTTCACTCAGGATCGTGACCGCAATGCCGTGCATGGCTGGAGCCTCGCTCGTAACCTGTTGGGATCATGTTAAGAAGGGACAGGTATTCCCGCCAAGTGACTTCCGTAACCTTAAGCGGATGGCCAGAACCCCTTCAAGACCCGAATCTGAAGTGGAGGCAAAATACATCTTGTGGCGCGAGATTCATTGTCTCTCGCCGGTAACCCATTCTAAGCGAAAACACCTTAGCTTGAAAAGGCGGGAGTGCGTGAATTTCGCAGTTTACGAGTGGATGACTGGCCTGACAATGACTTTGGCTTCGCCTTCACTGGGGTGGAGCGAAGAAACCCGGCGATAATTCTCCTGAGTCGCGGCGGGTTCGGCATCGGGAAGGAACTCGTAGCCCTCCAGGTGGACCGCGACCGCGGGTTTCGATCCGGCGGCGGCCTCGCTGCGCCGAACTACTTTGCCGCGGCAGCGGACACGCATGTTTTCGGCCAGTGTGATTTCCGAGGGCATTACCAGAGTGAGTTCTACGGAATCTCCAAGCCCTACAGAGAAATCGGTGTAGAGCAGAGCGCCGCGCGCGCTTAAATCCTGGGTAAAGCCGCAGCCTTCTTCCGTGCTTTGTACTGAGCGAATCCCAACCGGAAGATGAAAATCGAACCGCTGTGCGCCGCGCCGCTCAAGCTGAACCTGGTCGGTGCTCATGGGGTCCTCCGAGGCTTGATCCCGTAACCTTGGCTGCTTCCGAAAAGATTCTAGACGAATCACTTGCTGGAATAGCTGAAGTTCCATCGTCGGAACTACTTCGCGCACTAGGCAAAACCACTGATAACGCCGACAATGGAGACGGAGAACTTTACTCCAGGTTCATCATCCTGGGAAGTTGGCAAGTTAGTGACGAGAGGGTCCATTCCGCGCGGCAAGGCGAACGAACCGTGTCAGAACTGACTCCGACAGGGAATGGCGAGCGAACAGCCGACAGGTCTGACCAAGGCAGCGGCCTTCCCGCAACCCTGCGCGCCTTGAAGCACCGCAATTTTCAGCTGTTTTTCAGCGGACAACTAATTTCCCTGATTGGCACCTGGATGCAAAGCGTGGCGCAATCCTGGCTCGTCTATCGCCTCACTGGCTCGTCGCTGCTTCTCGGCTCCGTCGGATTCGCGAGCCAGATTCCGGTGTTCCTGGTAGCGCCACTCGGCGGAATTGTGGCGGATCGCTGCAACCGTCAGCGCGTGGTCATCGCAACCCAGGTCGCTTCGATGGTGCTGGCGCTGATTCTCGCAATTCTTACTCTCAGTGGCTGGGTGCGTGTCTGGCACATCTTCGTTCTGGCTGCGCTGCTCGGTGTCGTGAACGCGTTCGATATTCCCGGGCGCCAGTCTTTTCTGGTGGACATGGTCGGCAAGGAAGACTTGATGAACGCGATCGCGCTGAACTCGTCCATGTTCAACGGAGCGCGTGTGGTCGGTCCGGCGGTGGCGGGAATTCTGGTGGCCAAGATCGGCGAGGGCTGGTGCTTCTTCGCCAATGGCGTCAGCTACATCGCGGTGATCATTGGACTGTTCATGATGCGAGTGCAGCCGCGCCACACCGCACCAAAAGCAGGCTCGCCGCTGCGGGATATCATCGATGCCTTCCAATGGGTCAGACGCACGGGGCCGATCCGCGCGTTGTTGCTTCTGCTGGGACTGGTGAGCCTGGTTGCCATGCCGTATTCGGTTCTCATGCCTGTGTTTGCCGACAAGGTCCTTCACGGCGGAGCAAGAGGGCTCGGCATCCTCATGGGAGCGACCGGGGTGGGAGCTTTGCTTGGCGCATTGACTCTGGCATCGCGCACGGGAGTTCGCGGCCTGGGCCGATGGGTCGCTTATTCCTGCGGAGCGTTTGGGGCGAGCCTGGTCTTGTTTTCAATGTCGCGGAATTTCTGGCTCTCGACGGCCCTGCTGCTGCCAGTCGGTTTCAGCATGATGCTGCAGATGTCATCGTCAAATACTCTGATTCAAGCGATGGTGCCGGATGAACTGCGCGGCCGCGTGATGGCACTGTACTCGATGATGTTCATGGGCATGGCTCCATTCGGTGCGCTGCTGGGGGGAGCGCTGGCGGACAGAATCGGGGCTCCGTTGACGGTAGGCATTGGAGCCATGGCCGGGGTCGCGGGAGCGTTCTGGTTCGGCGCTCAGCTGCCGAAGATCAGAATCGAGGCGCGAAGACTGATCGTCGCCCAGGAAGCCGCGGGTGGGGAGCCGGCGACGGAGATAACTGCGCAGTTAAGGGAGGAGTAGCGCAACGTACATGTCGAGATCACTCCTGCGAATAGACTAAGCCGTTTTCCAGTTCGAAGTTGGCGGGAGTCACCCCATGCGCGGTCGCGCCGTATTCGAAGCCCTTTTCGAAGGCTTGCAGATTCAGCTCGCGAAAACTTGGCGGGACTGAATCGGACACCGCCTTGCGCACGGCGTCGGGCTCCAGGAGATGCGTTACAGCCGTGAAGAACCCAACCATCACCGAATTCAGCACCATGCGTTTGCCAAGTCCTTCGGCGATGCGAGTAGCGGGCACGCTGAAGATCTGCATGTTGCCCTTCAACTCCGAAATTCGTACCAGATCCTGCTCGATGATCAGGATGCCATCATCCTTGAGTTCGGGCACGAATCGCGAATAGGCCTCCTGCGACATCACGACCAGGATGTCGGGCTTGCTAACGTAAGGATAGAGCACCGGCGTTTCCGAGACGATCAGTTGTGCGCTGCAGGCGCCACCTCGCGCTTCAGGGCCGAAGCTCTGGGTCATGGTGGCGAAGGCGCCTTGAAATATCGAAGCGGCTTTTCCGAGCACGATCGCAGAGAGGATCACACCCTGGCCGCCGAAGCCGGCAAGACGAATCTCGGTTAGCTGCATACGCACTCCGGTTGCTCCATGTAGCGATCGCCGAGGGACTCGACGTACTGCGCCCGCATCATGGTTTGATAGTCGGGACGGTCGCGGTCTACGAACTTGCCGACGATAATCTCTCCGGTCATAGTCAGTCCCACCTCGCTGGTAGGCGCGCCGTGCCGGACTTTGCTTTTTTCCTTGTAGTACTTCATGGTGTCCAGTCCATCGCCGAGTTTGTTGCGGCGCTGGTAGAGAGTGGGACAAGGCGAGAGAATCTCAATGAAAGAGAATCCCTTTTTCTTGAAGGCCTCGGCGATGGAGCGGGCGATCTGGCGCACGTGGAAGGTCGTCCAGCGCGCGACGTACACGGCCCCGGCTGCTTCAACGAGGTGAGGCAGGTTGAAGCCTGCCTCAAACGATCCGTAGGGATTGGTCGAGGTGATCGCGTGATCGGGCGTGGTGGGCGCGGTTTGCCCGCCGGTCATCGCGTAGATCAGATTGTTGACGCAGATTACTTTCAAATCGATATTGCGGCGGGCGGCATGGATGAGGTGATTGCCGCCGATCGCGGATAGGTCGCCATCGCCCGAATAGACGACCACGTTCAACTTGGGGTTGGCGAGCTTCATGCCGGTGGCGAACGGAATGGCGCGTCCGTGCGTGGTATGAAACGAGTCCAGCTTGACATAACCGGCGACCCGCCCGGTGCAGCCAATGCCGGAGACGAGGGCCAGGGATTGCA
The DNA here is from genome assembly GCA_035652095.1 of Terriglobales bacterium. Taxonomy (GTDB): domain Bacteria; phylum Acidobacteriota; class Terriglobia; order Terriglobales; family Acidobacteriaceae; genus DASREM01. Next base: position 36,020 of record DASREM010000055.1, on the reverse strand, counting down.
GGTCGATTTTGGATTCGATCAGCGCCTGCGCGAAACAATTGACGGTGGTGCCAATCCCACATCCCGGGCACCAGATATGCGGCATGCGGTCGCTGCGCAGAAACGCTTCCACGGGATTTACGAGTTCACTCATCGGGCCGCCTCCACGATCACTTTCAGAATCTGTTCGGGCTGGTGCACGCTGCCTCCGGCATGGGTGACGGAATAGGTCTTCGCGACCCCCGCGGCCGCGCGCTCCACCTCGCGAACCATCTGCCCGAGATTCAGCTCGGGAACCACGAAGGCTCTCACTTTCGTGGCGAGGTCGCGAATTTTGTTTTCCGGGAAGGGCCATGCGGTGATGAGGCGAAGCTTGCCGACTTTCAGGCCCTTGGCCCGGGCCAGTTCAATCGCCCTTTGTGCCACGCGAGAGGTGATGCCGTAGGAAATTACAACCACGTCAGCATCCTCGAGATGTTCCTCTTCGAACATCGCGATCTGGTCGCTCGCATTGCGGATCTTGTTTTGCAAACGGCGTACCAGTGTGTCCTGGGTCTGCGGAGTCATGTTGGGATATCCGCGTTCGTCATGGGTCAGGCCAGTGACGTGGAACTTGTAGCCCTCGCCGGCATGCGCGATTTCAGGGACCAGGTCGCCGTTGGTGCCGTACGGCAGGTACTCTTCGGGGGACATCTTCGTGTGCTTGCGGGGCACGACTTCGATCTCGTCGGCGGGGGGAATCACGACCTTCTCGGTCATGTGCCCCACCACTTCGTCCATCATGAAGAACACAGGAACACGGAACTGTTCAGAAAGATTAAAGGCCTTGATGGTCAGATCGAAGCACTCCTGGGGAGAGTTCGGGCACAGCGCGATCACTTCGTAGTCGCCGTGCGAGCCCCAGCGCGCCTGCATCATGTCGGCCTGCGCGGGAAGCGTGGGCAATCCGGTGGAGGGGCCGCCGCGCTGCACATCTACGAACACGCAGGGCGTTTCCGTCATGGCGGCGTACCCGATGTGTTCCATCATCAGAGAAAAGCCCGGGCCCGAGGTGACAGTGAAAGCTTTGGCGCCGCCCCAGACTGCGCCTTGCAATGCGATCGAGGCTGCCAGCTCATCTTCCATCTGGATGAAGGTGCCGCCCACGGTGGGCACACGCGCCGCGAAGCGTTCCACCACCTCGGTCGATGGGGTGATGGGATACCCGGCGGCGAATCGCGCGCCGGCCGCCAAGGCGCCCTCGCAACAGGCATGATCGCCGTCAATGAAGTGCACGCCGGTAAGTACGCCCCGGGGATCAGCTTTCATCGCCGTCCTCCTGCCTGGTCGAGGGATTGTTCTTATGGCCGTAGATGGCGAAGTCAGGGCAATACATTCCGCACAGGTCGCAGCCGCTGCACTTTTCCGGGTGCACGACATGGGGCGGGTGATAGCCCTTGGAATTGAAGGCGGACGAGAGCGCCAGGACCTTGGTGGGACAGAACTCCACGCAAAAGCCGCACGACTTACAGCGCTCCACAACAATATCAACTCGACCTTTTGCCACGAAAACCCCCACGTGCGGAAGTGGTTGGGCACTTCCAAAGAGTCAGAAACATTATGGGGAAGCGAAGTCGCAGCCCGGTGTGACGATCATCACGGATGGATGTGAGGCTGGATACAAAGAAAAAGGCGGCTGGGACGATGCCCAGCCGCCGCTTGAAGTGGCGCGCTTAGAAGGTCAAGTTGGCCTTGATCTGGATCTGGCGCGGGGCCGCGTCTGCGCCCACGAAGCCGCCCAGAATGCTGGTCGGAGTATTGACCGTGCTGGTGATCAGTCCGAATTGCGGGCTGGCAAGATCCGCATTGGGCTGATCGAAGTTGGGGTGATTGAGGATGTTGAACATCTGCACACCGATGCCGAATTTCCCCGACTCCCAGTGCGGGATGTTGAAATTCTTCATCAACGTCAGATCGGTATCAAAGAAGTTCGGACCGTAGAACTGGTTCCGGCGTTGCACTCCGAAGCCAGTGGTTGCGGCGCTGAAGGAAGCCGGGTTCAGGCACGGAGTCGTGACCGCGCTGCTGTCGCAAGTCACCGACGTTCCCGCAGGATAATTAGCGAAGACGTTGGCGCCCGTGTTCGCCGTAGTCCCGTAGTTGAAGCCGTTCAGGATACCCGTGGTGTTGGAATCGGTGACGGTGAACGGCAGACCGCTACGCGCGAAGACAGTGCCGGCAACCGTCCAGCTTGCCAGCGCCCCCTTCCATCCTTGCAGCTTCGGAGTGTTGTAAACGTAGTTGAGGCTGAAATAATGCCGAGTGTCGTAGTCGGCATTGCCGTAGTTAAACTGCTTCACGTTGAACGGATTGCTTGGATTCAGCACGCTGAAGTTGGTGTCGAGGCTGTATTGCAGGAAGCCGGCGTTGGAGATATCGTCCAGCGCGTGACTCCATGTATAGTTCGCCTGCAACTGAAGGTCGGCGAACTTCCGGGTCAATGACACGGTGACGCCGTTGTAGTTGGAAACGCCGTTGCTCTGCACCTCGGTGATGGTGCCGAAGCGCGGATCGATCGGAGCCGTGGGTAAACCCAGGTAGTTGGTCGCCGTTAATGGCGCGCCCAGTGCGGCCAGGCACGTGGCATCGCAATAGCCGTTTTGTCCGGCGTTCTGGAAGGCCTCGTGAATGCCATGGTTCCCGACGTAGTTAATCTGGAACGACATCTTCTGTCCCAGCCCCTGTTCGAACGACAGGTTCCACTCCTGGTATTGCGGAGAATGAATTCGGCGCGCGGCGTTGTAGATGCTGGGCGCGACGAATGGAACTCCGGCGGGAAGCGAAGCTGCGATCGAACTCGCTGTTCCGTTGGCCGCAAATCCATTGATGAACGCGGTGTTTGCGATCGAAGCCAGCGAAGCCTGGTTGCCGGCGACAGCGGGCGAGAGCGGCGCTGTACCCACGGTGAAGGTGTTGTCGAGCGGCGTGTTGGTGATGAATCCATCCACCACGAAAGCCGGGAACTGGTCGATGAAGATCCCGATTCCACCGCGGATGACGGTATTCTTGTTCGCCCCCAGCGGCGACCATGCAAAGCCCAACCGGGGTTGCCAGTTGATGTTATCGAAGTTGGTCAGAGCCTGGTGCTGCGCGGTCTGAATCGACTGGTTATACGGCAGGTTCGGATCGTGATTGGTGTCCAGGAATGAGTTGTTGAACCTGGCGAAGCAATCGGTCTGGCAGACAGGGTTGGAGTTGTGATCCGCACGCAAAGAGAGCGTGAGGCGCAGATTGGGACGGACCGCCCACTCATCTTGCGCGTAGAGGCCCAGGCCGTACAAGGCGATCGGCTCAGTCAGGCGAGACGGGAAGCTCTGCGTGTAGTTGACGCCATTGCCGTTAAAGAAGCTCAACAGGTCCAAACCGCCGCTGGATCCGATCGAGCCTGCGCCGGGATCGTAATTGGTGACGTCGTAGCGGCTGAAATTCACGCCGAACTTCAGGGAATGATTTCCCACCAACTTTGAATAGTCATCGACGATCTGGTATTGCGTGACATTCCGGCCCTGGGGCCAGATGTTCAAGTTGCGGCCGATACGATAAAACGCGCCGCCGCTGAAGGAGATTTGAAACGGGGCAAGGGCCGTGGCAGCGGTGAGGCTTGCGGGCTGAAATACGGCGCTGTACCACGATCCCGACAGGATGAACTGGTTGACCGAGGTGGAACCGAATGTGTGCGTCTCGTTCAATTGCCCTTCATACTGTGGCTGATTACTGGTGGCGTTGAACACCGAGGTGAGCGGGTCAGTGTAACTGGCCTGTACGCCGTGATCGGTGCGGAAGTGGATGAATGCCCGGTCATTGCTGCCCAGGTTCTGATCCACGCGTCCGGTCAAAAGCCATTCGCGGTTGAAATTGCCGGCCGTCGAGCGGAATTGCAGAGCACATGGAGCGCCTGCGGGAAGCAAGGCGCTGCTGAAGCTTCCGCAACCGATTCCGGTGGCTGCGCCGGAGTTGTCCACGCCGGGGGTCAGGGTGCCAATGCCCGCGCGGCTCGCGCCGGGAGCGTTGTTGTAGAGAGAGAATATCTGGTTGTAGAAGGGAATCGAGGCGGGGCTGACGGTCGCCAGGTTGGCGAGAGTTGCCGCCTGGAATTGCGGGCTTGGGATGTTCACGGGTGTGCTGGTAGGCAGCACGACGCGCAAGCCTTCCGTATCCACGAAGAAGAAGGTTTTGTTCTTGATAATCGGGCCGCCGAAGGAAGCGCCCCACTGGTTGGCGTTGACAAACGGCCTGGGCGTGCCGCTGTTGTTATTAAACCAGTTGTTGGCGTTCATGACGCTGCCATTCCAGAAATAGCCGGCATTTCCGTGGAATGCGTTGCTGCCCGACTTGGTCACGTAATTCACGTTGGCGCCGGCCAATTGGCCGTATTGTCCGGAATAGCCGTTGCTTACGACCGTGGCTTCCTGAACGTCGTTTTGACCGAGCAGAAGATTGGTCGCGCCCGAGTTGTTCAGGTTGAGGAATGGATCATTCTCGTTCATTCCATTCACGGTGAACAGATTGGAAGTTCCCGGCAGGCCGAAGGTGGAATCGTTGCCGTAACCACCCTGCGTGTTCATCACCGCGCCAGGAGCAGTCTGGACGATGTAACTCAGATCGTTGCCCGGGTTCGGCGTGACCGCGATCTGCTCCGGAGTGTAGTTGGTGGAGATGTTTCCATTCTGAGTTTGGACCACGCCGCCTTCCGCGGTTACTTCGACGGTCTGACTGATCGAAGAAACCGCGGCTTGCAGATTGGCGCTCACGGCTTGGCCAACCGTGACACTAACGTTTCGCTTGGTTGCCTGAAGTCCCTGCGGCGCCGCCGAAACCGTATAGCTGCCCGGCGCCAGAAGCGAAAAGCGATAAACGCCTTGCGCATTGGTGTTGGTGCTTTGGGTTTGCCCGGTCTGGTTATTCTGCAACGTCACCTGCACGTTGGGAAGAACAGCGCCTGAGGGATCAGAAATAATTCCGGTGATGTCCCCGGAGACCAGATTTTGTCCTGCCGTTGGAATTGCCATGCAAAAGATGGCGAGCAGCGCAAGCACATACAGCAATGAATTCTTCAATCCCATATCTCTGTCCTTGTAATGCATCGTTAGCTGAATTCGGTTATGCCCAGGCCCGGCGCGGCTCAGATCAAAAACAGAATTCCCTCTCGGGCGAAGGCGTTTTCAACCAAAGAGACACGCGATCGGTAGCGGTGAGGGTTGCAGGACCGAACGAGGTCGCAACGGGCAGAAGCTGAAAACCGATTGTGCGTGCATCTTCAGCAGGCTTCTCGCAACCTTGACGCTTGCGGAAGCGGCATCAGCGATGGGCGGAGCCAAGCCAAAAAAACTGCGACAGGTTTGACCATGCAACATCGCGAACGGCAGCGGCGCTTCGTCGAGTTCGTCTCCAAGCTTGTCAGATTGGTTGCTTGCGATCGTGAGATTACTTTGAAAGGCGGGGCGGACCGCAGCATTCAAATCGGGTTTCAAACCCGAACAAAGAAACACGATCCACAAACCAGACGTGCCCTGCATACGTTCGCTGTATCTGGTGCAAGCGATGTGCCAAGAAGCGGTGGGTGCGATCGCTGCACAATCCCAATCACTTGGCGAAGGACCCTTGACAAATGTTTACGAATCGTTCCGTTTCACGGAGAAACATCCAACAACTTGTATCGTAAGTGGATGTGATTTTCTGTTATATGAACGGATTGTAATCGAAAGCAGCTTCAGTTGCTGCTGCGGATCTGGACGAGTTCCGGTAGGGAACTATGTTGAATAGGCGCGGGGGTAAGGGTGAGAGCAAGCATGAGGAGTGCGACCAGAGCCATCCATCGCCGTCCCGGACCGATCTCCGGCCAAGTGGGAACTACGGGATGGCGCATCCCGGTGATGCTGAGCAGGATTGCCCAGACGAACCATCCGACCCAAAAAAAATATCCCATGGGAATCAGGGCGAGCGCAGTGAGTCGTGACACGAGACGATGCGAGCGTGGTGAAATCGAAAACACGATGTGCCCGCCATCGAGTTGTCCGCCGGGAAGCAGGTTGAGCGCAGTCGCAAACATTCCCGCCCAGGCTGCGATTGCCACGGGATGTATCAGCAGAGACGTAAGCGGTGGCGCCATTCCTCCTCGGAAAAGGGAAACCATCCTGAAGATCAGCGGGAACCCGAGTTCGAACGAGGGGCCAAGATATCCTGGCGGCATCGGCTTGGACAGTCCGAGCCCGGCGATCAGCACCGCAACGGCAACCACAAAGCCCGCGATCGGCCCCGCAATGCCGATGTCGAATAGTTCCGCGCGACTGCGAATTGGAGACCGGATGCGGATGAAGGCGCCCAGAGTCCCAATCAGAGTAGGGAACGGAATAAAAAAAGGTAAAGTCGCGGCGACCTGGTACCGCCGGCAATACAGGTAATGCCCCATCTCGTGCGCCAGCAGAATCATCATCAAGGTGAACGAGAAGGGAACTCCCAGCCACAGATGCGAGCCTTGCAACGCCCATCGGAGCGGGAAGATGTCTAACGAATCATCGGCTGTCGAGAATACCGGCTGATTGTGAAGGAAATTGTTCTGCATGCGTGCGCCTACGACCAGAGTCGTAAAAAACGTGGCCATCAGCAGAATTGCATGCAACCAGTAGAGCGGTTTCGCCGGACGAACTACGTAAACGTCTACGGGCCGGTAGTATTCCTGGGTGGAAGAGACTGGAAGGGTGGGTTCTGACATCGGAATTCCAAACGGCAAGTGATCACGCGAGGGCCCCCATAGGAGCGAACGGAGCAGGGACCCTGCCGCGCTCAATCGATCGACTGCAACTCCTTGCCGGGTTTGAAACGCACCGCCTTGCCGGGAGGAATCGAGACCTCGGCGCCGGTTCGCGGATTGCGTCCAATACCGGTTTTGCGGGGCCGGACGTTAAATACCCCAAAGCCACGTAGTTCGATGCGGTCGCCCTTGGAAAGCGCGCGCTTCATGCTTTCGAATACCGTCTCGACCGCAAGTTCGGCTTTGGTTTTGGTAATGCCGGTTTTGTTGACCACTTCGTTGATGATGTCGAGCTTAATCACAGGCGCTCCCCCGCAGCGACTCAGTATGGTGCACCAAGTGCTTGATGCTAAGGGACATAACCGAGATTGTCAACGGCCCGTGAGTTCCCGTAAGATGAGGTACCCTCAAGTACACTAGCTGCGAGCCTGCGTGCGGTCCACCAGCCTGCAACCGCGAAGAAACCTAACGTTGTCGTTGCCTGTTACAGTGTTGAGTCCAACTGAATTCAACTCCTGAGGAGAGTTATGCTGAAGAGCGATCGCTGGATCCGCAAAATGGCCCTGGAACACGACATGATCAACCCGTTCTCGGAAAAGCAGGTTCGACAGGGCGTGGTGTCATACGGACTCTCTTCCTACGGCTACGATTTGCGTGTCGCCGACGAGTTCAAAATTTTCACCAACGTCAACTCCTCGATCGTCGATCCCAAGAACTTCGACGAGAAGTCTTTCGTCACGGTGCGAACGGACGTCGCCATTGTTCCTCCTAATTCCTTCGCCTTGGCGCGATCGGTGGAGTACTTCAAGATCCCGCGAGATGTCCTGACCATCTGCGTTGGCAAGTCCACCTATGCCCGCTGCGGCATCATCGTAAATGTCACGCCGTTTGAGCCTGAGTGGGAAGGATTTGTGACCCTGGAAATTTCAAACACGACGCCTCTACCAGCCCGAATCTACGCCAACGAAGGTTTGTGCCAGATCATCTTCTTTCAGGGAGATGAGGTCTGCGAGGTCAGCTACGCGGACCGCAAAGGGAAGTACCAGTCGCAGAAGGGGATCGTGCTGCCGAAACTGTAACTCAGTACTGATGCGGGTACCGAGTAAATACCCAAGTGCAGAGAACTGTTTGGCGCAGAAGCTGGTGCGGGAGAGGTTTCGGGTTTGGCACGGTACCAGGTACTCGCAACTCGGTACTACTTCTTCCCGTTCTCGCCTTCTTTGTACATGTACTTGATGGAAGGTTTGTAGATCATCAGGTTGGCCTGCCCGTTGGAGCGGTTCACCTTGATGCAGGTCTTGTCGTACCACTCGATGGTGCCGTGAACCTCTTCCCCGTCGCGCAGCACGATGACCATCGGCGTGTGCGCCTGCATCTGTTTCTGGTAATAGAAATTCTCGGCGTTGGTGGCCTCCGGGGGGGCGGCTTTTTTGCCAACGGCGGGGCGATCGTTGCGCTCACTGCGTTCCGGACGATCATTCCGTTCGGGTCGGTCGCGGCGTTCTGCCATGTTCATAGGAGTGTGATTGTGATTATGATCATTGCGATTCAGCGAAGGCCGAATCAGTTTGCGATTAGAAAACCCATCCTGCTCGACAGACTGCTCGACCGGCATGATCGCATCTTTCATGGCACCACCTGTTCGACACGCTTTTTTTCGCGGGCCACAACACGGCGCTGCAGTGATTGTGGTTACAGAAGGCGTGAACTTTCGAATACCGTAGCACAGGTGTGCTGGGTATGACAATGATTTGAACATAGAGGCCTTCCGGCGGGCTCATTGTTGTTCGCACCGCTAAGACGTCAGGAGCCGGTCTTCTCTAGTTCCAGGGCCGCGGCAAACGAATCGATGGACAAAGATCGCAAAAGATTGCGTCTCATCCCGCGTTCCATCTCAGCCAGGCGGTCGGCCGCAGCCGAAATCCAGGCAAAATCGGCAAATTTTGCCAGTTGTGCCAACTCGGACTGGATGTCACGGTTCCGCACCAGATCCATGGTTCCCGCGTTGATGAAGGCCAGATCCTGTAATATTGAATAGAGACTGCGCAACAGCCGCTCCATCTTCTCTCGGCCTTCGGCCCCGGCGCGGTAGGTTTCCGTGATCCGGAACAGCTCTGAGTGTTCTCCCGCGCGCAGCGCAGAGGCAAGCACCGCAAGCGCATCTTTGCGGGCCGCGCTATAAGCGGCGAGATCAAACGTGCGCGCGCGACCAATCGCTCCTTCACAGAGTCTGGCGACCAGGGCGCGCTGGCTCGGATTCCAGTCTGGCCGGGCCTTCTGAAGATAATCCTCCACCTGTTCCGCGGTGAGCGCTGCCAGGGAAACGATCATGGAGCGAGAACGAATGGTGGGCAGTAACTCTCCCGCATTCTCGGCCAGCAGAAAGATCGTAGCGAAATCCGGAGGCTCTTCGAGGACCTTCAATAACGAGTTCGCCGCCTCCTTCATGAATGCGGCATCGCTGAAGATGAAAACTTTCTCCTTGGCGTCGGCGGGACGATAGTAGATGCCTTCGATGACCTTCCGCACCTGGTCCACCTTGATCACCAACTGCGGCGGGTCTGGAGGAATGACTAGGACATCCGGGTGGGTCTGGACGAAGAGGCGCGTTTCCTTCTTGTCGGATTCCCGAAGGGTCTCGCGTGCTTCTGTGGCCTCCGCGATTCGGGCATCCAGGTCATCGGAACCCGAGATGCGAGTGCAGTTCGAACATACTCCGCAGAAATCGGGCAACCCGTCGGTGATGGCAGGCGAAAGGCAATTCATGGTCTTCGCCAGCATCAGCGCGAGCGTGTACTTCCCCGACCCGGTGGCGCCGGTCAGAATCATCGCCTGTGGAAAGCGGTTGCGCGCGAGCATGTCGCGGAGTCGTCGAACCGGTTCCGGATTCCCGTGAAAATCGGAGAATGGCATGGTAAGTAGACCTTACGCTGTTTTCGCGCTCAGTTTGAGTTTCTTGTGGACTGCTTCCATTATTTTGGCGTGCGTCTCGCTGATGGTGCCTCGTGCGTCCACAGTGACCACGCGACGCGGTTCCCGCTTGGCGATGGCATGATAAGCGTCCCGGACCCGGGTAAAGAATCCGCGGTTCTCCTGCTCGAACCGGTTCTCGTTGCCGCGATGGTGCGCGGTTCGCGATCGGTTTCTCCGGCGGGCGCGCTCAACGCTGTGAGCGACATCGGAGTCCATCAGGATGGTCAAGTCGGGCTGCAAACCGCCGCAGACGATCTTGTGCATTTTGAGAACCGGTTCCGAACCCAACTTACGGCCGCCGCCCTGGTAGGCCTCGGTCGAATCGGTGAAGCGATCGCATAGAACGATCTTTCCTTCCGATAGCGCCGGCTCGATGACCTCTTTTATGTGCTGCGCTCGCGATGCAAACATCAGCGCAAGCTCCGCCATGGAAGACAGCCCGGTGGTCCCGCTATCGAGCAGAAGCTTGCGGATACTTTCTCCCGTTGCCGTCCCTCCCGGCTCGCGGGTGGCGACAATTTTGTGCCCCTGCTCACGCAGACGGGTCGCCAATTTGTCCAGTTGGGTACTTTTGCCGCATCCATCCAGGCCTTCGAAAGTAATGAAGAGTCCACGATGAGAGAGGGCGCTCACGTCGAAAATCATAGCAGAGGCCACTGTGCCCTACGGCGACCGGTGCAGCGGCGGGTTCTTCCAACCTGATATATTGAACGGTTTCAATACCCGGAAAGAACGAGGTCACCCCCAGCATGCCGAGCGTCCCCTCTTACTGTGTTCGTTCGTTAGCGCTGCTGTTCCTGTGTTCCGTACTGTCCTTTGCCGCTGAGGCGCCACACATTCGCGTTACGGTGGATGCCACCCAGGCGCCACGGAAGATCTTCCACGTGAAGATGACGGTACCGGCGGCTGCGGGACCCATGACGTTCTACTATCCAGAGTGGATCCCAGGAGAGCACGGCCCGACCGGACCTATTCAGGATTTGACGGGGCTCTTCTTCACCACGAATGGCAAGCAACTGCCCTGGCGTCGCGATCTGCTCGAGGGATGGACGTTTCACGTGGACGTGCCTCAAGGGGTTTCGCAGATTGAGGTCGCATTTGACTTCGCCTCTCCCGCGGGAAGTGAAGGACTCTTTACCGGCGGTCCCTCCGCGACCGACAAGATGGCAGTGCTCAGTTGGAATACGTTGGTCCTTTATCCGGCCGGTTGGACCTCAGACCAGGTGATGTTCGAAGCCAGTGTGCGGCTGCCGAAGGGCTGGAAGTATGGCACTCCGCTTCCGGTTGCGAATGCGAGCGGAGAGGATATCTCATTCCAACCAGTGTCGCTCACCACCCTAGTCGATTCGCCGATTATTGCGGGTGAATACTTGCGAGTCGTTCCCCTGGCAAGCTCGCCGGTGGTTCACGAGATGGATATTGCGGCCGACAGCGCGGCAGCCCTGGAGGCGTCCCCTGAACTGATCGAACGCTATAAGGCGCTGATCACGCAGGCGCTCAAGCTTTTTGGCGCCTATCATTACCGCGATTACCACTTCCTGTACAGCCTCAGTGATCACGTTGCGCACTTCGGCCTGGAACATCACGAATCCAATGACAGCCGGGTAAATGAACGCACCATGATCGATCCGCAGCTGCGGCTGCTGGAGGCGGGTTTGCTGACCCACGAATACGTTCACTCCTGGAACGGCAAGTATCGCCGCCCCGCGGATCTCGCAACTCCTGATTATCAGAAGCCCATGCAGACAGATCTGCTGTGGGTGTACGAAGGACTGACGTCTTACCTGGGCGACGTACTCAGTGCGCGCAGCGGATTGAGAACCCAGCCGGAATTTCTGGACTCGGTAGCGCAGATTGCTGCCGATCTCGACCATCGTTCGGGGCGAGCTTGGCGGAATTTACAAGACACGGCCGACGGGGTGCCCGCGATGCAAGGCTCTCCGCATGAGTGGGAGTCGTGGCGGCGTCCCCTCGATTATTACGACGAAGACGTGCTGAACTGGCTCTGGGTGGATACCATCATCCGCCAGCAGACCCAGGGAAGGAAATCGATTGACGATTTCTGCCACCTGTTTCATGGTGGCGCGAGCGGAGCTCCCGAGGTCAAGCCGTACACCTTCGATGATGTCGTGAACGCGCTCAACCAGGTTGCGCCCTATGACTGGAAAACTTTCTGGACCGAGCGTCTGCAAAATCACGGGCCCGGCGCTCCCCTCACCGGCATTGAGCGCAGCGGGTGGAAATTGGTCTATGACGAGAATCGCTCGGAAGAAGTCAAGGCACGCGAAGCCACACGCGACGAGGTGAATGCCGAATATTCGATTGGTATGACACTCAAAGCGGACGGCCGAGTCATTGACACCGTCGAGGGAATGCCCGCTGCCCAAGCTGGTGTCGGTCCCGGCATGAAGGTGATTGCCGTCAACGGGAAGAAGTTCTCGGCCGATGTACTGCGAGATGCTCTGAAAGCCGGGAAGGGCACCTCCCAGCGTCTGGAACTTCTGATCGAGAATACGGATTATTACAAGACCTTCAGCATTGACTACCACGGGGGAGAGAAGTATCCGCACCTGGTGCGGGAAGAGTCGAAGCCCGACATGCTGAGTGACATCCTCAAACCGCGTTGATACCGGCAAACAGATCGGTCTCCGGTTGAATTGCGCCGGGAATGACGGAAGCAACCAGGTGAAAGTTCTCCTGCTTGCCGCGCCTTCGGAGAAGGTCCTCAACTCGTGGCCACAGCGGAGACTGCGTGGTGTGAGCCTTGAAGGCTGAAATCTTGGTCTGCAGGTAATCGCCAATTTCGATGATCGTGGTGGAAGGAGGGAGTGTGATCGGCGGCCGGTCTGCCAATGGCGAATCCGCCGTTGCATAGTAGAGCTTCTTGGTGACATGGGGTTGCAGGCCATTGTTCAGTTGATCGGGATAGCGGTTGCTCCGTCCCGCCCAGTGAAAGGCCATGGTCGCGAAGATGGATGCCATGGAATGATCGTTGTGCCCGGTCACGCCGCCCTCGGGCCCGAACGTAATCAGCACATCCGGCTGGAACTTGCGGATACGTAACACGAGCTCGCAAACCACGTCGTAGAGGTTCTGCCGGTATAGCTTGGCATCCGGATAATTCAACACCTCGCCGTGTGTGACCTTCAGCAGAGCACACGAGGCCTCAAATTCCCTCCGCCGAACTGCTGATAACTCTTCATCACAGGAAAATCCCCCGCGGTTGGTGGCGGCCTGACCTGGCGTCAGGCAGACTACCGCAGTTTGGACTCCACGATCATGGTAGAGGCGCAGGCTGCCACCGAAAGCGCCGGCTTCATCATCCGGATGTGCGGTTACACACAGTATTCCTGCCATCCTTCGATTCTAACGAATACGGGAGGGAGCGGCGCGAGGATGGAATCTCAAACGGCTTCTTCGTCCAGCAGTTCTTCGACGATTTCACTGGCCGGGGCATCTTCGTCTTCGAGCATGAACTCGAGTACCTCCTGCGGAACGGGCGCATTCCAGACTGGCGCAAAGGACAGCCGGTGCAGCGGCGACGGACCATGCTCTCGCAAGGCCGCCTTGTGCCGGGGAGTGCTGTAGCCCTTGTTCGAGGCTAATCCGTAGACCGGGAACACCGGGTCCCATTGTTTGACGATGCGGTCACGTTCTACTTTGGCGAGGATGGATGCAGCCGCGATGGACGCGGAAAGCGCGTCTCCGTGAATGATGGGCTGTTGCGTGAGATCGCAATCAATCCGGACAGCATCGATGAGTAAAAAATCGGGGACCGGGCGCAGGGCGAGAACCGCCTCGCGCATGGCGACCCGCGATGCCTGGTAGATGTTGATCTGATCGATGCGGGCCGAATCCACGGCGGCGATTGCCCAGGCGATGGCATGCTGGCGTATGCGCTGGGCAAGAATTTCACGGCGCTCCGGCAGCAGCAACTTGGAATCACGCAGACCCCGGATCCGATAGGCCGGATCGAGGATCACGGCGCCCGCCACCACCGGGCCGAACAGAGAACCGCGCCCGACTTCATCCACCCCGGCGATCAGGGTCGCTCCCGAGTTCCAGGCCTGCTTTTCGAACTTCATCGTGCAATGCAGAAGTTTGAGCAGGCGAAGTTTGGCGGCCGCGCGCGACAACGTTTTCCCGGGAGCGGTTTTGGTCTTCGCAGGCATCGCAGCTGGGAGTTAACAGCATCATCGCCGACCCGCCCCGCGGACGCAAGCGAAGAAAGCGCATCCTGTAACCTGAACCCTACGCGGGGCTTGTGAAAGGTAACCTGGTTACTTATTACTGCCGTACATTGACCCGGCTCCGCACCGTTGGTAACGTCACTTTATAGCGAGATCACTACTATAGGATTCAGGCGTGAAGCAGGAACATTCAACCCTTGAAACCCAGCGCACCGACCGTCGCATCCACGTAGCGCTTCCGGTTCGGGTCACATATTGGGACGAAGAAAACAAGCCGTGTTTGGACATGGCGTGTACTTACGACATTTCGGCCCACGGTGCCCGGGTTACGGGATTGCGTTATGTCAAGCAGGCGGGTGACATCATCGCGGTCGAGCGTGGCCGCAACAAATCCTATTGTCGGGTAGCCTGGATCGGCGAGCCGAATTCTGAACTCCATGGTCAAATCGGGATTCAGACTGTGGAGAGCGACCGCGTGATGTGGGATGCGGAACTGCGCGAACTGGAGTGCACGTACGAAGCAGTGCAGGGAAACGCAGCTTACGGTAACCGGGTCTTCGGCAGCATGGCCAACCGGAATCGGCGTCGTTCTCCGAGATTCAACATCGAGGGCAGCGCGAAATTGCTGCGCTCCCATGCGCATCCTGAAGCGGCTGCCTTGCGCGACCTCTCTGAAAGCGGCTGTTGCCTGGTGCGCACCAAGAACGTGCTGGTGCCGGGAACGGAGTTGAGCCTTTCGCTGGCAGTAGGAAATTACGATTTGGCGGTGAAAGGCAGCGTCCGCCATGCGGAATTCGACTTTGGGATCGGCGTGGAGTTCAGGGAAATTCGCAAAGGCGACCGGCAGGTGCTTCAATTCCTGCTACGCAGACTGGCCGAACAGGAAGAAGAAAGTATCAACCAAGCCGCGCAACTGGCGGGAATCTAGACCAGGGCCTCAAACATTCAGGGCGAAAAAGCGGATCGAGTTTGCTTCGGTCCGCTTTGCGTTTCCAGGCCGACTAGCCGCGGTCGCGATCTACATCTTTCAGGCGAGCCGCTTTGCCTCGAAGGCCACGAAGATAGTAGAGCTTCGCCCTCCGCACTTTGGCGGACCGCGTTATTTCTACCCGGTCGATGACGCGGGAACTGGCGGGGAAGATACGCTCGACACCCTGTCCGAAGCTGATCTTGCGGACGGTGAAACTGGCCTGGGGTCCATTGCTTCGCGAGATGACGACGCCTTCGAACGCCTGAACCCGCTCTTTGTCGCCTTCTTTGATCTTGACGTGCACCTTGACGGTGTCCCCGGGAACAAAATTCGGCAGATCGGTGCGTTTGGTTTTGGATAGCAGCTTATCGATGATCAGGTTGGTCATGACCTTGTCCCTTCTAAATGTCTTTGCCCTTGATCTGGGCCAGTAATCTCTTGTCTTCCTCGCTCAGGTCCGCCGTGGAAAGCAGGTCCGGGCGGTTGCGCCAGGTTTTTTCTAAAGCCGTCCGACGCCGCCATCGGCGTATCTCGTCGTGGTTTCCCGAGAATAAAACTTCGGGAACCGCCATTCCGCGAAAGTCAGCTGGCCGCGTGTAATGCGGGTAGTCGAGCAATCCTCCGGACGAGCAAGTCGAATTCGGTCCGGCCAGGGTGAATCCAGAATCGCTCGTGAATGATTCCTGGCGCGTCGAATTCTCGTTGCCGACTACCCCCGGCAGCAGCCGGGTCACAGCATCCACGACAATCGCCGCAGCAAGTTCGCCGCCGCTTAAAACGTAATCACCGATGGAAATCTCACGATCGGCAAGATGCTCGCCGACGCGCTCGTCCACGCCTTCATAACGGCCGCAGATCAGGAGCAATCGATCCAGTTTCGCGAGCTCACTTGCGATCGGCTGCGAAAAACGCTGGCCTTGCGCGGAGAGCAGGATCACGCTTTCCCGCGCGGCTGCGCGTTCGGGAAGCGGCGCCACGTTCAGGCTCTCAATACATTCAAAGATCGGTTCCGGCTTGAGCACCATGCCCTCGCCGCCGCCGAATGGGCGGTCATCTACAGTCCGATGGCGATCGTGGGTAAAGGCCCGCAGATCGCGAATTTCAATCTGAACCAGCCCGGCCTGCCGGGCCTTACCGAGAA
This sequence comes from Terriglobales bacterium, assembly GCA_035652095.1. GTDB lineage: Bacteria > Acidobacteriota > Terriglobia > Terriglobales > Acidobacteriaceae > DASREM01. Next base: position 19,977 of record DASREM010000055.1, on the reverse strand, counting down.
TGCCGTGCTCGAACGGTCCCTGAAAGAACTCGGGAAAGATCGTTAAAATGTCGATCTTCATCTTCGAGTGACGAGCGGCGCGAGCGCTACTCTTTGCTGCCTCTTTGCCGTTCTTTCTCTTCCGCCGTCATGGGAGCATTCACTTCCAGCAGCCCTTCGGGCAATTGCATCGCGATTCGCTTCCCGGCGATGTCGACGTTGTTCAGAAACGCTTCCGCAAACGGAATCTCGTGCTCCTGCCCACCTGTGCCAACAACCAGCAAAGGCGCTTCTCCGGCGCCAAACCGAACATCGGTGACGCTCCCGATCGCACGCTCACCGTCGAACACCCTGCATCCGACGAGGTCACTGACGTAATTCCAACCGGCTTCGAGCGGCGCACGCTCCTGTTTCGGTACCTGCAACTCGGTCCCAACTAATGTCTCGGCGTCGGAGATCGAGTCCACCCTGGCGAATTTCAGAACCAGGTAGCTCTTATGAGGCCAGAGCCGTTCCACTTCCAACTCGCGCCTGGCGCCTTCCGCGGAGAGGGCCAGCAGTTGCATGCCTTCGCGAAACCGACCGGGCACGTCGCTGTGCACTTCGACGGCAACTTCGCCAAGGCGCCCTTGCGTTTTCACGACGCGGGCGAGCGTGATGAATTCGCCGGCGATGGGCAATCTCCTCGGGCCTGCTACTCGATGATCTCGAGCGTAAAACGCTTGTGCAGCTTCACGCCGGCCGCGCTCAACAGAGTGCGCATGGCGCGAGCGGTGCGTCCCTGCTTGCCAATGACCTTACCAACGTCGTTCGGTCCGACTTTCAGCTCGAGGGAGGTGCCTTGGTCCGCTTCGGCCTGACTGACCGTGACTTGGTCGGGATCATCGACCAGCGACTTGGCGATCTGTTCGATCAGGGCCCGCACGTCCCCACTTTGCTCGCTCATACGCGGCTCCTTTGGGGTGGGGTGAACTTTCCAATCTTACGCACTGCGGGATTAGGCTACAGCGGGGGCGGCCGGAGCTGGTTTCGAGACAATCTTGCTGACTCGGTCCGACATCTTGGCGCCCTTGGAAACCCAATAATCGATGCGCTCGCGCTTGAGCTCAATGCTGGCGGGGTTCGTGCGAGGATTGTAAGTTCCCACGACCTCGACCGAGCGGCCGTTGCGTGCGCGCTCCTTCTCGATCACCACCACGCGGTAATGCGGTTGTTTGCGCGCACCGGTGCGCGCCAGACGGATCATTAACACAGAGCTTCGGTTCCTTTCCTAGTCCTTACTGGAGGGGTAAGACAAACCATTATTTTTGCAGAATTTAGGGGGAATGTAAAGCGCTGCGGACTAGTCTTGAGGCGTGCTTTGCCGTCATCCGCGAGGATGTGAGGAGATCCAACATCGAGCATTCGGAAAACCATGTCCCATAAATATGGTAATATGGGAAAGTGAAGACCACCCTCGAAATTCCAGATTTCCTCTTCCGGCGTGCAAAGTCGGTGGCCGCCGAACGAGGCATTCCGCTGCGCCAATTCGTCACTGAGGCCCTCCAGGAGAAGTTGAGAACAACCTCTCAGGAAAAACCCTGGATGAAGCACTTCGGAAAACTCAAACACCTACACAAAGAGAGAGCACGGGTCGAAAAGCGAGTGGAGGAAGCGTTCGAGCAAATTGACCAGGAACTGTGGCAATGATTCTCGATACCAACGCGCTGTCAGCCGCGGCGGACGATGATCCGGCGATTATTCCACTGCTGGCTGGCGCCGACCAAATCGCGATTCCCGTGATCGCGCTCGGGGAGTACCGCTATGGCATCGCACAGTCTCGGCACCGGGCCAGTTACGCGGAGTGGCTAAAGGGCCTGCTCCATGATTGCCTGGTGTTGGACGCCAATGAGCCAACGACGCTCTATTACGCCGAGATCACCTTCGAATTGAAGCAAAAAGGCAGGCCCATTCCCACCAACGACATTTGGATCGCAGCCCTCTGCCGACAGCATTCGCTGCCCTTGCTGAGCCGCGACCAGCATTTCGACCAGGTGCCGGGGATTCGGCGGATCGGCTGGTAAGCGCCGCGTCGACGGGCGATTGCGGTATCCGCACAGTCGTCGAAAGTTGTCACTAAGAAGTAGGTTTGCACATCCCATGTTGTACAAGCCCAAAGCTATGAACGCGCAGAACGTCACCTTCCAGCAAGCTTCGACGGAGCACCTCGATGCGCTGGTTGCGCTCATGCGGGAGATGCAGGCCGACGATCCGTGGTCGTGCGAATTTACCGATCAAGGCGCTCGAGAGGCGGCGCGCAACCTGATTCTCGATCCCTCGCTCGGCCGCATCTGGATGATCTGCATCGGGCATGATGCTGTCGGGTATATCGCGCTCAGCTTCGACTACAGCCTGGAATATGGCGGCAAGTGCGGGTGGGTGGACGAATTCTTTGTGAGGAGAGAGCATCGCGGGAAGGGAATCGGTTCCCGGGCCCTGGAATTTTTCGCCGTGCGGGCGCGCGAACTTGGCGCTAGAACACTCCACTTAGGGGTACGGCGGGGAAATCCGGCGATCGACCTCTACCGCCGCGCGGGATTTCGGGAGCACGACGCGTACGTAATGACGAAGTGGCTGACAGAGCCCGATTAAAGCTTCTCTAACGTGGCGAGGATATCGAGCGGTTCAGGACGGTCGGTGTAGTCCGGATTAGCGCTCGCGTAGAGCACGATTCCGTCGCGATCGAGGATGTAGGTTGCGGGGATCGGAAGCTCCCAGCTCTGGTCTCCATTCACCAGCGGCAGATTGATGAACACACGTTTGTAGATTTCCTGCTGTTCACCGGGTACGCGGTACACGAGGGCAAATTTCTTCGCAACCTGATTGCCGAGATCGCTCAGCAACGGAAATTTCAGCTTGTGCTGATCGGCCATGAAGAAAGCCTGCTTTTCAACTTGCGGCGAGATTGCGACCAAGCTTGCGCCAGCGGCCTGAATCTGGCTGACGATTTGGTTCATCGCTTCGAGTTGGCCGCAACAGAACGGGTCCCAGCGCCCGCGAAAAAAGCAGATCACCAAGCGGCCACGGGAGAGCAGGCTAGCGGAAGAGACCGGTTTGCCTCGGTGGTCCTTCAGTTCGAAAGCCGGGGCTTTTGCGCCGGCCTGCAATGCGCGCTGGGCGATTCCGTCGGCCTGCAGTTGTGCTACCACGCGCTGATGAAGGGCGCGGACCTCGGCGGGTACGTATTTCTCGATGAGCACTTTGCGCTCGGTGAAAATTTCGCTGAGCGGTCGCAGGTCGATCGAGTTGGATTCTTCCAGGGAGCGCCACTTCATAAATGGTCGTTGGTCGTTTGTCTTTGGTCGTTGGCCAAAGATAGTTGTTGGAGGAGGGCTTTGAGTTCCTCTCCGTCTTCCTGGCAGTCCGCTATTTGATAGTTTGCCAACTGCAAAAGGCCAACGACCAAAGACCAACGGCTAAAGACCTAGCTACATCGGAAATTTCATTCCAGCCAGTCGGCGTGCGAAGCTCGGCTTGCCCATCTGCTTGAACATCTTTCGCATCTGCGCATACTGGCGCAGAAGATTGTTCACTTCCTGGACGCTGGTGCCGGAGCCCCGGGCGATGCGCTTCCTGCGGCTGCCGTTGATCGATTCGTGATGATTGCGTTCGTGGGCGGTCATCGAGTTGATGATGGCCTCAATGCGATTGATCTGGCCCTCATCTACTTTGTCGGCATGTTTCTGCAGACCCGCAAAGGGGCCGATGCTCGGCAGCATTCCCATCAGGCTTTGCAGCGAGCCCATTTTGCGAACCTGCCTGAGTTGATCACGGAAGTCCTCCAGCGAAAAACCGTCACCACTCAGGGCCTTATTCGCCATCTCCTCGGCTTTTTTCTTGTCGATCTGGGCCTCGGCCTTTTCGATCAGCGACAGGATGTCGCCCATGCCAAGAATGCGGGAGACGATGCGGTCGGGATGGAACGGCTCGAGCGCGTCATACTTTTCGCCGACGCCGATGAACTTGATGGGCTGTCCGGTGACTTGACGGATGGACAGCGCAGCGCCACCGCGGGCGTCGCCATCCATCTTCGTCAGTACAACCCCGGTAAGTGTCAATTTCTTGTGGAACTCATCAGCGGAGCGCACCGCATCCTGCCCGGTCATGGCGTCGGCCACGAACAGAATTTCCTGCGGGTTCATCAATTTCTTCAGCGAGTGCATCTCGTCCATCAACTGATCGTCGATGTGAAGACGGCCGGCGGTATCGATGATCAGCACGTCGCAGCCGCTGATGATGGCTTCCTTGCGCGCTTCCTTGGCGAGACGCTCGACGGTGGCAGTGTTCGCTTCCGAGACCTGGCCTTCATAGATGTTGGCCTTGATCGCCTGCGCTACGACTTTCAACTGCTCGCGGGCCGCGGGGCGGTACACGTCGACCGAAACCAGCAGGGGACGATGGCCTCCGTTTTTGAGCCAATTGGCGAGCTTGCCAGAAGTCGTGGTTTTGCCGGAGCCCTGCAACCCGGCCATCAAAATGACGCTGGGCGGCTGAGAGGCGAACTTCATTTTTGCGGTATCGCGGCCGAGGGTCTCGACCAGTTCGTCGCGAACGATCTTGATGACCTGCTCGCCCGGAGAGAGCGCGGTCAAGACTTCCTGGCCGACGGCTTTGGCCTGGATGTGGTCGATCAGGGTCTTGACGACTTTGAAGTTAACGTCGGCCTCAAGCAGGGCGAGGCGGATTTCGCGGAGGGCTTCCTGAATGTTCTCTTCCGAAAGGACGGCTTGTCCCCGGAGGCTCTTGAAGGCGCGTTGCAGTTTTTCCTGGAGATTCTCGAACATAGGTCAGGGCTCTATTTTAGCAGCCAGGAGGGGGAGCATTCAGCACTCAGCACTCAGCATTCAGCCATTTTGGGCCTCGGCGACCGAGAGGAGACCTTGGTGAGAATAGGTTGGTAATCCGCTGCTTCTACGTTGACCGCTGCTTGCTGAATCCTGCTTGTGAATGCTGAATGCTGAGTGCTAACCGCCGGTTTGGACCCAATCTCCGTCCCCTGGAATCGCTACTTGCTGAATGACTCGCGCGGCCTCGAGTTGGAATGCGAGGTCGGCGCGGGTGAGCAGACAATGGTTGATCGCCTCCATGTGGACCGCGACGATCTGCGAGTCGGGAGCGGCCTGGCAGGTCCTGATGACGTCGTCGGCGCTCATCGTGATCGGGTCGCCTTCCAGAAAGCGCGCTCCGCCTGTGTTTACGACCACGATCTTTGGCCGATGCTGTCGTAGCGTCTGCTGCACTTCCTCGCACCAGATCGTGTCTCCTGCAATGTAGAGCGTTGGCTTTTCTGCGGCGAGCAGAACGAAGCCCGAGACGGGGGCCATCGCTTTGCCTATGTCTCCGGTGCCGTGTTGCCCGCCGGTGCGGCGAATCTCGATGCCTCTCCAGTGCAGCGAGTCTGTGACAACCTGAGCGCCACCAAATCCCAAGTCGCGGAATTTCTGTTCGTCCTGGGGTTGGCAGAACAGCGGCAGGTTCTTGGCCAGGATCTGGGCCGCGGTGGAGTCCCAGTGATCGCTGTGGGTGTGAGTCACGAGCACGGCGCTCACGCCTTTCACAACCTCAGCAGCCGGGACGGGAAGCGCAACCAGGGGATTCTGGCGCGGGTTCGGGGAGTTCTCGATGGCCGGGCGCGCGCCTGCATCGTCCAGCATGGGATCCACGAGAATTGTCTGTCCGTTGTACTCGACCGTCAGCGTGGCGTGGCGGACCAGTTGCAGTCGCATGTCACTTGGCTCCGAAGATTTCCTTGGCTGCGATAACCGTGTTGCAGTGAATCGTGACGGTGTCTTCTACTTTGTGCGCGTAACCGCCTGCGAATGTCACCATCACTGGAATGTCGCGGGCTCTTGCTACTTTGAACATCAGCTCGTCACGCCTTCTCAACCCTTCAATCGAAAGCGACAGGCCTCCAAGCTGATCTTCGCGGTAGGGATCGGCTCCGGCGACGTAGCAGATCAGTTCAGGATCGAATTGCCGTAGCCCGGAACTCAGGGCATTGTCGAGCCAGGCGAGATAGTCGTCGTCGCCTACTCCGTCAGGCAGGTCGACGTCGATGGACGAGGGCGGCTTCCAGGCCGGGTAATTGTGCTCCTGGTGAAGAGAGATGGTGAACACATCCCCGGAATGAGCGTTGCGCATTTTGGGCTGGGGATGCAGGGTAGCCGGCCCGGCCGAGGGCATTGGCTTCCCCGGGATGCGTGTGCCTGCAAAGATCGCGGCCGTTCCATTGCCCTGATGGACGTCGCAATCTACCGTCATCGCGCGGACGATCTTGTCGTCGCGCTGCATGCGGCGAATCGCGATGGCCACGTCATGGATCATGCAGAAGCCCTCACCGTGATCGGGAAAAGCGTGGTGAAAGCCTCCAGCGATATTGAACGCGATGCGGTCGTTGAGCGCGTAATCGGCCGCCAGAATCGATCCCCCGGCGGTTAACCAGAAAGCGCGGACCAGTTCGGGGGAATACGGTATTTCCATCTCCAGCTCTTCGCGAGCGGAAAGAGTTCCCGTCTTCAGTTTTTGAACGTACTGTGGCGTGTGCACGAGCAGCACGTCCAGGTCCGAGGCCGCCTGGGGAGTGACGAAGTCAGAATCCTCGGCGACGCCGGTTTCGAGCAGGCGGCGCTGGATGCGCTGGTATTTTTCGGCCGGAAAAACATGTGCGCCGATGGGCAAATAATAATCGTCGCTGTAGACCAGCTTGAAGGGAAGCATTCGGCACTCAGCATTCAGCACTCAGCCAATTCGAGTGCTGGAAAACTCCCTATCATACTCGGGTGATCGCTTAATGCGCGTTTTTGGGAGTGATGCAGAACTTGGTGGCTGAATGTTGAGTGCTACTTCTTACGATTGCTCTGCACGGGTGTCACGATTCCTCGGCGCACCGGCACGATTGCGCCGCGCGAGGGATCGGCGGCTGCCGTTGCACGCGAGAGCACTTCTTCCTGGATGTATTTCACGAAGTCCTGGATCTGTACCTGCATCTCTTCCATGCGCTCGCGCATTTGCAGGATGATGGCGATACCGGAAATATTCACGCCGAGGTCCCGCGCCAGCGAAAGAATGAACTCCAGGCGCTGCAAGTCTTCATCTGTGTAGAGGCGGGTATTGCCTTCAGTGCGGGAAGGCTTGAGCAGCCCTTCGCGCTCGTAAAGACGCAAGGTCTGGGGATGAATGCCGTACATCTCGGCCACGGCCGAGATCATGTACGCGCCCTTGGTTCTGCGTTTAGTCACCGGTTCCTTCGCTGCGCTCAGGATTTCGCCTGCGGGCTCCCGCTTCGCTCACGCCCGCAGGACGGCTCAACATGTACGCGCCCTTTCTGCGTTTAGCCAGGGGTTCCTTCGCTGCACCATACTAATCTACAACAAGCACAAGAAGGCCACGGATCGGACGGATTGGCGTGAGTTGAATTCGTGATGATCCGTGGCCAGGGCTCAGGCAGCGGGTTCGGTCTTGGGCAGGGGACTCCATCCCGCGGGCTTCAACTTGTGGTTCAGCGCGTAGGCGAGCACTCCCGCGCCGATCAGAATCATGCCGAAGGAGAACGAACTCATGCCCAGCACCTGTTCGGTCTGGCTGCGCAGGATGGAAAACCCGAGCAGCAATATGGGCGTGACCCCAACCATGACCGCGCCGAACATACCGCCGGGAACGCGGAAGGGACGTGGGAGCTCGGGTTCCTTGATGCGCAGCCAGACCAGGGCAGCGAATTCAAGCGAGAGGCTCGCTCCGTAAAGGAGAATATCGATCGTGACCAGGCGTTCGAAGCCGAGGCCGAGACAGCACGCCCAACCGATGGCGCACACGACGATCGCTACCCAGGGCGCTCGTGTCCGAGGGTGCAATTTGCCGAAAACCTTGGGCAGCATGCCATCCTGAGCCATCGCCAGGGGCAAGCGCGAGTAGCTCATGACCAGAGCATTGAACATGCCGAAGGCGCTCATCATGCCCCCGAGCACTAAGCCAATCCGGAGCAGCGGCCCGCCCAGCATTCCGGCGATCTCAGCCCAGGAACCTGTCTCCCATGCGCTGGGAGCGAGGCCGGTCATCCACATGGCGGCAACTGGAACCACGTAGCTGAGGGACACAATCATTACGGCAGCGAGCATGGCACGCGGATAGGTCTTTTGCGGACGCTCTACTTCCGTGGCGATAGTCGAAGCGTTGTCCCAGCCCATGTAGTTCCACATCGAGATGAGCAGGCCGCCGATAATATCCACGGTTGAGTTCGACGGAGTGGTGACCGCGCCAACCAGCGAGCCGAGCTTGAACGGAGCGATCACGACGATCAACGCAAACGGCGCGGACAGCAGGAAGAACAACCAGAGCGAAGTCGTCGAAACAACTTTCACGCCGGCGATGTTGAGCAGCGAGCAGACCACGACTACCGCAAGCCCGACCATCACGCCGCGATGTCCTTCAGAGAACCAGGGGAATACACGGACAAGATAGGCGACGAAGAGGGTTGGATAGATCGCCATATCGAAGATGCTGGCGACCAGCGACAACCATGCTTCCTGAAAGCCCCAGAAATTGCCCATGGCGCGGCGTACCCATGCGTAATAGCCGCCTTCGTGAGGCAGCGCGCTCGACAGTTCCCCAATCATGAAAGCCGTCGGCAGGCTCCACAGCAGGGGCGTGAGCAGCAGGATGAGAATGGCTCGACCGTATCCGGCGCCATGAACGATTTCCTCGGTGCCGTACGTTCCGCCCGACACCATGAAGAATGTAGCGGCCACAAGAGGCCACAAGGTGAGGCGGACGAATTTTTTCTTGCCAGGGGTTACGACGGAGAGCCGGGATGGGTTAGTTGCCGCGGTAGCTGTTGCCAATTTCGATGGCTTCCTCCTCAAGCGACTCACTCTCACCACCTCGTCTCCCTTGTTCCGAGGCTCCCGGGTTGATGCGATTCCGCGGGCATTTCGGCGAAGTTAGTTCGCAGTCGAAGAATACGGCAAATCTTTATTGCTGGGGAAAAAATCTTGCAAAAATTGTGCTTGGTAACCGGAAGAAAGCAGATTGCTCCCTTCGGCCGGAATGACAGAGGAAGAGGAACTGCCTACTGGACCTTGCTCCAAAGCTCCTGGCGCGGATCTTCCGGATTCAGTTTCGCGAGCTCCCGCAGAAGTTCCTTGGTCTTCTCATCTCGCGGGACAGGAACTCCGACCCGGATCTCAACAATCTCGTCTCCCCTCGCGTCATCCCGGGTGGCCGAGGGCACGCCTTTGCCGCGCAGCCGGAGTTTCTGCCCCGATTGCGTTCCGGGCGGAATCTTGAGCTGGGCCCGGCCATCGATGGTAGGAACCTCGATTTTGGCGCCCATGGCGGCTTCGGTGACGCTGACTGGAACGGTGATCTGGATGTCGTCGCCCTCGCGATGGAAAACCGGGTGTTGCTCGGTTCGAATGATGACGTAGAGGTCGCCCGGAGACCCGCCGTGAGTGCCCGCATTGCCTTTGCCTGGGATGCGGATGCGCTGCCCGTCCCGAGTTCCCGGCTTGATGCGGACCTCGATCTGCTCGCTCCGCTGGAGAGTTCCTTCCCCATGACATACGGGGCAGGGAGAGATGTTCTTGCCAGTGCCCTGGCAGCGGGGGCAAGGAACATTGAACTTCATGCGGCCGGCCGTCTGCTCGATGGTGCCTTTCCCTTTGCACTGAGGGCAGTCGCCGTGCATCTCGATGTAGCCATTGCCGTGGCAGTTTGTGCAGGTATCCTGGCGAGCGATGTTGAGGCGAATCACGCCGCCGCGCACCGCGGTCCAGAACGGCACCGTGACCTGGTATTCGAGATCGGTTCCAGGCTCCGGACCTTCCGGGGCCGCCGCGGGTTGCCGGCCGCCAAACATTCCGGAGAAGATGTCGCGAAAACCGCCCGAGCCTGCGCTCGCGCGACGGCTGCTTCCTCCGCGTCCTCCGCTTCCCTCGAATAAATCCGAGAAGTCGAAACCATTGAAGTCGAAATGGACGTTCTGCCCGGCCCCGGGCTGACCTGCGCCGGGAAAGCCGCCCGGGAAGCCGCCGGGACCCCCCGCACCGGGTTGACCTCCGCCGCGCGCGTAGGCGTCAGCGGTCGCCGCATCGATGTTGTCGCTATAAAACCCGAGTTGGTCGTAGATCTTGCGCTTCTTGGGATCGCTCAGGACGTCGTTGGCCTCCGAGATGGCCTTGAATTTTTCTTCCGCCGTCTTGTCCCCGGGATTCACATCGGGGTGATATTTGCGCGCAAGTTTGCGGAAGGCTTTGCGGATGTCCTCCGTCGAAGCCGATTTTTTTACTCCAAGGATGCCGTAATAGTCTTTGGTTTGAGTCGCCATGTTTAAGCAGTCAGCACTCGGCACTCAGCATTCAGCCAGTTCGCTTCGGAGCTGGTTGCTCAGCGAGAACGCGATGCTTTTCCATCCAATTCTTTCTGAAGGTCATCAAATTCTGTTTCCGCCCGGCGAAAATCAATCTTCCACCCGAACCCACCCTGCCTGCGCAATCCCGACCGGGTTTTCTCGCGAAGCTCCAGAAAATGAGGATCCACCCAGATACTGTGCCACTTGCCAAAGCGACGCCTCACTTCTCGGCTGTCACTGACCTGAAGTTCACAAAACCCGTATCGATCGAAACCATGAATTCGAAACTGTCGTCCGAGGCAGAAGCGAAACAATTCCGCCGTTCGAAGTTCGTTATCGGGGTTACCCACCGCTTTCAGGTCGGCAGGGATGTCAACTAGCTTAACCACGTCACCCTGGCGGAATTGATGTTTAAGTTCGAAGCGATCACGGTGCTTCGTGCGTTCTGCTGTTCCGGATCGTTTCACGTTCTGCACGCACCTATTTTCCGCCTTCGCTCTTCTTGTCCGCGATCGGGGTCGCTTGCCAGGCAATGACCTGCCACTTGCCCTTACGCTTCTGAAATGTTCCCGTGTTTCGATAATACGCGGTCTCGTCCTTCTCCTTTTCGTTGCTATGCACGACCAGCCGGAAATTGAGAATTGCGACGTCACCGCTCTCGTGAATCACGATATCTTCCGCATCGTAGGTCGGCACAGGATCGCCCGCTTTAGGCGGAGTCAGGGTATCGAGAATCGCCTGACGGTCGATGACTGCACCGACCCCACGAGTGTAGATAACATCCGGCGCGAAGAAATGCTCAAATGCGGCTTTGTCGTTTTTCGCAGCTCCGTCGAGAAATGTCCGTAGCATCTGAGTGAGTCCCTGCCTGGTATCGGTCGAGTCCCTTGCCAAGCCCAAGCCTGAAAGTAGCAGCGCGACGAACAACGATGTGAGCAAACGTTTCATTCCGACCTCACTGCTTCTTGGCCAGGCATTCCGGAATTTCGATGTCCGGCACCGCGCCGTACTCGTAATTCATTTGCATGCTGCCATGGCCCTGTGGATCGGTCATTTCGATCCGCTTGGGCAAGCCGCTGTCCTTGGCGACATACAGCCGGACGGGTCCTTGCCGGCGGTTTTGACTATCGCGCACATAGAATTCGTATGCGGCATGTGGGGCACCGTCGATGGGCTGATCGCCGAGGCTCTTGAGATCGCTTAGCAGAGTGGTGTCCTTATTTGCAGGCAGTTGAGGAGCATTGTCGAGGCACTTCCACTTGAAGAAGTCGTGAGCCTGCTTTCTCAACTGCGCGGCTTCGGCCAATGAGGCTGCCATGCTGGCAGCCGATACGGCGGCACTAATACCTCCCATAGGGCCAGCGAAGGCCTGGGCGATGGTGGACGCTGCTTGGCGCTCCACCATCGCGATTTGCATATCCAGGTTCGCGTCCTGCGCCTTCAGCAATCTCGGAGCCGCGGGCGTACTGAACAGGCGTGCGCCCTTGCCATCCCTCACGACCGCCTTGACCTCCCAATCGTCTACCTGCCCGGGAACGTCCATGGCCGGGAATTTCATATGCCCGGTAGTCTGGATGGTGTTGCCTTTCACAATTTTTTCCATGACACCCATTCCCATGTTTTGCATCATCTGCGCCATGCGCGGATCGCTGGGTTGCATCTGCATGCGCATCCGATACCCGTCGTTCTGTTTCTCGAGCTGCCGGAATGCGTTGAATACCGGGCTGTCCTCGGGGACTGGCGTGCCAGCCTGAGCTAATCCCGTGCCGGAACACAAAGTCATACAAACGGTAAGAACAGCGACTCGCAACCCCTGCTTCTTTCCAGAATGCATGTTCATTGCAGATCTCCTGTTCGACATCGGCAGCATTGTACCTTGTGCTGTGGGATTACGAGGCGAGATGCAACGCCGGCTTCTGCGGTCCTTCATACTTCAGCGCGTCAACATAAACCGGAAGCCGCAACATCCCTTGATTTCTTGGCGAGAAGAGAAACCAGCGCTTCTCATCTTCGACGAATGCTAAGAAATATTCTTGTCCGTTCACTTCGAATTGCAATTTAAATCTCCCCTTGGTCTAAAAATTCAGCCACGGATAACGCGGGGTCTTCGGATCGCTGATCCGTTTGCATCCGCATGGTCCGTGGCCCAGAGTCCCTGCTCTCGCTCGGGAGGATCGAGGCGGGGCCCAGACGCCCCGCTACCCGCTATTACTTCTTGTCTTCTACGTCGACGTACTCGGCATCGATCACGCCTTCATCTTTCTTGGCTTGACCGTTGCCGCCCGGCTGACCGTCGCTCTGGCTCGGACCAGCGCCCGGGCCAGGCTGTGAAGCCTGCGCCGACTTGTACATCTGTTCGGCCAGCTTGTGCGAGGCCTGGGTAAGCGTCTCGCGGGCGCGGTCCATCTGGCTCTTCTCGTTCGATTCGAGAGCCTTTTTGGCATCGGCCACAGCGTTTTCAACGTCGCCCCGCTCCGAGCCCGAGATCTTGTCGCCATGTTCCTTCAGCATCTTTTCGACGCTGTAAACCATGGAGTCGAGCTGGTTCTTCGACTCGATCTCTTCGCGCTTGGCCTTGTCTTCTGCCGAGTGTGCGTCGGCTTCCTTGGCCATGCGATCGACCTCTTCCTTGCTCAGGCCCGAAGACGAGGTAATCGTGATCTTCTGGTCTTTGCCGGTCGCATTGTCCTTTGCCGTGACGTTGAGGATTCCGTTCGCGTCGATGTCGAAGGTCACCTCGATCTGCGGCACGCCACGTGGCGCCGGAGGAATTCCGGTCAGGTGGAACTTGCCGAGAGTCCGGTTTTGCGCCGCCATCGGGCGTTCGCCTTGCAGCACGTGCACTTCGACCGAGGTCTGGCTGTCGGCCGCAGTGGAGAACGTTTCCGTCTTCTTGGTCGGAATCGTCGTATTGCGCGGAATCATCGGCGTAGCCACGCCGCCCAGAGTCTCAATCGAGAGCGACAGCGGAGTGACGTCCAGCAGGAGCAGGTCTTTCACCTCGCCCTTGAGCACGCCGCCCTGGATCGCCGCGCCGATTGCCACCACTTCGTCCGGGTTCACCCCTTTATGAGGTTCCTTTCCGAACAGCTCCTTCACGATTGCCTGGATGCGAGGCATGCGGGTCTGACCGCCGACCAGCACGACCTCATTGATCTTGCTGGCATCCACCCCGGCATCCTTCATGCACTGCTTGCACGGACCGACTGAGCGCTGAATAATGTCTTCCACCATTGATTCCAGCTTCGCCCGGGTCAGCTTCTTCACCAGGTGCTTCGGACCGCTGGCATCGGCGGTGATGAAGGGCAGGTTGATCTCGGTCTCCATGGTGGTCGAGAGTTCGATCTTGGCGCGCTCAGCTGCATCACGCAGACGCTGCAATGCCATCTCGTTCCCCTTGCCACGAAGGTCGAGGCCCTCGTCTTTCTTGAATTCGTCAATCAACCAATCAACGAGCTTCTGATCGATGTTGTCGCCGCCGAGGTGAGTATCGCCGTTGGTGGCTTTTACTTCGATCACGCCTTCGCCGACTTCGAGGATGGAGATATCGAAGGTGCCGCCGCCGAAGTCGTACACGGCGATGGTCTCGTCCTTGCCTTTGTCGAGCCCGTAAGCCAACGCTGCGGCCGTGGGCTCATTGATGATTCGCTTCACATCGAGCCCGGCGATCCGACCGGCGTCTTTGGTCGCCTGGCGCTGCGCGTCGTTGAAATAGGCCGGTACGGTGATTACGGCTTCGGTGACTTTCTCGCCGAGGTAATCTTCTGCCGCCTTCTTCAGCTTTTGAAGGATCATCGCCGAGACTTCGGGCGGGGTGTATTCCTTGCCCTGCGCCACTACAGCAACGTGGTCCCCTTGGCGCACCACCTTGTAGGGAACCATCTTCATCTCTTCGCTGACTTCGTCGTAACGCCGTCCCATGAACCGTTTAATGGAGTAAACGGTATTCTCCGGGTTGGTAATGGCCTGCCGCTTCGCCACTTGTCCTACCAGCCTCTCGCCGGTTTTCGTGAAACCGACGACGGAGGGGGTAGTCCTGCCTCCCTCTTCGTTTGGGATGACCTTGGGTTCGCCGCCTTCCATCACGGCAACCACGGAGTTCGTGGTTCCGAGGTCAATTCCGATAATCTTGGCCATATTGTTCCTCCTAAAAACCTATAAGTGCTTTGCTGGACAGGAGCTTAGCCATGCCAACGTCAGAATGATAAGACTTGAGTGATTTACTGTCAAGTTTATAGATGAGCGAGGAGCCCTGCCGGTTGCAACCTTTACTGCTGTATTATCAAAGCCTTAGGGATCCTGACGCAGAGATGCAGCTGAGCGGGGTCCTTGGAGCTATGCCTTGGCACCCCGCCCGGCCAGTACGTCATTGATCTGCCTCAGCTCCTCGGCTGAGAAATCCAGGTTTCTTAAGGCGGCTACGTTGTCGTCCACCTGCTGGACTTTGCTCGCGCCCACAAGGGCGCTGGTCACGCGAGGGTCCCGGAGCACCCAGGCTATGGCCATTTCGGCCAAACTTTGTCCGCGTCGTCGGGCAAGGTCGTTCAGAGCGCGGATCTTTGCCAGGCGATGATCGTCCACGTCGTTCTTCCTGAGAAAGAAATCGCGAGCCGCCCGTGAATCTTCAGGGATGCCGCTCAGGTAGCGGTCGGAAAGCAGTCCTTGCGCGAGCGGGCTGAAGACGATACATCCGACTCCTTCATTCCCCAGTACGTCAAGCAGTCCCTGCTCAGGATCGCGATGAAACATGGAATACATCGGCTGATGAATCAGGCAGGGGGTCCCCATTTGTCGCAGGACCTTGACCGCTGCGGCAGTCTGTTGCGGATCATAGGCGGAGATTCCGATGTAAAGCGCGCGCCCGGACCGGACGGCAGTGTCGAGCGCTCCCATCGTCTCTTCCAGCGGCGTTTCCGGGTCGGGACGGTGGTGGTAGAAGATGTCGACGTACTCGAGTCCCATGCGCTTGAGGCTCTGATCGAGGCTGGCCAGCAGATATTTGCGCGAGCCGAAATCTCCGTAGGGCCCGGGCCACATATCCCATCCTGCCTTGGTAGAAATTATGAGCTGGTCGCGATAGGGAAGGAAATCTTCTTTGAAGATCTTGCCGAAGTTTTCCTCTGCCGACCCGTAGGGCGGCCCGTAGTTGTTGGCCAGATCGAAATGAGTGATCCCCAGGTCGAACGCGCGGCGGAGCATGGCACGCGAGTTCTCGAAATGATCGACTCCTCCAAAGTTATGCCAAAGGCCAAGGGAAACCGCAGGCAACTTGATCCCGCTGCGTCCGCAACGGCGATACTGCATGGCGTCATAACGCTTATCATCTGCAACGTACACAGGAACTCCTTGTCAGCCAGGTGATTCTTAGTCAACGATTGCCAATTGCTGGTTGAAAATTTCAATCATATTTTTCGTAGAAGATCGCCCTGCGGTTACACCCTAGGCTTTTCAGCAACTCGCGATTGGCTTTGATCATATCGTTCAGGCCGCAGATGTAAGCACGAGTATCGGTGCGTCCCTGGACAATTTTAGCGACGTGCTCCTGCACGTAACCGCGTGAGCCATTCCAAGTTGGACCGCCTCGGCTCAACGTCGGATGGTAGTGGAAATTGAGGTGCTCGGACGCGAGTTTCAGGAACTCAGCATGATAGTAGATGTCTCGTTCGGTGCGGCTTCCGAACAATAGCCAGAGCTGACGATCCTGGTGGCGGGCCGGGTCCGCCAGCAGCCAGTGCAGCATGGAACGAAACGGCGCGATTCCGGTCCCGGTCGCAATAAACAGGGTGTCAACCATGGGCGGGCGCAAAATGAAATCTCCAAATGGTCCCTGCGCGGAGATCTCATCTCCTTCCTTCATGTCGCAGAGGAAATTTGACATGAAACCGTCCTGGACGCGGTTCAGGCAAAGTGCAAAACGGTTGTCCTCGCTGGGAGCCGAAGCAATGGAGTAGGCCCGCGTAATCTCTTCGCCGTCCGGCTTATTTTGTTTCAGGGAGAGCCACTGCCCGGCGACAAAGCCGAAACGGGGACTACCTTGCACGTCAAACTCGAGATGCTTGGTTTGATCGGATAATGGGATCGAGTGCGCCAGTCGCGCAGTGAAGCTCTGGAATGCCATCGCTCTGAATTGGATGAGCCCGGAGACCCATAAGGAGCATCTCGTAAACTTACATTCCGAGGTGGCTCATGGCCCACAGAGTATGCCCCTGGTGGCTCGGTTACTTCCTCGCGAGCCCGCTGCGCAAATGGCTTTTTCGCACTTCACCAGAGCAATTCTTGAGGCCGTATGTACGGCCAGGCATGACAGTGCTGGAGCCCGGACCGGGTATGGGCTTCTTCACGCTGGAGCTTGCCCGGCTGGTGGGCCCTTCCGGGCGCGTCATCGCCTTGGACGTTCAATCCAGGATGATAGCGAAGTTGAAGCAGCGCCTCTCGAAGAATGGGCTGCTGGTGCGGGTGAATGCGCGTACAGTTCCGGCGAACTCGCTTGAACTGGAGAAGCAGGCCGGAACAGTCGATTTCACCCTTGCTTTTGCCGTGGTTCACGAGATGCCAGACAGCAAAAGCTTCTTTACTCAAGTAGGAGCAGCGTCCAAGTCCGGCGCAACCCTCCTTTTGGCAGAGCCGGAGGGTCATGTAAAAGCCGAGGAATTCGCGTCCGAACTGGAAGAGGCTGCGCAGGCGGGTTTCCGTGTGATCGAAAGACCGCAAGTCCGCCGCAGCCAGGCGGCGTTGCTGCAAAAGCAATAACGCGATGATCTATTCGACCGTGACCGATTTCGCGAGGTTCCTGGGCTGATCCACGTCGCATCCGCGTCTTACCGCGATGTGATATGCCAGCAATTGCAGCGGCACGATCTCAAGAATGGGCAGCAGTTCCTCGGGCGCCGGAGGAATGTACAGCACATGGTCGGCGGCTTCCTTGATCTCCTCATCCCCGTCGGTTGCGAGCGCGATCACCTTGCCCGAACGGGCTTTCACTTCTTTCAAGTTCGAGATCGTCTTCTCATAGCGCACCATCGAAAGCGGCGTCTTCTCGTCCCGCGTCGCGATGATTACAACCGGAAGATTTTCGTCAATCAGCGCATTGGGTCCATGCTTCATCTCGCCTGCGGGGTAGCCCTCGGCATGAATGTAGGAAATTTCCTTGAGCTTGAGCGCGCCTTCCAGCGCGATGGGATAGTGAATGCCGCGTCCGAGGAAGAGAAAATCCTGGGCCCGAACGTAAGTCTTCGCCAATTCCTCGCAAGACTCTTCGTGCGTGAGCATGTGCTCGAGCTTACCGGGAATTCGCGTCAGTTCTTCAACGGCTCTCTTGGCCTGATCCTCGCTGAGAGTTCCTCTCACCTGCGCCAAGTGCAGGGCGAACAGGTATAAAGCCGTGAGTTGCGCGGTGAAGGCCTTGGTCGAGGCAACCCCGATCTCGGGACCGGCATGGGTGTAGATGGTTCCTGCGGCCTCGCGCGTGATCATGGAGCCGACCACGTTGCAGATTGCCAGCGTCTTCGAGCCTTTGGCCTTCGCCTCGCGCTGAGCAGCGATGGTATCGGCGGTTTCGCCCGATTGCGAGATCAGCATGGTCAGCGCATCCGCAGCCACGATAGGGTCGCGATAACGCCACTCGCTGGCATAGTCCACTTCCACCGGAACCCGCGCCAGGCTCTCGATCATGAACTTCCCGGCTTGCGCAGCGTGCCAACTTGTACCGCAGGCCGCGATGTTGATCTTCTTTGCGGCGCGGAATTCCGCGTCTGTAACTTCCATCTCATCCAGAAACACGTGGCCGGTCTCAACCGAGACTCGTCCCAGCGTGGTGTCGCGGATGGCGCGGGGCTGCTCATAGATTTCCTTGAGCATGAAGTGCTTGAACCCGCCCTTTTCGGCCATGATCGGGTCCCAAGTCACGTGCTGGACCTGACGCTGAATGGGCTGGCCTTTGAAATCGGTGAGTTGAACTCCGTCACGGGTTATGACGGCCAGGTCGCCGTCTCCAAGGAAGAACAAATCCCGGGTGTGATAGAGAATCGCAGGAACATCTGAGGCCACAAAGTATTCGTCTTTGCCAAGGCCGATGACCGCCGGAGGACCGTTTCGCGCGGCCACGATCTTGTCGGGATCATCTACCGCGATCACCGCCAGGGCAAAAACTCCGGTCAGCTGTGAAACGGTTTTGCGAACCGCTTCTTCAAGCGACGGGCGATGCCCATTCGAGGGTTTCAGGAAGTAGTTTTCGACCAGGTGCGCAATGACTTCCGTGTCGGTTTCGGTGGTGAAGCGATGGCCTTCTTCAATCAGCTTGCGCTTGAGAGAGACGTAATTCTCGATGATGCCGTTGTGAACCACCACCACGCGTCCAGTGCAATCCCGATGCGGATGGGCATTCTCCTCGGTCGGCCGACCGTGGGTCGCCCAACGAGTGTGGCCAATACCGTAGGTGCCATCGAGGGGCTTGAGGCGGATGACCTCTTCCAGGTTGCGAAGCTTGCCCTCGGCCCTGCGGACCTGCAAGCCTTCTCCGTTGCCGCAAACGGCTATGCCCGCAGAGTCGTATCCCCGATATTCGAGCTTCCGCAAGCCTTCGATGATGACCGGAACAACCTGTTTCTTTCCGACATAACCGACGATGCCACACATACCAAGCTCCTCACCCCAGACTAGAACACCGGGAACTCACTCACAATTGGATTTTTGGCTACCTGAAAAGCTTCCGGGATAGCGCTCAAGGCGCAACTAGTCTTCAAGGGTGTATCGATATTCTTCGATTACAGGATTGGTGAGGACCTCGCGAGCGATGCGCGCGACTTCGGCTTCGGCATCGGTCCGGGTCAGGCCGCCCTTCAGAGTGAGTTCAAAATACTTCCCCTGGCGGACCTCCTCCAGCCCCTTGTACCCCATTTTCTTCAGAGATCCATGGATGGTCTTGCCTTGCGGATCCAGGACACTCTTTTTCAGCGAAACGTAAACGTATGCTTTCATTGGACTTCAAGATTATACGTCAGAACGACGACGGGCCGTCATGAACTGTAGGCCTAGCCCAGCCGGGCGAGTTGGGCATCCAGGTCTGCCAATGCCAATTCAAGCATCTGCCGGTGCGACGGAGAGGTTGCGAACTGGAGTTGCTGGAGTACGCGACTGCGGGAAAGGTTGAGACCCTCTATCTGCCGCTTTTTGGCGAGTTGCTCCGGACTCTGCGGAACCTTGGGCACTTTTGGTTCCGATCTGGCCTCGGCCTGTTGTTCCTCTACCGACTTGCTTTCCCAGCCTCTCGCCATAACAAGATTTTACGTCCAAATTTGGGAAGGCATTTGTGTTTTCCAGCGAGGTCCGGAAGGCTTACCGTCTTGTCCAAAATTCGATACACCTGCGGAGCACAGACCTTGTTCTGAAACCCGAACAAAATATAAATGTTCATCCACTTGTGGGTAGCTTGTGTTTACATCGTGACATCTTTGAAGACAAGTTCTTTGCGCTCGGGACTTGTCGAGTGAGTAGAAGTAAATGAATGCAGACAGTGGTGCGGATTCAGGGGCGGACATCCGGCGCTACGATGCTTTACTGGAAATGACGGACCTGGTGGTCCATCATCAGGGGCTGCCCGAACTGTTCCAGCAACT
>DASREM010000054.1:0-34353 GCA_035652095.1 Terriglobales bacterium | reverse complement strand
ACAGTCGTCCTCACCGATCTCTGGGAGAACGAACGCCGAGTGAGTTCGCCTGCCAAATCGCTTGCAAGGGCGATTTGCCAGGCTCAAAACCGTCGGAAACTAACTCTGGGAGTGTTACAGAATAAGGGGACCGATCACCATCAAGCAGCGTAGCGATGGACTTGCGCCGCCGGTGGGGAACACGAACGCACAAGACAACTATGCCTCTCTACAAGAATCATGTGTATCCCCATCTCGTACGCATACTGGGGAACCCGAAGCCCGTGCAGAAGATTCGTCAACGTCTCGTCCCTTTGGCGCAAGGGGAAGTGCTTGAAATCGGCGTAGGACCCGGCGTGAACTTCGTTCACTACGACCCAGCAAGGGTAAGCAAAGTGTATGCGCTTGAACCGAACCGGGGAATGATTCGCCGTGCCGAAGAGCAGCGTCGCTATACTCGTCTGAACGTTGAGTTTCTCGATCAGCCGGGAGAACGCATATCCCTGGCAGCTGCCAGCGTCGATACGATTGTCAGCACCTTTACGCTGTGCACGATTCCCGACGTGGTAGAGGCCATTCAAGGTCTCAGACGAGTACTGAGGCCGGGTGGCCAGTTCATCTTCTTTGAGCACGGGCTCTCGCCCGATCCTCAAGTGCGGCGATGGCAAAAGCGGACTGAGCCTCTTTTCAAATGGGCATTCGAAGGGTGCCACGTGACACGAGACATTCCATCCCTCATCCGGCAGGGCGGATTCAAGATCGAGCAGATCGACGCAGCCTACCTGGCTCCATTCCCCAAGTCAGGGTCGTATTTCTTTTGGGGACTCGCACGACCTGAATTGTGACCGCTGACAGTCACTGGGTCCGGGGCGGTATGCTCCGCACTAGCGCACGGCTGCCTTGACTGCCGGCATCGCGAGCTGGCGAAAGAGCACGTTGACCTCCTCCACCGACATCCGCAGTTTTCCACCCGCCCACAACATCGACAGTCCGAAGAGGCCGCCCGCGACGAACTGAACGACCGCCTCCGTGGGCGCCGAGTGGTTATCCCGCTGCCCCACCATGGGAACCAGATACACAGGTCGGAACGTCGGTCCTACGAAGCAGCCCGTCGCAGCCGCGCTTGAGCTTGGTATTCTTAGGCCATGGTCGAGGTCGCCATAGACCGCCAAGCCGTAGCCAAGCGCGGAAAGCGTCTGGAGTATTTCACCATTGCGTGGAATAGCCTTGAGGGGCTCGTAGCTTTGATTGCTGGAGCGCTGGCAGGCAGCATTTCGCTCGTAGGTTTCGGAATCGACAGCTTTATTGAGGTCACATCGGGTTCAACATTGCTATGGAGAATGACTGTCGACGCAGAAGAGCAAACCCGAGCACGAAATGAAAGGCTGAGCCTCAGGGTTGTTGGCGTTTGCTTTCTGGCCTTGTCCGTCTACATCGCTTATGAGTCACTCTCGGACCTTGTGGCCAGAAAAACCCCTGAGCGCAGCATTCCAGGAATCATTTTGGCGTCTGTTTCTCTGATCGCAATGCCGATCCTTTCGCGGGCAAAGAAAAAGGTGGGCAAGGAACTTGGCAGCGCAGCCATGAATGCAGATGCTAGGCAGACCGACTTTTGTGTGTATCTGTCGGCTATTTTATTGGCAGGTCTCGTGCTCAACGCGATGTTGGGATGGTGGTGGGCTGACCCAGTTGCGGCATTGGTGATGGTTCCGATCATCGCGAAAGAAGGAGTTGAGGGACTACTGGACGACCAATGTCGCGACCGCTAAATTGTCCGCAAGATCAACTAACCAGACGACTTGGGCATGGCCTGCCGTAATGCCGCAACTTTCCGGCACCTGTTGCGTCTAAACTGCTTGTAAGATAGCCTTCATTAGCTGTGAAAATGGCGAGCAAAGTCGGCGTATCGATACTGGCGCTCCTGCTGTTTGCGACTCCCATCATGGCGTGTGCTTTGCCAGCGATGGCAATGACGAAGGCGGAGCGCGAGTGCTGCAAGCGCATGGCGCAGGATTGTGGAAAGAGCGGAATGCCACAATCTCACTCCTGCTGTCAGACTACGACAGCCCCGGATCATTTGCCTGCAATCAAGAGTTCGTCGGATGTCAGTTCAAAACATCTGCCGTTGGTTCTTGTGTCCGCGCTGCCGCCGATGCCAGCCGCTGCAATAGCCACGGAGTTTCGCTCTCAGTGGTGGGCGTCAGATATACATTCGCCCCCTGTTTCACCTCCCGTCTGCGTATCTGTCCTGAGAATCTGATCTTCTTTCCTCTGAGCTGCTAGCGCACTCGTGCGTGTGCGCGTTCGTGCGTTTACAAACTCACGTTTGCTTGCGGAGGAAAGATGCGATCCATTGGTTTGTCCCGAAGGTTCTTCGGGTGTACTCGTATTGCGTTGATCACTGCGGCTTTGTTGGCTGGAGCGATGGCCCTTACCGGCCGTGCTGGCGCTCAAGAGCCACCGGCTCCCAAGAACCCACGGTCTACGGCTGAAGCTCCCGCTATGGCCGAGCATGGGGGCGTGCCAACTCCTCTGCGCGAGCTGGCGCAGGAGGCGGAGCAGAAGAATCCCCAGATTGCGGCCTCGTTTCACGCCTGGCAGGCCTCACGAAACGTTCCGAAGCAGGCCTCCGCGCTACCCGAGACACAACTATCAGTGCAGCAGTTCGGTGTCGGCAGCCCACGACCTTTCGCGGGCTACAGCAACAGTGATTTCGCTTACATCGGTTTCGGCGCGTCGCAGGACATTCCGTATCCGGGGAAGCAGGAATTGCGCGGCCGAGTCGCGGAACGCGAAGCGGACTCCATGGAAGCGCAGACGGATTCAGTCCGCCGGATGGTCGTGGGAAACCTCAAGATGGTCTATTTCCGCCTCGCCTATATTCAGCAGACCCTGGGCGTTTTGCAGAAGAGTGATGAGCTGCTGAACGAGGTACAGCAGGCGGCTGAAGCACGCTACCGCGTGGGCCAGGGCAACCAGCAGGACGTCCTGAAAGCCCAGTTGCAGCACACCAAGATTCTCCAGCAGATCGCACATCACCACCAGGAAGAAGGACTGCTCGAAGCCCAGCTCAAGCAGTTCCTGGGCCGTGCTCAGGAGTCCCCAGACATCGTTGCTGAGGCTCTCACGGCAAGATCTCTTTCATTCACCGCACACGAACTCCTACAGAAGGCTAGTGGACAAAACCCTGATGTGCGCTCAAAACAGGCCTCTATTCGTCAGCAGGAAACCCGGGTCGCGCTTGCCCACAAGGACTTCCATCCTGATTTCAACGTGCAGTACATGTGGCAGCACACCAATGGAGACACCCGCGATTACTACTTGGCGACGTTTGGCATCCGGCTGCCCAATCGCGGACGCCAGAAGGCCGAACTGACCGAAGCGGAGCAGAACCAGGAGCGCGCAAGGCGAGATCTGGACTCTGAATCGCAGCGTGTTCTATCGGAAGTACAACAACAGTTTGTGCGCGCCAAGACTTCAGAAGATCGGCTCAAGATCTACAGTGATGGACTCGTCCCGCAATCGGAAGCTACCTTTCGCGCTGCCCTCGCTGCCTATCAATCGAACCGACAAGACTTCGAGAGTCTGCTTTCGTCCTTCCTCGATGTTTTGAACCTAGATCTGGAATATCGAAGCGAACTCGTGGAGCACGAATCGGCGCTGGCTGAACTGGAGCGCCTTGCTGGGGTGGATCTGCCATGAATGAGCGCGATTTCAGAGCGAATGCAAACGAGAGAGGACAAACCATGCCCAACGCAGAACCCAACGCCTATCGTCGCGCCTTTTGGATTGCACTAGTAGCCACGGCAGTGCTCGCCGTTGTGGCTTCAGTTTTGTGGTGGCGTTTGAGCCATGGCGCCGCCATGCCGCGGTCAGGTGCCGGTTCAACAAGCGATCCTATGCGGGAGATGGCACAGACTTCATCTGCAAACGCGTCAGATTCCGAGCCTGGATCGGCGGGCGAGATGCAGACCGGCAACATGCAGGAGATCCCGCTTGCCCCGATTCAGCTCACACCGCAGCGGATGCAGAGCATTGGCATTGTGCTGGGGAAAGTCGAATCTAAGTCCGTCAATTCTGAGCTGCGTTTCTACGGCAACGTACAAGTGGATGAGCGGCGGCAAGCCTACGTGCAGACGCGTTTCGCAGGCTGGATTCGTAAGGTCTACGCCGACGCAACTGGCAACTTTATCGCAAAAGGCCAGCCCTTGTTCACCATCTACAGTCCTGACCTGGTTGCGACCGAGCAGGAATATTTACTGGCGAAGAAGAACTCAGACTCTTTGCAGCATAGCCAAGTGAGCGGGGTGGCCTCGGGTTCCTCGTCGCTCTTCAGTGCTGCCAGAGAGAGGCTGCTGCAATGGGAAGTGTCTCCCGCTGAAATCGAGAAGCTCGATCAGACGAGCAAGGCCATCACGGATCTCACCATCTCTTCTCCGGTCTCGGGCTACATCACGCAGAAAAACGCACTGCCCAATATGTACGTCCAGCCCGAAACCATGCTGTACACCGTGGCTGACCTTTCCGACGTTTGGGTCCTCGCCCAGGTATTCCAAAGTGATGCGGGCAAGATCAAGCCGGGTGATCCGGCAGAGGTCACGGTCGATGCGTATCCCGGACGAGTCTTCAACGGGCGCGTGGAATACATCCTCCCGCAGCTGGACATGAACACGCGCACGCTGCCAGTGCGATTGGTGTTTGCGAATCCTGGTCTGAAGTTGAGGCCCGGAATGTACGTGAATGTTCGCGCGAAGCTGCCAATGGGACGGCAGTTGGTCGTCCCGGCCAGTGCAGCCTTTCATTCAGGGACCAAGAACCTGCTATTCGTCTACGGCGGCGCAGGCAACATTGAACCGCGCGAAGTCGAATTGGGGCCTCAAGTCGGCGATGAACTGGTGGTCACGAAGGGCGTCAAGGCACAAGAACAAATTGTCACTTCGGCAAACTTCCTGATTGATTCCGAAGCGCAATTGCAGGCGGCTGCGGGTGCGTTTATTCCTCCTCCTCCCGGTGCTGGTCAAGCGGCTTCGATGAATGCTCCAGCGCAACAGCAAGTGAATGTGGAATTGACGACTGATCCCGATCCTCCGCACAAGGGCAGCAACATGGTTCGCGTGAAACTGACTGGGCAAGATGGGAAACCAATCACGGGAGCAAACGTAAGCGTGACCTTCTACATGGCGGCGATGCCCGCCATGGGAATGGCCGCGATGAAGACCGTCATCAATGCCAGCGACAAAGGCGGCGGAATGTACGAAGGCAAAGGCGATCTCGGCTCCGGTGGCACTTGGCAGGTCACTGTCAAGGCGCAACAAAACGGACAGACGATTGCCAACAAGCAGCTGACGCTCAATGCCACGGGAGGTATGTAATCGTGATCTCCCGAATCATCGAGTGGTGCGCACACAATCGATTCCTGGTCTTTACCGCGGTGCTTCTGCTTACGCTGGCCGGAATCTGGTCCATGGGCCATGTTCCCCTCGACGCCCTGCCCGACATTTCAGACGTACAGGTGATCATTCACACCAATTGGGAGGGCGAACCGCCCAACATCATCGAAGATCAAGTCACCTACCCGATCGTCACTGCGTTGCTGGCTGCGCCGCGGGTGAAAGCGGTACGCGCGCAGACCATGTTCAATGACTCGTACGTCTTTGTTGTCTTCGAAGACGGGACCGATATTTATTGGGCCCGTTCTCGGGTTGTGGAGTACCTGCAGACGATTGCCAGCCGGCTTCCTGCGGCCGTGCATCCCGCCATTGGCCCCGATGCTACCGGCGCCGGTTGGGTCTATGAGTACGTGCTCGTCGATCGCATCCACAAGCACAGCCTTGCCGATCTCCGAAGCATTCAGGATTGGCACCTGCGTTATCAGCTAGCGACCGTTCCGGGTGTGGCCGAAGTGGCGAGCATCGGTGGGTTCGTGCGGCAGTACCAGGTCAATGTCGACCCTAACAAGTTGCTGGCATATGGCATTCCGCTTTCGACAGTTATCGAGCGCGTGAAGTCGAGCACGAATGAAGTCGGTGGGCGTGTACTCGAACTGAGCGGCACGCGCTACATGGTTCGCGGCTTGGGCTACCTGAAATCGCTGGACGATCTGGCGAGCGTGCCCGTCATGGCAAAGAACGGAACGCCTGTATTGATCAAGGATCTGGGCACGGTTTCCTTCGGCCCAGACATCCGCGAAGGCGTTGCTGAGTGGAACGGCGAAGGTGAGATCGTGGGCGGCATTGTCGTCATGCGGTATGGGCTGAATGCTCTCAATGTGATCGATGGTGTCAAGAAGAAGCTGGCTGAGATCAAAGGATCGCTGCCGCCGGGAGTCGAGGTCGTCTCCGGTTATGACCGCGGAGGACTGATCAGCGAATCGATAAGCACCTTGAAACATAGCCTGATCGAGGAGGCGATCATCGTTTCCCTGGTCATCATTGTGTTTCTGTTTCACTTCCGTTCAGCGCTGATCCCAATTCTCACCTTACCCATCGCGCTCGCGATCTCTTTCATCCCGATGTACTACCTGAACGTCAGTTCCAACATCATGTCGCTGGGCGGGTTGGCCTTGGCGATTGGAGTCTTGGTGGATGCCGCCATCGTCATGGTGGAAAACGGATACCGGCATCTTTCCGAACGCCCGGCACCGGGTGGAGAAGCATTCGGGGAGATGGATTCCTCGAATGGACCAGTGCTCGAGAAACAGACCGAGGGAAGAGGAAGCAAACCGAGTGAGCGAGCCATGGAACGAGAGCGGGTGCGCATTCTCATCGACGCCGCGAAGCAAGTCGGACCTGCGCTGTTCTTCTCGCTCTTAATTATCGTGGTCTCTTTCCTCCCAGTGTTCCTGCTGGAAGCGCAAGAAGGACGTATGTTCCGTCCCCTGGCATGGACGAAGACTCTGGCGGTGGGCTTCTCGTCCCTATTGGCGATCACGCTGGTTCCCATCCTGATGGTCATTTTCATTCGAGGGAAGCTGCGGCCTGAATCGGAAAATCCGGTGTCAAGAGTTACGCAGGCACTCTATTTGCCGGTTTTGCGAGTCTGCCTGAAATACCGCAAGACGACGTTGTTGCTCAATCTGGCGTTCCTCGTGGTGACGTTTCCCTTGATGTTCAAGATGGGCAGTCAGTTCATGCCGCCCTTGTTTGAAGGTTCATCGCTGTACATGCCCACGGCCCTTCCCGGTATTTCGATCACGCAAGCTTCGCAGCTCTTGCAGGAGCAGGACCGGATTCTGCGATCTTTCCCTGAAGTTGAAACCGTCTTCGGCGCGGTCGGCCGATCCGACAGCGCCACCGACAACGCTCCCCTCGATATGTATGACACCACCGTAATGCTTAAGCCGCGCGAGAAGTGGCGGACGGGGATGACCTACGAAACGCTCATCCGCGAGATGAACGAGAAGCTCCAGTTTCCGGGGCTCACGAACACCTGGACCATGCCGGTGCAAAACCGCCTCGACATGGCGCTGACCGGAATCAAGACGCCGGTTGGCATGAAGCTTCAAGGTACGAATCTGGAACAGATCCAACAGCTCGGGGCACAAGTGCAGCAGATTCTGTCGGGGCTACCACAAGTGCGTTCCGTTTTCGCCGAGCGTGTTTCGCAAGGTTTTTACATCAATGTGGAAGTCAATCGTCCAGAAGCGGCGAAGTATGGCTTGACCATTGCGGACGTGCAACAAGCGGTGGAGTCGGGGATTGGAGGCATGAATGTTGCCGAGAACATTGAAGGGCGCCGCCGCTATCCGATCAACGTCCGGTATCAGCGCGATTTCCGTGACAACGTCGAAGAGCTTAGCCGGGTCTTGATCGCAACACCGTCCGGGGCACAGATCCCAATTTCCGAAGTGGCTAAAGTTTCTTTCTCACGCGGTCCGGCGATGATCCGCGATGAAGATGGCCAGCTCACGGGATATGTCTACGTTGATCTCAACACCAGCGACTACGGCGGTTTCGTAAACCAGGCCAGCAACATGCTTCGCCAAAAGCTGCAATTGCCTGCGGGATACACCTATCAGTGGTCTGGCGAATACGAATTCCAGCTTCGGGCGAAGGAACGGCTGAAGCTCATTTTGCCTGTGGTGTTCTTCGTGATCTTCCTGCTCCTGTACATGGTTTTCCACTCTCTAACCGAGGCCATGGTCCTGATCTTCCCCACGTTCTACGCGATGACCGGGGGGCTGATCTTGCAGTGGCTTCTTGGCTACAACTTCAGCGTCGCCGTGTGGGTTGGGTATATCGCCCTATTTGGCATTGCGGTTGAAACCGGGGTTGTGATGGTTGTTTACCTCCATGAAGCTTTGGACCGCCGCTTGGCAGCAGGCAATCCAGTTACGGAGGCTGACATCGAAACCGCGGCCATCGAGGGCGCTGTGCAGCGGCTCCGGCCAAAGCTGATGACGGTCTGTGCTGTTCTCGCCAGCTTGATTCCCATCCTCTGGGCGAGTGGTATCGGCTCTGACGTGATGAAGCCCATTGCCGCTCCCATGGTGGGAGGAATGATTACGTCAACCATTCACGTACTGATTCTAGTCCCGGTTTTCTTCGTGTTGATGAAGGAGCGGGCGCTGCGGCGGGGCACGCTGCGCCCGGAACCGGCGCAATAACGGAGGTGAAGCGGAATCCGATTGTGGCCAGCACCGGGAATACTCCGTGACTTTAGTGAAGAAGGCAGCCTTCCTTCAGACTCTGGCTTAGGCCGACGCCCTTGCGCTTCGTTGCCTTCAGCTGCATCAGCAGGCTGGGAGGGGACTAGCACCCGCAAGTTGTCGAACACGCTCGGCACACGTACCGATCCTCTAGCAGTGCCGGAGGCCCTTCCGGCTGCTGGTCACTCCAACGGGCCTGATCGCAACCGATCAAAGGTGAAAATCGCAACTCCACGCAGCACGGTGACGAGGGGCGCGATTGGCAAGGCGCCCCCAGATTTATCAAGCTTCTGATGCCTCCCTCGCAAAGCCGAAAGGTCTCCGTTCCTGCTAGCCTTGCGGCCTGTAACCGATCTGATCGTGGGGAATCGGTATTATTTGGGGCTGGTTGGTTTGATACCGTCGATGGAAGCAAAAGAGACCGGGAGAGGATCGACCGAACGACTTCTGATCGAGAGGGTTCTGGCAGGAGAGAAGGACCTCTTTCATGACTTGATTCGGCCGTACGAACGCGGGGCTTTCCTGATGGCGTATTCGATCCTGCGCAACCAGGATGACGCGGAAGAGGTCGTGCAGCAGGCTATGCTCAAGATCTTCTCGCATCTCGCTGAACTCGCGGAAAGAGACAGGTTCAAGCAGTGGGCGATGCGCGTGATCGAAAACGAGGCCAGGATGTACCGGCGTAAGCGCCGCCAGCATCTCTACGAACCCATTGACAACAGCTCCACCGAAGGGTTCGAGGAGAAGCCGTTTCATCCACGCCAATTCGCGGACTGGCGTGACTTGCCAAGCGACATCGTGGAACAAAAGGAGGTGCGGGAAGCTGTCGCCAAAGCCCTGGGGGAACTGCCCGACATCTACCGCGAAGTGTTCGTCCTCCGCGACATGCAACACTTGGATGTCGCCGAAACGGCGGAGGTTCTGGGTATCGGCCAGTCCGCCGTGAAGACCCGGCTGCACCGGGCACGCCTGATGCTGCGCGACACCCTCACCCCAGTCTTCGCCAAGCCTAAGGTTTCGATCTGGGAACGCTGGAAAGGAATGAACCCATGGTTAGCTGCAAAACGATAATCGCCAACCTCTCGGCCTACCTTGACCGGGAGAGCGCGCCGGAAATGCGCCAAAAGATCGAGCGCCATCTCCGTAGTTGCCGCCGCTGCTCTGCTGTTTATGACAGCACGCGAAAAATGCTTGTCATCACGGGGGACGCGCGCATCTTCGAGATTCCGGCGGGGTTCAGCGAACGACTGCACAGCTTCCTGGACGCGACGCTTTCCAGGACGTAGGGCTCTATCGGATCGGCGGTTCTCTTCGGAGTGTCAGGGGCTGAGAGAACTTCAATTACTAGGGCATCTGCGGAAATCAGTGACTCCGCGATTCCTACAGAAACGCAAAGCGCATCTGGGAGGGGCTCGGCACATGCGTGAATGGGTTTGGTTACTTACTTTTCTGTTGATCTACCTCGTGGCTACGCAATGGCTTCTTCCTAAGTTGGGTGTTCCCACTTGAAGAGGCAATGGTTGCGCCGAGTCTCGGCGCGATCCAATTCCGGAACGGAAAGCCTCAACAGACGTTACGGTTACGGTCCCTGAGAAAAGAGACTGATGTCGTTTGGCCGTAACCTTCTCGCCGTGCGCCTCCACGGGTCACGGCAGCAGGGACCGCAAAGCGACGTCGATCTTGGCGCGATCGAAACCGACGATCACCGAAGCGTCAATCACGAGAACGGGGGTGGTCATATACCCAAGCTTCTTTAGTTCTTCCAAAGCGAGCCCGTCCTTGGTGATGTCCTTGTCTTCGAATTGGATGTTCTTTTGCGAAAGATACTCTTTCGCTTGGCTGCAGAACATTCAACCGGGTTGGGAATAAACTACGACTCTCTTCATACTGACCTCACAGCGGCTGTCCAATTCCAGCCGACCGGAGCGTGCTTTCGTCCGGACCGCGCCCCGAGCAACAGTCAGCCAGCATTCCGTCCACGGCGATCGCTGGAACAGAGCGGACACCAAGCGCCATTGCCCGTTCTGCGACCTTCGGCTCTTTCATGTCCAGCACAGAAATATCGCATGAGGAACATGCGATACTCCGGACAAGCTGGACGGCTTTGTCGCATACGCCGCATCCCGCGCTGAAGACTTCAACTTTTCTCTTTGCCATGTTGGTTTCCTCCTGCAACAGCTGGACCGGTGTTGCCGCACGAATGGCACCTCGTCGTGTCGCTTCTACCAAGCATTGTCATGGCTGAGGCGAAGACCAGGACTGCCCAACCTGACCATGCCAATACATTCCTGGCCAGAACAAACTTTCCCAGCATGATTGTCACAGCCCCTGCAATCCCCAGCAGGATGGGAGCGTATCCGTTCGTCCGACGCTTCACAAACAGGATTGTCAGTGCCAACAGGAGCGCCACGAGGTTCACACACAGGAGATATGCGCCGTTGGTCAGGAATGTCAGGCCGATTGCGCTCAACACTGATGCGAGTACCGGCACACATGCTGGACATGCCACGGCCGGGATTGCCGATAGACAAATTGCAGGCAGCATGCCCAGCACCATCCCCTTCTTCTCCACCATTGCTGCACCATTTCCTTCCCAAGAGCCGCTCCGCGAGTTGCCGTTATTTCGCAACCACACCCTCGATCCGCACAGCCACAGATCTCACCTTCTTGAAGTGCCATTCCGTCCTGGTTTGCAATGATCCATTGAGCGTTCAATCAGGCCGCAGATGACGTCGCCCGGCACTGCACCATCCGGCGAACTCTTCCACTCTGTCAGCGTTCTAGCGATCTCACTGCGAAAGCGACGCAACCTCTGAATCTGCGCGTCCGTATTCGAAAGATGCCGTTGCAGCATGGAAATGACTTCTCCGCATGGGCAGGTGCCTTGTTCTCGGAGACGCAAGATTCGCTTTATCTCTTCGAGCGAGAAGCCCAGGCTCTTGGCGTGCCGTATGAGTTGCACGCGGCGAAGGTCTGAAGTGCCGTAGACGCGGTATCCCGAACCTGTGCGCGCGGGCTTGGGCAGCAGCCCCGCTTGTTCGTAGAATCTGACTGCCGGCACGGTCATCCCGACCTGTTCTGCCAATTCGCCAATCTTCATGAAGACCACTGTAAACCCTCTAGTTAACTCTAGAGTCAAGCAAGAAATAGGCCGGAAAAACATGGGTTTTCCAGTGCCCCACAGGATTCCCTCGATCACAGGAAGTTACGGAACTTTGCAAATCACTGGCCGCTTGGATTCCTGCCAGGCGGTAACCTTCCGCGTCGTCACGCATCGTGGATAGAGGGCTGGAATTCCCAGTCCGAGCCCAAAACCACACACGCGGAGGTAAACCAGTGAAACGCTCTCTGTTATTAGCATTAGCAACTGTTCTGCTATCGAGCCTCAGTTTCGCGGCGCCGAAGGGGAAAACATTCAAAGGGGAGATCATGGACAGCCAGTGCGCCATGAATGCTTCTCACGCGGAGATGCTGAAGAAGGAAGGCATGGGAGACAAGGATGCCAATGATCCCATGGTCAAGAAGATGTGCACGGAAAACTGCGTAAAGATGGGCGGCAAGTACGTGCTGTATGACGCTGCCTCAAAGAAAGTCTATCAACTCGATGACCAGGCCAAACCTCAGCAGTTCGCCGGCCAGAACGTCAAGGTCACCGGCACCCTCGACAAGGACACCATTCACGTCACAGACATCGCGCCTGGTTCCTAACGCTTCGACCGGGAAGGGGGTTGGCCCGTCTAGGTCGGCCCTCTTTCATCGTAGCTCTTTGCCTGGAGCCATAGCTTTTTCTCTGGAGGCCACGTCCTGATGAGAAGGTTTGTCATGCTCGCCACAGGTGCGCTCGCGCTCGTCGCAGCGATCGCAGTGGCGGCGTCGCGGTTTACGCTCAGTGCACTTCCGGACCCAGGGCAAACGGAAACGCTGTTGGCCACCCAAGCAAAGCACTACTTGATTCGAAGGAGCAGTCGCAGCGGCATTCCACCCGCCCCTGCCCAGCGCGAAGCGGCTATCAAGGAAGGCGAGCGACTTTTCGGCACGGAATGTGCCGCTTGCCACGGAATGAGCGGCCGCAATCTCACCGACGCTGGGCGGTGGATGTACCCTCGAGCCGCAAATCTAGCGTCGCACGACACCCAGTCATATTCCGACCAAGAGATTTTTTGGGTTATCAAGAATGGCATTCGATTTAGCGGCATGCCGGCTTTTGGAAAGGTCGAGTCCGACGACCACGTTTGGGATCTGGTGTTGTATTTCCGCACCCTGCCACAGAGGGCCCTCTAACATTTAACGAACTTTCGCGGACTGACGATCTGCGTACTGCTACGAGGGACTGTGGGGCCGGCGTTTCTGATTGATGTGTGTCTAATCGCGTTCGAAGACTCGCGCGATCTCGTCTCGAACTGGGGGCGTGAGCGGCTCTACAGCTCCACTCCTCACGATCGTGATGCCCTCGCTCGACGGACGCACCTCACCAATCACGACAACCGGAACGCCTGTGGCGTCAATGACCGTCAGGACCGAGTCCGCTTTGTCCGACGCGACGGCGATCAGCAATGCGCCCGACGCAATCAGTTTCAGCGGATCGAGCGCGAGCGCGTTGCAAATCATGTCGGTTTCGGGAAACACGGGAATGTGCTCGCGAATGACCCGAAGCCCGAGACCGGCGGGCGCCACCAGTTCGAAGAGCCCCGTCTCAAGCCCGCCTTCCGTCGGATCGTGCATCGCGTGCACGACCTCGCCGACATTGGCTGCAGAGAGCCGCACTCACGACACTGATGCCGGGCTCCATCAGGAAACGAGCGGCCCGCGCCAGAAGGTCGGCATCAACCCGTCCCCGCAGCCGTTCGGACCTCTCTCGTGCGAGGATCGCGGTGCCCTCGATGGCCACACCGCGTGTCAATAGGATCAGATCGCCGATGGCGATGCGAGTCTTCCGCACAAGGCGAGTCGGGGCGACCTCGCCGAGCATCTGACCGATCAGAATCGGGCGGTCGAGGCCTTGGGTGATTTCCGTGTGCCCGCCGCCGAGCGTGACGCCCAGTTCCTCGCACGTGGTCCGCACATCGGCCATGATCGTTTCGGCCAGTTCGGGCGTCGTGTGGTTCTCCGGAAGGAGCGTGACGACGAAAAACCAGAGCGGACGCGCGGCCCAGGACGGCCACATCGTTCGCGTTGACGTGAACAGCGTAACGCCCGATGTGATCAGTGGCGAAGGTAACGGGATCGGTCGCGACGACGAGATAGCGATCTCCTACGTCGATGACGGCCGCGTCCTCGCCAATCTGGGGTCCAATGAGGAGGCGCGGATCATGCTTTGGCAGATGCCTCAGCAATGATCGCAAATGCTCAAGCGGAAGTTTGCCGACTGGAAGAACCGTCTTCGGTTGGCCGCATCTCATGCGCTCACGCTCGTTTCCACTCCATGAGCCGGAGCCCTTCGACCACGTCGCCGCCAAAACTCCCGTTCACCGTCTGGACCGGCATCGTCTTGAGCCGCTTTTCCGCGGAGGCAGGGGAGGGAAGGGCACAGACGAAGGAGAACATCGTTCAATCGCACATGCGCCCGACACAGAGCAGGAAACGCCCCAGGGACTGCCCATTGTGGGCAAGCATTCGCCGCCACTCATCCAGGGTAACAGCCGTATGGGTAGACGCACTTGTACTGATCTGTACCGGGGCAATCATTGAAAATCCGATCCCATATTGCCACGCTAGCAGCCAGCTGATGAGTGTAATTTGCAACACCGACGACGGATTGGATGAAACCTTCGACTACCGGCAACCTGCGATTGCCTGTCCGGTTGTCACAAGGCCCTCAAGATACTTAGTCTGCCCGTTGGCGCGGCGAAAAAACTGCACCGGATTTTGCACCGACTGCTTGCATCCGGCGCTAACTGGGGGCTACTGGCCATTCTCAGGCGGGTCTTTGGAAGTAATTGAGGTGAAAGGCAAAAGCTGTAGTATCAGCAATTTGTAGAGAATGGCTAAAGTGATGGCATCAGATGGTGTGTCTGCCAGTTCCACCACTTCCGCACGTTACAAAATTCTAGATCCAAGAGCTACTTTCACCTGAGCGACGACGGCTAAGGGTAGACTAATCGCACCTGGTGGACGGTGTCGTGCCCCGCAATAGCTGCAGTTAAAGGCTTCCGTGTGCACAGCGGTACCGCTAACCTGTAGCGCGCACCGTGAATTCCAGCATCGGATCGACATTAATCTTACCATGGGGGAGCTTTCCCCGAAGACGTGGTTGTCATGCCTGAAGCTGTCTCATTGAGAGCGATTCGCGGCGAGTTCCGGCCCACTCTGCGGCTGGCCCTGCCGCTGGTTTTCGCCGAAATCGGCTGGATGAGCATGGGAGTCGTGGACACCATCATGGTTGGACGCCTGCCCAACAGCGCCGTCGCCATTGGTGCGACGGGGCTTGGCCAGAGCCTCTACCATAGCGTGGCCATCTTCGGCGCAGGATTGTTGCTCGGGATGGACACGTTTGTGGCCCAGGCGCATGGGCGGGACGATATCCGGGATGCCCGCCACTCGCTGGTCAACGGCTTTTTCCTGGCCCTGGTGCTGACGCCCGTCCTGATGCTGCTGGTGTCGTTCTGGCCCATGCTCATGCGCAGATTTGGCGTGAGCCCGGAACTGATCGAACCGATGCGGCCATTTCTGAGCGCGCTGAACTGGGGCACGCTCCCGCTGCTGGCTTACTTCGGCCTGAGGCGCTATCTGCAGGCCGTGCACGTAGTGCATCCCATCATGTTTGCCCTGATCTCCGCGAACATCGTAAATCTGGTCGGAGACTGGGCCTTGATCTACGGGCATCTTGGGTTTCCTGCCATGGGCATCACCGGATCGGGCTGGTCAACCTGCGCGGCACGAATCTACATGGCGTTGGTCATGCTTGGCACGGTGGTGTGGGTAGAGTCCAAGCGCGGGCTCACGGAGTGGATGGAGGAGATTCGCATTGACTTTCGCCGGGTGTGGGCGCTGCTTGTGCTT
The DNA here is from genome assembly GCA_035652095.1 of Terriglobales bacterium. GTDB lineage: Bacteria > Acidobacteriota > Terriglobia > Terriglobales > Acidobacteriaceae > DASREM01. Next base: position 18,728 of record DASREM010000054.1, on the reverse strand, counting down.
GGGATGCCGGCAGCCACTCAGATCCTGCTGGAGATCGGAGCCTTCTCCGGCGCGACGGCACTTTGCGCGAAGCTGGGCCCGGTGCCGCTCTCGGGGCACGAGATTGCGCTTAACTGCGCGGCTTTCACCTTCATGGTGCCGCTCGGCATCAGTTCGGCGGCGGCGGTGCGGGTTGGGCACCAACTCGGGCGAGGGGACCCCAGGAAGGCGCATCTCGCGGGCTGGTCGGCCATTCTACTCGGGGCGGGCTTCATGGCCTGCATGGGACTCGTATTCGTCGCGGTTCCCAAACCTATTGCCCGGATGTTTTCGCCGGACGCAGAAGTCATTCGGGTGGGAGCGAGATTATTGCTGGTTGCAGCTGCGTTTCAGTTGTTCGACGGCGTGCAGACCGTCGCGACGGGAGCTCTGCGCGGCAGCGGAGATACACACACCCCGATGTTTGCCAATTTGGTTGCCTATTGGTTGATCGGGCTGCCTGTAGGGTACCTGCTCTGTTTTCGATTCGGCTGGGGCGCACTGGGCGTCTGGGCCGGCCTTTGCATCGGGTTAGTCATCATTGGCAGCGCTCTGTTACTTACCTGGCATCGTCGTCTCAGGTGTGAGACCCCGGTGAGTTTGCGTTGCTCCTGATCGTTGTGGCACGCATTCATGTTGGAGGTGCTGCACACGCCTGTTCAGACTTTCTGTGTTAAAGGATTGCCACGGTGGTTCGCATCGTCTACCTGGTTCATCTAATTTGCCATGCAGCTTCAGTTCGCAGTTTCGGTTCTAGATCTGGTGGGGATGCGGCCGGGCGAGTCGGCCGGCGAAGCGATCGCAAGATCGGTAGACCTGGCTCGAAACGTCGAGCAATTGGGCTTCACGCGCTATTGGCTGGCGGAGCACCACTCGATTCCCGGGCTGGCCTGCTCCGCGACCTCGATCCTGATTGGACACGTCGCAGGAGCAACGAATAGGATTCGCGTGGGCAGCGGCGGAGTGATGCTTCCAAATCACGCACCTCTCGTGGTTGCGGAACAGTTTGGCACCTTGGAGGCGCTGTACCCGGGACGCATTGACCTGGGACTGGGGCGCGCTCCGGGCGGCGATTTTCACACCATGCGGGCGCTGCGGCGGGACCTGCAACAGAGCGGAGAAGATTTCCCGGGCCTGCTCCAGGAACTCCGCAGCTATCTTGGCCCGGAGAGACCCGGGCAAGTGGTGAAAGCCATCCCGGGGCAGGGCAGCAATGTTCCAATCACTCTGCTGGGGTCGAGCGACTTCAGCGCGCGACTGGCGGGAAGTCTCGGGTTGCCGTTTGCCTTTGCCGCGCACTTCTCGCCTGAGTATCTGCAAGCCGCAGTGCGCATATATCGCGAGTCCTTCAGGCCCAGCGAGGCGCTCCGGAAGCCCTATTTGATGGTGGCAGTGCAGGTGATCGCAGCGGAAACCGACGCAGCCGCACGGCGCCTGTTCACGACTCCGCAACAGAGATTTCTGCGCCTTATCAGGAATCAGCCGGTGGAACTGTTGCCCCCCGTCGATTCGATGGAGCCGCTATGGCACGAGCGGGAGCGGGCGGCCATCGAGAACAAACTTGGCGCCGCAATCGTCGGATCAGACGCAACCGTGAGGGCGGGATTGCAGAAGTTAATCGGGAATATCGGGGCCGATGAAGTGATCGCGGTCACCGACACCTACGAGCACGCGGGCCGGGTTGAATCCTACCGGCGGTTGGCCAGTGTGGCCAAGACGATTGAGGCCGTGCCGATTGAAGTCTGAAGCCGTTTTCGACTCAATATTTGACGATGGCGGCAAATGACTTGGGATCGAGGCTCGCGCCGCCGACCAGGGCGCCATCAATCTCTTCTTCCGCCATCAGCGCCTTCACATTTTCCGGCTTGACCGAGCCGCCGTACAGAATGCGAAGCTTGGCGGCAAAATCTTCGCCGAAGGCTTTGGCTGCTTCCCCGCGGATCAGGGCATGGGCCTCGGACGCGAGTTGGGGAGTTGCGGTTTTACCGGTGCCGATTGCCCACACCGGTTCGTAGGCGATCACCAGTTTTGCGGCTTTCTTGCTTGAAATAGCGTGAAAGGCGCGCAGACACTGGCGGCGCAGCACGTCTTCCGTTAACCCAGACTCGCGCTCTTCCAACACTTCGCCAACGCAGACGATGGGCACGAGCCCGGCTTCGAGCGCTGGCTTCAATTTCATGTTGACCGTATCGTCGGTCTCGCCGAAATATTGGCGGCGCTCGGAGTGGCCGATGATGACGTGAGTGCATCCGCAGGCAAGAAGCATGGCGGTGGAGACCTCGCCAGTATAGGCGCCTTCTTTTTCCCAGAACATATTCTGGCCGCCGATAGAGACCCTCGAGCCTTTCGCGGACTCCACCGCGGCATGAATGTCAAGGAAAGGCGGACAGACCGCGATCTCGTCGCGATCGTGGTCCTGAACCATAGGCAGGAAGTCGCGGAAGTAGTCGCGTGTCTGGTCGGGAGTTTTGTACATCTTCCAGTTGGCGGCCATCAGCTTTTTTCTAGGCATTTATGACTCCGATATGAAAACGTCGTAGGGGTTACCGGATGCTGGTTTCCGTTGCGCCCGGGCAACGGTCGTGAAAACATCGAGAGTGGCTTTGTCGAAAAGAATCATCGCGACGAACACTAATTTCTTGGCTGCGCGAAGACACTCGATCAGGGTTGGAACGGCAACCCATGCGGCTTTCTCGACAGGATATCCATAAACGCCGGTTGATATCGCCGGGAAAGCGATGCTGTGCACGCCTAGCTCGTCGGCGATCCGCATCGACTTGCGGTAGGAATTTGCAAGCGTTTCGCTTTCGCCGGAGTTGCCGCCGCTCCATATGGGACCAACAGCATGGATCACATATTTGTTTGGAAGACGTCCTGCCGTGGTTGCAACCGCTTCGCCTGGTGGGATTGAGCCGCGCTCAGCGCGGATGCGGCAGCAGTTTTCAGCGATCGCGGGCCCCCCTGCACGATGGATGGCGCCGCAGACTCCGGCGCCGGGGAGCAGGTCGGAATTGGCGGCGTTGACGATGGCGTCGGCGAAAGGGCATTCAACGATGTTGCCTCGGAGCAAGCGAAGTAAATCGGGATCGCCCACTTGCACATCAACGACATAGTCTTTGTCGCGCGGCAGGTTCATCAGGAGGCCAGCAAACCAGATCCTTCGTTCCGCTCAGAATCACAATGATCGGGCGTTACAGCTCACTTTTTGTCCGTCAACGCTTCCACTCCTGGCAATTTCTTGCCTTCCAGGAATTCGAGCGAAGCTCCGCCGCCGGTTGAGATATGCGTAACCTGGTCGGCCACGCCGGAAGCTTTGATTGCGGCGACCGAATCTCCGCCGCCGACGATCGAGGTGGCGCCGGGATTGTCGGCGATGGCACGCGCGATCTTGAACGTTCCCTTCGAGAAGGGCTGGACTTCGAATACACCCATGGGCCCGTTCCAGACGATGGTGCGGGCGCGCGAAATTTCTTCGCTGAAGGCCTCAATGGTTTGCGGGCCGATATCGAGCGCCATCATGTTGGCTGCAATCGGACTGCCCCCATTTACGACGTGGGTCAATGCATTGGCGTCTATGCGATCGGCAACCACGTGATCCACGGGAAGCAGGAACTTCAGTTTGTGCGTCTTGGCTTCCTGCAACAACTGGCGGGCGAGATCGAGTTTGTCCTCCTCGACCAGGGACTTTCCGACCTGATCGCCGTGCGCTTTCAGGAAGGTGTACGCCATCCCGCCGCCTACGATCAGGGTATCGACCTTGTTCATCAGGCTTCGGATGACGTTGATCTTGTCGCTGACCTTGGCCCCTCCCAGGATTGCGACAAAAGGCCGCTCAGGGTGTTCCATGGCCTTGCCGAGGTATTCGAGCTCCCGCTGCATGAGCAAGCCGGCTGCGGATTTCTGCATGAAATGTGTGATCCCGACCGTGGAGGCGTGGGCGCGGTGCGCGGCGCCGAATGCGTCGTTCACGTAGAAGTCGGCCAGGGATGCCAGCTGCTTTGAAAATTTTTCGTCGTTGGCTTCTTCCTCGGCGTGAAAACGCAGGTTCTCCAGCAGCAGGGTCTGGCCTTTCTCGAGCTTGCCTGCCATTTCTTCGGCCTCGACCCCGACGCAGTCGGGGCAGAACCCGACGTTTTCTCCGCGGGCCAGTTCTTTGTCGAGCAGCATGCGCAGGCGCTCGGCCACCGGCTTCAGGCTCATCTTCAGGTTCGGCTTACCCTTGGGACGGCCCAGGTGAGAGGCCACGATCAGGCGCGCGCCGTGACGCAGGGCATACTCAATGGTGGGCAGGGTTTCACGGATTCGCGTGTCATCCATCACCCGGCCATCGTCCAGAGGAACGTTGAAATCCACGCGCATGAAGATGCGGCGGTCGTTCAGCGACAGATCACGAATGGAAAGCTTGGACATAGCTGGTTGTCCTCAACAGTGCCGGATTGTGACGCGGGCGAGGGCGCCCGCGTCATGCCAGATTCTTACAGGCCCTTGCTGCCAATGTAATTGATGAGGTCGCGGACGCGGCACGAGTATCCCCACTCGTTGTCGTACCAGGAGATCACCTTTACGCAGTTGCCGCCGACCACCAGGGTCATGGGCGCATCCACGATTGAAGACCGCGAATCGCCCTTGTAATCGGCCGATACCAGTTCGTGCTCCTCGTAACCCAGGTAGCCTTTTAATGGGCCGGACTCGGACGCTTTCTTGAGGGCGGCATTCACCTCTTCTTTTGTCGTCTTCTTTTCAACGAAGGCGACCAGGTCCACGACGGAGACGTTGGGGGTCGGAACCCGCATCGCGAAACCGTCGAGTTTGCCGGCCAGGTCGGGAATCACCAGTTTCAGCGCCTTTGCAGCTCCGGTCGAAGTCGGAATCATCGAGAGAGCGGCAGCGCGGGCACGGCGCAAATCCTTGTGCGGGAAGTCGAGAATGACCTGATCGTTGGTGTAGGAGTGGATCGTGGTCATGGTGCCGCTCTGAATTTTGAAGTTGTCATTGACCACCTTGGCGATCGGCGCCAGGCAGTTGGTGGTGCAGGACGCGTTCGAGATGACATGATGCTTGGCGGGATCGTACTTATCCTCGTTCACGCCGAGAACCAGGGTGACATCTTCGTTCTTGGCCGGGGCCGAGATAATGACCTTCTTGACCGGGCCGCGCAAGTGTTTCTTGGCATCTTCGGCATTCGTAAAACGTCCGGTGGATTCGATTACGACTTGGGCGCCCACCGACTCCCAGGGCAGCTTGGCGGGATCTTTCTCCGCGAATACCTTGATGGTCTTGTTGCCGACTTTGATCGAATCCTGCCCGGCGCTGATATCAATGGAAAGATTGCCCAGAATCGAATCGTACTTAAGAAGATGAGCCAGGGTCTTGGGATCGGTCAGATCGTTTACGGCAACGAAATCGAGATTGGAATCATTCAAGGACGCGCGTAACACGTTGCGTCCGATACGTCCGAAACCGTTGATGCCTACTTTAATTGCCATGTCGCCTCCGCGAGAAGATAGAGACAGATGAATTCAGGAGCCTTAGGGGTAACCCGAAATGGTAACAGGGGGACCGAGTCAAGGTAAATGTCCGGGGCCACAACGGCCGGCCAGCGCATTCTGCTTCATGGGCAGGCATACGTCCCGGATTGCTGCACGCGAGATGCTTCGGCCTGCGGCTCAGGATGACGTCGTTCACTCCGTCAGCTTGCAACCGCAATCGGCAGGCGGCACGTGAGCGCTGAGGAAGCTGGCCGCACGGGTGTAGGCGTCGATTTGATTTTCCACGCGAGCGAATCCATGACCTTCGTTCTCGTAGATTTTGTATTCGGCGGTCCCACCCTGCTTCTTTACGGCATCAACGACCTGGAGTGTTTCAGATTTCGGGCAGCGCGGATCATTGCCGCCCGCCAGAAGCAACAGCGGAGCCTTGATCTTGTCTACAAAGAAAATCGGGGAACGGTCGTGGAACAGGTCTTTATTGGTGACCGGATCGCCCATGGTAGCGAGATCCATCTCGCGCAGGACCGGATCTTCGTTTTCGATTTCGGTGAAGTAATTCACGAAGGGAACGATGGGCACGCCTGCGGCCCACACTTCAGGAGCCTTGGTGACGCCCATCATGGTGAGATAACCGCCATAGCTTCCGCCCATCAGAACGAGTTTTTTGGGATCGAGAAATCCGGTCTGCTTGATCCACTCCGCAGCGGCGATGACGTCGGACAAATCGCCTCCGCCCATGTCGAAAAGGTTAGCCTGCTGGAACTCCTTGCCATACCCGGTCGAGCCGCGATAGTTGGGCGCGATGATCATGTATCCCCGGTTGACCATGTGCTGCACAAAACGATTGAAGGAGTTCATGGTTTGCGCGGTAGGGCCGCCGTGTACGTAAACAATGGCCGCGTTCTGGCCATTCCGCTGCATGTTGTAGGGCACATACAGAAAGGCCGAGATGGTCCACTTGCCGTCTTTGCTCGGGTAGTGGACGAGATAAGGTTCGACCATGTCTTGCGCGCGAACGCCGGCCATCAGGGAGTGCGTGACTTGATGCGACTGCCCGCTCGCCAGGGTATAGACCCAGACGTCGTTCGGGGCGGTAGGCCCGTTGTGGTAATAGAGCAGGTGCGCCCCGTCACGGCTGTAGGCAGTTTCTGAACCCCCCAGCGAGTTCAGGCCCTTGGGCAGCGGCAGGGGCGTGGTCTTTCCCGTGGCTAAATTGTGCACGTAGATGTCGGTATTGCCGTCCACATTTGCAGACCAGGTGACTGACTTCCCGTCGGGAGAGAAATTCCCGCCATTGATCTCCCATTTGTCATGCGTCAGCCAGGTAATCTTCTTCGATGCAATGTCGAGGACTCCAACGTTGTCGTAGCCGTTGGCGGCGTTTGAAGTGAGCAGGACCGACTTGCCATTGGGAGAGATATCGTTTGCAGAATAGAGTTTCTCGCCTTCATGCGGGGTAAGCAGCGTGCTGTTTCCGGATGCGACCTCGGCGATGAAGATGTTCGAGTCCGTGCCCTTGGCTTGTTGCTGGGTGTAGACGATGAACCTGCCGTCCTTGGACCAGATGGGACTGACGTTCATCTTGTCTTTGGGCGTGTTCGTGGTGAGGTGTTTGGTGTCGCGCATCAGGGTGTCGAAGACATCGATCTCGAACACTGACGATGTCCTGGGCTTCACCATGAAAGCGAGATAGCGTCCGTCGGCAGACCAGGTGGGATTTTCTTCCGCGATCTCGCGAGTCCTGGTGACGTTTACGACCTGGCCGGTCTTTGGCGAGACAAAAAAGATGTCCCACTGCTCATCCCCATCGTAGTCGGACATGTAAGCGATCCACTTGCCATCGGGCGACCAGGTGGGGGAGGTCTGACGCTGGTCGCTGACCGTAAGTTGCGTAGGCCAGCCTCCGGCGCTGGGGACGACCCACAGATTATTTCGTCCGCTGATGTTGGAGACGAACACGATGCTCTTGCCATCAGGCGACCAGGACGTGCCACCCACCGCGCGCGTCATGTAAAGGCGCTCGATGGACAGGCTCTGCTGGTTCTGTTCAACCTCGGCGCTGGTCTTACTTTGGACTTGCTTGGGATCGGTAATCGCCTGGGGAACCGGCAAAGTCTGGGCAAGGGAAATCGTGCTCATAAAGATGACGATAGTAAATGAGATCAGAGTGCGCATGACAGGGTGTGCGGAAGAAAGAAGTGTAGCAGAGCCCCAAACGAGGTTTTTCGGCGTAAAATGCCGGGCCGGAGGCCGCATCATGTTCAAGCCCAAAGGACCATACTGCCAGAGTTGCGGGATGCCATTGTCGAAAGACGAAAAAGGTGGGGGCACGGAAGCTGACGGGAGCAAATCTACGGCCTTTTGCAGTCACTGCTACGCAGGCGGTCGCTTTACCGAGCCAGACCTGACGGTCGATCAGATGGTTGTAAAAGTGCGGGACAAGATGCGTCAGATGCACATCCCCGGGTTCCTGGCGAAGGGTTTCACCAGGGACATCCCGACCCTGGCGCGCTGGAGTAAGCCGTAGTTACGGGTGCGCGTTCTTGTGGATGTCCACGGTGCTCCAGGTCTTATCGGCGGCGTGGCAGATATTTTCCAGCGGACACTCTGCACACCTGGGGGAGCGCGCGACGCAGAGTTTGCGTCCATGCCAGATCAGCTGGTGAGAGAAGATGGTCCACTTCTCGCGCGGGAGGATCGCCATCAGGTCCAGTTCAATCTTCTTCGGATCTTCCTGCTTCGTAAGCTCCAGGCGACGCGACAAGCGCTGAACGTGCGTGTCCACCACAACTCCATCATTCCTCTTGAACCACGTGCCGAGCACGACGTTGGCGGTCTTGCGCGCGACCCCCGGCAAAGTGAGCAGGTCCTCCATGTTGTCCGGGACCTTGCCTCCGAAGTCGCTGACGATCTTCTTCGCAGCCCCTACCACCGACTTTGACTTGTTGCGGAAGAACCCGGTCGAACGAACATCAGGCTCGAGATCTTCGGGTTGCAGGGCCGCGAAATCCTGCACCGTGGGATATTTCCTGAAGATGACCGGGGTCACCTTGTTCACGTTCACGTCCGTAGACTGGGCGGAAAGGATCGTGGCGACCAAGAGTTCCCAGGCATCGTTGTGAGTGAGCGCGCAGGTGACGTCGGGATAAGTCTGGTCCAGGCGCCTCAGGATTTCCTGTACTCGCTGCGGCGAGGTCGATCCCGCAGTCTTTTTGTTCTTCGCTGGCTTTTGCGGGAATTTCCGGATCTGCTTGGGCTGCCGGGAGACTCCTCGGCTCTGCTGGCCGCGGGGTACGCTGCGCGCGCCTTCCTGACGTCCGGTCTTTGCGGGTTGGCGGGGAGCGACGCCGCGTGTCATGGCTGCCTCGACGTCCATCTTATCAAGACTTCCGAAGCAGATGACGGCTGCACTTCGGTAACCGGCCAGTCATTGACGCGCTGTGAGCGTCCCGGTACTCTGAACCCAACCTCCACCACAGGGAAACGAATATGGCAGTGAAGTCGATCCAACTCGGCCAGGTGTGGCGCAGCGATGCCGACGGCCAGGATTATCTGGTCACAAAGGTTTACAGCGAAGTATTTGCACAGTATGCCATGCTGCGGCCCGCAGGCTTGTCCGCTCCAGATGCCAACACGGTTCGGGTCAAGGTTATCAAGGACGCTTCCGGTGCGGGCCTCCCCGGGTACACATTTACGCAGGAAGGTTCCTTCTAGCGCCATCGTCGCGATTTCTTTCCTCCTGTATCCTTGTTGAGATGACCGAGAAGATCCTGGCAGTCCTGTTTGTATTCATCAAATCCATGATCGGCGCCGCTGGATATGGCGGGATCGTTCTGCTGATGGCGATCGAATCCGCCTGCATTCCTCTGCCTTCCGAACTGATCATGCCGTTCGCCGGATACCTGGTGTATGAAGGACAGCTGAACTTGTGGTGGGTGGCGACGGCGGGTGCGATCGGATGCAACCTGGGATCGCTGGTGGCCTACGAAATCGGATACTACGGCGGGCGTCCTCTGGTGGAGCGATACGGGCGCTGGATTCTGATGGGTAAGAGAGAACTGGAGTGGGCGGATCGCTTCTTTGCGCGCTGGGGATACCTGGCGGTCTTCGTTGGCCGGTTGCTTCCCGTCATAAGGACCTTCATCGCATTGCCCGCGGGAATTGCCCGCATGCCGCGAGGCCGATTTCACATCTATACGTTTCTGGGATCATGGCCCTGGTGTCTCGCGCTGGCTTACCTGGGAATGAAACTGGGTGAGAACTGGCGCTCACTCGGAAAATACTTCCACCAATTTGACTTCGTGATTGGCATCCTGCTGGTGGCCGGAATCGGGTGGTTTGTGTGGTCACACTGGCAGAACCGGATGCAGGCGGCGGAATGAGTATTCACATTTTGATGAAGTGATCCCGGGCCAGGGAGGGCGAAGGATCTCGCGTGCCCGACTTGAATGCCTGGCAGCGCACGCCAGATCCGTCGCCCGGCTGAACTGCGCCGGGCTTCGGGATGACGCTGGTTGTTTAGGTTTGGGCTTCAGTTCACCGACAGCTTCCACATGTCCGAAAAGATTTTCGTGGTATTGAAAATGTCTCCGTCAAAGATGAGGAATTCGCGGTGCGCCGCGTCCCACACCGTGCCCAAGCCTTCGCGCCTGGTAGGACTGGCCGTGGGCGAGAGCTGCGTCCAATTGAGGCCGTCCCATGCCCAGGTGGTGTTCTGATCCACGCCCACACTGCCTCCACCAAAAACCACTACCTGATTCAGTTGAGGATCGAAGGCGCCAGTTGTGAAATAGAGAGGCGGCGGGGTAGTTGCGGGGTTCCGTTGGGTCCAGTTCGAGCCGTCCCAGGTCCAGGTGTTCTGAACGACCCAGATATCGGAAATTCCTCCAAACAACACCACGTTGTGGCGGACCGGATCGAAAACTGTAACCGCGCCGCTCCTGGGGTAAGGAGTGGTGACCGGATTCAGAAGGTTCCAATCGGTGCCGGTCCATTGATACATGCTGCGCGAATAGAAGCGGCCCTGGTAGCCGCCGAACATGTCAACGTGGCCATTTGCCGGGTCCACGAACAGCATGGGATTGGTCGCGCCGGTGGGCACCGTGTGAGGATTGGCTTGGGTCCAGGTGGAGGTCGCGCCGTCCCACAGCCAGGTGTCGTTCAGAAACGTAAGTCCGACGAAGCCGCCGAACAAAACGATCTTTTGAATGTTCTTGTCATATGCCATTGCGGCAGCCGCGCGGGGGCTGGGCGCAACGCTGGTCTGCACCTGCGTCCAGGTTGTGCCGTCGAAGGTCCAAGTGTCGTTGAGTTGTCCAGTTGCGTTGCTTCCACCGAAGGCAACAATCTTTTTGCTGATAGGATCGTAAGCCGTCGCAAAAAACGCACGGGCGGGAAGCCCCTGGGCCGGAGACACCTTGGTCCATGTAACCGTCGCCGGATCGGCTGCAAATGACAGGGTTGCGGTTGCGAGCACGAACAGGGCTGCGAGCGCTGTGCGGTGCCAGGATCTGATGCGATGGTTCTGAAGCATTGCTTGCTCTTTCTCCTTGTGAAACCGGGCAGTGTATCAGGGCCGTTGGATTCGACAAGGAGTAAGAAGTTCCACGCGCAAAGAAATTTTTGAATTGCTGAACATCCGCAATTTGTAGTGTTAGACGCGTTGCCAGAATCATTCAGCCGGGGAGGCGGAAGATGAAAAAACTTGTGATGCTGTCAGTGATCATGATTGCGACGATGTGCCCATCGCTGCTGAAGGCACAAACCCCAGCGGGGAAGGGCCAGCCCTTTGTGGTCGAGTACTACTACAAGACGAAATGGGGACACGCCGACGAGTTCCTGCGCCTGTTCAAGAAGAACCATTACCCGTTGCTGAAGAAGCAGGTAGAGATGGGACGGATGCTGAAAGTTTGGATGGACCAACCGCGCTATCACACTACCGAAGACGGCCGATGGGACTACCGCGTCACCATTGTTTTTGCGAATGCCACTGTCGCCAACGAGCCGTTTGATGAAGACGCCCTAAAGAAGCAGCTATGGCCCGACCAGTCGACGTATGAGAAAGAAGAACAGCGGCGGTTTGAGATTCTCGAGGCGCATTGGGATCTGCCGGTAAAGACTCTGGATCTTGAAAAGTAGTACCAGGTAGAGATCCAAGTGACCGCTTAATCAACCTTCAGCGCCTTTGCCACTAGTTTTTCATGCCACTTCCATGGGAGTAGGCGCTTCAGCCAGAGTTGTACGTGCGCGTCGCCGCCTACGAGATAACGCAGGCGCGGAGAGGGATCTTGGGCGATGCTGGCGATCACTCGCGCAACTTCGATTGGATCTTTCTTTTTGAGTTTCTGGACCTGGTTGCGCATGCGCTCTCCGCGCTCGCGGTTCGGGGATGAGCCATCCATGGTTTTCCTGCCGAGGATGGCATTGCGCGTCCATATGTCGGTTTGATAGGAACCGGGCTCAACCAGGACCACCTTAATCCCCAAAGCGTTGGTTTCAAGCCGCAAAGCCTCGCTCCAACCCTCCAGGGCAAACTTGGAAGCCGAATAACTGCTGATGCTCAATGCCGCGTGCAGACCGCTGATCGAGGACACCATGATGATGTGTCCGGACCGCTGCTTGCGCATAACCGGCAGGACGGATTGGGTCAGCGCGACATTTCCAAAGAAGTTGGTCTCGAACTGGAAGCGGATTTCGTCGAGAGCCATGTCTTCGGCAAAGCCTGCCACGGCGAAACCTGCGTTATTTACGAGCACGTCGATGCGACCATAATCGCGGACGACCCCGGAAACAAACTCCGGGAGGGATGCGAATTCAGTGACATCGAGGCGTCGAACATCCATCGGCGAGCCTAACCCCGCTGATTGAGCGGCTTCGTCGAGGCGGGTGCGCCGCGCAAGGTCGCGCATCGTGGCCACCACGCGGAAACCCTGCTTGGCCAGTTCAACTGCTGTGAGGAGGCCAATCCCACTGGATGTGCCGGAGATCACTGCAATTTTTTCAGGCATAGGTTCTGATGTTTTGGAACGTTTGTATCATGGAAAAGGTTACTTACGGCGAGCGTAACCGCCGTTCTGTTGCGGGAGGTCACGATGAGACCCTTCTCGAAAATCAACGATCGGAGAGCCGCTTATTTCGAACCTTACCCGTCCCTGGAAGTGTATGGCTTGTTTGCGACGTTGGTGCTGGCCGGCGCCGTGGCGCTGATCATCGGCTTGCTTGCGATTCGGTGAGTAGCTGGTTGGCCAGATTGGCGAACATCGAGAACGGCGAGGACATCTGTGGCCGTATCAACCGGACTTCGCGCATCACGCACCTTCCTCTCCGCTTAATGTTCTGTAGCAGCGGTTCCGGCGCATTCTTTTCCGTTTGAGGACGCTTGGTTGCAAATCACTCGGCAATACGAGAACATATCCGTTTGCCTTACATCTCAAATTCTCATAAGGAAGCAGCCAACCAATGGCGAAGCGGCAAGTGTCGAAGTCTGAACCGAAACCGGTAAAAACCGAGAAAGCAATGCAGAACCCCAAGGGCAAGCTGGGCGTCATGATTCCCGGCATGGGGGCGGTTGCCACCACATTTGTGGCTGGCGTTGAGGCGGTGCGAAAGGGGTTGGCGAAGCCCATCGGGTCCCTGACACAGATGGGCACGATCCGCCTGGGACGCCGCACGGAAAGCCGGTCTCCGCGGATCAAAGAATTTGTGCCGCTGGCTGCGCTGGACGATCTGGTCTTTACCGGTTGGGACATTTTCGAGGATGACATGTACACGGCGGCCCGCAAAGCGGGCGTGCTTGAGAAAGAGTTGCTGGACCAGGTGAAGCCGTTTCTCAGCACCATCAAGCCGCAAAAAGCCGTCTTCGATCATAACTACGTCAAGAAGATTGACGGGCCCAACGTCAAGAAGGGCAAGAACAAGATGGAACTGGCGGAGCAGGTACGCGAGGACATCCGCCGCTTCCGGAAGAGTTCAGGCGCAAGCCGGCTGGTGACGATCTGGTGCGGTTCGACGGAATCGTTTATCACGCAGACGGGAGCACATCAAACCCTGAAATCTTTCGAGAAGGCGCTCACGCAAAATGACGAGAATATCGCCCCCTCGATGGTCTATGCATACGCCTCGCTGATGGAAGGCGTGCCGTTCGCCAATGGCGCACCGAATCTCACTGTTGACATCCCGGTGATGCACGAACTGTCGCGGCGCAACCAGGCGCCGATCTGCGGCAAGGATTTCAAGACCGGACAGACTCTGATTAAAACCATCCTTGCGCCGGGCTTCAAAGCCCGCATGATCGGTTTGGCGGGCTGGTTCTCGACGAACATCCTGGGCAATCGCGATGGGGAAGTGCTCGACGACCCGGGCTCGTTCAAGACCAAGGAAGAGTCGAAGCTTTCTGTGCTGGAACACATCCTGCAACCCGAGCTTTATCCTGAGCTTTACGGCAAATTCACGCACAAGGTTCGCATTAACTATTATCCACCGCGCGGTGATAACAAAGAGGGTTGGGACAATATCGATATCTTTGGGTGGCTCGGTTACCCGATGCAGATCAAGGTGGACTTCCTGTGCCGGGACTCGATTCTGGCCGCCCCCATCGTGCTCGACCTGATTTTGTTCCTGGATCTGGCCCAACGCAGCAGCGAACTCCAGGGAATCGGAATTCAAGAATGGCTGAGTTTCTACTTCAAGTCTCCGATGACCGCTCCCGGGCTGTATCCGGAACATGATCTGTTCATCCAGTTGATGAAACTCAAGAACACGCTTCGCCACCTGAAGGGCGAAGAACTGATCACGCACTTAGGGTTGGAGTATTACGACTAGGAGGGGCGGGGCGCCCGTCATTCCATCGGCACGATCACGGCGTTCTATTTCTCGTCGAATTCCATCGAGGTGCGCACCATCCCAAAGTCGAGCCGGATTGAGCACTTCTTGGGAGCGATGTGGCCGAAATAAATGAACAGGCTTTTTTGCATTTCCGGTAATTTCTCGACTTCCATGGGCGCGCGCACCAAGTCGTGCTGCTCGTCGTAGGCTGCACCGGCAGTTACGTTCTTACTCACGATCAGGGTCCAATTGTTCTTTTCCGGCAGCAGGTAAACGTTGTAGGCGCCGGTTGGGATCTCCTTGCTGTTGACCGTCAAGATTCCCTCAGTGAAAAGGGCCATTGGGGTTCCGCCGGGAGCCCAGACCTTGCCTTGCGGCGGCGGATTCTTCTTGTCGAATGTGGCCGGCGTGTAGCGAATGGTCATCTGCTTGTCATCGCTAAAAGTACAGACCGCGGCCTGGGACAGCGCGTCCGAGTCCTGGGCGAAGACAGGTCCGCAGACGGCAATTTCCGACAACAGCAGTATGAGGACAAATAGCTGGCGCATGACTCCCCCGGAGTGAGCTTTTCTATGACAGCTTTTTCTCTTTTTTGTAGTCGTCAAACTTTTCAAGAAACCGGACCATATCCGACTTCTGCAAATAGTACGGTGTGGACAGCCGGAGTTTCGAGGGCTCTCCACCGCGAATACGAATCTTGTGGTTCTTCCAGAGCCAACTCTCCAGTTCCGCGCGCTGAATTGGAGGGACGTTCACCGTCACAATGGCGCAGCGCAGGTCCGGATCGGGCGAGGTCCAGGATTCTGCGCCGCGCTTGATCATCTCGCTGAGCAGGAAATTGGCGCTCTCACGGTGGCGCTTTTCAATGCGATCCATGCCGATCTGGTTGGCCATCTGAATGGCCGCGCGTAGTCCGGCCAGAGCGGGCACGTTGGAAGAGCCGATCCGTTGGAATCGCTCCGCGCGAATTTTGCTGTCGTCCCAGCCTTCGGTGGCGATGGTGTTCCAGAGCCGGTCAATCACTTCATCCCGTACGTAGAGAAACCCGGATCCCTTCGGAGCCTGCAGCCACTTATGCGGGCTTGCGGAATACATGTCACAACCCAGTTCATTCAGGTTCAATTGCATCATCCCGGGCACGTGAGCGCCGTCGACGGCCGACAGAATGCCCTTGGAGCGAGCCAGGGCGCAGATCTCTTTAGCTGGCAAGACCACTCCCGTGACCGTGGTGATATGGCTGAAGAATATGATGCGTGTCTTCGGCGTAATCGCGTCGTGAAACAGGTTCAGCGCCTGGTCCGCATTGGCAATGGGCTTGGGCAAGGTGATTTTCTTTATGACGATGCCGTAGCGTTTGGCTTTGACTTGCCAAGGCTGCTCGCCGCCGGGATGCTCCTGGTCAGTCATGAGAACTTCATCGCCAGCCTTCATATCCACCCCGTTGGCGATGTAGCTGTTGGCCTCGGTCGCGTTGCGAAGCAGGGCGATCTCGTCACGCTTGCAACCGACGAATGCAGCCAGCGGGTCGCGGAACTCATTCCAGGCCGCGTATCCCCAGATGGGGTAGTCCTCGGGATCCTGCTCGTCCAGCTTTTCGCTCTTGGTATAGCTCTCGAAGACAGCGCGCAAGACGGGCGCGGGGCTCGACCCGACCGTACCGTTGTTGAGGTAAACGACGTCTTGCGGAATGAGAAATTGCCGGCGAATTTCCGCCCAGTATTTCTCGACGTCTTTGCGCTGCGCAGGCGGTTCCGGCAGCGAAGGCGGAATAGTTTCGAGTTGCGCGAGTAATGCGCGTGGCACAGCAAGCGCAGCAGCAACACCGGCCGTGGTTGACAAGAAACGCCTGCGGTCGAGCAACGAGAAGCCCTCCAATACCGGAACGCGCCATGTTACGACCGCAAGCAGGGTTCCTCAAGTACAAATGGCACAGCAGTTGAGGGATGTGATACCGCAATGAACTCGGTTCGCGTCAAATATATTGAAGATGACGGTTCAAGGGGTAACCATATTCAGAATCAAGGCGTCCAACCGAACAGGGAAATCCCGGGCGTAGTTTGGCCGCGCGCGTATAATCGAAGCTGGAAGCGCCCGGATGGCAGGAAAAAGGGAGTGGGTCATGAAGCGTAATCTGTTGGCATTGGCCGCTATGTTACTGATGCTGGGGTGCTTGGCACCCTCGGCTTTTTCGCAAAGTCCGGGGACGAGCCCTGCGGACCCCAATGCCACAAGCACCGCCCCGAGCGACCAGACGGGAGCGTCCAAGGTCCCCAAGGTGCAAGAGGCCGACCCCGAGAAGGTAAAACATAACGGCGGCAAGGGCGACGTCGAGGCAGTGGGGAACCGCAATGTCGGCTGCAATCGCGGCCTCGGCAACTGGTATAGCGTCGAGAAGCAGATCGCCATGGGCAAATCCTATGCCCAGCAGGTGGAGTCCACGGTGAAACTGGTGCAGGACCCGGTGATCACGGAGTACGTGAACCGTGTCGGACAGAACCTGGTACGCAACTCGGACTCGCAGGTTCCATTCACGATCAAGGTCATTGATTCCGATGAGATCAACGCTTTCGCGCTGCCGGGAGGCTTCTTTTACGTGAATTCGGGCCTGATCCTGGCCGCGGATGAAGAGGCGGAACTGGCCGGGGTCATGGCGCATGAGATCGCGCATGTCGCGGCTTGTCACGCTGCCCGCGAAAACACCCGCGGCAACCTCATGAACATGGCGTCGATCCCGCTGATTTTCGTGGGCGGCGGCATCGGGTACGCGGGGTATGAAGCGGCGGGGCTGGCGTTGCCCATGACCTTCATGAAGTTCTCGCGCAACTTCGAATCCGAAGCTGACTATCTTGGCCTGCAATACATGTACAAGACCGGCTACGATCCGCAAGCGTTTGTCAGCTTCTTCGAGAAGGTGCAGGCGCAGGAGAAGAAAAAGCCCGGTACGCTCGCCAAGGCGTTTTCGTCGCATCCGCAGACTCCGGATCGAATCAGCAAATCGGAGGAAGAGATCAACCAGATCCTTCCGGCCAAGGCGCAATACTTGATTTCAACCTCGGAATTCGACGATGTGAAGGCGCGCCTGGCCCAGATCGAGAACCGGCACAAGATTATTGACCAGAAAGACAAAAATAAGCCGACACTGCGACGCACCTCGAGCACCGATAAAACGCCGGATAGCGGCAAGGGAAGCGATGACGACCATCCCACGCTCAAGCGGCGCCCGGACGACAACAACAATTAAGGTAAAGATTGCGACCTCACCCGGCGGCTTCGGCCGCCGGTTTTGTTTTGGCGCCAAGGAGTTCCAAATGAAAAGAGCCGCGCCCGATCGCGGCTCTTCAACAACTTCAACTCTTTGATCTTCAGGCAGCCTGTTTGGTGGCCAGTGACCGCACCCGGGCGCTCGAGGTGGCGTTGGACGTGATTCTCATCTCTTTCCAGTCGTAAGGCATCTCTTTGCCACAGTCGAGACAAACGACATAGGTGCCGGTGAGGGAAGCCGCTGCGTTGCGTCGAGAACCGGGACGAACCGAAATTGGAAAGCTGTAGTGTTGGTGCCAACACCCGAAGAACGTATTGAACAACTTCGCCAGCATACCCACCTCCGCGCACAGCGAGCTCTATTTGGCTCTTGCCTGGGCTTGTTTCGGGGGAGCCTTCTTAACCGAATTCAACTACTTAGATTCCACTCCGGCTAAAAAGGTTCGACATCTGTACACGCGTCATAACCCGCCAAAATGGCTCACGGAATAAGCCGCTTTTTATCAGCCGGTTGTGAGTTGCTGAATGGGAATGGGAGCAAGGCAGGTCACGCGCCACGGGCTCGGCAACCTGCCAGATCAGGAAAAGATTTGCGCAGAAATGTCGTTAGACGCTCTCAGGGCCCGGTTTCTTGCGGGAATGGCACTTGGAGATGATGGCAGAGCGAAGCCGGGTGCGGAGATCGTCGGGCAGTTCGTAAAGCTGCGAATCGCGATAGATTTCGATAGTTTTCTTGGTTGTGTCGCAGACCACATAGCAGTTGTGGCACCAAGCCAGATGATCCTCGAGTTCGGCCTTGGTGCGGGCGTCAATGACGCCGTCCAGGTAATTGGTCAGCTCTTGCAGGAATTCAGAGCATTTCACTGTTTGCCATCTCCGCTCTCACGTTTCTGAAAGTAACGGCTCAGCCGTTCTCGCAACTGCAGGCGCGCTCGTAGAAGGCGCGACTTGACCGCCGGGATGCTGAGTTCTAATGCGTCAGCTGTTTCCTCGGTTGAAAGCCCTTCCACATCTCGCAGGACAAACACCGTCCGAAAGCTCGGGGGAAGGCCCTGGATCGTGCGAGTCAAGATCTCTCGTAACTCGGCCTGGTTATACTGCTGTTCCGGGTTCGGAGACCAGTCCGCTACTTCTCGC
>DASREM010000053.1:0-215130 GCA_035652095.1 Terriglobales bacterium | reverse complement strand
CCTTGAGAGTGCGAATGGAAGCATGGCGACAGTGGCTGACTCGGCAGAAGAAAACTTTTCTCTAAGACAAAGAACAAAAACTCACTATGACCGCAAAATTTCCTTGACTCCGACCGGCCTTCTCATGGAAGGCCATTTCACAAGCAATCCAGCCTCACTGCTCCAACCGGTCAATCTTCGTGATGATTCGTTCAGCCAGACAAATGGCGCTGCCAATGAGGCTTCTGGTGAGCTTGGGCGGCACTAGGAAGGAGAATCGGCGAGGTCATGCATATCCAAAAGAATCGAATGGGACCGGAAATGAACTGACCCCAAGCAGCGAACCTCAGCGTCGGCCGCGCGACTTCTTCCCTGCTGCCGCATGTTCCTGGGTGGCGTGAGCCGCGGGCTTCTTCTTTCCTTCCATCTCGGCGAGACTCTGTTTGAGGGCTGCCATCAAGTCCACTACCGGCGCAAGTTTCTTGGGCTTCTCGACTTCCGCGATCTTCCCACCCTCCAGCTTGGTCTCAATTAGCCTCTTTAAGTTTTCCTGGAAGGAGTCGTGATACTTCTCGGGGTCCCAGTCCCCGGCCAGTGCTTCAATGAGTTGATGTGCGACCTTCACCTCGGCGTCTTTCAACTCGACATCCGGGGCTCCGAACGATTCCACTTGCCGCACTTCTTCGGAGTAGTACATGGTATGCAGCATCATTCCGCCGTTGTAAGGGCGCAGGAACACGGTGTATTCCCGGTTGTGCATCGTCACTTTCGCGATGGCGACATATTCGCTCTCTTCCAGCGCCTTGGTCAGCAGCGCGTAAGGACGCCGCCCCGCTTCTTCGGGAACCATGAAGTACGACGACTCGAAATACAGGGGGTCCACGTCGCTGGCCTTGACGAACTCGAGAATCTCCATCGTCTTGGCGGTTTTCGGTTCGATTTTCTTGATCTCGTCGGGCTCGATCACTACGTATTCGTCTTTGCGGTACTCATAGCCCTTCACGGTATCGCTGCGCTCGATGACTTTGCCATCCGCGGAGCAGATAAGCTGCTGCTTGACCCGCTGCAAATCATCGCGGTGCAGCATGTGAAAGGAAATGCCGGAACTGCGCGCGCCGGAGAAAAGACGTACCGGCATGGAAATCAAACCGAAGGTAAGATAACCAGACCAAACCGAGGCCGCCATCGTTCATCCCCCAAGGTGCAACGGCCAGAGCCGTGCCAAGGTAGTGAGTTTAAACTACATCCGACACTTTGATGCACGAACCTGACAGCGGTAACCGAGAGTGGAAGCCCGAAGACGTGGGGTATGGACCCGAGCCCCACTATATGTCGTGGTTGCACATCAGGTTCCGGCGGGCCCGGCAATGACCGCATCACTGCTGGCGCCGGCGCTGGTCACGCTCGCTTTCGCCGCCGTAGCCTATGCTCTGAAAGGGGTTAGCCTCTCCGGCGCCATCGCTGGGGCGATCGTTTGTTTCACTCTTTACGTTTCCGCCGGGATGGGCGCGTTCGTGGCGCTGGTTTCCGTGTTCGTGCTGACCTGGCTCGCCACCCGCTTTGGGTACTCCCGCAAGCAACAACTGGGCACCGCCGAGCAAAGCCACGGGCGCAACGCACTGCAGGTTCTCGCCAATCTGGGCGTGGCATCCGTTTTCGCCGCACTGTTCGCCTCCGATCACAATCCGATCTATGTGCTTGCCATGTGTGGCGCTCTCGCGGAGGCCGCTGCCGATACCGTTTCGAGCGAACTCGGGCAAGCCTGCGCAACCCGCGCCCGCTTGATCACGAATTTCGAAAGCGTGCCCGCGGGCACCGACGGCGGGATTACCTTGATCGGAACTCTGGCTGGACTTGGCGCTGCTGGAATCGTGACCTTGATTTGCGTCGGAATGCACCTGATTCCTTTGCGTCTTGCCGCAGTCGCCCTGTTGGCCGCGTTTGTTGGAACGTTGGCCGATAGCCTGTTGGGAGCAGTTCTCGAGCGCCGCGGCTATTTGAACAATGACATGGTGAATTTCTCCAGCACTGCGGTCACAGCCGGCTTTACTGTCCTCCTGGCACGTCTTGGCGCGGCCGTGTAATGGGCAGCCGCCCTCGGTTAGGGCCGGCGACGCTGCCGGTCCCTGAGAAATTTTCAGCTTACGTCTCCGTGCTGCGAACCCCGGGATGTGTTACCTCCAGCCATGTCCGGTTGTTCCTTGGAGTCGGATTACCCATTCGGCGAGAATATTTCAAATCAATCGGTCCCAACTGCATCTTAAAGGTTGTGGTGGGCTTTTTCAGGAAGTGATTAGACGGAGATGCGAATCCATACTTTTGTACTTGGGGCTGCCCTGGCACTGGCACTGTTTCTTTTTGGACAACGCAAGACCGCAGACACCCAGATTACTGCGATCCATTCTGTCGTGGACCTCACCCACAGTGTGGAGGGCCGAAGCCTGGATTTCACAAAGGCAACTCCAGCCAGCACTCGCATCGAAGCTCCGGCACACTACGCGCGCGGCCTCTGGACCCTGGATCAAATTCCTCCCGAGCGCCTGATCGCTCCATTGATCATTCTGGACGTTACGACGAAAGCGGACGCGGATCCTGATTACGAACTCTCCGTGACTGACATTGCGCAATGGGAGAAAGCGAACGGACAGATTCCGCTGGGCGCGATCATCATGGTGCGAACCGGTTGGGCATCGCGCTGGAATTCAAGAAGCTATCGCAATGCGGACGCAAATGGCGTCCCGCACTACCCCGGATATTCTCAAGACGCAGCCACGTTCCTGGTCAATGGACGGAATGCCCTGAGTCTGGGCATTGACACTCTGAGCGTGGACGGCGGGCACTCCGCAAGTACTCCTGTGCACGATTTCGCGCTTGCGCACAGCGTCTATCCTCTCGAAAACGTCGCTGCCCTCGATAAGGTTCCAGGCAATGGAGCAATGGCGGTCGTAGCGCCCACCAAGCTCGCGGGCGGGGCAGCAGGACCGGTGCGTATCTTTGCCCTCTTGCAATAAGCCCTCAACAAGACATTTGCCTTGTCTTTGCAGATTTCCGTACATTCTGCAAGAACTCTGGATTTACCCATAGAATTATCGCGGAGGCTTCATGACTGATCCGCGCTTTCCCATCGGCAAATTCTCTTTTCCGCAAACTCTCAGCTCCGACCAGCGCAACCAACTTATCCACGAGATCGAGAAAGCACCAAGTGCACTGCGCTCGGCAGTGCAAGGATTATCGCCGCAACAACTCGACACTCCGTACCGCGAAGGCGGATGGACCGTGCGCCAGGTATCGCACCACGTTCCCGACAGCCACATGAATGCCTATGTTCGTTTCAAGCTGGCGTTGACCGAGGACGAGCCCACCATCAAACCCTACAAGGAGGATCGATGGGCCAACCTAGAGGACACCCGATCCACTCCGCTGGAAGTGTCCCTGGCGCTGCTCGACTCGCTTCATGATCGCTGGGTGCGGCTGCTGCGCTCACTGGGCCCGGAAGATTGGAAACGCACCTTCCGCCATCCCGATCTCGGCGTGGTGCAACTCGACAAGAACGTCGCGCTCTACGCGTGGCATGGCAAGCATCACGTGGCGCACATTACCGAACTACGAAAGAGAATGGGCTGGTAATTATTCCGGCAGATGCAGGCGCCAGAAGACGTAGCTGAGAGCTTCCCGTGTGACGGCCACGAACCGCTGCCGCAACGAGCGTGGCCGTGAGTCCGGCCGCGGCGCAGTATAGACCTTCACTCCCTCGTGCTGCAGCAATTGCCGGATCCGGAAAACGTGATAAGCATCGCTCACCGCCACGCAGCTGTGCATGCCGTTGGCTTGCATGATCACCGCGACGCGCTCTGCCGACTGAGCGGTATCCGAGCCCTGGGTTTCGGCGATCAGCTTGGAATCGGGAATCCCCCGGCGCATCAGGTAATCATGGCCAACCCCGCCTTCGCTGAACTGGGGATCGTCGCCCGCGCCGCCGGTGGTAATCACCACGGGGGCCAGGCCGCGCTGGAACAGGTCGTAGGCGTGGTCAAGGCGCGCACGAAGAACCGGGGACGGGCGCCCGTAATACTCTGCCGCACCGAACACAACCACCGCATCCGCCGCATGAAGTTCCGGGCGATTGGCGGTACGTACGATGGCAAGGCAAATCCCGAAGAAGTAGGTCAGGACCAGTATTGCGGCCAGTCCTGCCAGCCGCGGCACCCATTGGCTGCGCGGTTTGCGCTGGACTCCGGTCTGCGTCATCCCTGAACGAAGAAAGTCGAAATCTCCTGGGCGGGGATTGCGCCTTCTCGCAAAATGCGCCAGCGCGCCTCGTCGTCGGTGAGGTCTACGATAGTAGAGGGTATTTCCCGCGGCGAGGTTCCGCCATCCACGATAATCGAAATCCGCCCTTGCAGTTGATCGCGCACCGCCACCGCCGTTGTGCACTCCGACGCTCCGCTCAGGTTCGCGGAAGTCGCAGTGATCGGAATTCCCGCGGCCTTTACAACTTCCAGGGGAATTGCCGCATTGGGCACGCGCAGGGCTACATTGCCGGTATTGGCAGTCACCTTTAGCGGCAAGCGGGAGGCCGCTTTCACGATCACGGTGAGCGGTCCGGGCCAGAAGCGGCGGGCCAGGGCGTGGAACTCCTCGGGAAGGGGCCGCGCCAGTTCCTCGGCCTGGTCCACGCTTTCGATCAGCAGCGATAAGGGCTTGTGCCGCGAGCGAGACTTAATGTCGTATACCTTGTCCACCGCCCGCAAATTGAATGGATCGGCCGCCAGCCCGTAAAACGTGTCAGTCGGCATGCCCAGCACTTCGCCGGCACGAATCTGATCGGCGGCATATCGGATGAGGGATGCTTCCGGTTTTTCGCTATTAATTTTAACGATTTCTGCGCGCACCAATGTTCCTTCCAGCCAGCTCTCCTGAGGGACGGAAATTAACATACCACGCCGAAGGGTCTCAAGCAGTGAGAAAGCGGGGGATTGGTCGGGTGCTTGGGCCTGCCCCCCAGGCCCTAAAACCAGCTTCACATTCAGGGTATGATCTCCCGGTGAAGCACCCCGCCACTGGACCCGCGCCGGAAGGCCGCCTACGCCTCATTGAAGGCCGGCACAATGCCCTGGTCAAAGACCTACGCCGCGCCTTTGGGCGGTCGGAACCGATCTCGGATGGCTGTGTGGCCATCGAGGGGGTGCGGATCATCGAAGAGGCCATTCGCAGCGGGCTGCGCTTTCGAGCGATTTTCTTCAGCGCCTCGGCCGAAAATCGGGCTCAAAGATTGCTCCCACAACTTCGCAGCCACGTCGAAACCGTCATGCTGCCCGACAGGTTGTTCGCGTCAGCGGTCCCCACCGAAGGGCCCCAGGGCGTCGCGGCCCTGGTGCATCTGAAAGAACGCAAGCTCGAAGATGTCCTCCACCGACTGGAAACCGGGCCCGTGGTAGTGCTGGCCGGGTTGCAGGACCCCGGCAACCTGGGCACGATTCTTCGCTCCGCCGAAGCCTTCGGCAGTGCCGGTGCCCTGCTCGGCGAGGGCACCGTGAGCGCGCTCAATGCAAAGGCGGTGCGAGCCTCGGCAGGATCGGTTTTCCGGCTGCCTGTGGTACACGAGAATCTCTCGTCGGCCCTGCCTGTTTTGCGCGGACAGGGAGTCCGGGTGCTCGCAACCTCCTCGCACAAAGGCGTTCCCCTGTCCCAGGCCAACCTTGCCGGAACTATCGCGGTCTTACTGGGCAATGAGGGCGCGGGCGTGCCGCGAGACCTGCTGGCGCACGTGGATGAAACCGTCGTTATTCCCCATTCTCCGCAGGTGGAATCGTTGAATGCGGGGATTGCGGCCAGCATTATTTTGTACGAAGCCGCCCGGCAGAAGAAGTAATTGCCCGCTGCCATTGCCGATTGAGCGTCTCGATCCCGTGTAGCATGTAGTCCGGTTCTGTTTTCCAATTGGCAACCGGCAATTGAAAATTGGCAATGCTATGAGCCTGTTTGCTTCTGTCCCGAATTCCCAACCCGGTTCCGCCGACCGCACTCGTCCCCTTGCCGACCGCATGCGCCCGCGCACGCTCGACGAATTTGTCGGCCAGGAACAACTGATCGGGTCCGGCAAACCGCTGCGCACCCAAATTGAGCGTGACGACCTGGGCTCGCTGATCTTCTGGGGCCCGCCGGGAACCGGAAAGACTACCCTCGCGAAGATCATCGCCAGCCTGACCAAGGCGGAGTTCATCGAGTTTTCTGCGGTGCTTACCGGGATCAAAGACATCAAGCAGGTCATGGCCGACGCCGACCGCGCCCGGCAATATGGCACGCGCACCATTGTCTTTATCGATGAAATCCATCGCTTCAACAAGGCCCAGCAGGACGCATTTCTGCCCTATGTCGAAAAGGGCAGCATTCGCCTGATCGGCGCGACCACGGAAAATCCCTCGTTTGAAGTGATTTCCGCGCTGTTGTCGCGGTCGCGAGTCTACGTGTTGAACCCGCTGACCGCGGAGCAGATTGTCCTGCTGCTCCGGCGCGCTCTCGAAGACAGCGAACGCGGGCTTGGGACTTTGCAACTGACTGCCTCCGACGAAGTCCTGCAAAAGATCGCCGCTTACTCGAGCGGAGATGCGCGCTCCGCTTACAACGTGCTGGAGGTGGCCGGCAGCCTCGCCCTCGGCCGCGCGGGAAAAGAGGCGGGCGCAGCGCTTACCGATGATGTCGTTCAGGATGCGTTGCAAAAGCGCGTGCTCCTTTACGACAAGACCGGAGAAGAGCACTACAACCTGATCTCGGCGCTGCACAAGTCGGTGCGCAACAGCGATCCCGACGCCTCGCTGTACTGGTTGGGGCGCATGCTGGAAGCGGGCGAGGACCCGCTCTACATCGCTCGCCGCGTGGTGCGCATGGCGGTGGAAGATATCGGCCTGGCCGAGCCCAACGCGCTCTCCATGTGCATGGCTGCGCGCGATGCGGTGGACTTTCTTGGCATGCCGGAAGGCAATCTTGCGCTGGCGCAGGCGGTCGTCTATCTCGCGGTCGCTCCCAAGTCGAACGCGCTCTACACCGCGTACGGCACGGTGCAGGCCGATGTCGAGCAGACCGCGGCTGAACCTGTTCCGCTGCATCTTCGCAACGCGCCGACTGGACTGATGAAGGGTCTGGGCTACGGCAAGGGTTACCAGTATGCCCATAGCCTCGAAGAAAAAGTCGCGGACATGCAGTGCCTGCCAGACAATCTGTTGGGTCGCGTGTACTACCACCCCACGGAACAAGGCGTCGAGAAGCGGATTCGGGAACGTTTGATAGAAATCAGGCGAGCACGATCACAGCAAAGGCGGTCCACCTCTGGTACAAATTCAGAGTCGTAGGGCTCACTGTGACATCTACATAGGGAGTCCGAACGTATGCTTGGCGGAGTGTTGCTGTGGCCACCAGTCCGATGCCCAATACGGATATGATTCCGGTTCCAGGGCTTAATCTGCAGCAGGTTGAAGACCTGCTGAAACTACAGAAAGCTGCGCAGAAAATCTCTTCCATTCTGGACCTGGACGAGCTCATCGAAAAAGTTGTAAACGACGTAGCCCGTTCATTCGGCTGTCTGGAATCCAATCTTTACTTGTTCGACGAGCAAAGCTCGACGCTGGTGTTGGCGGGGGTACACGGATGCTCGGTTCATTCCAAGGGGAAGTGCTGGACCCTCGCCCAGGGGATGATCGGCTATGTGGCAAGTACAGGCCAGATGCGTTACGCCCCCGACGTCAACAAGGACCCATATTACGTCGCCTGCGAAGCGTCAACCCGTTCCGAGTTGGCAATTCCGCTTTTGCTGGAAGGCAAGCTGGTCGGAGTCTTCACCGCCTCTCACCACGCACTCGATGCATTTCCACCGGAGCAACTGCGGTCATTGCAGGCGCTGTGCTCCCACATAGCCGTAGCGGTCCATAACGCCCGCCGTTTTCAGCAGGAACGCCGGCAACGCGAGCAAATGGACCGCGATGCCGCCGAAGCGCGAGTCATTCAACAAGCCCTTCTACCAAAGTCATCGCCTTACCTGCGCGATTACGCGGTCTCGGGAGTTTCGCTCTCGGCCGGCGCGGTTGGCGGCGATTGGTATGACTTCATCCCGTTCGAGGATGGGCGGGTAGGACTGGTGCTCGCCGACGTCTCGGGCAAGGGCATGGCAGCCGCGCTCCTGATGTCGGCAACGCGCGGCATGGTTCGCTCCCTGGCTCAGACATGTTGCAGCCCCGCCGAGGTCCTGGACCGCCTGAACCGCCTCATGGTTCAGGACTTCCCTACTGGCCGCTTTGTCACCATGGTGTACGGCATCCTCGATCCCGCGACCCGCACGCTGCGCTTCGCGAGCGCGGGGCATCTGCCTCCCTTGCTGGTCGAGGGGAGCAGCAGTCGCTTCCTGGTGGCTGAAGCCGGCATGCCGTTGGGATTGCTTTCCGGTGAGTTCTCCGAAACTGAGGTCTCTCTACCTCCCGGTTCGCGGCTTGTGTTCTATAGCGATGGGATCACCGAGGCAAGCCACGAGGACGAGGAATTTGGCTTAGAGCGCCTTGCAATGGCTTCTCTTCAGGAGCACGCTTGTCCTGACACGATCCTTGCCGATGTGCGTTCGTTCGTGAATGGAGCCGGCCTGCAGGACGATGCCACAGTGATTATGGTCAGCGCGAAATAATCTCAGCGGAACCGTGCGCGATGTTCCTGCAGGATGCAGGCATCCATGATGACGAACATTCCCGCAGCTCGCGCCTTCTGCGCAGCCTTCTCGTTCACCACGGACTCTTGCATCCAGATCGCGGGGATCTTGAGCCGGATCGCCGTGTCCACAATTTCCTCAACGTATTCCGGTCGCCGGAAGATGTTCACGATGTCGATTTCTTCCGGCACGTCTTCCAGCCGCGCGTATGAATTTTCTCCCAGCGCTTCGTCGATCTCCGGATTGACAGGAATGATCCGGTAGCCTTGGGTCTGCATGTAGGCCGCAACCCCGTGACTGGGGCGCAACGGGCTATTGGAGAGGCCGACCACGGCGATGGTTTTGGCGCGTTTCAGCAGATCTAGAATGGGGTCGGATTTGGGGACGCTGGCCATGGCCGCCACATTGTAACTGAGCCCGCCCACTTTTTCCGTGATCGCTCAGCTGGATGACTTTTTCTGCGAGTCAGTTTTCTGCCGGTACATCTTGAACGCCAGTTTCCGCACCGTTTCCGAAACGTCCTTGTTGGATGAGAGGTTGCGGAGGTCGCCTGCCAGAAGATTTTTCATGAGCGCCAGCGATACATCCAGGGGGGTGCGCGGATTAGCCACCAGGTTCCGCACAATCCCGTAATGTTTCACGAAGCGCCGCTTCAACGGAATCTGGCGCAGCACGGCCTCCAGCACATTTTTCTGGGCGGCAATTTTCTCGACTTCGCCATCGCTGATTTTTGGAGATTCCAGCACCGCGAGCGCAACCAGCTTGGTCCCATCGCGAATGAGGATGGAACGCTCCTCCTTGGTGCCTTTCATCGCCAGCTGAATGCGGCCCTTGATGTCAAGCTTGGCGATTTTCTGCAAAGTGCTGCCCCGCTTCTCTTCCGAATCAGGATGGACGTGCTTCTTCTTCGCCATGGCCGGCTTGGCAGCTTCCGAGCCATGTACCAGCGGACCGGCAGCCGCTTCGGTAAGAGGCTCCTCGGGCTCAGTCTTTATGCTGTCGAACACACCGCCGATGGCAGCGAACGGCTTTTCAGGAGTCGCTGAAAGCTCGGCTGCATACTCATTGAGATAGGTGGACAATACCTCGTCCAGCACCTCGTCCGGCTCGCTCCCAGTTTCCTCGCCTGCCGGCGGCAGGACTCTGTCTGGGTCCGGCTCAGACTTTCCGCTCAGTTCCTGGACATATTCTTCGAGGGTTTCAGTTTCAGCCGCCCGGAGATTGGGGTTCTGGCTCAGGACCTGGAGGATTGGCAGCGACTGGCACACCCTCGCGCTATTCAGCATCAACTCCACCGTTTCCCGCGAACCCGATCGCGCAAGCTCGATGACACATTCTTCCGGGACCGACGGATTTTCCAGCAATGCGGGAATCAGGACCGGGCGCAGGTTTGCGGGCGCCGCAAAATATTCGAGCACTTCCTTGGGTGTGTTCGGATCGGCAGCGGCAGCGAGCGAAGCCCTCTCGTCCCAACCGGCCAGCGTCAGACGCGCCTGATCGCTGAGGACATCTCTTTTGGTCGCCAGATGCACCAGGATTTCCAGCATCTCCGCCGGTGGGATCGACAATGCGCCCTTCGCCGCCGCCTGCATGAGATTGGCGGGCACAGCCAGGTTGCGGACAAGATCAATCATCCGCGGCATTACTCGGGACCTCGGTTCGCCATGAGCGCGTCCAGTTCGCGCACGGTTCGCTCCAGCATCGGAGTCAGCGCATTAACCTGCGTGCGGGCCAGTTCTGCCGTGACTGCGCGGTAGTACCAGAGCGTACCCTCTCTCCCGCCCTTAAACCGTTCCCAGACGGTTTCCCCTTCATTCAGGTAGTCCGCAAGGATGGCGCGCGCGTTATGCAGTTTGTCGGCAGTGGAGACCAACCGGACATCGGCATCCGCGCTGCGAAGATGCTCCAGGTAATCCTGCTTCCGCTTCGTCCACTCCGGTTTGGGATGCTCGTATGTGTCAGTGCATCCGTCCACGATCCCGGCCACCCGGTCTCCAAAATTCTGCCGCACTCGTTCCAGCATCGGCTTCCCGCCGCAGTCTTCCACAACGTCGTGCAACAAGCCCGCGATCGCCAGTTCTTCGTCGCCTCCTGCCTCAAGCACCAGCGCAGCAACGCTCATCAGGTGCGCGATATACGGGACCTGGGTGCCCTTGCGAGGTTGCCCCGCGTGATTTCGCGCTGCAAACTGCCAGGCTTGCTCGAAGCGCTCGCCCAGGCTCGTTGGAGGCATTGCGGTGTCCGGTATGACCGTCATGTCTGCTTCTCACCCCTGCGCATCCTCAAATATGCGCTGATGAACGGCTGCAGGTCCCCGTCAATGACGCGGTCCACATCGCCCACTTCAACTTTGGTGCGGTGGTCCTTCACCATGCGGTATGGCTGCAGTACATAGGATCGGATTTGCGATCCGAAGTCGATGTCCAGCTTCGAATCCTCAACCTTCCTGGAAGCTTCGCGCTTTTTTTCCATCTCCACTTCGTACAACTTCGACCGCAACATGCTCATGGCCCGTTCACGGTTCTTGTGCTGCGAACGCTCGTTCTGGCAACTGACGACGATCCCGGTCGGCATGTGCGTGATGCGTACGGCCGAATCGGTTGTATTGACGTGCTGCCCGCCTTTACCGCTGGAGCGGTAGGTATCCACGCGCAAATCTTCCGGCCTGATCTCGACCTCGATGCTCTCATCGATCTCCGGCGAGACGAATACGCTCGCGAACGAGGTATGCCGCCGCTTGGCTTGGTCGAACGGTGAAATGCGCACCAACCGGTGCACGCCAATCTCGCTGGTCAGCAAGCCGTACGCGTATTCGCCGGTCACGGTGAATGTCGCCGATTTCAAGCCAGCCTCTTCCCCGGGCTGATAGTCGTTCAGTACTGTCTGGAACCCTTGGCGCTCCGCCCATCGCAGATACATGCGCAGCAGCATGTCGGCCCAGTCCTGCGATTCAGTGCCGCCCGCTCCCGGGTGAATGGTGACGATCGCGCTGAGCATATCGCTTTCACCCGAGAGCAGCGTCTCCGTCTCGAGCAACTCTACGCGCTGACGAAGGGCGTCAATATCCTTGCGAAGGTCGGCCTCGACGTTCTCGCCTTCCCGCGCCAGTTCGAAATAGGCAGCGATATCGTCGCCACGGCGTACCAAGTCGGCTTCGGTGGCGAGCATCTCCTCCAGCCGCTTCTTCTCGCGCATCACTTTCTGGGAATTTTGTGGGTTCGACCAGAGATTCGGGTCGGCGGCCTGCTTTTCGACTACCGCGAGGTTTTCACGCAGTTTGCCCGCGTCAAAGGTACTCCCTTAGGTCGCGAACCTTGTCCCGTAAAACCGTATATTCCTGTTCGAGCTCTTCGACCATGGTTAACGCTCAATCTTTCGGCGGAATGGGAGGCGCATGAGAAGCGCCGCCACTGAAATTATCGCACACAGGTAAGCAAACCAATCCCCATGCCGGGAGTAGAAAGTGGTTACGTTAGTCAGTGCGTAGGGAGCCTCCAGCACGGTCCGAACCTTGCGCGGCACGCTCGCTACCACCCGGCCATACGGGTCGATGGATGCTGTCACCCCGGTATTCGTGTCCCGCAACAGCCAGCGGTCGTTCTCCATGGCACGCATGCGGGCCTGCTTCAAGTGCTGCGCGTAGGCGCCGCTGTCTCCATACCAGCCATCGTTCGAAATATTCACGAACACCTGCGCGCCGTTCCCCGCGAACTGCCGTACCTCGTCGGGGAATACGGACTCGTAGCAGATAAAAACTCCGAGCCTGGTTCCACCCGCGTCAAGCGGATCACGAGAAGCTCCATGAGTGAAATCCCCGACTTCCTTGGTCAAACCGCCGGCAAACGAGAATATGGATTTGAAGGGCACATACTCCCCGAAGGGAACCAAGTGAACTTTGTCATAGCGTGAAACCAGTTCGCCCTCGGGACTGAACAGGGCGCCCGAGTTGTACAGTTCTGTCACCTTCTGCGGCGTCTGGTTTGCGGTGCGAATCCCCAGGCTCCCCGCCAGCACCCAGGTATGCGATGCCCGAGCCACGTTCCCCAGTCCCTCGCGAAACAGCGGGTCACTGGTGTAAAACGGCGCGGGAGATTCCGGCCAGGCGATCAGATCAGGGCGCTTCCCGCCGGGTGGCGTCAAACTGAGCGACGCCAACTCCCGCATGGTATTGTCGAAATACTCCCTGGTCCAATCCGACGCTTCGAGGATCGGAACATTCTCCTGCACCAGCAACGCGGTCTTGTCCGTGGGCAACGGCGCAGGATTGATGAGCCTTCCCGACTGCAACATCATCGCGGCCGCGACGGCCGCGAGCAGCAACTGAAAACGCCGTTCTCTCGGCACTAGAAAGGCGGCGGCAAAGGCCACATTCACGATCATGATCTCGCAGGAAATCCCATACACGCCGGTGACCCGCGCCAGGCGCGACAAGGGAATGTTGTCGACCTGCGCGATACCCAGCAGGTCCCACGGAAATGCCGTGATGCGAGTGCGTGCGAGTTCCACCGCAACCCAGAGGAATGGCGCGGCTACCAATGCGCGCTGCACTCCGGACTTCCCGCCTGCGACAAGGGCGATGAGTAGCCCAAACAACCCGTGATAAAGACCGAGGTAGAGACAGAACAGTACCAGAATGCCAAGGGCGGCCGGCGTGTTAAGGCCGCCGTACTGGCGCATGGTGTCGTAAATCCAGTAGCAGGTGCCGAGAAACCACAAAATTCCGCACGCGTATCCGAGAACGAAACCTTGAGCCGGATTCGCCGGCAGCAGCTTGATTCCTTCCGTGAACTGTAATGTCGCGGGTCTTTGCGCGCGCAAGAGGGCGAGCAACATGGGCGCCATTGCAACCCAGCAGAGCACGTAGAGGTTCGGAAGCGGGAAGATCAGGATCTGCAGCCCAGCCGAGAGCAGAATGAGCAGCCAGGCATTTCGATGAATGCGTCGCACAGGAAAGGATAGCAAAGTTCGTTCTCGAATCTGTCATACCAGGCCTGCGCATCAAGCCGACTGCCTTCATTTTTTCAATTGGACGAGCAGCGAACCTCTCCCTGGCCTAACCGGCCTCGCACGAACGCGACGATCTCGTCGGTTACGTACCGCGGTGGTGCGATACGAAACACGGGTCGCCCTTTCACCGGTTTCAACGAGACGCCCTCCCAGGCGAACTCATCGCCGCTGTGCAGCACCACCGCATCGGCCCGGTCCAGGAACTCTTGCGCTGAGTTCTTAAAATCTTTCGTCCGCGGGTCCAGCACCGTCAAATAGAGGTCCGGCTTGACGAATTTCAGAATGCTATTGGATTCAATGATTACATTTTCCGCGCCTTCCAACTTGCGCCGGATTGCCGGCATGGCCTCGGCCAGCTTTCCCTGCTGCGATCGCACCCACCAAACCCGTTTCGCTCCAGCGCAAAGAAAGCGCGAGGTATCGGACTTGCCGGAACGATCCACCTCTTCGATCATGCCCCAGACATGCTCATCGGTGGCGCAATGGCACGGCTCTCCATCCGCCGAACACATGCCGTGACCGAACTGCGTGATTTTGAGCGCAGTCCACTGATACTCAGGCAAGGCAGCGATCAGGCCGGCAACCACGCTGGTCTTCCCCACATTGCGCGTGTGTCCTCCGACTACTACCGTTGCCATCACGTTTTCCTTGTCAAGCGCGCCAGGGCCGCCAGGCCTTTCAGGTACTCCCCAATGGGACGCGCCGGGGTTCCCCAGAATACGACCCCCTTGCCTCGAATTACCTTCTTGCTCGGGATGCCGCTCTGCGCTCCGAGAATGGCCCCCGCTTCAATGCGCACATGGTCGGCGATTCCGACTTGCCCGCCGATGACCACGCCATCTTCGATCACGGCGCTACCCGAGATGCCGGTTTGCGCCGCAATCACCACATCCCGGCCTACCTGCACGTTATGTCCTATATGGACAAGATTGTCGATTTTTGTACCGCTTCCGATGCGCGTAGCTTCCAGCGCGCCGCGATCAACCGTGCAATTGCAACCGATCTCGACATGGTCTTCGATTTCCAGGCTGCCCATCTGGGGGAATTTCTCGTATTGTCCGGTATCGTGATCGCGCACGTAACCGAATCCGTCTCCGCCTAACACCGCTCCTGCGTGCACGACCACAGAGTTCCCCAGCCGCGCCCCCGAGTAGATGGTGACATTGGGATAAATCCGGCAATGCTCGCCGACCTTCACTCCCGCCTCGATCACACAGCCCGCCCCAATCAGGCTGCCCGCGCCGATCTCGACCTGACCACGAATCACCGCGCGCTCTTGTATGGATACACCGGTCCCCAGGCGCGCCGAAGGATCTATTACTGCACTCGGATGCACTCCCGCCGCCCAGGAATCACTGAAATGCAGAAAGGCCGCCACGCGGGCAAAGGCAAGCCGCGGTTGCTCGACAATGAGCAAGGGCTTGAGGGGTGGGCGGTCGGCGGCAAACCTTCCGGCAATCACGGCCCCCGCACGCGATCCCAGCGCGGACTCCAAGTGCCTCTCCGTTTCGACGAAGACCAGGTCTTGGGCCTGGGCATGAGCAATGCTGGAGACGCCGCTGACTTCGAGCGTGTCCGGGCCGATCACGCG
Organism: Terriglobales bacterium; assembly: GCA_035652095.1. Lineage (GTDB taxonomy): Bacteria > Acidobacteriota > Terriglobia > Terriglobales > Acidobacteriaceae > DASREM01. Next base: position 199,864 of record DASREM010000053.1, on the reverse strand, counting down.
CGCACGAATCAGCTCGGCCAGCTCTCGCAGTGAGTGCTTCATGGTGACTTTAGTATACGAGGAGGGCGGTCAGCACACCGCCGACCGGGCTAAAATGCAAGCATGGAGCGCAAGATTTTCTGGATGAGCTTTACCGTACTGGGTCTGCTCGCCGACTTCCTCCTGCCCTTGTGGTGGGCCATTGCGGCCACGATTCCAATCCTGTACGCAAGCTGGTGGATCGCATATCGCAGCGATTGGTTTTAGGTACCAGGGCTCGCCGGCATCTTGCTGGCGTATCCGTTGGAGCGTGTGTTTAATATAAGGGCGGTTCTCCTTCCGGCCGCGTCTTCCACCTTCGGTGCACCCATAACCATTGATCGGGATACTTCCGCACGAAATCCTCAATCACTTTGGTGAACAGCTGGGTGTTTGCCACGATGTCTTTCTCCGTGTCTCCCGTCCGAACTAACTGCACTGCCGCATCGAACCGCAGACGATACTTCCTCAAGACCGGGTCCCATATCGTGAATCCCGGCAGCACAGCCGCGTCGGTACGCAGCGCAATCCGAGCCAGCCCGCTCGCAGTGCAGGCGGGAATGCCGAAGAAGTCCACGAACACTCCCTGCGGCGGAGTCATGTTCGTGTCCATGAGGATTCCTACGGTCTCACCCGCCTTCATCGCGGTCAGCAAGCCGCGCACGAAATCATCTTTGTCCACGGTCTTGTTCCCATGCATGGTGCGATATTCGCGAGTCAGGCGATCGAGGTAGGGATTGTCGAGCCCGCGCATGACGATCTTCAGGGGATGACCTTGCAGCGAATGCCCGAAGGAAGATATCTCCCAGCCTCCCAAATGAGCGGTCAGGAACAGGACTCCCTTCCCTCGCGCCAGTGCCCGCTCAAAATTCTCAAAGCCGTCGTAGATCATGACTTCGCTGATGTTTTCGCGGGTGTATTTCGGAAACAGGCATACTTCGGCAAGCTGCCGGCCTAAAGAAGTGAATTCCCCACGAAGAATTTTTGCCCGCTCGTGACGTGTTTTGTCGGGATACGCAAGCTGGAGATTCCGCATGCCAACCCGGCGCAGCTTCAGGTGAAACACATACACAAGCTGCCCGATGGCAATTCCGGCGGCGCGAGCCAGGGGGCGCGGCAGCAGGCCCAGTGCCTTGATCACCAGCCATGCCAGCGCATATTCAACCCGATGGCGCATTCTCAGGTAGGACCGTGTGCCGCAGATAATACAGCAAGGGCGCGGTTCGCTCGCGCCCTTTGAACCATCTATTTGTCAGCTGCCGCCTTGGCCCACTTGGAGAGAGTTTCCAGCAGGGGCCGGGCATTCTCCGGCGCATCAATGGTGCCGGTGAGGGCGGTTTTAAACGGCACCATGCGGCCATAGAATTCGCGGGTGCTGTCCTTGTCCTGTTCGATCGCAGCGCCGTTCAGTTCCAGCCCCGCAAAGGCGCCGCGGGCCCGCGAGTAGCTGAGAACCTGCGCCTTAAGTTTCCAATCGGTGTCGGCCGCGGCATGGCGGCCCACCGGGCCAGCGGCAACGCTGGCATCGGCCCCCAACTTGAACTTGCTGTTCAGGAGGTTGCGCATGCCTTCCTGGTTCATCACCAGCATGATCAGGTCCACCGCCTGTCCTCCAATCTGGAGCCCAAAGCTTCCGCCCTTGACCGAAAAGAACGCCGGGGCGCTCCAGCCCTTGGGAGTGCGGCAAGTGGCTACGCCCTTGCCATAGCGGGCCCCCACGATGAATCCTCCCTTCAGCAGAGACGGCACCACTGCCACGCATTCCGCCGAGCCCATCACCTCTTCGGGAATACCCGTGTCCGGAGCGCTTTGGATTTCATCAATTACCGTAGCCGCGGCTTTCAGCCGGTCTTCCGCCTTGGAGTCTTTTTCATCAACGGCCCATGCGCTGCCAACCAGGCCTGCGAGAACACACATCACCAGAAATCTTTTCATTCTTCCTCTTTGGTCCGAGAGATGGTGGAATTCTAAAGCAAGGGGCTGGAGCGCAGGAGTGGCGAGTCGGTGGCCGCTGTGGAAACAAAAAAATGCGGGGTTGGCAATGATGACTTACGTCTTCACTCCCAACCCCGTCTCCCAGGTTCTGTGGTAGGTGAAGCGAGTATGCGGCAGGCGGGCAAAGGCAACAAGATTACGGCGGTCACTGTCCCCTGGTAACTGACGTAAGCGCCTGTAACCATCGCTGCTTGCAGGGCTTATGCACGCCTCGCCCTGGCTGAAAGATTCTTGCCGCCCGTGGTACACGCTGACTCCCAGCCAAAATATCTGGCGTTTATAGGTGGAAGCTTATTTTGCGTTCCATAAGCTGCTCCATGAGCCCGCAGGCTGACTTTCTTCTCCCACTCTATCTTGGCTCCTCAATCCGCTCTCCGGTCATACAGATTCTGCCGTATTGTTCCCGAGGACAATTCGCAGCAGAGTAGCAACCTAAGTTTTCAAACTAGATATTTGTGTCTTCAGCGAATGAAAAAGGAGCCTGCCATGATGGTCCATGGTCACACGCGTACCGTTTTGCTTGCAGTATTGGTCCTGTTACCCACGGTTGTTTTCGCACAATATCCCGGAGCGGGAGACTCGGGACAGTTCGTAATCATCAGTGCTCAGTATGGGACCGAAGCTCACCACGTGGACGTAACCGGGAAGCTGCGAGAACTGGCTCGCCAGGATCGCACGGTCCGCATGGGAAACAGCACGTTTGGGGTAGACCCTGATCCCGGTCACCTCAAGACGCTTCGCATCTATGCACGGGGCCCCAGAGGAGAGGAGCGCATGTTCGAGTACCGGGAGAACAGTCTCGTGGATGGAAACCAGTTTCGGGGTTGGGGAACCGGTCAGTGGGGCAATGAACGGTGGAGCGGCCGCTGGGAAGGCAACGAACGCGGCGCACACTACGAGCCTCAACCCGAGATGACCGCCGCCATGGAGCATCTGCGACAAGCGGAAGACAATCTTCAACGAGCGGCGCACAACAAGGGAGGGCACAGGGCCAAAGCGCTCGAACTGGTTCAGCAAGCCCTGCGCGAAGTGCAGGCTGGAATTCAGTTCGACGATACTCACTGATTGAACTGAGTCATCAGCTTGCGTTTCACGACCTGTCCTGCCCAGCCCGCGTGTACATTTCTGCCGCGGGACAGGCCGTGACTTGCAGCCGGCTATCACAGCCGAGCCGTGAATGGCTCGCAGCACGGGCCACGCCGCGCCAGACACTTGTTGCTGGCCTCGGAGCATGCGGTGACAACCATTGCATCGAAAGCCTGGGACCTGATCCGCCTGATTCGCCACGGCGGCCCCGCGCTTTGCAATATCGCGGTCACAAATTCCTGCAACGCCACCTGTGACTTCTGCAATTTCGCAAATGGAAAGGTCGCCCGCAAAGACCTGAGGTGGATCGACGCGGAGCGATTCCAGGGCGCGCTGGAGATTCTTCATGCCCGTGGGATCCGTTACGTCAGCTTTTTTGGCGGAGAACCGCTCCTGCACCCTCGACTCGCTGACATGATCGCTATGTCTGTCGCAAAGGGCATGGGCCCGGCCATGATCACCAATGGCTGGTTACTGGGTTCGAAACTCGATGCCCTTGCCGCGGCCGGACTGAAGACGGTTTACATCTCGATAGATGCTCCCCGAATCGCGGATCATGAAGCCAACCGTGGACTGAAGGGCCTAGGGGAAAGAATTCGGACGGCGACGGCGCGAATGCGGGAATACGGCATGACGCCGCTTGCGCAAGTGACGATCAGCAGGCTGATCCGCGACTACCGTGCTCTCGTGCCGTTTCTTCGCGAGCTTGGATTCGAAGCGATTGCGTTTTCCTACCCGCAGAGAACGAAGCTGGGATCGTCGTCGCTCGCCTGGTCGGCCGATTCGAAGTTGGTACAGTTTGATGACCGCGAACTTGCGCTGGCTTTCGACGAAGTCGATGACTTGCGGGGAGTGTTCCCCGTCAACAACCCCCGGCTATCTGTGGCTGACATGAAGCGGCATCTTCGTGGAGAGCGCGAGCGCTTCGTTTGCTACGGCGGCTACAAGAGTTTCTATATGGATTGGAACTTTGACATATGGCGTTGCGATGCGTGGCAGCAACCGATGTGTTCGGTCTGGGATTTTGCGAAAACACCATTCGTACGGGACGGCTGTACCGCATGCGTCGCCGACTGCTATCGGGATTCCAGCGTAATGCTGCACTTTGCCGTGTCGCTCGGGGATGCGATGGACCTTCTAAGCGAAGGCCGCGTACTGGCGGCGCTGAAGACGATGCTGGATAAACGGAACTTAGAATCGCTGGGCGCCGTGGTGGAGAACGCCCCCGTCCTTTCGCGATTGGCAAAGCTCGGGTAGCGTATAAAAAGCGCGAATCCGGGCCAGGTCAAAATAAAAACGGCCGGGATCGCTCCGGCCGTTCACCCCAACGTAAACTCTCTTATTTCGCGGTGACCAGCGAATGCGTGATGGCATGCACCGATAGCGCAATCCGGTTCTGCACGCCGACTTTGCGCATCAGCTTTGCCACGTGAGCTTTCACCGTACGCTCTTCGATGCCCAACGCCGAACCGATTTCCTTGTTCGAGCGTCCCGCCACCAGCATTTCCAGCACTTCCTTCTCGCGGTCGGTAAACGTCACGCGTCCTGCCGGGAAGATGCGGCCCGGGGCAGAGCTAACACGCTCGATGAACATCGAAAGCACGCGCCGCGGAGCCCAGACTGAGCCCTGGTTCACGATGCGGATTGCCTGCACGAATTCAGCGGGCGAGGCGGCTTCGTCCACATAGCCCTTTGCGCCGGAGGCGATTGCCTTCAGAATGGTTTCTTCGTCCATGCCGGAACCGGTCACAATGATTCGCAGGTCCGGACGGGTGGCCTTCAGGCTGGCCATCAGGTCAAACAGGTTCTGGCCGCTGCGGTTGCCCAGCAGCACCAGGTCCACGTTCTGCTGCGCGCCGAGATCGGGCAGTGAGGCCGAAATCAACTCAAAATCGGATTCGTTGTCGAACAGTGCCCGGAACCCTACGAACCGCAGCGGATCACTCTCCACCACGGCGATACGGATCGTTGGCTTCTTTGCTGGGGCAGTCGCTGATTTCATGGCATTACCTGTTTGGGTTAAGTTACCGCTAGCATAGACTCAGTTGCGGTTCTCGGAAAGACTCAGTAATGCATATGTAATTACGCCAGTAACGTGGAACGCATCCAAAAAAGAGAGGCTCAACAGCGATGAAAACAGGCTTTCGGCGGGCTATTTGCGCGGTAGCGACGGTTTTAGTGACTTTCGGGGCCTTGGCAGCGCAGGAAACCACCTACCAGCCTAAGTTCGTGGGAGACCCGGCGCACTCCGATTCCGAGGCGGCCGCCCTGGGCTACATGCGGACGGTGCTCCGCGCCCAGCGCCAGTACAAGCAGAAATACAGCCACTACGCTACTTCGCTCAACGATCTCGTCCATACCGGCTCCTTTACCCGCCGCATGACCAAGACCGACCGCGGCGACTACACGGTTGGCTTTCGCTCCCACAAAGATGGATTCGAGCTGACCATGACACCCAAGCAGCTCGATGCCCAGCACCGGTCTTTTTATGCCAAGGAAGATGGCGTGATCCACGCTGATGAGCAGAACGCCGCCAACGAGAATTCCCCGCCCGTGAAGTAGAAAAAACTATTGGGTGGGCCCGGACACTCCGTCCCTGGACGTCCAAACCCACCCAGTTTTTATGAGCTCTTAATTTCCGCCGCTTTCCCATTGCGATAGATCACCGTCACTGGCTTTCCGCCGTTTGGATACTTCACCGTCTTCACCGACTCGTCTCCGGAAGCCTCGGGCACGCCCATTCCGAGGGCGAAGGATGTCTGCAATTCGTTCATCCCCGGCTTCACCTCGTGATTGGAAATCGCATTCCAAACCTCGCCGGGCCAGTGTTTGTAGAGCTCGCGCGGGTCCTGGATAAATAGCATCTCGTCGGAATAGATCTGGTAATTCCCATCCCTCAACGAGCCGATGGGAAGCGCGAAGCTCTTCCCTTCCCGCTGGAACACTGCCAGCAGTTGTTTCTGGTCGGGCACCCCGGGGGTGACGTCCGTGACTACATCTTTGATTTCTAGCTTCTCGATCGGCAGCAATTGGCCGGCTTCGTGCCCAAACTCGGCGTGGTGACGCGCCGAGTCGTACGGATAATAGGTGTAGCGGTATCCCTCCTTCACCCATACCGGCTGCTTGGTGAGCTGCTTGGCCGATTTCAGATCGTAGGGATAAAGCTTTTTCGGGCTGACGTAGTAGTCCGGATTCAGCGGAGGCGCCTGCTTCTTCTTGGCTTCGATCGCTTTCTCGGAACGGCGTTCGAGAAGGATGTAGGCCGCTCTCGCTCCCGCCAACACCAACGCGGCGATCAGCACCAGTTGAATCTTCTTCTTCAGCTCTGGCGACATGAGAAGCAGTGTACGTCAGGGCACTACGATGCCGGTTGCGCCAGGAAGGCTGCCGGTGAAGGAAGGAACGGGCACCGCACGCCGCTTTGCTAGCAGGGTCGGTTTCCGTATCCTTGCGGATGATGAATGTATGGATGTCTACAGCGTCGGGTCGCGCACCAGCAACTCCTGGAACAGGTGTCGTCGCGATCATTGACGCTGATGGAATCTGAGGGTCTTTCGATACTGAATGTACTTCGGCGCGCTGGGGCCACTCGGACGTTGACCTGTTTGATCTCAGCCTGTGCCCGCCTGGCCGCCCAGCAGCGATACCAATCCATTTCCATGGCACAACCCCCGTTGCAGTGGTGAATCTATTAAAATAATCCTTGGAAGTCCCAGGGGGAGCAATGGCTGCGGTTACTGAAGATGAGGTCCTGAGCGCGCTGAAGCAGTGCTACGATCCGGAGATCCCGGTCAACATTGTTGACCTGGGGCTCATTTACGGCGTCCGTTTCGATGCCGCTCCCGACAACCAGCAGGATGTCACCGTGGATATGACTCTCACTGCCCAAGGCTGCCCGGCGCACGTCCAGATTGGAGAGCAGGTGAAGGCACGGGTCGAGCAGTTGCCAGGAGTGCGGAACGCCAGCGTGAACGTGGTGTGGAATCCGCCGTGGACGCCCGAGCGACTCAGCCCCGACGCACGGAAGCAGTTGGGGATTGATTAGCGGAGTTGGAATTCACCATACGCGAGTTGGCTACGCCGCTATCGCGGGTCTCGCGATGACCTCAGTCGAAGATGACACCCAGCACAAGCTAGGTATTCAGCAACGCCTCATACCAGGTGGCGCCGCGCTTCTCGGCCACTTCGGAAAGCCGCGCCCCGACCCGCGAGACCACATCCAGGAAGGTGGTTCCCCGTTCTACGTAGTCGGGAAGGTTATCGCGAAATTCGGCGAATTTTTCGGGATACTCTGAAGCCAGCGTCGCCAGCCCCACGCCCGCACATACCAGGCCTGCGGTCCTTTGACCTCGCAACAACAGGATGGCGCCCGTAGTGGCCGATCCGATCAGCAGCGCCTTCTTCCAGTTCTCCATCGTCCATTCTCCTCGCCTAGACATTGTAGGTCATGCCTCCAATTTCGTGCTTTATACTCACGCAGGAACTGCCACGGAGGACTTGGATGCTGAAATCTCGCTGTGCAGCGCTGATTTCCGCTTTGCTTTTTTTGCTTTCGACCGCGATCGCCCAGACTAAAGCCCGCGCCCGCGACCTGGGCGTCCCCTTTGACGGCACTCCCGGCGCCCTGAACGCCATCACCGATGTAAAGGGGGTGGAGGTCGGCTATGCCACCCTCATTTCCGGCCAAGGCAAGCTGAAGATCGGGGAAGGACCGGTCCGCACCGGAGTCACTGCCGTATTTCCCCGTGGCAAAGCTTCCACCGACGATGTCTTTGGCGGATGGTTCACCCTCAACGGCAATGGCGAGATGACGGGCACCACCTGGCTGGAAGAGTCCGGCTTCCTCGACGGGCCGGTGATGATCACCAATACGCACAGCGTCGGAGTGGTTCGCGATGCCGTCATAGCATGGCGCGTCAAGCACGGGCCTCCGGATGAAAGCGGCTACTGGTGGTCCCTGCCGGTGGTGGCGGAAACCTACGACGGCTTTCTGAACGACATCAATGGATTTCACGTCAAGCCCGAGCACGTGTTTCAAGCTCTGGATTCGGCGCACAGCGGTGCAATTGAGGAAGGAAACGTGGGGGGCGGCACGGGCATGGTCTGCAACGAGTTCAAGGGTGGAACCGGAACCTCGTCCCGGGTCTTGGACAAGAAATATGGCGGCTACACCGTCGGCGTGCTCGTGCAATGCAATTACGGACGTCGCAGCCAGTTGCGCATCGCCGGCGTTCCAGTGGGAAAAGAAATCCCCGATCGCACCGTCTGGGGCGACGATGTGGGCTCGATCATCGTGGTAGTCGCGACCGACGCGCCTTTGATTCCGCCGCAGCTCAAGCGTGTGGCAAAACGCGTTTCCCTTGGACTCGGCCGCGATGGCAGCTACTCGGGCGATGGTTCAGGAGATATCTTTGTAGCCTTCTCTACCGCGAATCCTGGAGCAAGCGCTGTGAAGGGAATTCGCCAGCTCAGCATGTTGCCCAATAATGATATGGATTCGATTTTTCTGGCGACGGTTCAGGCCACGGAAGAGGCCATCATCAACGCGATGATCGCCGCAGAGACGATGACCGGAATCGACAACCACACGGCGATCGCTTTGCCTCACGACCGGCTGCGGGAAGTGCTCAAGAAGTACAATCGCCTCGCGAAATGATGAGTCATTCCCTACTGCAGCGCGGCTTGGCTCAACTTGACCGCGCATCGCTGGTTGTTGCAGGTGCCAACATTGACCGTGCCCAGAGTGCTGAAATAGACGTTCGAGTTCTGGCCCATGTTGCTGTAATTGTCGATGACCACGCCGCTGATTCCGCCCGGGTAATTGACGTTATTCAGACCTGCCGTGATGGCGCCGGTGCTGATGTCGTTGGTGATGATGTATCCATTCGTACCCGCTGCAACCAGCCCGCTCACCAGCAAGTCGTGATGGCCTGCAACTCCACCCAGGTTGATGTTCGGGTTGTAGAACTCGGTATATGGAACGCACTGCACGCCGGCGGCATTGATGCGCTGCAGATTGCCCGTGAAGGTTGAATTCATGGTCGGATAGTTGGTGAATCCGATCCAGTAGTGAGTGGGAGTGGTATCGGCCTGGCCAGTCCCGCACAGGAACAACTCCCCGGCGCTGGGATTGCTCCCAAAGTAGTTGTTATCGAAGGTCCCGCTGTGCATGTCAACCCTGCCTTGCCCGACATGGACGCGAACCAGTCCGGTGAGATCGAGATTCATCTGGGCAACGGTGGCGCTGGCGCCCACAGTTCCGTCATTGCCGGTAAAGACAAATATTTTTTCAGCTTGCCCGCTGTTATCGAGGATTACCGGGTCGGGAATGCCATAGCCGGGGCCGTTCGCCGTACATGGAGACGGCGTGCCGGTGCGGCCGGGGGGATTGGTCACGGTGCAGCCACCGCCACCGATCATCACCGGACCAGCGAAAAGAACCGGCGGCGTAGCCAGTGTATTGATTACCCAAACTTCACCCAACTGATCTCCGATGGTGAGATATCCGTATGGGCTGTTGTACACGGGTCCGGTTGGTTGCGGCTGTGCCCCGCCCGTCCCCGCCACTGGCAGGGTGAAGGTCCAATCCACGGTCGGATTACTGTTCAGTCCGCAAGTAAAAACGCAGCTGATGCGATAGACCTTGCCATCGTCGCTCGCCACGAAGCCTTTGTCTGTCTGGTAATCCACCCAGGGCGAAGCGAAAGTAGTGGTGGCCGAGGCCGAGAACGTCACTGACAACAAGCAAGATGTAGTTGCAGTGCATGCATTCGGTAGGGTTGGAACAACAGGCGCGGTGACCGTGCCCTGGCCGGCTCTCCAGGTCAGAATGTGGAAGGTCGCCGAACCGGCGGAACTCTCCACATACGCGATTTTCTTTCCATCCAGCGAAATCACCGGCGAAGTCCGGACCGCGCCGCCAGCCGTGCTGCCGCGATACCCCCAGGTCACAGTTGGATTCGCCCCGCAGATGCCTCCCGTTCCGCTATAGAGATTGTTAATGCCGACCAGATTGGCCTGATTGTTGGCACTGGCTACATTCAACGCGTACACGACGTAGTCGTTCGCGCAACTGGGAACGCCGTTGGCGGCAAACTGGTATTTCGCCGGGAACATGTTGGCCGCAACGTTGCCGCCGCCCAGGTTCACGCTCCAGTCAAACTTGATGTTCCTGCGCACCTGTGTGTTGCTGCCGTCAATGCGAGGTTGCAATGCCAGTGGCGGAACGGGGAACTGCCGTTCCGGTTGCTGGACTTCGATTTGTCCTGGCATGTGGAACAGCATCCGGGGTTCGGCTTTGGCGGAATAGAGGTTTTGCGAGGTGCGGCCCCCGCTGACTGCCAGGTGATGGTAGGTCCAGTCGAGCACCACACCAACGTGCTTGGGATGGGTTTGCGCCGCAGCCAGGCTTACACAAAGCAAAACACAGGAATAGCCAAAGGCTTTCGCTCTCGCCATAAGGACCTCGCAACTATCGAATTATAGAAAGTTTACGGGAAGCCCGGCACCTTTGGATTGATAACCAACGTGGCGTATCAAAGCGGTTACGGCAGTACAGAAGTAGTAATGTTGCCTCCCGCCCCGGGGCTGCATACAGGCACGGCATTTAACGGCAAATCCCTAAACCGCGGCCGCGCGGGTGACTTCCTCGAGGGCTCCGGAAAAGACTTCGATCGCGCGGTCGATCTGCTGTCTGGTGATCACCAATGGCGGCTGAAAACGAATCACGTTGCCATACACTCCGCCTACCCCTACCAGAACACCATCCCGGAGCAATGAATCGCGGACCGCCTCGGCTTCGGCAGAAGCAGGGGTTTTCTTTTCATCTTTGACCAGTTCGACGCCGATCATCAGTCCCAAACCCCGCACCTCCCCTATGATCGGGTTCTGTTTCTGAATTTCGCGAAGTCTGGTCATGGCGTAGTTGCCAAGTTCGGCCGCGCGTCCCGGAAGATCTTCCTTCTGCATGTACTCGATGTTGGCCAGGGCGGCGGCGCACGAGACGGGGTTACCGCCGAAAGTGGAGAGGTGATCGCCCGGCCGGTAAGCGTCCGCGATCTCCGGGCGCGTGGTGAATGCACTGAGCGGGAATCCGTCGGCAATCCCCTTGGCCGTCACGAGGATGTCCGGCTCCACTCCGTAGTATTCGCAGGCGAACATCTTCCCGGTGCGCGCGAAGCCGGATTGCACTTCGTCGGCGACAAAGAGGATTCCGTACTGATCGAGGACTTTCTTCACTTCCTTGAAATAGTTTTTCGGCGGGACCAGGATTCCACCCTCGCCCATGAGGGGTTCTGCGATGAATGCGGCCACGTCATTGGAAGTTGCGTAACGGACAACTTCATCGATTGCCCTGGCGCATTGCCGGCCGCACTCCTCGGGATCGTCGGGCCACTGCGAACGATATACGTAAGGTGCCGGAGCAAAAGCCACACCCGGAGCATACGGGCCCCCGCGCTTCTTCCGTCCCATGTTGCCGGTCACGCTCAGCGCCCCCCAACTGCGTCCATGGAAGCTGGCATGAAGCGCGATGAATTCGTGCTTGCCGCTGTACAGCCGGGCGAGCTTCATCGCTCCTTCAATGGCCTCGGCCCCGCCATTTCCGAAAAACGTCCTGGTCAGGTTGCCGGGAGCGATGTGAGCGATTTTCTCGGCGAGGTCCGCAACCGGTTGCACGTGATACAGGTACGAAGAGCAATGGACCAGTTTATCCATTTGTTTCTTGGCGGCCGCAATGACCTGCGGGTTGCAGTGCCCGGCATTCACTACGGAAATTCCGGCAAAGCAGTCGAGATACTCGCGCCCGTTTACGTCGGTTACGACAGCGCCATTGGCGCGATCGATCACGATGGGTGCAACCGACTTCAGAAAGCCGGTCATAACGTAGTCTTTATATTTCTGGATCGTGTTCGACATAAGTTGCCCTTGGTTCGTCAGGTGGTTGCCGGATTTTCAGAACTTCCTCGAGTGTTCCTTGGCCCAGCGCTCCACGACAACTTTCTTTTCGGTGTAGAACTCAATCGCGTCGCGGCCCTGTCCATGCAGGACGCCGAAGAAGCTGTCTTTCCATCCGCTGAAGGGGAAGTAGGCCATGGGAGCGGCCACGCCGATATTGATACCGATATTCCCCGCCGGAGCCTCATAGCGGAACCTTCGAGCGGCGGCACCAGAGGAGGTAAACAACGATGCCTGGTTGCCGTAGGCGCTGCGCTCAAGGAAGGCGAGGGCCTCGTCCATGTCGTTGGCATGAATCAGGCTCAGCACTGGGCCGAAAATCTCAGTGTCGGCAATGTCGCTGCTCGCGGAGACTCCGTCCAGCACCGTGGGCTTGACGAAGTTGCCTGACTCGTAGCGATCAATTTTCGAGTTGCGGCCGTCGAGCAACACCTTCGCGCCCTGCTTTTCTCCGGCGCCGATGAGGGACTCGATCCGCGACTTGCTTTGCGCGGTGATCACCGGACCCATCTGCACTCCGTCGTCGAGGCCGTTACCGACCCGCAACCTTGACGCCGCGTCGGCAATCGAGTCGCGAAATGTTTTCTGGGCTTCGCCCACGGTGACCGCGACCGATACCGCGAGGCAGCGCTGCCCGGCGCAACCAAATGCGCTGTCGCTGATGATCTGCGTGGCCATCTGCATGTCCGCGTCGGGCAGCACAATGACATGATTCTTCGCGCCGCCCTGACACTGTGCCCGCTTCCCGTTCTCGCCCGCGCGGGCGTAAACGTATCTCGCGACCGGGGTCGACCCGACAAAGCTGATGGCGCGCACTTTGGGATGGTCGAGCAGCGCATCCACAACTTCCTTCCCGCCATTGACCAGGTTCACCACTCCCTTGGGTAAGCCGGTCTGTTCGAGCAACTCGAAGGTGCGCTTCATGGTGAGCGGCACGCGTTCCGACGGCTTCAGGATGAAGGTGTTCCCTGTGGCGATTGCGTAAGGCAGGAACCAGAACGGCACCATCCCGGGGAAATTGAAGGGCGTGATGGCCGCAACCACGCCCAATGGTTGGCGAATCATGATCTCGTCGATGCCGCGGGCCACGTCCTCGAGGTTGTAGCCCTGCATCATCATGGGAATTCCGCAGGCGACCTCGACATTTTCGATGGTCCGGCGCAGTTCCGCTTTCGATTCGGTAAAAGTCTTCCCATTCTCCTGGGTGATGATGCGGGCCAACTCGTCAATGTGCTCTTCGAGAAGCTGCTTCAACTTGAACAGCGGCTGAATGCGATCTTCAGGCGGGGTCCGGCGCCATTCGGGGTAGGCTGCCGCCGCAGCGTCCACGGCCGCCGCGACTTCTTCCGCACTTGCCAAAGGAGAACGCGCCAGGATTTCCGAGGTGGCCGGATTGACTACATCAATCCATTCCTGGGCCCGAGACTCGGTCCACTTGCCATTGATGTAGTGAGGAACGATGGAAGCGCTGGGTGCTGCAACAGTCATGATATGCCTCTTGGTCCCGGATTAAACCGGCTGAACCGCTCCCGCGGAACTGTGTTCGCTGATATGGGCCAATGCCGATTCTAAGACATCGAGCCCCTCATCCAGTTGAGCGTCTGTGATCACCAGCGGCATCAGCAACCGGATCACGTTGTTGTAGGATCCCGCGGTGAGGGCGATCAGGCCGTGCTCGTAGCAGTACTGTGAAATCTGCCTGGCTTCTGTGTCGGCAGGTTCGCGGCTTTTGCGCGAGCGGACGAATTCCACTGACTGCATCGCGCCCAGGCCACGCACCTCTCCCACCAGGTCCCAATCTGCCTGCCATTTGGCGGCACGCTTTCGGAAACGATCTCCAAGTTGATTGGCGCGACGGTTGAGGTCCTGCTTTTCGAGGATGTCCAGCACCGCCAACGCTGCTTCGCACGCGGCCGGATTCCCGCCGAAAGTGCCGCCAATCGCGCCGGCCTCGGGCGTGTCCATAATTTCCGCCCGGCCGGTCACTGCGGCCAGCGGTAAGCCGCCACTCAGCGACTTTGCCGTGACCAGCAAGTCCGGAACCAGGCCGAAGCGTTCGCAGGCGAAGGTCGCGCCAGTGCGCGCAAAGCCCGTCTGCACCTCGTCCGCGATCAGCAGGATCCCATGCTTTCGGCAAATTTCCGAGAGGATGGGGAAGAACTCCATTGGCGGCGTGATGAACCCGCCTTCGCCCTGGATGGGCTCGACAATCACAGCCGCTACCGACTCGGCCGCGACCACGCGCTTGAAGGTATCTTCGATGTGCTTCGCGCAAAACAACTCGCAAGAGGGATAGGTCAGCGAATACGAGCAACGGTAGCAGTATCCAAAGGGAACCCGGTACACATCGCCCGGAAAGGGCTCAAACCCGGCTTTATAGGGATGGGTCTTCGAAGTCACCGCCATCGCCATGTATGTGCGGCCATGGAAGGCATCTTCAAAACAGAGGATCGCCGGGCGCTTGGTGTAGCTGCGGGCGATCTTGATGGCGTTCTCCACCGCCTCCGCGCCCGAATTGACGAAGAAGGTCTTCTTCGGAAAATTACCCGGCGTCAAAGCGTTCATGCGCTCCGCCAGTCTGACATAGCTTTCATAAGGAACCACGTTGAAGCTGGTGTGGAGAAAGCGGTTCAGCTGTTGCTGCACCGCATGCACGACTTCCGGAGCGCGGTGCCCGGTGTTCAGGCATCCGATGCCGCCCGCAAAATCAATCAGCCGATTGCCGTCGACATCTTCGATCACCGCGCCATCGGCCTGGGCCACGAATATCGGGGTGGCGTGAAAGCCTCCTTGCGGTACCGCGGCATTGCGGCGCTGCATCAACTCCCGCGAACGAGGCCCCGGAATCGGTGTGCGTAATTGGATGGTGGCCATCTCAGTACCACCCAATCGGCTGCTCATTAAGATTGATGTGCACCTGTTTGGTCTCGAGATATTCTTCGATGCCCCACGGTCCCAGTTCCCGTCCGAAACCCGACTGCTTGTATCCGCCCCAGGGTGCTTCGACGTAAGTCGGTTGCATGTGGTTCACCCAGACGATTCCCGCGCGCAACGATTTCACCGCGCGGAAGGCCCTGAAGATGTCGCGCGTCCATACCGCTGCCGCCAGGCCATAGGGCGAATCGTTGGCAATCCTGGTAGCGTCCTTTTCGTCTTCAAACGGAATGACAGCCGCTACTGGCCCGAAGATTTCTTCCCGGGCAATGCGCGCGCTGTTATCCACGTCATAGAAGATCGTGGGTTGCACGTAATAGCCTTTTGCGAACGCTTCGGCGCGTCCGCCGCCCGTCGCAACTTTGCCTTCCTTCTTTCCGAGATCCTGATACTCGCGCACACGGTCGTACTGGTCTTTGCTCACCAGCGGACCCATCTTGGTATCACGATCGAGCGGGGCCCCGAGCTTGATCTTCTTTGCCTTCTCGGTCATGGCGTCCACAAATTTCTTGTAGATCGGCTTCTGCACCAAAATGCGGCTTCCTGCCGAACAGACTTCCCCCTGGTTGATGAAAACTCCGAACAGGGCTCCATCGACGGCAGATTCAAAGTCCGCATCGGCAAAAAAGATGTTGGGAGACTTGCCTCCCAGTTCGAGCGTGACACGCTTCACGGTATCGGCCGCCTGCTTCACGATGATCTTGCCCACGGCAGCGCTGCCGGTAAAGGCGACCTTATTGACGTCAGGGTGCTGCACCAGGGGGGCGCCGCAGCTTTCTCCGAACCCGGTGATGACGTTCACGACTCCGGGCGGCAGTCCAACATCCGCAAACCAGTTCGCCATTTCAAGGGCCGTCAGCGGAGTTTGCTCGGCCGGCTTCAGCACGCAGGTGCAACCCGCAGCCAGCGCCGGCGCCAGCTTCCATGCCGCCATCAATAGCGGATAGTTCCAGGGAATGATTTGCCCGGCCACGCCGATTGGTTCTTTGAGAGTGAGGCTCACTGCGTTATCCGGCACGGGATTCACGTAGCCGAGAATCTTCGTGGCCAGCCCGCCGTAATATTCGAAGCAGGTCGCCACGTCGCCCATATCGAATTCCGCTTCGATGATCGGCTTGCCGGTATTGCGGCATTCAAGTTCCGCCAGCATCGCCGAATTTTGTCGGATCTTCTCCGCGAGCCGGAACAGAACGCGTCCACGTTCCTGTGCCGTAGTCGAAGCCCATGGACCCTCGTCAAATGCCGCCCGCGCCGCCGCCACCGCGCGATTTACGTCGTCCGCATCGGCCTCGGGAACATGCGCGATGACTTCCTCGGTAGAGGGATCGAATACTTCAAACGTCTTGTTGGACTGGCTGTCTACGAATTCGCCGTTCACGTACATCTGATAGGTACGAACATCGGCTTTGACTCCGCCGCGCATAGAAACCTCCAAAATTAACCGTCGAAACACGTCGCCGGAACGCCGCGTCCACGGCCGCTTTAACGCACGCTGGCTTCGACTTTCTCAGTCGGGTTGGGTCCGGGGACCTTCAAACGCCCGTAGCCATAAAAGAAAAAGAACGCCAGCGCGATAAATCCCAGCGTGATCGCGAACATGGTGACTTCGTATTTCCACACCGATGTAATCTGCTTTGCCGGGAAAAAGGCCACCACAATGGCCAAAGTCGTGGTGATCAGGCCGGCAACTCCAGCGAACATCATCTTGCCCCGTCCGTAGCGGCCGCCCTCGAGCGAGCCTCGCCACGCAAACTTCACCAGCGCGGCAAAGACATAAAGAAACGGGACTAGTTGCAGCACGACCGCGGCCGAAAGCATTTTCTGAAACGCTTCCTGCACCCCGCCGGAGGCGGTGAAGTTCACTACGATCAATGCCAGCGAAACCAGGCCTTGCACAATCAGCGCCACGTGCGGCGTCGAATACCTGGGATGTACCTTGCCCATCGCCGCCGGCATGTAAGAGTCAAGCCCGGCCACAAACGGAATCCGCGCTGAGCCGCCCATCCATGCCGAACCGATCCCCGCGATGGAGAGGCTGAGCATGACCGCGAATGGCGCGATGATCCACGCCACCCCGACCTCCGCCGCCATGTGGCTGACCCCTTGCACAATCCCCTGCAGCACGCTGATATCGTTCTTTCCGATGGCAACCAGCAGGGTCAGGGTGGCGCCGATATAGAGCGCGCCGGAAATGACTCCGCCCCAGGCAACCGCCCCGGGCAGCGTCTTTTTCGGTTCACAAATCTCATCGCCCATTACGGACGCAAGTTCCAATCCCACCAGGCCGAAACAGATCACCCCGAAAGAGTTGAGAACGAAACGAGGGTCCGCCGGAATTCGAAAATCCGCTCCCGTTACCGTCGTCCCAAACCGCGACCACACTGTAATACCTAAGCCGATCAGTACCGAGGCCGCGACAAATGTCCCGATCGCACCCAGGTTGTTCAGCCACTTCCCGACCCCGAGGCCGACAATATTGAGCACGGTGAGAAATGCCAGCAGCGCCACCGACGCCACCATGGCAAAGTTCTTGCTGTCGGCCAGCGCGGCGTGCCCGGGCCCCATGGCAAATACTGAAACCCCGACGAAGTACAGCATCACTGTCGGCACGTACAGCATGTTGTTGGTCCAGTAACACCAGCCAGAAAGAAACCCGTGGAAGTCGCCGAAGACTTCTTTCGCCCAGAGATAGACTCCGCCTTCCCCCGGGTAGCGATGCGCAAGCTCATTTACCGCGATCCCCTGCGGCCAGAAAAACAGCAGCAGCGCAATGAGCCATAACCAGACCGTGACCCCGCCATTCGCGGCAATGGAGGGCACCACGTTCAGGTTGAATACCGCTACCACAAACAGCAGCACCAGGTCCCAGCGTCCGAGGACGCGCTTCAGATGCGGCTGATTGCGGTCATGCTCTGACAAGAAAACTCCTGGAAAGGTTCAAGGCTTCAAGGCTGATCGCGACGATCCGGATGACCACCTTGAAACCTTGGACCTTGAAACAGTTCTTAGTGCACTGCCACGGCCGGCGCTTCGCGCTCCTGCTGAGCCTTTGCCAGAGCGGGAGCTACGTCGTCGAAAGCAGATAGGTGCTTATCAATATCCGCCTCGGTGTGCTGAACCGAGATCGTCCACTGCTCATCCCACCAGTAAGGCTGGGCCATCACTCCACGGTTGACCATGCCAAACCAATAGTGCCGCCAGAGATCGACATCCACCGCCTCCCAATCGCGGTAACTGCGAATCTCCTTTGGATAAAGCATCAGGGCGCCATTGGCCCCGGCGCTGGCGACATAAGCCTGCAGGCCGACCTTGGCGACGATCTTCTTGTAGCCATCGGTCAGCTTCTTGCTCAGTTTCTCCACGTGAGCATAGTTCTCGCGCGTCAGCACTTCGCGGAACGTCGCCAGTCCCGCGGCCATCGAAACTGGATTGGTGTTGTAGGTGCCGCCATGAAAGACCTTGTGCTGCGAGATCAGGTCCATGACAGATTTGTGCGTGCCAAATGCCGCCAGCGGCAACCCGCCGCCAATGGATTTCGCCAGGCAAATCATATCGGGCGTAACCCCGAAATATTCGGACGCTCCGCCCCATCCCAGCTTGGCGCCGGTTTTCACTTCGTCGAAGATCAGCAGCGCGCCATTTTTTGTCGCCAACTCGCGCAAGCCTTTCAGGAAACCCGCTTGCGGCATGCACAAGCCGACATTCATCATGATCGGCTCTAGGATGATGGCTGCGATCTCACCAGGATTCTCCCGGAACCTTCGCTCTACACTGGCCAGGTCATTGAAGGTTGCGATCGGCACATTGGCGAGGCTGGCTTTCGGCACGCCTAAACCGCCGGGAACCGACGTCGGCGCGTCCGCGTCACCATAGTCGGGAGCGTGCGGTTTCACGCTGACCAGGGCGGTGTCGTGCAGCCCGTGGTATCCGCCTTCGAACTTGATAATCTTGTCGCGCCCGGTTGCTGCGCGCGCCAGGCGCACCGCATGCATCGTGGCTTCGGTTCCGCTATTGCCGAAGCGCACCATCTCGACTGGAAAGCGCTGGCAGATCTCTTCCGCCAGTTGCCACTCCATGTCGTGCGGCATGCCGAACATGGTGCCCGTTTGCAAGCGCGCCCCTACGGCCTTCATCACCGCAGGATGGCAATGCCCCGCCATCAATGCGCCGAAGCACAGGTTGTGGTCAATGTAGTCGTTCCCGTCGAGATCGCGGAAATGCGAGCCCTGCCCTTCTTTGACGAAGATCGGGTAAGGATCGTAGGCCCGGTAATTGCTGGCAACGCCCAGCGGAATCCTTTTCAGGTTGCGCTTGTGGGCTTCGGCGGATTTCGGCGTGCGGCGCTCGAAGGTGTCGAGCTCCCGTTGCAGGTCTGCGTACATCGAATTTCTCCAGAGTGACTCAAGCCGGATGCGGCTATTAGATTGGCGCCGGGCCATGGCCCGGCGCCTTCGAGCTAGAAGTACAATTTTAATGCGAACTGCATCAACCGTGGGGCGGCAGCCCGCTTCACGCGTCCAAAGTCGCTTCCGTCGGTAACGTTGCCATCCGGATTGAAAAAGCGGGTGTGGTTGGCAAGGTTGAAAATGTCCCAGCGGAATTCCAGGCGCATTCTCTCGTTGAGCTCGGTGTTCTTCAGCACCGACGCGTCCCAGTTGTTCAAACCCGGCCCGCAGCAGATGGTGCGCGGGGCGGTTCCGTAGCGCCCAAAGAGCGACGGCTGGTAGCAGTTGAAGGTCGCCCCCGCAGAACACGCGGGCTGCGACGGGTCGGAGGCATTGGAGGTGAAGCTGTTGGGATCGAATCCGTAATTATTCGGATTCGAACGCGGATCAAGCTTGTGGAACGGAGCCAACTGATCAGGAACGCCCGCCGACGAAAAGTCTATGCTGCTGGTCAACTCGTTGTCGTCGAACGATTGCAGGTGAACCGGAAACCCGCTCTGGAACTGGGTGATGCCGGAAACTCCCCAGCCGTTTAGCAATTTTCCCTTAGCGCCCGAATACTTGGGAATCGGCAACTCGTAGACGTAGCTCACCACGAAGCGATGCCGGGCGTCGAACAGCGACAGGCTGCGCGTGCGCCGAGGATCGAACGGGTTGAGAATGTCTTCGAAGCTGGAAGCCTGGTCAATCGACTTGCTGAACGTATAGGCGGCCTGCAATTGCAGCCCGTGAGAGAACCGTTTTTCCAGGTTCAACTGGAAGGAGTTGTAGTTGGAGTTGGCGATCGTGTCCTGGGCGAAGATGTTCGAAAACACCGGCACCTGGTCGGGAGGACAGTTGGTCCCATCGACTTGGCAGTTGGGCGAAGAGAACGGGCGGATGCCGACAAAATTCAGCGTCTGGCCGGACCCCTGCACAACCTGTCCATTGGGCAAGTGGAAGTTGAAACCGTTCGGCACAGTCACGCTGAACTGGTTGTCCTCGGCAAACTGATTGCACGTGCCAGGCGTCCCGAACGAAGTAACCGCCGCCGGGTTCGTGTTTGCGATGGATGCGATGTCCAGGCAGGTCTGCGGCGTCGCACGATTCAGGTCGGTAGAAGCGAGCAGACGGTGGCCTTGTGCTCCCACATAGCCCACCGATAACACCAGGTCCTTCGCCAGTTCCCTCTGAATCGTCAAGTTGTACTGCGCCGCGTATTGCGAGCGCAGATGCGGCTGGAACTCCCCAAACAGCAGGATCGGACGAAATACCGACCAATCCACCGGGTCCCCGCGCGTGGGATTAAGGATGCCATTGAATGGATTCGGATCGGCGAATCCCGCCTGCGCATAAAAGGGAGTATTGAAGAAGGTCTCCACCAGGAAGGTGCTGCCGCCGAAGGGAGGCTCGGCGCTGAACTGTTCCAGCACCAACTGTTCGATCGGGTTGTAGAACAAGCCCCAGCCCGCGCGAATACTGGTCTTGCCTGATTTTCCGGGACTCCACGCAATGCCGATACGCGGCGCAAACGCTTTGTAGTAGGTGGTTGTCAGGCCCGGAGGCACTCCCGCATCGCCCGGTACCACCAACCCAGTCGGAAATACGCCCGTGCAATCGGTTACGCCACCCAACAACGTCTGGCCATACGCCGAAAGCTGGCATGGATAGATGCTCGTCGTCTGTCCGGGCCGGTAGGTCTGCACGTGCTTTCCGATGTCGGTCAGCGGCGTGTTCAGTTCCCAACGCAATCCGTAGTTCAACGTCAGGTTAGGACGAATCTTCCAGCTGTCCTGAGCGAACAGGTAAACGGAGGTGGTGCGGACATTCTCCTTCTGGGCCGCGCCTTGCTGGTAAGTGTCGGGCAGTCCCAGCAGGTAGTTGGGGTACAGGTTGTCGAAGCCAGCGTCGTTGGTCCCGCCGCCAAAGTAGTTGTAGAAACCGCTCACCTCGAAGAACAGGGTCTGGTCGAAGCGCATTCGGCGGATATCCGCTCCAAACTTCAACGTGTGATTGCCCTTGATCTTGGTCAGGTTGTCGGACCATTGGAAGGAGTTTCCGATTTGCGGCAATTCCCCTTCAAAATTGTTGCCGATCGTGAATCCACCCGACACTGCAACGTCCGGTACACCTTCACGGTTGGCTCCCAGTCCCGGAGTGATTCCGATTTTGTTCGCGAACGGTGTTCCAGCCAGCGGGTTGTTGGCAGGATCGTTGATGGCGGCTGCGTCCGAAACTCCCGTGAAGCAGAAAGGCTGGGCCGCGGCCGAGGCACAAGAGTCGGTGACCAGGTTGGTGTGCTCGGAGTGATTGAACGTTCCCTGCGCCTCGCGCATGTAGGTGAACCGCGCCTCGTTCACCATGCTGTTGTTGATGCTCCAGGTATGGCTGAGGTTATATTGCTGGAATCGTTGTTTATTGCTGGAGCCGAAACCGGGAACGTTGGCCCCGGCGGCCTGAAAGTTGTTGAACGGATTGAAATTGGTTTCATCCGTGAAGTAGTAGTAGGCGCTCAGGTTCTGCTTGTCGTTGATACGATGATCGAAGCGGAAGGTGACTTGGTCCTGGCGGTCCCGTCCGGTCAGCACTGCCTGGAAAAATCCATTTCCGGTGTTGGGACTGGGGACGAATCGAAGCAAATCGACCGCGACCGGATCCTGGCAAGCTGTGGGAATAATGTTCCCCGGAAACACCGAAGCGTAGTCGATGCCCGCGGTTGGACTCGCCCCGCCCGCGGCGGCGATTGCCGCTGCGCAACCCGGGCGCGTATTCAGAACATCGGCAACCGTCTGGTCACCAATCACGCCCGTGAACGTGGAACCTGCGGAAAAATCTCCCAGCCGTTCCGCTGCAGTAGGCACCGCGACCACGTCTCCGGAGTTGCCTTGCCGCACCCGGCGCCCTTCGTAGGAGGTAAAGAAGAACGTCCGGTCCTTCACGATCGGCCCGCCAAAGGTGCCACCGAACTGGTTCTGCTTGAAGTCGGGCTTGCTGGTATCGAAATATCCGCGCGAGTTCAGCACCTTGTTGCGGAAGAACTCGTAGACATTCCCGTGAAACGAATTTGTCCCGGACTTGGTGACCACGTTGACCACGGCCCCGGAGTTCCTGCCGTACTCCGCATCGAAGGTGTTGGTGATGATGCGGAATTCTTCCACGCTGTCAGGGCTGGGTTGGACCGTGGGCAGGTTCGCGAACATATCGTTGGCATCGCCGCCATTCACGCTGAAATTGTTCGCCCGGCCGCGCCCGCCATTGACCGACACGCTGCCCGTGCTGTTCCCGCCGTAGTAGAGATCGGCGCCTACCTGGGACGAAACCCCTGGCTGCAATGACAGGAACTGATATGTGTCACGCTGGTTGAGAGGCAACTGCACGATGGCACGATCGTTGACTACAGTTCCTAATTGCGTGCTGGTCGTGTCCACCAGCGGAGCTTCGGAAGTTACCTCCACAATTTCTTTCGTCTCGCCGACCTGCATGGTCATGTTCAGGTTGATGACCTGGTTGAGGTCGACATTCACCCCGCGTCTGATGTTTTTCTTGAACCCGGCCTGGTCGAATTCGAGGCGATAGGTTCCGACCGGAACTTCGGGAAAGGCATAGTCGCCACTGTCGTTGGTTTGCGACTCTCGACTGACTCCCGTCTCCTCGTTGACCAGCGTGACTTTCACTTTGGCCAGCACCGCCCCCGTGGGGTCGGCGACGCGGCCCAGAATTCTTCCGCCTGTGCTTTGGCTGAATGTCAGGGTGGATGCTACGAGACAGAACAGAGCTACCAGGCAGCAACTCGCAAAGCGAGTGGGAGACGACGGCATGGAGTCCTCCGGGAGCAGGTGGATATTCGAATCGAAAGGAGCGCCTTGCGCTCCACACAAACCTTGCTATAATCGCGCAAGGTTAGAGAAGCCGCCCAACGCTGTCAAGGGAAAAATAGCCGCTCCCCATCCTGAAAAGTCGCGGAGAATCTCAATTTGGCAACCGGCGCTGACCACTCCAAACCTTACTTGAAAATCGGAGAGGTCGCCCGCCTCGTGGGAGTGTCACCCTCGGTCATACGCGCCTGGGAGAGCCTGGGACTCACCCGCCCGCAACGCACGGCCAGCAAATATCGGTTGTACAGCGACCAGGATTTGAAGGTGCTCAAGCGGGCCCGCTTCCTGCGGAGAGTGCGCGGCCTGAACGCCCCCGCAATCGTGCAAATGCTCAAACGCGACGGCCTGCTGCAACCCACCCCCAACGGGGCCTCAAGCGGAATCGGAGTCAGGCTGCGGCAATTGCGTACCCGCCATAATTTCTCCCTTGCCCGCGTGGCGGAAGCCGTCGGCATCTCTGTCGGATTCCTGAGCGCCATCGAGCGTTCGCAGATGGGAGCTTCGGTCGGCACTCTTCGCAGACTCGCAAAATTCTACAAGACCAATATCCTCGACTTCTTCGATGCGCGAGATTCCCATTCCCCCCTGGTTACGCCCGGCGCTCGCAAGGTACTGGAAGTTTCCCCCGGCGTGCGAATGGAGTTGCTCGCGGTGGGCAGTCCGGTCATGGAGGCCCATTTGTTCCGCATCGCTCCGGGCGCCGGCAGTGGCGAAAGTTATACTCACGCGGGGGAAGAGTTCCTCTACGTCATGCGCGGTAAGTTCGAGATCTTTTTGCTGGAAAAGAAGTATCGCCTGAAACCAGGCGACAGTTTCTATTTCGAAAGCACTACGCCGCACTCGTGGTCAAATCCTGGGGACAAGGAATCATGGGTGCTGTGGGTCAATACCCCGCCAACGTTCTAGTCGCGGGAACGCGGACAACAAGGAGAGGCCCTTGCGAAAATCGGCTCAGGTTCTTCGCCTGATCGTCGTCTTGACGGTTTCCATTTCGGCGCTGGCACAATCCAGGCAAGTCGCCGACATCATCCTGACCAACGGTCGTATTTATACACTCAATGCCCAGAGTCCCTGGGCCGAAGCTGTGGCCATTGCAGGCGGCAAGGTCATTGCCGTGGGCAAAGCTGACATGATCGCGGGCTATCGCGGAAGCAACACCAAGGTGATGGATGCGGCTGGACGCTTGGTGCTGCCCGGTTTTGTGGATTGCCACATTCACTTTATGGACGGCGCTCTCGGCCTGACGCGAGTGGACTTGAATGGCGCCGACAGCATCCCTGAAATCCAGAAACGAGTGAAGCAATACGCCGACAGCCACCCCAAGGAGACCTGGATTCAGGGAATGGGATGGACATATCCGACCTTTGGTCCGACGGCGCTGCCCAACAAGAGAATTCTCGACGATGTCGTTTCTGACCGCCCCGTTTTTCTGAGCGCGTTTGACGGCCACAGTTCCTGGGCAAACAGTAAAGCGCTGGAGATGGCTGGAATTACGCGCAATACTCCCGACCCACCGAACGGGAAAATTGTGCGTGACGAGAATGGCGATGCGACCGGCGCTCTGAAGGAATCCGCCGGCGACCTGGTGGCCAGGTTCACTCCTCCACCGACGCGAGAAGAGCGCCTGACGGCGTTGCGGCTCGGGATGAAGGAAGCCAACAAGCGTGGACTCACCCGCGTGCACAGCGCCGGGCAGGACTTTGAATACTTCGATCTCTACAACCAACTGAAACAGAAGGATGAGCTCACACTTCGCTTCTACATCGCTTACTTCCTTGATCCGCCGCAACTCACCGACGACGCCATTTCAAAAATCGAAAAGGCCCGTCAGACTTACCACGATGATTGGCTCTCCGGCGGAGTTGTGAAGACCATGCTCGACGGCGTAGTCGAAGCGCATACCGCGGCGATGCTTGAGCCTTACACCGACGATCCTTCGCAGATTGGCAAGCTGTTCTGGGACCCCGCAAAATACAAGCAGGCGATCGCCGAACTCGACCGCCGTCATTTTCAGATCTTCACCCATGCCATTGGCGACAAAGCGGTGCGCACCGCGCTGGATGCCTACCAGCACGCCACTGAGGCCAACAAAACCTCCGATGCCCGGCCGCGCATTGAACATATCGAGACCATTTCTTCCGCCGACATTGCCCGCTTCGGAAAATTGGGCGTGATCGCCAGCATGCAGCCGCTTCATTCCTATCCCGACGAAGACACCCTTCACATCTGGGCGCGCAACATCGGTAAGGAACGCGCTTCGCGCGCATGGGTATGGAACAGCATTCAGAAGGATGGCGGTCACCTTGCCTTTGGCAGCGACTGGCCCGTGGTGACGCTGAATCCGTGGCCTGGCGTGCAGACCGCCGTCACCCGGCAGACCAGTAATGGCGATCCGCCAGAGGGGTTTGTTCCGCAGCAGCGGCTCAGCCTGGAAGACACAATCAGGGCTTACACGCTCGGAGCCGCCTTCTCGGGACGCCGGGAAAAGACCGAAGGCTCTATCGAGCCGGGAAAACTGGCCGACCTCATCGTCGTCTCGCAGGACCTGTTCAAGATTGACCCGCACCAGATTGACAAGACCGAAGTTCTGCTCACTATGGTTGGCGGCAAAGTTGTGTACCAGTCCGCCGAATTTAGCGCGGCCAAAACCGCTGCCGCCGGAGGCCATGAGTGAAGCTTCGACTTGCCGGTCTGATTTCGCTGCTGGCTGCTGCCGCCCTGCTCCCCTCCTGCGGCAAGAAAACCCCGACTCT
Organism: Terriglobales bacterium; assembly: GCA_035652095.1. Taxonomy (GTDB): domain Bacteria; phylum Acidobacteriota; class Terriglobia; order Terriglobales; family Acidobacteriaceae; genus DASREM01. The sequence goes on along the minus strand of DASREM010000053.1, from coordinate 173,824 downwards.
CAACCTGCTGGTCTGGGAAGGCTACGCTGATCCATCGTTTGTTCACGGGTTCGAGGAGCAGTATCACTGTAAAGTCGCGGCGTCGTACATGGGATCGAGCGATGAACTCGTCGCCAAACTGCGTGGCGGCAGTGCCGGTAATTACGACGTGATTTCGCCATCCAGCGATGTCGCAACCATGATCGCCGCCAACGGGCTCGCGGCCCCGCTCGAGCTCGCCAGGATCCCCAGCTATAACCAGCTTTCTCCGAAGCTCACCAGCCTCCCTCTGGTCCGGGTGGACAATCTCATCTTCGGTGTTCCTTTCATGTGGGGCCCGAATCCGATGATTTACGACACCACGGCTTTCTCCCAACCTCCCGACAGCTGGACCACGATGTGGGATCCCAAGCTGCGCTCCAGGATTTCTGTATGGGACGATCTTTCCACCGTCTACATGGCTGCCCAGGTCCTCGGCTACGACAAACCCGATCCCAGCCGGCTTTACAACCTGAGCGACGAGCAACTGGAGGCGGTGAAGAAGAAGCTGCTTGAACTGAAACCGAATATTCGCAAGATGTGGTCCACCGGTGGCGAGCTGACCAACCTCTTTCAGAACCACGAGGTCGTAGCCGCCATGGGCTGGCCCCTAATGACCAACCAGCTTCGTAAAATCAGCTTCCCGGTTGGCGAAACCATTCCAAAGGAAAACACGACCGGCTGGATTGATCACCTGATGATTACCGCGGGAACCGAGAACAAAGATCTGGCCTATAAATTCCTCGAGTACATGGTGCAGGCCCAGACCCAAAAGAAAGTAAGCGACGTAACCGGTTACACACCGGCGAATCCGGCAGCCGCACAGTTGATGACGGCAGACCAGGTGAAGAGCCTGCACCTCGATGACGTGGACAACTATCAAAAGCGAATCTATTTCTGGCAGAACGTGCCGCGTCGGGCCAAGTACAACGAGATCTGGAACCAGGTGAAAGCCGCGCAGTAACTTCGCGACGCCGGTCGGCCTATGCAACTTCCCGCAACCCAAGCCGCCTCTTCCCAAGGGAAGGCTGCTCCTGTGACCCTGCTCGACGTCCGCAACGTGGCGAAGTCATTTGGGAAGAACCAGGTCCTTCGCGATATTTCCCTCCAAGTTGCGGAGGGTGAATTTCTCACCATCCTGGGTGAAAGCGGATCGGGGAAGACGACCCTGCTGCGCATCATCGCCGGATTTGAAACTGCGACTTCGGGCTCGATCACTATGGCCGGCGAGCGGCTTGACCCTCTGCCGCCGTATCGTCGTCGGGTCAACACGGTTTTCCAGAACTATGCGCTGTTTCCTCACCTCACCGTGGAACAGAACGTCGCTTACGGATTAACCGTCGCCAGAGTCCCGCAGCAGGAGATTTCAAGCCGGGTGGAGCAGGCACTCGCCATGGTGAAGATGACGGCGCAGGCCAAGGCGAAACCGTCGAAGATCAGCGGAGGGCAACAACAGCGCATCGCGCTGGCGCGCGCCTTGATCAATCGCCCCAAGCTGCTCCTGCTCGATGAACCGCTCTCCGCGCTGGACGCCAATCTGCGCCGGCAAATGCAGGTGGAGCTCAAGTCGTTGCAGCGCGAAGTTGGAATCACCTTCATCTTTGTTACGCATGACCAGGAAGAGGCCATGGTGATGTCGGACCGCATCGCGCTCCTGCGCATGGGCGAGTTGGAACAGGTCGCCTCGCCACGCGAGATTTACAGCCGCCCGGCTACCGCGTACTGCGCGCAGTTCATCGGGCACACGAATTTGCTTCGAACAACCGTCACCAATCGCCTGGCGCAGGCTGGGCCGTTTTCCTGGTCCACAAATTTGCCCGACGGCCCCGCCTTGTTCTCGTTGCGCCCGGAGAACATTCGGCCGGCCGGCAGTGCACCGGGTGCGGTCCGCTTTCCTGCCACGGTAAAAAGACAGGCGTTTCATGGAGCAACCGAACTGCTGCAAGTCGAATGCAGCGATGGCACGCCGCTGACCGTGAGGACCGCGAGCCAGCATTCCCTTCAGGACGCACTCGAACTCGAATTTTCCCCCCATGACGCGGTGCCTGTCCGAGAGTCACCGGAGAGGAATTAATGTTCTCCCGCGCCTACCGAGCCGCCATCACCGTCCCTCCCCTGCTGTGGGTCACGGTCTTTCTGCTTCTCGCCTATGCGCTGCTGTTTTGCTACAGCTTCTGGTCGGTTTCGCCAACACAGCAGATCCTCCACTCGTGGACCCTCGATAACTATCGCGAACTCTGGCGCGTGAACGTATACCTGCAGACCCTCTTCCGCTCCATGTGGATCGCTGCCCGAGTCATGATCTTCTCCCTCCTGCTCGGCTATCCCCTGGCCTACTATCTTTCGTTTCATGCAGGCAAAAGAAAAGACCTGCTGTACCAGTTGGTGATTATTCCGCTGTGGGTAAGCTACCTGGTCCGGGCCTATGCGTGGAAGACGATCCTCGGCAGTGATGGCGTGCTGAACACGTTGCTGCAGTACCTTCATCTCACGCACCAACCACTTGGCTTTCTGCTCTACAGCCCGTTTGCGGTGGTGCTCACGCTTACCCACATCTACACGCCGTTTGCGATTCTGCCGATTTATTCTTCGCTCGAGCATATTCCGCGCAGCCTGGTTGAAGCTTCGCAGGACCTCGGCGCGTCTCCCTTTCAAACCTTCTGGCGGGTGATTTTCCCCCTCTCGCTTCCCGGCGTGCTCGCAGGCGCAACTTTCGCCTTCGTGCTCAGCCTTGGGGACTTTCTCGCTCCGCTGCTGCTCGGAGGTCCCAGCGGGATCATGGTTTCGAACATTGTGGTCAGCTTGTTCGGCGCCGCCTACAACTGGCCGCTGGGTGCGGCGATCTCTTTTTGCATGCTTGCACTTGTGATTACGATCCTGTTTCTCTCGGAATCGTTGGAGAAGAAATGGAGCTTCCGATGAAGAATCGCGGACTGAGCCTGCACGCGCTTCTGGTCTTCGGATTTCTCTACCTGCCGATCGTCACGCTGGTCGTCTATTCTTTCAATGGCGCGGGCGTCGGAGGCTTCCCTCCCCGCAACCTCACGCTTGACTGGTACCGGACGCTATTCGCCGACGACGCAATCTGGGCTTCCGTGCTCAACAGCTTGCTGGTGGCCTTGGCTGCGGTGGCGATTGCTCTTGCCCTGGGAATCCCTGCGGCGCTCGCACTCGATCGCGCCAACTTCCCCGGCAAGGCGGTCTTTCGCCGCCTGGTGCTCCTGCCATTGATTCTGCCGGGGATCATCACCGGCCTCTCGCTGCTCATGTTGTTCCGCCAGGTCGAGATGAAACTCAGCCTGATCACGATCATCCTCGGACACGGCACCGCGCTGATCTCAGTAGCGACCACCGAAGTCTTTGCAGGACTGCAAAAGCTGGATCGTGCGCAGGAAGAAGCCTCCCTCGACCTCGGTGCAAACTACTGGCAGACGTTCTGGCGCATCACCATCCCGAATTTGAAACTTTCGATCATCGCCGCTGCGCTGCTCATTTTCACGCTTTCGATGGACGAGATCGCGGTCAGCTTTTTCCTGATCGGTCGCGACAATACGCTGCCGCTGGAGATCTGGGGACGCCTGCGCCGCGGCATCACCCCCGAGATCAACGCGATCTCGACAATTATTTTCGTCTTCTCGCTGATTGCAATCGTGGCCTGGTATCGCCTGCGCGTCGGGGCAGATGGCCACACAGAAGTCGCCGCTGAACTGCTGGAGACGTAAACGAACCGCCGGCGTCGCGCTGGCCGAAAGCCTCCGCCACCACGGTGGTACACGAGAAAATTATGACCACCAACCGAAGAGACTTTATTAAGTTCGTTGTCGCCGGAAGCATCGCTGCCGGCTGCCCGATCGATACAGCGCTGCTCGCCTCTCCCGCGGAGAACAAGCCCGTCGTGGAAGGAGAAGACAACCGCATCTGCCACCAGGTTCGCGACGGGAAAGTCTTCACCCGGCCCCCGGTTTCCGCGCGCCGCGACGTCGTTATCGTTGGCGGCGGCGTCAGCGGCTTGAGTGCTGCCTACATGCTGCGTCACCGCGATGTTCTCATTCTGGAGAAGGAACCTCACTGGGGAGGCAACGCCTATCGGTTGGATTATCAGGGCGAGGCCTACGCGGCCGGAGCCGCGTTCCTCGAAAAGAGCGAGGTTGCCTACCACTTCGCAAAGGAAATTGGCCTCGAACCCCTGCCTGTAAATAATTGGGATGGCACGATCGTAAAAGGCGAATTTGTTGCCGACACCTGGGGCGAGGGACTCGAGAATCTTCCCTACCCTCCCGCGGTTCGCGAGGGCTTCAAGAAATTCAGAAAAGACATGCTGGCAGTCAATCTCAAGACTCGCGGGAAGGAGCTCTACGACCTTCCCTTCTCCAGTTTCTTCGCCGGGTATCCCGCGGAGGTAAAGCAATGGTGGGACAACTACGGCCCCTCCAACTGGGGTGCCGCGACTGAAGAAACTGCCGCCTGGATTGGCATCAACGAACTGCACGCGATCGCGGGAGCTTCGCGTGCCGACGATCGTTACACCTGGCCGGGCGGTCTCGGCGCCATCACAAAAAAGCTCGCCGACCTTCTGCGCCCGCAACTCGGAGACCGCATGCAGGCCGGCGCCACCATCGTCTCCGTCTCGCAGCAAAAGGATTCAGCCCAGGTCACCTTCGTGCACAGCGGAGAACTCAAAACCGTCGCGGCCAAAGCTGTCATCATGGCCACCCCGAAGTTCATTACCCGGCGCATTGTCGAAGGCCTTCCCGAAAAGCAGGCCGACGCCATGCACCAGATTCACTACATCCCTTATCCCGTGGTGAACCTCATCTTTGACAAGCCAGTCTTCAATAAGGGCTATGACACATGGTGTCCGGGAAACAAGTTCACGGATTTCGTTGTCGCGGACTGGGTAGTTCGCAACCAGCCCGGCTATAAACAGAAGTTCAACATCCTGAGCTTCTACACTCCCATGGTAGAAGACGACCGAGGCTATCTGCTCACCGAACCTGGGTGCCGCAAGATCGCCGAAGCCGTGCTGCACGATTTCCAGAATCTCTTTCCCGGATCAAACCTTGATCCCCTTGAAGTGCACCTTTACCGCCGCGGGCATCCTCTCTATAAGTCCGCTCCCGGCGTCTTTACGCAGGTGCAGCCGCTCGTCCGCCAGCCGTTCGACCGTATTTTCTTTGCAAACACCGACTGCGAAGGACCGGTATCTTCCACCGGTGGAGGCGTTCGCGCCGCCCAGCGCGCGGTGCACGAACTGGAAGCACGGCTTGCCGGCAAGCCCGCAAAGCCAAAGACCGTCGCTGTCGCGGGCTGAATAGGACCCCCAATCCGTCCCGGCATAGTAAAGTGGTAGAGATGCGTTCGCGCACTTCCGAAAGGATCCCGGCACTTTGAGTTCAGGTATTCGCAACATCGCCATCATCGCCCACGTAGACCACGGCAAGACCACGCTGGTGGACGCCATGCTCAAGCAGAGCGGCACCTTCCGCGCCAACGAAGCCGTCGTCGAACGGGTGATGGATTCCAACGAGCTTGAGCGCGAACGCGGCATCACCATTCTGGCCAAGAACACCGCGATCTTTTACCACGACATCAAAATCAATATCGTGGATACGCCCGGCCACAGTGACTTTGGTGGCGAAGTGGAGCGTGCGCTCAAGATGGTGGACGGCGTCATGCTGCTGGTGGACGCCAGCGAAGGCCCGCTCCCCCAAACCCGGTATGTTCTTGGCAAGGCGCTGGAAGCAAAGCTGCCTCCGATCGTAGTGATTAATAAGATCGACCGTGCCGACGCGCGCCCGCAGGAAGTGCTGAACGAGATCTATGACTTGTTCATTGATCTCGATGCTCACGAGAATCAACTCGAGTTCCCCGTCCTCTATACCAACGCCAAGACCGGCACCGCTTCCACCAACATCAAAGGTGGCGGCGAAGATCTGCGCCCCTTGTTTGACGCCATCGTAAAAACCATTCCGCCACCAGCGGGCGACATCAATGGTCCTCTGCAGATCCTGGTCGCGAACCTCGACTATAGCGACTACCTGGGGCGGCTTGCCATCGCGCGCGTGTTCAACGGAAAAATGTTTACCGGCGAAGAAGTTGCCATCGCCAAGCTGGACGGGACCCTCCACAAAACCAAGATCACGAAACTCTTCTCCTTCGCCGGGCTGAAGCGCACCGATATCACCGAAACCGAGTTAGGCGACATCGTGGCGATTGCCGGTGTCGAGGGCATCACCATCGGCGAGACCATCACCGACGTCGAGCACCCCGCGCCCTTGCCGCACATCGCCATTGACGAGCCCACTATCGCCATTCTGTTCACCGTCAACAACTCGCCCTTCGCCGGCAAGGAAGGCACGTATGTCACTTCGCGCAATCTGCGCGAGCGTCTCGACAAGGAACTGCTCACCAACGTCTCGCTGCGCGTGGAAGACACCGGCTCCACCGATGCTTTTAAGGTCATGGGCCGCGGAGAGCTGCAACTCTCCATCCTCATTGAGATGATGCGCCGCGAAGGCTACGAGTTGATGGTCGGCAAACCCGAGATCGTCACCAAGCGTGTGGATGGCAAGCTGATGGAACCGGTCGAGCACCTCACCGTGGACATCCCCGAAGGCTTTGTCGGAGTCGTGATGGAACAGCTGGGGACGCGCAAGGCCGAAGTCGTCAACATGCACAATCACGGCTACGGGCGCGTGCGCATCGAGTTCCGCGTGCCCAGCCGTGGGCTGATCGGCTTGCGCAGCCAATTGCTCACCGATACCCGCGGCACCATCGTCATGAACGCCTTGTTCGACGGCTATGTCGAGTGGCAAGGCGAGATTCCGCATCGCCTGACCGGCGCGCTCGTCGCCGACCGCGGCGGCATTACGACCTCCTATGCTCTTTGGGGATTGCAGGAGCGCGGCGAGTTGTTCGTAGGCCCCGGCGTGGACGTCTACGAAGGCATGATCATCGGCGAAAATGCCAAGGATAACGACCTCGACGTCAATGTGGTCCGCGAAAAGAAGCTGACCAACATGCGCGCCTCCACGGCCGACGAAGCCATTCGCCTGGTGCCCTTCCGGCAGTTGAACCTGGAGCAGGCCATCGAATTTATCGCCGACGACGAGTTCGTCGAAATCACCCCTAAGTCATTGCGGCTGAGGAAGAAAATCTTGCAATCCAACCGCCGCAAGAAGAGTTCGCTGGCCACGGTAGAGGAAGCCTGAGTGCCCCCGAAGGCGTCTAAACCCGACCTGCCGGTCAATGTTTACCTGGTCCCCTGCAGCTGCGGTACGACCTTCTCCGTGGCTCCCGGCTATGATCAGCACGGCAGCCGCTGGAGCCGCTTCTTGGCTTGCCCTAATTGCGACAAGAAACATGACCCCCGGAATCGGGTGCTTCGGCTGGGTTACCGTTCTGGAAAATTCTGGACAGTCGACGACTGTTAGATCGCTCCGTTTTCCTTCCCAATTTCAGCATTCCTGCTATACTTCGTCCGCATTTGACTGTTCGCCAACTCCGGCAAGCGCGGCAAACCTGCCCTTGCATTCCCGCCGAAGTCAGCCCACACTCAGATAGCTCACTGAGAGGCAACTCGCTTGAAGAACATTTTCGTTGGGAATTTGTCGTTCAACACGTCGGAAGATGAATTACGTCAATTGTTCGAGCCCTACGGACAGGTCGATCGCGTGAGCATTCTTACTGACCGCGAAACCGGCCGCTCGCGTGGGTTCGGTTTCGTCGAGATGTCGAGCGACGAAGATGGAGAGAAAGCGATCGCAGCTCTGAATGGATCGCAACTGAGCGGACGCACCCTGAATATCAACGAAGCGCGTCCGAAGGCCGAACGCGGACCGGGCGGTGGTGGAGATCGTGGCGGGCGCGGCGGCCGCGGTGGGCGCGGCGGCGGGGGTGGTGGGCGCGATCGCTGGTAGTTGCTCTGTCGCTTGTGTCATCTGGCTGAATTCGTCGATCGTATGCAACACAGTTCGTCTGCCGGTTTGCTGCCCGGAAACTCCCTGCGCAGATCCGCCGCATTGATCGGCACCAGGCCCACATGTAAACTGGAAACACCGCGAGCGCGCCCGTAGCTCAGCTGGATAGAGCGATTGCCTCCGGAGCAATAGGTCGGGAGTTCGAATCTCTCCGGGCGCGCCAGACAATTCGTTACCGGTTCGAAAAGAGATTCCCTCCATCGAGCACATGAGATCTCATTTGCTCGCTCCCCATCCGACAAGCCCCTCTTGATTTTCGTGCCAGTAGTTTTACTGTCCGCTCGAAACTTTGAAGCTTTTTACTTTCCTAACCAATCTTTGCTAGACACTACTTCTTTCCCGGAGAATGTATGACCAACAAACTCGCTGGCAAAACCGCTCTCGTCACCGGCGGAGCACGCGGCATCGGCGCCGCCATCGCACTCCGGCTTGCTCAGGACGGGGCCGCGGTTGCTCTCACCTTCAATTCCTCCCCTGAAAAGGCCAACTCCACCGTCACGAGCATCGAAACCGCCGGCGGTAGAGCGCTCGCGATCCAGGCCGATGCAGCCGACCAGGCTTCCACTCGCGCCGCGGTTACCAAGACCGTAGAGGCCTTCGGCCGCCTCGACGTCCTGGTAAACAATGCTGGAGCGCTGGTCGTCGCCCCCATCGATCAGTTCCCTTTCGACGCCTTCGAAAAGATGATCGCAGTGAACATCAAAGGCATGTTTGTGGCGACGCAAGAAGCGGTCCGTCACATGCGCGACGGCGGGCGCATCATCCATATCGGAAGCTGCAACAGCGATCGCGTGGCGTTTCAGGGCGGGTCGGTGTACGCCCTGACCAAGGCCGCTGTCGTCGGGTTCACCAAAGCTCTCGCCCGTGACCTCGGACCGCGAGGCATCACTGTCAATAACGTTCAACCCGGCCCCACGGACACGGACATGAATCCGGCGCACGGGCCCGGCGCGCCCAGCACCGTGCAAAACGTGGCGCTCCAGCGCTACGCCCAACCGGAAGAGGTCGCCAATTTCGTCGCATTCCTCGCCAGCCCTGCGGCGAGCTTCATCACCGGGGCAAGCTTGTTGGTGGATGGAGGCTATTGCGCGTAACTCCGCCTATCATCACAATATGACTGAGCCCGTCCTCACGACCGATCCGGGGTTGCGCGAAGTGTTGCAGGAGTTGGTCAGGCGCGAGCCGATCTTCCATCGTCCGGAATTTGGCACGACTCGAGCCGATTTCGAAAACATGACCTCGCCAGACTTCTGGGAGATCGGCGCCTCTGGTCAGCGTTACAGCCGGGAGTATGTCTTAGCGATCCTGGAACAACGCTATGCGCATCCGCAACCTGACGTGTGGGAAGCCTCCGGCTTTCATTGCCGCCCATTGAGTCCAGACATTTACCTGCTCACTTACGTGTTAATCCAGGATCATACGAGGAAAACCCAGCGCTCCACCATCTGGCAGCGCACTGCGAACGGCTGGAAGATCCTGTTCCACCAGGGAACTCTGGTTCAGACTCCCGCTTTGTAGCCGCCTGCAAGTCCGGATTCAGCGCTGGCGTGAGGGCTGATTTTCGCAGTCGCTTCGCCTTCGAACCACCTCGCCCGCGTGCTACCCTTAGCAGCAAAACTCACCCGCACTGGGGATGAATGTGTCTGCACAGGACAAGCCCGGATCCGCCAGAAAACGCAGCTCAGAAAACAATTCTGAATTACAGGCTACGCTGCCCTCGGCGGCGACTTCGCCCGAGCTAGCCAGTCTGGGTTCAATCGGACGTTATCGCCTGCTGAGCAAGCTTGGCGAAGGCGGTATGGGACAAGTATGGCTCGCCGAGCAGACCGAACCGGTTGTCCGCAATGTCGCCCTCAAAATCATTCGGGCCAGCCGCTACGATGGCTCGGCTTTGCAGCGCTTCAACATCGAGCGTCAGGCCTTGGCAATCATGGATCACCCCACCATTGCCAAGGTCCTCGATGCCGACTCCACTCCTGAAGGCCAGCCTTATTTTGTGATGGAGTATGTCCCGGGGCTGCCCATCACTACCTATTGCGATCAGAAGAAACTCACCACGCGCGAGCGCCTGGAGTTGTTCGTCAGGGTTTGCGAAGGCGTCCAGCACGCCCATCAGAAGGCCATCATTCATCGCGACCTGAAGCCTTCCAACGTGCTGGTGCTTGAACTCGACGGGAAGCCCTTGCCCCGCATTATCGACTTCGGTATTGCCAAGGCCCTCTCGGAGCACGCAACCGCCGAGACCAACGTGACTCGCATCGGCGGAATGGTGGGCACGCCGGGTTACATGAGTCCGGAGCAAGCCGACCCCACCTGCACCGACATTGACACCCGCAGTGACGTTTATTCGCTGGGAGTGATTCTCTACGAACTGCTCGCCGGAGCGCCGCCATTCGATCCCGAAAAGTGGCGGAAGAAACCCGTGGACCAGGTGCTGCGCGAACTGCGCGAGGATGATCCTCCGAGTCCCAGCACACGCTTGGGATCGGACTCGGAAACTTCCACCCGCGTCGCCGGCAATCGCAACACCAGCCCCAAGCAACTGGCCAGCCTGCTCCGCGGCGACCTCGACTGGATTGTCCTCAAGGCGTTGGAGAAAAATCGTGCCCGCCGTTATGGAACTCCCTCGGAGCTTGCCGCCGATGTTCAGCGCTTTCTGAACAACGAGCCCGTGATAGCGCGCGCGGCTTCCACCGCGTATCGCGTTCAGAAATACGTGCAGCGTCACCGCGCCGCGGTCGGCGTTGCGCTCGGCGTGTTTCTGCTGCTCCTGGGCTTTGGTATCACCGAGTTTCTGCAGGTGAGGCGCATCACTCGCGAGCGCGATCGCGCCAGCCGCATCACCGACTTCATGGTTGGCATGTTCCAAGTTTCCGATCCCAATGAAGCCCGCGGAAATACCGTGACTGCGCGCGAGATTCTCGACAAGTCTTCCAAAGAGATCGCTGCCGGCTTGTCGCAAGACCCGGAAGTTCAGTCCGACCTGATGGAAACTATGGCCCGCACCTACACCAATCTTGGGCTTTTCTCCCGTGCTCACGAACTGGCCAGCGCCGCGCTCGCCACTCGCCAACGCAGGTACGGCCCGGAGAATCCCAAGACTTTGAGGTCGCAAACCCAGCTGGGATGGATTCTCGATCGCGAGGGCCACGATAGCGAAGCGGAAAAACTGACTCGCGCCACCCTCGCCACGCAGAGGCGAGTCCTCGGCGCGGAAGATCCTCTCACCCTCGAGACTATGGACTACTTGTCCGTGATCCTCGAAAAAGAAGGTCAATATAAAGAGGCGGTGACGCTGCAGCGCGATCTGGTTGAGATGCGCAGCCGCGTTTTTGGGCCTGAGAGCCTGCCCACCCTGCGGTCCATGTCAAACCTGGCCGGAACAGTCAGCCAGGAAGGCAACTTGGCCGAAGCGGAGCAGATGTATCGCAAGACGCTGGACATCGAACTGCGCGTGCTCGGGCCCGACCATCCTCTCACCATCGCGACCACCCACAACCTGGCGAACAAAGTCCAGGAACAGGGCCGCTACCTGGAGGCCGAAAAACTGTACCGCGACGATCTTGCCGCCGAGGAACGCGTGTTGGGCCCCGAGCATCCGGACACGACCGATACCATGGTGACTCTGGCCAACAATCTCAGCCACGGCGAAGGTCGCACGGCCGAGGCCGAAACCCTCTACCGCAAAGCCCTCGAGATCGAGCAGCGTACCTTGGGACCCAACCATCCCTACACCGTCCGGGCTTCGGAAGGCCTGGCCAACATACTCTCCAACTCCGGCCACTACTCCGATGCCGAGAAGTTGCATCGCCAGGTGCTCGCGGTCCGCGAGCGTACCCTTTCCCCCGAGCACACCGACGTGCTGCTCTCGAAATACAACCTGGCGGAAGTCCTGTTCCACGAAGGCCATCTCGCCGAGTCCGAAAAGCTGTTCCGGGAAACAGCCGAGGCCCAGTTCCGAGTTCTCGGTCCCGACGATCCCGATGCTTTGGCAAGCCAGGCGATGCTTGCAAGACTTCTGATGGCCCAGCATCGCTACCGCGAGGCTGAAACCCTGGCCCGAAAGTCACTCGAGAGCCAGATTCGGGTCCTCGGTCCGGAACATGCCGATCCCATTAGCACGCTTCAATACCTGGGCATGGCGCTCGCCTACGATCATCGCTACCGCGAGGCCCAGAAGCTGTTCACTGACACACTCGCGAGACTCGACAAGACGCAGCCCCCAACGCTTCCCTTCGCCTGGTACGGATTCGCCTGTGTCGCGCTTGCTGCCCATGATCGCGACAATGCTCTTCAATACCTGACTACAGCCGTGAATAAAGGGTACAAGGATGCCGACCACATGCGAGCGGACGAAGACCTGGCGGGACTGCGGGACGACAGCCGTTTCAAAGCGCTGCTGGCCGCAGTCTCCAAGCCTGGTCCATCCCGGCCTCAGACGCCTTGATCTGCAACTGAGCAGCTTCTCGATTGCTTGTCATCCCAGAATTTTCAGTGAATCCGGAGTGAGAGCTCTAGAATGACGTAACGCCCGACAGCGTGAGCTGCAAGAAGCCGTCGACAAAGGCAGCGCGGATGTCCGCGCAATTCCGCACAATCCAGTCCGGCCCGGCTTGGCGCAACGCCGACTCGTTCACCGTGGTTGGGAACGCGATGACTCGCGCGCCCGCTGCCTTTCCCGATCGAATTCCAGAAGCTGCATCCTCCACCACGACGCAATCCGGCCCGGCATATCCGAGCACATCCGCGGCTCGCTGGTAAGGCTCGGGATGCGGTTTGCCATTCCGAATGTCCGTCGCCGTCACCATGGATCGCGGGGCCGGGACGCCCGCCGCCCTCAGTCGCACTTCCGCCAGTGCTCGGGTAGCCGAGGTGACGATCGTCCACCGGTCCGATGGCAGGCTGTTCAGTAATTCCAATGCCCCCGGAAGTGGAATTACGCCTTCGAGATCTTCCTTTTCCATTTGTTCGACCCTGCGATTCTCGACTTCATGGTCTGCATTCGGCAGGTATTCCCGAACATTCATCAGGCTGGGACGCCCGTGGGCCTTGGCAATCACCTGCGCTGGGTCGAACCCGTGTTCAACTGCCCAACGTCCCCACACGCGTGCCACCGCCGGGGTCGAATCGATAAGCACGCCATCCATGTCAAACAACAATGCCTTGCAGCGAATCATGTTCCCTTTTCGAATCCTCATTATCCTTCCAGATTGGCACGCGCCGTGTCGACTCAAACCGTAATGCCAACATTCTTGGAATGATTTGGCCCGGGTACTTCATGTGGAGCTTGCGCTCGCTGTCGGCCCTCGCCAGTTCCGATCGAAACGCCAACATCTGCCACCTGCTGAATTTTCTTACAACGCCGCATCCGATTGGTTTTTACTGCATCTGTGGACGCTGAATACTTCTTTTTGGAGGCTGCTCGATGGCTACCACCTCCCCGGCGAAGTTCCGCATTGACGTTGACATTCACAACTTGTTGATGAATTCTGCCGCTGGTCGACCCGCAATTCCTGAGCCCAAAGGCGCAACTCTTCCTGAACCTGTCTTCCCGCAGTATCCCGCTTTGCTGGCAGATCCCGGGCCTGAAACTTTACCCGAGAAGCGCGACTGGACTGCAAGCCAGATCGCTCGCAAAGCGCGCGGATGGCTCGTGCCTTATCTCCGCTCGCGCTTGATGCCGGGAGACTTCCACCCGATCACCGCCTATCTTTTTCTCGATTACAAATGCAATCTTGATTGCTGGTACTGCTGGGCCTTCAACAACAAAGTGAAAGGAATGAATGAAGACGTCGCCCGCCGGTCCATCGATTGGCTCTACGATAATGGCTGCCGCGTCCTCGCATTGATGGGAGGAGAGCCTTTGCTCCGTCCCCAGTTCGCTCACAAAGTTGCCTACTACGCCGCCAAGAAGGGGTTCTGGATTTATGTCGGCACCAACGGCCGCTTACTGCGTCCAGAAGTGACCGACCGCCTCGGCGATGCCGGAGTTGCGGTTTACAACTTCGCGCTCGATGCCTGGGACGAGAAACCCGGCCTTCCCAAAGCCTTGAAGCCGGTTCAAACGAACCTGGAGTACCTGATCCGTAAGCAATACGTTTACGGACACATGGTCTTCTTCAACATCAACATCTGCCGCAATAATCACGAGGATGTAAGACAGATCACCGAGTATGCGCGGGCACACCGCCTTGCGACCGACTATCACATCAATGAAACTCCCATGCTCGAGCAGGACGAGCACTTCAAACACCTGGAGGAGAACCCAACCTATATCCGTCCGGAAGATTGGCGCGCCGTGGATGATCTGGTGGATTGGATTATCGAGAAGAACAAAGCCGGCTACCAGATGGTGAACTCGGTGCAACGCCTGCAGGAGATGAAAGCGTTCATGCGCATGTCCTCCGGGGTCGACCTTCGTCAGTACGGGTGGTATGGGGACGGCACCGGGACCAACGGTAATGTCGCGCAACAGATCGCATCCATGCCCGGTATCGTCCAGGATGAAACCGGCCTTCACTTCACCGACTGGAACTGCCGCGGGGGACAGAACAACGTCATTATCCGTACCGACGGAACCGTTGCGCCTTGCTTCCCCATGTATCCGTCCAGTTTCGATTGGGGCAACATCGACAATCCCAAGTTTGAGGAAAAGCAACTGAAAGACATGAAGAGAACCTGCCAGCGTCACTGCTTTTCAACCCTCAATCACAACCTCGGCTACTGCTACAACGATGCGCGCGTCATCAAGTGGCTTTGGAAGCAGGTGGTTACCAACAAACTCCGTGGTGGTGCTCGAAGCTTCGAGGACTAAGTAAATGCAACGGGAGAGGCGGGCGCCGCGCGCCCCGTCCACTCCCGCTGCAAGATTTCCACAGCACCATCTCTGCTTCTTTCCCGCAATAGCACCGGCGATTTTTCTGATTACGCCGGTGCGCATGCTATTCAGTCCGCATTCGTTTTTCACTATTTATAATTTCCGAATGGCCGACCGCATCATGAGCGCGTGTGTGACCTGCCCCAAGTGTGGAATCTGGGTGGTGGTGGAACGTGAAATTTCCGCCGGAATGAAGGGTGGAAAGTTCCGTGCTACGTGTCCCGCGTCGGATTGCGGCAAGGAATTCGAATTCGAAAACGTGGAGACCCGCGTCTTCGAACTTCCTCCCGCCATCTTCGAGCGGCGACACTTCTTCCGTTCGGAATTAAGGGAAGCCTGACGGGCCTTGATGCTTACGCCATGTCGGAACGCCGGGGCATCGTTGCAGGCGCACTCTCGGCCAGGGCGATCGGCAGAGGCTCGACCCCATCCAGCGGCGTTGGCACCTGCACAATCCGGTTTCGTACCGCATACAGCACCAACTCGGTAATCGAATGCAGATCGAGCTTGTGCATGATGTGGGCGCGGTGCGTCTCCGCCGTCTTCACCGACATGTCCAGGATAGTGGCCACTTCCTTCGTGCTCTTGCCCTCTCCCAGCAACTGCACAACCTGCCGTTCCCGCGCCGTCAAACTCACCACAGCCGTCCGTTTCGACCGCAGCCCTTCTTCCACCAAGTGCGAGAAACGCGGCGTAACGTAGAGTTTCCCGTTCCGCAAAACTTCAGCCGCCTTCACCAGAGACTTCGAAGCATCCGACTTCAATAGATAACCACGCGCACCCGCCGCCAGGACTTCACACACCATCTGCTCGGATTCGTACAACGACAGGATGAGCACCCGGCACGAGGGCACGGCGGCGACGATTTGCCGTGCCGCTTCCAACCCGTTCAGATTCGGCATGCCCACGTCCAATACCGCCAGGTCTGGTTTGAATTCGATCACGCTGGCTACTGCTGCGCGTCCATCCGCCGCCTCGCCGACCACCTTCCAGTTCGGCTGCGCCTCTAACATCGCCCGCAAGCCGTGACGCACCACTTCATGGTCATCTGCAACTACGATGCGGTACAGATTCATGGTTGTTCTCCCGAGAAGAACGAGTATTCAGCAGGTACCCTTCTACTCTGGACCAAGTCACCAGACCATACAGCGGATCATGTATTTGGGATCTCGAAAAATACTCCCGGCTGTGAGGGCTTGCCGCGAACCATCGACTTCTCCTTTAAACTCTCCTCTCCATGACTATCCGCCTTTTCGCCGAACCGTGGTGGGTCAACCTGCTGATTTTCGTACCGTTCCTGTGCTATGCCGGGTGGCGAAAATCGCGACTGGATATTTCCACCCGCCCGCTCCTGTTCGCCTTCCTTTTCGCAGTCGCCTTCGGCATCGCAGAGAGCGCCGTGGTGGTCTACCTTCGCGCCGCCGCCGGGCTGCTCCCCGGGCTTGGAGGCGCCCTTTCTGACGTGCAACGGCTCGCGCCACGCGATTACATCCAATCCCAATCCATCTCGCAATTCCCGCCGAGCTTGCTTACAGTTGAAGTGCTTCGAGAATCGGCCACCATGGTCATGCTGCTCGCGACTGCCGCCCTTGCCCACTCGCGGCTAAAGGAATGTTTCGCGTTTTTTGTATGGGAATTTGCCACCTGGGACTTGGCCTACTATGCAGGACTATGGCTTCTGGTGCGCTGGCCTACTTCTCTCAAGAGCCTGGATGTCCTCTTCCTGATCCCCCGCCCATGGATCTCGCAAGTCTGGTTTCCCCTCCTGGTAAGCTCCCTCTCGCTCATCGCAGTGGCTGCAACCTGCTCCAAATCATCTCGATCCACTGGGTAACCTCAACGCCTGTTACCGCCGGCAGTAACCAAGGTCATCTTGTTGCGGAGGTCATCGTGGCTCAATCTATTGAAACAACGGTATGGCTGGAAATGGGGCGTGAACCCGCACATGAGTGAGACCAAGACTGCCGCGATTGGAACGGATTGGACCCAACTGCTCACTGATCCCGACCTGGTAAGCCACCTGGGAACCCTGTTGCAAACCTATCGCGAAGCACCTCCCGAAAAACGGGAGCAGGCCCTGATTGACGCCATGCGGCAAATCAAACAAGGAAAGCCGGCAGCGAGCGCGTCGGCACGTCCCACCGCGCAGAGCACCACTGACCCCCCGCGCACCACCTCCGTCCCGCAAACCGTTCCGCCGTTTGAGCCCGACATTTTCACTCCATCCTGGGGGCAGGATCGCCGCCAGTATCCGCGGCTCAAGTGTTTCGTCGCGGTGGAACTGCGCCTGGGAAACTCCACCACTCCGGTCTGGGGCAATCTTTCCAATACCAGCATGGGCGGATGCTTCGTCGAAACCGCCACTCCCGTCCCCACCGGCGTGAACGTAGAAATCGGACTGTGGGTGGCCAATGGCAAAATCTGGGTCAAAGGGATGATTCTCAACGGCATCGTTACCCGCAGCAGCCCCTGTTTTGGCGTGCGCGTGCGCTACTCGGAATTGGGCACAACCGAGCGCGAGAGCTTAAAGGAATTCTTGAAGTTCGTGGAAACCAGCACTCGTGGCTACGCCCGTCAAAACGGGTACCTCGCACAAATCAAGCGCTAGAGCCGTAAATCGCCCTTTCAACGAATCCCTTCACCTTCCTGCAACATCCCATGCTTATAATGGCTCTTTTTTGAGCCGGCACAGAACTCTGCCCGTGTTGCTGCACAGCAGAGCAGGCCGCTTGGGAAATTGGTAGACTCGATAGAGATCTCCAACGGTTCACTCTGTTCCAGCAATTCACCCGGGATTCTGTCGGATCCAGTTGCCGGAACACCGTCGAAAGGAATTCTTGCATGGTGGCAAGCGAGCAAACCTTGCTGAGCACGCAACAACTGGAAACCCTTAGCATCAACACCATTCGCACCCTGGCCATGGACGCCGTGCAGAAGGCCAATTCCGGCCACCCTGGCGCTCCCATGGCGTTGGCCCCGGTGGCCTACGCTCTCTGGCAACAATTCCTGCGCTTTGATCCCGAAGATCCCATCTGGCCGAATCGTGATCGCTTCGTACTTTCCAACGGCCACGCCTCGATGCTGATCTACGCTCTGCTCTACTTGACCGGAGTGCGCGCGGTGAATCCGAAATATGAAACCCTGGGCGAGCCCGCGGTCAGTCTCGACGACATCAAGCACTTCCGCCAGCTCGACAGCAAGACTCCCGGCCACCCCGAGTACCGCATCACCTCCGGTATCGAGACCACGACTGGCCCTCTCGGACAGGGTTGCGGCAACAGCGTCGGCATGGCGATGGCCGGCAAATGGCTGGCTGCGAACTACAACCGTCCCGGCTTCGAGCTCTTCGATTACAACGTTTATACGATGTGCGGTGACGGCGACATGATGGAGGGCGTGAGCAGCGAAGCCGCTTCCCTCGCCGGTCACTTGAAGCTCTCCAATCTTTGCTGGATCTATGACAACAATCATGTAACCCTTGATGGTCCCGCGGAGTGGTCGTTCAGCGAAAACGTCGCCCTTCGCTTCAAGGCGTATGGCTGGAACGTCGTCGAAGTCACCGACGCAAATAATCTCAAGCAGCTCTCCGACGCTTATAACGCCTTCCTTAAAACCAGCGATCGTCCGACGCTCATCGTTGTTGACTCGCACATCGGATACGGATCGCCCCACAAGCAGGACAAGAGCGCCGCACATGGCGAACCCCTCGGCGCCGACGAAGTGAAGCTGGCCAAAAAGAATTATGGCTGGCCCGAAGACGCACAGTTCCTGGTTCCGGATGGTGTGCTGGATCATTTCCGCGAAGGCATTGGACGCCGCGGACACGAACTCCGCAACCAATGGATGGAGACCTTCAAGAAATACCAGCAGCAGTTCCCCGCCCTCGCCGATCAGATTGATCGCATGCAGCACCGTGAACTGCCGGATGGCTGGGACAAGAACCTGCTGGCCTTCCCCGCCGACGCCAAGGGCATTGCTACCCGTGAAAGCTCGGCCAAGGTTCTCAATGCCATCGCGCAAAATATTCCGTGGCTGGTCGGCGGCTCAGCCGACCTCGCAACTTCGAACAAGACGACCCTGAAGGATATGGGCGATTTCCAGGCCAACACTTACAAGGGCCGGAATTTCCACTTCGGCGTTCGCGAGCATGCCATGGGCTCAGCGCTGAATGGGCTGGCGCTCTCGAAGGTTCGTCCCTTCGGCGGCACCTTCTTCAACTTCAGCGACTATATGCGGCCCACGATTCGCCTGGCTGCAATCATGGAGCTCCCCGTCATCTATGTCTTCACCCATGACTCGATCGGCTTGGGAGAGGACGGTCCCACCCATCAACCGGTAGAGCAACTGCCGTCACTGCGGGCCATACCTGGCCTGATCGTAATGCGTCCTGCCGACGCCAACGAAGTGACCGAAGCTTGGAAGGTCATCATGCAACTTCGTCATGAACCGGTGGCTTTGGTTCTGACGCGCCAAGCGGTGCCGACGTTTGACCGCACCAGGTATGCCCCGGCCAGGGGTGTCGCCAAAGGCGCATACATCCTCGCGGGTGATGTCGAGGAAAAGCCCGATGTGATTTTCATGGCGAGTGGCAGCGAAGTTTCCCTTTGTGTCGGCGCGTACGAGCAACTGAAAGCTGAAGGCGTGAAAGCGCGTGTCGTGAGCATGCCTTCCTGGGAGATTTTCGAACATCAGGACCAGGACTATAAAGATGAAGTCCTGCCGCCCGACGTAAAGGCGCGGGTCGCCGTCGAGCAGGCATCCACGTTCGGATGGTCGCAGTACGTCGGCTCCTATGGAAAAGTGATCGGCATGCACACCTTCGGCGCTTCGGCGCCCTTAAAGGAATTGTTGAAGAAATTCGGCTTCAGCCCCGACAAAGTCGTCGAAGCGGCCCGCGAAGTCATCGAGAGGTCAAAGTAAGACGGCCGTCTCGTCCGACCACGCACAACAGCGCCGGCCTCTGGTCGGCCAAAGTTAACAAAGAGGTCTTATGAATCCAACCGGAGTTCTTGATACTGCCAAGGCCACGAATCATCTCAAAGATCTGCAAAAGTTTGGCCAGTCGGTGTGGCTCGACTACATCCGCCGCAACCTCATCACCAGTGGCGACCTGAAGCGCTTTATTGACGAAGACGGACTTCGCGGCATCACCTCGAACCCGTCAATCTTCGAGAAAGCGATTTCCGGAAGTACCGATTATTCCGACCTGCTTAAAACGCTTGAGAAGGAAACCGACCTGGATGCCAAGGCGAAGTACGAGAAACTCGCCATCCGCGACATCCAGGATGCCGCGGACATTCTCCGCCCGGTTTACGACAGCACCAGGTTCCGGGACGGCTACGTCAGCCTGGAGGTCTCTCCCTATCTCGCCCGCGATACGCAGGGCACGCTCCAGGAAGCCCGCACGCTCTGGAAAGCCGTCGGCCGCCCGAATGTCATGATCAAAGTCCCCGGCACAGCCGAGGGCATTCCCGCGTTCCAGCAACTGATCAGCGAAGGCATCAACGTAAACGTCACCCTGCTTTTCTCCCAGGATGTCTACGAAGAGGTCGCCGAGGCCTACATCAAAGGCTTGGAAGAGTACGCAAAGAAGGGCGGCGATCTCAGCAAGATTGCCAGCGTCGCCAGCTTCTTCATCAGCCGTATCGACAATTCTATTGACAGCATCGTGGCGGCGCGGCTGAAGTCATCCAAAGATCCCAAAGAACAGGAAACTCTCAAGAGCATCCTGGGCAAGGTTGCCGTGGCCAACGGCAAGCAGACCTACCAGCGCTACCTGAAAATCTTCGGTACCGACCGCTGGAAGAAACTCGCTGCACAAGGCGCTCAGACACAGCGTGTGCTCTGGGCCAGTACCAGCACCAAGAACCCGGCCTACAGCGACGTCCTCTACGTGGACGACCTGATCGGTCCCGACACTGTCAACACCATTCCTCCCGCCACCTTTGACGCCTTCCGTGAACACGGCAAAACCGCGCCGACCCTCACCGAGGGGATTGACCAGGCGAACAAAGTCATGGATACCGTCGCCAGGCTGGGCATCTCGATGAAGGAGGTCACCGATAAGCTGACGGACGAAGGAGTGAAGCTCTTTGCCGACGCTTTCGATAAATTGCTGCAGGCGGTCGAGAAGAGTTCCAAATCCGAGATAAGCCCAAAAGTTAGTCGCCAGCAGCAAAGTTTGCCGGAGCCGCTGGCGAGCGCAGTCAAGTCCGGCAACGACGAGTGGCGCGCTGGTGGCAAGATGCGCCGCCTCTGGCAACGCGACGCTTCCCTCTGGAGCAATGACGACGAGTCGAACTGGCTGGGATGGCTCGGTATCACCGAAGAGCAGATTGCGCACATTGCCGATCTGCAGAAATTCGCGGACGAAATCAAGAAGGAAGGTTTCCGCCATATCCTGCTGCTCGGCATGGGCGGCTCGAGCCTCGCGCCCGAAGTTCTTCGCATGACCTTCGGCAAGGTTACCGGCTTCCCCGAACTCCACGTTCTTGATTCCACCGATCCCGCGCAGGTCAAGGCTTTCGAAAACAAGATTGACCTGGCACACACGCTGTTCATTGTTTCCAGCAAGTCGGGAAGCACGCTCGAACCCAACATCTTCAAACAGTATTTCTTCGAACGTGTGAAGCAGGCTATCGGCGCCGATAAGGCGGGCAACCGCTTCATTGCCATCACCGATCCCGGATCCAAGATGCAGCAAGTGGCCGAAGCCGACCACTTCCGGCGCATTTTTCATGGCCTGCCCAGCATCGGCGGCCGCTACTCCGCGCTCTCCAACTTCGGCATGGTACCCGCCGCAGCCATGGGCCTCAACATCGCCAAGTTCCTCGACCGCACCGAAGAGATGGTGCAGGCAACTCACTCCTCCGTCCCAGTTGAGCAAAATCCCGGTGCATTGCTTGGCATCGTCCTCGGCACCGCCGCGAAGCAGGGACGCGACAAGCTCACCATCATCACTTCACCCGGCATTTCCGACCTCGGCGCCTGGCTCGAACAACTCATCGCCGAATCGACGGGCAAGCAGGGTCACGGAATCATTCCCGTCGATCGCGAACCGCTGGCCGCGCCCAATCTCTACGGCAACGACCGTGTATTCGCCTACATCCGCCTCGACTCGGCTCCCGATAAGGACCAGGACGCCAAAGTTGCGGCGCTCGAAAAGGCAGGGCAACCGGTTGTCCGCATCTCGATGGCAGACGTCTACGACCTTGGCCAGGAATTCTTCCGTTGGGAGATTGCCACTGCGGTTGCCGGTGCGATCCTCGGAATCAATACCTTCAATCAGCCCGATGTCGAAGCCAGCAAGATCGCGACTCGCAGCTTGACCTCCGAATACGAGAAGACCGGTTCCCTTCCCGCGGAGACCCCGATTCTCGAAGACCATGGGATCAAGCTGTTCACCGACCCAAAGAATGCAGAGGAGTTGAAGAAGGCCGCCGGAAATAACAAGACCCTCGCCAGATACCTTAAAGCCCACCTTGATCGAATTCATCCCGGAGATTACTTCGCGGTCCTGGCCTACATCCAGATGAATGACGAGCACGAGAAGGCTTTGCAGGATCTGCGCACCGCGGTGCGCGACAAGAAACATGTCGCTACCGCGCTCGGGTTTGGACCCCGCTTTCTGCACTCGACCGGACAAGCTTACAAAGGCGGTCCGAACTCCGGCGTTTTTTTGCAGGTCACGAACGATGATGCCGCAGATCTTCCGGTACCCGGACAGAAATACACTTTCGGCACGGTAAAGGCGGCACAAGCGCGCGGGGACTTCCAGGTGCTGGCGGAACGCGGCCGCCGTGCATTGCGCGTCCACCTCGGCAAGGATCTGAAGTCGGGCCTCGGCCGGCTTGCAGCAGCATTCCGCGAAGCGTTGGGCTAAGGCTCCATTTGTTGGCGACATCCCGAACCGGCGAAAGCCGGTGAGAGACCTTGCGCACACCGCAACCGTCCCCGAGGCCGCGCAAGGTCCTTCGCCCGGCAGCTCAGGATGGCGTCCGGGAAAATAGGCTCTTCAGTTTTCACCTTTACAAAAACGTTTTAATACCCCAAAGTAAGGAGCAACCATGCGACTGGGAATGGTAGGTTTAGGCCGGATGGGCGCCAACATGACGCGCCGCCTGATGCGCGGCGGTCATGAAGTTGTCGTCTCCGACCTCAGCGCAGACAACATCAAGAACTTGGCGGGCGAGGGCGCCATCGCCTCCTCCTCGCTCGACGATTTCGTCGCCAAACTCGGCAGGCCGCGCATCGCGTGGCTCATGGTTCCCGCGGGCGCTGCCACAGAAAGCACGGTGCAGGAACTCGCCAGGCGCATGAGCGCGGGCGATATCCTGATCGATGGCGGCAACTCATATTTCAAGGACGATGTTCGCCGCTCCAAGGAACTCAAGCGCAAAGGCATCCATTACGTGGACGTCGGCACCAGCGGCGGTGTCTGGGGGATTGACCGCGGTTACTGCATGATGATCGGCGGGCCCCGGGAAGCCTTCCAGCAACTCGATCCCATTTTCAAGACGCTCGCTCCCGGGCGCGGCGATATTCCCCGCACTCCCGGACGCGAACGAATCTCCGGCACTGCCGAGGATGGCTACATCTACTGCGGCCCCTCCGGAGCCGGCCACTTCGTGAAGATGGTTCACAACGGCATCGAGTATGGGCTGATGCAGGCTTACGCCGAAGGTTTCGACATCTTCCGCAACGCCAACACCAAGGACATTCCAGAAGACTACCGCTACGATCTGAACCTCGCCGACATCGCCGAAGTCTGGCGTCGCGGGAGCGTAGTCAGTTCGTGGTTGCTGGACCTCACGGCGATGGCCCTGGTCGAGAATCCGACACTTTCCGAGTACAGCGGCTTCGTGCAGGATTCCGGGGAAGGCCGCTGGACCATCCAGGCTGCCATTGACCAGGGCGTGCCTGTAGACGTGCTCTCCGCCGCGCTGTTTACCCGTTTCCGCTCGCGCCAGGAGCACACCTTCGCGGAAAAAATGCTTTCTGCCATGCGCCAGAAATTCGGCGGCCACGTAGAGCCAACTGCGGCGAAGAAGACCGCCTGAGGGGAATGAACATGGCGCAAACCGAAATCATGCCCACAGCGCAGCAGCAGAAAATTGGCCGCCCCGGTGATCCCTGTGTCATGGTCATCTTCGGCGCTGCCGGCGATCTGACCCGCCGCAAGCTGATTCCCGCTTTGTATAACCTCGCCAAATATCAACTGCTCTCGCGTGAATTCGCCATCCTCGGTGTCGCCCACACCGAGATGTCCACCGAGGACTTCCGCAAGAAGATGCTTGACGACATGAAGGAGTTCGCGCCCGGGGCCAACGACGGCGAGATCTGGGACTGGTTCGAGAGCCGCATGTACTACATCACCGGCGAGTTCGACGACCAGAATCTCTACGTCAAGATCAAACAGACGCTGGCCAAGGTCGACAAGGACCATGAGACCCGCGGTAACTTTTTCTTCTATCTCGCGACCGCTCCGGATTTCTTCGGCCCCATCGTCGAGCAGCTTTCCGCCCAGGGGTTGATGGAAGAAAATAGCCAGCACTGGCGCCGGGTGATCGTCGAAAAGCCGTTCGGACGCGATCTCGATTCCGCCAAAACCCTTAACCAGCAACTGCTGCATGTCGCCAGCGAGAAGCAGATTTACCGCATCGATCATTACCTCGGCAAAGAAACCGTTCAGAACATCTTGGCTTTCCGTTTTGCCAACGGGATCTTCGAACCCATCTGGAACCGGCGCTACATTGATCACGTGCAGATTTCGGTGGCCGAAACGGTCGGCGTTGAGACCCGCGGAGGCTATTACGACACCGCCGGGGCGCTGCGCGACATGGTACCCAACCACATCATGCAGCTCATCAGCCTGACTTCCATGGAGCCGCCGATCTCGTTCCACGCCGACTCCGTCCGCGATGAGCAAGCCAAGATCCTGCACGCCATTCAACCGCTCAGCTCGGAAGAAGTGCTGACCCGCAGTGTGCGCGGCCAGTACGGCGAGGGCGTAATGAATGGCCAGCATGTGCCTGGATATCGCGAGGAAGAGGACGTGCCGCGCGACTCCCGCACCGAAACCTTTGTCGCCATGAAGCTTTTGATCGACAACTGGCGCTGGGCGGATGTGCCGTTCTATATCCGCACCGGAAAGCGTCTTCCCGGGCGAAATACTCACATCGTGATCCAATTTCGCCGTGCGCCCTTTGTTCTGTTCCGCGATACGCCGGTTGATACCCTCATGCCCAACCAACTCGTGCTGCATATCCAGCCCGAAGAAGGCATCTCCCTGCGCTTTGCCGCGAAGGTTCCCGGCCCGGTCATGCGCCTGGGCAGCGTGGACATGAACTTCGAGTACATGGATTACTTCGGCCAGCAGGCGCCGCAAACCGGATATGAGCGTCTGCTCCACGATTGCATGATTGGCGACCAGACCCTGTTCCAGCGCGCCGACATGGTGGAGGCCGGATGGTGTGTGGTGAGTCCCGCGCTCGACGTGTGGCGCGCGCTGCCACCGCGCAACTTCCCCAACTATGCCGCGGGAACCTGGGGTCCCCGCGAATCCGAAGAACTGCTGGAAAAAGATGGACGACACTGGAGGAACTTCGAAAAATGATCCTGGCCGGCGACATCGGAGGCACTCATGCACGTTTGGCGTTCTTCGATGTCGAGAATGGAAGTTTTCGTCTGGTCGCCGCTTCCGTTTATCCCAGCCGCGAATATTCCGGCCTCGATCAGATCGCGATGAAATTCGTCGAGAGTTCTGACGTGCATGCCGAAGCCGCCTGCTTCGGCATCGCCGGCCCCGTCCGCAACGGCCGAGTCGAAGCTTCCAATCTTCCCTGGACGGTGGACTGTCTTCGCCTCGCGCAGGAACTTCAAATCAAGAACACCGTCCTGATCAACGATCTGGAAGCCAATGCCTGGGGCATCGCTGCACTTCAAGCGGAAGATGTGGTTTCTTTAAATCAAGTGAAAGGCGTTCCCGTCGGCAACCAGGCCGTGATTTCAGCCGGCACCGGTCTCGGCGAGGCTGGCATGTATTGGGATGGGATCCAGCACCACATCTTCGCCTCCGAGGGCGGCCACACCGACTTTGCGCCCCGCAACGAGCTGGAAACCGATCTGCTTCGCTACTTGCATGGGAAGTTCGGGCATGTCAGCTACGAGCGGGTGGTCTCAGGGCCCGGCTTGGTTAACGTCTTTCATTTTCTGCGCGACACCGGACGCGGCGCCGAACCGCGCTGGCTCACCGAAGAGATGGTCCATAGCGATCCGGCCGCGGCCATCTCCCACGCTGCGATTGAAGGCAAGTGTCCCCTGTGTGAACATGCAGTGGACCTTTTTGTCTCGATCTTCGGCGCCGAGGCCGGCAATCTTGCTTTGAAAGTCATGGCCACCGGCGGCGTTTACCTTGGCGGAGGCATTGCCCCAAAGATCCTTCCCAAGCTTGCCAGTCCGCTGTTCATGCAGTCTTTCATTGCCAAGGGACGCATGCAGCCGCTGATGGAAGCGATACCCGTATGGGTCATCACCAACGACAAGACCGCTCTTCTCGGCGCCGCGCGCTGTGCCGCTCTGCGAAACCATCATTTGGCCACAGTTCTCAAGTAATGGCGGGACGGGAATCCAGGCGCCGGTTTACCATTTCATGATGGCTCGCGAAGTCCGCATTTTCGATACTCCCCAACAACTCTTCGATTCCGCGGCGAGCGAGTTTATTTCCCTGCGCCCGCGTACGGTCGCCCTCTCCGGCGGATCCACTCCCAAAGCGCTGTACTCGCTGCTCGCTGCTAGGTACGCGGAAAAAATTCCCTGGAGCCAGCTTTACTTCTTCTTCGGCGACGAGCGCCACGTTCCGCCCAATGACCAGGACAGCAACTACCGCATGGCCAGCGAAGCCCTGCTCTCAAAGGCGCCGATCCCGCCGCAAAACATCTTCCGCGTTCCCGCGGAAAATCCAGACGCCGAGGCCGCCGCTCTGGCATACGAAAAATCAATTCGCGATTTCTTTGGCGTGAAGCTCGAAGAATTTCCCCGCTTCGATCTCATCCTCCTCGGCATGGGTCCGGACGGCCACACGGCATCCCTGTTTCCAGGCTCAAAAGCGATCGAGGAGCATCACCGCATCTTCGTCGCGAACTGGGTGGAGAAGTTCAAGACGCATCGCCTCACCTTCACCTTCCCGGTCCTGAACCACGCCGCGAACGTGGTTTTCATGGCGACAGGAGAGAACAAGGCTCCTGTCATGAAAGACATCCTGGAAAACCTCAAGAGCACTCTACCCGCAGCCCAGGTTCAACCCAGCAACGGCCGCCTGCTCTGGCTTCTCGATCGCGCCGCTGCCAGTCAACTCACTTAACTCTCACGGACTTTCATCTCCGCCTCTTGTGCGCTTGACATCCCGATGGAATGGGCAGAAACTGCGGGACACTTCCCCTCCCCTCGGAGTAGAATGCAGGCCCTGTTCTCTCCGATCACGCGCAATCCCATGGAGGAACCACGTGAAGCGTCTATACTCTCGCCTCGTTCTCGCTGCAGTGATCTGCCTGTCGGTTCTGGAGGCCACCTCGCACGCCCAACTTAACGCCGTGTACTTTGAGAGTAACGTCGGCTCGCTTCCCTTACAGAACGCGATCTACGGCTTCAGCAACGATGGCACCGGCAAACTCACTGCTCTTCCCGGATCGCCTTATCTGACCGGCGGCACCGGCGTGTTTGATCCCGGCGGGCTCTCCAATTCCTTCGACGCCGATCAGCAGATCATCGTGAACCAGGCGGGAACCCTGATGTGGGCCGTAAACGGAAACAGCAACAACATATCCGTATTCAATATCAATGCGGACGGCAGTCTGACGCCGGTCCCCGGCTCACCCTTCGACTCGGCAGGGTCCGATCCCGGCAGCCTCAGCCTCGATGAAACTTCCTCTCCGATGATCCTCGCCGTCGCCAACAAGGCCTCTGATCCCAACCAGGTGGACGGCCCGCCGAATTACACGACATTCTTCGTTGACGCCACCGGAGCGCTCACTCCCACCGGACACAGCGTCCCGCTTGCGGCCGGATCATCGCCCTCGCAAGTGATTTTGCATCCCGTGGGTCATCTGATGGTCACCGACGACTTCCAGGCTCGCACCATGTCCACCTACCGCTACAACAGCACTGGAACGATGACCTTCCTGCAGTCGGTCACCCCGCAGAACAGCGGCAATTTCCTGGGTATTGCCATGCATCCCACGCAGCCCATCGTCTATGCCGCGACCCCGTCGCCCACGCAGGGCAAGAATTTTATGAGTGCGTACAGGTATCAGACCAATACCGGCGCGCTGACTTTTCAGAGCATCGTCAAGAACGGTGGCCGTGCCACATGCTGGATCGCGGTCAACGCCGCAGGCACGAAATATTACGATAGCGAAACCGTCTCCAACACCGTGTCGGTTTACGACCTGACCAATCCAAACAAGCCCGCATTCCAGCAGCAGGCCACGTTGCCGTCCGGGGGCACACCGCTGAACCTCGCGGTGGATCCCACACAGAAATTCGTTTACGTTCTGCAGGCCAAAGGCGTGAAGGAGTCCTCGGCGGGTACCGGAGTGCAGGCCCGACTGGTAACGCTCACCATCAACAGCGACGGCACCCTCTCCGCCCTGAACGGCCCGATTCCAATCACACTGCCGACAGGGGAGACCCCACTGGGCCTCGCCACAGTGCTGAAGTGAGTTGAATACAACCCTGAGCCGCAGGCGAAGGATCCCGCGTGCACCACCGAGCGAGCGCGCGATCACCCCCGGACCACTACATGCGGGTCGGGCCGGTGCGCACACCAGCGGAAGAACGTTTCCGAAGTACCAAACAGGTCGCGCGTATTCGGATTGCTCAACGCCCACCGGAAACCCTGACGCGTAAACTCCACATCACGCTCGGTCACCATGTCGGTGTCCTTCAACCACCCCGCGCGGCACATCGCGTCTCGGCGGATTGCCACCTCGAATTTGTACTGATGGCTGAGATCGAAAATCCGCTTGGCGGTCTCGGAGGCCGCAATCTGCCCCCGTTCGAAGGCCTCAATCAGTTCCACCGCTGCCGGAAAGTATTGCCAGTAATCCGGATCTTCAAACGTCGAGAACACCGGACGCGCCGCGTCGCCCTTGAAATACTTCTCCTCGCGAGTCTCCGTGAAATCTCGCAGCGCGTTCATCACCCGGAATTCCGTAATCACGGTGCCCAGCGCCCACACTCGCATCCATGCGTTCCACAAATCGAAATCCGCCCACGAAATGAACGCGCCATTCACCAGGTTGTCGTTGTAGTCGAGCACCTTCTGTTGCAGCGGTTCGATATGCGCGAACCGTTCGTCATCGAAGTCGTCGCTGGCCAGGGCCTCGAGCAACGGGTCGAGCAATGCATGGATCACCTCGACGGTGTTGATCATCCCGCGCGAGAACAGCGGATCCACCGCTCCCGCCGCGTGCGACATCATGCACCAGCGATGTCCAATGGTCTGCTTCGACGAATATTGCAGCCGCCCGGTCGAGACCCAGGGCCGCACGGTCTTGGCGTTTTCAAACTGCTCCGCCACGCTCGGAAATCTCTTCAGAAATTCCCGGAACTCGCTCTCCGGCGTTCCTTCCGCCTTGGGATGCCGCCGCGGGTCAACCGTCAATCCGATGCTGATCAGCGGGTTGGTGGACAGCGCATGGTTGTTGAACGGAATCACCCAGAACCATCCGCGATTGAAGCAGTGATGCAACGTGCTCTGGTGCCACGACAATGACAACGGGTTGCGGCCCTCCTGAAACGGAGGCACATCCACCATGTGCGTAAACAAGCTGCGCGACTGGTGTTTCAAGCGGGTCGGCTTCTCGCGCAAATCATAGCGGTCCGCAACCACGCTCTTGTATCCGGTGCCGTCCACGAGATAACGGGCGTGAATCTGTTCGCCGCTGGAAATCGTAGACCGCACTCCCTGGCGGTCAATTTCCAAGCCGCTGACCTGGGTTTTCTGCATCGGCACTGCGCCATGATGGATCGCAAGATGAAACAGGTACGCATCAATGTCCTGGCGAAACCAGTGGTTCTCATCCTTCGAACTGGTTCCAAACTGCAATCCCTCGCGCGAATCGTAAATCTGTCCTTCGCGGTGATA
Organism: Terriglobales bacterium; assembly: GCA_035652095.1. Taxonomy (GTDB): domain Bacteria; phylum Acidobacteriota; class Terriglobia; order Terriglobales; family Acidobacteriaceae; genus DASREM01. Next base: position 143,805 of record DASREM010000053.1, on the reverse strand, counting down.
CGCAAAGCCGAACGAGCGCTTAATCCCGCAGGTGGTACACACATGCTTCGCCAACCGGTCGGGATAAGCGCAATGCTCGATCTCCGGCATGCCGTACTTCTCCGCCAATAGCGAGATCAGCAGCGATGTATGTGGGATCGTCGACTCACCGACGGCAAACCGCGGATGCGTATCGGAATCGATCAGCGCCACCCGTACGCCCTGTTTGGCCAGCACCGCTGCCATGATGGACCCGGCCATCCCGCTGCCCAAAATCGCGACATCGAATTTGAGATGGTTGCTCATGATTAATGCTGGATCAGCGCCGCGCCCCAGGAAAATCCCGCCCCATTGGTGGTCAGCATCACCAGGTCGCCTTCCTTGATGTGGCCTTCCTCAAGGGCGTCCACGTAGTCGAGCACCATGTCGGTTTCCTGCAGATGCCCGTGCCGTTGCAATCCCTCGGTAAAAATCTTTTCTGGCGGAATCATGAACGCGTTGCAAAACGCCTTCTGGTCCCAGGTCGAAAACGTCGGATAGACATAGTAAGAAACTTCATGCTGCTTGCGTCCGATGCGGGCCAGCGCGTCCCGCATCACTTTACGGAACATGAAAAGATTAATAGGAATCACTTCCTTGTTGAACTTCGGCACATCTGCGGTCATGTGCAGCCACTTGCCTTTGGTGTCGCCGCGCTCCCGGTTGTGAAAGCCGGGAATGTACCACACGTCGTGGATCTTCCCCGCGGTCGCGACCTCAACCGAGAGAATCCGCCGCTTCTCGTGTCCTTTTTGCAGAATCACAGCGCTGCCGCCATCGCAGATCACCGTGATCGGATAGTAGGTGTGGTTGAACTCCGGAACCTTGTCTCCGGCAAAGAGCAATGCGGTCTGATAACGGTCAGTCGCGGCCATCATCGCGCATGCGACCTTCAGCGTCGTGTGGTAACTGGCGCACCCCCCGGTATTGACGGCGGTAGCCAGCGCTCGCGTCGCCCCCAATTCTTTCTGCAGCAGTCCGGCCGCGGACCAGGTTGGCGCTGGATACTCTTCGGGAATACTCGTGAAATCGAAGATCAGGTCGATCTCTTTGGGGTCCAGTGCGGCTTGCTGCAAAGCTCGTCTCGAAGCCTCCAGGGCCAGGCTGGCCGCGCTTTCTTTTCCCGCCACATGCACAGCTTCGATCCCGATGTCCCGCTGAAAATCCACATCTGCGGCCAGCTTCTCCTGGGGAATTTCCTCGTCACGAAAAATGTCAGCCACCGCCTTCCTCGTCGGAGGCAGGTAATAGCTGGCCGACAGTATTCCGATCCCGGTATCCATTCGCTCCTCAGTAGCGCAGCAGCGCCGCAGCCGACATGTAGCCCATTCCGTCTGACACCATGAAAACGTGGTCGCCGGGCTTGAGAGCGTTCCGCTCTGTCAGGGCCAGGTAATTGACCACGAAGTCGGTGCCTTGCAGGTACCCCTGATCGCGAAGCTTGCAGGCGCAGACCTGTTCCCGGGCCAACCCAAGCATCTCCAGCATTCGGGCATGGTGCGCGCGAGAAACGTTGGGCAGGATGGCACAGGAGATACTCTCGATCGTAAGCCCGCTGCGTTCCAGCAATCGCGCCGCCGCTTTCTTCAAGTGATCGCCGGCGAGCGCCGCCTCGTAGCGCGGCCCGTCTATCGTAAGGCGATACATTGCCGGCTCGTGGCGCTCCAGCGCTCCGCCGGGGATGTAACACACATCGTGGTTCTCGCCTCGCGTCGCGATCTCCACATCAACCACTGCCGCCCTCTCCGCATCCCGGCGCAACACTACCGCTCCTGCGGAATCTCCCAGTACAGTGACCGGCCCGTTCCCCTGCACAATGTGATTGCCCGGAATGGCGATGTCCCCGGCCACCAGCAGCGCCGTTTTGAGCTTGCCATCGGTCTGCAACATGGCCGTAGCGGCACTCAGCGCCATCAGGAAGTTCCCGCTCGCTCCCCCACTGAAGCCGACCGTAAAGGCCTTGGTCGCCCCCAGTTCGTGTTGCAGCTTATTGCTCATATTCCAGGCTGGCACCAGGTATTCCTGGGGCAGAATGCTGTAATCCACGATCACATCCACTTGCGCCGCCTCCACCGAGGCACGCTGTAATGCTTCCCGCGCCGCAGCCAGGGCCAGCGAGGACGCGGTCTCCGTATCGCACGCCGGCACTTCCTCGATGCCGAGTGTCAACACCGTAGCGGGATTCACGCCCTCGCGCTGGGCAAGGTCCTCCACCGATTTCCTTTGCGCTGGAAACGCGCATGCTGCACCCAGAATTCCGACTTGGGGTTTTGCGCTGCTCATGTGAAAAGACGATGGGGAAAATGCGAGGGCCGCAAGCGCACGAAGTATTGGGCTCGATCCAGGATTTGTCAAGCTGCAAAACTTTGCATGAGACGCGCGAAAAACCTGGTACAAGACGCATTTCGGCCGGGTCTTCGTCCGTGGTGAAACTTAGTATCGTGGGTGGTTACGCCTTAGCAGCCCGTTGCGAACTTCGCGGGTGGACGAGGTTGTTTTCAAAACACCGGCGAGAGCCGGTGCTTCTTCTGAAATAGCTTGCGGTCCACTGTGCGCAGCACTTCCGCCACATCTGTGCCCGTGATGTAGGACGCCATGCCCCAGTTGAACGACATCTCGTAATCTTTTTTGTTGTTCAGGTTCCACTGCTCGACCAGCCGCTGCAAACGCTGCATGGGAAAGTCGGCTTGCTCTTCGGTAGTGTCCGGCATCATGATCAGGAATTCGTCTCCCCCCTGCCGGAACGCAACATCACCGCCGCGAAAAACAATCTTGAGAATTTTCGCGAACTCGACCAGCACCAGGTCCCCTTCCATCGCTCCGTGCGCCTTGTTGATCTTCTTGAAGCCATCCAGGTCAATGCTGAGGAAGGTCAATGCGCTGCCCAGCCGGTTCGCCCGCGAGACTTCTCGCGGAATCATCTCGTTCAGCGCTCTTCGGTTCAGTAGCTGGGTTAACGGATCTACCAGCGAAAGGTTTTCCAGCCTCTCATTCAAAACGAGTTCACGAATCAGAGAACGCCGGGTGGAATTCAGAGTCAACTTCTGCGTGAGCAAGTAGATATTAAAAAGCAGAATCAGCGAGGTAAGTCCAAAGAACAATTGCGGTACGTAGCTGTGATCAATGCGCACCACGCGTTGGCCCCACATCACGTTGGGAAGCAGCAGCGCCAGCACTCCGCCGGTCAGCACCACGATCACCAGGACGCCAATTGACCAAAGCTGCAGATCACGCCCCGACAATTGCTGGATCTGTTGCTGCAGCTCCTCTGCCCTCGCTAACATTGAGGGATGATTCGCTTTGGGTTCGTTGATCTCTGACATCTGGCCTCCTCTCGCGCCGACACCGGTGCCGACAGACCGTGGGTCCACTAGAATTGTCTCCGAGCCAGGCTGCCTGCGGCGCGAGGAAAGTACCGCCGCAGGTTACCCTCGTAATGGATTCGGGGAAGAAATCAAGAATGGGACTCTGGCTGCGGACCGTTTTGCAGTAAGTTTCGAACGCGTTACAAAGGTCGCGATTTACGAGTAGCTGACATCCACCAGAACGTTCCGCCCGGGCTCCTTGCGGAAAGTGATAGCCACCTTCTGCCCAACTGGCAGCGCATTGCGCACGTCTCCATCGAAAACCAGCAGGTTCCCCGGTGTGCTGCCGTTGGAAAGCGTCACGATCGACTTGTTCGGTTCGCCGACCCCGGACTCGTAAAACTGCACGTTCTCCACCCGCCCACGCTGCACCAATCCCGCCGCGGTGGCTGCCACGGCGCTGGCGCCCTTATGCGGCCCGGCGCCCACCGCCGCCGGGTTGCGGCGCGCCTTCAACTCGAGTAGTACGTTGAGCCCGAGAATGCCTGAAATTCCCAACAGGATCAGCGCGGTGAACAGCCCGTCTACGGTGGTGATCGCACCGTAGAGAATTATGTAAGCTACGCCAAGGAGCGGAAGCAGCGCCAGCACAAGCGAAAGGACCAGCATCATAGGGTTTCCCGCACGGATTTATAGCAGAAAACTGGCCTTGGTTTCATCTGCGGATAGCACGGGCGGTAGTGGCGGATGGTGCTCCTGGCTGGGTTTGCCCCGCCGCTCAGGCGCACTGATCGCGCCAGTCCCCGATCTCTTTCAGGCCTTCGGCGCGAGTTTGCTCAAATAAACGGACTTTGTGGCGGGTATGCTCGAACTCGTGGATGTCGGCCCACACCTCGGCTTGCCACGCCAGATCGTGCACCGCAGATTCTCCGCAGCTGGCGCAGCGGGTATGCAAACGGCGAACGATTCTCCTGGCTTCGGGCGTGTCTTGCAATTCGATGAAAATACACCGGACTTCCTGGATGTCTTCGTTCTCCCCAATCAGGTGTTCGTAACGCAGCAGGAAATTGAAGCCTAGCTTGCGCGCTTCCAATTCGGCTTCGTTGCGGGTATGGAACGGGCCATACTCCGCCCGCAACTGCTCGGTGGAGTCGCAAGCCATCCAGAAGGTTTCTTTGTAAGCCATCGCTCGCCTCAGCAAAATATGGTCGAACCCAGAGAGAGAAATCAGGTCGCGCCTTCAGAAGAGCAATTCGGTGACCGGATGAGTCAAGCTAAGTAGCTTAATTTCCATCATCTTGGAGGACTTCCAACCCGCTTTCCGAGCTTTCATGCAAGCTTTTGCAGGATTTTTCCCAAAAATCCATCCCTTCAGGTACGCCTGTCGTCACTTGGCGTGACGCCCGCTGCACGGTACCATCGCTTTTCCCCGAACCTAATCCTGACCGCGCGAAAGGTGCTGCCGAAGGCATGGGTCAACGCCGGGAGCCTCGTAAGGAAATCAAGGTGGCGGTCCGAATCTTCGGCACCGATGCCCATGGCCGCCCTTTTTCGGAAAACGTCTCCACTTCGGACGTAAGCCGCGAAGGCGCCCGCGTCACCGGACTGCGAGCCCAGGTCCGCGTCGGCGAAATTATTGGCCTCACATACCAGTCCAACAAGGGACGGTTTGCCGTCAAGTGGGTCGGAAATGCGGACACCACTCAGGAAGGCCAGGTGGGCCTGGAGAACGCAGTGCCGGGTAAACCCTTCTGGGATTTTCCCCTCCCCGGTCCTGGCATGGACGAATACGGACGCCATACCCGCGGCGTCGAGCGCCGCCAGCATCCCCGGCTGAAGTGCCTGAATTCAGTCGAACTCCACCCCGCTGCCGCCACTGCCCCTATCTGGAGCAAGACCACCGAAATGGGCCTGGGCGGGTGCTTTGTCGAAATGCCGATGCCGCTTCCGGTCGGCACCACCTTGAAAATCAGCCTGTGGGTCAAGGATGAGAAACTTCGATTCAGCGGGAAGGTCGTCAATAGCCGGCCAGGTTTCGGTGTCGGCATTCAATTCACCGAAATTTCACCCGAAGATCTGCAACGCCTCAAGGAATTCCTCAAAAGCATCACGCGCATTCCGATGAAATGAATGCTCGCCCCGGATTAGCGTGTTGCGGCGAGACAGGATGCCCTCCAATCGCGTCCCTTAGGCCACGGGTACCGGAAGGGTGATCACGTTGCTCTCATCCAGGATCGGCGGCATGCCTTCTTTCTCATTCAGGCAATGCTCGATTGCCGCTGAAAGATAGAGTTGCTGCACAGGCTTGGTGAGATAGGCGCGCGCTCCCAGTCGGGTCGCGATCCGCGCGCTTCGCGGATCATCGACTCCCGAGCACATGATCACCTTCAGATCCGGCCAATAGGAGTGCAGGCGCTTCAAGGTCCTGAAGCCATTCATGCCTGGCATCTGCAAATCCAGCAGGATGACCGACGGCTTGCAGCCATGCGCCAGGCGCTGCAGCGCTTCCATGCCGTTGTTGGCGGTTTCAACCGTGTAGGATTCCAATTCCAGCATTAAACGCAGATAGCGCTGCATTTCGGCGGAATCGTCAATGACCAGCACAGTCCGTTTCGTATCGCTCAGTTGCGCAGATAGCATATGAGTCCGTGGCTGTTCCTTGTTTTGATCCCCATTGCTAACTCGAGCCAGCTTCCTCAGATCGTGAAGCTGGGGCCAGAAGATCGAGTTAGTAATTCCACACTGGGGTTACCCAAGTTAGATCCAGCAGTCCCCGTGCCGGAGATCCGTCAGAAAGTCAGGGAACCTCGATGTTCCGTTCACTCCAATCCTTTTTTGGGACTGTGGGTGTTTATCGTTCCCGCCCTGCTTCCGTCAACTTCATAACGCACAGCGTAGAACGTTGTGTTTTCAGATAGATGCCTCCTGTCCACAGAGCACTGCACCATCTATGGTGCACCTGCCAGGAGTCTCGCGTGGCTGGCTCCTCCGCACCATCACCCGAACTGTGCTTTCGAACCTCATCCCGCGCTGGCTTTCCCGAGTGGGGATTCGTTTTAATTCTGTGAAAATCTCGGCGCAAATCAGGCCTGGCAGGAGTTCTGACGACCGGCCGTTTCTTACTGCCGAAGCTTCGGCAGTCATCTCGCCTCGCGCTTCAGCCTCCAGGTTCCACTGCCCGTTTCAGTTCTCCTGCTGTTCGTCGACTCGGATTCCGCCGGGGCCTTTCCAAGCAACCGATTGCTGGCTTCGCAACCAACCCCGCGGAGGCTTGCACCGTGCTGCGTTCAGACTGCTGTCTCCATCATCTGCGCCGAGCAGTGCAATCCTAGTTCCGTAATCCACTTCGAGCCTCCGTGCGCCGCGACATACATGGCCAGTTCCAGGCGGCTCCACACGCCGATCTTGTCGAATGTGCTGCGCAGATAGTTCTTGACCACCTGCTCAGTGGTCCCGATGCGGATCGCGATTTCACGATTGGTGAGGCCTTCCCACACCAGAGTCGCAACTTGAAGCTCCTTGGAAGTTAACCGATCACGGGGTTGCATGTTTCCATCTCCTGTTTCATGAACATTGCGGTCGCCAGCTTCACGCGTTTTCGGCCTTCACGGATGCCCGCTCGTAGAAACAGCGTGCGCAGGTGCTGTTTGACGGTGCGCGGGCTGATATTGAGCTGGTCCGCAATTTCCTTGTTGCTGCAACCCTGGACCAGCAGCCTCAACACCTCCTCATCGCGTTGGGTGATCTTGATGTCATTCAGATTCGTCATACCTTCCTCACTCGCCTGGGTTCTTGGAGTTCGGCCTTGACGGGAAGCAACGCCCTCCTCCAAGCACGCCCTTCACCAAACCTTCGCCGTGCTCCCGGCCTCGTAGTTTGTTACGTTTTGGACGGCTGCGGTCGCCCGCGGCTGTGGATTTCCGGTTTCACTGCGGGAATCAACCGTCCTGAAAGTGAACCAGGGACCCGGGCCGCAAGGCCCCTCCACCACTCACGCCGCCAGATGACGCCATGCCTCAGACACGCTACAGTGAGCCTGTGCGGGTACTGATCATCGAAGACGAGCCACGCCTGGCCGAGAATATGGCGCGCAGCCTGCGCGAGAGTGCAGGCTATGCGGTCGACATCGCCCCCGAAGGACAGGAAGGCGCTTTCCTGGCCGAGAACAACAGCTACGACCTGATCCTGCTCGACCTGATGCTGCCCAAACTCGACGGCATGCAGGTGCTGTCGAAGCTGCGCGAAGCCGGCCAGGACACTCCGGTGCTTGTGGTCACCGCACGTGACGAAAAGGAGTCGGTGGTGGCCTTGCTGAACGCCGGGGCCGACGACTACATCACCAAGCCCTTCGATCTCGGCGAACTGCTGGCCCGCGCCAAGGCCCTGATCCGACGCGGCAAGGGACGCGGAACTCCCGTCCTCACCATCGCCGACCTGGAACTCAACACCGTCAACCAGACCGTGCGCCGCGGCGGCCGCAACATCTCCCTGACCGCCATGGAGTATCGCGTCCTCGAATACCTCGCGCACCGTCCCCGCGCGGTGGTCTCGAAAACCGAACTGCTCGAGCATCTCTATGACTACAACTGGGAGAAGTTCAGTAACGTGATTGAGGTCTACATCTCCGGCCTGCGTCGCAAGCTGGACGATCGCTCATCCAAACAACTGATACACACCATCCGCGGGCAGGGATATATTCTGCAGGATGAGGCCTGATGTTGCGGCATTCCATTAAAGAGCGGCTGATCTCGACCGTGGTTCTGGCGCAGCTGATCCTCGCCTTCGGCCTGCTCATCACCGTGGTCTTCTACACCAGCCGCAGCCTGCGCTCAACCCTCGACTCCCATATTCAGGCGCACGCCATGAGTGTGGCGGCATTGGTGCGCTATACCGAAGACGCCACCGGCGACGTTTATTTTGATGACACGCTGCTTCCCGACCCGGTCGATCCCGCACACCCCGACCTGTTCGCCGTCTACACCGAGCGCTCCGGCCTTCTGACCAAGTCCGCGAACTGGCCGGCCGGATTTGATCTGCCCACCACCGGCCCAGCTCACTGGAATTTCTATCTGGATGGGGTACCCTATCGCGGCCTGCGGGCCTTTCACGTGCCGGTGCTCGATCGCGAAGAAGGCGTCAAGTTCCGCTCCCAGACGCTCACCGTGATTTATGCCTCCCCGGAACTTCACCTGCGAAGCCAGGTGCGCGACTCGGCCGTATTTATCACCCTCGCCAGCATGCTGTTTCTGGTGCTCACGGTTCTGCTGTCGCTGTGGGGCATCCGGCGCGGGCTCTCCCCGCTGCGCGACCTGGCAACTCAAGCCGCGTTGGTCTCCGCCAACCAATGGCGTCTCGACCTTCCTGACAGCGTCCGCAGTGTGGAAGAGTTGCAGCCGGTCAATCAGTCCATGACGGAAATGCTGGGGCGGCTGCAACGTTCGTTCGAGCAGCAACGGGAATTCATGGGCAACGCGGCCCACGAGTTGAAGACTCCGGTCGCAGTTTTGAAGTCCACACTACAGTCTCTGCTGCAAAAACCGCGCACTTCGGATGAGTACCGCGCGGGGCTCGAACATTCACTCGAAGACACCGAGCGCCTGGAGAAGCTTCTGCAATGGATGTTGCGCCTGGCACGCGCCGAGCAGTGGGCGCAAGGCGCGCTGCGCCGCGATCTACCCCTCATTGAATTGACCGCAACCTGCGAGGAGGCGGCCGATCGCATGCGCAACCTTGCCGAAAGCCACCATACGACCATTCGCATTGCGAAGAATGGACCCATTCCCCTGCGCGCCGATCCCGAGGACCTGCAACTGGTCTGGAGCAACATGCTGGAGAATGCGGTGCGCCACAGCCCCGAAGGGTCGCTGGTCGAAGTATCGGTCGTGAAGGTGGCAGAGCGCGCGCAAGTCGTCGTGACCGATCACGGCGAAGGCATCTCCTCCTCCGACCTGCCGCATGTCTTTGATCGCTTCTATCGCGGCGACCGCTCGCGCGCCCGCGCCACCGGGGGCTTTGGCCTCGGCCTCGCCATCAGCAAAGCATTGATTGAAGCCTACGGCGGGACCATTCGCGCACAAAGTACGCCGGGAGAAGGCACGCAGATGACGGTGGAGTTGCCGGTCACCGCCGACAAGGCGGAAAGCGCGTGATTTTGAGTTCTGGCTTCTTGAATCTCAGAGATCAACAACCATCCCATCAGCCATGAACGGGAAGGGCGAGTCTGCAAACACTTTCGTACTTCCTTCATTCAGCTTCGCTTAAGGTACTCTCCCTCACCATAACCATTCGTGTGCCCGGAGAGCGTCATGAAAGTTTCTCTGCTGATCGCCATCGCCGTCTGCGCCAGCGCCTGGGGGCAGACGGCCATCAACCTCGATCCCTCCGCTAACAACGCGCCTCTCACGCTTACTCTCCACGATGCCCTCGTCATGGCCCGCCAGGTCAACCCCGAGTACCGCGCCGCGCTCACAGACTACGGACTGGCCAAAGAAGACAAAGTGCAGCGCCGCGCCGCGCTCCTGCCGAACGTCGACTTCACCACTTCGTTCCTCTACACCCAGGGCCACGGAATTCCTGGAGTGGGCCGGTTCATCGCCAATAACGGGGTGCATGAGTACATCGCGCAGGGCGGTGCACACCAGGTCTTCTCGCTTGAAAACATTGCCGAGTTCCGCCGCACCCAGGCTGCCGAAGCCGTCGCCCGCGCGCGCGCCGAGATCGCCGCGCGCGGCCTGGTAGTGACCGTGGTCCAGACTTATTACGGCTTCATTGCGACGCAGCGTAAGTACGCAACCGTGCAGAAGGCTGCCGCCGAGTCGCACCACTTTTTCGAGATCACCCAAAAACTCGAGGCCGGCGGAGAGGTGGCCCACTCCGACGTCATCAAAGCGCAGATCCAGAACAACGAGCAGCAGCGGCAACTGCAACAGGCGCGCTTTGAGATGGATCGCAGCCGACTTGATCTCGCAGTGCTCGTGTTCAAGGATTTCAATCAGAACTTCGCTGTCATTGATGACATGCAGGTCCCCGAGCCGGTTCCCAGCTTCGATGAGGTGAAGGCAGCGGCGGGTAGGAAAAATCCGCAATTGCAGGCCGCGCTCGCGGCGTTGCACGAGGCGCGCCAGGAGGTGGCAGTGGCCTGGAACGGCTTTCTCCCCGCCCTCAGCCTCGACTACTTCTACGGCATTGATGCCAACCAGTTCGCCATCAACGGTCCCCTCGATCCGCTGACGGGAACGCGCACCCGCAACCTGGGCTATTCCGCGGTCGCGACCCTGCAGCTTCCGATCTGGAATTGGGGAGCCAACATCAGCAAGGTAAAGCAGGCGAACCTGCGCCGGAACCAGGCCAATGTCGAACTCAGCGCCACCCAGCGCGAATTGCTGGCCAATCTCCAGTCCTTCTACGAAGAAGCGCAGACCGCCGGCGTCCAACTCGAATCGCTGCGGCAGTCGGCGCAACTTGCGGAAGAAAGCCTACGCCTGGTCAACCTCCGGTACCAGGCTGGAGAGTCCACCGTTCTCGAAGTCGTGGACGCGCAAAATACCTTAACCATGGCGCGCGGCGCATTCGACGACGGGCAAGTGCGGTTCAAGCTGGCCCTGGCGAACCTGCAGACCTTGACGGGGAACTTGTGAGCCGCGCCGCTACCGGTTCCCGCGAGGTTCCCCGCAGGCGATCGCCCAGGAACAAACTCAAGCCATCGGTTCTTCTTGCCTGGTTATTGCTGCTGCTCTTCGTCGCCTGCTCCAAAAAAGAAAAAGAGCCCGAGCCCGAAGTCGCGGTGCAGGTCGCGCCGGTGGGCAGCACCACTCTCGAGTACACGGTTGCAGCCGATGCGGTTCTGTTTCCGCTGGCGCAGGCGGCGATCGTCCCCAAGGTGAGCGCTCCCGTGCAGAAGTTCTACGTGCAGCGCGGCAGCCGCGTCCATCAGGGCCAGTTGCTGGCAACCCTCGAAAACCGGGACCTGAGTGCAGCTGCGGAGCAGAACCATGGCGATTACGAACAGGCGCAGGCCGCCTACGAAACTACCACCGCAGCCTCCCTGCCCGCGGACCTGCAGAAAGCGCAACTCGACGTAGACGCCGCAGCCAAGCTGCTTGAGGCGCAGCAAAAAATCTACGACAGCCGCCAGAACCTTTTCCAGCAAGGCGCAATCCCGCGCAAGGACTTCGACCAGGCGGGAGTGGATCTCACCAACGCCCGCAACCAGTACGAGATTTCCAGGAAGCACCTGGACGCCATGCTGGCTGTCGAGAAGCGCACGACGCTGCGTTCCGCGGCCGGACAATTGCAATCGGCCAAAGGCAAGTATCTGCAATCCACCACACAGCTGAGCTACACGGAGATTCGCAGCCCCATCACCGGGTTCGTCACCGACCGCCCGTTATACGCGGGAGAAATGGCGGCCGCCGGGACAGCACTGATCACGGTCATGGACACCACCCAGATCATCGCGCGGGCGCACATTCCGCAAGTCGAAGCGGCGCTGCTGAAGCTCAAAGATAAGGCGACGATCACCGCACCGGGCGCGCCCCAGGGACTGGAGGGCGCAGTTTCAGTGATTAGCCCTGCGCTGGATCCCAACAGCACCACGGTCGAAGTCTGGGTACAGGCACAGAATCCGAACCAGGCCTTGCGCCCCGGATCCAGCGTGCGACTCTCGATTGTGGCGCAGACCATTCCCAACGCGCTGGTCATCCCCGCAGAGGGGCTTTTGACCGCGCCCGACGGAAGCGCCTCGGTAATGGTCGTGGGCAGCGATGGCAAAGCCCATCAGACCGAAGTGAAAGTGGGGGTCCGGCAGGATGACCAGGTGCAAATCACCGATGGCCTGCAAGTGGGCCAGAAGGTGGTGACCGTCGGCGCTTACGGCTTGCCCGACGGCGCCAAGCTCAAGATCGAGCAGCCTGGAGAAAAATCCTCACCCGATAAGCCGCAGCCAGACAAAAAAAAGAGCGATGAAGATGCCAGCTAGGACCGTGGCGCCTCGCGAGTCCTCGTTCTGGTTCACTCGCCATTCCAAGCCCGTCATCTTCCTGATCCTGACGCTGGCCGCGCTGGGCACTTACCTGGCCTTCACGATTCCGATTTCAGTTTTTCCCACCACCAACTTCCCCCGTGTGCTGATCGGCATTGATAACGGCGTCATGCCGATTGACCAGATGATGGTGACGATTACGCGTCCCATGGAAGAAGCGGTCAACAGCGTGCCCGGATTGCAGGCGGTACGGTCCATCACCAGCCGCGGCTCGGCTGAGATCGACCTCTACTTCGACTGGCACGTGGACATGTTCCAGACACTGCAGTACGTCAATGCCGCGATCTCGCGGGTGCAGCCCGAATTGCCGTCCACAGCGAAGATCGTTGCGAACCGGCTCACATTTGCCAGCTTTCCGATCATGGGATACAGCCTGACCTCCGACAAGGTTTCGCAAACTCAGCTCTGGGAAATGGCGACATACCAGCTGAAGCCAAGGTTGAGCCGCCTGGATGGTGTCGCGACGGTAGTCTTGCAGGGAGGCCAGGAACCGGAGTTTCACATCACGCCCGATCCGGCAAAACTGCTGACTACCGGCGTCACCGTAAATGACATCCTCGACGCGGTCCGCCGCACCAACCTCATCGATTCGCCGGGGCTGATCGAACAGAACCATCAACTGGTCCTCAGCTTGATCAACGGCCAGGTGCGCACTCCAGAGCAGATCGCGTCCACGGTGATCAAGACGACGCCGGCCGGCATACCGGTTCGCATCGGCGACATCGGCTCGGTTGCGCCCGCGGTGAAGCCCGTCTACACCATCGTCACTGCAAACGGAAAGCCCGCGGTCCTGTTGAACATTGACCGGCAGCCCGACAGCAACACGGTGCAGGTCGCCGACGAGGTCCACGCCGAAGTCCAACGCCTTCGCCAGACGCTTCCTCCCGGAGTCGTGCTCGAGCCCTTTTACGATCAGTCCATCATCGTGAGCCAGTCCATCAAGAGCGTGCGCGATGCCATCCTGCTCGGGTTGCTCCTGGCTTCCATCATCCTCGTGGTCTTCCTGCGCGACTGGGGCACTTCCGTGGTGGCGGGCCTGGTGATCCCGGTCACGGTAGCGGTTACCATCATCGCGCTCAAACTGCTGGGCGAGAGCTTCAACCTGATGACACTCGGAGGACTGGCCGCCGCCGTCGGCCTGGTCATCGACGATGCCATCGTGGTCGTGGAAAACATCGTGCTCCACCGTGACACTGGCCAGGACCGGCTGCAGGCGATCCGCAGTGCGCTGGCTGAGATCACGGTGCCCCTGGTCGGATCAACCATCACACCCATCGTTGTTTTTCTTCCCCTGATCTCCATTGTCGGAGTCACCGGAACTTTCTTTCGCGCGCTGGCCGTGACCATGGCGGTCTCGCTGCTGACTTCGCTTGGCCTCGCACTCACCTGGACCCCGAACCTGAGCCAGTATTTCATTCGTGAAAAACATGCAGCGCCAGGACAAAACGGCGACTCGTTCCAAAATCTTTTGGCGGCGGAGGAGGCCCACGTCGGAAACTTTTTTCGCAAGGTGATTGGTTTTCACCAGCGCTGGCTGAACCGCGCGCTCGACAAACCGCTGTGGTTAGCGGGTTTCAGCGCCGCGCTGATCGTCGTCTCTTATGTCTGCTACCACTACTCCGGCTCGGACCTGCTGCCCGAAATGGACGAGGGCGGATTCGTCCTCGACTACATCATGCCCGCCGGCAGTTCGCTCGCCGAAACCAACCGCGTCCTGTCTCACGTGGAGCAGATCCTTCGTGAGACTCCCGAGGTGGAAAGCACTTCGCGTCGAACCGGACTGCAACTCGGCCTGGCTTCCGTCACCGAGGCCAACACCGGCGATATCTCGGTCAAGCTGAAGCAGGACCGCAGTCGTGATATCGAAGAAGTGATCAACGATGTGCGGGAGAAGATCAGGACCCAGGAACCCGCGCTCGATGTCGAGTTCATCCAGGTTCTGCAGGACATGATCGGCGATCTCACCAGCGCCCCTGAACCCATCCAGATCAAAATGTTCTCCGAGAACCAGGCAGAGTTGGAGCGGTGGGCGCCAAAAGTCGCCGATGCCATTGCCAAAGTCGAAGGCGTCGTCGACGTCCTGAACGGCGTGGACAACACCATCAGCGGGCCCGCCGTGGTGTTCCAGGTGGATCCCAGCGTGGCGGCGCGGGCTGGATTCACGCCCGAGGAAGTCGCAACCGATGCCGCCGCAATTCTGGAAGGCGAACCCGCGGCGCCGCCGGTCGTGGCCGGCGATCGTGCTTACACCTTGAGGGTGCGCTTCCCGGCCAATAATCGCTCCAGCCTCGAAGCCATGAGCAACACCCTGCTGACCAGCAGTTCTGGCCGCACGGCAACGTTAGGATCGCTGGCCGCCATCACGCAGCTTCCCGGCCAAACCGAGATCCGCCGCGAGAACCTGCTGCGCGATGTGGCCGTCACCGCGCGCCTGGAAGGCCGCGATCTCGGCTCCGGAGTTGCCGACGTCCAGCGCGTTGTAAACGGGCTCAAACTGCCCCCCGGCATTCGCGTGGAGTATGGAGGCACTTACCAGGAGCAGCAGAAATCGTTTCGCGACCTGGTCTTTGTGTTGATTCTGGCGATCTTGCTGGTTTTCATCGTGCTGCTGTTCGAGTTCCGCACCTTCGCGGCGCCGGTCGCGATTCTCGCTTCCGCGCTGCTCTCCACCTCCGGCGTGTTCATCGCTCTGCTCATCACCAGGACCACCTTCAATGTCTCGTCGTTCATGGGAATGATCATGGTGGTGGGTATCGTGGCCAAGAACGGCATCCTGCTGCTCGATGCCGATCAGAAGCTGCGCGAGCAGGGCATCTCAGCCCACGATGCCATGATGCAGGCCAGCCGCCGCCGGCTTCGTCCCATCGTGATGACCGCGATGGCGACGGTGGCGGGCATGCTGCCGCTCGCCTTCGCACTCGGCGCCGGGTCGCAAATGCTGCAGCCGCTTGCCATTGCCGTCATTGGGGGCGTCCTGATCTCGATGGCCCTTTCGCTGATCATCACCCCCGCCGTGCACTTCTACCTCAGCCACCAGGAAACGCACACGTAAAACGGAAACGCAGCATGCAGGTTGCAGTTCGCGCGAACCGGAGCATGCGCCGGTCCCCCTCATCGCCTTGATGACACCGAAATACGCGATCGGCACGCAACCGCCCGGCCCGCTTTGGAAGCAGGCCTGAACTTCCAATCACCAGCGGCCCGCGCCAATGCCGGGTCAACTGGAGACTTCCCCATCGCTTCGACCGACCGCACCTTTCCCGCGGAGTCGATAACCAGGATCAAAGCCGATTCCGACTCGGAAAGATCCGTCTCCGGCCGTGTCAGCAGGATCGGTTCCGGCGCGCGCACTTCCCCGTCACCCATCGCATCAAACACCGGGGAATGTTTCTTGCGACCTGAAGTGGAAGGAGACACCCCGTCAACCTGCGAGCGGATACCGCGAGCGCGGGCCTCCAGAAGCAGGCCCCGAATTCGATTCAGATCTTGCGCAGGCCACATCTCAGCCAAAGATCGCCATGCCTGCCGTTCCCGCCCGCTGTAAAGAAAGGACCATACGATTTGCAATACTTCTGTTTTTGCAATTTGCAAGCGATGCAGGCGCTCGGCAAAGCGTGGGCCGCTGGGTAAGTGCTCGGCAATGCCTTCTTTGAAGTCGCGCGCGTCATCTCGATTGAGCTTGGCTTGCAGCTTTGCAATGTCCGCGTCGAAATCGCTTTGGAATTCGGAGCTGACATCGAGCAGTTTGCCCTGAGAAAAGCGCAGAACCATTTTCGGAGCAGAGTCGAATTCAGCCAGGCTCAAGCCTTCGAACCCGGCAATGGTCGCGGAATCGTCAGTCCAGATTTCAACCTTTCCATCCAGGTCCTTGTCGGCGGCAGCGAAAGCGGCTCCTGCCTTGAGGGTCCGTAATAATCGCGGTGGCTTGCCGAGCGAGTAGATCCGGTACTCCACGCAGCAGTCGCTCTCCACCCCTTTCACTTGGAACGCGGCGACCGGTGTGCCCAGACCGAGGTCTACACCAAAGGCGTCCAGGTCAACCTGCGAAGCATCGGTCGCAACCGGCAGCTGATGATGGTCCCAGCTTAACTCGGCTTCGCATTTGCGGACCGCCAAGTCGCCGTTTCTTGCGGCGCCCACGCGGACCGACACCCCGGAATAGAATTGCGCCTCAAACCTGCCACTCCCCTGATCGCAGAGCACCGGTAGCTCCTGAGCAACACAAGAAAGGACTGCAATCAAAAGCAACCAGGCAGGCGCGGGCACTCTGAGACTTTTCAACATAGTCATTCCGCCGACCGCAGCGACCAAGGATTCCGCAACGGCGGACCGGAGCCGGGAGAATCCTACGTCCGGAAATCCGCAATCCCGTCCCATACCAGTTGCACCGCGATGGCCAGGATCAGAAATCCGAAAATACGGTTGATGGCTCCGGTCGCACTCGGCCCCAGCCGCTTCACCAGCGGGCCTCCCAGCCACAGAAACAGAAATACCGCTACTCCTACGGCTGCGATTCCGATCAGCATGCCGAAGTAAGTCACGGGGGAGTCGGCATGTGCGGCTAGACCCATCACGACTCCGATCGATCCGGGCCCCGACAATATCGGCATGGCCATCGGGGTCAGCGAAATGTCTTGCTTGGTGTGCGCCTCGGCGGTTTCCGCCGGGGTGATGCGGCTGCTCGCCGTCACCATACCCCAGGCCGTGTTGGCCACGATCAGGCCGCCGGCGATTTTGAGTACGGGCAGGGAAATCCCAAAAAAGTTCAGCACGAATCGGCCAAAGAAAAGAAACACTACCAGGATGCCGATCACGTAAGCGGCGGTCCGCAACGCTGTCAGGTTGCGCTCGCGCGGCTCGTAATAAGAAGTGAGCGTAAAGAAAATCGGCACGCCGCCAAATGGATTCACGATCGGGAACAGGGCCAGAAAGGTCGCACTGGCCGCCGAAGGCAGCGTACGCAACAGGTTAACCACCACCGCGTTATCGCTGGACATGAAGTCCGGCCATCATACGTTTCAGTTTTCGTGAACGTCAACGTGGCGCGGCGGATAGGGCCAGCATGAGAGAGGAACTACTTCAGGTCGGTATAACGCTTGATTCCATCCGACTTGGCCTGGGCTTGCACCTTCGGTGGCGCAGGCTTCGCGCCGTAACGCACTACCGTGTCTTCGGCCACGATGCTATCCGCAGAACTTCGGGCAGGTTTGCTGGCGCGGGGCTGCGGTGCAGAATGGATTTCGGAACGCGTCGCCCCCGGCTCATGGATGGCGGTCCGCTTCAGCACAGCGCCGGGCTGCAACACCGGGGCTGCCGCGGGGGCATTCGCCGGTGCCGGTTTGACTTCCGCGGGCTGTGCCACGGAGTCATTGGAGGCGGCGAAACGCGCCGGCAGGGGCGAGAAACGGTGCACGGTAGCTCCCAGAACCAATGCCGACAGCGCCACCATTGCGGCCCACGCTGCTGTCTTCCAGAACACGCGGTCGCCGGCAAAAACGTTGGGCCGCATCTTGCGTACTCGCGGCTTCGCCTGGACTACCGCAGGCTTCGGCGCTTCGGCAAGCGGCACTGCAGGATAAAATTCCGTCGGATCGATGGCCCCAGCCTGCCAGATCGGCCAATCCGAGACCGGACCTTCCTTGCGGGCCCATGCTTCCATGTCGGGCATCACGGCTTCGAGTTCCGGCAGCATCTCCTGCACTTCCGGAGCCAGCGCGACCGGTTCCTCGATCGGCCCCGCTATTTGTTCCGGCTCTGCAACAGACTCGCTGGAGATCGGTTCCGGCAGTGTCTCCGACGCGGCCTCAGACAACGAAACCTCTGCTTCGGGTTCCGGAGCTACTTGAGATGGAGCCAGTTCGATATTCGGAGACTCTTCCGAGACCGGCGGCACTACCCAGCTTTCTTTGTTTTCATAGAACGTTACTGGATCAAACCGTTGCTCTTCGTCCGACATCTCCTCTTCTGCGGCGACCGGAGCTTCCGGTTCCGGCAGAATTGGAATTACCGCGATCGGGCGCGACCCTTCACTGATCGAACCGGGAGTAATAAAAACAGGTAGGTCATTGGCATGGGCAAGCTCGTCGGCGCGCGCCAGCGCCTGGGTGGGGCTCATCTCTTCCAGGCTGATCTCAAGATCGGCGGGTTCGGCGAACGTCTGGTCGGGAGAGGCCGTTTCCACGTCAAAGCCGCGCGCACGCAACTCTTCCTGCAACGGCTCCGCTTCCCCGGTCAACTTCGTTACTATGCGTGCCAACGGCATGAGGGCCCCTAAGCGATTCAGCGAACTGTTTACTCCGCAGAGCCTGCCCGCAGGCAGCAGACATTCCCCGCGAGTTCATAATTGGATGCACTCGCAGTTCCAACAGTTTACTTCATTGGCAGGGCGAGACGAAGCCGGGAGTACACACAGTGCAAAGAGTTGCAGAACAGCGGATTACGCGTTCCCTTGCCGCCGCTTCGGGCTGACGCGCTACGTGCCCGATCAGTATTTTTCCAGCGCCTTTACGGCTCTCAAGAGTGCCTCGCGCAAGCAACTCAGTTGGTCCCGAATGGCGCCCAGGTCTTTCCGATCAACCGCCTCGTTTACCCCCGGAATCACCACGGCCGCGTAGCCGGTGTATCTTCCGGGAGCATAAATGGCATGGCGGTACCAGGGACGGTCCGGAAGTCCTTGGGGGATGAGCAGCGCTCTCTCCGCCTGGGCGACAGCGTGGTTGATCCTGGCCGGGTCAGACGAAGCATTCTTCTGCCGGCCCAGCATTTTCGCCCCCGCCTCTTGCAGATGCCGTGCCGCTTCCAGCGCCGGAGCGAAATCGGGAGCTGCGCCGCCAAATTGCGTATCGGCCTTCTTGCCTGCGGCATCGATGTAGTTGGCGACCTCTTTCCCGTACTCCTCGTAGTTGTAGGGCAGGATGTCGGCGCAGGCCATACGCAAAACCTCCAACCCGAAAATCCTCGCCATCTCCTGCTCGTAAGCAAAGTTGGGGTCGCCAAATCTCTTGAACCACTGGAAATTGTCGAACACCGAATGGTAGACACCGTAGGATCCGGTCGAACCGATGTCGGTCGCCGGCACCCCTAGATGCTGCAGGAACACGGTAAAGTCGGAGCCGCTGCCCAGGTCCCCGACCGGCACGTCAGGCGCAACCTGCACCGCCGGCGGATGGAAATTGCCTCCGGTGGCCTCCTGCTGCGGCCCATGCGGCGGGGCGGTTTCGCTGCTCTTGCGCCACTCGTCATAGACGGTGCCGCCGCGCGGACTGGGCACAGTTCTAGTGATGTCGCGCACGAACTGCTTCAGGCTGGGCACGGCTGACGCGCTGAAGTTGGGCCCCGACACCGCGACGTCCATGTTGAAATAGGCCGGTGAGTTCGCCAGTTCGGCCTCATGCTGCTCGCCCCACTCAGTCGAGCCAATCAGACCTTCTTCCTCGGCATCCCAGCTGGCAAAGACGATGCTGCGCTTCGGCTTCCAGCCCGTTTTCAACAATTCGCCGACGCCATGAACCGCCTCAAGCATGGCAGCCGTGCCGCTGTTCGGATCGACCGCGCCATAGACCCAGGCATCGCGATGGTTGCCCGCCACCACCCATTCATTCGGGAGGTCATTGCCGCGCACGCGCCCGATCACGTCCCAGATAGTGCGATAGGCATAATCCTGTTTCAGATGCATGCGCACCTTCACCGGCCCGGGGCCAAGGTGATAGGTGAAGGGCAGCGCGCCCTGCCAATCCCGCGGGGACTCCGGCCCGTCCAGGTGCTCGAGGATCGGAGCCACATCGGCATAGGAAAGCGGCGTCACTGGAATTTTTGGAAGCTGGGCGGAACTTTCGGGCGGGGTGCGCTTCGCGTCCGCGGTGTCGGGTACCGACGCGAACCCGGGCGTGGTCGGGTCACCCGCGAATTCGAACATGTAACCCACCGAGCCGCGCTGCACTCCGGTGTCCGGCCGCCATGGTCCGGCAGGATACTTGTCACCTCGTTTCCAGCCGTCGTCGGAGGGATCGGAGTAGAGGATGACTCCCGCGGCGCCGTGCTCTTGCGCCAGCAGCACTTTGACCCCGCGAAAATTTTGCCCATAACGCACGACCACAATCTTCCCCTTTATGTCCACCTTGAGATCTTCGAGGCGCTGGAAATCATCCGGCGAGCCGTAATTCGCGTACACCACCTCGGCCTCGATGTCCGCGGATGGAGACATCGCGTTGTAAGGGGTCAGTATGCGCGCGTCATCCTGAAAGCGATCTCCTTCGACGTGCTCGCGCGAAGGTCCGTGCATATGAACATCGCCGGGCACGATCACATCCACGCTGATTTCCGAAGGAAGATTGAACCAGACTTTGTAGGGAACGATTTCGGTCTCGAGCCCGGCGTCGCGGAATTTCTGCGCGACGTAATCCGCAGTCGCCAGGTCTTCAGGACTGCCCGCCACATGCGGTGCAGCCGTCAACCGCCGCAGATGTTCTTCCGCCAGCTTCGGATCCGGTACCGCAAGAAACCGCCCTTCGTTGGCAAACTCCTGGACCGAGTTACGGAATCCGAAAATCGACGGCGAATCGCTGGAATACAGAAAAGTCTTCGTCGCTTGCCCGGCTTTTACAGGAAAGAGCGAGAGAATGATGAGGCCGAGTGGCACCAGGCGCATGGGAAATTATCAGCGTGCTACGAGTTTAACGTCCGCAATACCAGAAGCGCATCCTCCGCCGCGGGCAGTTCGCGCAGAGAATAATTCCGGCTGGAGCGAATCTTCCCTGAGCGGTCAATCACGAACACGGCCCGTTCCGCGGCTCCGCGCATCGGTCCCTCCTCGCGGAACACTCCATAGCGTCGGCTGACTTCCCCGTGCGGCCAGAAGTCGCTGCACATCGGAAAATCAAAAGGCCCGATCTCCCGCTCCCATGAGGTTGTGTTCATGATGGAATCCACGCTGACGGTGACCACCTCGGCGTTCAGATCGACAAACTTATCGCGCTCCACCTGGTAGGCAACCATCTGCTCGGCGCTGATGGATTCCCAATTCAGAGGATAGAACGCCAGCACCAGGTTCTTGCCGCGCTGCTCGTTGAGGCGGAAGCGCGCCTTCACACCCGCGATCAGCACCGGTAATTCGAAGTCAGGAGCGGTATCGCCAACCTGCAACAAGCAACGCCTCCGGAGAGAACCATTCTACTCCGACATCATGCGATGGCTGCACGCGGCGCAAACCGTTCAGAGCATTCAATGGCCCTGATCCAAGGGTATGCAAATATGGACGAAGATGATCGCGATTCAGGATTTGCAGAAACTTGGTTGCTCCTCGCTGAAGAGCATACCGCCGGATCACGCGGTACGCCTTCGCATCGCATGATAGATGGCCAGGAGTAAGACTGCACCTATGACCGACATGATGAAGCCCGCCGACTGGCCTTCCTGGTACCATCCGATCGCGCGGCCGATCCAGGTTGCGATCACCGACCCGGCAATGCCCAGCAGTATGGTCACGATGAATCCACCTGGGTCCTTCCCCGGCATGAGTAGCTTGGCCACGGCCCCAACAATCAGGCCAATCAAGATCATCCAAAGCCAATACATAAGTCCTCCACGGTGTCAGGTTCGAATAAGACCGTCTGTCCCGATGGGCTGCTGAGATGTGTTTCTCCATCCTACCGGTTGCCGGAGGCATCACGCCCTTCTCAGGGCAGAACTCAGCTCCATCACATCCGGAAATCCGGTGCGAGAATTCGAGACCCCCAGGGACCGCTTTCGGACCAGCACCCTCGGCGCCAGCGGAAGGTGTCTCCCGCTAGCCTTTGCGTCGTCTGTCTGAAGCCGTCGTCTCGTTTCGGGAAAAGCAGGAAGGGGCAGTGCATCCTCACCCGGTCGTCCGGCACTCCGACCGTCGCCCAGGATGGCCTTCCTGGGCGCCAGGCTGCCCTACGATCGCGCGCAGCAGTCCGGGCGAAGCGATACCTCATCCGCAAAGCGACCGCCTCTAAAATCGCCTTTAAACGCAAAATTAGCTTCTAGAATATGAATAATGGACACAAATGTATGTACAAGTCACCGAACCTGCCCGCTTCCAATCACTTCGTACTTGCTGGAGGTGAGTTCGGCCAGCGCGAAGGGGCCGCGGCAGTGAAGTTTCTGGGTGCTGATGCCCATCTCGGCCCCGAAACCGAATTCCGCGCCGTCGGAAAAGCGAGTCGAAGCGTTCCAGTACACCGCAGCCGAATCCACCAGTCGGAGAAATCGCCGGGCCCGGCTTTCGTCGCGGGTCACGATCGCATCGGAATGTTGAGTGGAATACCGGTTGATGTGCGCGATCGCCTCTTCGACATCCGCCACAACCTTCATCGCCAGGCAAAGCCGCAGATACTCCTCGGGCCAATCCTGCGCGGTCGCGGCTTTCACGTCCATACCGGCGGAGAGCTTCCACGAAGTCTCGTCGCAGCGCACTTCAACTCCGGCCGCCAATAGCTTCGCGATAATCCGCGGCACGTATTCGGCAGCGATCGTTTGGTGGACCAGCAATTTCTCCGCCGCGTTACAAACCGAAGGACGTTGCGTCTTGGCATTGATCACGATGTGGTCGGCCATGTCGAAGTCGGCGGACTCGTCAACAAACACGTGGCAGTTCCCTGCCCCGGTTTCGATCACCGGCACCGTGGAGTTCTCGACCACAAAAGAAATCAGTCCCGCGCCTCCGCGCGGAATGATTACGTCCACCAAACCGCGGGCCTGGATCAGTTCGTGCACCGAATCGCGGCTCCCTGAATCGAGCAACATGACGGCACCCTCGGGCAGGCCGGGCACGCCGGCCAGGATGTCCACCAGTTGCTGGTTGCTGTGCGCCGATTCCTTGCCGCCGCGCAGGGCGATGGCATTGCCGGTCTTCACCGCGAGCGCAACACTGTCAACCGTAACATTGGGACGCGATTCGTAGATGATGCCGATCACGCCCAGCGGCACCCGGACCTTGCGGATGCGCAAACCATTGGGACGGGTCCACTCCTCGAGCGTCTGGTAGACCGGGTCCGGCAGCGCCGCCACTTCGCGCACACCCACGGCCATCGCTGCGATGCGATCGGGATCCAGCAGCAGGCGATCGCGCATCGCGCCCGCCAGGCCCGAGCTTTCAAGGTCAGCGCGGTTCGCCGCAAGGATTTTTTCGGCGTTCTCCTCGACCATGTCGGCCATCACCAGCAGCAGGGCGTTTTTTTGCGAAGTGGAAAGCTGCGCCATCTGGGCGGCGGCACGCTTGGCCGCAATAAGCTTGTCACGAGTGGCAGCACCGGCAATAGGACTGGCCGCCATTCAGCGTGTCTCCACTTGCGGAGGGAAGTACGTGCCGATTTTGCGCTCGATGGCGCCGGAGATGGCGCGCGGGTGCCGGCCGTTGACGATGGCGACGTGAACTCCGGCTTCACTGGCGACTTTGGCGGCACGCAATTTGGAGCGCATGCCTCCAGTGCCCAGCTTGCTGGTGCCGTTGCAGGAAGCTTCCATCTCCGCGGTGAACTTGCGCACCGTGCGCAGCAGCCTGGTGCGTTTGCCGTTCGGGACGTAGAAGCCGTCAACGTCGGTGAGCAGGATCAACCAGTCGGCTTTGACGGCGGTGGCAAGCAGCGCGCTCAATTCGTCGTTGTCGCCGAATGCGCCCACCAGTTCGCGAACTGAAACGCTGTCATTTTCGTTCACGATCGGGACTACGCCGAGCTTGAGCAGTTCGATCATCGCGTTCTGAAGATTCTTGTAACGCACGGGAGAAGTGAAGTCGTCGCTCGAAAGCAGCAGCTGGGCGACAACTTTCTTGCCAAAGAAAAGCTGCTCGTAGGTGTGCATGAGCAGGCTCTGCCCGACTGCGGCGCAAGCCTGCATGCGCGGCACCGTGGATGGCCGTTCGGCGAGACCGAGGTTCGACATTCCCGAGGCGATGGCACCCGAGGTAACAATCAGGTATTCGTTCCTGGCGAGGTCGAGTTGATCGACGAGGGCGCGCATCCGCAGCGTGTCGATGCGGCCGCCGGGCGCGATCAGGCTGGTTCCCACTTTGATAACAAGGCGCACGGTGAAGAGTTTAGCAATTTACCAGCCAATCGCGTCTAAGCGCGACGTCCTTCGCCGGCTCTGAGGATAACCTTCCGGGATTAAGCGCACGGAGATAGCAGGCACTCTGACCGCACAAAATGTGAAAAAGATTTCATGGGGTCGGCCTGCTGTCGCACATTCGTTGACTATCATCCGCGTGACATTTACCATCCGCCACGGGTTCTGGTCCCCACTCCGTCTGTGCTGGGGGGAATTGTCTTCATGCGCCTCTTTCTTTTCGCCGCCTTGCTCGCGGCGAGTTCTGCCTGCTTCGCACAACCGCCTACTGGGAAGTTTTCGGCTGAAACCGCCGTGTTCCGGACTATCGACTTCCCCGGAGCGATTAATACTCTTGTCGATGGCATCAACAACAAGGGAATGATCGTTGGCTGTTACACCGACAAGAACGCGAACACCCACGGATTCACGTTCGTTAATGGGACGATCCTTCGCTACGACCACCCTCGCTCGAGCTTCAATGGTGCGTACGGAATCAATGACAACGGCGTGATCGTCGGAACTTTCTCCACCACCCTGCAATTGCCATATCAGAGTATCAATGGCAAGTTTAAACAGGTCCCGATCATCCAGGGTTTTGCCGCCGACATTAACAATTCGGGAGTGATCGTTGGCAGCTACTACGACGTGTGCTGCACACTCCACGGGTACCTTTATGCCGGAGGCCAATTCACCTTCATCGACTATCCGGGCGCGACAAGAACATTTCTGGATGGGATCAACTCTGCCGGAGTGGCGTCCGGATTCTGGGAGGACGCTACCTTCGCACACCACGGATTCACATGGAACAACGGCACGTTCACCTCGTTCGATGTGCCTGGGGCAATCAGCACTTCCGCCATCAAGATCAATTCCTCAAACACCATCGTTGGCTACTACCGGGACTCTTCCTCGGTGGATCACGGGTTCATGCTGCAGAACGGGATTTACACAACGGTCGACTTCCCCGGTGCTGCATCGACCCAAATCAATGCCATCAACGATCTCGGCATGATTGTTGGAGATTACGTGGATGCGAGCGGTGTCATGCACGGATTTCTCGGACATCCCTGAACCCGCGTGCTCACTCTGCTAATCTAAATTTACGTGAGCACAATGCCTGTTTCCAATCCTACGCAGCGTTTTTCTTCCCGCGTTCACGACTACGTTCTCTACCGGCCCGGCTATCCCAAAGAAGTTCTCGACCTGCTCCAAAGCGAATGCGGTTTGACGGCGCAATCGTTGATCGCCGACATCGCGTCCGGCACCGGCATCTTCACCCGCATGCTGCTCGAGAATGGCAATCGCGTTTTTGGAGTCGAGCCCAACGACGAGATGCGGGAAGCAGGAGAGAATTTTCTCGCTTCTTATTCGAATTTCACCAGCGTTGCCGGAACGGCGGAGGCGACTACGCTCGCCGATCATAGCGTTGATTTTGTGACCGCGGCGCAGGCGGCGCACTGGTTTCACCGGGAACGGGCACGCAAAGAATTCGTGCGTATTCTGCGCCCTGGCGGGTGGACCGTACTGATCTGGAACGAACGTCAGACCGATACTACGCCTTTTCTGCGGGCGTACGAGAAACTGCTGCTCGAGTTTGGCACGGACTACCAGGAGGTACGGCATGAGCGCACTACCGATGCGATCGACAGTTTCTTCGCGCCAAGTCCGTTCGAGAAGCGCGCCTTTGCCATGCAGCAGGAGTTCGACTACGACGGAGTGAAGGGCAGGCTGCTGTCATCGTCGTATGCTCCTGCGGCAGGCCATAGCGGGCATGAGCCGATGCTGCACGAACTGCGCCGCATTTTCGATTCATATCAGGAAAATGGGCGCGTAGCCTTCGACTACAACACGCGGGTGTATTACGGGAGGTTGTAGGTCGTTGGCCTGTGGCTATCGCGAGACATCTTCGTGGCGACTGGCGAGAGCAGATTCCTCGCTGCGCTCGGAATGACAAGGTTGAGGCTGAGGGCTGGTGTGAATGGCTAAAGGCAAAAGGCTTCGGCGAATGGCTTCCTTCATTTAACAATCGAAAATCGACTATGAGAATCCCCTGTGTTTAACGAAAAATCATTCCATATGTCTCCCGAGGAGTTTCGCCGGCATGGTCACACCATGGTGGACTGGATTGCCGACTACTATGCGCGGATTGAGTCGTTCCCGGTGTTGTCCCAGGCGCAGCCGGGGCAGGTGCGGGCGGCGCTGCCGGCGCATCCTCCGCAGAGTGGCGAGCCCTTTGAACAATTCCTGAAAGACGTCGAACGCATTATTCTTCCCGGCGTCACCACCTGGCAATCGCCCAATTTTTACGCCTACTTTCCATGCAATGCCTCGGGGCCGGCGATCCTCGGTGATCTGCTTTCTTCCGGCCTGGGCGTGCAGGGAATGCTGTGGGCGACCAGCCCGGCCTGCACGGAACTGGAGACGCATGTGCTCGACTGGCTGGTCGGAATGCTGGGCCTGCCGGAGAAGTTTCTCTCCTCCAGCACCGGCGGCGGGGTGATCCAGGACACGGCGTCCAGTTCTTCGTTGTGCGCGCTGCTGGCGGCGCGGGAGCGCACGACCCAATACGCGAGTAATGAAACCGGATGCGATGGCAAGCTGGTGGCCTACACTTCAAATCAGGCGCACTCTTCGATTGAGAAGGCGGCGAAGATCGCGGGCATCGGACGCCAGAATCTTCGGCTGATTGATGTTGATGACCGGTTCGCCATGTGCGCGGACCTGCTCGAAAAACAGATCAGCCAGGACAAGCGCGTGGGACTGACTCCCTTCTTTGTCAGCGCGACGGTGGGAACGACATCTTCGAACGCGATTGATCCCGTGCTTGAAATCGCACGCATCTGCCGCGAGCACGATTTGTGGTTGCATGTGGATTCGGCGATGTCGGGAACGGCGGCGCTGTGTCCGGAGTTTCGCTTCATCAACCAGGGCGTGGAGCAGGCCGACAGTTATTGCTTCAATCCGCACAAGTGGATGTTCACCAACTTCGATTGCGACTGCTTCTACGTGGCGGACCGTGAGGCGCTGATCCAGGCGTTGAGCGTGTTGCCGGAATACTTGAAGAACAAAGCTACCGAGTCCGGGTCGGTGATTGATTACCGCGACTGGCAGATCCCGCTGGGACGGCGGTTTCGTTCACTCAAGCTATGGTTTGTAATCCGGCACTACGGCGTGGAAGGCTTACAACATCACGTGCGCGAGCATGTGCGCCTGGCGCAGGAGTTCGCGAACTGGGTGCGGGAAGACGATCGCTTCGAGGTGATGGCGCCGGTGCCGCTGAACCTGGTGTGTTTTCGACTCCAGGGTGGAGATGAAGCGAATCAGGAATTGCTCGATCGGCTGAATCGCAGTGGAGATTTGCATTTGACCCATACCCGGCTGCGCGACAAGCTTACGCTACGCATGTGCATTGGGCAGACGAACACGCAGGAGCGGCATGTGCGCGGAGCCTGGGCGAAGATCAAAGAGTTTGCTCGGCTCCGCCGGTGACCAGGATGGGCTGTTCCATGTAGTTCGATTGTAAATAAAAAAAGCGGGAAGGTAACTCCCGCCTTCGGAAAAGAATTCGTGCCAGGCGCTTAATGCACGAAATCCGCCGCCTTGATCCGGGTGGTGACAAAGCCGTGATTCACGCCGTTTGAATCTACGTACGAGCCTACGATCTGGCCTGCAAGATTGATGCTACTGCAGACCGTGGTTGAGGCACCGGGATAATTTATGGCGACATACTGTCCTTTCCTCATGGCGAACCCAAATTCGCCTGGCCCCGCGGGACGATACCCGCCGACGATGATCAAGGAGTCATTGATTCCATATGGCTCCGTCGACACCGCGCCGGGATAGATTATCTGGCTGCTTTTGCCATTGTTGTAACGGTAACCAATGAAGGCTTGACCGTTATAATTGACTTTACCAACGATATCGCCGACGTTGTTTACTCTGTTGGCAAAAGAGGAGACGTAGCCCTTCGGTCCGACCAACGCAAATTTTCCATTCGAGAGGTCGAAGCTATATTCATATCCAGCACTAATCGTGGCGCCGACGATTTGTCCAGCATTGTTGATCCCTAGTGCCAGAGTGATAGGATCAGCCCCGTGCTGGAAGGAAGTGAAGGTGTGCCCATCATAGGTGAAACTATGCGTGATCACGCCGATACCCGTGAAGTAGTAACCAACAATCAAGCCGCTGTCATTAATATCGGTGGCAATGGTCGATGCTGCGCCGGGATAGTCGAAGTAAGTGAATGTGCCAGCGCTGAGCTTGAAGCCGTGCCAATTATAAGCGGTGAAATAGTATGCTCCGACCATGTCCCCCGCCGAGTTAATACCGAGAATCTCGGTTGCCGCAGCGCCGGGCACATCAACAGTGGTGAAGCTAATTGCGGCTGGGGCAGCCAGAACACAGAGCAGCATCAGAAAAATGCAAGCTCCCACACTGCGAAATGTGGTCATAGGGGCCGAATCAACGTTGCTCAAAATCCGTCGCCTTTATTGGAGTAGTCACAAAGCCGTGAGTCGTCGAGCCTACGACAGCCTCGCCAACGATGAACCCTCCGTTATTGAGGCCGTGGCAGATTGTATAGGTCGCCCCTGGGTATGTCAGTGAAACGAACTTCCCTTTCGTCGTGGCAAATCCATACCAGGCGGCATTGTTGAAGGCATAATAGCCGACCATAATGCTGTTGTCGTTTATCCCGTAAATGCCAGTGGAAGTGGCCCCTGGGTAATCTACAAATTTGTATTTTCCAGTTTGATAAATAAAACCTTCCACCGTTGATGTGTAGTGAACGACAAATCCGACGGCGACACCAAAATTGTTTATCGCATTGACAAAAGCGTACGCATACGTCCCTTGACCCGGAGGCTGAATCTGCGTAAAGTTTCCGCCGCTCAGCTCAAAGCCGCGCTGCTTTGTCGAATTTCCTGTCTCCCCACCGATTAGCCCCGAGTTGTTAATAGCCCATGCTTCAGTGATGATCATGGTTCCGTATCGAATGGAAGTGAAGGTTGTACCGTCATACAGAAATCCGTACGTGAGCAATCCTTGTCCCATGTCATACAAGCCGACAATCTGGCCAGAGTCGTTGACGCCGAGAGCGAGCGTGTCCTGCGCACCCGGGTAATCAAAGTAGGTGAAACTTCCACTGCTGCGCTTAAAGGCATGCCAAAAACCACCGTTCGTGATCTGGTACGCTCCGACCATGTCCCCAAAGGCGTTGATGCTGTACACAACTGTCGCAGCCGCGCCGGGTACATCGATCGCTGTGAAGCTGATCGCGGCATGCGCAGCAGGAATACAACAGGCGATCGCAAGCAGAATGGATAGTCGAAAACTGCAGAACCTAGACATAAGGGAACCTCTTGACAAATTTAAGGCCAGAACCAAGACGTGGTTGTCAGCCGGTTTTGTTGCATAAAAGTAAGTAGCAAGCCCCCAACGACCTGCTCCCCTTCGGTACTCGGATGGGTGAGGTCGCCAATGTGAGTGTCATCACCGTAGCGGAAGTGTGCGTGGCCCTTACATGGTGGTGGACCAATGCCTTTCGGGTCATTGCACCAGATTAGCTGATTATCTCCGCGCGGGTTGTTTCCATTGGCCCACAAGTACGGTCCCCAATCAATCCAGGATGCGGTCGGCGGGATTCCCGGCGGTCCATAGTTCACGTAGTTTATAGAGCCGGGATAGGGATCGCCATTTCCTGCTCCATTGTGTGAAGCCTGATAAATTTGGGCCAAGATCAACCTCTGCACCGTAATGCCATACTCGAACGCAAACGGCTCGGGGTTGAGGCAGGAGTTGATCGCGTTAGCGTAACCCCCATAAATGCGCGATGAAATGAACACCTGCTGAAGGTGAGGATAGCGCGCGTGCAGCGCCCGCACAATGTCGCCCAAGTAGCGCTCTGCTATGAACGCATCTGGATCGCCTACGTAACCCTGAGCGCAATATACCCGGTTCAGCGAGCAATGCGGAACCGAATTCGCGTCCTTGAGCCAGATTGCTTGTACCTGGTTTTCTGAAAATCCTTTTGCTGTCAGGTCGCTTCGTACCCGGTCATAGTTGCACCAGGGGTTCGTGGGCCCGAAATCGCACGCCGGAACTGGAACAAGATACGGGTCCCATTTGGCGAAGGTCTGATTTCCATACGCGCCATCCCAAACGACAACCTTGGGATTGATACCGGCTGCCGCCGCCTGAGCCATGAAGGAGCTGCTCTCGCTCCATGCGGGATTCGCGCACGGAGTGGCGCACGGTTGGCCAACATTGCCGTAGTAGGTCTGGCTGCCGCCACAGAACTCAATGGTGCAGTTCGAGAAACCAATCGAGAGAAAGATGATGGACCCGCTTGAACTTGGGTTGCCGTTTGAGTCCAGCGGTTGGATCTTGTTTGCCGCCGCTATTCCGTCGGTGACGTGCGCGGCGGGGTCGGTGTTCCATAACTTGAACCGTACAGCCCACCGGGATACTGGTTCAGATAAAACTGTCCGACCATATCGCTGAGAGCCGCCTGATTAAATGATATCGGAATCCATGGACACTGGTTGATGACGATGGCTTCATCGAGTACCGGACATCCCTGGTCTGACAACGCAGGAGTTGAATTGATAAAGAGGACCAGAAGGTAGGTGAACAGCAGGCGCCAGGGTGTTTTCATGCGCACCTCCTGATTTGGTCAAGAGTATGGTCAGCAGCGAGACGGATTTCAGTGATCAGACGCACGTGGGCACGTGCGGAACGTCACTTGCCGGGAAGGCCGAGTCAATGTCACGCAAAAAAAACGAAAGGATGGGGTACCCATTTGATTTTCTCCTTACGCTCACGGTCCCGGCACTACCGTCAGCGTGACTGAGTTCGTGTTGTAGTTCACCTGGAAGTGCTCACTGGAATTGATGCTCAATCCGTTCACGGTGGCAAAGGTTCCGGAGACCGCGCTACCGGTCAGGATCGTATAAACGTCGCCAATCGACGGAACGAAACTGTTGATCAGCTTGATGGTCAAAGTTCCGGCGAGGGCGGCGCCGTTGGAAACGGCAAGTTGTCCGTACTGCGTTCCGACCGTCGTGCCGCCAATGGAAACGTTCAACGTTCCCGTCGAGGTCTGGGTGTAAGTTCCGGTGACCGTAAACTTCGCTGGCTTGGCGGAAGAATCGCCGGTGGTCAGCATCGTCTTCGAGGTGACGGCGGCGACGATCGTCCCTGAGCCGAACAAGTTTCCGCTGTTGTTATTGAACCCGTTGGGGGCGTTTACGGTGCCGTCGATCGTGCTGCTACTCCCCGCCTGCGTATAAGCCTTCACGGTAAACGTGCTTCCCGTACCCACGATCGTAGTTCCCTTGTTGCTGTAATTGGTGACCGTGGTCAGGCTCTGCCCGCCTTGCAGTGAAATCACACCGCGATTCAGGTTGTTGGTGAGATTCGTGTAGGCATTGTTCCCGGTCACGCTGTCGATCACCTTGGCTGAGGCGCCAGTCAGGGTCATGGTGACGAAGTTGGTGACGATATTCGCGTTCTGGAACGAGAAGGTTCCCATCACGTTGTAAGTGCCCGAGGAAAGAGTAGTCCCGGAATAGTTGGTAAACAGTCCGGCGATATTGAGGGTGCTGCCCGGCATCACGGTGATGACGCCGTTGGCGCTGGCGGTGAAGCCGGTGCTGTCGGGCGTGATGGTGAGCGGGCTCGCTTGGTTCGCGATGAGGGTACCGGAATTGGTAATGCCCATCGGACCCGGGCCACCGATATTTCCCGCGCCTTGAATGGTGCTCTGGTTGGTAAAGTGCGATCCGGCAGAGCCGAGGAAACAATTGTTCGGGTTCATGGTGACCTTGCCATTCCCGGTCAGGCTGACCGAACCGCTAACCGCCAGGCATCCGCCGCTTGGGTCGAGCGCGATGGTTCCGGTGTTGCTGATCACGCCGAGAAGGTTCAGCACATTTCCGTTGCTGACCGTGAACAGGCCGGTGTTATTGGGAATGCTGTTCGAACCATCGAGGGTCCCGCCCACGCTGAGAAAGGTCCCGGCGCCGCTGGTGGAGAGCGTTCCCCCCGCGATGCTGCCGCCATTCAAGAGCACGGTGCCGCCGGCGGCGGTGATCTGGCCCAGGTTGTTTACGACTTTGCCCTGGACCTGCAAGGTGGCGCCGGTAAGCGCCTGCATGGTGCCGGAGTTGGTGATCCCGTTGGTTGCGCCCTGCACGGAAAGCGTGCCGCCGCTCGCGGAAATGGTTTTCTGGTTCACGATGTTGATCGTGCCTTGCCCCAGCGACCCTTGCCCGCTGATGGTGTTGTCCACATTCATCAAGGTGGCGCCGGAGCCGTTGATCGCCGCGTTCGCGCTGTTGAGGGTGATGGTGCCGGCGCCGGACAGCGTCTGCGTGCCGCTGCCCGAGATCCCAATATGCGAACTCTGGTTCAGCGTGATCTTCCCGCGGTTGACGATGTTAGAGCCGAAGAGACTGAGGGACGCGGTGGGCACGTTGGAGTTGCCGATGCCCAGGCTGTCACTGACATCGAGGGTAAAGCCGTTGCAATTGCCCGTGGTGTTGACGGTGAGGCTCGAGACCAGGCTATTGCCGTTGTCAATCAGGCAGTCCTCGCTCGAGAGCGGGGGCCTGCCGAGAGACCACTTGCCGCCATTGGTCCACACGCCTGGGCCGCCGAGCCAGATGTCTTGCGAATGCACTGGCAGGCTGGCAATCACGAGCAGAAAAAGGAGAATGGCGCGCAGGGAAAAGGAGACGGCGGGACGCATGGGGGCCTCCTCGCTCGATGGATCGAGCGTACAAAGTCGGGAAAGAAACATCACTGCTGGGCGATTCCTGACCGGGGGGTTTGGGTTCGCACGCGAGCTAGTCAGCGAACCTTAAGCCCACACGTGGACTCCGTCAAGAGAGTAGATAGTCTCTGGAAAAACGAGAAGGCTAAGGTCTCATACCTGACTAACGGGGTAGATCGTGGGTTGGTACCGCGGAGGGATCCGGCTTTTGCGACAATCCGTTGGCAGGGCCTTTGGGGTTCACGGTGAAATCCCACACATAGAGATTCATGCCGTCTTTGCCAAGCATCTCGGCGACCGCATACTCGCCGGGTTCAAGCGGCTGCGTCGGTGTGATCTTGACCCAGCCCCCGGTGAGCTGCTCTGCATTGGAGGGAACCACTTTGCCCTCCTGGCTGACCTTGCCATAGACCGCGATCTTCACGTCGCCAATGATGCGCTTGTCGCCTTTGGTCTGGGCGCGGACGATACGGAAGCGGTCCCACGGCGCCTGCGGCTGAGCACCCTTCTGCGGCTTCTCCGGTAGCTGAGCAGGGGCAGCATTGGGGTTGTCTTCCTGGGCCTGCACATTGACAAAGATCGCCGGAGTGGCGGCGTGCGAGATGATCTTCGCGTGCGGTCCTGGCAACTCAATAGTCTGCTTGGCGCTGGCCAGGGGATTGATGGCCGCGCGCAGGATGTTGCCCTTCATGTTCTTGTTCAGCTCGCCGCCGTTCTGCTCCAGGACCACCAACTGCGACTGCGACTGGTAGTTGTCGAGAAGAACGACTCCATCTTCAGGCAGGCGCAGGCCGGGCGCGACCAGCGGAGTCTTGGCTTCTTCGGCCTTGCGTTCGGCCTCGAGTTCCTTGTCGAGTTCGACAGCCTCGGGTGCGGGCTTGCCGGAGGCGCGGTCTTTTTCGAACTGCTCGGTGGCGTTCCAATCAATTAACTCTTTGGGGACGTCTTCCCACTCGCCGCGCTCGGCGCTGAAGTAGTGCACGCGGTCGCCCTGGATCTCGTACTTGGTGGCCAGCTGGTAGGAGCCGTCTTTCATGATGAGGCGCTTGGCCAGCTGCTGGGCCGGGGCGGGGAGGGTGGCGAGCAGTAAGAGCGCAATGAGGGCGATTCGGGTCATAGCGATCCAGGTAGTTAGATGCGCTTCGTTAGAGCAGTTTACTCCGATTTGTGCGCATCGGGGACCGAACAAACATCTGCTCGCGGCCCAGGCTATCCCAGCCCTATGCCCCCTCACGAAGCAGAGGCCGTCTTTCGAAGACAGGAGAGTTCTCTCTAGTGTGTCGCTACCACAGATCCGGTTCCCGCATATTTGAAGGTGATGTTGTCGAAGCTGAGCAGGCCGCTTGCCAGAGTACCCGACAGTTGGGCTGTGCCTTTCCCTACGATGTCCACTGTCCAAAGGGTCTTGCCGCCGCTTCCGATCGCACTCATTGAACCAGAAACCGTTAATGGCACGGCAAGATTGATGTCTTGATCGGCAGTCGGAGTTAGAAACGAAAATTTGTACGTCACGTTGAGGTTGCCGGAGATCCCGTGGCCAAATCCACCGGGAGTGCACACGTCACCTAGGCAACCTCCGCTGCCTGCCAGCGGAACTTGGTTCGTAAGAACGGAAATGACGTTGGCGCCAGTCAACGCCGTGCCGCTGCAAACTTGTCCCGAAAAACAAAAGCCAAAAACGTCGGGCGCATCCAAAACAAGACCCGCAAAATAGAAGTCTGTGCCTCGCGCATTTGTCTTTTCCTCGGTGGCGCCTGTGAGTGTTCCGCTCCCGATGATCGGGAAGTTCTGTGCCAGAGCAAAACTTGAACTTAAGATGAATAAAACAAGAAATGGGTAGCGAAAGGAACGACTCATGAGAACGTCTCCGAACTCTCGGTCGCGTCCGGCGCCCGAGGGGCAATCACTTTACCGTAATTCCCCCCCCCGGGGTCAACCGACATACGAGGGAGCCATAGTTTCGTGAGTTGTTAGCTGACGAACTGGCGCTCGTCTGGATGGCTGGGACGGCTGTCCCTAGGCAAGCCGCCAGAAATCTCCGGTGAGTCCTAGGTCGGTAAAGGCATCTTGGGCTTCTGCGGCCGTCTTGGGTTTCCAGTCGGGATCGAGGCGGTCGGCATACCATTGCTTGGCAAGTCTCCAACAGGTCGCGAGAGACATCATGCCGCCGCGAGGACGATGCCACTGCTTGCACCAGCGGTCCACGTGCAGTTCCGACCGGAACAGGAGCATGGTTTTTCAGGTGAAGACGATGTCATCGTACCAGTGCCGGGCGGGCACGGCGAAGTGAACGGCGCCGGATTTTTCGGCGAGCTTGCCGTTTCGAACGTGCAGCGGCATTTCGAAATTGCAGCAGGCGCACGAAGCGGAGACAGTCGCGTCTTTTTTCAGCATGGCAGGGATGCCAAGCGCGTCCCAGATGCAGTTGCCGTAGTACGTGTGCTTGCCCACCTGTACCGGGAAAGTTGTCGGAACGGCGGAGAATGGCGCAACCCGCCAGATCTCGCCGTTTTCCTGGAGCACGATGGCGTGCGATTCGGCAAGGCGGGCAAGGGCGGATTTTGCTTTCGCCGGCGAGAGCTTCAGGCTTTTAGCCATTTGCGCGACGGTGGGAGCGCGGTCGTTCTCCACGAGGTAGCGGTAGACAAAGAGGCGCAGGTCTTCGGACATGGTCGCAGCAGTGTATCGAAATCGCGGGCCGGGCTGGGCTACGTTCCCATGGCAAACTTGCCGGCGAGCCGCCGTGCTCATAATTCCGGCGGCTCAGCCCTGCGGCGCACGGAGTTAAGCTTTGACGAACTGAATCTCAAGGGTAATGGTGACCTCGTCGCCTACTAGGATGCCGCCAGTCTCCAGCGCGGCGTTCCAGGTCAAACCAAAATCTTTGCGGCTGATCCGTGTCGTTGCCGAGACCGCAACCCGGGTGTTGCCCCAGGGGTCCTTCGCGGGCGGGGTAGGACCTTCCGCTGTGAAAACGACGCTGCGAGTCACCCCGTGAATGGTGAGGTCGCCTTCGACGGCCAGTTCTCCATCGCGAACCCGAGTCACGCGAGTGGACTGGAAAGTCAGGTTCGGGAACTTCTCCACGTCGAGGAAATCGGCGCTCTTGAGATGGGCGTCGCGCTGGGCGTCGTGCGTTTCGATAGAGGCGGCGTCGATGGTGGACTCGACGCGAGAATTTGCCGGGTTCGATTCGTCGCGGGTCAGGGTCCCGGAGATTTTCGAGAATTGGCCCTTTACGTTCGAGATCATCATGTGCTTGACCTTGAACTCGGCCACGGAATGGACCGGGTCGATGGTCCAGGTGGTGGTGGAAGTCTGCGGTACAGCGAGCGTGGTAGTCATCTTTATCTCTCCTTCTGCGTATCTTAGATGCGTTATGACGATATTCGTTTCAACAAATATTAACGGTAAAAGAAATCAACCCGCCCGGGAGCG
Source organism: Terriglobales bacterium (assembly GCA_035652095.1). GTDB lineage: Bacteria > Acidobacteriota > Terriglobia > Terriglobales > Acidobacteriaceae > DASREM01. The sequence goes on along the minus strand of DASREM010000053.1, from coordinate 107,162 downwards.
GGCCAGGCTCAGCAGTTCTGCGAGATCGCGGAGTCGCTCCTTTCCCATATGGCCAAGCTGCCGGCGATGGTTTTCCTGCACCGGTTCGTCCAGGCGGGCCAGCAGCTTGAGGCCCTCCGGGGCGATGCGAGCGATGACCACGCGGCGGTCTGCCGCTTCCCGCCGGCGCGCGATCAGGCCGCGTTTCTCCAGACGGTCGAGCAGGCGGGTAATGTCGGGATCGCGGGTGATCATGCGCGCGGAGATCTCGCCGCAAGGGAGCCCTTCCGGGCTTCCGCGCAGGATGCGGAGCACGTTGTACTGGGTAGGAGACAAGTCCGCCGCCTTCAAGACCTGGGCCGGCCCCCGAGACAGCAGGTCGCAGGTGCGCAGCAGGTCTAGAAACGCCGCTTCTTCCGGACACTGCGAGCGTCTGGAGGTACGGGACTGGGACTCCTTCATGTTTTGAATTATATTCGTTATAACGACTACTGTCAAGACGAGTGTGTCGCAACATCCGGGAGCGCTGCCCTCGTCCGTCCGGGAGAACGCCGCCGTCCGGCATTGAACGGTCTCGAGGCGTCACTGGGAAGCTACGCTCGTCTGGACGGTTGCGGGTGGCTCTCCCTATCACGACCCCAGTTTTCCACCGTTCTCCTCAGGGAGGTTTTCTGGCATAATTGATCGTGCACCCCAACCTGCACAAAATTCCAGGACAATTCAGAGCGAGGAACCGCTGTCGGCGAAGTACATCTTTGTGACCGGGGGGGTGGTGTCTTCTTTGGGGAAGGGTCTGGCGGCAGCCTCCATCGGCTGCCTGCTGGAGAGCCGCGGCCTGAAAGTCAACCTGATGAAGTTCGATCCGTACCTCAACGTGGATCCGGGCACCATGTCGCCCTTCCAACACGGCGAGGTGTTTGTCACCGACGACGGCGCCGAGACCGATCTTGATCTTGGCCATTACGAGCGCTACACCCACGCAAAACTTTCTCGCGACAATAACTGGACCACGGGGCGCATTTACGAGCAGATCATCGCCAAGGAGCGCCGCGGCGATTACCTGGGAAAGACAGTGCAGGTGATTCCGCACGTCACCAACGAAATCAAGGCGGCCATGAAGAAGGTGGCGCAGGATGTGGATGTCGCCATCGTCGAGATTGGCGGGACCGTGGGCGACATCGAATCGCTGCCGTTCATGGAAGCGATCCGCCAGATGCGGCAGGAGCTGGGGCGCGAGAACACAGTGTTCGTGCATGTCACTTTGGTCCCCTTTATTGCGGCGGCACAGGAATTAAAGACCAAGCCGACGCAGCACTCCGTCAAAGAATTGCTGAGCATCGGAATTCAGCCCGATATCTTGCTTTGCCGCACCGACCGCTTCCTCCCCAAGGACATGAAGTCGAAGATCGCGCTGTTCTGCAACGTGGAAGAAGAGGCGGTGATCACGGCCAAGGACGTGGCTTCGATCTATGAAGTGCCGGTGGTGTTCTCGCGTGAAGGCGTGGACAAGCTGGTGCTGCGATATTTACACCTGGAAGCCAAGCCGGAGGATCTGTCTCAGTGGGAAGAGATTGTGCACCGCGTGTACAACCCCAAGGCCGAAGTGACGATCGGGATCGTCGGCAAGTACGTCGAGTACGAAGATTCCTACAAATCGTTGAAAGAAGCCCTCACTCACGGCGCGCTGGCCCATAACCTGAAGCTGAATCTGAACTGGATCGAGGCGGAAGGGCTCGAGACCGGCGATCGCACGTTTGAAGAACAATTAGCCGACTATGACGGAATTCTCGTGCCCGGAGGGTTCGGCAAGCGCGGAATCGAAGGCATGCTGATTGCGATTCGCTACGCGCGCGAGAAGAAAGTTCCCTACTTTGGAATCTGCCTGGGGATGCAGACGGCGTGTATTGAATTTGCGCGCAATGTCTGCGGGTTGGCGGATGCGAATTCCAGCGAGTTCGATCCGGCGACCCCGCATCGGGTGATTTACAAGCTGCGCGAGTTGCGCGGCGTGGAGGAACTGGGCGGCACCATGCGTTTGGGAGCGTGGGCGTGCAAGATCGAACCGGGAACGCTGGCGCATCGCATCTATGGCAAGACCGAGATCAGCGAGCGGCACCGGCATCGCTATGAATTCAACCGCGAGTACGAAGAGACGCTGACCGCAGGCGGGCTGAAGATTTCCGGGTCGACTCCGGATGGGACTTATGTCGAGATGGTGGAGTTGCCGGATCATCCGCATTTCATCGGGTGCCAGTTCCATCCTGAATTTAAATCGAAGCCGCTGGAGCCGCATCCGATGTTCGCGACCTTTATTGGCGCGGCCTACGAGCACGGATTGAAACGCCGCGCGGACAAGGCCGCAGCGGAAGTGGAGATGTTCCATCGTCCGGAGAAAGTGGGGAGACGATAGAATCAACCACCAAGGACACGAAGTAGCACGAAGGATTCCTTTGTGAACCTTTGTGACTTTGGTGGTGAATGGTTTTGAGACCAGATGGCCGTTTCCTTCCAAGTCGAAGGCATTCACGTCGGAGATGGCGGGCTGTTTCTGATCGCTGGGCCGTGCGTCATCGAGAGCGAAGAACACGCGCTTTTCATGGCCGAGGTGATCAAGGGTGTGACCCGCTCGCTCAACTTCCCTTTCATCTTCAAGGCTTCGTATGACAAGGCGAACCGGACTTCGATTCGCAGCTTCCGCGGACCCGGTTTGAACGAAGGGCTGCGCATCCTGAAAAAGGTGAAAGACGAAGTACACGTGCCGGTGCTCACCGACGTGCACGAAACCATGGACGTGCCGCGCGTGGCCGAGGTGGCCGATGTGTTGCAGATCCCGGCATTTCTGTGCCGGCAGACCGACCTGATCGTGGCCGCCGCGATGAGCGAGCGCGTGGTCAACATCAAGAAGGGTCAATTCGTTTCTCCCTGGGACATGAAGCACGCGGTAGACAAATGCCGCGAGGCCGGCAACGATCGCGTGTTTGTGACGGAACGCGGATCGAGTTTCGGTTACAACAACCTGGTGGTGGACATGCGGTCGCTGGCGATCATGCGGAAGTTCGCGCCGGTGGTGTTCGACGCGACGCATTCGGTACAGTTGCCGTCCGCCTCGCATGGCGACGAAGATGCGCCGGCGGTTAGCGGCGGACAGCCGGAATTTATTCCGGTGCTGGCGAGGGCGTCGGTGGCCGCGGGCGCGGACGGAGTTTTTCTCGAAACCCACAACAATCCCAAAGAAGCCAAGTCCGATGGGGCGAACGCGCTCGAGTCCACGAAGTTACGCGGAGTGCTCAAGGAATTGCAGGCAGTGCATGGCGCGCTGCGCGCCGCGCACGTCACTCCTTGAGTGGGATTCGATTGCCCTGCGAGTAGCCGCCGACCGCGTTTAGAAGGCCCCTTTATTCCTGGTCGAAGGATCGAAGTGCAGGTCCATGGGGTAGCCCGGCAGGTCCACATGAACCGTATAGGAGGTTTCGATGATCACGGTTCCCGTGCCCTGTGCCCCCGTACGCTTCACGTGAATCTGCTCTTTGCTGACAGGGATTTCGAGGTCCTGGGCCTTTTTGAAGATGGTTTCACGGATCGCGTCTTCGGGCTTGGTGCTATAGGTGGTGATGGTGGCTTCGTTCTTGATGGCGTCCTCGAACTGGTAGTTGGCGAAGAACGGGGGAATCAGTTCCGCGCACACGTACACCACCGCAACGATCACGAACAATCCGAAGATCAGCTTAATGGCACCCATCGACGCAGCTCCGTTGCGGCCGCGTAACAGGGTGTTTAGCGCGCAGGCCGCAGGTTCTCGACAAAATAGTCGGTGATTGAGGCGATGCTAGCATCGTGCATTTCGCGTGTCGAGCGACGAAAGACCTCCACAGTACCTTCGGTAACCTTCTTGCCGACCGTAACCCGGAAGGGTATGCCCACCAGGTCAGCGTCTTTGAACTTCACCCCTGGCCGTTCGTCCCTGTCATCCAGTAACACGTCGAACCCCGCCGCCTCAAGCTTACGGGCGATGTCCTCCGCGGTGCCCATCAACTTCTCGTCTTTGATATTGGTGGGGCTGACCACGATCTCGAACGGGGCAATCTGCGGCGGCAGCCAGAAGCCGTTTTCATCATTGCTCTGCTCCACCGAGGCCGTCAGGATGCGCTCGATGCCGATTCCATAACAGCCCATGATCGGCATGACCTCCTTGCCATTGCGGTCGAGCACCCGCGCGCCCATGGATTCGGAATACTTGTAGCCAAGTTTGAAGATGTGGCCGATCTCGACTGCCGTATCAATACGAAGGAGGCCTCCGCAGTTTGTACAGTCCTCGCCCGCGGCGACACTTCTCAGGTCAGCGTAAGCGGTGGCCTTGAAGTCGCGCTCGGGGGTGACATTCTTGACGTGGTAGTCCTCTCTGTTCGCCCCTGCGATCAGGTTCTTGCGCCCTTCGAGAGCTTTGTCCACGAACAGTAAGGGGCGTTTGTCATCTTTCATGTCCCAGGCCCATTCGATTCCCTGGGGCCCCAGGAACCCCGCCGGAGAGCTGAAGACCGTTTGGATCTCCTGCTCCTGCATCGGCCGGGTTTCTTTTCCAACCACTGCCGACAGCTTGGCTTCATTGAGTTGATGATCGCCCCGCAGCAGCACCACCACGGCACGACCTTTCACTTTCGCATCCGCTTCGACCGTCATCAGGGCCAGGGTCTTGATCTTGTTCTTCGGAGACACGCCCAGGAACTTCGCGACTTCTTCAATCGTCTTCTGTCCTGGAGTGTGGACTTCAAGCAGGTTGCCATCGCCGGCCGCCGGAAGATCTTCCACCGCCGCCAGCTTTGACGTGGCTTTCTCCAGGTTCGCGGCGTATCGGCAACTCTCGCAACTCACGATCTGGTCTTCTCCGGCGGGCGTGCGCACCATGAACTCGTGCGACTGCGACCCGCCCATGGCGCCGGAGTGCGCTTCTACCACCATGTACTTCAGGCCGCAGCGATCGAAGATACGGCAATAAGTGTCGTAGTGCTTGAGATACGAGACGTCCAAACCGGCCGCATCAATATCGAACGAGTAGGCGTCTTTCATGGTGAACTGCCGCACCCGCAGCAAGCCGGACCTGGGCCGCGCCTCGTCGCGAAACTTGGTCTGGATCTGGTACCAGATCTGGGGCAGCTGCTTGTAGCTGCGCAACTCCCGGCGGGCGATCGAGGTCATAACCTCTTCGTGGGTCATTCCCAGCACCAAGTCGGTGCCCTTGCGGTCCTTCAGGCGGAACATGGTCTCGCCCATCACCGCCGCGCGCCCGCTCTCCTCCCAAAGATCGCGGGGATGGAGCGCCGGGAGAAAGAATTCCTGCCCGATCTTGTCCATCTCGTCGCGCACGACGCCGATAATCTTGTTCAGCGAGCGTTGACCCAGAAAGAGATAGGAGTAAATTCCGGCCGCGAGCTGGCGGATGTATCCGGCTCGTACCAGGAACTTGTGGCTGGCAACTTCGGCGTCGGCCGGCGCCTCGCGCAGAGTAGGAATGAAGAGTTCAGACCAGCGGTGCATAGTGAATGATTTCCGAGGAACTGGAATCCGCCATTGTAATTGATCGCTATGGAGGAACTAGGCTTCGCCCATGAACAGCGAGGTCCCTGCCTTCTGCCAAGTCTGTTGCCTTGACCAAGACAGTCTTCGGGCTGGAGGGCATCGAAGCTTGACAGGTTCATGTTGTTGATGTATATTACCAAATTACTTGGTAATACAGCTCCCAAGGAGTGCGAACCGGTGGCAAGTTATCGCGACTTTCAACGTGAGGTGAGAGCCAGCGCGGGATTCCTCCCGAAGACTTGCTGGATTGCAGATGTCTTGGAGCGCACGGGCAAAAAGCTACGCGTGGCTCCGAATCGGATTAATTACCGCCAACGGAGGAATCCCTGCCCAGTCCACGAACAAGCGGCGATCATCGCGGCCTTGCGCAAACTGCAACTGCGGGACGCGGAGCAACCGAGGAGGTCTCTTTGGCACCCGTAACGATTAAGACGACAATCAAGGTGGCTGACGAAGTTTGGGTCACGACCGCCTTGCTTCATCGACTCCACCCTGAGCGCTTGGATTTCGCCATCGACGAAATCGTGAGGTTTGCCGAAACCGCTCAAGAATTACGATCCATGGGCCCGATTCGGCCCAGTTTCTACGTGCATGTGGTACAGCACTGCGTGGCCAATCGTCCCCCTAATCCGGGGCGTTACAAGATGCTTTTCGAAACAGTGCCGGGAAGGCGTCGCCTCTTTAGGCCGGGAGACCCTTTTCATCCCGGACGGAATGGTGGAAAGATTTCACCCAAGGCGGAGGCTTTAAGCGAAAACTGGTTTAAGGAACTGCTTGCATGGTATCGCGGGTGGTGTTCACAACATGCAACCCGCGCGATAGAAAACGATCCATTACTGGCTCTCTACGGTTCGGGAAGAGAATTGTGGGCAGATGAGAATGCAGACGACTACGTTCGCCGGTTGCGTGAGGGCTGGGAATGAGCCGCATATTCTGGGACACCAATCTCTTTATTTACTTCTTGGAGGGGAATACCCAGGAATCGCTGACGACCAGAAACCTGCGGGGTAAAATGTTGGCGCGAGGGGACCAGCTACTCACCTCCACGATTACGCTCGGAGAGATTCTAGTGAAGCCGTTGGAGCAGGGAAACACCACCCTGTGCCGGAATTACGAAGACGCAATAACGAAGACGGCTTCGCTGCTTTCCTTCGACGCCAAAGCCGCATGGAAGTACGCTGAGATCCGCTGCGACCGATCGGTGCGCGCGCCCGATGCTGTACAACTAGCCTGCGCGGCCAGCGCAAATACTGACTTGTTTGTTACCAACGACCGCCGTCTGCAGGGCAAGCGAGTTGACGGCATTCAATTCATCGTTGCACTGGATCAGGTGCCGATATAGCGAGGTCTATCCCGCCAGCTGCTTCAAAATCTCTTTCCCCAGCTTCTGGGTCTCGCCGAAGAATTTCTGGTATTCGACAAACAGCCGGTTCAACTCCAGCGACTTGTCCGCCGTGAGATGCTTGCGCAGCATCATGTCACGCACATGCACAGGATTCGGCAGCGTAGCTTCTTCGTTCAACTCTTCCAGCGCCGTGTTGGGATCGTAATGGTACATGCCCTGATTGTAGCGCCGGCATGGCCTGGATGCGGGGCTTACATCATCTCGGTGCCCCAGAGATCGTGCAGGTGCACTATGCCCCGCAATTGCTTTTCGTCATCCACCACCACCAGGGACGTAATCTTCTTCTCTTCCATCAGCGCCAGCGCGGTGGCCGCGAACTCATGCCCCGCGATGGTCCGGGGATTCTGCGTCATACACTCCGCCGCTGAAAGGTCCAGCGCATCTTTTCCGCGCTTCTCGAGCAAGCGCCGTAAATCTCCATCGCTGATCACCCCCAGCAGTTTTCCGCCGTCCACAACTGCCGTCATTCCCAACTTCTTGCGCGACATTTCGTAAATCACATCGGGCATCCGGGTCTGGGGACCGACACGCGGCACAGCCTCGCCGCTGTGCATCAATGATTCCACGCGGGCCAGGCGCTTGCCGAGTTTTCCTCCGGGATGCAGATTGGCGAAGTCTTCTTCCTTGAAGCCGCGCCGCTCCGCCAGCGCCATGGCAAGAGCGTCGCCCAACGCCAGCATCGTCGTGGTTGACGCGGTCGGCGCGAGGCCCATCGAACAGGCTTCCTGCGCAATCGAGCAATCAAGCGCGATATCGGCGGATGACGCCAGCGTGGAAATTTTGCCGCCCTTGTGGTCTCGGACCGCATCGATCTGATCGCAAGTCATGGCGATCAGCGGCACCTGCAAGCGCTTGATGGTCGCCAGAAGGCGCAGAATCTCCTCGGTCTCGCCGCTCGCCGAAAGCGCCAGCACCACATCCCCGCGCACAATCATCCCCAGGTCGCCGTGCAGGGCTTCCACCGGATGCATGAACAGGGCGGGAGTCCCGGTCGAATTCAGAGTCGCGGCGATTTTGCGGGCGATGATCCCGCTCTTCCCCATGCCGGTCACCACCACGCGGCCGGCGCAGCAAAACAGCAATTCGACTGAGCGGGTGAAGTCCGCCGCCATCGACCCCGCGATGCGGTCGGCAAGCGCTCGCAACGCCTCCGCTTCAATGCGGACTACATTTGCCCCAATGTGATTCATGGAAACAGAGGATGTTAGCACGCGGCCTCTCCGCGGTCAGAAGTGATCGTCGCCCGGAGCCACGGCCTTGGCCTGCCCGTGCTTGCCCAAGGCGGCCAGCGCTCTGGCCTGGAGCATCCGGTCCCAGGGCCCACCTTGCCAGTTATCTTTTTTCTGCTCGGTGCGAATCCACGGCGGCAACGTGATTAACAAATTGCGGGCGATTGCTTGCACATACGGTTCGTACATCAACCGCATCTTCTGAAGTTTCTGGCTGGCGCCTTCGTCATCGTGCAGACGCAGGCCTTTGTTCGCCAGTTCCTGCCGCATCAATTCCAGTTCGTTGCCAGGAAGCCGGTCCGGTTCACTGGGATCGAAACGGGCGTTCACCACCTGCGCGAGATCGACCGCGGCATGACGCGCCATGGCGAAGGTGAGCTTGGCCTGTTCGGGGCGAATGCCGTCCACGCCCGCAATCACCAGTGAGGTGACATCCAGCATGGTGGTCAGCGCGCCGAGCCAGGACTGGTTGCTGTGCTGCGATCGGAAAAAGCTCAGCACCGGGTAGGAGAGATGGCTGGCCAGCAGTTTCGCGGACCACTTCTCCCAATCGCGAAAAATTTCGTCCAGAACTCTCTGATCGGGACAGCAGCCAAGCCGGTTCAAGAGTTCCATCGCCGAGGGCGGAGATCCGGCCCGCGAATCCAGCATGGAGATCTCGAGTTCGAGATCCGAGAATGCCGAGTACACCACCGGCAGATATCCGATTACCACACCCAAGAACGCAAACCCCATGCCTGCTTCGAGCACGGCGAGGAAGCGGGCCACGGTGGTGGTGGGCGTGATATCGCCGTAGCCCAGGGTAAAGAACGTCTCTCCGCTGTGGTAGATCAGAAGGCGAAAGGTAAGCGGCTGGTTACCGATGCTGACGTGCTGGCCCGTACCATATTGCAGAAGCGCGAAGCCCAGGATCAGTCCCACCGCCCAAAACGCCAGCAGAAAGAACAACGACAAGGGCCCGAAGTAGCCGAGGAAGCCTTCCCGCCGAACCGGGTTTTGAATCTTGCGGGCAAGGCGCATCCAGGGCACCCAGGTGTTGCGATAGAACCACGCCGTCAACCGGAAATGTCGGGTAACCCTTCGCGGCAGCACCACGGTTTCGAAGGCGTCCAGCAGCACTGCCAGGATGATCGCCAGCCCGATGATGGTGGTTAAAGTTGCCATAAATCGAATTCCATTGGGATGAGAACGGGATAGTAGCAGATTCAGGCAGCTGTAGAAGAGTGGCCGGGGAGAATAGGCGCTGATCAAGTACTGGGAGGCAACCCGCGCACCCCCTTACGTTCGTAACCTTGTGTCGCGCTGAAGTAACAGCCAAAATTTGCGCAGGTCCACCTACAAGCTGAAGTCAGAGATCGCGGGTTCGCCGCGAGCTTCGCGAAAAGGGTCGCCTCTCGGAGTAGCGAATGACATTGAAAACCAGGACTCTGTTTCTCGCCATGATCAGTTTGGCTGCGCTGGCTCTGGCCGGGTGCGGCGGCACCCCTTGCTCCTCGACACAGAACTTCACCAGCGCGGGAAGCGGCACAGGCGGCGCTGTGAATACGGGCGGAAACGTCTGCGGAGCCGGTGTGAGCGGCAACAACGGACCGTCGGCGGCATTCGCGTTTTACCTGGGCACCGGTGTGCAGACTGGCGCCTTGAGCACATCGGGCACATTTGCCCCGCAGACCGGCATTACGGCGCCCACGCTTTCGGGAAGCACGATCGACTCGATGACCGTGGTGGGGAACTATCTGTATCTGCCCTTTGGCGATACGACCTCGGTTGTGCAGGCGCTGTCCATCAATCACACCACCGGGGCACTCACTACAGTTCCGGGAAGCCCATTCGCGCTGAGTCCGACCGGTGGAGTTGCAGACACAGTAGTGGCGGATCCCAAACAACGGTTTCTTTTTGCAGGGTCGGAAAGCAGCGGATTCATCAATGTGTTCCAGATCAATGCGACCACGGGCGCGCTGACGGAGATCGCAGGCTCGCCCTTTACCAACCAGTTCAACTTCTTCTCGGCCGACATTATGACCGTGGATTCGACCAGCACCTACTTGTACGCCGGCCAGGGCAGTTTCAGCTCCGGCGTGGTCGGGTTCAGCATCGATCAGACCTCAGGCGCCTTAACCGAACTGGCCGGCAGTCCCTTCGCGCTGAACGTCGCGCAAATTCACGCGAGCCCGACGGGAAACTTCCTGCTTGGCGTCCAGGAGATCCAAGACTTCCAAAGCGCAACCGACCAGCATATTTATGTGTTCTCCATCGATCCAAACAGCGGGTTTCCGACTCCGGTCGCGGGATCGCCGTTTGCTACAACCTCTGCTCCGTTTGATTTCGCAATCAGCCCCAACGGCAAGTTTGTGTACGTGACTGGGAACGATCCAGTCACGAAGAACACATCACCGATTGAAGCCTATGCGATCGATGCGACCACCGGCGCGCTGACGCCTTTGACGGGTTCGCCATACACAACCTTGCCCGCAGCGACGCAGTGCCAGTTCGATCAAAGCGGCGGACTGATGTTCTGCGCCACGTCGGCCGGAATCTCCGCCTTCTCGGCGAACCCCTCGACCGGGGCGATCGCCCATATTGCAGACTTGGCCGCGAGCAGCTTCCCCTTTGCTGTGTCGGATTAATCTTTCGACCGCATGCGCCAGTTCAGTTGGTTCAACCAGACCATTGAACTGGCGTACCTGATTCTGAACTGTCCCATGCCGCACAATCCCTGCCCCACAGGTTAAAATGATGCCTTCAGGTTCCTGCCCGGGCGTGAAGAAGAATTTTCTTCTGCTTGAGATAACAGGACTTACGCGAGTTGGCGTCTAACAGAGTAGAGGCAGAGCTGTCCATCCATCGTGGCCATTAAGTTAAAGATCCCGAAAGCCAAGAGTCGTTCCCGCGCGAAGGGTTTCTTTTCCAGAGATCCGATTCTGCGAGGGGCCCTTCTGTCATTCCTGGTGCTAACCGTCCTCTTTGTGGGCGCGTTCTCGTTCTTCTGGGTGAAGTACGGTCGCATGATCGATCAGAAGTTCAAAGGCCAGGTTTTCAGCAATTCGGCAAAGATTTACGCGATCCCGGAGTCGGTGCGAGTGGGCGAGAAGCTTGATCCGCACAGCATTGCCACCGACTTACGGCGGGCCGGATACTCGGACAAGGGACAGTCGGCGATGGGTACATTCCGCCTGACTTCCGGGAGTATCGAGATCAAACCCGGGCCCCAGTCCTATCACAGCCCGGAGCCGGCGACCATCACATTCAAAGAAGGGAAAGTGGCCAGCATCAAGGGGAATGCGGGCGATCTGGAGGCTTACGAGTTGGAGCCCCAACTGGTCACTTCCCTGTTTGACGCCGAGCAACGCTCCCGGCGCCAGCTGGTCAAGTACAACGAAATTCCTCCGCAGCTGGTGCAGGCGGTGCTGGCAATCGAAGACCGCCGATTTTTTCAGCACAGCGGGGTGAACTTCATTCGCCTCGCCGAGGCCGCGTGGATCGATTTCACACACCAGCGGCACGAGCAGGGCGGCTCAACCATCACCATGCAGTTGTCCCGGGCATTCTTCCTGACGCCGGAGAAGACGGTGAAGCGGAAGCTGTCCGAGATGCTGATCGCGATGGAACTCGAGCAGAAGTTCAATAAGGAACAGATTTTCGAGTTCTACGCCAACCGAGTGGACCTGGGGCAGCGCGGCTCATTCACCATCGGGGGATTCTCGGAGGCGGCACGGTCGTACTTCAACAAAGATCTCAAAGACATCACGCTACCCGAGGCAGCGCTGATTGCGGGCTTGATCCAGGCGCCCAGCTACTTGTCTCCCTACCGGCATCCGGAGCGCGCACTGGAGCGGCGCAACCTGGTGCTCGACAGCATGGTGGAGACGCACGCGATCACGAAAGAACAAGCGGAGAAGGCGAAGGCCACGCCTCTGAAGCTGGCGCCGCCCAATGTGGAAGCGAGCGACGCACCTTACTTTGTCGACCTGGTGCGGGACCAGGTGATCAGCAAGATGAATGAGCGCGAGGTGAACGACCAGTCGTATCGCATCTACACCACGCTCGATCCGGAGTTGCAGAAGGCGGCGGCCCAGGCGGTCGAGACCGGCATCAAGCTGGTGGACGATCAAGTCACCAAGATGCGCACCAAGAAGATCAAGATTGCCAAGGGCAAGTATGAGACCAAGGTGCTGCCTGGGCCGCAGGCGCAGGTAGCGCTGGTCGCCATGGATCCGCATACGGGAGAGATCCTGGCCCTGGTGGGCGGGCGCAACTACGCGGTCAGTCAACTCAATCACGCAGTCGCCAAGCGTCCGACCGGATCGATCTTCAAGCCATTCGTGTACGCGGCTGCAATGAATACCGGGATCAATGGAGGAACACCGGTATTCACTCCGGCTTCTCTGCTCCAGGACCAGCCGACGACATTTACGTATGGTGACCAGATTTATGAGCCGCGCAATTACAAAGAGGAGTATCACGGCGATGTCACGGCGAGATATGCCCTTGCGCTTTCGCTGAACAACGCGACGGTCAAGCTGGCAGAAGAAGTTGGTTATGACAAGGTTGCGGACCTGGCGAAAGCGGCGGGCATTTCGTCGGTGAAACCACTTCCTGCTATGGCGCTGGGGACATACGACGCGACGCCGATTGACATGGCGGCAGCCTACACCGTGTTCGCCAATGGTGGCACCAGGGTTTCTCCCATCATGGTGAACTCGGTGCGCAACGCCGAAGGCGACGTCGTGATGGATTTCAAGTCCGAGAAAAAACCGGTGCTCGATCCCCGGGTCGCCGCCGTCATGACCAACATGATGGAAGGCGTGCTGAACTTCGGGACCGGATATCCGGTGCGTTTACGCGGATTCACCGCACCGGCCGCAGGCAAGACCGGGAGCTCGCATGACGGATGGTTTGCCGGATACACCAGCAACCTGGTGTGCATCGTTTGGGTTGGGTATGACGATTACAGCGACATTCGTCTGAGCGGGGCGCAAACGGCGGCGCCGATCTGGGCGGAATTCATGAAGAAGGCAATCGCCCTGCCGCAATATTCCGATGCCCGGGCCTTCCCTCAACCGACCGGGGTCGTGGATGTGCAACTCGACAAGGCAACGAATCTGCTGGCAACGCCGGCCTGCCCGGAAACTTATACTGCGGCGTTCATCGCCGGCACCGAGCCGAATCAAACTTGCGATCAGGGTACGGGTGTAAAGGGCTTCTTCTCGCGAATGTTCGGATTGGGCGAGAAGCCATTGCCGCCGCCGGTTGCCGGGGCCAATGGGCAGACGCAGACAACCACTGCCGAGGGGCAGAACAACAGCCAGCAGGGACAAAAGAAAAAGGGATTTTTCGGCAAAATTGCGGGTATCTTTAAAGACGATAAATCGTCCAACCCTCCGCCAAAGCCGCAACCCGAGAGCGATCCTCCCCACTGACGGCTGAGGCGACACAGGCTGGTTTGAGAGGTACAGGATATGCGAAGTACGGTCCTGCTCTTGGCTCTGGTAGCGGTACTCTACGTTCCTTTTCTATCTGCGCAAGGTCCGGTGGACCAGGCGCAAGTAGCTTCCCCGATTCGACAAATCGAAGCGCCGCCGTCGAGCATGTCGGCACAGGACCTGGAAGCGCGCGGCGACTCGCTGCGCGGAGAGAAGGCATACCTGGACTCACTCGACTATTACCAGGCCGCCTTGAAGAAGAAACCCAACGACCCACACCTGTACAACAAATGCGGCATGGCGGAGATCGGGTTGCGGCGATTCCCCGAGGCGAAGAAGAGTTTTGAGCGCGCCATCCGCGCCGATAAGACTTACGCGGACGCGCACAATAACCTCGGCGTCATCCACTACATCGCAAAGAAATATGGCAAGGCAATCAAGGAATATAACCGCGCCATCAAGCTGAGTCCCCAGTCGGCCTCGTTCTATAACAACCTGGGTGGAGCATTTTTCGCGCAGAAGAAGTATGAGGATGCGACCCTGTCGTACCAGAAGGCGTTGAGCCTGGATCCGGATGTGCTGGAACGCAGTTCACAGACCGGGGTGGCGGCGCAGATGTCGTCGCCGGACGATCGTGCCAAATTCTCTTACGTGGTGGCCAAACTCTTTGCCAAGCAAGGGAACACGGACCGTTCTCTGGAGTATCTGCGTCGGGCGATGGAAGAGGGATACAAGGGTATTGACGAGGTGTACAAGGACGATGAATTCGCCGGCTTACGGAAGGACCCGCGCTTTACGCAGTTGATGGCGTCGCGGCCTCCGTCCATCCCGGAATAGCCTGCGATATTTTTATGAAATTTTTAGCAACTTCTTCGGCCTATCTGTGTTCAAATGATGCAAATACTCCTGAAAACAACAGGGTGAGTAAGGAGAAACGGTAGCCCATCGGTTGTCGACCCGAGCACGCCCCAAGCAGACAGCCGGTGGGTTTTTAGTTTCAGTAGCCTCGCAGCAATTTCCTTCCTGCATTAAGAACCGTTCATTTCTGTGTCCGAAGTTTCTGACAATTCGTTCATGATCAGTGAACTCTGCGAACGCGGTTCTGCGCATCGTCGAGGTAGTAAACATTGCCGTCGCTGCCAATCCCGACGGAAATGGGCCCGTCCATGTTCGTGCTGGCGGCGGGAAGGTTCTCGCCGTTGTAGCCACCATTGCCGCTACCGGCAACGGTGGTGATGATTCCGGCAGGCGTGATCTTGCGGACTCGGAAATTGCTGTAGTCGCCGAAATAGGCATTGCCGACGGCATCAACGGCTACACCTTCCGGGGTACAGATCATGGCCAGAGTGCCAAGTCCTCCGTCGCCGCTAAAACCACAGGTACCGTTTCCGGCGATGGTTGTAATGAGGCCAGAGCGAGTCACCTTCCGCACTCGATTGTTTCCGGTATCGCCGATGTAGAGATTGCCCTTCGAATCGATCGCCACTCCGTAAGGAACATTCAGGTAAGCCGTGTTGGCGCGGATGCCATCTCCGTTGTAACCGCAATTATTCAGAACGCCGACAAAGACCGAACTCACGCCGGTTGGTGTGATCTTCCAAATCACGCACACTGAGTCGTCCGCGACGTAGAGATTTCCCCCCGAGTCGATTGCCATAGAGACGAGATCCGAGAAATTCGGATTGGTGGCGAAAGTCGTGATGGTGCCGGTGGTGTCCACCTTCCGGATGACGCCGTTGGAAGTGTCGGAGATGAAAATGTTGCCGGAGGCATCGGCCGCGACTCCGTAAGGCAGGTTGATCATCGCCTGAGTGGCCGGTCCGCCGTCGCCGCTATAACCGGAAAAGCCGTTGCCGGCCACCGTGCTGATGTTGCCCGCCGTGTCGACTTTACGAATACGATTTCCGCCGAAATCGACGACGTAGTAGTTGCCGGCTGAGTCGAAAGCAATGTTCTCGATATCCTGGAAACTTGCCTGGGTTGCGCGGCCTCCATCGCCAACACGGCCTCCTGCCAGGGTTGCGGTCACTGTGTGGCTCAACTGCCGGATGCGTTCGTTTACGGTGTCAACCAGGAGAAGATTGCCATTATTGGCGAGAAACATGCCGGTGGGTTGGAAGAAATCGGTTGCGAGCAAGGGACCGTCGCCATTGAAGCCGAGAGTCAAACCGGCGAAGGAATTGATGATCTGGCTGGCGAAATCCACCTCCCGGACGTGAGCCAGGCCGCCGTTGCTGATCAACAGCTCCGTTCGTAACGCCAGCACATCTCGAGGATTGCCAACTTTCGCGAGTGTGGCCGGTCCCCCATCCCCACTGAATCCCTGAGTGCCGTTTCCGGCGTAGGTGTTGATGATGCCATTGGTGTCCACAATGCGGACAGCGTGGTTTGACGTGTCTGCAATGTACAGATTCCCCCTGAAATCAAGGCTTAGGCCGCGCGGATCGCTCAGCATGGCAAAGATCGCCGGGCCGCCATCGCCACTGTATCCCGCAATGCCGTTCCCGGCGACCGTGGTGATGATGCCGGAAGTGTCCACCTTGCGGACGGCCGCGTTGCCGAGATCGGTGAAGAACATGTTGCCGGCGGAATCGAGGGTCAATCCGTACGGTGAGTTCAACGAAGCCAGCAGCGCCGGACCGTTATCGCCGCTGTAGCCGGCGAAGCCGTTTCCCACGATGGTGGAGATGATTCCGGAGGAATCGATTTTGCGGATGCGATTGTTATTACCATCCACGAAGAGCAAGTTGCCGGAGGCGTCGAAGACCATGCCCCGGGGATAGCTGAGGGTGGCGAATTGGGCGAGGCCGCCGTCCCCACCGAAGCCTGAGATTCCCGTGCCGGCAAAGGTGCTGATGGTTCTGGCGGGCATGGTGACCTTGCGAATGCGGTGAGCGAAATGATCGCTGATGTAGACGTTGCCGCTCGAATCCTGAATAGCGAAAGCAGGATACGTGAACCCTGCATTGAGAGCGGATCCGCCATCGCCAACATAGCCGCCCGCGGTGGTGGTGACGACCTGCGCAGGCATGGACGCGGCGATTGACAATATGAGGGACACAAGTCCCAGCGAAAAGCAGGCACGGAATTTCATCGCGACCTCCTCGGACGTAAGCGAATTTGCGGTCAGGGGCCGGCTGTCGATTGCGGGACTCAGTCGAATGGTTCCGAGATCCTGTGCGCGCGAAACGCGGGGAGTGAAGGAGAAAGCGATTCCGCCGGGGACTCGAAACCGGCCGGAAGTATGTCACGAACTGGAGGTCTTGGGAAGCGGGGAGTACCGATTACCTGGTACCGTGAACGTGAGAGGGGCCGAGTCCCCCTGGCACATTACTGTTCGCGAGCGCGTTCTGCCGGGCTGCCCTTCTTCGGGCTGCGTTCTGAGATGTATTCCTCCACTACCTGTTTCCACTTCCCTTGCGCTTTCAGGATGTATTCGACAGCGTCGCGGAGGGCGCCGTCGCCTCCGGCGTGCGGAGTTACGTAATGCGCTTCTTCTTTTACTTCAGCACGCGCGTTCTTGACGGCGATGGCCAGGCCGCAATTTCGCATGACTGGTAAATCGATGACGTCGTCCCCCACGAATGCGGCTTCACTGGCGCGGAGGCCCTCCTCCTTGATGATTTCTTCGAAGACGGTGCGCTTGTCTTGAATGCCCTGGTGAACGTGCTCGAGTTTCAGATCGCGGGCGCGCAGGGCGACAGTCTCGGAAATACGCTTGGTAATCAGGCCAGTCTTGATTCCGGCCAAACGGGCGAGAGAGATCGAGGTGCCGTCGTGTGCGTGGAAGCCCTTGGCTTCAATCATGGTCTGGCTAAGCAGGCCGAAGCCGCCTTTGCCGCCGTGCTTGGCGGCGTGCTCTTGCGTGGTCTGCTGGGCTCCGGCGGGAGCGGGAAAGATAAAGAGTTTGCCGTCAGTGAGGACTCCGTCCACGTCGAAGAGAAGGAGTTTAATTTTTTTCGCGCGCTTGCGGGACATAGCGGGATTTTAGCAGGAGAGCGAAAAGCCAATTCGTCAACCACAGAGGACACTGAGGTTCGCAGAGCTAGATCAACCACTAAGGACACGAAGGTTCACGAAGGAAAAACGACGGGCCCGGACGCCCGTCGCTTCCATGTAGCTCAGTTCCCTGCTTTTTCGTATTGCGCTACTTGGTCTGAGATTTTGCTTTTGTCGCCTACGACGACCATCGTCAGCTTGTCGGGAACTACGTACTTCGCGGCCATGGCTTGCACCTGCTGCGGCGTGACTGCGTAGACTTTTTGCACGTAAGAGTCGAGATAATCGTCGCCCAGCTGGTGCAAGTCAATATATTGCAACTGGCCGATGAGGCCGCCGCGACTGGAATTCCGCAGCACGAACACGCCGGCCAGGTAGTTCTTGATTCCATCCAGTTCCGCACCCGATGGCGGCTCTTTTTTCAGGCGGTCGATCTCATAAAGTATCTCTTTGATGGAGGGGCCGGTGTACTGGGTCGTCACATCCGCGACCTGCAGCCAGTAGGCATCGCGATATCGCGCCGAAATCTGGCTGCTGGGCGAGTAGGTGTACCCCTTGGCTTCGCGAATATTGGCGGTGATGCGCGAGCCGAACGATCCGCCGAGCAGCGAATTCATGACCTGCAACGGAATGTAGTCAGGCTGGCTGGGATCGATGGTGGGCAGCCCGATGTAAAGCGTGGACTGCGCTGCGCCAGGGCGGTCGACGATATCGAGCTCGTGCTTGCCCACCGGCTTGGGAATGTCAATGAGAGGAGCGGGACCTTTTGGCCAATCCGAAAAGCTTTTGGTGATCGCGGCCTTGACCGCCGCGGGATCGAATTTGCCCGCGACGTAGATATGGGTACGCTGCGCGCCAAAGTTGTCGGAGTAAAACTTTCTTACGGCCTCAACCTTGAAGGAGTTGATGATGGGTTCGCTCGACAGGTAGCGGCCATACGGATGGTCCGGGTACAGGGCTTGCAGAAACCTCTCTCGGGCAAGTTGCCCGGGCTCTGTCCTGGCGATCGACAGGCGGCGCAGCTGGTCCTGCTTAAGGCGCGCGACTTCGGATTCCGGCAGCAAGGGATGCTGAACGACGTCGGCGAGCAGAGCCACCGCTTGCGGTCCGAATTCGGAGAGGACATCGCTGTCAATGCGAGTAATCTCGGGGCCGACGTTGACGTCAATTGTGCCCCCCATGGACGCAGCCTGCCGCGCCACTTGCTCAGAAGACTTGGAAGTGGTGCCTTCCTTCATCAGCTGGCCGGTAAGGTCCGCCAGCCAGGTCTGCTGCGCGGACTCGTTGAGATTGCCCGAGCGCACCGCAACACTGACCGTCACCTTGGGAATTGAACCGTACGGCACCATGGTGACCTGCAGTCCGTTGGGCAACGAGAATTTCTCGATGTGCGGCAGGCGGAACGGTTTGGGGGGACCGCCCGCGGGGGGCGACTGCTTGCCATTTTGTGAGAACGCAGCCGCGACCAGGAACAGGCTGAGAAGCGCTGGAATTCGCATGAGCATATATGCCTTTGTCATTTAGTTGCCGCCTTTCGTTTCGGCGGCGTCGCCGGGCTTGGTCTCCAGCACCAGGACCGTGCGGTTTTCGGGCCGAAGATATTGGGCTGCGGTCTTCTGGACCAGCTCAGGGGTGATCTTGTGAAATTCTGCTTCGACGGTGTTGATGCGCGACGGATTGTCGTCAAACAGCGCGAAGCTGGAGAGCATGTCGGCGCGGCCGAAGCCGTTGAACTGGCCGAGAGTGTCGTAAAAACTGGAACGCAGCTTGACCAGCGCGCGGTTGAGTGTGGCCTGGTCCACAGGCTTGGACCGCAAAGGCGCGATCACCGACTCCATGGAGCTGACAATCTGGTCGGGCTTGACGTTGCTGTCGTGATAGAGATCGGCCATCCAGAGCATGGGTCCGTCGTAATTGAACATGTTTCCGAGCAGGTTGATCCCGCCCTCGACTTCGCCGGTGTATCCGCGTTTCTTGACGAGTTCTTCGTGGAGCAGGCTGTCGTCGCCCTGCACCAGCATTTGATCAATCAACCCCATGGCGTAGTACTCGGGCGTATTGCGCGGAGGCATGTGATAGGCAACCGCGAGCGCCGGACGCTTGGCCAGGGGATCGACTTTGCTGGCGGTCTTTTCTTTTTCCTGCCGGGGCTCGGTAAGGTCCGGCTGAGGCGCCTGCTTCACGGAGGGGATGGCTGAGAAATATTTTTCGATCATCTTCTTCGCGTCCGCGGGCTCAAAGTCGCCGACCACCGTCAGGGCCGCGTTATTGGGAGCATAGTAGGTCTTGAAAAACTGCTGGACGTCAGGAAGTGTGGCAGCTTCGATGTCTTTCAGGTCGCCGTAAAAGTTGTGCGCGTTGTACCAGTTGGTGTTCGCGTATTGCGGCATGTCGAGCCAGGGGAACCCGCCGTAGGGACGGTTGATCACGTTGACCTTGACCTCGTTGCCGACGACGCCCTGCTGGTTTTTGAGATTGTCCTCGTTGATGGCGAGGCCGCGCATGCGGTCCGACTCGGCCCATAACATCGTCTCCAGCTTGTTCGAGGGCACGACCTCGAAATAGTTGGTGAAGTCGAAGCGCGTGGAACCATTCAAAATGCCGCCATTTTGCTGGACCAGCTTGATCATTTCCATCTTGCCCAGGTTCTGCGAGCCCTGAAACATCATGTGCTCGAACAGGTGCGCGAATCCGGTGCGGTCGCGAGGCTCGATACGAAAGCCGATGCGGTAGTACACCGCCACCACCACGGTGGGCGCCGAGTGGTCGGGAGATAACACCACACGCAATCCGTTCGGGAGTTTGTAATACTCCACCGGAACGTTGAAGCTGGCAGATGCGGCCATGGCCGGCATCACGGAAGAAGCAAGCAAAGCGATCAGGACGAAGAACCTCATCGGCTGGCCTTTCGCAGAAAGAAATTGGAAGTTCGGGAATGACGCACTTACCAAACTAACCCGGAATACACAGGCTTTCAAGTAAAGGACGAACCAGAGCGGGAAGGGTAAGCAGAGTGGGAGGAGCGGCTTCTCAGCCCGAGTTATGTTAGTACCAGCGTTCCACCAACTCCCACCAGAGCAGCTTGGAGAACTCCAGCAGGTTGGTTTTGGCCCACTGCCGGTGTTGCCACCATTGTGGACCGAATTCGCGGGGATCGCAGGCAGCCGCAACGGAGAACTGGTAGTTGGGAAGCTCACGGGAGAAAGTGCTCAGAGCCCGGCGGGTATGGTAATCCGACGTCACCAAAAGGATCTTATGTGCGGAGTAGGCGCGCAGACAATTTCCGACATTGATGGCTTCTTCTTTGGTGGAGAGCCCGTCAATGGCGCAGATCTTCATCGCCTGCGCCTGGGGAAGTCCATTGATGTACTTCTGGGCGAGGTCCTGTTGAGTCCACGAATAGATCGTGGTTCCGGCGGGCACGTCGAGCAGCACTTGAGAAGCGTATCCCTGGGCCAGTAATTCCAGCGCACGTTGCGGGCGCCGTTCAGTTTCGCCGGCAAGCACAACGATCAGGTCGGAGCGGGCAGGCTGGTCAATGATCAGGAAACGTCCGGAGAAGAACACAAATGCGATAAGAGCGGCGATTCCCAACCGCAATAGCAGGCGAGTCTTGCGCATTAAGCCATCCGTGCTCCTCTGATTCCAGTCTAGGCGCAACGCGCTGATCTGCAGATAGCAAAGGCTGTTACTTCGAAAGGCCGCGGGAGATTGCGGGTTTCCGTCAAGAAAACTTTACCGTTCTGGTAGCCAGAGCATGAATTTCCTTGCCCCATCGCGGGGTGGTTTTGATAGCATTCTTGGCAATCGCTCTAAGTAGCTGGTTGGCAAGAGCTTCTTCCCTTGGCTGGAACGCGGCATTGGTATGCTTCGTGCTCGGAAATGACTAGGCCGCGGGCGACAGTTCGTTTGCGCACCACGATCGGATCGTCTTGGTCCGGCCAATTTTAGAGAGGAATGTAAGCAGCCGTCCGGTGTAGCTGCACATCACATTTCATTATGTCTTTTGCTTCCCACAGCCCTTCCTTCGCGGTCCTTCCCGATCGACGAGCGCCCTGGCGGGAGTTTGGGCTGAGCCTGGGAACGCAAGGTTTGGCCATTCTGGCGCTGGCTTGGGTTGGGGTGCTTCACCCGGAAGTCTTAGCGCCCGCCAATCACGATTACCACTTCATCCAATTGGTAAACACGCCCCCGCCGGTGCCTCACGAACCCGCGCCGGTGCGCATCATTGAACCGCCAGTAGTGGCAAAGCTTGATGCAAGCAAGGTGAAGCTGCCCACAAGGATCACGCCGAAGGAGATGCCGGTCATTCCCCAGGCGCCACCGAAGGTACAAGTGGCCAGCAACCAGCCTGCGCCGATTCCGGCAGCGGTGCCGGTGGTGCCGCGGCAACTGGTGAAAACCGATGTGTTCTCTACGGGTAGCTCGGCGATGCCGACGATCGCGCGCGCGCCACAACAGGTTCAGACCGGGGGATTCGGCGATCCCAACGGAGTGCCTGCCCGCGAGAACAACGGCAAGCCGGTGACGATTGCGCAGGCGGGATCGTTCGATCTGCCGAGCGGATCGGGATTCGGCAATGGTAGCGGCGGGGCGCACGGAGTTCGCGGCGTAATAGCCAGTGCCGGCTTCGGAAATGGAACCGCGACTGGGGACGGCAGTGGACCGGCAAACGTAACCCGCGGCACGGTGCGGCAGAGCGGATTTGGCGACTCTGATCCGGCGCCGGTTGCGGCCAAGGTCAAACCTGCCTCTGCGGTCGGGGTCACTACCGCGCCGCCAGAGATTACTTCCAAACCGACACCGGCATACACCGAAGAGGCGCGAAAGCTTCGCATCGAAGGTGAAGTCCTGCTGGAAGTCGTGTTTGAATCCAGCGGCAAGCTGCACGTGCTGCGGGTTGTGCGCGGCTTGGGGCACGGTCTCGACGAGGCCGCGCGACAGGCTGCCGAACAGATTCGATTCAAGCCCGCCTTGCGGGACGGCAGGCCGGCCGATTCCACGGCAGTGCTCCACATCGTCTTTCAACTGGCCTGAAGCAACAAGCTTCGCGAAGGGAAATATGCGCAGTTCAAAGTTGTGGCGATTCCTGTTTTTTGGTCTTGTTTTCACCTCGGTTGCGCTGTGCCAGGACGGGAAGAATACAGTCCCGGAGCAGCAGGCGGCCAGTCCCGGATCCCAGGCAAGCGCGCCGACTGGGGCCAGCAGCTTCGACCAGGTGATGGATCGGGTGATTGAGCGCGAGCACTTTTTCACCGCCCAGATGAAGCATCTGCATCCGCTTGTCGAAACCTACCTGCAGGACCTGAAGAACGGGAAAGAAGGCGAGGTCACTCCGGTCAAGGACGAATACTTCTTCGGACGCCTGGATATGAGCAATGGCGCCGATGATAAGTCGTTTCTCGGCCAGCCCGGAGTAGGCCGTCGCATGCTGGACAAGCTGACGAGTTTGTACTCGCTGAAATTCCTTCCGCTCGGCTTCGCGCAGATGGTGATCCTGGACCAGGATTTTCAGAAGAAATTTTACGATTTCACCTTCGTACGGAGAGAGTTTCTCGGTGAAGTGCGATGCATCGTAGTGGATGTGCAACCGAAGCAAGGCTCGGGGAATGGCCGCTTTATCGGCAGAATCTGGATTGAGGACCAGGACTACAACGTCGTACGCTTCAACGGAACCTATGGTCCCGCGTCGCGTTACAGTTACTACCTGCACTTCGATAGCTGGCGCCTGAACATGCGGCCGGGAATGTGGCTGCCGGCTTATGTCTACAGCGAAGAATCGGACCTGCGAACCAAGAATAACCAGGTATTGCACTTCAAGGCGCAGACGCGGCTCTGGGGTTATGACATCCAGCACCTTGGGCACAACGAGGAGTTCACGCAAATCGTGGTGGACTCGCCACAGACGGTGCACGATCAAAGTAACGCGGCGCAGGATGCCACGCCGGTCGAGAGCCAGCGGGTGTGGGAACGCCAGGCGGAAGATAACGCGATCGAGCGCCTGCAGAAGATCGGGCTGATCGCGCCGGAAGGCGAGGTGGACAAGGTGCTGCTGACGGTGGCGAACAACCTGATTGTCACCAATAATCTCGACATCCAACCGGAAGTGCGGACGCGGGTGTTGTTGACCTCGCCACTTGAGTCTTTCACCATCGGCCACACCATCGTCATCAGCCGCGGCTTGTTGGATGTGCTGCCGGACGAGGCTTCGCTGGCGATGGTCATCTCGCATGAACTGAGCCATATCGCTCTCGGACACCGCCTGGATACCAAGTTATCGTTCAACGACCGCATGTTCTTTCCCGATGAGCAGACCTTCGAGCGGATGGACTTTAACCGCACCGCAGCGGACGAAGAGGCAGCCGACAAGCGAGGGATGGAGTTGCTGGCGAATTCTCCGTATAAAGATAAGCTCGCCAATGCCGGATTATTCTTGAAAGCTTTGCAGACCCGTGCGCCGGAATTGAAACACCTGATTCGCCCTCACCTGGGCAACGGGCTCGCGTCCGGCAAGTCCACGCGGATGTCCCCGTTGTTGAACTCGTCCCCGCAATTGGAGACGCGGAAGACGGACCAGATCGCGGCACTGCCGTTAGGAGGCCGGATCAAGCTTGATCCCTGGAGCAATAAGATCGAGTTGACAAAGGCGAAGGCGGTTCCGCTGCTGTCGGCGCGGGAAAAGATGCCGTTCGAGGTGACTCCTTTTTATCCTTACCTGACGCGGATCTCGGGTGGAAACAGTGAGAGTGTTGCGCTCACCGCGCCGCCCAAATAGGCAAAAAGGAAAGCGTGGGTGCAAGCCCACGCTTGATCGAGAATTGCTTACGAGTGCGGAAAATGGGATCTCTAATGAGGTCGCAGTTTATTGGATGGCGCTGCCGACCTGCGAGAAGACGTTGTTGGCATTGCCACCAATCAATCGAATCGTGCCAACCACGATGACCAGAATTACGGCCAGCATCACCGCGTATTCGGCGATGTCTTGTCCCTCGTCTTGCTTCCACAGTCTTTGTAATTGACCCATCACTGATTTTCTCCCCTCCTCTGCCGTTCGACACTCTCACGGACAGGAACCATCCGCAACGGTTCTGAATCTGCCAGAGGTTCTCCCTGTATAGAAAATGCTAGTGGGGTCACAAGCGGAGGCCAATAGCCCAGACGTGGCGGGATATGGCACGAAGGTGCTATATGTCCGGCCTGGCCGAAGGAACGGCGAAAGGAGAATGACCGATTCTCCTGCCATTCTCAGTAAGCGCACGAGGGAGCTTGCGGCCCGGAAAGCCTAATCACCTGGCCCGGACCGCCACGCGCAGCGTAGCAAGGATCTTCTGATTTCAGTTCTGGTCCGCCTCGAACGTTGGGGTACGCAAGGCGTCAGGCAATGCTTTTTAGCGGCAAGGCTTGATTGACGGCGAACAGCGCCAGTTCCAGGCGGGTGGAAACACCGAGCTTATCGAAAATGTTGCTGAGGTGGTGCTTGACAGTGTCTTCACTGATTTTGAAATACTCGGCAATTTCCTTGTTGCTGTATCCGGCAACTACGGCGGAGACGATTTCCAGTTCGCGCGGAGTAAGGCCGAATTTCTTCTGCTTCGCCTCCTCGCCTGAGGATTGAGCGAGGGTGCGCAGATACTGCACCAGGTTCGAGACGCTCTCCCGGCCTACCCAGTATTCGCCCGACATGACGGTGTGAATGCTTTTGAGGAGCAGTTGGGTCGCGGAATCCTTGAGAACGATGCCGCGGGCGCCAAGCTGCAAAGCCTCGACGATCTGTTTTTTTTCCGCCGCGGCGGTGAGGAGAATCACGCGAACGGCATTGGAATTGGAGCCGGTGCTCAGTTCGCGCAAGGCTTCCAGACCGGGAGTGCGGGGCATGGCCAAATCGAGCAGCATGATGTCGGGCCGGAGCTGGCGCGCCATCTTCACCGCCTCGCCGCCGTCGCATGCCTCTCCAATTACTTTGAGGTCGGGCTCGGCTTCCAGCAGCCGACGTAGTCCATCACGGAAAATCGGATGATCGTCGGCGATCACGATGCGCACCGGTTGTCGCTTGTTATCCATAAGCAGCTTCCCGCTTGGGCGGGACATCAATCTCCAGCCGTGAACCTTTGCCGGGAGTTGATTCTATCGTGAGTTCGCCTTCAATCAAACGGACGCGTTCCTTGATGATCAGGGGGCCCTTGCCCAGGCTTTCCAGTTCGGACTGGGTAAACCGTCCTTCGAAGGGAAAGCCGCGTCCATCATCTTCGATGGTGATGCGCAGCTTGCCTTCCATGGCTCCCAATCGTACCAGCACCTGCTTGGCCTGGCTGTGCTTGCGGATGTTGACCAGGCCTTCTTGCACGATGCGGGCTACCTCGCGGCAGACTTGCGGAGGCAAGTCCACTTCTTCGAGTTCGGACAGGAAGCGGGCCGCGATTCCGGTCTCGCGCTGAAAGCGCTCGACCGTGTCTCCCAGAAAAGGTATCAGCTTTCTGGAGTCTACATCGAGGGACTTCATGACCTGCATGAGCTCGCGCAGCTTCAGAACTTCCTCGCGCAACAAGCCCTGGATGCGGCTCAATTCGTCAGGTACAACCTCGGCATGGTTGCGGGCCTGTCGCTTGAGCACATCCACCTGCATCTCGACCGCGATCAAGGATTGAACCGCGCCATCGTGGAGCTCACGCGCGAAGCGCGCCCGTTCCAGCGCGCCGGCGCGCATTCGCAGGCGGCGCAGGAGATAGACGTTGTACACCGCTGGGCCGACTTGCCGGACCAGTTCCTGAACGAAACGCAGCTCTTCCTCGGTGTCGCCGGCCAGGGAGGGATCGAGCAGAAAAATTCGTCCCCACCATTCCCTGCCCAGGACAAACGAAACCGTGACGGCAGAACGGAACTCGTGCCGTTGCACGAATTGCTTGAGCAGGCCGGAATCTCCGTTGCGCAGACGGTTGCCGCTCTTATCGAGCGAGATGAGGGTAAAGCCGCTGTCCGGGCCGGAACCGCGCACGCAGGCGTAGGTCACGTCCTCGCTGGATTCGTAAAGATAGAGTTCCTTGTCGGAGGGCGCAGGGTCAAGCCAACGAAAGGTTGAGGGCTGACCGTTGGAGGCGCGCACCTCCCCGGCAAAGACGCGATAACTGTTTGCCTCTTGGGAAGCGAGCAACGCGCTTTTTGCTCCGTACAGGGTGAGCAGCTCACCGACAATGTCCTGCAAGGTTCCGGTAAGGCCCGATTCCACGCGAGCGCGGCCGAGAATTCTGGCGATGACCGCCTTCTCTGCGCGCAACTGCTTTTGCTGTTCGGCAAGGTAGCCTAGCAGCAGCCCCATGACCAGCAGATAGACGGAGCGCATGAAAAGACGCTTGGGTTCGAGGTCGAGGGCATCAATTTGGAGGAGTGGCCAGTGATGTGCGAACAGAATGTGGTTCAGCCAGGCGAAAAATCCGAGGTTGAGCGCCAGGCTCTCACACCACAGCAGCAGTACTTCCATGGCCGCGGTACCGACGGTTTCCCAAAGACCCCAACGGTAAGCGGCTGCCGCAAGCACGAAGACGAAGAACAGAAAAAAAGGATTGTTCTGGCCGCTGGCGAATGCGGAAATGATTGCGGGCCAGACCACGTCGGCGCTGTGCGCAAGCAAGCGGAATGAGGGGGTGGACTCCTGACGCCTTCGCAGCAGCAGGATGATGAGTACGCCCTGGGCGATGTAGAAGACGAGCAGGCCATAGGCCCAGACCGAATAACGGACCTGGCTGGGATCCATCCAGATCGCGACCAGGCAGGTCAAAGCAAGAGAGACCCTGGCGGTACCCAACCAGCGTTCGATGCGCCGCACCTCCCCGGCGCCAATGGGAGCCCGCAATCGCCATAAGAACCGGTATCGGGGTGAATGGAAGACCAACGAAGAACCGCCGAATGTAGTTGATTTTGTGGATATTAGTGTTCCGCCTTCGGAAGAGCAAGGGAGAAGTTGCAGAATCGGCACTGACTCACAGGAATGTATTACTGAAGTAACCTGTTTGCCAGTGTTATGCAGTCTAGAATCATGGCATTCTGGAGCCCATGTCACTGCGCTCCAAGTCGTGGATTCTTCTGAGCGCAGCCGTTGTGCTGGCCGGCGCGCTAGCTTCGCTGCTTCTAGAAGCCGGCTTTACCCTGCTGATCATCAGTGATATCGCGCAGTGCGCACTGCTATTGGGAGCGGTGGTGTCGTTCCTGCCCAGTGTTTCGTCGACGCGCGGGAGGGTCCGGCTGTTCTGGACCCTGATGTCGCTGGGCCTGGTGCTGTGGTCGAGTTATCAACTACTGTGGACCTACTTCGAAGTGGCCCTGCGCCGGGACGTGCCTAATCCGTTTGTCGGCGACATTGTCCTGTTCCTGCACATCGTTCCCATGATGGCGGCGCTGGCGCTGGTGCCCCATGCCGAGCAGGACGAACACACTTCGCGACTGGGATCGCTCGATTTCGCGTTGCTGCTGGTGTGGTGGCTCTACCTGTATCTATACGCGGTCATTCCCTGGCAATATGTGCACACGGATGCAACCATCTACGAGCACAGCCTGAATGTGCTTTATCTCACGGAGAAAGTTGCCTTCCTGGCGGCGCTGGCCGTGGTGTGGTTTCGGAGTGAAAAAGGCTGGAAAGTTGTGTACGGGCATTTGTTTGCGGCCATGATGATCTATGCCCTGAGCTCCTACGTAGCCAATTGGGGAATCGAAAGAAACACGTACTACTCGGGCAGTCTGTACGATATCCCGCTCGCAGTGTCGATGGCGTGGTTTGTGGTGGTTGGGATTGTGGCGCGTGAGCTCTCCCCGAAACAACGGACGATCCGCAGCACTTCGACCCATGGCGTATGGGTGGCGCGGCTAGGCATGGTTGCAATTTTTTCGCTGCCGCTGTTTGCAGCGTGGTCGCTGTTCGACGGTTCCATACCGCACTCGGTGAGCACCTTCCGAGTGGTGCTGACACTCGGGGCAATGCTGGTGATGGGAGCCATGGTGTTCTTCAAACAGCATGTCCTTGACCGGGAACTTCTGCGCCTGCTTCGCGGTTCGCAGGACTCATACGAGAACCTTCGCCGGCTGCAATCTCAGCTGGTGCAATCGGAGAAACTGGCTTCGCTGGGCCAACTGGTGGGAGGCGCGGCACATGAACTGAATAACCCGCTCACCGCGATGATGGGATACTCCGACCTGCTCTCGGCGACCCCGCTCGAGGAGGAAGAAAAGGCCGTGGTGGAGAAGATCGGGCAACAAGTGCGTCGGACCCGGAGCCTGGTTTCGAGCTTGCTGAGTTTTGCCAAGCAGGCGCCTTTGGAGAAATCGCCCCTGGACCTGAACGCGCTGGCGCACACAGCCGTAAACCTGTGCCAGGAACAACTCAACGCCTGCAACATTCGAGTGCAAACCGACTTCGCCCATGATGTCAGGCAGGTGATTGGAGATTCCAATCAGCTGTTACAAGTCTGCCTGCACATCATCAATAGCGCACTTCAAAGCATGTCGCCAAAGGGTGGAGTACTGCGGGCGACCACGCGCCAGGAACAAAATATGGCGGTGATTGAGTTCGCAGAGGACGCGAATAATGCATCAGGACCGAGTACCACCACCGAGTTTTCCAGCGCGGGCCGGCCGCCGGGGGCGAGCACAGGCCTGAGCGCATGTTACGGAATCGTCCAGGAACACCACGGCAAAATTCTCTTTCAGAACCGGTCCGAAGGCGGCACCGTGTTCCGCATTGAGTTGCCATGCGCTGCAACGCCGGCGACTCGCGCAAAGCTCGCCTCCGCCACTTGATTTACTTCAGCTTGCGATCAAAGAAATCAGCCGTCGCAGCGT
Organism: Terriglobales bacterium; assembly: GCA_035652095.1. Classification (GTDB taxonomy): domain Bacteria; phylum Acidobacteriota; class Terriglobia; order Terriglobales; family Acidobacteriaceae; genus DASREM01. The sequence goes on along the minus strand of DASREM010000053.1, from coordinate 77,727 downwards.
AAGCCGTAATCCAGTTCTTCCAAAGCAGGAAATCGTGAATCTCATCCGGGAACACGAGTTGCTCGAACGGCACGTTGTTCTCCCGTAAACGCTGCACCAGGTCCACGGTTTGTTCAAACGGCACGTTGCGGTCGTCGTCGCCCTGGATCAGCAACACGGGAGACTTCCAGGTAGAAACCGAAGCGTTTGGAGAAGAGGAAAATGCAAGCTTGTCAGCTTCTTCCGCATCGGGAGCCTTCGGCCGATTCTCCCAGTGAGGAAGAAACACAGACCAGTCGTGAACGCCGTGCATGTCAACGCCAGCCGCGAACAAGTCCGAATTGCGCGCGAGCCCGAGGGCAGTGAGCAGGCCTCCGTAGGAACCTCCCCAGAGACCGATTTTCTTGCGGTCCACGATGGGCAGGCCCTGGAGATAATGTGCAGCCGCGACGATGTCTTTGTACTCGGCAGAGCCGCGCCAGGATGAATTGGGAGCCTCGCGGAAGGGGCGCCCGTACATGATTCCCAAGCGGTAGTTCACCGCCAATACCACGTAGCCGCGACTGGCCAGGTATTGATTCATGGCGTAGGCGTTGTGGTAGTAGTTCATGTAATGAAATCCGAGCAGCATCTGGCGAATCGGCCCACCGTGCATGAACACTAATGCGGGACCCGGTTGAGTTCGGCCATTGGGTACGAAGAGTTGGCCGTGGATCTCAAGCCCGTCTTCACTGCGAAATACAACCTGCTTGGGAACCACGAGTTGCTGGGTGGGGAATTCTTTAGGAAGCGCATCCGCGGCCAGCATTTGCCGGCCGGGAGAAGTCACCTTGTAAGGCATGGCCGGAACAGTCGCGGCTGAACCCAGGCACAAAACCGCTTCCCCAGCCTGGACGGGGTTCCACTCGATCGTCTCTCCAGTCGTCAGGGCGGTAGGCTTGCCGGCTGGCAATGCAACTCGCCAGAGGTGGCGGCGGTCCACGTCGTCCTGGTTGGAGGAGTAGAGAACGGACTTGCCGTCCTCGGGCACAAATACATCCTCCACTTCGAACGGGCCGGGGGTGAGCAGCGTGGGAGAACCACCGGCCACTGCAATGGAGTAGAGATGATTCCAGCCATCCTGCTCTGAGGCGAAGATGATGCGGTCATTGGCGGCAAAGCGAAACGAATTCCCGGCCGTCAATTCAGGAAAAGAATCGTTGGGCTTCTGGCCGCTCTGCCAGATTTGCTTCGCGCTGCCGCTGCCTACATCGGAGACCCAAATTGACCACGGAACCGGACGCTCGGGAATCAGCGGAAGTTTCTCTTCGATTCCGGGGAGGCGAACGAAGGCGAGGTGCTTGCCGTCCGGAGACCAGCGCGGCATAGTGTCGCGATCCACGCTGGGAGCGATGTAACGCGCTTCTTCTCCGCCAACATCGCAGATTGCAATGAAGCTGTGATCGCCGCGCTTGCTGACGAAAGCGATCTGGTACCCGTCGGGAGACCAGCGGGGACTTGAATTGTCGCCGGCCAGTTCGGTGAGCTGATGCGCTCCATTGATGCTGGACAGGGGCGCAATCCACAATTGTTTTTTCGTAGCCCACACCGCGGATTGGCCGTCGGGCGAGATCTGGATGTCTTCACAACCTTCTTCCCCGCAGCCGAGTTCCCCGAGGACATTGATTTTCCCGGTCTGAACATTGACGGCGAGCACCTGCTGCTTGCGGGCGAAGACGCCTGAGGTAGGGTCAGCGACGCGCCCCGCTTCGTTGGCTTCGGTGCCGCGAGCGAAGACAACGGTTCTGCCATCCGCAGTGATGCGAAGGCTCGCGATGGGCTCTCCGTCGTCGGCGTTGTAGCGGGTTAACTGCCGGGCCGTAAAACTGGGCGGATCGGCCACCCAGACGTTGCGGACACCACGCGCGTTGAACGTCCACGCCACGCGTCCCGACTTGGAAGCTGCGACCAGGTCGGAAGGAAAGGGCGAGCTCAGTACCTGCTCTATCGAGAAGGTTGCGGCCAGACCCGCGACTGCTGTAAATATGAGAAAAAGCAGAACTGCGACTGACTGCCGGCGAGACCTGCGTCCGCGATCGGTATTCATAGCAGCAAAGCGTACTCCACTGTGGATGAAAACGGCAAACGTCGTGACCAGATGCATTTCCGCCAAGCATGAGACAATTGGGCCCTGGAATGCTCGCCTGCCGAAACGTACGTTTCAACAAGAGGAAGCCGGAAATATCTCAAAAAGAGTGAGGGAAGAATGAAGCAGTGTGTGAGGCTGATGACCGTGCTGATTTCGGGTTTGCTGCTGCTGGGGACGGCGCCGGATCAAGCGCCAGTATTGCAGGGCTTTACGGCCAGTTCGTCGCGGGACGAGCGGGATTGGGAACAGAAGTTCCGGGCGATACCCTCGCAACAAAACCTGCGCGACTATATGCAGCGGCTGTCCGCGCGGCCTCACCACGTCGGCTCAGCTTACGATAAAGACAATGCGGAATGGCTGGTGACCCAGTTCAAGCAATGGGGACTGGACGCGCACATCGAGAATTTCGATGTGCTCTTCCCAACGCCGAAGGAGCGGGTCGTCGAACTGGTGGCTCCTACGAAGTTCGTGGCCAAGTTGCAGGAACCCGCTTTGTCCGTTGATCCGACATCGAATCAGACTTCCGAGCAGCTTCCAACATACAACGCATATTCCGCCGATGGCGACGTGACCGCGCCCCTGGTCTTCGTCAACTACGGAATTCCGGCGGACTACGAAAAGCTCGACCGCATGGGGATCTCGGTCAAGGGCGCGATTGTCATCGCGAAATATCTGCACTCGTGGCGGGGCATCAAGCCGAAGGTGGCGGCCGAGCATGGCGCAATCGGGTGCCTGATCTACTCCGATCCCAACGACGACGGCTACGCGCAGGGCGATGTTTTTCCTGATGGCGCATGGCGACCCAAAGATGGTGTGCAGCGCGGCAGCGTGATGGACATGCCGAACTATCCGGGAGATCCGCTCACGCCCGGGATTGGCGCAACCAAGAATGCGAAGCGCCTGGACTTGAAAGACGTAAAAACTATCACTCGCATTCCGGTGCTTCCGATTTCCTATGCCGACGCGCAGCCTCTGCTGGCCGCACTGAAGGGACCGGTGGCGCCCGAAGAGTGGCGCGGTTCGCTGGCCCAGACCTATCACATCGGGCCGGGGCCGGCGAAGGTTCATCTGAAGGTGCGGGCGAACTGGGATATCAAGACCCTGAACGACGTGATCGTAAAGATTCCGGGCTCGACATTACCTGACGAGTGGGTGGTGCGGGGGAATCACTACGACGCATGGGTAAATGGAGCGGAAGATCCGGTTTCGGGCGCGAATGTGGAAATGGAAGAACTGCGCGCCTATTCAACACTACTCAAGCAGGGCTGGAAGCCCAAGCGCACCATCATTTACTGCTTGTGGGACGGCGAAGAACCCGGCCTGCTGGGTTCTACGGAATGGGCCGAGGAACACGCCAATGAACTTCGGCAGCATGCCGTGGCATACATCAACACCGACGCCAATGGCCGCGGATTTCTGCAAGCGGGCGGGTCGCATACCCTGGAGAAATTCACCAACGGTGTGGCTCGTGACGTTGAGGACCCAGAAAAGAAAATCCCGGTGTGGGACCGTCTGCGGCTGAAGAACATTTTTGACGCGAAGAGCAAAGAAGAACGTGACGACATTCGTAACCGCGCCGATTTGAGAATGTATGCGCTGGGGTCCGGTTCGGACTACACCGCATTCATCGATCACCTTGGGATCGCCTCCATGAATTATGGGTACGGTGGGGAGGATGGCGGCGGCATTTATCACTCGATCTACGACGATTTCTACTGGTATACGCATTTTTCAGACACCGACTTCAGTTATGGTAGAGCGCTTTCCCAGACGGTGGGAACGGCGGTGATGCGCCTGGCGGATGCGGATCTGCTTCCCTTTGAGTTCACCGATTTCGCCGACACCATTCATCGCTACAAAGACGAGTTGAAAAAGCTGGCGTCAGAGAAGCGGGAGGAAATCCGGGAGCAGAATAAGGAACTCGAGGACGGAGTGTTTTCAGCGGCGTCGGACCCCAAGGAAACTTTCGTTCCACCCGCGCGAGAAGAGCTTCCACCGTTCCTGAATTTTGCCCCGTTGGAGAATGGCACCGACGCGCTTTCCCGCAGCGCACAGCATTATCAGAAGGCGATAGAGAAGCTCACCAAGAACAACGATTGGACTGTGAACGGCAGCACCCTCCAGCAGATCAATGCGCAACTGATACAGAGCGAACGCAAACTGGCAAGTGAGGAAGGGCTTCCCGGGCGTCCCTGGTTCAAGCACATGATCTATGCTCCGGGACAGTACACCGGCTATGGCGTGAAGACCATTCCCGGGGTGCGGGAGGCCATCGAGCAGAAAAAATGGCAAGAGGCCGACGAGCAGATCGCGCGCGTGGGCAAGGTTTTGCAGGATGAAGCTGCACTGATCGATTCGCTGGCGGAAAAAATAGAAAAAGCACAGTAGCGCTAGGCAGTCAGTTCTACGGTGCGCTTCAATTGCCCGCATGCGGCGTAAATATCGCGCCCGCGCGGGCGGCGCACAAAGGTCGGGATGCCAGAGGAGATCAGGATCTTCTGAAATTCGAGCACGCGTTGTTCAGCGGGAGTCTGGAAGTCAATCCCGGGACCCGGGTTGAGCGCGATCAAGTTGACCTTGGCGCGGAGGCCGCGAATGAGTTCCACCACTTCGCGCGCGTGCCGCGGCGCATCGTTTACTTCGTTCAGCAAGACATACTCAAAGGTGAGCTTCTCGCGATTGCGCAAGGGAAACTCTCGCGCGGCGGCAATCAATTCCTTGAGGTTCCACTTGCGGTTGATCGGCATGAGCCGTTCCCGGGCTTCATCATTGGAGGCGTTCAGAGAGATCGCGAGTTTCGGACGAATCTCCTCCTGTCCGAGATCATGAATGCGAGGAACGATGCCGGCAGTGGACACCGTCATCCGAGTTTCCGGAATTCCGACCCCCTCGACCAGTAATCGCACCGCCTTGATGAAGTTGTCGTAGTTCAGGAACGGCTCGCCCATGCCCATGAAAACGAGATTGATGCGGTCCTGCGGCGGGATAACTTTCTGGTCCCGCAACACGGCGCTAATCTGGCCAACAATTTCTCCGGCAGACAGGTTGCGCTTCACGCCCAGAAGCGCAGTCATGCAAAACTGACAGGCAACTGCACATCCCACTTGACTGGAGACGCAGATTGTCGCGCGGTCAAAGGCCCGGGATGAAGTCGGTTCCCCGGCTTCGGTTCCATCGCCCGATTCCCCGCTATCGCCTTCGGGCATCCAGACGGTTTCGACGCTCTGTCCATCAGGAAAGCCGACAAGGTAACGGATAGTGCCATCGCTGGAGACAAACTTCTTCTCTACGGTGGGGAGTCCGACGGAAATTCCGCGTTGAGTCAGGTCTCGACGGAATTCGGAAGGCAGCGTGGAGATCTCTTCGATTGACTGGACACGCCCGGCATAGAGAGCCTCAAATAGCTGGCGGCCCCGGTACGAAGGCTGCCCAGCCTCCACCACCAGGTCGGTAAGTTCCTGAAGTGAAAGGCCTAAAAGGCGATTGGTCGGTATTTCATCAGACATGCATCTAATCTCACGAGACGCGCCGCTGAGGTTTCCCTGGGAATCTGGCCAATATCTCGGAAAAAGCAGTACATTGGATGCAAGTAATTGAAAGTAAATCACTTGTATAAGATCCCCGCATCCCCTCAGTCTGTGTGACAATATTAACAGGCTACCTGGGCTCGTTCTCTACGGGCTGTTCTGTTGGACCTAAGTTCATGGTGAAAGAAATCCGCAATATCAATCGCGAGCGTTTGCCCAACGGGCTGACGATCATCACCGAGGAGATGGAGCATATTCGCTCGGTTTCGATAGGAATCTGGATCAAGACCGGTTCTCGCGACGAAGACCCGCAATGGAATGGAATCTCTCATTTCATTGAGCACATGGTTTTCAAAGGGACGCAGAATCGCTCGGCCGAGGAAATCGCCCGGCAGGTGGATTCCATCGGCGGCAACATGGATGCCTTCACCGCCAAAGAGTGCGTCTGCTTCAACGTCAAAGTTCTCGACGAGCATATTCCGATTGCGCTGGATGTGTTGAGCGACCTGGTGCTCAATCCGGTATTCGATATCCAGGACATTGCCCGGGAACGGGGCGTCATCCTGGAAGAGATCAAGATGGATGAAGATAACCCGGACTACCTGGTCCATGAAATCTTCACCCAGAACTTCTGGAAGGATCATCCGCTGGGCAAGCCGATCCTCGGCACCAAGGACACGGTTAAGCGCTTCGACCGCGAACCGGTCGCGGATTTTTATGCGCAACGCTTCTCGCCGGGAAATGTCACTGTCTGCGCAGCGGGCCACCTCAAGCACCGGGAGTTTGTAGACCTGGTGGCGAAGCATTTCCAGCACATGAAGCCGGTCAAGAACGGCTTTCACAGCTCGCAGCCCAAAATTGTTCCCCGCATCATCATGCGGAACAAAAAAGCTCTGGAGCAGGTGCAGATCTGCGTGGGCGTGCCTTCGCATCCGATCGCGCACGAGCAGCGGCATGCTTCCTACATTTTGAACACCTTGCTGGGCGGCGGCATGAGTTCACGGCTGTTTCAGAACATCCGGGAACGGCAGGGCCTCGCATATGCGATTTACAGCGATCTCAGCCCTTATCGCGATACTGGATGCCTCTCCGTGTATGCGGGAACATCGCGTGAGTCAGCGAGCAAAGTGGTGCAATCGATCGTCTCGGAGTTCCGCAAATTGAAGCAGGAGCGAGTGCCAGACGATGAGTTGCGGCGCGCGAAGGACCAGCTCAAGGGAAGTCTCATGCTTTCGCTGGAGTCCTCGACGGCACGCATGTCGAACCTGGCGCGACAAGAGATGTATTTCGATCGTTTTTACGGGCTGGATGAGTTAATTCAGAAGATCGAAGACGTCCAGGCGGAAGATCTGCAAAACCTGGCCAACGAATTTTTCCACACCGAGTCGATCGCGGTCACCATTCTTGGGAATCTGAACGGGCTGAAACTGAATCGCGATCAACTGTCGTGTTGAGTTTTCCTTTCGTCCTATCGAGCGGCTAAGAACCCCGCCCAAGCTCCTTTGTGAACCAACTCTTGGGCCAGCTTGGTGACGTATTCGCCGAGGCAGCGGACACAAGGAACATATCCTTCCTTCAGAGCTTCGCCTGCGGTAACCGTATGCGGGTTGTCGCTGTCTTTCAGAAATGGACAACCTTCGACATGAAACAGCTTGCCATGGTCGGTGATCACCACGGCCAAAGTCCTGGGAACATGAACGCCCGGCTGAGAGTGCTCCGACCTCATGGACGGAGGAGCGAAAGAACGCGAACTGGTGATTGCAATGGTGCCTGCAACCAGTGCCATGGCGGCAAAGGCCACAACCCAGCCGCGCGCGGTTCCGCGGCGCACGCGCATGGAACTGGCCAGGCGCCGCTGCATGCGCCAGCTGTAGCCGAGAGGCACGCGGAACAGCCGCTCATCCGAATACAACTCGACGACATTCCGGGTCCCCGCCAGCACAGATGCGCAGCGTGGACAATCTTTCAGGTGCTCGTCCATTGCAGGACGCAAAGTCGGGTCGAGATCGTCGTCGATATAGTCCGAGATCTGAAGCCAGACCTGCTCGCAATTCACAGCTACCATGGTTTGTTTCCCTTCTCGAAAGGTACACGGCTGAAAAATCCGCCGGCGATCCGAGGCGCCAGCAGATCCCGCAACATGAGTCGAGCTCGCAGGAGGCGGGTTTTCACCGACGCCCGCGAGATTCCCAAGGCTTCTGAAACTTCTTCAATGCTCAAATGCTGAATGTCTCGCAATACGAAAACCTCACGATATTTGCTTCCCAACGAGGCCAGGGCCTGCAGCAGCAGTTCACGGACTTCGTTTCGTTCTAGAGCCTCCGAGGGGATTTCGCGCCAATCAGGGAACTCCCGCGGAGTGTAGGTGCCCTCCTCGTCGGCATGTTCTCCAATTGGTTCCATCATGTCCGCATGCTCCTTGCGGCGGCGCATGCGCGCTTCGTTCACCGCAATCTGAATCAGCCAGGTACTGAACCGCGATTCGGCCCGGAACTGCCGGAGGTTGGCGAAAGCCTTCAAAATCGCCTCTTGCGCAACCTCTTCCGCGTCGGCCGCGTTTCGCAAAACCGCGAACGCCGCGGTGAATACCCTTCGCTCATACGGCTTGATCAGCTCGTAGAACTTTTCCTGCTCGCCATCCTGCACGCGCCGGATCAGATCTCGCTCTTTGGTGTCTACGTCGGGGGCCGCTTTCACTACGGAGCTTTTCCCTTCCCAAGCCATTCTTCGTGCGCGCTTCGCCGATTAGCGGGGGGTATAATCGGGATCTTTTTTCCAGCCTGTCAGCATCGACACGAAGTTGTTCCAGCCATGCAACACCACCATGACCAGGTGGCCAAACACAAAAAACAAAATCGCCCACATCACCGCAAAATGCCATATGCGCGCGTAATGGAACCCGCCCATCCATGAAGCCAGCCAGGAAAACTGCACCGGCTTCCAGATCGCGAGTCCGGTCAGCACCGACAGAAGGCCAAGTAAGATCGCCGACGTATAGGCCAGCTTCTGCAGCGGGTTGTAAACTTCACGCTCCGGGGGCTTAGGCCCGAAAAAAAAATAATGGCGAACCATTGGCCACACGCCCGGAATATCGCGGGGCATAAAAAGCACCTGCCGATAGTTTCCGCTCCCTGCCTGGTACAGGACATAGAAGAGGCCGGTGGCCACGTAAATCCACATAAAGGTCAGGTGCCACTGCAAACCGCCTCCCAGCCAACCACCAATGGCCAGGCTCTTGGGCCAATGCAGCAAATCCTGCTGCGGAATTTTTTCGCCGAAGCTTGGGAAGGCGCGGAAAATCTGAAAACCGCTGCCCACCAAGACGAGGAGTGCGACCGTATTCACCCAATGCGAGAAGCGGACCGGCCAGGGATGCTCATAAACCGCAATACTCTCTTCGATCTCCTGGTCGGCTTCGATTTCGATGACGGCTTCGCGCACTGCCTCTCCTCACAAACCGTAAAAACTTGAATAGCCCTGATCTTCCCAGTAGCCGACCTTCTGCAGGACGTTGGTGACTTTCAAGTCCGTCAAATACTTCGCCTGCTTGTAACCAATCTTGGTAGGAACCTGCAGGCGCAGCGGAGCGCCATGCTCACGCGTCAGCGGCTTGCCGTACATCTCGTAGCACAACAACGTCTGGGGGTGGAGGGCCGTTTCCATATCGAGCGATTCGTAATAATCATCGGCGCACTCGACGTAAACAAATTTCGAGCTCGTATCCGCGCCGATCATGTGCAGGAAATCGGAGAGCCTGGCGCCGCCGAAGTTGCCGATGACGTCCCAGCCTTCGACGCATACGTGGCGCGTGTTCTGCACCACTTTGGGGAGGGCCTGAATCTGGGCAAGGGTGTAATCGGCTGACTTTGGGCCCACTCCGCTGACGGTAAGGGTCCAGCTCTCAAGATCTACGCCGGGGTCGTCTTCGTCGTAGTCGTTAATCGGGAAGCGCTCGAAGGGGGTCACCATCGTATCGGCGAAGGTCGGCGCCAAGTGCCCTTGCCGGAAAAGCTTGGAAGAAGCCCAATCACTCAGGCCCAAACCCGCGCCGAGAAGCTTAGTCTGCAGCTTGGGGACGGCAAACGCCCCCAGCGCCAGAACCGGAGCCAACTTCAGCAACTCGCGCCGATTCATATGCTTAAGCTGCGGCCTGGAAGATGATTCATTCATTTTAGTGCGTAGAACAGCATACCCCTTGTGCTCTGGCAAATGGGATGCACAGGGATGTGAAAAGTTACCAGAATTGGCCGGGGTTGGGGAGTCCCTGGTTAAAGCATGATCCCTGAAATCATACGTTTAGGAAGGCCAGCCGGAAACTGGACAGGAGGCGGTTCGCTTCACGCACCGTTTGCTAACGGACTCTCGGAGGCGCATGAAACCCCGGGCGGGGTAGAAAGTTGTGATTCGACCCAAGAATATAGTGCCGTTTCCAGCAATTTATAGCCGCATCTAACGACGTAAAGGGTAAGCAGCACATCGAGCGGTGAACGACGTTGGGAATCGATGTGTTGGATCGGAGGATGGCGATGGCGGAGATCATCAGATTCTACATTCCGGACCGTCACAAGGAAACGACGAAGTGGGTTCCCCCGCAGAAGCGGGGACGAGTGCTTCAATTTCCAGTGCCGCAAAAGAAGTCGGCGTAGATGAAAACAGAATGCCCCGTCGGAAGACGGGGCATTCTTTCTTTGTGGCTTGGTTCAGTCTCCGGCGTGAGTAGGCAGGATCTCCTCTGAGTGGACAGCCCAGGCGCCCTCGGCGACGTGCCCGTGGCGATCGTAGGAATGTCCGGTCACCAGTCCGAGCACGAACCAGCCAAGTCCGACTGCACCCACAGCAAAAACGCTGTCGCCAATCATGCGCAGCCAGCGTAACTTCTCCATGAGCGGGGTCTGCATAAATTCCGCGGATCGGGCGTACCAGGTCCCGTACTCGACCGATGCCCACACTTGCATTAAACCAATGGGCAAAACGCTGATTAAGACCATCAGCGCCAAGCCCAGGTTGATGCACCAGAACGATACCGCGAGTGTCCTGTTCTTCCATGCCAGGCCAGGACGCAATGCGCGCAGGCAAAACAACATCAGCCCCAGGCCCAGCATGCCATAGACCCCGAAGAGCGCCGTGTGTCCGTGCACGGGAGTGGTGTTGAGGCCCTGCATGTAATAGAGGGCAATCGGAGGATTGATGAAGAAACCAAACAGGCCCGCCCCGACAAAATTCCAGAATGCCACGGCCACGAAGAAATGAATGGGCCACTTGTAAGCCGCAAGCCAACCGTGTTGTTCACGGGCACGAGCCAGGCGAATGTTCTCCCAGGCTTCGAAGCCAATAAGCACGAGGGGCACCACCTCGAGCGCACTGAACACCGCCCCGAGCCCGAGCACGAAGTCCGGCGTCCCGGTGAAGTAGAGATGATGGAAGGTGCCGATGATTCCTCCAGAGAGGAACACGGCGGTAGAAAACAATACCCCTTTTGTGGCGGTGCTGATGGAGAGCAACTTGAGTCTTGTCAGCAGGAATGCGATCACGACGGTGGCGAAGACCTCGAAAAATCCCTCGACCCAGAGATGGACGACCCACCATCGCCAGTATTCGGCAGTGACCAGGTTGCTGCGCTGTCCATACATTAACCCCGCGGCGTAGAAGAGCGGGATGGCGATGCTGGAAATCAGGAACATGGTCAGCAAGGAATGACTCGCGTCTTTCTTGCCCAACGCAGGCTTGAGACCTCTCCACATCAGCCACAACCAGAAGACCAAGCCGACGAACAAGAGGATCTGCCACAAGCGACCGAGGTCGACATATTCATAGCCCTGGGAGCCGAGCCAGAACCACAGATTTCCAAGTTTCTGCTGGATACCCATCCACTCGCCGGCAAGTGAACCCACGACGACCAACAGAAGCGCACCGAATAAAACATTCACGCCAAGACGCTGCCCTCGAGGCTCGATGCCGCTAATGGCGGGAACCACGTAGAGGCCGGTTGCCAGCCATGAAGTGGCAATCCAGAAAATCCCGATCTGTAAATGCCAGGTTCGGGTCACAGCGTAAGGCAGCCAATGGTCGAGCGGAATGCCGTAGAAGCCCGAGCCTTCTACCCCGTAGTGAGCGGTGATGGCCCCCAGGGCGACCTGCACGACCCACAAGGCGGCAACTACGAAGAAGAATTTCATGGTGGCACGTTGGGATGGCGTCGGCTTCAATCCCAGCAACGGATCCTGATCGGGAAGCATCTCCTGCGCAGGAGAGCGCTCCTGGGAAGCGAAATACCAGACCATGCCTCCAACGCCAGCCAGAAGGAGCACGAAACTGATAACGCTCCAAACGATCGCGTTTCCGGTGGGCTCATTGCCGATCAAAGTCTCATGAGGCCAGTTCTGGGTGTAGGTGACGTTTGAGCCGGGCCGATTGGTAGAAGCGGCCCAGGCGGTCCACCAGAAGAACGCGCTCATCTGGCGCGCCTTGTCAGGACCGGCCAGAGCATTCTTTGGAATGGCGTATTCATTTCGGCCGTTTGCAAACACATCCGCGTAATACTGCGCAAGATTTTCGAAGGCCTGCGCCCGAATCGGATCTACGGTGATGGTCTTTGCCGCCGCATCATAAGAATTGTTCCGCATGAGCAAGGTGAGCCGCTCGCGCAGGGCGGCCTGCGATTCAGGAGGAAGTTCCGCATAGCTGTGCGCGCCTTGTTTCTGCGCCCAGCGATCCAGGATGAAGCCGCACTCACGATGAAGCCAGTCGGCACTCCAGTCCGGCGCGACATAGGAGCCATGTCCCCAGATGGTGCCGACTTCCTGACCTCCGATGGACTGCCACACTCCCTGTCCCTCGGTAATATCGGCGCCTGCGAACAGCAGGCGGCCATCCGAGGTGACGACCTGCTGTGGAATGGGAGGCGCCTGGTTGACCAGTTTCAGCCCAACGCCTCCAAGCACGGCGAATGAAACCGTAATGATGATCGCAAAGGCGATCCAGAGCTTCTTATAAGACATGCAGCCTTTCTCCCGAACGGATATGAGTTTGGTTTACTTGCCCTGTTCCAGCGAGATGGCGCGTGGAAAGAGGACGTTGTTCTCAAGATGAATGTGCTGATGCAGGTCCGCCTCGAAGCCTTCGAGCGCCTGGTACAGGGTGCGATAGCTGACGCACGCGTCTGCGGGCGCGGTATACCCATGGCTTGCTTCCCGCATCGCTTTCAGCGCAGAGCCGGCGGAATCGTGTTCCATCATCATCATATGCACCGGGTTATCGACTTTGCCGAATGGAGCCGGCAGAACGGGCTCGCGCTGGAGCACGGATTCCTCCATGCGGAGAATATAGGGAAACAACACCATCTCTTCTTTCATCAAGTGCGTTGACAGCTCCTGGGCAAGAGCTCGAAAAGTTTCGCGAATCTGGAACAACTCGGGATGGTTCTTTCCGTGCACGCCGCAGACCTTCTCCAACAACGCATTCAGTCGAACGATTTCCTCGCGGGTAAATTTGTGATGAGTTTCGATGATATGGGCGATCAGCTCGGACAACGCCGCGGACCACCAGGCGCGCGCGGGTTGCGCCGGAACCTTGGCGGCCTCGTCGAGACTGCTTACAACTTCATCCAGCGAGACGTTCCTTTCTTCGCAGGCTTGCTCCAGCGACTTCATTCCGCCGCAGCAGTAGTCGATGCCCCACTTCTCAAAGACACGCGTGGCGTTGGGAATTTCCAGGGCCAGATCGCGGACCGTTTTGCCGATGGTTGCTGTCATATGGTGCTCCTTGTCTTGCAATTAGGTGAAAGTCGAGGTTAGAGGAGCGCGGGACGGCCGCCGATGACTTTTGTCACGGAGATCACACGCGTTTGTGAGATTGAGCGGAACTACTCCAAAGCCTGCAGTTCGCTTTGCAACTTGTCGAGATCGAGGATGATCACCGCGCGACCCTCGAGCCGAATCAGCCCTTCCGACTGAAAGCGGCTCAAGTTGCGGGAGACCAACTCGCGCACGGTGCCGATGAACGAGGCCAGTTCCTGGTTGCTGACGGGCAACAAAACCTGGGTGCCTGCCGCGGTGGTCTTCCCCTCTTTCTGGGCCAGCCGGAGCAGATACGATGCCAGACGATGACGGACGGTGGTGAAGGAAAGTTCTTCAATGATCCCTACTAGCCGCCGCAGACGCGCTCCCACTACTCGCAACACCTTGAGCGAGACTTGCGGATGCGCCAGGCACAGGGCTTGAAAGTCCTGCTTGCTGACGAAGAGCAATGTCGAGTCGGTGACGGCCGCGACCGAAGCCGGGTAATTGCCACCGTCAAACACCGGCAACTCGGCCACGGAACTGCCGGGCCCCTCCACACCCAACACTTGCTCACGGCCATTCACGGAGCTTTTGAAGATCCGGATATTGCCCGACTGTACGACGAACAGTCCGGAACACGGCTCGCCTTCGCTGAACACCAGTTCGCCGGCAGCGAAGTGCCGGGGTACGGCACGCTGTGAAAGGAAAGCGAACTCGGCTTCGGAAAGGCCGGAAAAGATCGCGGTTTTCGCCAGTGTAGAGCGGGAGGCGCCGTCTTTATCGAGCACAGGGTCTATTGTAACGATGTTCACTGGGCGAAACGTGAAGGCTGGTTCAGAAACTGCCAATTTATCCGGAGCGAGACTTTGGGCCGACCGACCGGGTACGTTCTAGCCGCTGGAAACATGATTAACTTGCCGCGCTGTTGTTTCGGCACCCACCGGACTTTCTGATGGTAGCGGGGAGGCACATGAAAAGGAATTAACTTCGCCATACTGCTTTGTCTCTCACTTCTGCTGCAGCGCGTGGGGCGCCGGCTTTGCATTATGAATGCTGGTGGTTTTGGGTTGATAGACGCAGAACGGCTCCTCTTCCAGGTAATCTCCGGTGGCTGCGAATGCGCGCGCGCGGCAGCCCATGCAGATGTTGCGGAACTCGCAGCAGCCACACTTCCCTTTCAAGTTGCCGGTATCGCGCAGCGCATCAAATACAACCGATTTTTCCCAAATGTCGGTAAACGATTCTTTTCTGAGATCACCGGCGATGGCAGGAAGGTATCCGCAGGGATAGACTTCGCCTTCGTGCGAAATGAAACATACGCCGGTGCCGGCCAGGCATCCCTTGGTCATAGCGTTCATGTCGCCCGGATGTCCTCCCGGGTGCCCCTTGCCGTTGGTCTGTGGCTTCAACGAAACGCCGGTGGCACCGGGCATGATCATGTCGGTGGGTCCGATGTCGCCGGTGGTGGTGTGAGCGGCATGGATGCGGGCGGCTTCGGCTGAGCGTTTCTCCTGCACCCGGCGCTGGCGCACTACGCGAAAATAATGCGGGGCGCAAGTCGCCTTCAATTCGATTTCCCCGGTGAGGGACTGGTCATAAAACCAGTTCAACATCTCCTCATATTCTTCCGGAGCGACCATCTGCTCGGCGGCAATATCTACGCCGCAGCCCACCGGTACCAGCAAGAATGTATGGAGGGCATCGGCGCCCAGGGACTTAGCGAGTTCGAGCACTTGCGGAAGCTGGCGCGCGTTGTGGCGGGCGATCGTCATGTTGATCTGCACCGACATGCCCAGTGACTTCAGATTTCGCAAGCCATATACCGCGGCATCAAAGGCTCCGGGAATTCCGCGGAAGGTGTCGTGAGTCAGGGCATCGGCCCCATCCAGGCTGATGGAAACGCGTTTCACGCCTGAATCAACGATCATGCGGGCAACGTCCTTGGTGACCAGTGTGCCGTTGGTGGCAAGAGCGACGCGCAGATGCTTGTCCGTCGCATAACGCGCGAGTTGAAAAATGTCGGAGCGATACAGAGGCTCGCCTCCACTTAACACCAGAATGGGGTTCGCGGCTGCGGCAATCTGGTCGATGATGCCAAGCGCGAAGCGGGTCGCAAGGTCAGAAGGAGAGCTGAGTTCGGTGGCACTGGCCCGGCAATGGATACAACGCAGGTTGCAGCCCTTGGTCACTTCCCAGAAAATCAGACGCGGCTTGTTCACAACCTCTGCAGCGGAATGATTGCCATTAGCCGAAGCCATGAGCGGCCTCCTTGAGCCTGGGGAGTTGATCCACCCCTATGGAAGCCACGATAGAAGAGCATGACCCAAGCAGCCGTGACTCATGTCACCACGGATTGTGACAGCCGTCACTGGGCTTAAGCTCCTGAAAATGTGATCCTTCCGCGGAGATTCCGATTGCAATCCAGGCGCTACGGTCTAACATGCAAGAGTCCTCTCGCAACTTGATTCTGGCCGCGCTTCTCAAACCCGACTGGGAGAGTAGCCCCTACTCGCGCGAGAACTATGGCAACGATTAACAATCGGATGACCAGCCCCACTGATCGGCCTTCGCAGGCCCCCCGACGGCACTTTGTGGAGGTGTTGCTGGGAAGCGGATTGCTGGCCACGGTGATCGCTTTTTTCTATCCGGTGTGGCACTACTTGATTCCTCCCAAGGCGTCTGACTTGGGCAACGATTCGGTAGTGGCCGGCAGGGTCGGAGAATTAAAGCCGAACAGCGGGAAGATTTTCCGTTTTGGAGACCGCCCAGGATTGCTTATTCGCACCGCGGATGGACAGTACCGCGCGATGTCGGCGACTTGCACTCACCTGTCGTGCACGGTGCAGTACCGGGACGACTCGCACCAGGTATGGTGTGCCTGCCACAACGGCATGTACGACTTGAACGGACGCAACACCTCGGGTCCGCCGCCACGTCCCCTGGAAGGGTTTGAAGTGCAGGTCCGTGGCGAGGAGATCTTCGTACGCCGGCGGCGTGAGTCCTGAAATGCATTACTTGAGCGACCTTCGCCACTGGCTGGACGAGCGTTTGGAGTGGGACGACCTGATCGCCCCCCTGCGTGAGAAGTCGGTTCCGCGGCACCGGCTCTCTTACTGGTATTTTCTAGGCGGTATTACGCTGTTCCTCTTCGTAATCCAGGTGCTGACCGGGATCCTTCTTCTCCTGTATTACCGGCCCGGAGCCAACGAAGCCTTCGAGAGTGTGCAATACATCATGACCCAGGTGCAGTTCGGATGGCTGATCCGCTCGGTCCACTCCTGGTCAGCCAACCTGATGATCTTTACCGCATTCGCCCACATGTTCAGCGTGCTGTTCCTGAAGGCGTACCGCAAGCCGCGCGAACTCACATGGGTCAGTGGAGTCATCCTGCTGTTTCTGGTCATGGGCTTCGGTTTCAGCGGCTACCTCCTGCCCTGGAACACCCTGGCGTTCTTTGCTACCAAGGTTGGCACAGAGATCGCGGGTCAGGTCCCGGTGGTGGGAAAGCCCATGATGATCTTTCTTCGCGGCGGCGAAGAAGTGACGGGCGCCACGCTGACCCGTTTCTTTGGGTTTCATGTGGCAGTTTTGCCGGGCCTGGCAACGCTGCTGATCCTGCTGCACGTGCTGCTGGTTCAGCGGCTCGGCATCAGCGTGCCACCGAAAGTGGAGGCAGAGTGGATCGCCAATCCAACCGAAAAACGCGAGATGAAGTTTTTTCCCAACTTCCTGCTCCGGGAACTGATGGCGTGGTACGTGGCTCTGGGGGTGCTGGGCGCGCTGGCTGCGATCTTCCCATGGAACCTGGGAGTGAAGGCAGATCCTTTCATTTCGGCGCCAGCCGGGATCAAGCCCGAATGGTACTTCCTGTTTATGTTCCAAACCCTGAAGCTGATTCCGCCCAAGGTGTGGTTCATCGATGGCGAGGTTCTGGGAATCCTGGCCTTCGGCTTGATTGGGTTGCTGTGGCTCCTGCTGCCTTTTTTTGAGAGCGGCCAGCCCTCCCGCACCAAGCGCTGGATTACCGGAGTCTCCATCTTTGCCCTGGCTTACGTTGCAGGTATGAGTGTTTATGGCTACCTTGCGCAGTAAAGCGCGACCACCCGAGGCTGCCCGCAGGCTGCTGCTAGCGGTCTTCCTGGTACTGTGTGCCGGGATAGCGCTTGGACAAACCAAGAACTCGTGCCTGGACTGCCACTCTGCGTTGCCCGACGCCTTAGGTGTGACCGGCGACAAATTCAGTCAGGATATTCACGCCCAGAAAGGCTTGACTTGCGCCAGCTGCCACGGAGGGGATCCCAGCAGCGACGAACCGGACAAGGCTATGAACCGCAAAGCGGGATGGAAGGGAAAGATCGAGCGCAAACAGATCCCCGAGTTGTGCGGGAGCTGCCACTCTGATCCCGCTTACATGCGTCAGCACAATCCTGGCCTGCGAACCGACCAGCTCAGCCAGTACCGCACCAGCGTGCACGGCAAACGCCTCGCGGCTGGCGATACCAAGGTTGCGGTGTGCACCGATTGCCATAGCGTACACGACATTCGGCCGCCCGCGGATTCACGCTCCACCGTAAATCCGGTCAATGTGGCGACCACATGCTCTCGCTGCCACGCCGATGCGGGAATAATGAGCGCCTACAAAATCCCAACCAACCAATTCGAGGATTACAACAAGAGTGTTCACCGCGATGCGCTGATGGTTCGGGCAGACCTTAGCGCTCCCACATGCACCACCTGTCACGGGAACCACGGCGCGGCGCCGCCGGGAGTCGCAAGCGTTGCCAATGTCTGTTCCAGCTGCCACGTATTCCAGGCCCAACTGTTCGAATCCAGTCCGCACAAAAAAGCATTCGAGTCAGCAGGGCTGCCGGCTTGCGTCACGTGTCACAGCAATCACGGCATCTTGCACCCGACTGATGAATTCATCGGCACCGGAGACAAGGCAGTCTGCACGCAATGCCATACTAGCGGAGACCAAGGACACGCGGTCGCCAGCAGCATGAAAGAACAACTCGGGGAGTTGTCGGCGGCGATTGCTAATGCAGAGCAGATCCTGGACAAAGCGGAACGGTCCGGCATGGAAGTGAGCCAGGCCAAGCTGGACCTGACACAAGCTCGAGATTCGCTGACCAAGGCGCGCGTCACGATCCATAGTTTCAATCCTGCGCACCTGCAAGCCGAGATCAAGCCTGGCCTCGAGGCCGCAGCCAAGGACTACCAGGCCGGACAAAAAGCGCTCGCCGACCGCAACTACCGACGCGTAGGCCTGGCCATCTCCTTACTCGCGATTGGGCTCGCCGTGGCTGGACTGAAGCTGTATATGAATCAAATCGAGAGTTGACCGGCAGACAGGGTCGGCTTTGGGCGTTCCTGGCGATTGCGGCTCCCGCGATGCGCGGGAGTTGCGGCCGCCGCGCCAAGGATGTCTACGGGCTCACGCCGCCGCTGTGGCAGTCGTTGCAACTCACCTGCGTGATGTCTCCTAAATCCACGGGATGCTGAAAGGCCACACTCTGCATTGCGGCCATGGCCGTGCCACCTTCCTGCTGACTCAACACGGTGTGGCAGATGTCGCAATCCTTGCGGACCATCCGGCCATCAGCGCTCACGTGTTGGCCGTCATGACAGCGGAAGCAACCCGGAAAATAGAAGTGCCCGATGTTGTTGGGGTGGGTTTTCCAGTCCAGCTTCATCTCGGGAAAAGTCGTGCTCTTGTAAATGCGCTGCACCTCGGCAATGGCATTGCTGATCTCGTTCTGTTTGTTCTTATCCACATCCGGGTACTTGGTGAGATAAAACTTGTGCAGGTCGGTTGCGATGCCTTCCATGGCCGCCTGGGTGTTCGCATAGTTGGCGGTCAATACAGCCACTGCCTGCTGCTTGATAAAGGGCAAGGAAACGTTGATTCTGCCGGTGATCAACGATTCGTCCACCGCTCGATCCGGTGGGACGTAAATGTGGGTCGGGCGATTGTGACAATCCACGCAGTCCATGCGATGCGGGGTCGCCTTCTCAATCTGCTCCTTGCTGAGTGGAGCATCTTTGGACATGTATTCGGTGATGCGCCCCTGCATGTCCTTGGTGCGGATATAGGGAATGACCTGGCGCTTGTCGTCGGAGGCAATGTAGCTGATCTCGTTGGAAATATTCATGTGCCAGTGAATTCCGGAGGGTGCGCCGGTCGAGGGATCGCCGCCGCCGGTCTTGATCAGCATGCGAATCTGGCGCTCGGTGTTTTTTTCGTCGCTGGCAAAGTGAGTAAATACCTTGAACTGGGAACCGTAGAATTTGCGCGGCCAGTGGCATTCCTCGCAGGTATCCTGCGCGGGACGAAGATTGTGCACGGGGGTCGGGATAGGCCGTGGGAAGGTGTTGAAGGCGACCGCCAGCACTTGCCGTGCTCCGGAGAGTTTCGAGCGGACGTACCATCCCGCACCGGAGCCGACGTGGCAGTCCACGCATGCCACACGCGCGTGCGGCGAAAGCTGGTAAGCGGTAAATTCCGGATTCATCACCGAGTGGCACAACTGGCCGCAAAACTGCACCGAATCGGTGAACTCGTAGGCGCGATAGCTCCCCACCACACTCATCAGGATGAAAATGATCACGAAGCTGAAGAAGAATGCTATGGTGCCACGTTGACCGGGATCACTGAAATCTATATGCAGATAACGCAGGGTTGCGCCGGCCTTTTGCCCTCTCCGCCGGTAGCGGTCGTACCATATCCCGAATGCAATCAGAACCAGTCCGAGGATCAATATGGCGGGACCCACCATGTAGGCCAGGATCCCGATGTATGGAGTCGGCTTCTCCGAAGTAAGGTCGATCAGGAACAGGAACAGGATATTTACCAGAGCCACCAGCGCGAGGGCTCCACCGATCAAGCTGATCGGATTGCGAAACAAACCCTTGAGCTTGCCGAACGCGCCATTCGTGGGTTGCGGATCAACCATTGTCATCTCCCATGACCAGTGTGCACAGAACCGCCGTCAGGCGATCAACATATGTTGCGGGAAGCACAGATTCTCCTCCCGAAGTTGCAGAAAGCCAAGTCCAAAGATTCAGGTTAGTCCTGTCAATGGACAGGCTCATCCACTTCCGCTGTTTCCGTGGCTTCGGCCACGGGTGATTCCGCTGTCTCGAGGGCTGCGTCTTCGCGCGCGGCGGCAAGTAGGGTGTCAGTATCCAGGGCATGCTCTTCGCGATAGTGCTCGAAGGAAACATGGCCATCCCACCAGGCCCAGTTCATCGGATAGACATCCGGATCCAGGAACACCTGGTAGAAATGCCAGACCACGATGGCCAGGGTGGCGAGGACGGCTTCGTAGAAGTGGATGGCGGTTGCCACATCCAGCCACCATCTGGGTAACAGGTTGCCGACCAGAACTTTGGCCCAGAGCATGACGCCGGTGCCAGCCATCACGATCAGGCCCCACACCAAAGCCCAGTATTCCGCCTTTTCGGCATAGTTGAAGCGGGCAAACTCCGGCTTCTGCGGGCTCCATCCCAGATAATGCCGCAGAGTTCGCCACACGTCGGTGGCATCTTTGGGAACGGGCAAGAAATCGGCGATCAACTTGCGGCCATCGCGGGTGAAAGCAAGGTAGAACAGGTGGTAGACGCCGATTCCCATCAGAATCAAAGCTGCGACGCGGTGGGTGATACTGCGAACGCGCTCGCCCATGGCGAGCAAGCCCGCGAACCAGGAGTCGGGAAACTTCAGAGCGAAGCCGGTAATGACAAGCACGAAGAAACTGCTGAGGAGCAGCCCATGCTGAATTCGCTGTGCCTTCGACATCCTCAGTACCAGGCGGTGATGTAGGGCGCGCCGCAGGAGGGCCTTGCGCCGCCAGATAATCAGGTTATGCAGCAGCATGCCGCCGATGACCACCAGAATCATCCCCAGGTAAAACTTGCGAATCCAGCGCACGGCGACACTACCGGTGTCGGCGGAGAGAGGAGCATCCACGTGAACTTTCGCGAGGACAAATTTTTCGCTCACCCCGGGATGGCACTGGCCGCAGGTCTTTACCAGGTTCGCGTGATTGATGGTGGACCGCGAATCGCTCGAGGGAAGGATGTTGTGGACGCCGTGGCAACTGGAGCAGTTGGCCACGATGGGCGAGCCCAACTTGGAAGCCAGGCCATGATAGCTCGCCAGGTATGTCGTGGTACGACGTCCTTCCATGCCGAATTCCTGCGACAGGCGCACACCCTCATGACAGCGGGCGCAGGTACTGCGGGCCAGATTTTCCGCCGACACGGAAGAGTTCGGATCCACATGTGACTGGATGGAATGAATGCCGTGGCAATCGGTGCAAACCGGAGCCTGGGAATTTCCGCGCGCCACCGCCTGCCCGTGGATGCTCTGCATGAATTCAGTCTTGATGGATTCGTGGCACTTGGCGCAGGTCAGGGGAACGTTAAGCTTGAAGATCGAGGATTTCGGATCGACGGCAGACAGGATTTCATGGGAGCCGTGGCAATCGGTGCAGACGGCAGCCTTGTCGGATCCGGCGGCAACGGCCCTTCCATGGACGCTCTCCTGGTAGGACACAAAGGGCTGGGAGCTGTGCCCGCTTGCTTCCATCACGAACTTCTGTCCGTGGCAGGTCCCGCAGGTAGCGGGAATGTTGACGTGATTCACTCGCGACCGGGGATCAGATGCGGGTAACAGTTCGTGGGGGCTGCCGTGACAATCGACGCAGTTCGCGGCCTTGCCATCTCCGTCCTTGATCGCCTTGGCATGGAAGCTCCGGTCGTAGGCAGCTTGCTGGTCGGCGTGGCAGGTGGCGCAGGAAACTTTTGCCGGAGTTCCATCGTGCGGGGCTGACTTGAGGTCGGTATGGCAGTCAACACAGGCGAACATGCCTCCATGGATCGAATCCTTGAACTTGTCCGGATTCACGAACAGGCTGAAGGGCCTGCCATTAACCTCCTTGCTGAGCGTGGGATCCCCGTGGCAGGCAAGGCATTCCTGGTTCTCGGGCTTTTGCGCCTTGGCCTTGCCGGCGGCGAAACTGAAGTGCGGGATCAGTAATGCGAACAGCAGAAGAAACCACCCAAGGTTGATCGTCCGGGGTCTGACTTGACTTCGGTCCCAGCGCATCTTTTCCGCCCTCCTGCATTACCCGCTTCTATTCTTCGTGGAATGCTGCGCTGCGACAATGAGTGATCTCACCAGCGCCCGTGACGTGCGTCACAATGAGTCCGGTCACAGAAAACGCAGAGTCAGGGGCATCAGTGATGACAGCCAAGACAGAGTTCGGGAGGAGATTTCACCAGTATGGCTTTGCCCTGCGATGCATGATGGATGGAATGACAACTGACGCAGTTGACCTTGTCATGGCCGTGCCCCTTGCTGAGGCTGGAATGGCATGAGGAACAGCGCGGATTCACCTGGCGCACGGTGGCCGCGGCGAAGCGAAATATCTTTGCAGCGTCGCCGTTGCCGTCCACATGCTCGGATCCCGGGCCATGGCAGGCCTCACATCCGCTGGTCGAAGGCTCCTTGTCGGCAAACAGCTTCCGGTGAGTAGTCCTTTCCAGGCTCGCGTTGGGCTCATCGTGACACGCAATGCAGGTATCCGATCCAACGTAGTCGCCGTGAACCGGAGCCGGGTCGGCCTTCTCATGTTTGGGACGCGATGAGTGACTGAGGGGCGCTAACGCCAGGACGAAGACGGCAACGGAGAAAAACAACAACTTCATAGGCGCGACGCTTAACTCAGAGGCTTGCAGCCGACATGCAAAGCCGAGAAAGGGACCTTGCGAGAATCAGACCGGGGCTGCACAGCCGGGCATCCAGCATGACTGACCAGCCCATCGCGATTCAGCTGCAAACTCCGCTATACTCCCGAATTATTGTAAGTGCGGGACCCGGGACCGGCGGCTCCGCCCTAATCCAACTGAGCGCACGCGGTCATAGGCTGTGTGCAGGTCCTGGCTGAGCAAGTGCACGACTTGGAGGCATGCCTCGCGGTGATCGCGGAGAAAGCGCACCAGATCTTTGCGCTTCACCAGCGCGACGCGGGCATTATCCAGCGTCTCTGCCGTTACTTCGTAGGGACTGCCGGACAGTGATGCACTGAGTCCCAGGACTTCACCGGGTCCCGCGATTCGCAGGAGCAAGCGTCTTCCCGAATCCGAACAGACGGAAAGTCTGACCCGACCTTCGCAGATGACGAAGACTCCGCGAGCGGGTTGGCCCTCTGAAAAAACCACACTCCCACGTTCGAAACTGACGACGGATTTGATCGAGTCGAAAGCCTCGAGTGAGTCCTCAGGCAGATCGCAGAAGAGCCGGTCCGAACGAAGGACACAAGCGATGCAGCTCTGTTGGTATGCGCTCTCCATGCTGCTGTCTTATCGCGATAGATGGGGAAAAACAGTGATAGGAGTCACCTCTGGCCGTGACCGTGAGCACTTTGGTACAGCCGATCAATTATTGGTGGCCAGCACCTTGAGCGCTGCTTTATTACGGATGATCAAGGTTGAGCCCTTGGCCTGAACGATCTGGCGTTTCTTCATGTCCGCAAACAAACGGGTAACGGTCTCGCGCGAGGTGCCGATCATCTGGGCGATTTCTTCATGAGTGAGCGCGAGTTTGAGCCGCGGCTCCTGCTTGGCGGACTCTCCGTTTTTGGAACTCCATTCCAGCAATAGTTTCGCCAGCTTCTCTGCCGCGGAGTGGGACAGCCCGAGCGAGCGGACTTCATGGCAGGCGTTGTTGTATTTTTCACTGAGTTGCTCGGCGACCTTGAAGCAGGCGTCGGAGTGCTCTTTCAGGAAGCGCAAGAAGTCTTCCCGCTTGACGAAATTCACCTGGCAGGGGTCGATAGTCTCGGCGGTCAACTCGTAGGCCTTGCCGGACACGGTTGCGCTCAGCCCTAACACTTCGCCGGGTTCGGCGATCTTCAGGATGAGGGTCTTGCCATCGGTGGCGCAGATCGAGAGTTTCACCCGTCCCTTGCAGAGCACAAAGATGCCGCGGGGAGCTTGCCCCTCGACAAACAGCACGGCGCTCTTGGGGTAGGCGGTGGCGTACTTGATGTTCTCAAACGCCTGCAGGGCGGAGGTAGGCAAGTCGCAGAAGATGTGATCCGAGCGCATCTTGCAAGTCAGACAACTTTCGATAATGTCGAGTCCGTATGGTGAGAGCACGCGGCACCCCCTGTGATGCCCGTCTACGTCTCAGGTGTATGTGACCGGCGTCACGACACTAGTGTCAGGCGAACCGGAACATCCCGCTGTGACTGGTGGCACAGCTAATTGTGACAATGCTCACAGGGCGGCAAATGTGCGCGAGCAGGTGGATTTGCAGGGAAATTCAGGGCATACTTAGCAACAGGACCCAGGTTCGCCTGGGCGGGAGCGCCGTTTCCGATGGCCATGCTGGAAGGCGAAACGCAAGCACAATTGACCACGCAAACAGTGGAACCGGCTGCCGAACCCAGGCAGCGGCGGCAGATGTTGATTGCCCTGGCGATATTGCTGATGGCGCTGGCCTGGGTGGCGATCAAGGACCGCGCTTTCTGGTCCAGTTTCCTGTTTCCCGCGTCCAACCCGGTGGAGGTGGAGTCCGACGATGCCAGCCTGGGACAACCCGGCTCGGGTTCGCTGACCTATCGCGCTCCGAAGACTTCGAGCCCGCGTCCTAAGCCGCGAGTGAGCGCCCCACCCGCCGAAACGGCTGCCGCAGCGCCGCCAGTGGTGAATCGTGCCGTGCTTCCCCCTCTGGAAATTGAAGTAGTGGCCGGGGACCAGCGCCGTGCGGTCCATCCCGGAAATCCGGCGGTACATGTGGACTTGCAGCCGCAGACCGGGGTTGGGGCGACCAGCAACGATCTGACTTCGGCTTCCGAGCGCACCAGTTTGTCGCCAGGCACCAAAGCCGTGGTCACGCACACGGTCGAGCCCAATTACCCGTTATTGGCAAAGCAGATGAAGGTGCAGGGATCGGTGCTCCTGCAGGCCCTGATCGGCAGGGATGGAAATATCCAGGATCTGCACGTACTGAGCGGCCCGGCAATTCTTTCCGAAGCGGCGCGGCAAGCGGTGAAGCAGTGGCGTTTCAAGCCTTACTTGCAGGGCGGCGAGGCCGTGGAAACGGAAGCCCGCATCACGGTAAATTTTACGATTTCGGCGTTTTAGTCCACTGTCGAATCAGGACTCTCGATGCGCATAGAATCCTCTCTTGCAGTCCCGTTGATTGTTTTCTCGCTGACTTCAATTCTGGTTCATGCGCAAGGAGAGAAATCCATGTCGCTGACCATTTCAAGCGCCAGCTTCCCCAGTGGCGGCGAGATCCCCAGGAAATTCACTTGCGAGGGAGAGGATGCCTCCCCGCAACTCTCCTGGAATGGCGCGCCCTCCACTACGCAGGCGTTTGCGCTGATCGCGGACGACCCGGACGCTCCGGCGGGTACGTGGACGCACTGGATTCTCTACGATGTGCCCGGCTCAGCAACCAGTCTTGGCGAAGGCCTTTCGAAAGCAGAGCAACTTCCCGATGGCTCCAGGCAGGGGCGCAACGACTTCCGCAGGATTGGTTATAACGGACCCTGCCCTCCCGCCGGCAAACCGCATCGCTATTTTTTCAAGCTCTACGCCCTTGATCGCAAACTGAACCTCAAGCCGACAGCAAGCCGTAGCGAGGTGGAGAAAGCGATGCAAGGCCACGTGCAAGCGCAGGGCGAGTACATGGGTACGTATCGGCGCTCAGGTTCGTAGGCGTTCCTTCAAAGACTGAATCCGTTTTTTCTTCGCAAGGGGTCACGGCTGGAAGCCGTGTCTTTTCCAAACTGTTCGTGAGACCAGTCTAAGCCCCCTTTACGCGGTTGTAGGTGAAGTCGTATTCGACGGTCCAGGTCTTCCCGCCATCTTTCGATCCTTGGCTGAATTGGCGAACTGTGTCCGGCCCAAGGTTGAAGAATTGCAGATGGCGCTTCAACTTGCTTCCATCGGGCTGCGGCATCTCGTCGGTCCAGAAGTCCATCACCCCGTCCTTTAAGCCGCCGTAGAAGTGGATCATGCCACCGACGTTATCTACCCAGAATTGCTCCCAGCGTTTGAGGCTGGCGTTATAGACGTTGTAGCTTTTGCCGACATAACCGCTGCCAAGGCTGGTCCAGTTCTCCCAGATCACGCAATTGCCCAACTCGCGCTCAATGCGGCTGTGCCCCTGCGACGTGCCGCCCTGGGTTGCGACCACATCCCAGGCTCCGACCCAGAAGTCGAACTGCCGATTCTCGGCGGTGTAGTTACAAGGCGCCTGGTTGCGTTTGGCTTGTTCCACCAGCGGTGAGAACCTGGCGTCTGCGCGCAAAAGCTGCAGCACCGGATCGCTGGTCATCTGGTCCGGCTGCCCGTAGCCTTGCGCAACCGCTTCTTTCAGGGCGTCGAAAGCCTTATCGGTCTGGCCCACGGAGGCATAGGCTGATGCCAGACTGTATCCCAGCATGATCATGGGCATGCCGTTAGAGCGCGCCTGTTCAAACGCGTCGAGAGCTTTTTGCTTCTCACCCAAACCCTGTTCCGCCACGCCGAGACGATACCAATAGCGAAAATTCTTGGGCTCCGCCTGCGCCATGTTCGCGTAGAGACTTGCGGCCTTAGTCCAATCTTTGGCCTGGTAAGCGGCGTTGGCGGCCTGCTGATTGGGATCGGGCGTTTGCGCCCAGGCCGACAGGGTGGCAGCAGTCACGCATAAGAACAAAGCCAAAATCACGGTTCTCATTCAGTATCTCCGCAGTCGAGTGATGAACGCTTAGACGGTGCAGCAGTGTGGTTGTACCTCAGAAGGACTCCGAACGCATCCATGCGGTGACACAAGAACGCAGTTCCGGGATGAGAGACACGCAGGAGGGATGTGCGTAGAAGGAATAGGCGGAAAATAAAACAGGCGTCCCGGCTCTCGCGAGCCATTGGACGCCCGGGCAGCCCTCCCCCAGAACTGCTCGCCAATCAACATAAATCTGGTGCGATAACAAGGGAATGGCACGGCCGTGCCAGAACATCAACACCAAGGTGCTACAGTCTGGCAGCACGCGTAAGCTACTCTCCTTGCGACGTTTATCGCGTCCTCAGCGCTGGGGCGAGCTTCCGCCACGGTTCAGCAGGACGGTGATGCTATTACTGGTGTAATTCCCGGTCGCGACATCGGGGCGCCCGTCTCCATTGAAGTCGCCAAGCACCAGTGAGCGCGGCAGCAGTCCAGTTCCGTAGTAGGTGGGAGGCTGCAGTGAGCCATCACCCACACCAAGAAGAACTGCCATACTGCCGTTGCCGTGCGATGCGGTGTAGGAGAGAGTGGCGATCACATCCAAAATGCCATCGCCGTTGATGTCTGAGACCGCCACGAAGTTTGGCTTATGCTCCGCGGCGAAGTTCATTGCTTTGCGAAACGTTCCATCGCCATTGCCCAACAGGACGCTTACCTTCTTCGCTCTGGAGTTCGCAACCACCAGGTCCAACTTGCCATCGCGGTTGAAGTCAGCTACGGCCACCGAGCGCGGGCCAGAACCAGTTCTGTAACTCACTGCCGTCTGCAAGGTGCCGTCACCGTTGCCCAGGAGGACGGTCACCCCGCCACTGAGAAAATTCGTAGCCACTACGTCCGGTTTCCCGTCGTTATTGAAGTCTCCGATGGCAACGGAAGTCGTGTGTTTCCCGGCGGCGAATGACATGCGTGAGGCAAAGGTGCCATCGCCGCGTCCAAGCAATACACTGACTGTGCCCTGCGCGTTCGGAATGTCATTCGCAACGACTAAGTCGAGCAAGCTGTCTTGATTCAGGTCTGCCGCTACCACCGAAGCCGGCGTCGAACCCGCCGGGTAGACGACCGGCGTAGAGAAGCTTCCATTTCCATGCCCCAGCAAGACATTGATTCCCTCATTCGTATGGATTCCCGCGGCCGCGATATCGATTGAGCCGTCGCGGTTGAAGTCTCCGAGAGCGATCGAGGTCACGCTGGCTACGATCGGATTTGGCACCGGGGCCGAGAAAATTCCGCCTCCAGTTCCAGTCAGCAACTGCAGAGATCCGCCAAAATTCCCGACCAGGATGTCCGCCTTTCCATCATTGTTGAAATCGGCTGAGGAAATCGCGGTAGGACGGTACCCGGCAAAGAAGTTCCTCGCGGCCTGAAATGTCCCGTCGCCATTTCCGAAGAGCAGGCTGACGTTCCCAGGAGAGATGTTGCTGTTGAAAGTAGTGCCGATTCCGTTGTTGACGACCGCGAGGTCAACCCTGCCATCGCTATTGAAGTCAGCCGCTGCGATCCCGGTCGAGCCATCTCCCGCCGTGAACTGCCCGTCGTAGCGAAAACTTCCATCGCCATTGCCAAGAAGAATATTCAAGCCATCGGAATTCGTGGTAGAGAGTGCGAGGTCAGGGTTACCGTCCTGGTTGAGATCTGTAATGAGCACCGACGAGGAATTCAGTCCCGAGTCGTAGCTCACCGGGGACTGGAAAGTTCCGTCGCCATTACCGAGCACCACCACCGCACTGCCCACATTTTGGGATCCGCCGTAAACGTTGGAGATGGCCAGGTCTGCCCGGCCATCATGATTCAGATCGGCGGAAGCAATGCCAGTCGCAACCAGATTAGTCCCGGTACTGAAACTGGGAGAAATCTGAAAACCTCCGCGGCCGTTTCCGATGAGAAGGGTGACATCGCCGCTGCTGGAGAGAGCCGCCAAATCTACGTGGCCGTCCCCGTTGAAATCGGACGCGGTGATCGACATGGTGCCGGCAACCACGTAGTTGACCGCAGGGCGAAAGGTGCCGTCGCCGTTACCAATCAGCACACTGACGTCGGCGCTGCACCAGTTCGCAGCGGCGAGATCAAGAATGCCATCCTGGTTGAAATCCTGGGCAACCAGCGACACCGGGGTTTTGTCGACGGCATAGGTTACGCCGGACTGGAAAGTTCCGTCCCCGTTTCCAAGCAGGACGGTGATGATGCTGGCGACACAGTACGTGTAATCCGCGACTACCAAATCCTGATGACCATCGCGGTTCAAGTCAGCGGCAATGATGAACCAGGGTTGGAACCCAACCCCCGGAATGGACTGGGCGTGGAACGCGCCCCTGCCATCGCCCAGCAGGATAGTCACCCCGGCCTGCGGTGGATTCGCAACCGCCATGTCCATGTTGCCATCCTGGTTAAAATCCGCCGCTGCGGCAGAGATGGGATGCACGCCAGCGAGAACGCTGGGAGCAGAGATCAAACAGTTCTGCGCGACTGCGCCGAGCGCGAGAAAAAGGCAAAGGGCGGCCAGGGTGAGAAACACCGAAAGGTTCCTGTGAAAACGATGTGAATTGGACACGTGGACCTCCATCCAAGGCGGGCGGGTAAATATGCCTTAATTTGAAGGTTTCTGCAAACCGAGCCCTCCCAAAATGGAACCTGGATGTCAGTGTATGTTCTTCGGGCGCACTTTCGTGCTTCACAGGTCACAGCGCGAGTGTTGGCGCTCGCGGTAGAAATGAGCTAGACCGAGCCATGGGCGATTGGCGGCGCCGCGGCAGGAAGGACGTGCGGCGACGCTGAGGGAGATGTGTGCCTCTGGAGTTGCGCTGGCCCATATCGGTTGGGGGAGCAAAGGGTCGAGCGAATCCGGTGTGGTTGGAAGGAGATAGAGGAGTTCATGAAAAAAGAGGAGAAGGTCCTGAAGTGCAGTATTTGCGGAAAGTCCACGACCCGGCTGGTGGATGGCGAGCCCAGTTGCGACGAACATGCCGGACTTGTGTACGAAAACCAGGTGGAGGACTATACCAAGCGGCAAATCGACCGAAAGGATTGGCTGGAGGGTTAAAGGGGCTGCCCAATCCGTCAGGCGGGCACGTGCGATGGAGCGATTCTGTCGAATACGTAGCGGGAAGCTCAGGCAGCCCTGACAGGAGAATGCTTCCCTACTTTTGCGCCAGCAAAAGGAACCTCTTGGTTTTTCAATTCATTGGATATTTACCCTGTTTTCATCAATTGTTAACAAAGCCTGCCTAGCATCATGCGTTCACACAAACTTAGACCTGAGCAGTTGATCTAAGGCACCTTCGTGTTGGCTGTGTATTTTCTCCCAGGAGGAACGATGAAGCAGGTGATAGCTTTGGCCCTTACACTTGCGCTTACAACGGGCGCTTTTGCGGCGCCAGCGCCGCAGGCAAGTGCTGCAGGCACAACTAAGAAGAAAGCTG
Organism: Terriglobales bacterium; assembly: GCA_035652095.1. GTDB lineage: Bacteria > Acidobacteriota > Terriglobia > Terriglobales > Acidobacteriaceae > DASREM01. Next base: position 47,116 of record DASREM010000053.1, on the reverse strand, counting down.
CAAAGAAGGCAGCGGCGTTCGCTCCGAGCGTTTCCGCCCAGCTCGGCGAGATGAAGCAAGCCATTGACGCACAACAGCAGCAGATACAACAACTGGTGCAGCAAGTGCAGAGCCGCGACCAGGCTATCCAGCAACTTCAACAACGCCTGGACCAGGGGCAGGCAGCCGCCACTGAGGCGCAGAGCAAGGCGGAGGCTGCCGCATCGCAGGCGAGCCAGCAACAGCAGACCGTCACAGAGCTGAAGTCCGATGTGAGCGATCTCAAGCAGAATTCAACCAATACCGCCTTAACTCTGCAGGAGACGCAAAAGACAATCAATTCGCTCGAAAGTCCGCTGGCGCTGCATTACAAGGGAATCACCATTACTCCGGGCGGATTCCTGGCGGCTGAAGCGGTATGGCGCCAACACGGTTTGGCGTCCGACATCAATACTCCGTTCAATGCAGTTCCGTACCCGGGCTCGGCACAGAATCGCCTGTCCGAATTCTTCGGTTCCGGACGTCAGTCGCGCGTTTCGATGCTTGCCGAAGGTAAGCTGAAGGAAGCCAAGTTCACCGGCTTCGTGGAGGCTGATTTCCTCTCCGCCGGTGTGACTTCGAACAACAACCAGAGCAACAGCTACACCTTCCGGCAGCGGCAAGCGTGGGGACAGGCAGCCATTCGCGGGTGGAGCTTCACCGGCGGACAAATGTGGAGCCTGGTCACGGAAACCAAGAAAGGGCTGGATAACCGATCGGAAGCGCTGCCCGGGACCATCGACCCGCAGTATACGGTCGGGTTTAGCTGGGCTCGGCAGTTCGGCTTCCGCGTCGTCAAAAATTTCCATGACAAGATGTGGCTTGGACTTTCGGTTGAGAACCCACAGGCGACATTTACGGCACACGGCACCAGCAACAACTTCGTTCTGGGAGCGGCGGGAGCTGGCGGCGGTCTTTACAATCCTTCGGCGACGTACTCGTTCAATCCCTCACCGGATTTCATTGCGAAAGCCGCCTTCGAACCAGGTTTTGGACACTATGAGATTTTCGGAATCGTGAGCCAGTTCCGCGATCGCGTCTATCCTTGCGCCACCGCCGCTACGGGCGTCCTGTGCGGAGGCGTGAGCGGCCCTTCTTCAGCCCTTGCCAGCAACGAGAATACGACCGGCGGTGGAATTGGCGCCAATGCCCGCGTGTCGGTATTCAAGAAGCGGGTAGACCTGGGCGTGCACTTCCTGGGAGGCAATGGCGTCGGCCGCTATGGCACCAGCGGACTGGCCGATGTGACGGTACGCCCCGATGGCACCCTGGCGTTGCTGCGCAGCTACCAGGCTTTGGGCACGCTGGAGTGGCATTCCCCGAAGCTCGACGTCTACCTGAATGGCGGCGGCGAGTATCTGGGCCGGAATTGGCAATTCAATTCTTCGGGTAAGGCGGTTGGATACGGAGCTCCCAGCTTCTCGAATTCCGGATGCAACATCGAGACCATCCCCGGAACTCCGGTCAGCGGATCATTCCCGACCTCTTCGGGCGGCTTCCTGCCCGGTTCGCTCTCCAGTTGCACGGGCGATACCCGAGTGCTGATCGAGGGCACATTCGGTCTGTGGTACAAGCTGTACAACGGTCCGAAAGGCCGGATCCAGTTTGGCCCGCAGTACTCCTACATAACCCGCAACGCCTGGAGCGGAACGCCGGGCGAACCCCACGGCATTGAGAACATGGTCCTGACCTCGTTCCGCTATTACTTGCCGTAACGCTCCGACTCCGGCGGAAACGCCATTTCCGCCGGAGCCCCTTCTCTCCCTCACGATCGTCCCCTGACTTTTCTGGAGCGCCTCGTTACACTATAGCCATGGAGAAGTTCGGGCGCATGAGTCGCAGGGTCCTGTTGATCTTCACGGCGTTACTGCTGGCATTGGCTTGCCATGCACAGAGTGAGGCTGGCCAAGCGTCAACCCCACCCGCGTCGGGTCTGGACACGAAACCCGCCGCCACCGGGCCTCAATCCCAGCAACAACGCTATCGGGTTGTACAGGGCGATGTGCTCAACCTCCAATTCCCTTTCGCCTCTGAATATGACGCGACAGTCACCATTCAGCCGGACGGTTTCATCAGTCCTCGCGGAATCAAGAGTCTCCACGTCGAAGGCATGACCACTCCTGAAATCAGGGATGCGCTGGTGAAAGCGTATTCACCCCTGCTGCATGAGCCGACAATTTCGGTGAATCTGCAGAGTTTCGTGCAGCCTTATTTCATCGCGTACGGCGAAGTGACCAAGCCGGGAAAATATACGTTGTATGGCAACGTGACGGTCAGTCAGGCGCTGGGCGTGGCGGGAGGCTACCGTAGCAGCGCGAAGCACTCTGAAGTCTATCTGTTCCGCCGCATCTCTCCGGACTGGGTATCGTCGCAAAAGCTCGATTTGAAGCGCATGCTGGGGTCGGGCGATCTTGCCGACGATCCGCAAGTTCAGCCCGGCGACATGATCTGGGTGCCCAAGAGCGGCATGGCGAAATTCCTTTCGGTCCAGGCCATCATGCCTTGGAAACGCTTTACGGCAAACTTCGGCCCAAGTTTCTGACTCCAATTGCATTGGCGAAAGGCGAACAGCGCCAATCCCACCTTTCAGGGAGTTTCCTTCGCGGCCCGGGAGCGGAACGCGGCCGCCACAGGCCTAAGTGGAATCGGGCCGGATCACGTACGCGTCAGAGCCTCCGCACTGTCATCCAGGTATTAAACTTCACGGCTGCTAAGCATTGTGTGAAACCTCCAGTTGTGTGCGTTCTAATAGCAGAACGCACCGCCACCTCGGCCTTTGCGTTAACCGTGTGTAAAGAGTTTTGGAAATTCGTAAAGCTTCGTGAAAATGTGAACAGGAAGTCAGGAAGGGCTTTCATGAACCAGGGACGTGGAATGGGTTCGCAGGATCAAGACCCCCGTCGCCACTGCGCACGCGAGCATTAAGACCCGCAACAGCAAGCCCACATGAGGAGCAGGATCCCCTACGACATTTCTGATTGTCCCTACGCTGGCGCTGCTGGCGCAGAACAGGAAATAGAGCCGCTCGCGCGCGGAACCGGACATCCGTGCCAGTTGAATGAGCACGGAAGTAACAACAACGTAAATTGCAAGAACCGCGACGGATGACTGCAGGTTGGCTGGATGCAGCCAGATCGGGCGGAGCGAGTTGCCTAAAAGCAGACCGCGGAAAGCAATCCCCAGAAAAACAATCGAATGCGCCAGCGCAATAAGAGCCCGCCGGCGGTTGGTGAGAATTGCAAAATTAGCGGTACGGCTCATCCTCACGGCCCATGAACACCTGTTTAGAACTTTGCCCGGCTGACCTGGCACTGGCTGTGACGTGCGTCACGAACCGATGTGACCTCGCCAACCGCCTGCGCCCGGTCGCGTTCTTATACTGGCGGTGAAGTGAGGTCAAGATGATCACCACAAAAGCGGCAGGCGACTCGGTAACTTTTCAGATTGATGGCGCGCTCGAGGGCGACTCGGTGGGGGAATTGGAAAGACGCTGGCGACAGGTATGCAAGACCGGGCCTTACATCCAGCTGGATCTGTGCCGCGCCGCCAACATAGATGAACCCGGGAAGTCCCTGATCGCCGAGATGTTTGCGAACGGCGTCGAGGTTGTCGTGGGCTGCAAGCCCACGGAACGCGTGCAGTAGTCCATCCCCCTCGCAGTTTCCATTTATAACAACATGCCCGCGATGGAGGCCGACATAAGGTTCGCCATGGTTCCGGCGAGCATGGCGCGCATTCCCAAACGCGCCAGCTCAGTTTTCTTGTTGGGAGCAAGCGCACCGATGCCCCCGATCTGAATTCCGATCGAACTCAGGTTGGCAAAACCACACAGCGCGAAGGTCGCAATCGTGAATGAACGAGGATCAAGCAACGCTCGTTGCGGCCCCAGCAATGAAAATGCCACCAATTCGTTCAGCACCATCCGGGTTCCTAAAAGATTGCCGATAGCGAGGCAGTCGCGCCAGGGGATGCCGATCAGCCACGCCACGGGGGCGAACAGGAAACCGAAGATTTGCTCCAGGCTGGAAGGAAACCACTGCGCCCCCACGTGGGCGAGCTGGTTGTGAACTCCGCCTAACAGACCGTTGGCCAGCGCGATCAGGGCGAGAAATGAAATCAACATTGCGGCAATATTGAGGGCCAGGCTCAATCCGTCAGTGGTGCCGCGCGCAATAGCGCCGAGCAGGTTTTCGGTCTTCTCAGCCGCGAGTTCTTCCTGGCTCATAACTACACGGCCCGCGGTCTTCGGTTGCTCGGTTTCCGGGACCAGCATCTTCGACATCAGAATGGTGCCCGGGGCCGTCATGATGACTGCGCTCAGCAAATGCTTGGGCTCGATGCCGAATGCAATGTAGGCGGCCATGATGCCGCCCGAGACGTGCGCCATCCCGCTGGTCATGACCGTCATCAACTCCGACCGCGTGAGATCGGGAAGGAAGGGGCGGATGGTGAGCGGCGCTTCGGTCTGGCCCATGAAAATGCTGGCCGCGACATTGAGCGACTCGGCGCCGCTCGCGCCCATGAAGCGGGTCATGACACGAGCGGCCTGGCGGATGATGAATTGCATGATGCCGTAGTGATAGAGCACGGCGAAGAAAGCCGCGATAAAGATCACCGTGGGCAATACCTGGAAAGCGAAGTAGAAGCCCAGTTGCGAGCCGCGCTTTCCCAGGTCTCCGAAAACGAATTGCGATCCCACAAAGGAATAGCTGAGAAGCCGGTTCACCGCATCACCGGCAGCCTGGAAGATGCGGCGTCCAATGTCGGCGCGCAGTACGAAGATGGCAAATGCCACCTGCAAGCCCAGGCCCCACGCAACCGTCTTCATCCGTATGGCTCGGCGATTGGTCGAGAACAGATATGCCAGGCCCAACATCGTAGCGAGTCCGAGAATGCCTGTGAATCTTCCCATTAAGAAATCCTTCCACCAATGACGCGATGAATTAACGGTCTGCTTCCCCGGGCAGGCGCCTGCTCTATGCGATAACTTTCCAGCAGCAGTTTTCTTGCTGGTTCGGCGTGCGCCTCGGAGTGACAGTGAATCGTGCACAGTGCCGATCCGGATGACACCTGTTCGCCGACTTTCTTGTGCAGCACAATGCCGACTGAGTGATCGATGGCGTCTTCTTTGCGCTCGCGTCCGCCGCCAAGAATCACGCAAGCCGTGCCCACCTGCTCGCACTGGATCGAAGTGACGAAGCCCGAGCGCGAACTGACCACCTGCACCTGGTGCCTGGCGCGTGGCATCTTTTCGGGCGCATCCACCACGCCAGGGTCGCCGCCCTGCAACCGGACCATGTGCTGGAATTTCTCCAGCGCTTTTCCCGAAGCAATCAACCGGGCGGCGAGCTTTCTACCTTCGTCCACGGAGGGGCTCACCTCGGCGAGCGCAAACATCCATCCTGCCAACTCGAGACATAACTCGCGCAGGTCCGGTGGGCCTTCTCCGCGGAGAACCTGGACAGACTCGTCCACTTCCAGGGTGTTTCCCACCATGCGGCCGAGGGGCTGATCCATGTCTGTAATCAGGGCCGCCATTCTCTTGCCCATCAATTGACCGGTTTCTACCATCAGCTCGGCGAGGAAAACCGCATCTTCTTCCTTCTTCATGAAGGCGCCGGATCCCGTTTTCACGTCGAGCACCAAGGCGTCCGACCCTTCCGCCAGCTTCTTACTCATGATCGAGGCGCAGATCAGGTAAGGGCTCTCGACCGTGCCGGTAACGTCACGCAACGCGTAGAGTTTTCGGTCCGCGGGCGCGATCTCGTCGGTCTGTCCAATCATGGAACATCCACAAACTTCGAGGATGCGGCGAAACTCCGGCAGGGGAAGTTTGACGTTAAAGCCGGGAATGGATTCCAACTTGTCCAGTGTTCCCCCGGTATGGCCGAGACCGCGGCCGCTGATCATGGGCACAATGCCCCCACCAGCAGCTACCAGGGGCGCCAGCACGAGCGAGGTCTTATCTCCCACGCCGCCGGTAGAATGCTTGTCCACCTTCACACCAGGAATCGCGGAGAGGTCCAGGACTTCGCCGGAATGCAGCATGGCGTCGGTCAGGGCGGCCGTTTCCTCCCGGGTCAGGCGCTTTAACAGTGCTGCCATTAACCACGCTGAGACCTGGTAGTCAGGAATCGTTCCCCTGGTGCACCCCTGGACGAAGAAATCGATCTCCGCACGGGAAAGCTCGCCGCCATCGCGCTTCTTGCGAATCAAGTCAACCACGCGGAATGCCGGCTCGCTCACTGGAGGCGAAATCCTTCCGGTAGCAATTCGCGGATAGGGCTTTGTTTCCAGCCCTCGGCCGCCTGGAACCAGACCTGGGCTTCAGGACCGAATTCGTAAATCACCTGGCGGCAGGCGCCGCACGGTGAGCAGGGCACGCCGTGGTCGTTGGTCACAGCGACCGCGACAACTTCGATCTTGGGACCGGCGTCGGCGACAGCCGCGAAAATCGCGGTGCGCTCGGCGCAATTGGTCATCCCGTAGGACGCATTCTCCACGTTGCAGCCGAGATAGATTTTGCCGGTTGCGGTGAGAATCGCAGCGCCCACCTTGAATTTAGAGTAGGGCGCATAAGCATTCTTCATTGCCTTCCGAGCCGACCTGAGAAGCCGATCGCGCACACCTGCCGTTAAGGGCTGATTCGCCATGAGTTCAATGGTCTTCTTTGAATGGAGCGCATTGTAGCAAGTCGCCCCTGCCTCCAAAAGCAGAATCTCCGCGCCAGGAATCGTGGAAACTTCCCTTGCTTACCGAGAGGAGCAAGGATATACTTCCCCCTCGATAAACGAGAGGTAAGCGAATGACCCGTCCGTCCGACTTAGTTCAGGGGACCCTCTACTTACTGTTGCTGAAGATTCTCGCCCTACAACCGCTCAACGGATGGGCAATCAGCCAGCGCTTGAAGCAGGTTTCCGGCGACGTCCTGCAGGTGAGCGACGGCTCGCTCTACCCCGCTCTCCACAAGCTGGAGCAGGAAGGCTGGATCAAGTCGGAGTGGAAAGCCAGCGAGAACAACCGCCGCGCCAAGTACTATTCCCTGACCCGCCTCGGGCGCCGGCAACTGGAGAAAGAAACCGCGGACTGGGATCGCCTGTCCAGCGCCATTTCCCGGGTGGTCCGTCTCGAGGAGGCGTGAGCATGCGTGCCGAACATTGGCTTTATCAGGTTCCGCTGCGCCTGCGCTCTCTGTTTTGTCGCGATCACGTGGAGCAGGAACTCGAAGAGGAGTTCCGCTTTCACCTGGATGAGCTTTACCGGGAAAACGTGGCGAACGGGATGGCTCCCGAGGATGCCCGGCAGGCGGCGCTGCGGGCCATGGACGGACTGGCGCAACAGCAGGAGCGCTGTCGGGACGCGCGAGGCGTTTCGTTCTTCGAGCACGTGTTGCAGGACGTGCGTTTCGGCGCACGCATGCTGCGCAAGAATGCCGGGTTCACGCTACTTGCGGTACTGGCCCTGGCTTTGGGAATCGGAGCCAATTCGGCCATCTACAGTGTTATTTACGGCGTCCTGTTACGCCCACTGCCATACGCCGATTCCGATCGTATTGCGGTGATTTACGCCCACTTCACGCCACAAAACATGGAGCATGGCACGGTGTCGGTCGCGGACTATCTGGACTTGAAGGCGCGCACGCCATCGTTGGAGACGGCGGCGTTAGTCTCAAACCGAGGCTGGCGAAGCAACCTGACCGGCGTTGGCGAACCTGTGCAGGTGGCGGCGGCGGGAGTCACTCCTGGTTTCTTTTCGACGTTGCGGGCAAAGCCGCTGCTAGGGCGAGTCTTCGACTCCAGCGAAGATAGTCCAAGCAGCACGCGAGTGGCGGTGATCAGTGAAGCTTTGTGGCGCGGTCAGTTTCGCGCTGATCCGGCAATTCTTGGGCGCGTGGTTGAACTTGACGGCCTGCACACCACGATCGTGGGCGTAATGCCCGCCAGTTTCCGATTCTGGCCGGAAACCCAAATCTGGCGCAATCTTCGCATTGCGCCACCATCCCGCCGAGGTCCTTTTCCTTTCATTGTTATCGGGCGGCTGAGGCCTGGGGCCAGCCTCGCACAGTTGCAAACTGAAACCAACAGCGTGGCCGGCCAAATTGAGCGACAGTTTCCGGAATCGTATTCACACCTGACCTTTCCGGTGATGACCCTGCGTGAGGCGACCGTAGGGGATGTAAGGCCGGCCCTCTGGATCATCTTCGGCGCAGTCGTCTTCGTGCTGCTGATATCCACGGTGAACGTAGCCAACTTGCTGCTCGCTAGGGCACAGGTGCGGCAACGAGAGATGGCAACTCGGGCTGCTCTGGGAGCGGCCAGGGGCCGATTGGTTTGGCAGTTGCTCACTGAAAGTACGCTGCTTGCGTTGGCGGGAGGCGCTCTGGGTTTGGTCCTGGCAGAAGCCGGCCTGAAATTACTCAGACTCTGGAATCCTGGAGATCTGCCTCGCCTGGATGAGATTCACCTTGATGCTCATGTACTTGCCTTCACTGCCATGATCTCGCTGTCGGCGGGCATCCTGTTTGGCATCGTGCCGGCGCTACGATGCTCACGCGAGAGCCTGAATTCGTGGTTGCAGGAGGGCGGCCTCACTAAAAGCAGCAGCGTTTCGAGCCACAGGCTCAACATGGTGCTGGCCAGCTCGCAGATCGCACTGTCCGCCGTTCTACTCATTGGCGCCGGTCTGCTGTTGCGCAGCTTCCTTTTGCTTCAGGAGGTGAAGACCGGGAGCGAAGCTCCAGCAGAAAATGTCCTCACTGTGCAGGTCTCTTCGAGCAGGATCCCGGCCAACTCAGGTAATGGCGTTTCCCAGGTGGACCGGGATGGAGTCGCACATTATGAGCGCCTGATCGAACGACTGCGATCTGTCCCCGGAGTCGAGTGGGCATCACTCTCCGACAGCCTGCCGCCTAACAAGCGCTGGGATTGGGACACCTTTCAGATCGAGGGTCAACCCTGGACGCAAGCGGCATTTCCGGCCTCCACGGCTCCGCTGGTTGACTCCGATTATTTTCGCGCCCTGGGCATTCCCTTGCTCGAGGGCCGCTACTTCGATGACCATGACAATCTGGATAGTCCGCGGGTTGTTATCGTGAGCCAGACCCTGGCCCGCCGCTATTTCGGGAGCGAGAGTCCAATCGGCCGCCATCTTAAGCAGAGCGGGATCGACTCGAGCGGAACCAATCCATGGATGACGATTGTCGGGGTAGTTGGCGACGTAAAGTACACTGGCCTGAGCGGCGATCCCGAGCCTGCCTACTACCAGGCATCGCAGCAAAACTATTCCAATCGAATGTATCTGGTAATCCGGTCAAGAACTCCGGCTATCAGCCTTCAGCCGGCAATTCTGCGCGCCATTCGCGAGTTCGATAGCAACCTAGTAGTAAGCGAGATGTCGCCGCTCGATCGCCTGATTTCCGACTCTTTGGCCCAACCGCGGTTCCGAACCAGCCTGCTCGCACTGTTCTCGGCGATTGCAGTTTTGCTGGCCGCGATCGGCGTTTACGGAGTCATTGCCTATTCTGTAACCCAACGGTCCCATGAGATCGGGATTCGAATGGCCCTTGGCGCACAACGGCGCCAGGTACTGACCATGGTGATGTTGCAAGGGATACGGTTAGTTGCATCCGGACTTGCCTTGGGTCTACTGCTGTCGTTCGCATTGAACCGGCTTATGTCGGATCTCCTCTTCCGGGTCCAACCGACCGATCAGGCGACGTTTGCGTCGGTTTCCCTACTACTGTGCATCGTAGCTCTGGTCGCTTGCGCGGAGCCGGTACGGCGCGCCACCCGCATAGATCCGATGAGAACCCTGCGCTATGAATGACATGATTGCGGTCTCCCAGGAAGTCAGTAGTACCTACACCCCTAGGAAGAAAGGCACGCTTGACAGCGGGGGGCATTAGGGATAGTTTTCTCGCCCGCATCTTGATTATGTTTCGCTTTGCGCAAAGCAAGCGTTGGCATAGTGAAGAGCTAATCCAAAAACAAGTGACCTCCGCGTTTGCCGCCTGGCAGGGAGCAAACGAGGAGAATTCAGGAGGAATCTGTGTTGAATTGCATGTTGCGGAAAGCGCTACTTCTCGCCGGCCTGGCCGTCCTCACAACCGCAGTTGCTTACGCCCAGGTACCGAAGGGTGTTCAGGTTCGCACCGATTCTGACTTACATCTCGGAAAAACAGTACTTTTCACCAACTTCACTGGAACAAATCATGGCTACGACGGCAGCACGGGATACTTCGTGGACGGAGCCAATTTCACCAACCAGGTACTCGCGCAAGGATTCACCCCTTCACAGAGTGCGACCTTCTCCGATGTCGTGATGCCGGTGGGCATCTACACCGTCAACGGAGGAGCCAGCAAGGGCCGCATCAATGTCTTTTTGTACAACGATGCTGGTGGTGTTCCGGGCACCGCGATTGATGGCCCGCTCCATGCCCAGTCTCACCTCTTGGACTTCTCCAACGGACGCGGGGGAGGATTGGTCGCATTTAGCTGCTTTACTTGTCCAGCTCTGAGCGCTGGAACTCAATACTGGGTCGTCGCCTGGGAAAAAGCGGCGGATGTTCAGCTGACCTGGGACTTCGCCAACACCGATGTCACCAGCCCCTTCGTCTTCAATCAGACCGGTAGCCTGACTGGGCCGTGGCTGGCGGTCAGCACCGGCTTCGCCCGCTCGGCTTTCCAAGTGGACGGCAACTAGCGATTTCTTCGGACCGCCACGAGCAGTCGTGGCGGTCTTTTCCCTGCCACGTTGCGATACTCCCTCCCCCCGCAACGTCTCCCGTCGCTGCCCTGCGCCCATTCTTCGCCTTCTGCTCACTGAGCTAGTTTTTTCGAAGTGATACCATACGTCGGAAAAGGGGACGCTATGAGTTACTGGCGTTGGGTCGCCCTTTCTATCCTGGGGCTCAGTAGTTTAGCGTTTTCCGGCGACGCACCGTGGATTCTGATCAAGTCGCCGCACTTCAGCGTGGCGACCGACGCCGGCGAAAGGCGGGGTCGCGAGGTGGCCCTGCACTTTGAGCAGATGCGTGGTGTATTCGGCACGCTGATGGTCAAGGCAAAGGTGAGCCTTCCCGTCCCATTGCAAATCGTGGCCTTCCGCAACACCAAAGAGATGCGTCAATGCGCCCCGCTTTGGCATGGAAAACCAACCCAGGTAGACGGGCTGTTCGTAGGTGGAGAAGACCAGACTTTTATCCTGCTCGATATGTCGGTCGAGAACCCCTGGCAGGTGGTGTTCCACGAGTACGCACACCAGTTGATGAATGCGAACCTTGCGGCGGAGACCGATCCGTGGTTCGAAGAAGGCTTTGCCGAGTATTTTTCCAGTATCGAACTGGACAGCAAAGAGGCCCGGGTTGGCAAGGTGCCCGAGGAAGAGTATCGGGTCTTGGACCAGACTGGCATGCTCAAGGTTGCGGACCTGTTTCGAGTCCAGCAGAACAGCAAGACCTACAACGAAAACGGAGACCACCGGAGCGGGTTTTATGCCCAATCCGGCATGGTTGTGCATTACCTCTATGACAACCAGCTATTCAGCAAACTGAGCGGCTACTTCGACCTGGTTCACAACCAGAAACTGCCCGTCGAAGACGCGATTCAGAAAGCTTTCGGGGTGACGGCCGCGCAATTCGATAAGCAGCTTCGCGCTTACGAGTCGAGCCAACGGTACATCTACTATCCCATCCCCACACCGGCAGGCATCGAGAGCAAAAAACTATACCGTGACGCCGCTTGCGCCGTTGGACGCGCAGGCCATAGTGGCCGACATCCACTTTCACATGTTGGATTATCGAGAGAAAGCAGTGGAAGAATTCCAGGCGGTGCTCCGAAGCGATCCCAACAATGCGACCGCGCTGCGCGGCCTCGGGTACTCCTACCTGATGAAAGAGGATTACCACAATGCCGGCGATTTCTTCTCCAGGGCGGCCGAGAAAAACCCGGATGATCGCCGCGTGGTCTACTATTCTGCTTTGCTTCTGCAGCGGGAAGGTGGTCTGGATGCGAAAAATGAGCGTACCTCGCGGATCCAGAGCCAACTCGAAAGAGTGATACAACTCGACCCGGAGTTTGCCGACGCGTACAGCATACTCTCGTTCGTTTACTCCACGCAGGAGAAGCCGGAACTGGCCCTTAAGACGATGATGAAAGCGGTGGAGTTGAATCCGCGAAATCCGGCATATCTCTTTAATCTCGCCCAACTGTGTGCTCTGAATCGCGACTTCAAGAATGCTCTCTCGATCTTTCAGCAATTAGAGAAAAGCGAGGATGCGGAAGTGGCTTCCCGCGCCCGGGACGCGATTCCCAGTATACGGAGCGCGATGGAAGTCTCAGCCAGCGGAGGAACAGTCGAATTGCGCTCCCGTGAAAGCGTGATCGAACGACGCTCGACATCGCAAGCGCAAGTCGAACCCGCGAAGCCTGCTCCGGTCGCAGTGCCGATTGCCAGCAACTTTATCAAGGGGAAGCTGACCGCAGTGGATTGCCAGGCTGCTCCGGGCGCTACTTTCACGGTGGTGGCAGGCAAAGCGACCTGGGCGATGCACACCGCGAATCGCGACAAGATGATCCTCATTGGCGCTGACAAATTCTCTTGCGATTGGAAGAACCAGAATGTTGCGGTGAATTATCGCGCGACTGGGGACGGCGCTGGCGAGGTGATTTCTCTGGAGATCCAATAGCTCCGGCTCGATAGAAACGCCTGTTCTGGTGATCGCCTTCGGTGTGCGACAATCACAGAGATTGTGTCGAATCGTACCTTCCTCTGTGCCATCCTCGACCGAGTTACGGACCGTCCTCAAGCAATACTGGGGATACGACGACTTCCTTCCTCTTCAGGAATCAATCATTCAGAGTTTGCTTAGCCAGAAGGATACGTGCGCGATCATGCCCACGGGAGGTGGCAAGTCGCTGTGCTACCAGTTGCCGTCGGTTGTGCTGGGTAAGACCACGATCGTAATTTCACCGTTGATTGCGCTTATGCAGGACCAGGCAGCGCAGTTGAAACAGATGGGAATCCCGTCCGCCGTGCTGAACAGCTTTATGCCCGGCTCCGAGCAGAGCTTTGTAATGAGTCACGCTCGTAAAGGAGAATACCGGCTGCTATATCTCTCGCCGGAAAGGCTGGCTCGTGAAGATACACTGTCCTGGCTGGGAACTGTGCCGATCAATTTCTTTGCAATCGATGAAGCCCATTGCATTTCCGAGTGGGGGCATGAATTCCGGCCGGAATACCGGCAACTCAAGAACCTTCGCGAACACTTTCCGGATCGCCCGATCGCAGCCTTCACGGCCAGCGCGACGCGACAGGTGCGGCACGACATCCTGGAGCAATTGAAGCTGCGCGACCCGCACAAATACATTGCGAGTTTTCATCGCCACAACTTGCGCTACCTGGTGCGCCAATGTCGGGGTGGGGACCAGTCCCAGATGTTGATAGACGCGGCCAAGAATTACGACGACGGCAGCGTGATTATCTATGCTCCCACCATTGCCCGAGTAGACCAGACCTTAGACCTGTTGGGCGCACACGGTATCGCCGCCATCGGCTACCACGGACAGATGGAGCGGGAGAACCGGCAGCGGAACCAGGAGCGATGGACCTCCGACGAGGTGCGGGTGCTGGTGGGCACGTTAGCTTTCGGCCTGGGAATCAATAAGGCCGCGGTGCGCGCCGTCATACATCTTTCTTTGACCAAATCCATTGAGCAGTACTACCAGGAATCCGGCCGTGCGGGGCGCGATGGGCTTCCCGCGGATTGCATTCTGCTTTGGCAGAAGAAAGATGAAGGGCTGCTGGCTTATTTTGCGGATCAGATTGCCGATCCCGCCGAGCGCGAGAGGGCCTGGAATCGTTTCCATATTATGAAGAGGTTCGTTGAATCGTCGCAATGCCGTCACCGCCAGGTTTGCCTGCATTTCGGGGAGCGTCCGCGTTGGAACCAATGCGGAGCGTGCGATATCTGCAGCGGGACCCCTGAGTGGATGCAATCGCCAGTCACGGGCCGGAGCGCGTCCGTCAAGAAGCGCAGCATGGCGCTCCCTGGACGCGATGCCCAGAAACTCTCCGGAATCGACCTCGATCTCCGCGAGTTTTTGCGGCAGTGGCGTCGCGACACGGCGAGAGAAAAAGGTCTCGCTGCTTTCGTGGTGATGCACGATACAACGCTGGAAGAGATCTGCCGCCGCCGGCCCGAGACGTTAATGGAATTGCGCGGCATCTTTGGCATTGGCGAGCGGAAGATCGAGGCCTATGGGTCCTCCTTGCTACAAGCGGTATCGCGATTCCAGCAGGGACAGCGCGCCATTGCTCCGCCTGCTATGAAACCGACGCCGGAAGAGGAGACGCTGAAGCTGTTGTCGGAAGGGAAATCGTTCGAGGAAATCGCCATCATTCGGGACCGCCGGATCGCTACCGTCATTCACACCGTTGGCGACCTCATCGAGAGAGGGGATGTGGAGTTGCAATCTGCGTGGGTTCCACTCGAGACTCAACAACAGATCGAGCGTGTCGCGGCAGAACTGGGACTTGACCGGCTCGGCCCGGTGAAGCAGGCCCTTCCTGAAACCATCAGCTATAACGAAATCAGGCTGGTCGTGGCGCGCCTGCGACGTCAGGCAGCAACCGCAAAAGAAAAATCCGCCTGATCCATCGGCTGCGCGCCTTTGCACTTCCTGCCAGGCGATTGACTGTACACCCGCGCTCGGTTAAGTTGACGTTTACTGACCTCATCCATAGAGAGTGAGCATTCCTATGCGAATTCGTGAAGGAAAGTATGCGTACGATCTTGAGCAACCACCAGATCCCCTCACCCAGGTGCGTACCAAATGGCGTTACAGGATTTTTCGGGTGGATCCGATCGAAAAGGTTCTGAGTTCCGGAGAAGCGGATACGCTCGAAGAAGCCGAAAAAAGAGCGCGCGAGGCAATAGCGGCTCTGAAAGACGCTCCAGAGCAACCAGCCGCGTAGAAGTCTGGCCATCTCAAAACCGCTCGGCCCTGAGCGTCGCTCTTTCCGGCGGCTTTCATCCGTCCCGCCAGCTCCTCACTGGCTTCTTGCGCGGCGGGAGAAGCTTGTGCAGACTGTGAGCCCCGTCACTTTCCGGAATTGTGCTCTTTAGTACTCTGAAATCTATGAAACTGCTGGTGATTGGTTCTGGCATGATGGGTTCGGCCGCTGCGTATGACATGGCGAAGCAGGCCGACGTGGAAGCAGTAACCCTGGCCGACTCGGAGACGAAGCGGGCACAGGACGTCGCGGCCCGCGTAAACCGCATTACCGGATCCAGGAAAGTGCGGGCGATCACGATTGACGCTTCGAACTCAAAAGCGGCTTCCAAGATGATGCGCGGGCATGATGCCGCGCTTTCCGCGGTTCCTTACTTCCTGAATCTGGGATTGGCTAAAGCCGCGATCGAGGCGCGCTGCCACTTCGCCGACCTGGGCGGAAACAATACCGTGGTGCGACAGGAACTTGCTCTTTCCAGAAAGGCGGAACAGTGTGGAGTCGCCATTGCTCCCGATTGCGGGCTGTCTCCGGGGATGGCCTCCATTCTCGGAGGTGAACTGGTGCGCCGCCTCGGTGGACGCGCCGATGCGTTGAAACTCTACGTTGGCGGCTTACCTGAAAAACCGATGCCGCCGTTTCATTACCAACTGGTTTTTTCTGTCGAAGGCCTGATCAACGAGTACGTTGAGCCGGCCCGCATTCTGCGCAAAGGCAAGTTGGTCACGATCGAACCACTCACCGAGCCCGAGCAGTTTCACATGGGCGGATTCGCGCCTCTGATCGCATTTCATACCTCGGGTGGAACCTCGACACTTCCGGAAACATTCGAAGGCCGGGTGGGGGAATGCTTTGAAAAGACGCTGCGCTATCCCGGGCACTATGACTTGCTCTGTGAATTGAAAGAACTCGGCCTATTCTCGAGCGAGAAGCTCAGCGTCAACGGCTCTCATGTCACGCCTCGTGCCGTCATGGCGAAGATTTTCGAGGGCAAGTTTGCCAGCAAAGGGCCGGATGTCTGCATCATGCGTTTGGAAGGCCATGAATCGGTACGCACGCCGGGCGTGCGCGGCCTGCTGGGCGGAAAGATCAAGGGCCGTGTGGCTTCGTTTACGTTGGTGGACCACTATGATCCCAAGACCGACATGAGCGCGATGATGCGGACCACAGCATTTCCGGCTTCCATTGTGCTGCAGATGCTGGCCTCAGGCGCGATCTCGAAGCGCGGCGCCGTGCTGCAGGAGCGCGATGTCCCAGCCGACCTGTTTCTTGAGGAGATGTCGAAGCGCGGAATTCACGTGGAATATAAGATCGAGTAATTCTTGCTGGTGAATTCTTGATGTTGCGTGAGATCCCATTCAAGAATTCCACCATCGAATTCAACAATTCCCCCTTCTGAGGTAAGCTGTTCCTTCTCCTGGAGGACAGCTTGCGTTATCTCGATCGTCTGCAACCGCTGGCATTGTTGGTACTGCGCGTCGTTCTCGGCGCAATCATGATTGGCCACAGCTACTGGAAAGTGTTCGGCGGCGAGCACAAATACGTAGGATTCATTACGAGCCTGGGGCTTCCCTGGTGGTCGGCTTATCTCTCGATGGCAGCCGAATTCGGCGGAGGAATTCTCTTGATCCTGGGTCTTCTCACGCGGTTTGTGGCGTTAACCCTGGTCATAGACATGGCTGTGGCAATCATAAAAATGCACTTCAAGAATGGCTTCCTGGGAGAGAATGGCTACCAGTTTCCCCTCTCGCTTGCCGCCATCGCCTTCGCGCTGATCTTTTTCGGGGCAGGGCCGATATCTCTGGATGCGATTCGTGGCGGAGGCCGCTCTTTCGGAAAGAAATGAAAGGGAGCAGCTCTCGCTGCTCCCGGTGCCGGCTTTCAGTAGCGGCGATATCCGCCGTTTGAAGCGACCTGATCGAACGGAACGTCGGGCGGAATGTTGTTGCGGCGCATGATTTCCTGCATGTGCTTTACATCGCGGTCCGCGTCGTCGCGATCACCCTTGCGAGTGTCGCTGACCCACTTCGAGTACAAACTATCGAACTTACCCTGATCTTCCGGGCTCAGGCGCGCGCCGCGCCCATAATACCCGCCGCGCCCACGGTCATCAGAGTCGTTGTCTCCTCGCCCGTAGTAGCCGCCCCGGTTCCCGTAATAACCAGAGTCGCCGGAAGCGGACGGCGAAGCGATGGCGTCGAACGGAACATCCTGCGGGATCTTGTAAGTCTGCATGATTCCGCGCATGGCCCGTTCCTGCTCGTACATGTCACGCTGATTGCCGCTGTTACGGTCGGCGATCCAGCGGCTATACTCCTGATCAAAGGCGCGCTGCGATTCCGGTCGCAACACACCCCGGTAATCGCGCCGCCCGTAGCGGCCATAACCCCGGTCGTCGTCTCGATCACGGTCGCGCCGGTCATCGTCATCATCCCGCCGACGGTCGTCATCATTTTGCCATTGAAATGCTGCGGGCCTGATTTGGACGCTGCGGCTCGCGGGCTGAACCTGCGCCACTCCCGGAAGGCCAAGCGCCATCATACTGAGAGAAATTCCGATCAGCTTGTTCATGATTCCTCCAGCGGAGCCTGAGAAAGGCCCAAGCGTGTAGGCTGTAGGACGGCTCGCTTGGAGATCTCGTTGGCCTGAGGAGGGGCGGGATTATCCTGTAATTTCAGAGCTCCTAGAATTCGGCCAGCTGTTTCATGGCCCGCAGCAGGTCCTCTGTCTGAGGCAAGATCGCGTCTTCCAAGGCGGGCTGGTAGGCAACAAAGGTGTCTTTCGCCGCAACCCTGCGTACGGGCGCATCCAGATGTTCGAAGAGCTTGTCAGCAATGCGGGCCGCGATCTCAGCCCCGTAGCCCCAGCTCAGGGAATCCTCATATGCCACCAGCGCGCGATTCGTCTTCTGCACCGAAGCTGAGATCGTTTCCCAATCGAACGGACTCAGGCAGCGGAGGTCGATGATTTCTACGCTAATATCGTGCTCGCGCTGAATTTTCTGGGCTGCCTGCAAGGCACGCGGAACCACGGCTCCGTAGGTAATTACCGTCAGGTCGCTTCCTTGCTGCACGATCTTCGCTTTTCCGAAGGGGATCATGTAATCGGGGCCGGGATAGGGAGCACGCCCGAAGGTCTCACGATAGAGCCGCTTGTGCTCGAGAAACAAAACCGGATCGTCGCAGCGAATGGCCGTACGCAGCAGGCCGGCGGCATCCAGCGCGTTCGACGGAAACACCACGCGCAGCCCGGGAATGTGGGTGAAGATGCTCTCGCCACATTGAGAGTGATAAATGGCGCCGCCGGTCAGGTAACCGCCGATCGCAACTCGCACCACCGCAGGCGAGGAGAAAGCATTGTTCGAACGCCACCGGATCAGCGGCAGTTCGTCGCGAAGCTGCATCATCGCCGGCCAGATGTAATCGAAGAACTGGATCTCAACGACCGGCTTCAGACCACGTGTCGCCATTCCTACCGCGCGGCCCACGATGTTGGCTTCCGCCAGGGGCGAGTTGAAGACGCGGTCGGAACCGTACTCGCATTGCAGTCCAGCGGTCAGCTTGAATACTCCGCCTTTGCCCTTGATTAATTTCTCCTGCAGGTACTTCTCGCGGCTGCAATCGGCAACGTCCTCGCCGAACATGACGATGCGCTCGTCGCGCTTCATTTCGTCACGTAAGGTTGCATTGATAAGGTCGGCCATGGTTCTTGCCACAGCCTTGGCTTCGGACGGAGCCGGTTCGGTGCTGAAGGCGGACCCAGTGGGATCGATGTCGGGCGAGTACACGTAGCGTTCGACGGTATCGGGCGTGGGAAAGGCCGCTTCCAACGCCCGATCCGAGGCTTCCTGGATTTCGTCTTCCACCTGCTTCTCGACTTGATTGACGCCCTTCTCGTCCAGAATGCCTTCTCGAACCAGAAACATCTGCAAACGCGTGATGGGATCGCGCGCGACTTCCTGCTGGCGCTCGGCATCGGGACGATAAAGCTTTTCATCGTCGGAGAGCGAATGCGAGTACGGACGCACTACATGGGCGTGGAGGAAAGCGGGGCCCTGCCCGGATCGGGCATAAGCCGCCGATCGCTCAAAGGCTGCATAGGTCGCAACCAGGTCAGTCCCATCCACTTCTTCGAAATGGAAGTTAGGGAACCCGGAGACCAGGCGCGAGATATTTCCTCCCGCAGTCTGAACCTCTACCGGAACTGAGATCGCGTACTCGTTATCCTGGACCGCAAAAATGATTGGAAGCTTATTGTTGGCGGCGGTATTCAGAGCCTCCCAGAACTCGCCCTCGCTGGTTGTGCCATCCCCGAGAGACACGTAGGTCAGTTCGTCGCCCTGGAATGTGATGTCCTTGTACTGGCGATAGTCGCCGCTGGCCTTGGCTGCCGCGTGGGGATGGGCCGCGAAGTAGCGCCCGGCCTCGGCGCACCCCACAGCCTGCAAGATTTGAGTGCCGGTCGGCGAGGACTGGGTAACTACGTTCAAGTTGCGGTATCCCCAGTGAGAAGGCATTTGCCGTCCACCGGACGCGGGATCGTCCGCCGCACCAACCGCCTGCAACAACATCTCGTATGGGGTCGCGCCCAAGGTCAGGCAAAGAGCGCGATCGCGATAGTAAGGATAGAACCAGTCGTAGCCCGGTTTCAGAACCAACCCCGCAGCGGCGCCCACGGCTTCATGTCCCGCGCCCGAGATCTGGAAATAGATCTTCTGCTGGCGCTTGAGCAGGATCTCGCGATCATCCAGCTTTCGCGAGGTGTACATCACGCGGTAGGCGTCGATAAGCTGCTGACGCGACAAGCCTTGATAGGCCTTGTCGCCTTTGCGAAGCGCGATTTCGTTGGGTTTGACGTCGGTTTTGGTCGCCATCCTCTATCCCTAGATCCATATTGTAAATGCTGGCTGCACATTCGGAGTAGCCGCCTGAAAGTCTCCTGTTATTGACGGGAATTACGCTCTGACTGTCGGGGAGTGATGCCGTTGCCGCGTGGTGCGGGCAGCCCTTTCCCTTACGCCGCAGATGCTATCCTGAAGGCACCGAAATGATCCGATTTCATAACAGGTTTGACCCCCGCCAGACCAAATTGCTTATCTTCGATCTGGACGGGACGCTGATTGACTCGCGCCTTGACCTGATTCATTCCGTAAACGCCATGCTGCGCCACTTCAAACGGGCCGAGTTGCCGGGGGATGTGGTCGCGTCCTATGTTGGCGACGGCGCGCCGATGCTGGTCCGCCGTGCGCTCGGAGACCCCAAAGATGAGTCATTCCTGAAAGAAGCTCTGGAATATTTTCTGGGGTATTACCGCGTCCACAAGCTGGACTACACGCATGTTTACGACGGGGTCAAAGAAATGCTAGCGGTGGTTGCGGGTAACAATGGGGACAGACGGCAAATGGCAATCCTGTCGAACAAGCCGGTGAATCCTTCCCGAGCCATCGTGCAAGCGTTGGGCCTGGCGGAGCCTTTCCTCCACGTATACGGCGGAAACAGCTTTCCTACCAAGAAGCCCGATCCTCAGGGCGCGCGTGCGTTGTTGAAAGAAACCCAGACCCGGCCGGAACAGGCGCTGATGATCGGCGACTCGTCAATTGACGTTCTCACCGGCCGCGCTGCCGGGCTGTGGACTTGCGGCGTCACCTACGGTTTTGCCCCGCAGTCGCTGTCTCTGGCTCCGCCTGATGTTATCGTGGATTCCCCGCAGGATCTGGCCGAACTGCTCTCCTGAAGTTGCCGCCGGGTTATTACCCTGGAGCGGCGCGCTCGGGTACACTGAGCGCAATCATGTCTCCTGGGGAAAACGCGACGCAATTCACAGCCGCCGAGCTTCGAAAACTGCGCAGCTTCAAGAACCCGTACGGAATTCAACGGTTCCTGGACAGTATGCCGTATCACCTCGCCGATACAGCGTGGTCGCCCCGCCTGGTGCTGCGCGAGAATACGTCCCATTGTTTCGAAGGCGCGATGCTGGCCGCAGCCGCATTACGCGCGAACGGGTTCCCGCCCCTGATTCTGGATCTTGAAGCCGAAAATGACACAGACCACGTGATCGCTATTTTTCGTATGAATGGCCACTGGGGCGCGGTCGCCAAATCGAATTACACCGGATGCCGCTACCGTGAACCGGTTTATCGCACGCTGCGCGAACTGGCGCTCAGTTACTTCGATGTGTACTTCAATTTGCGCCGGGAGCGCTCGTTGCGCACCTTCTCGCGTCCCATCAACATGGCGCGCTTCGATTCCCTGGACTGGATGACGACCGACAAGCCGCTCTGGTTTGTTGCCGAGTACCTGCTCACCATCCATCACTACAAGCTGCTGAAGGCATCGGTTGCCAGAAATCTGCACCGCCTTGACGACCGGTCGTTCCGCGCAGGCTGCATGGGACGAGCAGAAAAGAATGCGAAAGCAACGCATGCGTAGTGTCGGTTGCTGTTGGAAGGCGCTGCTTTCGGTTTGCGCCCTGCTCTCGCTGAACGCGGCTGCGCAAAACATTCAGGACATTTCTCAGGAGTCCCATTACCACCTTCTCCTGGAGAACGAGAAGGTGCGGATATTCTCGCTGGATGTTGGACCGCACTCGGAAACCTCGCTGGTTCGGCATCCCAACAATTACCTGGTGATTCATCTCCAGGAAAGTGAGATCGCGGCCTGGAATGAGGGCGAATCGGACGTCATCACGCACCGCTTTGCGCAAGATGAGATCCACTTTTACTTCGGAGGGAAGGCCCGCGCTATCCGCAATGACACTGCTACCGGGTATCACTGCCTCATGATCGAGTTCCTGAATCCCAAGGTCACCACCTACGGCTACCAGGCAGGTTCCGGACGCTGGACTTATGGCAGCGATATGATTCCAACCCCGGTAGATCCGCGGGTGAAGTTTGCCACTGTCATGCCCCTCGGCGAAGCCACAGTGAAAGACATCCAGCTATTGCCTGACGATGCCTATCCGGCTCCTGAGAAAGACGCGGATGAACTGATCGTGGCCCTGACCGATGTTGATTTCAGAATTGGCGAGAAACGAATTCGGAAGTCGAAGGAAGACTTGATCTGGATTCCCGCGGGACGGCAGTCACAGCTTATAAATAACGGCGCCGACCCATCCAGGTTTGTGCTGATTGAGCTTCGGTGACGGCTTCCTTCTAACCGACTTTATCAAGGACAACCGAGGCGCAAGGAACGCTTGACTCCGGTATTCTCGTATCAGTGCCTATGCGAACCCGCTCGTTAGCGATGCTGATTGTCCTGCTCGCCGGAATCGGGCTGGCGGCCCAGACAGTGCCGGCTCCGGACGTTTTAACCGCAGACCAGATTCGGAGCCTCATCCGGGAAGCTGCGAACAAAGACATGGAGAACGACAAGAGGCAGCGCGACTATACCTACATCCAGCGCGAGGAAGAGCACAAGCTGAATGGCAAGGGCGAGGTGAAATCCACCGAGTCGCGGACCCGGGAGATCATCTTCGTGTATGGAGAACCCGTCGAACGACTCATCGCCAAGGACGACAAACCGCTTTCTGCAAAAGACGCCGCAAAAGAAGAAGAACGAATCCAGAAAATTGTAGACAAGTGCAAAAACGAGAGCGATAACGATCGAAGAAAGCGCCTTGAAAAGGAAGAGAAAGACCGCGAACAAGGGCGCCAGTTCGTTCGGGAAATCGCCGACGCGTACGATTTCCGTATGACCGGCTCAGAGCCGGTGGATGGACGAGATGCTTACGTTATCGACGCGGAACCTCGCCCGGGATACGAACCCCACATGAAGAATGCCAAGTTCTTGCCCAAGTTCCGCTTCCGAGTGTGGGTGGACAAAAAGGAAAAACAGTGGGTGAAGCTCGATATTCAGTGTATTGACACCGTCTCCGTCGGCCTCTTCCTGGTGCGCCTGCACAAGGGGTCGAATATCCAGATCGAACAGACCAGAATCAACGACGAAGTCTGGCTTCCCAAGCATGTAGATCTGAAAATCGATGCCCGGGTGGCGCTGCTGAAAGGGTTAAATATTTCAGAGGAAGTCGCCTACCGCGACTACAAGAAGTTTCGCGCCGAAACAAAAATTACGCCCTTGGGCGAAGTGAAGTGAACCGGTCTTCGGGTTATTTCTTTTCCGCAACCTGAATTCGCGTTTCCGCGCGCTGCAGCGCGTTCTCGGCTCGTGTGTAATCCACCTCGGTATTACCGCTTTTCAGGCGCTCTTCGGCCCGCTGCTTGGCTTCCTGGGCGCGATTGACATCGATCTCTTCCGCCCGTTCTGCGGTCTCCGCCAACACAGTCACCTTGTCAGGAAGCACCTCGGCGAAGCCCCAAGCCACGGCCAGGTGATGCGTGTAGCCCTGGTTTTTATAGGTAATTTCGCCGACTGCGAGTTCGGTAATCAAGGGAGCGTGCCCGGGTAAGATTCCCAGGTAACCGTTCTTGCCGGGGATCTGGCACTCCTCCGCCACGTCTTTCACGACCATCTTCTCCGGCGTGACGATCTCGAGTTGAAAAGTATCGGCCATGATTACAGGACCGGCCTATGCGGCCGCGGCTTTCCTGAGTTTCTCAGCCGCCTCCAGCACCTCGTCAATCGTACCTTTCATATAGAACGCCTGTTCCGGTATGTCGTCATACTTTCCTTCAGCAATGCCGCGGAAGCCTTTCACCGTTTCCGCGATCTTTACATAGCGTCCGGGCGAACCGGTGAACTGCTCGGCGACGAAGAACGGCTGGGAGAGGAATTTCTGGATCTTGCGGGCACGGGCGACGATCGTCTTCTGGTCTTCACTCAATTCGTCGATGCCCAGGATGGCGATAATGTCCTGCAAATCCTTGTAGGTTTGCAGAATCTTTTTCACCGTCTGCGCCACATCATAGTGTTCCTGGCCCACGATGCGAGGGTCGAGAATCCGCGAGGTGGAGGCCAGCGGGTCGACAGCGGGATAGATTCCAATCTCGGTCAGAGCACGGGACAACACCGTGGTCGCGTCCAAGTGTGCAAACGTTGTGGCCGGCGCCGGATCAGTCAAGTCATCCGCAGGCACATAAATCGCCTGGACCGAAGTGACCGAGCCTTTCTTGGTGGAGGTAATGCGCTCCTGCAACTCACCCATCTCGGTGGCGAGGTTGGGCTGGTAGCCGACGGCGCTGGGCATACGGCCGAGGAGAGCGGACACCTCCGAACCGGCCTGCGTGAACCGGAAGATATTATCGATAAAGAGCAGCGTATCGGCGCCCTCGACGTCGCGGAAATACTCGGCGACGGTCAGCCCGGTCAAGGCGACCCGCAAGCGCGCCCCCGGCGGCTCGGTCATCTGGCCATAAATCAAAGCGGCCTTCGACTTGGAGGGATCGCCGGGCTTGATGACACCGGACTCGCTCATTTCCAGCCACAGATCGTTGCCTTCGCGGGTACGCTCGCCGACGCCTGCGAAAACTGAAAATCCCCCGTGCTGCTTGGCGACGTTGTTGATCAACTCCTGGATGAACACCGTCTTGCCGACGCCGGCGCCGCCGAACAATCCAATCTTGCCGCCCTTCAAGAACGGCTGAATGAGGTCGATGACCTTTACACCGGTTTCGAACATTTCCGCCGTGGTGGACTGCTCATCAAAGGTCGGCGCGGGACGATGGATCGGCAGCCTTTCCGTCGCAGCAATGGGCCCCAATTGGTCCACCGGCTCGCCAATCACGTTCATCACGCGGCCCAGGGTGCCGCGTCCGACGGGAACTGAAATCGGACCGCCCTGGTCGATCGCTTTCATGCCGCGCACCATGCCGTCGGTGGCTTCCATGGCGATGCAACGGACACGGCCGTCGCCAAGGTGCTGCTGCACTTCGAGGATGACATTGATAGGGGATGGGACCTGAAATCCATCGCTCACCACTTTCAACGCCTGGTAGATGGCAGGCATGGCGCCTTCTTCGAACTGCACGTCGACGGCAGGTCCGGCGATTTGTACAACACGTCCAATATTTTCCGGCATAGAACCTCAAAAAAATAGCGATTGGCACTTAGCGTTTGGCGCTTGGCACTGCCAGTCAAACTCCTGGTAGCGCATTGCGGCGCGCCATGCCAGTGCCCTGACTCGGTACTCGTACTGAATTACTGCGCGGCGGCCGCTCCGCTCACAATCTCGATAATCTCTTTTGTGATCTTCGCCTGGCGCGCGCGGTTCATCGCCAGCGTCAGCGAATCGATCATGTCGGTTGCATTGCTCGTAGCCGACTCCATCGCAGTCATACGTGCCGCGTGTTCCGCTGCCACCGACTCCAGCAGCGCATGGAAAATCTGGATGCTCACATATTTCGGCAGCAAGGAGTTGAACAGTTCCCCCGGCGGCTGCTCATAAATGTAGTCAACCGGCGCGGTGGCAAATTTCCGGGCCGCGGCATCCATCGCGGAAGTGTCCGCCGGGCGCAATCCCACACCAGCGCCCTTCGCCGCCTCAATGGCGCGTTCCCGCTCTTCGCGCGTCATCTCTTCGCTCTGCACCGTCGTTTGCTGGCCGATTTGCTCAATCGGCAGCACCTTTTCCACCACCAGCCTCTGGGCGATGACTGACTTGAATTCGTTGTACACGACGTATACCGAATCGATTTCTTCGCGCGTGTAACGCTCGATAACTTTCTGCGCAAGTTCAGAGGCCATCGCGAACTCAACTTTGGTCAGCACTCCGATGTGCTCGCCGATAATTGAGGTACGCGCAGCTTCTGCCGAATCGGCGCTGCGGGGTTCCGCAGCGGGGAAACGGCGCTTCAGAAAGTCGCGGCCCTTGCGGCCAATGGCTTCGATTTCAATATTCTTGCCGGCTTTGCTTTCCAGGAAACGAGTCGCCGCTTTCAGGATATTGGTGTTAAACGCCCCGGCGAGACCCTTGTCGCCGGTGACTACGATCAGCATTACGTTCTGTTCTGGCCGCTGCGCCAACAAAGGGTGCCGCGGCTGCCCGGTGTCCGGATCATAGATCTCAGCGCGCGATACCAGCGACTTCAAAACGTTTGCCAGCATCTGGGCATACGGGCGCGCCGCCAGTGCGCGTTCCTGGGCACGGCGAAGCTTCGCCGCCGACACCATTTTCATGGCCTTGGTGATCTGCCGCGTATTGGTTACGCTGCGAATGCGCCGCCGTATGTCGAGAATATTTGCCATATTCCGGTTCTAGGTGTTCGTACTACTTCGCTGCCACTGCCTGGCGTTCCGCGAGAAACGCTTCCTTGCACAGCTTGATCGCATTCGTCATCTCAGCCTTCAGGCTGTCATCGAGGACCTTTTTCTCCATGATGGAACGCAGCAGCCCGGGTTGAGTGGAATCCACAAACTTATAGAGTTCCTGCTCGAACTCACGAACCGCTTCCACCGGCATGTCGTCGAAAAACCCGCTGGTTCCGGCGAAGATGATCAGGATCTGCTTTGAGAAGGGGAGCGGCGAGAATTGCTTCTGCTTCAGCACCTCGACCAGGCGCTGGCCGCGGTTCAACTGCGCCTGCGTAGCTTTGTCAAGATCACTGCCGAACTGCGCAAAGGCCGCCAATTCGCGGTATTGGGCGAGTTCCAGCTTCAGGCTGCCGGCGACCTGGCGCATGGCCTTGATCTGCGCGCTGCCACCGACACGGCTTACCGAAAGGCCCACGTTGACCGCGGGACGAACTCCCTGGTTGAAGAGGTCGGTTTCCAGATAAATCTGCCCGTCGGTGATGGAAATCACGTTGGTGGGGATGTAGGCCGAGACATCGCCCGCCTGCGTCTCGATGATTGGTAGCGCCGTGAGCGATCCACCGCCAAGTTTGTCGCTCATCTTGGCGGAACGCTCGAGCAGGCGGGAGTGAAGGTAGAAGACGTCTCCCGGATACGCCTCGCGGCCCGGCGGACGGCGCAGCAGCAAAGAAATTTCACGGTAGGACGCCGCGTGCTTGGACAAGTCGTCGTATACGACCAGCGCATGCTTGCCGTTGTCGCGGAAGTATTCCCCGATCGCGCAGGCGGCGTAGGGAGCGATGTACTGCATGGGCGCCGGTTCGGACGCCGAAGCGGCCACAACGATGGTGTAATCCATGGCGCCGTAATCGGTCAGCAATTTCACAACCTGGGCGATGGAGGACCGCTTCTGACCAACCGCGCAGTAAATGCAGATCAGGTCGTTGCCCTTGTTGTTGATGATAGTGTCAATGGCGACTGCGGTTTTTCCGGTCTGGCGGTCTCCGATGATCAACTCGCGCTGTCCGCGGCCGATCGGAATCATGCTATCGATGGCCTTGAGGCCCGTAGCCATGGGCTCGCGCACCGGTTGGCGATCGATGACACCGGGAGCCAATCGCTCCAAAGCGATGAACTTGTCCGTGGTGATCGGCCCCTTATCGTCGATGGCTTGGCCGAGCGAGTTCACCACGCGACCCACGAGCGCATCGCCTACCGGGACGCTCATGATGCGGCCGGTGCGCTTGACCTCGTCGCCTTCCTTGATTTCGGTGTACTCCCCGAGAAGCACTACGCCGACCTGGTCTTCTTCCAGATTCATGGCGATGCCGGCAACATTGTGAGGGAACGCCAACAGTTCGCCGGCCATGGCCTTGTCCAGTCCATGCACCCGAGCGATTCCGTCGCCCAGGGTGATCACGGTGCCAACTTCGTCCACCGCAATCTTCGATTCGTAGTTCTCGATCTGTTGCCGGATCAACTGTGTGATCTCGTCTGCTTTGATTTGCGCCATATGAATTTGATTTCCTGCTGTTAGCTCTTACCCTTTAGCAATGACCTAATTCCTGGTTGGTGAGCCCAACTGCTCACCGCTGGAGCAAGCAGCTAACGGCTGCTCTCCGCCAACTGCACTCGAATCCGCTCCAATTGACCCGCCACCGAGCCATCGTAAATGGTGCTGCCGACTTGCACGATGACCCCACCGAGGAGTGACGACTCGCGCACGTAGCGGGCCCGGATTTTTTTGCCTGTCAGCAGTTCCAGCCGGGTTTCAAGCGCTCGCCGCTCCTCTTGACCCAAATCCCGTGCGCTGGTTACCGCCGCCTCGGCGAATCCCAAGCGCTCATTCACGTCTTTCTCGAATTGCCTGACAATCGCGTCCAGGAATTGGACCCGGCGGTGGTCAATGAGCACCGCGACGAAGTTCCGGACTGCGGGCGAAATACTCAGTCTTTGTGCAATGCCATCCAGCAGGCGCACTTTCTGGTCGGTCGGAATGGACGGATTTTCCCATACCACGCGCAACTCACGGCTGCCCGCCACCAAGGTCGCCAGCGACTTCGCCTGCTCCAGTGTCTTTTCAGGATCAAGTCGCTTATCAATGACAACGTCGGTAAAGGCGCGGGCGTAGGTGCTGGTCACAGAAGCCATAGATCAGCGCCCCTCTTTCCTGGAGCCAGAGCCGTTCGTCAGTTGATCGGCGAAACTGCGAACCAGGCCCTGATCGGTGTTGGGATCCACCTCGATTTGTTTCCGCGCCAGCGTAACTGCCAGGTCGGCAGCATAGGCGGTGAGTTCCCGCCGCGCCGACTTTGCGGCGGCCACAATCTCCTGGGTAGCGGAGTCGACAATCTTGCGCGCGTCCTCTTCTGACGCAGCCCTGATGCGTTGCTCCTCAGCCAAGGCCTCCTGCTCCGCGGACGCCCGCATGTCCCCGATTTCGGCGTCAAGGCGCGACAAGCGAGATTCGATCGCCGCCAGACGTTGTCTCGCCTCCTCGCTGGCTCGCCTCGCCTCCTCGATTGCCTTTTGAATACTGAGGGTTCGGCTGCGAAACGCGCCGGGAAGCTTCTTCTTCGAAATCCAGAGGATGGCAAGTGCTATCACGCTGAAGTTGATTAGCATGCTCACCAGGAACGCGGTATTGGGAGAAACATGCAGGGCGCGCGCGATGAACTTCACCGAAGGCGTGTTCTTGAACTGCTCGTTCTCACCCTCCCCCGCGGCCTCTTTCGTTTCCTCGGCGAGTTCTCTGCCCAGGGATTCCGATTTTGCGGAATTCCCGGTTTTCCCTTCGGATGCGGAATTCTCCTGCGCCGGGCCTTCGGATTGCGCCCGCATGACTGGCCCGGAGAAGACCATCAACGCCAGCAGGGCGAACAGAAGGAATCCGCAGCGTGTCTTCATCGCCCACCTGCTGGAGCCTGGGCCCTTGAGGGTTGCAGAACCGTCCGGATAATCTCCGCGGCTAGTCGCCCGACCTCGGCCTGCAAGCCCGTTTGTGCGACTTCTTTGTCCCTGGCGATCTCCGCCTTGGCCTGCTGCACTTGAGCCTGCGCCTTCGCGCGAGCTTCCGCCAAGGCGGCATTACGGGCCTGCGTAGCCTGCTGGCGGCGTGCCTCCTGGCTCTTGAACACGCTCAGACGGGCCTCACGCAGCTTTTGCTCGTATTCTGCGGTGCGGGCCTCCGCGGCAGCGATATCGGCGCGCGCTTTTTCAACCGCACCCTCGGTTTTCGCACGGCGCTCTGCCAATACGCGCACCAAAGGCTTGTGCACCACGTTGGTGTAGATCACGTACAGCAGAACCACGAACAAAATCGTCGGTACGGACCCAAGCAGTAATTCGCCTATTTGCCTTAGTAATGCGTCCATTTTGTGTTGGTAAGAGCCCGAGCGTAAGAGGACTGAGAAACAGGTAAATCTAACAGTCCACAAGCCTTAGTGTCAACGCGCGGGAAAAAGGTTTGTGGCTTCCGGGTGCCAATTCAGAACCGCACAGGCCTTATTTGTCAAGGATTTTCCAAGATCGCGGAATCAGTGCTTGACTTCTCAAGGAAGGGTACTAGGATGAAGGTATCACCTCCGATCCAATTCAGGATCGAATGGGCCGATAGCCAAGGAAAGTCACCGCTTCTTGGTTGCCGGCCCATTTAATTTTCGGACCTTGATCGGCCCCGATTCGGTACTCGGTCACCATCGCCATGAGTCGGGATTCACGGAAATAGCTCGCCCATGTTGGGGACGGTGTTTGTGCAAGCGCATCGCAAAAAATCCTATTTTCCCGAGAACCCAACATCCACGCCCACCCCGGTTACAAAGTCCCACCCTGGCTTGGCCTTCACCCCAATGGCACTGCCCTGCGTGATGTCAAAAAACACATTACTGTTTCCGAGGTTACCGTACAGAATCGTCAGTTCCGCAGCCGTGCTGTCGGCGGAACTTCCGGCTTGGTTGATGACTGCGGCCCAGAACGCTTCTCCGAAAACTAGATTTCCCGTGAATTGCCAGCCCACGAAACCGTCCAGCGGAATGCTGTCGTAAAAGATTTCCGGGCTGATCACCGGATCGCTGGCAAAAGCCAAGTCCGGCACTCCGCGATGATTTTTTACCAGCGACTGAATCCCATCCTGGTAGGACGGGCGCGACTCGAATTTGCTGTTACCCCCGGCAAAGAATGTAGTGGAGATTTCGCCATACGCATTGCCTTGCGGATCGCGCAATAGCCCGGTGGCGGCAACCGCGATCACATTAGGAGAAACAGCGGGATATTCCAGAAAATCAGGGGCGCCTTCATTGCCTGCGATGTACACAACGCCAGGCGTGGTGAATGCCTCATCCGCAATGGTTTCGCTTACGAACTCCGGCAGCCCAAAAGGCAAAATCATCTGTCCCTTTCCCGTCGCTGAGGTCGAAATGATTTCATTCGCCTTCTGAATGGCAACCATCAAATCGGTCAGCGACGACGTCGCGGCTTCCACCAGAACAATTTTTGCAGACGGTGCGAAGGCATGCAGATACTCGATGACATTGGCGGCGTTGGAAGCCCAAAGCGGGTCTACGATCGGACGAGTGCCACCGGCGAAAACTACCGAGAGGCAAGGATTCGATGTGTTGCATAGGGGGATCCCGAAGCGTTGCGAAAAGGTATTCAGATCTTTCTGCGCCGCGGGGTAGTCGAAGGCGTTGACGACAGCGATCGTTCCCGAGCCCCCGGCCGGCAAAGCCGTCGTGGTTGCAACCGGACAGCCCGGCACAATCGTGGTCACCAAGTGGTAGTTGCAGGCCAACGACGCCGGCGTTTCATAGGGCGCGGGAAAGCCGGTGTCGGCCTGGACCGAACGGCCGGGTTTGAAATGAGGGCGTGCTACCAGATTCGGCCATTGTGCAATTTGGGACTGCGCAGAAACGACCAGCAGCAACAAACAAAGGGAACTCCAACAATATGTTCGCAACGGATCTTCTCCTTGACCAGGGTGAGCTTTACAGGCTTTGTCGGCCGCCCATCAAGCTAGCTCGGGAAGCGCAGGAGATTGTCAGTGTTTTGTTAAGAGATTGTTGATACCCAAACGTCACTTGCCGACGCTTGTGGAAATCGCCGGCTTGATCTTGAACTACGAGGCGCACGGGCCAAGTACGGACAACTGTTCGGAGTGAGCTGCATTGATCAAGTTATCGGCGCAAACAGAGGAATAAAGTCAAGTCCGCCTAGTCCACGATCCACGCCAGCAGCTTGCGCATAAGCGATTGTGGCGCGTCGGCTTCCAACTCAACCAGACCATCACGGTATGCACGCGAGTAAATCCGGGAACGGGCCTCCAGCAGCGAGAGCGCCTTCCCTTCTTTCTGTGGAATGCGCAGTTTGACGCGGGAAACAGGGTCCTCAGCCAGCGTCTGATCGATGCGGTCGAGCAGTGTAGACATGCCGATTCCTTTCGCCGCAGAAACATGGACTGTTTTCGCATCATCTCGCAATGATTCGCGTTGCACCGGCGGCAGCAGGTCAATCTTATTCATGATGCGTAAGCGCGTCTTCTTCTCTGCTTCCAGTTCCTTGAGTACCTTCTCGACCTGTGCGTCTTGTTCGCTGGAAATCGGGCTGCTCGCGTCGGAAACCTGCAGAATCAGTGCCGCTCGCTGGACTTCTTCCAGGGTGGCGCGAAAAGCGGTCACCAGCGTGTGCGGCAGGTTACGAATGAAACCGACGGTATCGGAGAGGAGCGCTTTGCGTTTTGAGGGCAGGGTAATCGCACGAATGGTGGGATCAAGTGTAGCAAACATGCGCGGCGATTCCAGGACGGCGGCGCTGGTCAGGGCATTGAACAGAGTCGATTTGCCGGCATTGGTATACCCGACCAGGGCAACGGTGGCGACAGGCACTGACTCGCGCCGCTGTCTTTGTTGCGCGCGAACGCGACGCACATTTTCGATCTGCTCTTTTACATGTCTTATGCGACGGTAGATCTTGCGGCGATCGGTTTCCAGCTGAGTTTCACCAGGACCGCGGGTGCCAATGCCACCACCGAGCTGTGACATCTCGATGCCGCGTCCACCCAAGCGAGGGAGCAAATACTCAAGTTGCGCCAGTTCCACCTGCAATTGGCCTTCGCGGGTTCGCGCATGCTTCGCAAAAATATCGAGGATCAGCTGGGTACGATCGATCACCCGGGTGTCTACGACTCTCTCAATGTTTCGCTGTTGCGAGGCGGTGAGATCGTGATCGAACAGAATCAGGTCGGCCGAAACGGATGCGGCAGCGCCGGCTATTTCCTCCAGCTTGCCCTTGCCAATCAGTGTCGCCGGATCGGGCCGGTCGCGGTGCTGGAGGAACTCACCGGCAACGATCGCGCCGGCACTGAGAGCTAACGACCGCAGCTCTTGCAGCGATTCTTCGGCACTGAATTCTGGCGTGCTGGAAGCCTTGGTCGTGGCCGGAGCGGAAGTATCACGCGCGGCTTGGGCGCCAGCCGTCAAGGAACCGCTTCGCGCGGGCGCACTCGACCGCGCCCGGCTTCTGTATTCGATTCCGACCAGAAACGCGCGCTCCGGCACCGGGCCGGTCGCAGTACGTTTCCCACGGCGCTCGCCAGCGACTCTGGATTCTGGACCGCGCAATTGCGAAACGCCTTACCCTTCCGTGCCCGAAGCCGCCGATGCCGGCTGCGCGTGGGTATCAGCGCTGACCGCCGGCGCCGCCGCTATGGGCGACGGCCTCTCCGCATGGCTATGCGAACTGCGCCCCATGGCCACCGTCGAGATCGCGTGCTTGAAGATCAGCTGCTCCTGATTATTGGTCTCGAGTACAACCGAGTACTTATCAAAGGAGCGGATTCGGCCCGTCAGCTTCACCCCGCTGAGTAGGTAAATCGTGATATTGGTCTTTTCTTTCCGGGCCGTATTAAGGAACGAGTCCTGGATGTTTTGCGCCGGCTTGTTTTCCATCGCCGATCTCCTAGTGTGCTCTCGAAGGATCCACTGCTCTCACGAAACAGCTCGTGAGGACATAGGGGAAAACCCCGCGTTCCCACTCTCTTCTTGTGACGGCGTTCGGCCGACCAACCGGGAACTGCGGGCAACACACGTACCATACGGCCTCCCTGTCCAGTTTTCAAGCCAAGTCTGCAGGTTCGCGGATTCTGTTCGGGAATCAGAACAGCAATTGACACTTGTTTGCTTCAATGACAACATTCGAGCTTCGGAACAATGCTTACCGCGAGCTCGGATCTTCCTCGAGCAGCTCTGGAACTGGATCTGCATTTGCGGGTTGAAACGACTGCTTAGGTCTGGAGGACCAGATGGGCTTTTTCGCCGAATTGGTTATGCCTACCCATACCGGTACGGAAGCACTCGGGATTCTTCTACGCTGGTTCCACTTTCTGGCCGGCATCACCTGGATCGGCCTGCTCTATTTCTTCAACCTGGTGAATGTCCCCTTCATGAAAACGGTGGACGCCACCATGAAACCCAAAGTCTTCGAGAACATGACGATGCCCGCGATGCAGTTGTTCCGCTGGAGCGCCATGATTACCGTATTTGTGGGTTTCTGGTACTGGGCCCAGATCCTGGTCGCGCCTGACGCCCACCGGATGGGAGTAAGCGCCGGCAGCACGATCGGTCTGTTCCTGCTGATCTGGATCGTTGGCTCTATGCTGCTCTTTGCGGTGATTTCGCGCACACCCAGCGGATACGTCGTGGGTATTGCCGTGACCGTCATCGCGCTTCTCGGTGCGTGGCTGTTCGTCAACTACACGCCGGTCGGCCAGGACGACAATCACGTCCTTTGTATCGGCATCGGCGGCGGATTCGGGTTCATCATGCTGTTCAACGTCTGGGGCATCATCTGGCGAGCCAACAAGCAGATCATTCGTGGAACGCTAGCCGGAACGCCACCTCCCGATGCCGCCAAATTGGCTCGCATGGCGTTTCTGGCGTCACGCACAAATGTGTTTCTGTCCGTTCCTATGCTGTTTCTGATGGCGTCCAGTGCGCATTTCACCTTGTTTGGACGCTGAACCGACAAATCACTGTCGAGCTCGCATCACGGCTGTTTCGAGTTGCGAAGCGGTGGAGAATTCAAAATAACGGCGCTGGAAGTGTAAGGCGATGTTGACTAAGCCAATCATGACCGGAACCTCTACAAGAGGCCCGATTACGGCAGCAAATGCCGCTCCGGAACCGATCCCAAAGACCGAGACTGCAACCGCAATCGCGAGTTCGAAATTGTTGGACGCCGCCGTGAACGACAGCGTTGCTGTCTTGGAGTAATCGGCTCCCAGTTTCCTACCCATGTAGAAAGACACCAGGAACATCACAACGAAGTAGATCAGAAGCGGAATGGCGATTCGAAATACGTCCAGCGGCAGGCGAACAATGTACTCGCCCTTCAGCGAGAACATCACCACAATTGTGAACAGCAGTGCAATCAGGGTCAGTGGACTCACGCGCGGAACAAAGGTGTGGTCATACCAGGCCGCCCCCTTCATCCTCCGCAGGACGGAACGCGTGCCCAATCCCGCGAGGAATGGAATGCCGAGATACACGAACACACTTTTCGCGATTGCGCCTATGGACACGTTCACAACCGC
This sequence comes from Terriglobales bacterium, assembly GCA_035652095.1. Classification (GTDB taxonomy): domain Bacteria; phylum Acidobacteriota; class Terriglobia; order Terriglobales; family Acidobacteriaceae; genus DASREM01. Next base: position 12,322 of record DASREM010000053.1, on the reverse strand, counting down.
TCCGTGCAACCCGAGTTTGGCCGGCAGTACGGTCACAAACAACCAGGAATAGATCGAGAAGAACAGCACCTGGAAGATGGAATTGAAAGCCACCAGTCCAGCCGCGTACTGGGTGTCCCCGCGAGCGAGTTCGTTCCAGACAATCACCATGGCGATGCAACGAGCCAAGCCGATCAGAATCAATCCAGCCATGTATTCGGGATAATTTCTAAGGAATGTGATCGCCAGAACAAACATGAGCACAGGGCCGATGATCCAATTTTGCAGCAGCGACAGCCCGAGAACCCGCTTGTTGCGGAAGACCTCGTGCAACTCCTCGTATCTCACCTTGGTAAACGGCGGGTACATCATGACAATCAACCCAAGTGCGATAGGGATCGACGTCGTGCCCGCAGTGAAGCGATTAAGGAACGGAACCACCCCTGGCACCAGGAACCCCAGCGCCACGCCGGCTGCCATCGCGCCAAAGATCCAAGCCGTGAGATAGCGATCCAGAAAGCTTAGGCGGCTACTAGTTCCCATGAGCCGCTCCACGGGAGAAGTCGGTCTTGCGGCCGATCTCTGTCACTGCTCTCCTGATAGTGAGGTGGTCAAGGCTCGCTAAGGGAAGAGACAGAAAAAGGCCGATTCGCCTCTCCAGAAGAAAAAAGGCGTTCCGGAAAGCACGCTGTACGGCATCTTCGGGGCCGTGTACGGCTGCAGGATCAGGAACGCCCCAATGAGCGGTCGTGGGCTGGCCCGGCCATACCGGGCAGACTTCCTTGGCGGCGTTGTCGCACACGGTAAATACAAAATCCAATTTCGGCGAATCTGGGTGCGAAAATTCCTCCCAGCCTTTGCTGCGCAGACCCCCCGTTGCTATGCGCGAAATTTCGAGTTGGCGCAGAGCTTCGGGATGGACCTTGCCAGAAGGGTGGCTTCCCGCACTGTAAGCAGTAAAGGCAGGTGCGCCTCTGGCGTTGAGAATCGCCTCGGCCATGATCGAGCGCGCGGAGTTGCCTGTGCACAGGAACAGAACGTTGTAGTGGCTTTTCATGGTTCCGTGTCTCTGCTAGTTACAGCAAGCCGGACCACAGCACGACTTGGGCGCTGGCTTGACCGCTCTTACGAATGCGCTCATGAACTTTCCGTCCACTTGCGGCGCAATACCGTCCACATCGACGCCCTCACGGGCCAGGAATTCGCGCGCATCGTCAATGCGGTAAATCCGTGTCGGCTCCAGATCCACCTGCTCAAAGCCAGCGCCGGCCAGCTTGGCACGATATTCGTTCTCTTCGAGAGCTCCAGCGATACATCCGACCCAAAGCAGAACGCTCTTACGAATCTCTGGCAGCATTTCGCCGCGAGTGACTACGTCGGAAATCGCAAACCGGCCACCCGGCTTGAGAACACGGAACGCTTCGCGCAGAACCTGGTCCTTGTCCGCCGAAAGATTGACCACGCAGTTGGAAATGATCACGTCCACCGAGTTGTCGGGCAAAGGAATATGCTCGATTTCTCCACGCAGGAATTCCACGTTCTGCAGGCCAGACTTGCGCTTGTTCTCATTGGCCAGGGCCAGCATTTCATCGGTCATGTCGAGCCCGTAGGCCTTCCCCGTCGGTCCCACCCGCCGGGCTGAGAGCAGCACGTCAATGCCGCCGCCTGAACCAAGATCGAGCACGACCTCTCCAGGTTTCAACTGAGCCAAAGCGGTGGGGTTCCCGCACCCCAGAGAGGCCAATAATGCTTCCTCCGGGATCTGCCCGATCTGCGACGCGTCGTACAGATTCGCCGTGATCGGATCGCAGCAGTTCTCCGCAGTCGCAGGCTCCGATCCGCAACATGAACTGCCTCCCTGCTTCACCCGCAACGCGGCTTGCCCGTACTTCTCACGAACTTCTTGCTTGATGTCAGGAGCGGCCATAATTTCCTCCTATCTGCATATCTGAATAATCTGTTCTGGTTTGACTGCCTTGTTGCGCGTGCAGCATTCGGCATACAGGAAGCCCAGCACCTGTTGCAGCGCTTCCGTGTTGGCGGTGTAGCGCAGGAACGTTCCTTCGCGGCGCACGCTGACCAAACCTTCGTTCCGAAGCTTGTCGAGGTGGTGAGAAAGCGTGGAATTCGGGATATCGAGCTCGTCCTGAATCTCTCCCACTACCAACCCCTCAGGGTGAGCCGAGAGCAGCAACTGCATGATCCTCAGGCGCGCCTCTGTGCCCATGGCGGCAAACATGTCAGCGAAGCGAGCGACTTGCGCTTGGCCAATCGACATATTTCTATTATTCTGGAAATATAGAACATTGTCAAGCAGGAAAGGGTCAGCCGGGCGCACAGAAAAGAACGCGGCTTCCAGATTGGGAATTACAGGGTGGCCTGACTCGGGAGTTTAGTCCAGTGGCTCGGGCTCAATACCGATATTCTTTTCGCCGGCCGCGCGCTTTTCGTTGTACTTCTTCACCCACGCTTCGAAGCTCTTGCCGGCAGCGGTATCTTTTCCGGTGAACGCCAGGGCGGCGATCTCGGTATAAGCGATTTTTAGTTTGTCATTCTGGTTCTTGGGCATGACCCGGACGAAACAATCCTTCAGCCCGGCTCCGTCCGATCGCCGGTCGAAGAGATAACCTTCCACATGTCGGCCGTCTTTCAATGTGATCGTAAGGTCCCCGCGATAATCGAAAGCTTTTTCCAGTGCCTCGCGGATCTCGTTCTCCGAGGCAAGCGATGGAATCCATCCCTCGAGGTTCTCGTGGACGATCCCAAGCTTCTCAGTATCTTCGTTCACTTCGGGCATTATGCTTTCGGCGAGCTCTGGATCTGGACCAGTGGGCCAGAACTCCGTGTAGGGGACATCGGTGCACCGCCCACATCGGGGTCCTTGTACTTGTTGAACAGTGTGGCGCGAACGGTGGCCAGGAAGCCGCTCAGCGATCCAAAGGTGTCGTTTACGGCGCTGGCTTCGTATCCGCTATGCACCATGCAATTCGCGCACTTGGGATTGCCGCTCTCGGTTCCGTATTGTTCCCACTGCGTCTCGCGAATCAGCTCCTCGAAGGTATCGGTGTAACCGTCCTGCAGCAGGTAGCACGGTTTTTGCCAGCCGAATATGTTGTACGTCGGCATGCCCCAGGGGGTGCATTTGTATTCGCGCCGTCCCATGAGGTATTCGAGAAACAACGGGCTCATGTTGAAGCGCCACTTCTCCGCTCGGTTGCTCAAGATTTCGCGGAACAGCCGTCTCGTTTTCTTCTTGCTGAGAAAGTGTTCCTGGTCGGGCGCCTTGTCGTAGGTGTATCCGGGCGAGAGCATCATGCCTTCGACGCCGAGATCCATCATCTCGTCAAAGAACTGCCGCACGCTTTGGGGATCGGCGCCGTCAAAAAGCGTGGTGTTGGTGGTCACGCGGAATCCGCGCTGCAGCGCTTCCCTGATTCCCTCAACAGCCTTATCGTACGTTCCTTCGCGGCACACAGAGAAGTCGTGGTGCTCGCGCTGCCCGTCCATGTGAATGACGAACGAGAAATACTTGCTGGGCTTGAACTGGTCGATCTTCTCTTTAAGCAGAAGGCCGTTGGTGCAGAGGTAGACGTACTTCCCGCGAGCGATAATGCCTTCCACGATCTCGGCAATCCGCGGGTGCATCAGCGGCTCGCCTCCAGGAATACTCACCAGCGGCGCGCCGCACTCGTCCACGGCACGGAAGCACTCTTCCGGCGTGAGTTCTTTCTTCAGGATGTGCCCGGGGTACTGGATCTTTCCGCATCCCGCGCAGGCCAGGTTGCAGCGCATGAGCGGTTCCAGCATCAACACCACGGGAAAGTGCTTGCGCCGTTTCAGCTTCTGCCCCACGACGTAAGAAGCCACCGTCCACATCTGTGAAATAGGGACACCCATTGCTTAAGCGCTGTTCTCCTCTGAAGAAAACTCACCCACCGGATAGTTAGATGATACTGGAAGGGGCAGGGGCGCGCCAGTTTCGATCAGGCTACGGGCCGGGAACGCATTGAAAGGGCGCGGGTTAGCAGCGAACGGTTCAAATCGCTATGCAGCCGCTTCGGCCGCCAACGCCGAGCCAAGCTTGGCATAAAGTCTTGAAAAATACACTTCAACGGGAAATAAGTCGCGATGCCCCCAACAAAATCATGACGGCGCCACCCGTGAAGAGAATGATTCTCCCAGCCTTACTGATCGGAAGGCATGGGCCGCGGCTCATTAGCCCAGGACGAAAACCGGTGGTGAATAACGCGGCCAGAATCAAAATTGGTCCGAGACCAACCATGATCCAGTTTTCGGATGCGTGGGTCCCAGCGAGCACGATCGCGGCTGCCATTTGCGCGAAGGCAAACACCGCCGCAACTTCCCCGTAACGCGCTCGCCAGTCCTCTTCCCAATCCGGCATTACTTGCGCTGCTCTCCAATCATCGAACTAAACCACTTTGCCGAACTTCACTAGACCTAGAAGGCGAGCCGGCGACAGTCACGCGCTTTCCGCCAACTTCCACGCCTTCCCGTCAAAATGCTTCTGCAGCGGCAGGCCAAATAATTGCAAGATGGTCGGCGCCACATCTACGATCGCCGGCTTCTCCTCAGCAATCTTCTGGTTGGAGAACAGCACACCCGGCACCAGCCGTGGGTCAATGCAATGGTCCCCGCTCCAGGCCTTCACATTGTCTTCAAACACGCCCGGCGTCACTCGGCCGGTAACCGAATCCCACGAAGCGCGATACCCGCCACCGTAGCCGACGAGCAAATCCGGAGCGTTATCAACATACGGTCCGCGATAAACGGCGTCGCACTCAAACACTCCCGTAATGCCGACTTTCCCCGATACCGGATCCACCAACTCGTTCAGCTTCGCCGATAACTCCTGCTTGAGCGCGTCAGCTTCCGATGGATCGACAATTCCATAGCGCTCGCGCCCTTTGAGATTCAAATACAGGCCGTTCAATCCCATTGTGTAAGCGCGGGTGCGCGACCAGTCCACATCCTCGAACCAGTCCCGGCTCTCCGTTTTGCCTTCCTTCAATGCGAGGTACTCATTCTCGTAAAGCCACGCGTTCAGGTTCACGCAGCGCGCAAACGACTTGAATCCGTGATCGGACACCACCATCAGTAAGGTGTCATCGTCCACCTGCTCCATTACACGACCGATCAGGCGGTCCATGCGGCCATAAAGGTCCTGAATCACTTCCTTTTTTTGCGCGAGAGGCACTCCGCGGGCGGCGGGATGGTCCTCTTCCAGGTATCGCCAAAACATATGCTGCACGCGATCGGTAGTATCGAAGACGCAAGCACACAAGCCCTTTTTGGTCTTCTCCAATGCATCGAACAACTGCCGCTCGCGGTCTTCGTGATTCTGGTAGCACTGCGCGAGGAATGCATCGTCGTCGAGGACTTCTTCATTCAGTGCCCAGGTGTCTTCCGCCAGGCCCAGCGTTGCATAAGGGCCGTACAGTTTCGACAGGTAAATCGAATAGGTCACGGGATGTGAAATCGGCAGATCGGGCCGCGCGGGATCAATATTCACCGGCGTCACATAGACCCCGACTTCCGGCGCCAGTTCCTTCAAGTAGAAGCGGCAAATGCCATGTGCGCCCATGCCCAGCGCCGATTTGAATTTCACCGGCACCCATTCCGAGTACTCGCCCACCTTCAGTGTGAAGTTCTCGCCATCCACGTCGATCCGCGCAGTCTTCCCATTGGGACGCACCTCGAAATTCACCCGCAATTCTTTCGTCGAATCCAGCGGGTCTTCGGGCCCGGGGATGTAGCTGCGCAGAAGCCCATTTTCGCGCTGCATCGGCACGCGCACGCCGCCTTCGCGATACTTGTCGTTGCTCATGCGCGTGGTGCAGAAGCAAAACGTCCCCTGGCTGCCTTTCAGGTCCGGCACGCACATGCCCGAGAGCAGCACGCCATCGAACTTCTCCGGGGGGAACGTGACCGGTACGCGTATTACCGAACAGAAGATTCCCGCCTCCGCCAGCCAATGCCAGAATGGGGTCCCTTTGCGCATGCCCTTGATAATCGGCTTGCCCAGCGGAATGACGTACTTTCCGATTTTCAATTGCCGCTTCGGGCCCTTGATTTCTGCCGACGATAGAAATGGCAAGTAGCTGCTCAAATCCCGCGCCAGAAAGTCGTAAATGTTGTGCTTGCCGGGATTGACTCCGGTCATGAACGTTGACCAAGCCACCGGCGAAATCGCGGGATAGGTGGTGCGAAGTCTACGGAATGTTCCCTTCTCGCGCAGTTTTGCCATGTTCGGCAGTTTTCCTTCGTTAATGAAGCGCTCCGCAAGCTCGGGGTCCATGCCGTCAAAACCCAGAATGACGGCGCGCTTGAACTTCGCTTTGCCATAGGCGTTGCGATTGCGGAAGCTACGCCACAGATGCCGGAAGGGCCAGGTAAAGAGCGCGTACAGGGAGTACAGAAAGGCAACGAAGAGAGTCCAGAAAGAGGAAAGAACCGCAAAGCCCGCGCCCGGGCCGGCATAGGCGTGGCTCGGAACAGGGAATGCGATCACGAGCAATGCAGCGAGCAATGCTGCCACGCTGAGCCGACGCGACACTCTCCCAATCGAACCTTTCAGCCCGTCTCTACTCATATCTCAATCCCCAGAATCTCTTTGAACAGGAATCCTGCGATCATCGAAAGCACAAAGAACAACACAATCCAGTTCCAATCCATCCACGCGAAGCGAAGGCTGCGAGTCGGATATGTCACCGCGATGGATGAGACCGGCCCATCCTGCAATTCCGGTTCGGCGGAACTGAAATAGCGCTGCCAAAGGGGCGCGCGCAACCGCTCCAGGGACAGTCGCGAGATGCCGGGCGAAACCACAACTCGCTTGGTGTAGATCTGACCTGACGCAGCGACGTTCACGTCGAAGGCGCCGATTTTGTCGGCCGTCACCCGCCACACCACTTCGTTTTCGGCGGGAACGTGCACCGGCGGCGCGGACGCCACCAACTCCGGCGGCAGCTTCAACGCAACCTCATTCAGCGCATCGGGATTGCTGGTCTTCACCTTGACCAGGAACGATTGCGCGGTCTCGATCGGAGTCCACCCAAGATACCGGTCCACTTCGACGATCAGGAACGTGATCGGAATGATGACGAACAACAACGGCTTGAATGCCAGCCGGATATATCGGCCAGTCCCGCGAACGATGCGCCCGTATGCCTTCATCACCACCGAAATCTGGTCCTGGAACAAGCGTACGGCCAGCATGTGTGCTTTCAATTGGTCCTTCGCAACGCCAATCGCTTTCTGGTCCGAAGTCCAGGCAAAAAGCAGTACCATGAGCAGCCCGATCACCAGCGACAGCCAGATCACGATCGCAAGCGGCGTGGCAAACAGATCCGACCATGTGAACAGCGCGAGCACTTATTCGATATACCCCAGGCCTTGCAGCCGCTTTTTTACCAGGTCCGCCGACGCGGCCTCGCCGCCCTCGGGTCCCAGGATCTTCTTCACTTCTTTCTCGAGCATGTGGAGCACGAACTCATCCACCGAACCGTAACCCGCAGCATCGGCACATTTCCTGGCTTGTTCCAGCAGTTCGCCTTCGATTTTTACCTTGTGGGAATCAAACATGAATGTCCTCCGGGATGTCTACTTTTGGGCGTGGGCAGGCTGAAATACTGACTCTCCCATCATACCCTTGGCTTTTGCGATTCCAAACTCCGCCAGAATTGTCGGCGCAATATCGGTCAGTGCCGGGCTCGAGGCGTCAATCCTGCGGTTGCTAAGCAGGACGCCGGGCACCAGTGTGTAATCCATGCAGTGATCGCCGCTCCAGGGATTCGCGTTGTCCTCGAACACCTCGGCGGGGAATGAACCAAGAATCGTCTTCCACCCCGCGCGGTAGCCGCGGTTGTATCCGATCAATGCGTCCGGGCCATCATGCGCATGTGGTCCCTGGTAAGCCTCACTCGCGAGGTCGACCCTGGTCACCACGGATTCGCCGTTCTTCGCATCTCTTACGCTCAGCAGTTTCTGGCGGATTTCATTCATGACCGCATCGGCCTGTGCTCGGTCCACGATCCCCTCTTTTTCGCGTCCGCGTACGTTGGCGTAGAGCCCATTCAGTCCCAGCCCGTACGCGCGCGTGTGGCTCCAGTCCACGGCTGAGAACGGCGCATTGTCATCCAGATTCGCGCCCGGCTTTAGCGTGAGATATCCGTTCTGCGATAACCAGGTATTCAAATTGAACGACCGATAATAGGGAGCGAAGCCGTGGTCTGACAGCACCATGAGGGTCGTGTGCTCGTCCAGCCTGGGCAGCACTTCTCCCAACACCTGATCGATCTGCTGGTAAAACTCTTCGATCGTCGATCCGTATTGCGAGGCGAGCGATGCGTCATACCCAGGATGCTTGGTGTCCATCAATCTCCAGAACATGTGCGAATTCAGATCGAGGCTCGAGAAGTAAAAGAAGAACATGCCCTGACGAAACTTGGGGAACTCCTGATCAAAAATCCTGCGGTGTTCGGCCAGCACCGTGTGCGCCTGTTCCAGGTATTCCTTGTCCGTGAGCACGCCATCCGACAGCGCCTTCGTGTCCTCGGCGATTCCCTGTGTGTGAAACTTGCCAGCTTCTTCGGCAAGTTCGCTGGAATAACTCGCGGGCGTCGAAATCGGCAGGGCCGGGTTTGCCGGATCCATGTTGATCGGTGAAACATACAGTTCAAATCGCGGATGCACCTGCTTGAGATAAAAGCGGCACATCCCTCTTACATTGCCGAAAAAGGGGATCAACTGAAATTCCACCGGAGTCCAGCTGCTCCACTCGCCTTCGCGGAGCACGAATTCCTGGTCCTGAAAGGCAATCCGCGCCACCGGCTCGAGCGGGTCAATCGAAACTTTGAAGGTTTCGGTGGCGGGCGGAGAACCCTTGCGAAACGAATTGTCCGGACCGATCAGCTGCGCGCTGACCTGCGAATTTTCCACCTGCACCGGAACGATCTGTCCTCCTTCCACGGCTCCCGCCGTTGCCATGGGACTGTCGGTGTAATAAGTGAACGTCCCGTAAGTTCCGCGGAGATCGGGGGTGCCCATGCCGGAGAGCGTATTGCCCTTGGCAGAAACCGGCGGGAAGTTTGACGGGATCCGGAAAACCGAGTTGGGCACGCCATGGTCGTCAAGGATCTGCCAGAACGCTTTTCCCTGTCGCAACTGCTCCGCGCTGCCGCTTCCAATCGGTATGACCCAGTTTCCGAGCGACAGAGAGTGCTTTGGTGGTTCCACACGCGAGGCTGAAAAATACAGCTCCATGGTTTTGGGATCGCGGTGAATGAAGTCAAAGATGCCGTGACCGCCGGCATTCATCCCGGTGATCAGGTTCGACCACGCCACCGGACTCTGCGGAGGAATTGCTGTGGTCAGCGGTTTGAATGAACCCATGGCCGCGAGCTTGGCAAAGTTCGGCATCTTCCCTTCCTGCATGAACTTGGTCAGGAGTTGCGGGTCCATGCCATCTATGCCGAGCACGATCAGCTTGCGCTCGCCCTGGAATTCGCCGCGGGCACGCTGGCAGGAGGGCAAAAACAAGGCCGCGCAAGTCACGGACAGCAAGGCGATCCAGACGGCCTTCTTCAACAACGGTCTCCCTTCATGAGTTCCCCGCGGGAATCGCTACTGGGCAGGCGAATCCGTCCCATCCAACCGCAATGAGGCCCAGAATTGTGGGTAGAAGATGATTGTCTCTTGCCATGCAAAGCGCGTCAAGAAGCAGGGTAGCGACAGAGCTACATTATCGCCACGCTTCGAATCGGAGGAATGTCTCTGCCCTGCGGCAGATTCGCTGAAAAAGTCAGCACACTCTCCCCGCGGCCGGAATGCCAAAGTTAAGAACCTCGTTCTGGGCCGACGGCTTCTTCTCCGGCTTGACGCTCTCTCCAGCCGGCATGTCGTATTCGGGATGCGGCACTCCCATCATCCACTTATCAAACCAGCCCACGATGTGCTCCAGCCGTTCAATGCGATGCCACGGCTCGCCCGAGCGCGACAACTCGTGGGTCTCGTGCGGGAACAACACCATGGCCGTCGGCCGCTTCAGAAACTTCAGCGCCCGAAACAGTTGTTCCCCGCCGGCTTCCGGTGGTGTACGCGAATCCGACAATCCCAGCACAAAAAGAATCGGAGTGTGAATCTTTTCGACGAAGGTAATCGCCGAGCGATTCGCATAATCTTGCGGATCACGGAAAGGCGGCGCCTTAAACCATTCGGGTTGAAACAGGGTGATGTCGGCGGTGTACCACCACGAAGCCCAATCGGAAATGTCGCGCTGCGAGACCGCAGCCGCAAAGCGGTCTGTATGCGTGACCGTCCAATTTGTCAGCACGCCGCCGCCGCTGCCTCCAGTCACTCCGAGCTTCTTCTCATCTACATAACCCCGTTTGAGCAACTCATCCACTCCCACCATCAGATCGCGGAAGTCATCTCCCGGATAGTGATACTGGATGATGTTGCCGAATTCCTGACCGTAGCTGGTCGAGCCGCGCGGGTTCACATAAAGCACGATGTAACCCTTCGCCGCCATCCATTGAAATTCATGGTCGAACACCCAGCCGTACGCGCCATGCGGGCCGCCGTGAATATCGAGAATCAGCGGATATTTCTTCTGCGGATTGAAGTCCGGCGGCTTCTGAATCCATCCCTGAATCTTTCTCCCGTCAAAGCTGGCGTAGTTGATTTCTTCCGGCGCCGGCAGGTTCAGTTGCGCCCAGAGCGCCTGGTTGATTTCCGTGATGCGCTGCTGCCTGCCGCCGTCCCCAATCACGAACAAATCACCAATCATGACTGGGGTCGAGACCAGGGCCACAATCTTCTGTCCGTCTGGCGTTACCGTGAAATCGGGCACCGACTGGTCGCCGCGAGTGATTTCCGTAACCGCGCCGGATTGCGCATCCACATGCACCAGGAGCGACCGGCCTTGCTTGGCAGCAACATCAATCAGCGACCGGCCATCCGAAGTCCAGTGCAGGGTTGAGCCGTTGCCCCCGCGAGGCGCTGCGTTGTCTCCACCTACACCCGAGCCCATATCGAAATCGTAGTCGGCAGTAAGGTTGCGAGGCTTGGCGTTGGGCGACAGGTCCATGACCCAGAGATCGGGCTCCGAGTAAGAGCGAATCGGCTGGTTAACTGACCCGTGAAATGCGATCCTGCTCCCATCCGGGCTCAGGGCGACGTCCCCGATACCCATGTCAATCGTGGTGACCTTTTGCGCCTGTCCACCACTCGCGGCCACCCAGTAAACATCGGTGGTAGGCAATTCGTAGTAAGGCTCCTCGATGCGGGAGGTCAGGAAGTAAATCCGCGCCCCATCGCCGCTCCACACCGGCTGGCCTTCGTCGAAATCGCCGCTGGTAAGCTGCTGCGGCTTGGTCACCTCATCCGAGGTCGTAGGCACAGTCACGATCCAGATGTGGTCATGCCGCTTGGGATCGAGAAATCCCTCATCATTGTCCTGGTAATAAGCTCGCGTGATCAGATGAACATCCGATTCGTGTTCGCTTTCAGGTTCGACTTTCTTTGGCTCAGCTGTATTCTTCTGGACTTCCGGCGCGCCCGGTTTCGACGCCTCCCTGGTTTTCTGCTTTTGAATGTCTTCCTGAGTTGTGGAACTCAGAAATGCGATGCGCTTACCATCGGGCGCCCAAATCGGATTGGTCACGCCTTTCGGGAGATTTGTGATCGTCCATGCTTCCCCACCCTGAAGCGAAAGCAGCGCCAGTTGCGGAGGCTGGGGCTTGCCGCTATCGTCCTTTTCCCCGGCGCGTACGAAGGCCAGATGTCGGCCGTCGGGAGACCAGCGCGGCTGCGCATCGTGCTTTCCATTCGTCATGCGCACCGGCGCCTCGCCGCCCGATGTCGCGACCGTCCAGACCGAGGTCTCGTAGCCGGTGCGCTTGGCGTCCACGCTCACTCGTGTAAATGCCACCCGGGACCCATCCGGCGACAGCTGCGGGTTGGCGATCCAGACGAAATCGAAAAGATCCTTCTCCGTGATGAAGCGTTTGGCCGGCGTACCTTGTGCGCTCGCTGGATGTGATGCAATCGCGTACAGGCAGGAGAACACGATCAGGACGAGAAACCGTGGACGAAAGCGCATGCGCCTCCTCAATGACGAGCTCAGAAGCAAGTTCGGAATTGTGCAATGCCGCTTCCGCGCTGTCAAACACCAAAAAAAACCGTGTCGTAGTGCATTAGAAATGTCCCCTATTTCACGCCATTAGAAATGTCCCCTTTTGTTCGATAAGTATTCGTCCTGTATACAGCAGCAGCCGAAGCTGTGCGAAAAGTGGGAATCCCGCGCGGTTCGGGATTTCCAAGC
>DASREM010000052.1:0-6410 GCA_035652095.1 Terriglobales bacterium | reverse complement strand
TTGTTGGTACCGGGTACGTTGGGCTCGTAAGCGGAGCCATGTTCGTATCGGTTGGCAATCGTGTAACGTGCGTCGACAAAGATCCGAAGGTTGTGGAAGCACTCCGAACAGGTAGATGTCCCATTGATGAACCGGGGCTCGACGAGATTATGCGCAGTGCAATTGCGGACGGGAGTCTCAAATTCACTACGGATACCGCGGAAGCAGTTAAAAGGCGCTGAAGCTATCTTCATAGCCGTCGGAACACCCTCGCTCGACTCAGGCGCCTACGATTTTCGATACGTGGAAAATGCGGCGCATGAGATTGGCCGAGTGAGGTGGACCCCATCGTTTGGACAAAATTTCGGCAGTCCTTAGATGGTGGAGCGGGCTGACCAGGAAGCGGCCCGAAGGCCGCCATCCACTCCGGGCTTGAGTCGGCGCTCGGGTCGCATCCCTGCGTTGCCCTATCCTCCTATCAAGCCTCTCTATTGTACGGCGGTTGCGGATAACCACCAAAGAAAAACCATACACTCTGGAAGAAAACTGCGTTAAATCCCGGGGGGTTGGGGGGTGCGTCCGAGAGGACTTGATGGACTTGTTGATTGAAAGGAATCGACTCGGGTAATGACTCGCTCACCCGATAGCCTGATCCCCTTCGACGCTGGGCAACCGGCGCCGGAGAAGCGGGATGACAAAGCCTTCAACTGTCGGCAGGAAGGCGAGGCGAATCTGCGGGCCGCAACAGAAGTGAACGTCGTTTCAGCATCGTCAACCCCGCCAGTGATCACGCCGATTCAACTGGATCTATTCCCGGGGCGAGCCTGTCCCCTAGAGGCGAAGCCTGCTACGGCTCGGAGTACAGCGAGAAGGGATCCGAGTCGCCGGGACGGTGTACAGGACGGTGGCACGCAGAGACAGACCATTGAGTTAACCGGAGAGACCCTGTTCGGTCCGGCGGAGGCGACTCCGACCGGTAGGAAAGCGTATAAGGGGAGAACCCGAAAACGTAGCAACGAAGCCGGGCAGGGAGTCGGAGGTGGCTGCAGTACCGAGGAACTTCGGGACAACCGAAGGGAGGGAAGAGCCGCTACTTTCATCAAGCGAACGAAACAGGGAAAGGCAGCCGGACTGCCCCCGCAAGGGAAGGCTCAACCCCGGACCCGTCAAGCCAGGCGCAAAGCGCCCGCGAGACTCGACAATGCCCGGAAACTGCAACGGACGCTATACCGAGTGGCCAAGCAACAACCGAAAAGGAGGTTTACGCTTCTCTACGATAAGGTCTGTCGGCAGGACATCCTGCAAGAAGCCTGGCGACGGGTGAAATCCAACAAAGGGGCGGCGGGAGTGGATCAGGTGGACATCGATGCGATCCGCGACTACGGCGAAGATCGGTTCCTGCGCGAAGTTGAACAGGAACTCCGGAGTCGTCAGTACCGGAGCGCGTTGGTGCGCCGCGTTCACATACCGAAGCCCGGACAGCCGGGGAAAACTCGGCCGTTGGGCATCCCGACGGTGAAGGACCGAGTGGTACAGATGGCGGTGAAGTTAGTGATCGAACCATTGTTCGAGGCTGACTTTATGCCCTGTTCATTCGGATTCCGCCCGAAGAAGACACCGCGAATGGCGCTGAGCGCAATTGTGCAAAGCATCAATGACGGTTACTCCTTCGTGGTTGACGTTGATTTGAAATCCTACTTCGACACGATTTCGCACGAACTGCTTTTAGAGTTTGTCGAACGCCGGGTCGGAGACGTTCAAGTCTTGCGCCTGATCCGAGCTTGGCTGAAAGCGGGGGTTATGGAGGAAGGCAAGGTGACTCACCCGGATCGAGGGTCTCCTCAGGGCGGAGTGATCTCGCCGACGCTATCCAACATCTTTCTGCACGAGGTAGATCGTCAATGGTGCCGGCGCGACGGTGTCGCCCTCGGCGATGTCCGATTGATCCGTTATGCGGATGATATGGTGTTGCTGGCGCGAACGGAACAACAGGCTCGGGAGGCGTGGGAACAACTGCAGGCCCAGTTTACCGCTCTTCGATTGGTGGTGAATCAAGAGAAGAGCCGGCTGACAACGCTAGCAGACGGTTTCGCGTTTCTGGGCTTCGAGTTTCGGAAAGCCCCGGGGCGGACGTTATTGATGTGGCCACGCGAAAAGGCGTGCCGCAATATCCGCCAACGGGTTCGCGAAGCAGTGCGATCGTTCCAGTCCAATGGGCCAGTCGGCGTGGTGATCCAGAAGCTGAACCCGATCTTGAATGGGTGGTGTACCTACTTCCGGGTCGGCAACAGCAACCGGACCTTCCATAAGGTGGACTGGGCCGTTCGGAGCGAACTGCAACTCTGGCTTCGGCGTAAGCACCAGTGCCCCTGGCGGACTGCCAAGAAACGATGGGGGTATCACTTCCTTCATGACCGCTGTCGACTGTACCAGATGGTGGGGAAAGTGAGCCACCTGGAAGGATTGCGGCGCAAGCCGCCGGAAGAAGATGATCGGAGAGCCGGATGCGGGAAAACCGCATGTCCGGTTCGATGAGGGGGTGCAGGAAACGTGCGACATCGCGGCGCGCCTGCGCCCTACTCTACGGCAGCGCCCCCCATCATGGCGCGGGCTTCTTCCTTATTGACCGGCGCGGGAACAGATCGGCCGGCGTGCGGTAGCCGAGCGCCTGGTGCGGACGTTGATGGTTGTACAACCAAACGAGCTGACACCCATAGTATTGACACGCGTGAAGTGTGTTACCCGTGGCATCCATGGCATGGGCAGGTGGTATCGGTTTACGATGCTATCGTCAG
This sequence comes from Terriglobales bacterium, assembly GCA_035652095.1. Lineage (GTDB taxonomy): Bacteria > Acidobacteriota > Terriglobia > Terriglobales > Acidobacteriaceae > DASREM01. The sequence goes on along the minus strand of DASREM010000052.1, from coordinate 3,636 downwards.
AAGTGATCGCGCGGTATTTCGTTGTGGCACGAATGTTTCCGCCAGACCGGTTGAAGTGCCGCAGTGGATGTTTGAGTCCGCGCGGTGCCGCTCGATGCGGATTGTGGCGGTGCCCGTGGTCTGCTGCCAGGCATTGCGGCAGTTGAAGGCACTACTTCAGATAGCGCCGGCCAGTGGCCGTGGGGATGTGATACAAGCTCAGCATCGTTCCTTGCCACCTGGAGGAGGTGCTGATGTCACAAACACTGGGACCCAAAAACGCCGATCAACTCGACCTATTCCATCCGCCCCGCAACGTTCCCATCTGGCGAGGGCTGCCCCGGGAAGTTCAGCAAAAGACCGTGAGCCTGTTGGTGCAACTGTTGCGCGAGCGCCATCAGAGAGGGCCTGCCCCCGGCAGTGCAAAGGGGGCAGGTCATGAGTGAAAAGATCAAGCCGCAGCATCTTGCGCGGAAGGCGATGTTATATGTTCGCCAGTCCTCCACATATCAGGTTAGTCATAACCTGGAGAGTCAAAAGCTGCAGTACGCGATGGAGCAACGTCTGCGGCAGTTGGGCTGGCGCGAGGTCGAGGTGGTGGACGAAGACTTGGGCCGGTCTGCCGCCGGGACCGTGGCGCGAGCCGGCTTTGAACGGTTGGTGGCGGAGGTTTGTTTAGGGAAGGTGGGCGCCGTGGCGGCGCGCGAAGTTTCCCGGTTCGCCCGCAACAGTCGCGAGTGGCAACAGTTGGTCGAAGTTTGCCGTGTAGTTGACACCGTGCTGATCGACCACGAGACGGTTTATGCGCCCCGACAGAGCAATGATCGACTGCTGCTCGGGCTCAAGGGCAGTTTGAATGAATACGAGCTGGATTTGTTGCGCCAGCGCTCCCTGGAGGCGCGACGCGAGAAAGCGCGGCGCGGTGAACTGATTGTTAGCGCGCCGGTCGGGTATCGGAAGACGGAGGATCAGCGACTAGAGAAGGATCCGGATCGCCGCGTGCAGCAGGCGATCGTTTCCGTGTTTCAGAAGTTCTTTGCGGTCGGTTCCATTCGACAGACCTTACTGTGGTTCTTGGAGCACAGTCTGCAACTGCCGACACATACACCGCGCGGCGAGACCATCTGGAGAGTCCCTTCTTACGGCATGCTCTACCGGCTGTTGAGCAATCCGGTATATGCTGGCGCCTATGCATATGGGAAGACGGAGCAAACCACTCGATACGAAAACGGCGGGGCTCGACAAAGTTGTCGGCGGAAGGGCAGCGACCAGTGGCTGGCATTGATACCGAATTCCCACGAGGGCTACGTGAGCTGGGAGGAGTTTCAGCAAATCCAAAAATCGATCGGCGAGAACATTCGCGGCCGGGAGCAGTCAGGGGCCGTTGCCAAAGGGGTCGGTTTGCTGGCCGGGCTGTTGCGTTGTCGGCGCTGTGGTCGTAAGCTGACCATACGGTACACGGGTAAGGAGCATGACGTGCTCCGCTACGCCTGTCATCGAGGCTGGCTGGACAACGGACAACCGCGCTGTATCACTTTCGGCGGCTTGCCAGTAGACGAGGCCATCGCAAAGGAGGTGTTGCGCGTCGTACAGCCTGCCGCCTTGGAGGCCGCAGTATTGGCAACGGAAGAAGAAGCTCGCAAACAGGATCAGGTGCTGGAAGCGTTGCGGCACGAACTGGAGGCGGCGCGCTACACTGCGCAGCGCGCACAGCGACAGTACGATGCTGCCGATCCCGAAAACCGGCTGGTGGCGGATGAGTTGGAACGTCGCTGGAACCTCGCATTAGAACGAGTACGGGAGGTTGAAGTCCGAATCCAGCATCATTCTGGAAATCAGCACGACGACGCTAACACGCCGAGACCGACCCGCGAGGAATTTGAGATCTTGGCGGCCGAACTGGAGTCGGTGTGGAGTGATGCAGAGACTGACGCTCGGTTGCGAAAGCGGATCGTTCGAACGCTGATCCAGGAGTTGATCGTGGACGTGGACGCCACTGCTGGCGAGGTCATACTGGTAATACATTGGAAAGGCGGTGTCCACACCGAACTGCGTTTACCCCGGCGGCGTCGCGGTCAGAACAGCAGTCACACCTGCAAGGAAGCCGTCGACGCAGTAACGATCCTAACGAGAATCTGTCCAGACGCAGCGATTGCCGGAGTGCTCAACCGTAATGGCCTGCTGACCGGACGTGGCAATCGCTGGACGCGCGAACGAGTGACCGCATTGCGAAGTCATCACAGGATATCTCCGTACTCATTGGATCGGCGCGATTCGGATGGATGGCTGACCCTGACGAAAGCGGCCACATTTCTGGGAGTCAGTAGCCGGACACTTCGCCTAGCTGTCGAAAGAGGTGAAATTCAGGCGGAACACCCGCTCGCTGACGGCCCTTGGGTTTTCAACCGACGAGCACTGCAAACAGAAGCCGCAACGAAGTTGGCCGAGCGGATACGGTCCGGTAACAAGGACACCGCGATACAAACCGCGGAACAACGGAGCTTCGGTTTCTCAAGCACATAGCGAGGTGGGGCAGTATGAAGCGTGATTGTAGAAATGGAAATATCGATCCAGAGCTTGGAACAGATCGGCCCCGCTGGCGAAGTCGCCCGGGTAGATGAGCTCGTACTTCAGACTGCGCCACAGGCGCTCGATGAAGACGTTGTCCAGAGCGCGGCCCCTTCCATCCATACTGATCAGCACGCCGCGTTTTTTCAGAGGCGCTAGAAAATCGGCAGAGGTGAACTGGGCCCCTTGATCTGAATTCCAGATCTCGGGTTGGCCGAAGCGAAAGGCCGCCTCGAGTGCGGCCAGACAGAAGCCGGTCTCCATCGTGTTGGAGAGTTCCCAACTGAGCACGAATCGACTGAACCAATCCATCACAGCCACCAGGTACAGGAAGCCTCCATGCATCGGAACATACGTAATATCGGTGCTCCAGACGTGGTTCGGCCTTTCGATGGTGACGCCGCGCAGTAAGTATGGGTAAACCTGGTGACCCGGAGCAGGGCGGCTCAGATCGGGTTTCGGATAAAGAGCTTCGATTCCCATAACCCGCATGAGCCGCTGGATGCGCTTGCGATTGACCTTCAACATGACTGCCATCCGGCGGCTGCCGAAGAACGGGCAATCCAGGTACAGTTCGTCGAGCCGCCGCAGCAGACGCAGATTCTCCGCGCTCTCCGGCCGCGGCTGGGAATAGTAGGTCGAGCGCGGCACGGCAAGCAATTCGCACTGCTGCTGAACACTCAGACGCGGATGTCGTGGATCGATCCATCGCCGGCGATCTTCAATTGAGCAGGCCAGCTCTTTTTTTGAGAAAGTCCAACTCCACTTTCAGTTGACCGATCTGCTTGTAGAGCTCGTCCTTCTCTGTGTCGGCCTGCTGGCGGATTTGCTCGCGGCCATTGCCGAAGATGTCCGGCAAGCCGGCCAGCGCCTGCTTCTTCCAGCCGCCGACCTGGGTCGGGTGGATGCCGAACATCTGAGCGATCTGGGTAGTCGTCTTCTGGGCCTTGATCGCCTCAATGGCGACCTTGGCCTTCAGGCTGGGCGGGTGGTTCTTGCGCGTTCGGGGCATTGACTCTCCTTCATTTTCAATGCCGCCCACCATCTAAGAAAAGGCTTTTTTTTGTCCAAATTTTGGGGTCCATTACA
>DASREM010000051.1:0-44865 GCA_035652095.1 Terriglobales bacterium | reverse complement strand
ATGACAGTCGTCCTCACCGATCTCTGGGAGAACGAACGCCGAGTGAGTTCGCCTGCCAAATCGCTTGCAAGGGCGATTTGCCAGGCTCAAAACCGTCGGAAACTAACTCTGGGAGTGTTACAGAATAAGGGGACCGATCAGCGTCGTGACAATAGTAGATGGCCGGGGTACGCGGGAATTGGAGCAGGGCCCTCATGACCTGCGCGTGATGCTGGCCGTGAATGATGTCAGGAATGTGCCGCACGGTAGAGAGGTCATTGGTGACGTGAATTCCCGCAGCACGGAGTTCGTGGGCAACCGGGCCAAGGCGTGGCGAGTACAGGGTTGCGTCATGGCCCCGTCGGTGAAATTCAAGCGCGAGGTCGCGCACGACAACTTCGGTCCCGGTGTAGCGGTCAACGAAAGCGTTGGTCAGCAGAATCCGCAGACACGCACCTCAGGCGATGGCAGCTCGTTCGGTAAGATGAGATGCGGCCGTTTCCACATAAGCATAAAGGTCGCGTTGCAGGGGAGCGATGTGTTCCTCGAACCGAATCACGGAATGATAGGTTCCTTCGATGACCCGCTTCTCTCCAAATATTTCGTAGAAAGGTTTAGCGACAGGCACAGCCATGGGAGCTGGATTCGGTACCCGCTTCAGGCATTCGAGGCGGAAATACTCTTTGCCACAGGAGGAGAGCGCTTGTTCGACTTCGTAACGCAGTTCGAGGTAATTGTGGGCGGCGCTTAACTTTTGCGCGAGGCGGTCATCATCTAAGAGGTGGTGGCAACAACGACCGTCGTGGTTTTGGTCGGAGGCGTGTTCTGCTTCGGTAAGGCAAAACTCATAATTGGCGATGGTTCGACCTGAGAACAGGTAGACGGCGTCGACGGCAGCGTTGATCAGCATGCGGCAGATATCATGCGCCGGGTTGAACCACTCGGTTGCATCGCCGGTGACGACCTCAATGTCGTGGGCCACGAAGGAGGCGGCGAGCACAGTCACAAGAGACTGAAAGCGGGAGGTATCGTGCTCGCGGATGGCATCGTAAATTGCCCGATCGGTCAAGAGGCCGAAGACCTCACCCGCTTCGCAACCCAGACCGCGCAAGATCTTCCTGGTGGAATCTAAGCGGGAGATGCCGCCATGGCCCGAGCCATCGGTGATCACGAAAGTTCGCGGCCGGCAGCGCGAAGCCCAGCCGTAAACGCGCAGTTCGTGGCCGGGATGGGCGATTACCAGGGCAGCGCGGGCGGAGCCGCATAGAGCGGAGCATTCGAACTGGAAGGATTCCATAATGCCGAAGCTCCTCTCACGGGCCCTCGCCTGCAATCGGGGACTGCGCCAAGCCAGTTTCCCTGACATTAACGGCAAAGGGGGCGGGTGTCCAGTGTCTTCGTGATCGTCACGGCGAGAAGCGGTGAGTTGCGTTTCCGCATTGCGGGACGGTGCCCGTGGTGGGTGGTGCATTTGTCACTGAGCGGATTGCTTCTTTTTCTTTACAATCCTCAAATCCAAAGTTCTCAGCCGTGCAGCAGTTCGGGGCGGCGGGTATGGGCCAGGGAGGCGGGCTATGAGGCTTCTTAAATCGGCAATGGTGATCTGGGTCGCGCTGGCAGGGGCGGCCCTGGCGCAGTATCGTCCGACTCCGGGAGGCGACGCGCGTTGGAAAATTGTGCGCGCGCAGTACGGAGCGGGGAACTCGTGGCGGGACGTGACCCAGCGCGTGCAGGAGAAAGTGAGTGGAGACAACCTGAGTTTCCGCGTTAACAACGACGCGCTGGGCGGAGATCCGGCGCCGAACCAGAAGAAAATCCTTCGCATTGATGCCCAGGGCTGGCGCGGCGAGTCGCAGAGTTTCACCTTTCATGAAGGAGATACGGTCACCCTGAAAATCTTGACCGCGGGAAGCGTCGCCGGACCGGGCAGTTGGGGGGACAGAGACCGGGATCGAGACCGGTGGGGGCCGCTTCAAATCACGCGTGCGACCTATGGCGTCGGGGACCGGGTTCGCGATGTTACCGACGCATTGAACGCGCAGGTGCGAAATAACCAACTGAACCTGCGGGTCTCCAATCAGACGATGGGAGGCGATCCGGCGGAAGGGCATGCGAAAACTTTGACCGTGTGGTACACCACGGGCGGCCGTCCCGGACAGGTCACGCTGCGCGAAGGGCAGATGCTGACCCTGGGCGGCGGGGGCTTCGTTCCACACGGCGGATCTGGCGGTCTGCGGTTGCTACGCGCGGAGTACGGGGTGGGCGACCGTTGGGTGGACGTGACCCAGCGCCTGAATTCACAAATCAGCAACGACAAGCTCAGCGTACGCGTTACCAACGAGACCATGGGACGCGATCCGGCAGAGGAAAAAGTTAAAACGCTGGTGGCATGGTACGTCTATGACGGCCGGACCGCGCGCGTCATCGTAAATGAAAAAGATACGTTAAACCTGCCTGCCCGGCATCCTTACTATTCGCCAGGGTTGCAGATCATGCGAGCGCAGTACGGGGCCGATTACCGGTTTCGTGATGTTACGGACCTGCTGAATTCGCAAGTACAGGGCGACCGTCTACGGATACGTGTGACGAACGAGACCATGGGGGGCGACCCGGCGGAGGAACGCCCGAAGACTCTGATCGTGTCCTACATCTACAACGGAGAGCAGGGAAGAACCACGGTAAATGAAAAGGATTATCTCGATTTGCCGGGAGCGACGTCCTGGTGGCCAGGGATTCGAGGAGAGGGCGGATCGCTGCAAATCCTGCGTGCGATATATGGATCGGGAGAGCGGAACGCCGATGTGACTGGGCGCGTGGCCGCCCAACTGCGTGGAGACGAGTTGAACATGCAGGTGACGAATGAGTCGATGGGCGGTGATCCAGCCGAAGGCCAGCCCAAGCGGCTCAGAGTCATCTACTTATGGCAGGGACTGCGATACGAGACGAATGTCCCCGAGAAGGGAAGACTGGACCTGCCGTGATTCTCCGCGAAACCAGAGTGGCAGGTCTATGATGCCAGTGAACCCGTAGCCCGAGAACCGGCATCCAACCTCCAATGGCTATCTTCGATGAAAAATACCGTGTGGTCGCCGTTGAGAGTCAAAGCCTTACGGTGCGCGGGGTAGTAAGCGGGGAAGTGCTGGTGATACGCACCGATCCTGAAACGCCGCTATCGCAGGAGGACTATCCTCCCGGAAGGCTGATTTCGCTGAGCGACCCTCAGCATATGGCAGTGGCAAGTTAACCGTGGCTGGAGTTGTTCAAGATGCCTGCCGGAATTGCGTCGGGTTGTCGGCTCGCCATTGCTGAAGCGCCGCGTCGGTCTCTTCTGCCCCGGCGCGACGAAAGATCTCTTCGGCAGTTTCCGCCTCGTCTTGTGAATTGAGGTTCACCACCACCAAACTACGGCCGCGCTTCAACAGATCGCGATAGAAGAAAACGTCGTCGCGAGGAATTCCAAGATCCAGAGCGTGCTCGCTCTCTTCTCCGAGATGAGCGCCGGCGGCAGCGCCGCCCAATCCAAGAACAGCGGCAGCCCCAATACCGGCGGCCAGGATAGGCCCAACTCCAGGAATCACAAAGCTGGCCAACGCACTTCCGAGACCTAAGCCGCCGCTCGCGCCAACCACCGCCCCGAGAAACGCGCCCATGCTTTTGCCCATGCCATCGCGCTCGGTATCGGTGGTGGGCATTTCCGCAAGCTTGGCTTGCGAGTTCTCGCCAGTCAGGAACCCTACCGATTTTGGGGAAAAGCCGGAGCTGAGAAGATCCTGGATTGCCTGTCCCGCTTGATTTTCGCCAGGGAAGATGCCGACAAGGGTCTGCATGAGCTCTCCTTTTATGCCGCTATGAGATGCGCAAAACCGGAGTGGCGATTGAGGGTAACCGCGGGAAGGCGGTCTTTTAGTCCTATCCGGAATTGGACTTCCGGCACCTGATTGGCTGAATACAGGTTGAGATACGCTAGTGGTGATGCTATCCACAACCGAGCACGGACGCGCCAACGGCGGCTCGCATGACAAGGTCCATGCCCTGGTGCAGTTGCTGCGGAACCGCTCCTATGAAGAGATCCGGCAGCGCATGTATGACAATCCTCCCGGCAGCCCGTGGTGGACAGCATGTAAAACGGAGTTGGACATCCGCAATAGCGAGCAGACCGCAGCCGCGCTGCTGGCGACGTCACGGGTGCTGGAGCGAATGCAGAATTCGACCGAGCAACTGGAGCGCCTGACCGACACGTTGTCCCACGCGAACTCCGAGGTGATCGGATTATTGGAAGGAATGCGAAGCTGGGGACGGCGCCTCGAGATCGCGATTTACGTGGTGATTGGGGTATCTGTCGTGCAGATGTTCCAGCTGGCGTTTCAACTTCTGGGAAAGAAGTAGCAGAGAACCTGGACCCAGGCATGCTGGTTGGCAGCCTGAGTCCATTTGCTTTTGCGACCCGTTAGCAACTCGAAGCCGATCTCAAACCACCGGACCGCGACGTCCAGAGACCAATTGCAGGACTAACACAACGAGAGCGGCCACCAGCAGCAGCCACACGAACGCGCCGATCTGGTAAGTTCCCACCAATCCCAGGAACCACGCAATCAACAGAATCACGAAGAGCGTCCAAAGCATTTGCTTACCTCCGTTGAAGTACAGAGGGTTAGTGCAGAGGCGGGGCGGGAGGTTGCAAACTCCCGGATAAATGCAAGAAGCCTGAAGGTTCCTCCGGGGGGGAAATACCGGGATTCCGAGGAGCAATGTTGCGTGTCGAACCAGTTCAGACACTAGGAATCCCGACATTAAGATTCCCAACGGATGCTGCTTACGGCTGTGTTGTGCGGAGGAGCACTACGTCGGAATCGGTGTGAGAGTGAACGATGGCAAGCTTCTTGCCATCTGGGGAGTAGCGCATGTCCCAGATAGTTTCAGCTTTGAAGTTGGTGAGCGGCTTAGGGGGAGAGTCGTCAAGATTCTGCAGCCAGAGCGAATCCCCGGCGATGTCGTGCTTGACGAACAGGATGCTCTTGCCATCGGGAGTAAAGCGGATATGGTTAAATCCGCTGGTGACATCAGAGGCGAAGGAGCGAACAGGCTGCTGGGTTTCGAGGTTCAGCACGACAAGCTGGATTAAATAGTCCGGCGCCGGTTTCACCAGGCCAACGAAGGCGAGGAGCTTTCCGTCAGGCGAGATGTCATATCCACCGCCCCAGTCAATCATTTCAGTCACCTTGGAAGGCCTGCCTCCGTCGAAAGAAACGCGCATGAGGTTCCCGGTTTCACCAAAGTTCGAATAGTAAGCCGCGTTGCTGTCGGGAGCGCACATGGGCCCCAGGTCTCGCTTGCCCGATGTGAGTCGTTGAAGATTCCCTCCGGAAAGATCCACGCGGAATATGTTCTGAGCGAGCGCTCCGTTACCCACCACCATAGTTTTGCCGTCGCGACACAAAGAAGGAGTGTAGAAATAGGAATTGCTGTTCGCAGCCTGAAGGACGGTTTTCTGACCTGTTGCAGGATCAATGCTCACAATGGAGGAATCGAGATCGAGAAGCAGCTTACCGTCCGGGGTCCAGTCCAGACCCCAGGCGATCTGTCGAGAAACAACATCTGTGCCGGAATTGCTGGCATCGGCGGGAAGAATCGACACCCTGCGATTTTCATCGAGCAAGACGGTGATGAGGCTTTTGCCGTCCCCCGAAACGCTGATTCCTAAATAGCTGTTGGTGTCATTGGTGATGGTGGAAAATACACCCTTGGGATAGGAGACGAACCCGATCTGGTCCCGGACGCGGTTGAGTTCCCGGCTGTAGGTGACCAGCACGCCGCTGCCGTCGGGAAGCCACACGGCATTGTGAAAGATCTTGTCGTCGGCCAGCAGAACTGGGCGAACTGTGCCTGAGTTCGCGTCAATCGCAAACAGACCGCGCTGCTCACCCTGCGGTTGATCGGTCACCATCGTCTTACCGTCAGGAGACCACGCAAGGTCTGAAAAGGTGGAGGCGGCTTCACCGCTGAGCAGCACTTTTTCCTCGCGCGAAGCAAGGTCAGCAATCAGGAGGCGGTATTTGCCGATCTCCGGATTATTGAGCCGAAAGAAAGCGACACGCTTACGGTCGGGCGAGAAGCTGATATCGCTGTCAATGTCTCTAATAATCGGGCTTGGAGTTCCGCCAAGAACCGGTGCGCGGTAAAGCACCATGTAGTTGGAGGACTCAGATTCGGTTCGCCGGAAATAAATGTAGTTTCCGTCCGGCGAAAAAGTGAGTCCGCGAAACTCGATGCCCGGGCTGGGCGGCAGGACTTGCGTGTTGCTGTCGCTGGGGACATTGCGAATCCACAGGCTTTCGAGGCCGTTCCCGTCTTTCTGCACGTTGAGCACATACTTGCCGTCCGGTGAAATGGCGGCCAGGGTGGCGCGCCCGGTGGAGGTCAGCTTGTTGATGCTGAAGCTCTGGAACGGGGAAGGATGGCTGCGGTTAAGAAGAGAATAAATTCCGAATGCAGCCGCAGCGATGACAATCACGGCGATCAGACTTCCGATTCCGAATCCAAGTTTGTGCTTGCGCGCAACTTCGATTGCGACCGAGCTGCTGCTGGCATGGTCGGGCGCTGCCGGCTGTACGCGAACGGCCGAAGAACTGGCGGCCGCGGGTACATCCTCCTGAACCGCCCGGCGTCCTGACTCGGTGTCGCGCTTCAGGCGCTGAAGATCGGTGCGCATGTCGGAAGCGTGCTGGTAACGCAGGGAGCAATCCTTCTCGAGCGCCTTGTTCACGATGTCTTCAAGCCTGGCGGGCAATTCAGGGTTCAGGCGCACGGGAGAGAGCGGGTTGCGGTTCAGAATGGCTTCGAAGATGACGCCCGAGGTATCGCCGCGAAAGGGAAGAGCCCCGGTTGCCATCTCGTAGAGCACGACTCCAAAAGAAAACAGGTCGGTGCGAGGATCGAGGTCCTTGCCGCGAACCTGCTCCGGCGACATGTATGCAACCGTGCCGACAGCGGTCCCGGGGCTGGTCAGATATTCAAGAGGCTCGACGGCCGTAGGCATCGCAGTGGCGCCTGAAGGGTCCGCGGAGCGGGGAGTGACTTTGGCAAGGCCGAAATCGAGGATCTTTGCATGTCCACGAGCGGTGACAAAGATATTCGCGGGCTTGATGTCGCGGTGCACGATACCCTTGGAGTGGGCGGCGTCGAGAGCGTCGGCGATTTCGATTGCGAGCGAGAGCAGGGTTTCGAGGTCGAGAGGGCGGCCGGCGATGCGATGCTTTAGAGTCACGCCCTCCAGATATTCCATGGCAATGAAGGGGCGGCCTTCGAATTCGCCGATGTCGTGAATGGTGCAAATGTTGGGATGGTTCAGGGCGGAGGCGGCCTGCGCCTCCCGTTCGAAGCGGCTCAACGCCTGCGGATCTTTGGCGACCTCGTCGGGAAGAAACTTGAGGGCAACGAAACGATGCAGGCGAGTGTCTTCCGCCTTGTAAACCACCCCCATTCCGCCGCCACCCAGTTTTTCAACGGCATGGTAGTGCGAGATGGTCTTGCCGATCATGGGCGGGGTAATGGTAGGCGAGTGGCTGGAGCAGGTCAACTTTGGGAAAATCGCGAACCACGCAGGCGCTGGAGAACCACCAACGGCTGGCCGGCTGTCGCTCTACCTCACATCTTGAAGTACGGGATCTCTCTGATTTCCTGGATCGGCGAGGTAAGTATGGGCGTGCTGTACTCGGGGTGATGAAATTCCAGGTGCATGCCGCGCCCCACAAAACGGGACTTCAACATGGATCCGCCCCACGTTGACCCTGCAATCGCGACCAGAACGGGCTGTGGGCAATATTGAGGATTCCCGGAAAGCAGCGCCTGGCTGCGGCCGAGCATGATCGCGGTATAGCAATGGTTCTGCGTGCGAATTTCGAGCACGGTGGAAGGAGCGAGGTCGTCGAGATAGACCCCACCTTCGATTTCAGACTGAACGATGTGGCAATTCACTTCGTCGCTGAGGTTGCGGTGAGGCGCGAAAGTCGTCGTGAGCTGTGACAAGAGAGTTCTAACCCAGTACTTAAAACTACACCGCTCTCAGGTTGTGAGCGCAAAACGCACTAGAATAGAAGCTGTCCTACCGGAAAGAATGGACGGACAGTTTGCCATCCTGTAGCGGGGATTTTAGTCCAGAGCAGCCCCGGCAGCAAGAGTTCTGAGTACTCCCCAAAGAGAGGCTGGGGAACCCAGGTAGTTAGAACCAGAGTTGTTATGTTGTGGGCGAGGCGACCGGTAATTGATTCTGATTCAAGGTAATTGAGGCGGAAACCGAGGGGGAGGTGGGATGTGCGGATTCCTCTCGCCCGCTCAAGGTCCTTTTGGTCGTAGCATAGGGCCCCATTTCCCTCGGTTATTCCTCCTCTTCCTTGACTTCGCCGCGCTCTGCTTTCGCCTTCTCGATTATTTTCTCCTGCTGTTGGGTGGGCACAAAGTCGTAGTGGTGCATTTCCATACTGAAGCTGCCCCGCCCCTGGGTCATCGCGGTGAGGTCGACGCCGTAGGTCAGCATTTCGGCCATGGGCACTTCCGCCTTCACGACAGTGTTGCCGCCCTTGTTGTCCATACCCTGGATGCGGCCGCGCCGGCTATTGAGGTCGCCCATGATGCTTCCGGCAAACTCGTCAGGCACGGTGATCTCGACTGCCATGATGGGTTCGAGGATCGTGGGCTTGGCCACTTCCATCGCCTTCCTGAAAGCGATGCGGCCCGCCATCTGGAATGACAGGTCGTTGGAATCTACATCGTGATACGACCCGTCATAAAGGATGGTTCGAAAATCCACGACCGGGAATCCGGCTAGAAACCCGCGGGCGGCGGCGTCCTTGATTCCTTTTTCAACGGCCGGAATGAAGTTCTTGGGGATGGCGCCGCCGAAGATGTCGTTGACGAACTCGAAATCGCCACCGCGAGGCAGCGGCTCCATCTTGATTTTGCAGTCGCCGTACTGGCCGTGTCCGCCAGTCTGCTTCTTATGGCGGCCCTGCACATCGGCCTTGCCGCGAATGGTTTCGCGGTAGGGAACCTTGGGTGCTTTCAGCACGACTTCGGTGTGATAGCGCTTCTTCATCTTGGAGACAACCACTTCGATGTGCTGCTGTCCGGTGCCGGCGATGAGGAACTCTTTGGTCTGGGGATCGCGGAAGAAGCGGAGCATGGCATCTTCTTCCATCATCTTGTGTATGCCAACACCGAGCTTGTCTTCATCGGCGCGGCTCTTGGGCTCAATGGCGAAGGTGATCGCGGGCTCTGGCAGCTTGACCTTCGGATATTGAATGGGAGCGGACTTGTCGCCGAGGGTGTCGCCGGTGATGGTGTCTTTCAGCTTGGCGACGGCGCCGATATCTCCGGCGTGCAGTTCGGTCACCGGGACAGCGGTCTTGCCCTGCATGACGGAGATATGGGCGAATTTTTCCGTTGAGCCGCGAGTGAAATTCTGCACAGCGGCGTCGTTCTTCAGCACACCGGAAAATACTTTGAAGTAGGAAATGCGCCCGGAGAAGGGATCGGATACGGTCTTGAAAACGTAAAGAGAAACCGGCTCATTGTCGGCTTCATGACGCTTCGGAGCGTCTCCGTTTCCGGAGGCGACCGCTTCCCCTTGTACCCATTCGTGCTCGGAAGGAGCCGGGGTATAGTCCACGATGAAATCCATGACGCGGTCGGCCCCGATATTGCCCAGCCCGGAGGCAAAGATGACCGGGAAGATCTTGTCTTCGCGAATGGCGTTGTGCAGCGCCGGAACCAGGTCTTCTTCGGAGAGCGTGCCGGCCTCGAAAAACTTCTCCATGAGCTTGTCGTCCCCTTCGGCGACCAGTTCGACCAGGCGCTCGTGCGCTTCCTGCGCCTGCTCTTTCATGTTGGCGGGGATTTCGGTTTCCTTGCCCTTGCCGTTGCCGCCGAGTTCGTAGGTGTAGGCCTTCATGCGGACGAGATCGACAACGCCGGTCAGGTTCTTTTCGCTGCCGATGGGGAGCTCGATGGGGACGACGTTTCGTCCGAACGCCTTCTGAACCGAATCCAGGACCCGGGTAGCATCGGCGCGCTCGCGATCCATGCGGCTGGCGACGATCAGGCGCGGGGTCTTGTATTCTTCGCAGTAGTTCCAGACGCGCTCGGTCACGACTTCCACGCCGGCGACTCCATCCACCACGACTACTGCGGCATCCACGACCGGCAGCACCATCTTGGCCTCGTGGACGAACATGTTGAAGCCCGGGGTGTCGATCAGATTGATCTTGGTCTTGTCCCACTCAACATAGGCGAGGCTGCTGGAGATGGACATCTTGCGGGCAATCTCTTCTTCGTCGTAATCGGTGGTCGTGGTGCCGTCGTCCACGCGGCCTTGACGTTGCGTCATGCCGGCGGTGAAAAGCATGGAGGATATGAGGGAAGTCTTGCCGGCGTGGCCATGTCCAATGAACGCGATGTTGCGGATGTTCGCGCCTTCGTAGACCTTCACGAGTGAGCTCCTTTAACCGGGAAAATCGCCGGGGGCTGGGTGTGGGGTTGGCCAGCGCGTCGAGCGGGGCTCGACGGAACAGCTCCACGACTGCTGCCAGGGCAGGCTTGGACGCTGTCGCTATGTGGTCGCGCCCTCCGCAGCCTCCTTAACCATTATTATTGCGCCAATCTTGAACGGCGGTTCCATACGTGGGTGCGCGATTGAGCGCACAGCCCAGAGGCTCCCAATGGCCGGAAGAAGAGGACCGGATAAGGCCAAGACGGAACAGCCTGCCAAAACCAAGGATGCTAACACAGGGGATTTTGGCGGAACAACTCAGGATGGGAGCCTGCCAGTCGGGCCAGGTCGCAAGCGCGAGACTTCGACGGCCGTCGAAGCATTCATCGCCCGGGCGCGGGTAGGATTCTGTGCGGAGGCACAATGATCACGCTAGCCATTCGCTACACGCTCAATCCCAACAAACTCGCGGATTTCAAAACCTATGCTGAAGCCGAGCAGGAACCCATTCGCCGCAGCGGGGGTAAGATCGTCGGTTACTTCCTGCCCACCGACTATTCCGGCCCTACCGACGAAGCCCTGGGCCTGATTGAGCTGCCAACCCTGGCAGCTTACGAGCAGTACCGCAAGGCACTCGCCGAGGACGGCGAGCACAAGAAAAATGCCGCGCGACTCGAGCAAAGCGGGGTGATCCTCGCGATGGACCGGTCCATCATCCAGCGGCTGGAATAAGCACGGCCATGAAGACGGTGGTCGCGCAGGGAAAATCGCGTCCACGCCTAAGAGTCTCGCTTCGCGCCGACCGTCTGCCAGCCTGAATAGCAGGTCCGAAGTCGCCAGAAGGACAAATCCGGTCTTGTGTTTACCGGGATGACGGTTTTCTCGCCCCTCTTGCGCAATGTTAAGTGAGTTTCCGTGATTCAGTTCCTTGCTCGGGAACTTGCAAGCCCAAAATCGAGTGATGATTCTGTGCCCAGGCGTAGCACACGTCTCGCCGCGCACCGACATCCGCAGGAGACGACCATGCTTAGCCGTGCAACAAAAGCGCACCGTGCCATTCTTTTCGTGATGTTGGTAGCCTGCTGGATGCTCGCGACCGCGAGCGTAACGAGAGCCCAGACATTCACCCAGATTCCTGCACTGGCATTCACTAAGCCATTCGGGGGCGCCAATCCTCTGCCCCAAGTCATCACAGCAGTCAGTACCGGCGCAAACTTCAACTTCACGGCTACAGCGACAACGACAACAGGCGGCGCGTGGCTTTCGATTTCCAAGTCGGGTGTGACTTGCTGTACCACTCCCGAAGTGCTCACTGTGACGGTGAATCCCGATATCGCTTTGGCGGTCGGGACATACCAGGGACAAATCGCACTTACCTCGACATCCAACGGAAGCCTTACCATTCCGGTGTCGTTGACGGTTGCGGCGACCAATTCAGCCTACTTCGACAACGCCACTGGAGCAGTGACCTTTTCCCTTCTCACAGGCGCAAGCATTGTGCCTCCGCAGACGATCCAGATTCGTAATGGGGGCAGCGGAACATTGAACTGGACCGCGAGCGCAAGCACCGCAGACGGCGGAGGATGGCTGCAGGCGTCCGCGCTCAGCGGGACTGCGCCTTCGAGCGTCACCGTGTCGATCGAACTCGCGAGCCTGCCCGGAGGCGGATCCACAGCCGGAACCTTCCTGGGACAACTGGCGTTTCAGACCGCCGGCAGCAGCGTGACCATTCCTGTAAGCGTGACCGTTGGGACGTCGGTGTTTAAGCAGATCAACCCCATCAACTTCACCATGCCTTTTGGCGGCGCTAATCCGTTGCCGCAAGTGCTGTCGGTAATCAGCACGGGGACCAATTTCAACTTTGATTCCGTGGCGCTGACCGGGAAGGGAGCCGCATGGCTCACGGTCAGCAAATCCGGTGTCGATTGCTGTACGACCCCAGAGGCAATCACCGTGAGCGTAAACGCGAGCACGCTCGCTGCGGGCACTTACACAGGTGAGCTCCTGTTCACCCAATACTCGCTTCACGATCTGGCGATTGTTGTTCCGGTCACTTTGACCATCGCTGCCTCGGGCACAACTTATTTCGATAGCGAACCCGGTCAGATGACGTTCTCCATGGTTCCAGGCGCGCTTAATGTCACTCCGCAGAGCCTCACGGTAAGAAATGGCGGAACGGGGACGCTGAACTGGACTGGATCGGTAAGCACGGCAGACGGGGGAAGCTGGTTGAGCGCCTCGGCTCTGAGCGGAGTGGCTCCTGCGACCATCACCATCAGCGTGAACCCGGTCAACCTTCCCGGAGGAGGGCAGATTGCCGGAACCTTTGTAGGTCAACTTTTCTTCCAGACGACCGGCAGCAGCTTCACGGTGCCGGTGAGTGTCAGCGTGGGCGGCACGGTATTCCGGCAGGTGAATCCGATCAGCTTTACCATGCCGTTCGGAGGAGCCAATCCGTTGCCGCAAATTCTGTCGGTGATCAGCACCGGGGAAAGCTCCGGGTCGAATTTCAACTTCGATTCCGTGGCGGTGACGAGCAAGGGCGGAGCCTGGCTCACGGTGAGCAAGTCTGGCGTGGACTGCTGCACCACGCCTGAGGTCTTAACTGTCAGCGTGAACGCCAGCACGCTGGCGGCAGGCACTTACACCGGGGAAATCATCCTGACGCAATATTCTATTCACGACCTTGCGATGATGGTCCCGGTGACTCTGACCATTGCGCCAACCTCGAGTAAATATTTCGACAGCATGGCGGGAGAGATCAGCTTCTCGCTGCTGACTGGCGCGCCCACGGTGCCTGCGCAAACGCTCCAGGTCCGCAATGGGGGAACGGGAAGTTTCAGCTGGACCGGGAGTTTCAGCACTTCGGATGGAGGAGACTGGCTTGCGGCAACGCCCCTGAGCGGCACCACTCCGACGACGGTGTCGGTCAGCATCACTCCCAGCAATCTGCCGGGGGGAGGACTGATCGCCGGCACGTTTGTCGGCCAGCTCTCCTTCCAGACCACGGGAAGCAGCGTTACCATACCCGTGGCCGTGACGGTGGGCGCGAGCGTCTTCCGCCAGATCAACCCCATCAGCTTTACCATGCCGTTCGGCGGAGCCAATCCGCTGCCCCAGGTGATCTCGGCAATCAGTACCGGATCCAACTTCAACTTTGATTCTGTCGCGGTAACCAGTAAAGGCGGCGCCTGGCTCACGGTGAGCAAGTCGGGGGTGGACTGCTGCACTACTCCGGAGGCCCTGACGGTCAGCGTCAATGCCAGCACACTGGCGGTCGGCACCTACACCGGGGAGATCACGCTGACCCAATACTCTATCCATGATATTGCGATCACGATCCCGGTGACCCTGACCATCGCGGCAACTTCAAGCCGGTATTTTGACAACATGCCGGGGCAGGTAAGTTTCTCGCTCCAAACCGGCGCCACTGCTGTGCCTTCACAGACGCTGCAAGTACGAAACGGAGGCACCGGGTCCTTCACGTGGACGGGCAGCGTCAGCACGGCGGATGGTGGAGACTGGCTGGTGGCAACGCCTTTGAGCGGCAGCACGCCGTCAACGGTGTCGGTCAGTATCACTCCGGCAAACCTGCCCGGAGGAGGGCAAATCGCGGGGACATTCATCGGCCAGCTTTCCTTCCAGACTACGGGTAGCACCTTTACCGTGCCGGTGAGTGTAAGCGTAGGAACCACGGTGTTCCGTCAGCTCAATCCGATCAGTTTCACCATGCCATTTGGAGGAGCCAATCCGCTTCCGCAGATACTGCCGATCATCAGTACCGGGGAAAGCTCCGGATCGAACTTCAACTTTGATTCGGTGGCTGTAAACAGCAAGGGCGGAGCGTGGCTAACAGTAAGTAAGTCGGGCGTAGACTGCTGTACCACGCCTGAAACGCTCACCGTAAGTGTAAATGCCAGCACGCTGGCCGCAGGCACCTACACCGGGGAAATCATCCTCACGCAGTATTCGATTCACGACCTGGCGATGACCGTCCCCGTCACGCTGACGATCACGTCGAGCACCGCGGCCTACTTCGACAACATACCGGGCGAAGCAAGCTTCTCGTTCAAGCCGAGCCAGTCGAATCCGCCGGCGCAAACTGTCATGATCCTGAATGCTGGTGCAGGAACACTGAACTGGACGGCGTCAGTCAGCACCGCCGATGGAGGAGCGTGGTTAACAGCGACGCCGAGGAGCGGGATTGCGCCATCCACGGCCACGATTAAAGTGGTCACTTCGAAACTCCCGGGCCAGGGCCTGATCGCGGGCACCTACGTCGGTCAGGTTCTGCTACAGGGAAAAGGGAACAGCGTGACGATCCCGGTCAGCGTCAATGTTGGCGACCCCGTGTTTGTGCAATTGCCGGCGCTGAACTTTTCCACCGTGGCTGGAATCAGTCCAAACCCGCAAATGATCACGGTCTCGAGCACGAGCACCGCGTTCAACTTCGACGGGGCAGCAGTCAGCGCGAAGGGAGGGAGTTGGTTAACGATCTCACCCAGCGGCATTGATTGCTGCACCACCCCGAAGGTCATCACGGTAACGGTGAATGGCACCAACCTGACACCCGGAACCTATATCGGACAACTGAACTTCACCCAATACTCGGTGCACGATAAAGAGTCGACGGTGCCGGTGATCGTAACCGTGAGCGGGGCGCCGGGAACTCCGGAAGTCTCGACAAGCGCCACGCAAATTCCCGGAGAAGTAGCCCCGGAGGAATAGCAGTGGAGAAGGGCTGGAGTGGGCCGGGTTCTCTTCCAGAGATGGCAGAGGCCCGGCATTTTCTTTGCGGAGAAGGGCGCAGGCGGGGCTCGGAAGGGTGGCGAATTGACGTGTTATGATGAATTTACGTCGCAGTGGCGGTGTAGCTCAGGTGGTTAGAGCGACGGTCTCATAATCCGTAGGTCGTTGGTTCGAGTCCAACCGCCGCCACCAATCTCTTCTGTGTCCGTTCCGGAGGCATAGGTAACACTTGGCCCGAAGGGACTCTCGAGCGGGTCCGAGACTCGGGTCTCTAGATCGAATTATCCCAATTCATACCCGAAAACGACCAGCCAGATCTCATCGGGGGCACCTTCTTCTTAGTAAAACGACACTTCTAATCCCGAGATGTGCAAAGTATTAGCTCGCCTGCGGCTTTGGTGGTGGCCCGAGCTGAGGCCTTGCGCGAAAGCGACCGGAAGTTCGTGTCGCCGACTACTCCGCCGCTCGGACGCACCAGTGCACATCAGCGCTGGGTCGAAATCGAGGAACGCTCGACGTGGAAGCTTCTTCCCTCACGTTGACCTTGTGCCCATGTCCGTCTGACCCCTGTGCGGCTGAACAAATTGTGTTCCGCGCCCTCGGAACGGGTGTCTCAGCAGATGTGAAGCAAATGGAGCGGCATCTGCGAGCCTCTAAATGAACGCAACATTTTCAACGGATTACGGCCTCCGCTATGGGAGAAGAATCGGTAGGACAGGCAGCAGAACGCCTGAAAAACCGGTTGCTATAATCGAGCCCATGTCGCTCGAACAGCTCCCGGACGAGGAGTTGGTAGCAGGCTACCGGTCTTTAGCCGATGCCGGCCAGCGCGATCTTTATATTAATGAACTGTTTCGTCGGAATTATT
The DNA here is from genome assembly GCA_035652095.1 of Terriglobales bacterium. Taxonomy (GTDB): domain Bacteria; phylum Acidobacteriota; class Terriglobia; order Terriglobales; family Acidobacteriaceae; genus DASREM01. The sequence continues at coordinate 28,786 of DASREM010000051.1, read as the reverse complement.
CCCGGGTTGCCCGCTGGTGTCTGAGATTCACTGATAACCGGGAGACCGCAGCCGACCTGGCGCAGGAGATTTTCGCCAAGGCCTACCAGAATTTGTCCTCATTTCAGGGGCAATCCAAATTTTCGACCTGGCTCTTTGTGGTTGCGCGCAATCATTGCCTGAATGCCGCACGCGCCCGCTCGCGTCAGGCGACTGAGCTCAAGAACGAAGTCGAGGAAGATTTCCTGGCGGCAATTCCGGACAACGCGCCGAGCCCCTACACGGAAGCAGAGAGGAAATCCTCGGCAGCCATGTTGCGCGAACTGCTGAACCAGGCATTGGACGAAAAAGAGAAGGCGGTATTCACGCTACATTACGCGGAAGACATGCCTTTGGACGCGATCACGCGCCTGCTGGGTTTGGACAACCAGAGTGGCGCAAAGGCTTACATCGTGAGTGCGAAACGTAAACTGGCCCGTTTCACACAGCAATGGAAAGCTCGGGGCCAGCAAACGAGAGGCTAATGTGGACCGTCAACTCCTAAAATCGGCGCTCAGTGCTTCCCCGGATTGCTTGTCAATCGAGCAGTTGGAAGTATTCACTGGATCGGACGCACAGCTCCCGCCACACCTCGCAAACTGCGCGCGTTGCCAGGCGGAACTGGAAATGCTGAAAGCTTTTGAATCCAGTGCACCATTGCCCCAGGAAGGGGCGGCAGTAGCCTGGATCAGTTCTCAACTGGAACGCAACCGGGATCAGATCAGGGCGACCGGGTCAGTAGCCCGCAAAGTGGAACATTGGTGGATCGCGTGGTTGTTTCAGCCGGGGAAGATGCGCTTCGCCATTCCCGCCCTGGCGGTTACGGCCGCGCTTATCGTCGGCGTCGTCTTCTTGCGCTCGCCGAAAGAGCCAGAGTTGCGCGCGGATGCCGGGAATAACCCCGCCGTTTATCGCTCACAGGAAGTGCAGTTGGTCAGTCCGATTGGTGACATTGAGCAACTGCCCACCGAATTTAAGTGGAACCCCTATCCAGGTGCTTCGAGTTACAAGCTGAACGTGATGGAGATTGATCACGTTTCAATTTGGAACGGCAAAAATAGTGACACAAATTTGACAATACCCGCGTCTTTGCGCGCTAAAATGCTTCCAGGAAAGCCGTTCCTGTGGCAGGTTTCGGCGTTGGACCCATCGGGTCGCGTTCTTGCCTCTTCGCAAGTCCAGAAATTCGTTGCTCCCCGCGGGCCATCTTCCTCTGGAGAGTCCCTGCCGCCACGATAATTTCTTTAAGGGGTTTTATATGTTGCTAAATCGTTTTATTCTTCCGGCGCTTGCTTCCCTCGCAATGTTGATGATCGCGCCGTCGACCTCCTTTGCGCGCAATGGCGCCGGGGAGGTGCCTTTCCCTGGAGTCGAACTGATGATTCCGGATGAAACCGTTCCAGCAGGCGGGACATTACAGCTCAAAGTCGACATCACCGAACCCAAGCCGATATTGAAAGGCGGCCAGAAGACAAGCTTTGCCTCCACTCTTTTCGGCCCGGTCAAGGGCATCGCGCTGTTCAGTCCTGCGGGAGACGCAACCGGCACTGCCGTTCTCAAAGGCGGCACTGTGCAGTTTTCGCTGAGTTCGCCCCTGACTTCGATGGGCACCGTGGTGGACTATCCCCTACTCACAGTCGCTATCCCGGTTTTGTCCACTGCCGGGAAAGGCAAGACCGCAAACCTGAGGCTAGACAAATCCGCGGCTTGGTTCGATCCCAACTCTCAGCGCTATCCGCTGTTGGTGAAGGGTGGGGTAATGACGGTGGGCGGCACCATGTCGATTTCCAATATCGTTCCGGGGAGCGGCGTGGTGGCGGCCGGCACGAAGATCGTAATCAGCGGCGTTGGTTTCCAGCCTACCGACTCGGTGGACATCAACGAAGGAATTATCGCGACCTCGACCTACATCAGCCCGAACGAAATTGATGTAACCCTGGCTTCGCCCCTGGACATGACCGGGAAAAGAGTGCGAATCGTGGACAACGTCACCAATGAGAAGGTGACCTACTACTCGTACCAGCGCTACACTTCGCTCGGCAAAAGCACGCATCCCCTGGTAGCTGCCACGTACCCGCTGTTCTCGAGCACGACCTATGCACAGGCTTTCTTCAAGCCGATCGCTGGGGGCACTCAATTCACGGGCATCTCATTGCAGAACTCGACCGCCGCGAGTGTCACAGCGGTTCTCGTCTTGTCGGCAAGCAATGGGACCCTGCTCGGCAGCAGAACCGTAAAGATCCCCGCCAACAACCGTCTGACCAGGGATTTGGCGGAGTTCTTCCCGGGGTTGGTATCAACCGGAACCAGTCTGCAAGTGACCGGCAGCGCTCCCCTTCAAATGCTTGGTTTACTTGGGGACGATGGGCTGGGAACCGTGGATCCCATTATTCCTTCGCTGGTTCCGTAACCCGACCGAGAATCCGAGAATCGTTATGATGGCGGCCAGTGCGACAACACTGGCCGCAATCATTTTCCACGAGATCACGAGTGGCAACGGATCCAGGCCATCTCCGTTGATAACGAAAGCGGCCCAATTCGCCGGGCTTCGCAACGATCCCGCTGAGTGAAGGAACTTCAGCTTCGCTTGCCGCAAAGCCTGTGCTTTGGGCAGGCGTTCTTCAATCGCATAGTAGTAGAACTGCTTCATGAACTCGGCGGTTGGCTCATCCGCAACTCGCCAGAGCGTGGTCAAGGTCGAGCGTGATCCGGCCGAGAGAAGAGCTCTACTGAAGGCCTGTACGCCTTCTCCACGCACCATCTTTCCGCGTTCAGTGTCGCAAGCGGAAAGGGTGGCCAGATTCACTTCGTGAAGATCGAAATCGTATAACTCTCTGAGAAACACATACTCGGCGCTGCCGGTCGAGGAGGAGGAAAAAAGCAGCCGGGAATTCTCTGGATTATCGGCATCCGCAAAGGCATGCGTGCTGACGTGGAGTATCCATGCGGCATTCGCGTGAGCGGAAAATGCGGATTTTTGGTCCTTTCCGCCAAGAAACATCTGCTTCCTGCCCGTTGTCATGCTGGCGATCTCCCGGATTTCCTTTTCTGAATAGGGGAGAGCATCGACGCTGTCACTCTTGGCTTGCGGCCCTTCCAGGTTCGCCTGCTCCGTTATAACGGGATTCCCGAACCCGACGAATTCCGTCTGCCATGGCCATCGAATCTGGCGGCCGGGATCAGGGCGCCGAAGCAGCACGGCAGTCGGAAGATAGGTGATATCAAAGCGCTCGATCAGCAGACGGTCTGATCTTTGGCTTGCACGAACGAGATCGAAGGGAACGAAGCTCAACCATCCGTCCGGCACCACCATGAGGTGCTTGATCTCGGGGGGCGGAACCGGGAAGTTGTCGAAGATTGACCTCAGGACCTCCTCGTAGCTCTGGTTGAGAGAGTCGGGCATGGAGCGCAGAAAGTCGGCAAGCCTGCGCTGCACGTCGGAAGAGAGTTGCTTGCGGGCTGAGCCAATTCCGTCCTTCGTGCACCACAGCCATGCCAGCTCGCCTTTGGCGGCCCAGGCCTCGACCAGCATGGTGGACGAGTCCAGATCCTTGCGTATCTCGCCGACGGTGGCGGGCGGATCCGGCTTACCCTTAGCCCGGGAAGCCAGGCGATCGCGAAAGGTCCGCCCCCGGCTCCGCTCCAGGAAAGCGAAGGCCTCCGACACGTCATTGCGATTCAACAACAAGGATATGAGAGCGTCGTAGGCTTCTCTCTTGTCGGCGAAAAACTCCGCCCGCAAGGCGGAAAGTTGAAGCTGGCCCCGCGTTGCCTCGATGATTTCAACCGCCTGCCGATAATCGGTTTCTGCCACCTGGGTATCGCCTTGCGACTCCTTGACTCGACCCAGACCGTAGTAGGACTTCCACTTTTCTTCCGCAGTGTTCAGCCGGTTGGAAAGCGTCAGGGCATTTTGGAATTCCTGCAGGGCATCTCGAGCTAAACCTTGCCGCAGGTGAGTTTCACCGAGATAGAGATGCGCCTGCATCTCTTCGCGCTGGTTGCCGGTCTTGGAGGCAACGCTGAGGGCTTGTTCGAACGTGTCTTGCGCTTTGCGCAGATCTTCAATATCGAGGGCATAGACAATGCCGATGTTCTTCAGAACGCTGATCTCTCCATCCGAATCGTGCCCTGTGGAGTAGAGATTCAGGGCAAGGCGATAGGTGTCCATCGCTTTCCATGGATCTCCCAGCCTTCGATACAGGGCGCCGAGATTGGCGTAAAGGTGGGCGCGGTCGCTCGCGGTGAGTGAGTGCGAAGATGCTTCGACTTCGCGATAAACCTTGAGTGCATCTTCGTAACGGCCGAGGCGCTGATAGAGCGTTGCCCGATTGAAGGCGGTGATTTGGCGCCAATAATCTGCCCAGGGTTCGCCGGATGCGCGATCTACCAGGGTCATGGCGTCCTGGTATCGGCTCGAGGCTTCGAAATACTTGCCTTGGAAGAAATAGGCGCCCCCCAGATTGTTCAGACTCTCGACCTGGTTTTTCTTGTGACCGGCGTTCTTGCTGATGGATATGGCATTGCTCAGGTCTGCTTCCGCAGCACCGTAGAAACCGCGCTGGATCTCAGCAATACCCTTGTTGTTCAGGGCGAGCACTTCCCCGTCAACGTCCTGAACCTGCCGGTAGACCTCGAAAGCCTGGGTTGCCAGCTCGATCGCCGAATCGTAATTGCCTTCGCCAGCTGCAATTTCGCTGAGCGCATTTTGGACTGCCGCCAGTTGAGCCGACGGCGGACCCGTTCGAAGCTGCCTCAACAAGACCTCGTACGCCGACTTCGCTGCCTGCGTTTCCCCCTTGTCGTTCAGCGCGCGTGCCTTAGCGATCGCATTGTCCGTTTCTTTTTTGGGAACCGGGGTTTCTGCGTTGAGCAGAACAAGAGGACTCCACAGCAATGCGATGAGCAGCCGTTGGTGCAGCGATAACATGCATGGCGATTGTATCTCGCAAGGAGTGATGTAGAGAGGATGGAAAATCCGGCCGCGCTCGGGGAAACGCGGCCGGTTGAGTGAACCTATTACTGATCGATACGGCGGGCGATCATGTTGAAGCTGGTTCCGGTGAAGAAGACCAAACCTCGCACTCTGACCGTGTCGCCGTTGTTGACGCTGGTGAGATTGTGGAGGTCGGTTCCCGGCTGCCAGGTCACGCTCACCGTAGTCTTGCCTGACAACATGGCGAAGGCGGAATCGGAGGGCAGGGTCAGAGTGAAGGTTGCAGGTCCCGCCGAAACGGAGCCCGACAGCCCTGATACTGTGCCCACCAGCGCTTGCTGTTGCAGCTTCACTTTCTCCGCCACCGTGGAAGTGCCGCTCAAGGAGCTGGCGCTTTCGACTTCAACCCGCTGCCCGGCACGAATTGTCGAGGCATCGAATGGGAAATTCGGCGGCGACGGCAACCCACCGATACCGCTGGTGTCAATGCTGCCTTTGTTTACTTTGAACTGAGCTCCGCTGATGTCGGCCGAAATCGTCGCGCCGACCTTGGTATCGTCCACTCCGCTTCCAGCGCCATCATGTGCGACGAAACTGATCTGGGTTGCGGGGTTACCCGTCACCTGTGTCACCAGGCCTTCCAGCTCCGCACCGTTGCCGTTCTCGATGCCCTCCACCTCGGTGGCGAGCAGGCTGCCGTCAGAACGCGTTACTCCTTCCACAGTCACCAGGGTGTTCAGCATGGTTGCCAGCGCCGCACCGTCGTTGAACTGGGTGGCGGCATCGGTCGCGAAGGTGAGAGGAACGCCATTCTGGCCAAGGCTGATGGTGAAAGAACTTCCAGAAACGGCGGTCACTAGGCCGGTCATATCTTCGAGCTCTCCGTCTTCATGACCTTGCCGGTCCTCCGCTGCCACGGCGGCGGTGGAGATGGTAAATGCGGACGAGCCAACGTTGACTCCAGTCACGTTTCCGGCAGCGTCAAATGTCAGCGCATTTGCCACGTTCAGGTCGATACTCACGATCGAGGAGGCGGCGCCAACGCTGATCGGAGAACTGAAGGTGACCGTAATTGCTTGGTTGAAAGTCGGCTGGAGCTTCACCAGGACACCGGAAGAGTTGATAAAGGTCACCTCCGGGCTGGCGAGGGTCAAGGTTGCGCTGCTGTAACTCCCTTGAGGCAGATTTAACAGGGCGAGTGGCTCATTCGTGCCGGAAAGATGACTGAGCTCAAGCCGCCGTGTACCTGACAACGCGGTAACGGCGCTGCCGGAAGTTGGGGTCAGGGTAATGGGGCCGACGGTGATTTCGAAGGAGATCACTCGATCCGCCGGAGCATCCCCCATTTTGATCTGGGCGGACGTGTTGCTGGGCGTTGGTACTGGGTTCGGGTTGCCGCCGCCAGGCGCTGCGGGCGTGCTCGATCCGCCTCCACAGCCCACGGTGACCAGCGTAATTGCAGCAAGGATAACCACAGCCAAGGTGTGCTTGGGTGCGAAGGACGGAAAGCGCGTACTGGTTGGCATACATTAGCTCCTGATGACATCCGAGCCGCCTTCTGCGATGCGGCGAATCGTGTCTTGAGCTCTAAGACACCTGGACCGGCCTCCCCGGAACAAACCTGCGAAAAGAAAACGATCCCCGCAGTCACGGCCCGCAGGGAACGAAAGGCTGTGATTCGCGAGGTCGCATCAGGACGCTGGTGGTCCGCGCCGACGTATTCCTGGACCTTCTTTATCTCCGGCAGATTTTCTATTTGCGGCGGATTTTCAGAAATCCAGCTTGGTGGGCGCGCCAAAACGAACGGCCTTGATTTTTCCGTTCTGTCGCCGCATGCGCCTGTGTCTCAGAACCCAGCAGTGAGATTCCAGTTTGGAGGATTCGTTCCCATGCGAACTGTAGCACTTTGTGCAATCGTTTCGTGCATCGCTCTTTTGGTGGCGTTGCCCATCCACGCGCAGTCGTCTGCGCCTTTAACCGTAACCGCCGTTGTGGACAATCAAGTGTGCCTGAGCAAAGATTTTGTTCAGGTAACGCTCACAGCGATGGCGACTTCCGACACGCAGCCCGTTGGGTTCCGCTGGGACTTCAACAATGACGGCAAGCTTGACACGCGACTCAGCACGGATCCCTCGGCGGTCCATATCTACGCAGACGAATCGGTGGTGACCAGCAAAGTTCAATCCCTAAACAAAGCAGGAGAACGGGCGCAAGACAGTATTTCGTTCGCGACGCTGAAGTGTAACTAGCAGTTGTGTTGCGGGGCAGGTTCGGCGCCCACCTATAGTTGACGGACGGCCGCGCTCAGAATGAGCTGCGGCCGCTTTCCTTGCCTTCGAAGGATTCGTTTGAATGGCTTCAATCGTGATCGGAATATAATCCCGCAATGGCCGCACGCCCAAAGAAGTCCCTGCTTAGGCCATTCAAGGGTTTCGGCCAGTTGCGTGAACGCGACGGCGACGCCAACTGGTTCCCGGTAGAGTTTCTCTTCTATTTCGATGAGCACAACAACGTCCAGGAATTCCCATACGTGCGAAGAGAAGACGAACGGGAAATACGGCCTGTCCACCAATGCAGAAAACAGGTCCATAGCTCCGGGGCTATGCGTAAATCGTATGTACAGGAGTACAGGCGCGGTCAGCAGAACCGCGAGTGCTTGGGAACCGAAGGTCGCGACGAATAGAGCCACGACGTACTTCGATATTGCAACGCCCCGCTGTGCAATCGCCGATATTGGTTCGCTTCTTGTGATACGGCTGTACGAAATGAACGCCACGGCAAAGAAGAGCAATATTAGGATGACGATAGCGTCCATTGCAGTTCCGTGACCGTCAGCAATTTACGCTAAAATTGCGGCACTTACTAGGATGATTTACCTAACAGGGCCATAGAACTCACAATCCGGCTTCGACTAGCCTCAACATGGCAGCAATAGATAGGAAATCGCTGATTTAGGCTTCAGCGAGCAGAGCGCGATTTTTGCAGGCGGCGACCGGGCGGCCAAATCTTAGACCTAAGCCGCCTCTTCACAGATCGCGCCTCACGGTCTTCGCGCGGTGTCGTTCCTTTCAGATATTGCTCTTGGTTCTCTTGCGTAGTGCCAGCACTGCATCAGCATGACCGGAATTGCCTGTCTGTCATGCGGTCGGATCTCGAGATCACTTCCGTCTGGGTTATTGATCACTGACTGCCCCTTTCCGCCATTGAATACTTGGGCGCCTGAGTGACTGTTCTCACAACGTGGCAATTGTGGTGAGTTTCGCTCTGTGTTGAGGGTTACTCGTCCCGCGGGCGGCCAAAGACAACAATCCCAGGGTTCATTTCCAAAAGCCGTCAGCGCCGTGCCGCCGAAGCAGCGAGTATTCGAGTGAACCGCCTAGCTCAAGAAGGGGCTTCCTATGAAAATTAGATGGGTATTCATCGCTTTCCTTCTCACAGGTGTCCAACTGCTTGGGTCCGACAATAAATTCCTGTTCCCGCGACGCTATATCACTGGCGTGACCTACCCGTTCGTTCTGGCAGACTTCGATGGAGATGGAAAGGCCGATCTGGTCACCGCTCGCGGTAATTTCATCGTCTTTTACCACAATCCCGGCGATGGCAATTTCGGGGAGCGCATCTCTTCTCCTGCTCCATCGACCCCATATGCAATTTTCTCGCGAGACCTGAATGCCGATGGCAAGCGCGACCTGGTATGGATCAGCGACACGCTGAATTTCATGCTGGGTAACGGCGATGGCACGTTTGCGCCCGCAACAACCACCAGTGAACAAGCAGCTTTTGCAGCTATCGCTGACGTGAACGGCGACCAGAAACCGGATGTCGTAACGGTACAGATTTTCACCGATGGTGGCGAGGTCTTCCTGGGCCGTGGAGATGGTACTTTCGATCTTCCGCTCCATTACATGTCCACCAGCAATAGCCTTCCTTGGCAGGTTACGGCTGGAGATTTCAACCTCGATGGCAAAGTGGATCTGGCTGTCTGCGATACATACGGCCTTGCGGTGGTCTTGGGCAACGGCGACGGAACGTTTCAGGCGCCTACTCGCTATCTGGCGGGGTTTGGACCCTCCCTATCGATCATCAGTGATGATCTCAACCATGATGGCATCCTGGATCTTGTCACCGCAGATTTCACCGGCAGTGAAGTCAGCGTCTTACTCGGGAATGGCGATGGGACGTTTCAGGCGTCAAGCCAGTATGCACTTCGCGACTGGACTTGGTGGACAGCGACGGGAGATTTCAACGGGGACCACAAACGCGATGTTGTGATCGCTTGTTCTGACAACGCCGTTTACCGGGCAGCCGTGCAGGTCCTGGCCGGGAAGGGTGATGGCACATTCCTCTTGCCGGCAAAGTCTTTGCCTCTGCCCCGGAAAGGGACAGCTCAGCCAACGGTGGTGGTGACCGCCGACCTGAACGGAGATGGCATTTCAGACATTGCCGTCGGCGATACAACCTTTGTGACCGGGATTCTCGTTTATCTCAGCAACCCTGGCGCATCAGCCACTGAGTAAGCCCAACTCAGGGCTGCAGAACTTTGCCTTGGAGCAAGGGGGATGCGGCGCGCAGGGCGGCTGAGCGGATTTCGAGTGCGCATAACTTGCATCCGACGCGTTCGGCATCGGCCTGGACCGAAGCCAGTTGCTGCTTGGCTGCGAAGCGATTGCCCGACTGGGCTTCGACCTGGGCGCGAGCCAGTGCAATGTGAAACCTGGCAAGCCAGTCAGCCACGGGAATGGCTCGAGCTCGCGCCAGGGCGCGGCTGGCTTCATCCATCTTTCCCTGGCCAAGCAGGGCGCGAATTTCCACCGCGTGCGCTTCGACTTCGTCGGCATCGCGGCGCTCCGCGCTTAGTTCCTCGATTGCCTGCCTGGCTGCGGTGTCGAACCGGTCGGGCTGGCCTTCCTCCAGGGCGACTTCTGCCAGCAGCACGCGGGTCAGCGCCACATCGCCCTTGGCGCCAATCTGCTCATTGGTGGCGAGCGCCTCGCGCAAGGTGCGACCCGCAGCGGACAAATCATGCTGGGATATCTGCGCCCTGGCCAATGAAAGCTGTACCCCGGCGGTAGCGGCCCGATCGCCGATCTGCTTGAATGCGGCGATGGCTTCTTGATAAAGGTTGATTGCCTGGTCGAGATCGCCCTGCACCCGTGCGATGTCGCCCAGATTACCTTTTGCCAGCGCCACGCCATTCTTATCCCCGGACTGCTGGCGAGCCTGAAGTAGTTCTTCAAAAAGCTTTTTTGCGCCGCGGAAGTCTCCACGCTGATAGAGCACGTCGCCCAGGTTGTTCATGGTCGCGTGTTCGGATTGTTTGCGACCGGCGTCGCGCCAGATGGCAAGCGCGGAGCGGTAGAAATCTTCGGCATCGGACAGCTTACCTTGAGCGCGATGCACTTCGCCGAGATTGGTCAGCACGGCGCCCAATCCGCTTTTGTCGCCAAGCTGGCGAAAGATCTCTTGCGCGCGTTGCAATTTGTCGTGAGCGCCGCGCAGGTCGCCCTGTTTTTGCAGAACGATTCCGACATCGTTCATGGCGGTGGCGGTCCCGTCAAGATCACCGGCTTCCTGGTAGATCTGTTGCGCCGTTGAATACGCCCGCAGTGCCTGCTCAAATTGCGACTGATCGTCGAGCGCCCATCCCTGCACCAGTCTTGCCCGGGCCAGCAGCAGGCGAGCGCCCATTTTTTGCGCCTTCTCCGCGGCCTGCTCGGCGAGTTGCTGCTGATGTTTGAAATCCGCGTTGTAGGCCGCTACAGAGGCCTCGGCCAGATCGATCCGGGCATCGTCTTTGAGCGGAGCGGGAAGGGAACGGAGATTCGAGATCGTGGTCAGCGCATCGGCGGTGTTACCGGCCGAAATCTGTACCTCGGCAAGACGCAGGCCAGACTCGACGTCGTCGGGATAATCCTGCCAAAGATGCCGGTAAGCGCTGCTGGCGCCGGCCCAGTCATTCTGCAATTCGTAGTAACGCCCTTGGACTTTGAGGCGTTCATCTTCGGGAAGAGTCGTCGAAAGGGAGAGAGCCTTCTGTGCCGAGGAGAGGGCGCGCCCGTTGTACCCCAGGGCCTGCCAGGCTTCGGCAAGCGCTGCGTGGCCCAGGGCAAAGCCTGGCTCGAGCGCGACAGCCCTTTGCAACAGTTCGCTGGCGAGCACATTCTCGGAGCGGCGCAGGTGCGCAAGCCCCTCCGAGTACAGCCGTTCTGCCTCGGTATTGGAAGGCATGACCGCGCGCCAATCCACGTCGCCTTCGGGTGGGAGGGTAGCGCCCACTTTGGCGCGTAGCTCGTCGGCTGCTTGCACCACCAAGCTGAAGATTTCGGATTGTTTGCCGTTCACGGCGATGCTGGCCAGGCTCTCTCCGGAGATGGTTTCCTGTAACCGCAAGTCGAGACGGACTTGAGCCGCATCCTTTGCCCCCATCGCAATATAGGAGCCGGCCACGACGTAGTCGGTACCCAGATCATTGCGAACCGCGCGCAAGGTGGTCCGCGCATATCCGTCCTTTTCGGTGATGCCAAGATCCCGCTTGGCACGGGCCACGATCTCTTCAGGAATAATTCGTACCTTGCCGCCTCTCTCCAGTTCGGTGGAGAGCATTTGGGTGAATGCCGTGGAAAGCCAATCCTGGGTGCGGTCGGCGGACAGGTTTTGAAACCCAAGAACGGCGATCGAAGTTCGTGCCCGTGCGACAGGCTGCGAACCTGTGCGCACGCGGGCGAGGTCGGTTGCGCGATGGCGGAAAGCGACAGGGACGGCGAAGATCGTGACTGCAGCAAGACCGATCACGGTCATCCACTTCCAGCGAGAAGAACCGGCAATCTGTTCGGCCTGAGCGGCTTCGGGCTGGATTTCCAAGGACGGCTGCGGCGTTGTCGGCGTCTTTCTTTCGGGCGCCAGGGAGACGCTCTCAACGACTCCAATGAAACGATAACCCTTGCGTGGGTGAGTTTCGATGTAACGGGGGTGGTCGGGATTGTCGTTCAGAAGACGGCGCAGCTTTTTCACTGCGCTGTTCATACTGTGTTCGAAATCGACAAAGATGTCTTCCGTCCACAACCGTTGACGGAGTTCCTCGCGACTTACGAGTTGCCCGGCGTTCTCAAGCAGTAGAAGGAGGACTTCGAGTGGCTGCCCTGAAATCTTGATTTTAAGCCCGTGCTTGCGAACCTCTCCGGCTTGGGCGTCGACTTCATAGGGACCGAAACGCCAGGTTTTGGGACTTCTGTCGGGAGCTGGTAAGTCGTTTTCCACAGGAGGAGGAGCCTGGACAAGGGCACGCCCATAGGGAGTTTACCCGCCTCTTGGCGTAGTTTTGTCACTCCGCCGTAAAAAAAACCACAACCAGACCCCAGTGGGGCTGCAGAAATCTGCAACACCAACATACCTTAGGAAATCAGACCGGCCGGTAACCCTCCACTCCTCAGCGATTTATCCAGTCACCTCGGATTCAGAAAGGAATCGTTTGTCACCCCCCAAGAACTTTGGCTGAATGCTCATCACGGCCGCGCGTCGTTGACCCCTGGCCATTCAGACCGATGACATCAGGCGCAAACCACGACAGGCTGAAAGGTATCGCAGCCATAATCCTGCTCACGCTATTTGGGGCCGTGACCCTGATGTATGCCGGGAAGGGCGCAACCAGTATTTCGCGCTCGCTGGAATCCGAGCAGACGTTTTTCGATGGCCCAATCAGCTTCGAGCCTAACCGGGGACAGGCAGAACGTGACGTGAAATTCGTGGCCCGAGGTCCGGGTTACGTTTTGTACCTTACCGATCGAGGCACTCTGCTCTCGCTCCGTCAGGACGTCGGAGTTGGTGAGCGGGCGGTCACGGGCTCTATTGCAGTCAATCTGGCGGACTCTTCCCACAAAAGCAGATTGGTCGCACTCGGTGCGCTGCCGGGAAACAGCAGCTATTTCATCGGGGCGGACAGGAAAGAGTGGATCACCGGGATCCCGAACTTCTCAGAAGTCCAATTTCAGGAGGTTCATCCAGGCATTCATGTCACTTGCCGTGGCCGCCATGGGAGCCTCGAGTACGACTTCAAGGTTGCACCGGGAGCGATGACCCGCGACATCGTGATGGAAATCATGGGTGCAAGCAGCATTCAGCTAACGGCATCCGGCGATCTCGCAATTCGCACCCGGCAAGCAGAACTGCGGTTCCAGAAGCCAAACGCCTACCAGGAGATTGACGGCGCGAAACGGCCGGTAACTGCGCGCTTTGTTGTCAACAAACGACGGGTGACGTTTGCGCTCGGGAGTTACGACCGGAGCAAACTCCTGATCATCGACCCGGTGCTCAGTTATTCGAACCACCTCCAGCAACCCCAGGTCAGCACAGGCCAGAGCGGATTGCGACCAGGATTAAAGAAAGTTGCGAGATAAAGCGTGGCTTGCTTGTTCCGCCAGTGGGGAAAGTGGGGTCTTAACCGGGCTGTAATGGCCCAAACGAGGAACGCTATGAAGCGATTTCGGATGAAGTCCTACAGCGCCGTTGCATACGCATTCATTCTTGCGACGACTTGTTTTGGCCAGGTGCCGGCAGCCCAGTTCAGTCTTGGTGCGCGCATCGGATGTCAGACCGCGATCGAGAGAGTGTACTGGCAGCATCGAACCGCGGCGCAGAATACGTCGGTTTCTTTTGAGCAGGCCGTCCCCGCAGCCCTGATTCAGACCAAGGCAGAGGACGTGGTGCTGAAGTCCGCTGCTCTCGAGCAATTGTGGGGCGTAACGGTGGCCGGCGCGCAATTGCAGGCCGAGATCGATCGCATGGTGATGGACTCAAAGGCCCCCGAAGTTCTGAATGAACTATTCGCGGCTCTGAACCATGATCCGCAACAAATTGCCGAGTGTCTGGCAAGGCCGCAACTGGTGGATCGCTTGATATCCACCTATTACGCCCGTGATGAGCGCTTCCACGGCGATCTTAAGGCGCGAGCCACTGCCGAGATCGGACAGAACGCCTCTGCGGCATCGCTTCGTCAGACCAGCGGCACGTATACCGAAGTGGAGTGGCGTCGCGGCAATGCGAGCTCTCCGGTCGCCGGTGTATTTGGTTTGGAACCCAGGACATTCGACAACCGCATCAAGGAATTACAGCGTTCGTTCGGAGCCAACGGTGCGCTGCATTCAGGATCGGTGAGCCGTCTGCGCGAAGACGACACTCACTTTTATGCCGTAGCCGTGCTTGCGATGGATAGCCAGCGGGTGCGCGTGGGGACGGTGCAATGGCAGAAGCAACCCTTTGAAACCTGGTGGAGCGGGGCTCGCCAGCAACTTCCCATGCAACTTACCGCGGACGCTTTCAATTTCACATTGCCGGACGTTCCCAACACCAACTGCAGAGACGACAGCTGGAAGCCAACCATGCAGCTTCTGGATCCCCGCTACTGGCACAGCGCGGTCTGGACGGGCACGGAGATGATCGTGTTTGGCGGCATGAATAGCGTGGGGACCGAATATAACGACGGCAGCCGCTACAACCCCGCCACCGACACGTGGACGCGAATTTCCACCCAGGGCGCTCCGAGCGTCCGCACGGAACACGTTGCCGTCTGGACCGGCAAGGAAATGATCGTGTTCGGCGGAACCGGGGACAAAACCGGGGGACGCTATAACCCCATTACCGACACCTGGAAACCTACAAGCACGACCAACGCTCCGCTTGGCGCGTTCAACAGCACCGTGGTCTGGACCGGCAAGGAAATGATTGTGTGGGGCGGGCAGATCTTTTCCACGGTAAATACGGGCGGGCGCTACAACCCCGCCACCAATACCTGGGCGCTTACCAATGTCGGGAACGCTCCGATCGCGCGCGCTTTTCACACCGCGGTATGGACCGGCACGGAGATGATCGTCTGGGGCGGATACGACGGCGGCATCGGCCAACTCTACGGAGACGGTTCGCGGTACAACCCGGTCACCAATGTTTGGACGCGCCTGCCCTCCACGAACGCCCCAACCGCCCGCTACTTTCACAGCGCAGTGTGGACGGGCACGGAGATGATTGTGTGGGGCGGCCTCGATTATCCCAATTACGACCAGAGCGGCGCCCGCTATAACCCGACCACGAATACCTGGACCCCAACCAGCATGACCGGTGCGCCTTCCTTCCGCTGGATGCACGCGGCGGTCTGGAGTGGAAGCGAAATGATCGTCGAGGGAGGCACCCCTGCCGTGGCGACCGGTGGACGCTATAACCCCGCGACCGACACCTGGACTGCGACCAATCCGGCCAACTCGCCGACCAATGGTCAAGGCATAACTGCGATTTGGACCGGGAAGGAAATGATTCTCTGGGGAGGGCTCGACGACAACTTCGAGTTCCACTACGACGGAGCTCGTTACAACCCGAAGGCCGATCGCTGGCTGCCTACCAGCACCATGAATGTGCCACGCGCTCGCGGCCTGCACTCGGCGGTATGGACGGGCGCAGAGATGATCGTGTGGGGCGGTTTCGGCGACATCTTCCTGAATGCCGGCGGACGCTACGATCCTGCGACTGACACTTGGAAGAAGACCAGCACCGCCGGTGCGCCGCCGGGTCGTGAAAACGCGGAAAGCGTGTGGACGGGAACGGAAGCGATTTTCTGGGGCGGCGATCCCGACGGGCTTACGCAGGGGACCGGAGGCCGTTACGATCCGGTCGCGGACACATGGAAGCTGACCAGCCGGACCAATGCTCCCAACCAGCGGTACGGCCACACCGCGGTGTGGACCGGAAGCGAGATGGTCGTATTCGGGGGCGTGGGCACCGATAGTATCGCGAAACGATATAACCCCGCGACCGACATCTGGACCAACGCGACGACCACCAATGCGCCGGGGGCGCGCGACCATCACGGCGCGGTGTGGACCGGCACCGAGATGATCATCTGGGGCGGGTTCATCAATAACGGCAGCACTCCGACGGGAGGACGGTACAACCCTGCGACGAACACATGGGCGCAGACGAACGTCCCGAGCTCTCCCAAAACTCGCTCCTGGCCGGTCAGCGTGTGGACGGGAACCGAAGCGATTTTCTGGAGCGGCTACGACTACACATTCGGCACTTATTTCAACGACGGCGGTCGCTACAACCCGGTAACCGATAGCTGGACGAAGACTACGTTACAAGGCGCCCCGAGTCCCCGCATTACACAAGGCGTGTGGAGTGGAAGTGAAATGGTGACCTGGGGAGGCGACTTCGACTCCAGCGGAGGGCGCTACAACCCCGCATCGGATTCGTGGAAGCCTACAACCAAGGTGAACGCTCCCTTCGTGCGCGGCGGCGGACGCTGGTCCACGGTGTGGACCGGATCGCAGATGATCATCTGGGGCGGCGTCATAGAGACGCAACAAGGCAATCTCTACTGCGCCTCGGGGCAGCCGAACACCGCGCCTGTTGCCAATAGCGACAGCTATACGGTTCCTGCAGGCAAGCAACTCACTGTAAGTAACAAAACCGGAGTGCTCGTGAACGACTCCGACGGTAATGGGGATCTTCTGACTGCAACGCTGGCGTTATCGTCGGCCCATGGAACGCTCCAGTTCAACGCGAACGGATCGTTCACCTACAAGCCGAATGCGGGGTTCAGCGGAGCGGACAGTTTTACTTACCAGGCCAACGATGGGCTGAGTAACAGCAATACGGCGACCGTGACGATCACGGTACAGTAACGCTTTTTCATAAAAATAAGGAGGGCATCGCTCTCCGAGCAATTTTGGAGGATGGTTTGAAAGCACGGTTGATATTACGTCCCTTGTTGGTTCTGACTGGAATCGCGGCTCTTGCGCAACAGCCGCAAATGATAGACATCAGCGCTCGCACCGCATTTCAGCAAGCAGTCGAACAGGTTTACTGGCAACACCGCCTATGGCCTAAGGAAAACTCTGCGGCGAAGCCGGCACTTACTGCCGTCATCTCACCTGAGCAGCTTCAGGCAAAGGCGGAGGCCGGGTTGCGTCTTTCCAATGCACTCGCCGCGCTGTGGAATTCGCCCATCACGGGAGCTCAATTGCAGGCCGAGATGAATCGCATGGCGCGCGACTCCAGGCAGCCCGAGGTCCTGGCGGAGTTGTTTGCGGCGCTCAATCATGACCCCGCGATCGTGGCAGAAGTGCTTGCCCGGCCCGCACTCGCAGAGAGACTGGCGCGCAGTGCTTATCAGAACGATCAGCGCTTCTCGGCGAAGGCCCAGTCCTTCGACACGTGGTGGAGCAAGCAGCAAAACCAGTTCGCACCGACGGTCAGTCAGAGCGTTTTCGCGTACGTCTTACCCGGCGTGAACACAGCAACGGCTGCTCCGGATTCCTGGGCGCCTACCCACACCCTTCCCGATGGCACGAATGGAATGACAGCGGTCTGGACCGGGGCCGAGATGATCATCTGGGGGGGAGGAAGCACGCTGGCTCCGGTGTATACCGGCTCACGGTACGATCCCGCAACCGATACCTGGCACAGCACCAACAACTCGAGTGTTCCGATCGGAAAAACCGGGCACACCGCAGTCTGGACCGGGACCGAAATGATCGTGTGGGGAGGTTGCGACCTTTTCAAAGGCGAGCACACCTGCGACAGCAGTTCAGGTCAGCGCTACAACCCGGCGACCGACAGCTGGGTGAAGACCTCCGTGGTAGGGGCGCCGCACACCCGCATGAATCACACCGCGGTGTGGACCGGAACCGAGATGATTGTTTTCGGCGGTTGTTCCTTCATCAATGACGCCTGCATACCCTCACGGGTCGGCAATGGCGGGGGACGATATAACCCCTCCACTGACACCTGGACTCCTACCAATACAGCCAACGCGCCGCAAGCCCGAGAGTTCCACACTGCAGTCTGGACCGGCAACCGGATGGTGGTGTGGGGAGGGACCAGCGATACCGCTGCCCTGAATGACGGCGGCGTCTATAACCCCGGTACCGACTCCTGGATCGCCACCGCCGCTGTGGCAGCCAACCAGGCCCGCTACTTTCACAGCGGTGTCTGGACCGGAAGGGAGATGATCCTGTGGGGTGGAACCAACGGCACAAAATCATTTAACAGCGGATTGCGGTACAACGTCGCAACCAACAAATGGCGCGGAACACCTCCGACCAATGCGCCGAGTCCGCGCTCGCTACACACCGCCATATGGAGCGGCACCGAGATGATCGTGTGGGGCGGGGTGAACGGAACCACTCCGACCAACACCGGTGCGCGGTTCAATCCTACGACCAGCACGTGGACCCCTACGAGTACCGTGAATGCTCCTTCTGCGCGCTCAGGCGCCGTTTCCGTTTGGACGGGTTCGCAGATGATCGTCTGGGGCGGCTTCACCCAAACCGGCGGGCGTTACGATCCCGCAACCGACAGCTGGACCCCTACCAATGCCGTGATGACTCCCAGTGGCCGCACACTGCACACCGCGATCTGGACAGGTGCGGAGATGATCGTGTGGGGCGGGGACGATGCATTCATCGTCGGAGGCACTAACACCGGCGGGCGCTACAACCTTGCACTCGACACATGGACTCCGACGTCGACCGTTGGCGGGCCTAGCGGCCGGCATCTGCACTCGGCGCTTTGGACTGGGACCGAAATGATCATCTGGGGCGGACAGTCGGGAAGCACACCGTTCAAAGATGGTGGGCGATACAACCCCGTAACAAATGCATGGACGAAAACCAGCACCACCGGAGCGCCCGAGGCACGGTCCACTCATACCGCCGTCTGGACAGGCACCGAGATGATCGTGTTCGGCGGTACGGGCAATTCCTCTCCCTGGTTGAAAACTGGCGGACGCTATAACCCGTCCACCAATTCCTGGACTCTTACCACGACCATCGGCGCACCCACTGGGCGCGAGTTGCATGCGGCAGTGTGGACCGGCAGCGAGATGATCGTTTGGGGCGGCGCTACGTCCACTTTTGACACAAATACCGGCGCGCGTTACAACCCCGCAACCAATACCTGGACGAACATTTCCACCGTCAATGCTCCCAGCGCCCGCAACTGGACTGCATACGAGTGGACTGGAACGAAAATGCTGATTTGGGGCGGACAGACCTACAACGGTTCGTATGTTTACCACAACGATGGCGCTCTGTACGACCCGGCCAGCGACACCTGGACGCCAACTTCGCTGACGGGCGCTCCCAGTGGACGTGGGTGGTTCGGGTATGTCTGGACCGGAGCCGACCTGATCGTCTGGGGAGGTTGCGGCGTGCAAGGCACTTTCTGCAGTGGTGCGGTCGGTGACGGAGCACGTTACAACCCCGGCACTGACTTGTGGACGCCCATCAGCATGGCTTCAGCTCCGGTGGCGCGGCACCAATTTCCCGCGGTTTGGACCGGTTCGCAAATGATTCTGTGGAGCGGTCAGGACTGGACTGGATTTTTCCTCACGACTACGGGAGGCGTGTACACGCCGTAATTCGCAGAAGCCTGCGTTCCGGCCAGTGATTGCCGGAGCGCAGGCCTCCGCATTTGACTGAACTGTTCGTGTTTCGCAAGTCGAAAAGAGATGTTGAGGGGGCTCTATGCAACTCCAGCGAGAACGTTGGTTCCTTCGAGCTTGTGGCTTGGGAGCGCTGCTTCCAATTTGCATGACTTTTGTCAGCGTGCTGGCACTCGCTCAGAACAGCGGCGACCGGATTCTCGACCGGAAGCTTCAGAAGATCCTCCATCGCGAGGCATTCACTGGAAGGATCGAATCCACCCTGGAAGCGCGTCTCCATAGAAAGGTGAACCCGCAACTGGCGGATCTGGGGCGTTTGCTGTTCTTCGACGTCGCAGGGGGTTTACACGATGACAATACCTGCGCCGGGTGCCACTCCCCCAGTTCTGGCTTAGGGGACACTCAATCGATCGCGATCGGCGTGCAGAGCAACCTGGTTGTGGGTCCGGATCGTACCGGGCCGCGAAACCAGCGCCGCACCCCTTCGGTAATCAACACGGCCTTCTATCCCAAGCTCATGTGGAACGGCAGGTTCCTTTCTCTGTCAGGCGATCCGTTCGACAACTCGCAAGGTTTTCAGTTTCCGCTGCCGGAGGGAACGACTCTTTTTCCTCCCAACGATCCAGTCGTCAAGCAACTGCTGGTGGCGCAGGCGCATATTCCGCCCACGGAACTGGTGGAGGTCGCGGGCTTCACCGGCACCGCGGGTCAGATCGGTCCGCGTTTCGATCAGTTTGACGACGGCTTGGGCAGCGTAGTTCCACCTCCGGACAACAGCGGTTTTCGCAACGAACCGATTCGCCAGGAAGTCCTGAAACGCCTGAATGGAAATTCAACCTACCGGGAGTTATTTGGAATGCTTTTCCCGGAAGTAGCCGCCGGAGGTGCGATTGACTTCACCATGTTCGGGCGCGCCATCGCGGAATTTGAATTTACGCAGGTCTATGCGGATGCGCCCCTCGACAAATTTGCCCGCGGCGATACGCACGCGATGACCAATGCGCAAAAAAGAGGCGCGCTGATTTTCTTTGGCAAAGGAAAATGTTCTGCCTGTCACACCGTTGGCGGCCAGTCCAACGAGATGTTCAGCGATTTTCTGATGCATAACATCGCCGTTCCGCAAATCGCACCATTCTTTGGTGTCGGCCAGGGAAATGTGATCTTCGACGGCGTTAACGAAGATGAGGATTTCGGTCAGGAACAGATCTCGGGTGAACTGGCAGATCGTTACAAGTTCCGCAGTTCTCCCCTCCGCAATGCGGCGCTGCAACCGGCGTTCTTCCACAACGGGGCATTCACTCGCCTCGAAGACGCCATCCGGCATCATCTTGACGTTGAAGAATCGGTGCGTCATTACAACCCAGTCGAGGCCGGGGTCGCTCTTGACCTGACGCATCGACTGGCGTCTCCGGAGGCAATGCTGAAAACATTGGATCCCCTTCTCAAGGATCCAATCCGGCTGAGTGATAGAGAATTTCGTGACCTGGTCAGTTTCGTGCGCGATGCCCTGCTCGACGAACGGGCATTCAAGCGTCACCTCTGCCCGCTGATTCCCGACTCGGTACCAAGTGGAATGCCACTCTTAACGTTCGAGGGTTGTTCGCAAAAATAAAGGGTCCAAGGAGAAATTTATGAACATGAGGGGAATTTCAACGACATTAGTAATTATCGCCATTGCTCTCGTCGGACTGGCCATGGTTGTAGCAGGAAGTTCCGAGGCGGCCGCACAGACAATCTACGCGCCGGACTTCGTATCCGCAGTCTCGTTCGGTGTTGCCATGAACGACGCTGGCGATGTGGTTGGAACCTCCTACACCAATACCGGGTGCGGTCCCTTCTGTCTGCCCCCGCTGGAGACGGTCGTTTGGAAGGCTGGCGTTCGAATCGTCCTGCCCGCAGTGCCCGGCCTTACGGGCACAGCCGTCACCGGTATCAACAATCAGGGATGGATCTCTGGGACTGCTGGCGTGTTCGGTTTTACCGATGCGGTGGTATGGAAGCCGAACGGCAGTACCTACACCGCCATCGATCTGGGACTGTTACCCGGCACCGCTCACTCGGTCGCCATCGGAATTGACGACACCAACCGAGTGGTTGGATACGCTACTGCTTTATCCGGCTTCCAGACTCCGTTCATGTGGACCGAGGCCGGCGGCATGGTCGACCTTACCAAGCAGGGCTTCCCAAACGAGATCCCGCTCGGGATCAGCTCCGGCGGAACTGTGGCCACGTTCGGCCACTGGTATCACCTTGGCGACCCCACGAGCGTGACCACCATGGCCCAGGCCCCGCCGGGCGGCTGGTTCGTGGTGAACTCAGCGGTTGCAATCAATGACGCGGGAGATCAGGCCCGTGGCCTGGGCATCGGTACAGAGCATCCCTTCACATACATTTACCGCTACAACCACGTCGGCACAGGGACATGGCAGCAGATTGATTTCACGGGCACCGGGCCGCAATCGCTCGCTGGGATCGGCTCGATCAATGACGCCCAGGACATCACGAGCACAGTGTCGGGCAGCGCGCAGATCGCCTACGGACCGAACGGGCTCAACCAGCCGCTGGATGCCTTATTCTCAAAAGCCTACAACAGCGCCGTCGTAGCCGGCGGACCGATGAATGCCTCGAACCAGATCCTGGCCCAGGTGTCGGTGGGACTGGTGGGAAGGCTCATGCGGCTTACTCCTGCGAACGCGTGCGGGTCCTCCTGCATCAAGGTGAGCAAGCTGGTGCTCCAAGCCAAGTTCCATCAGGACCCGAAAGATCCCGGCCATTGCACCTTCGGCAACAAGAATGAGTACAACCTGGTCCGCGCCACAGCCACCCTCACCAGTGAGACCGGTGCCAAGCTGAGCGGAGTCCTCGTCACCGGCCGCTTCATGGACCAGTATTGGACGAATACAGTCGTGTCAGGCACTACCAACTCTCAAGGAATAGTGCAGCTTAACTTCAAGGGACCCTGCGGCGTCGGGACCGAAGCGTTCATCGTGGAGAACGCGTCGAAGGCGCCGCTGGTCTTCGACAAGACGGTGGGCGTGCTCGCGGGTTCTGCGCTCCCACAGTTTTAGCGAAAACAAGGGGCTACCTGCGGGTAGCCCTCACAACTTCATTCCTGATGCTGGTGTTGAGTATTGGAAGAGAAGCCCTTCCAAAACAGCTCGGACAGCGCCGGAATCGTGTTCTCGATTACCCCTTAGCAATCGGGAGAGTGCGCCCGACAAGGCGCGAAAAAATTGGAGGAAATATGCCGACCATCAGTGTCAATGACAATTATCGTTATCTATTCCATTCATCCTGTGCGCGCGTGCTCGCAAGTATGTTGTGTCTGTTTTTCTTTCTTCCATTTTCCGCCTCGGCGCAGACTCCCGGTCAGTTGCTGTGGAGCGTGGACCTGACCTACACTCCGGAAACAGCGGCGCCCAAAGTCGCTCCTGACGGGACCATTTACATCCATTCCGATGACCTCTACGCAATTACACCCGCCGGGCAAATCATTTGGACCAAGCCGTCGAGCGATCCCAAGCCGGTAGATATTGGACTGGATGGAACCGTGTACTCCGGCTCAGGCGGAACTGTGTTCGCTTACAGTCCGGCGGGAACATTGCTCTGGACCTTCACCGAGCCCCCGGGGGGACAGGGAATCATGGCTGGCCCGACGGTGGGCCCCGATGGAAACATTTATGTAATTACCGACGGCGGCGGCTTGGGTGCGTTTTCCTTAACGCCTGCCGGGACGTTGCGCTGGAATGTTCCGGGGTACGTCAATTTTCAGGGCACGGGTCTTACACCGGTACCGTTGGATGGAGATCGTCTCTACTTCGCCGAAGATGTGGTCCCGGGATGTACCGCCTTCAGCGAGGGTATCAATTCGGTCACTTTCAACGGCCAGCTTGCCTGGTGCATTTCACATTCCGGCATATCACGGCCGAAAGCTTCACCGAACGGCAATGCTCATGTGCATGACTTCGGCGTGCTTTACACCTATACACCGGCTGGGGATCTTGCGTGGTCATTCAGTTTTCCCTTTCCCAGCGGAACGCTGATTGGACCGAGCGTCGGTCCCGAGGGCAATGTGTACATCTTCCACAATTACCAGGATCTGTGGTCGTTCACCCCAGATGGCGCAGTCCGATGGACCGCGAAAGAAGTGGCCGGATCGAATTTTCCAATCGAGCCCGCCATTTCCCCGGACGGAAAGACGATTGTGTATGGCACGGTATTTTCCTTTGGGGTGAACGGAGCCATCTTCGCTGTAAATGCTCAAACCGGAGCTGTGCTCTGGTCGTCGCCGATTACTGGGCCTTCGGCGGGCGCCGCAGGGCCGGCCTCTTTCAGCGCCGATGGCCAGGTGGTGTACGTGCCCGTGACTCAGATCGGCGGTACCAATCAATTGCTGGCTCTTTCTGTGAATGGCGGAGGCCCGTCGTTGAGCGTGACCGGCGCTTGCCCCGGGTCGGCCACTCTCAAACTGACAGGCTTGACGCCTAACGGAACCGCGCAGATTTATGCCAGCAAGCG
Source organism: Terriglobales bacterium (assembly GCA_035652095.1). GTDB lineage: Bacteria > Acidobacteriota > Terriglobia > Terriglobales > Acidobacteriaceae > DASREM01. The sequence goes on along the minus strand of DASREM010000051.1, from coordinate 4,886 downwards.
TGCGGGTTCGACGACACTGACCGGCGGCGCTTGTAGCGGAACGGTACTAGGTTTGTCACGTGCTCGCCTTTTCGGAAGCAAAACGGCGGATGCGAACGGGGTGGTCACGCTGCCACGCAATCTGAATGGGAACTCCTGCGGTGCATTCGTTCAAGGCATCGACATCACAAGTTGCGGAGTGAGCAACATCACCAATCTCCCGTGAGTTGCAATTCTTGAGACATAAGGAATTGAATCTCAGGTCAGTACAACCAAGATGGGTGCCGGGCGGACAGACTCTCACGTGTCACGCGTCCGCTCGGGCCTAATCGTCCCAGCAATCGAACCGCGCTCGACCATTACGATTTCTTTTTCTTCTTGCCCTTCGAGAGTTTCTTGGAGAGTTCTTCCATCAGCTTGGGCTTCAGGTCGGCCAGCATGTCGTCCACGATGCTGGCAATAGCTTCCGGACTGTCGGCCTGGTCTCCGGACTCGGTCTCGGAATCCGATTTCGCTTCAGGCTGGGGCTCAGGTGAGGCGACCACGGCTTCGGCAACCGGCTCTGGCTGGGGTTCTTCGATCTGTACTTCGGCTGGAGCAATTTCTGCAACCGCTTCGTCGGGCTTCGCTTCTTCAACCTTCGACTCTGCTGTCTCAGGTTCCTCGACTTTCGTTTCTTCGATCCTCGCCTCGACCGGAGCGGCTTCCTCTTTCACTTCCGCGGCAGTTTCGGGTTCGGTCATGGCGGGGGCGGTGTCTGGCCCGATAATCGTCTGCCGGATGTGGCGCCAATTTTCCCATGCCGCCGCCAACTCTGCTTCCCGGCGCGGCTCACCCTCTGCCGTCTCGGAGGCGGGTACTTCGAGCGCGCTCACGTCCTGCGAGATCACCGGGGCTGCAATCTCGCCTGCTCCCGCAGCCGCGGCCATCGCGCTCTCGGCCGCGACAACGGGTTCCGAAGTCGGTAGGGCTAAAGGCTCGGCAACCGCATCGGCTTCTGCGGGTGCAATTGGCTCGGGAACAGCCTCGGCAGGCGGCGCAGCAAGTTCGACAGCCCCCAGCAATTTCAAGCCATCTGCGGCGGCGAAGGCGGCGAAGGCTTTATACATCTCCTGTTCCAGCGGCCGGGTGGCCTCTTCAATCGGAACCGAGATCGCCTCAGCGATCCAGCGCGGACCGGTATAGCTCGCGCCAACCGCCTCAAGCTCCGGCACTGCCGCTCCGACTGCCACCGTAACCGGTTCTTCCTCCCGCGTTTCAGAACTGTAATCACCGTTCGCGGGCGTCAACGATGCCAGCGCTGCCAGTACCTCGGCGTCATGCCCAGTGACTTTTTCCGCCTCGGGCTGTTCCGATGGCTTCGCCTCTGCCACAACTTCACCTTGCGCGACCGGCTCCTCTTCTCTCGGAACCTCGGCGGCAACCGCCTCAACGCCTGCAGTCTCCTCGCATTGCGGTTGCGTTTCTGCGATTGCCTCGGGGGGCGCGGGTGACTCAGCTTGCTGCGGCTCTTCGACCGATACTTCCGAAACTGCAGGCTTCTCTTCCGGCTTCAGGTCTCCGCGCAGGGCGGCCGCAGCGGCGGCGATTGCAGCAATTTCCTCCGGGCGAATATCCTGCGGCAATCCCGCCGGCAGAGGACGCTCGAAACCGCGAGGTTCCGCCGGCTTGAAGTCTTCCTCCCGTCCCAGTTCGACGGATGCCGCCGCCGGCTTCACTGCTTCCGGCTCGGGCTCTGCGTGCGCCGCCGGCTTCATGTGGGGAGGAGGAATAGTCAGACGGTTCTTCCATCCCGATTCCACATCGCCGAAACTCTCTGCCTTGTCCGCCGAGCCCTCCACCGACGCTAGTGCCTTGGCAAAGCGTCCGGGCTTGTAGGGTTCGGGACCGGGCACGATTTTGTCTTCGAGCTTGGTGAGCGCAGTCAGCAGTTCGCTGGCTTCGAAAGGCTTCACGATGAAAGCGTCGGCGCGCGCCTTGCGGGCCTCTTCTGGCTTGAACGGTTCCAGCTTACCCACGGTCAGCAGGACTGGAATGCGTGAAGTTTCCTTGGTTTCCTTGACCCGCGAGCAGACTTCCAGCCCGCCGTAGCCCGGCATGTACACATCTACAATGATCAGGTCGGGCTTGTTCTCAGCGATTTTCTTCAAAGCCGCCGACCCGTTATTCACGGTAATGACTTCGTAACCCGCATCAATAAGAATTCGGCGCCCCATGTTCTGGGCGGTCACGCTGTCGTCGGCAAGGAGGACTCTGCGAGCCAAGGGTTTCCTTCGTGGGGGATACCGCGAAAGTAATTTGTCCCCGAGCCTAAGTCAATGACACTACGGCACTAAGCACGTTACGACGGGTCAGACCCTTCTGGTAACCGAGGAGGTAATCGAGAGCCACCATCCGGCCGACACGGGCGAGCCTGCCCGTGTCCAGCTAAATGGATTGTCTTCAGAACGGTACGATCTTCTTAATGCCCTTCTTTTTCTTCTTCTTGCTGGACGCGATGGTCGCATCATCAGCCACATCCTGGCTGGATGACGAAGCCGTGTTTGCCTCATTTCCCGCGGGGGCAGCCTGATTTTCCGGACTCAGCTCATTCACCTGCTGCGGCGGCGGAAGCGTCTGTCCGCCACTGTCCACGTTGGGCTTTAGTTCATTAGGATCGGCGGCAACGTTCGGTTTCAACTCTCCGGTATCCGCTGCGGCGCCTGCGCCATCGGTCGCAGTCGTCGGAGGCGGCGTTGTGGTCTCGCTCCCACTCCCGGGATTCTCGACTTCAACCGCCGCATCGGAACGTGGCGCCGCCTGGTTCGGCGGAGGCGCGCCGTTGTTGACGGTTTCAACTGCCACGGAATTGTTGTCGTTCGCGCTTCCGCCTTTCATCGCACGCGTAGCCTGGTCTACCACTTCCTTGGCACCCAGGGGCTGCGGATCGGCAAGGCTGGGCTCACCCACCTTTGTCGCGGAAGCTACGTCCGGGTGCTTGCTGAAGTTGCCCACCATCTTCCCGAACATGCCTGTGCCCTTGCGGCTTTCTTCCTCGGCCTTGTTCTGAGCCACCGCGGCCCGGGTCGGACGCGGCACCGTGTGATGCAAGGCCACCAGGCGCTGTTTCGCGTCCTCGGCGCGCTCCATCAACGGATAACGGGTCAGGATTTTCGAATACGCGTCCACCGCGCCGTTGGTGAAGTGCTGGATCATGCGCGCTCGTTCGGCTTCGTTGCGCTTGTTGGACGGGCTCGCGCGCACACGCGCAATCTCTCCTTCGTACGACTGCCCCAGAAGAAACAAGGCTTCGTCCACTCCGCTGTACAGCGGATATTTATCCACTACCGATTGCAGCCGCGCAATGGCTGCCGGATACGACTGCCGCAGGTAATAGAAGCGTCCCACGCCGAATTCGCGCTGGGCCAGCACTTCCTGCACTTCCATCAGGCGCTGCTTGGCTTCGGGAACCAGCTTGCTGTCGGGCCATTGCAGGATCAGGTTGCGGTATTCTTCTTCCGCGCGCGCGGCATGCGTGAAATCGCGGTCCGGCTTCTCCATCTGCTGGTAATGGATGTTCGCGATCTTCAACTGCGCTTCGGCAGCCTCCGGCATGTTGGGGAAGAAGGTGATGAAATCCTTGTACTCGATCTCCGCCTGCGCCTGCGCGGTGGACCCGCCTTCTACATACCAGGAATCGGCAACGCCCAACTTGGCGCGCGCGATGTACTCGGAATCGGGATAGGTGTTGATCAGGGTCTGCAGCGTCAGCCGGGCCACGTCGAAGCGGTTGTGCTTGAGCGCATCCATGGCGCGGTCGAATAGAACCTTATCGGGCTGTTTCGATCCCACGTTCGCCAGCGGATTGTTAACTTTCTTGTTGGTGCAGGCGACACTGACCGCCAGCACCATCAAAAGAAAAAGGATCGGAATACGACGTGACATATGGGACCTCGGATTTCCCGCACCTAAAGTAAAGACCTGCCCGGCCGGCAGACTAGACCTTCAGCAGAGTAGCCTCTGCGGCCGCCTTCAGAAGTTGTTGGACATTATTCTTTGGATCACCGGAGCCGAACACCGCGTTGCCAGCGACCAGAATTTCTGCCCCCGCCCGCACCACCTCGCCCACCGTATCGAGGGCGACACCGCCATCTACCTCGATGCGGTAATTGTAGCCGCGCTCCTGCCGTAAACCCGCCAGCCGCTTCATCTTATGGAGGGTACTCGGGATAAATTTCTGTCCTCCAAACCCCGGGTTCACCGACATCACCAGGACGTAATCCACCATATCGAGCACCTCGCAAAGCGTGTCCACCGGGGTTGCCGGATTGATCACCACTCCAGCCAGGGCGCCATGGCTGCGGATCAGGTGCAATGTGCGGTTCAGGTGGCGGCAGGCTTCCTGGTGCACCGAGACCCAGTCGGCGCCGGCTTCGATGAAGTCGGGGATGAACTGGTCGGGGTTCTCGATCATCAGGTGGCAGTCGAGCGGCAACTCAGTGGCCTTGCGCAGGGACTTCACAACCGGAGGCCCGATAGTCAGGTTCGGCACAAAGTGTCCATCCATGATGTCCACATGGACGACCGTGGCGCCGCCTTCGGCAGCCAGGCGGACCTGCTCTCCCAAACGCGCGAAATCGGCGGACAGAATGGACGGCGCTAGTTCAATCAAACCTGGGCTCTCTGCAGAGGATTTACCCAGATTTTAACATGCAGGCCCAGAACCTGAGGCCTCGCCGGAGCGCGATTTGATTGTGTCGTGGGGAGATGGGGTGCCTGGTTTCTTGGGCTGATTAGATAACCGTGTCGGCTCCAAAGCCTCTGAGTAAACTTGGAACGCTCAGAACCAAGGCTCGGAGGAAAGGAGCCGAGCACATGAAGATTGTAGGTTGTGATTTACACACGCGCTACCAGCAGATTGCAATGCT
>DASREM010000050.1:0-43357 GCA_035652095.1 Terriglobales bacterium | reverse complement strand
AAGCGAAATGCGAAAGCAACTGCTGGGTGTTTTCCTACCGCTGCTGGTGATGGTGCTGCTGGCATCGGCTGAGACGCAGAGCACGGGCGCAGATACGATCAAGCACGCCGCGCTGCAGAAAGTCGAGGTCGTGCGGGGCGAGGACGGAATCCGCGTGCAGATCACTGCTCGCGGGCAAGTCACCCCAAAACTGACCGCACTGGACCGGCCGGCGCGGGTCGTCGTTGACCTGCCGAACACGGTGACGGTGGCGACGCAAAACCACATTACCGTGGCCGACCAGGAAGTCAAGGGCGTGCGCATCGGCACCGACGGCCAGAATCCGCCAACTACGCGAGTGGTTGTGGATTTGGCCCAAGCCTGCAAATACGAACTGGTCCCGGGACAAGAGAACCAGATCGTATTGAAGCTGTCGGTCCCGGCGAGCACGGCAAAGGAAGTCGCGAAACCCGCGACCTCCAAGGCCACCGCTACGGTCGTGGCGGCGAAGAACGAAGTTCCTGCTCCGAAGGCCGCGGCCACGGTCCCGGCTCCGGCAAAGCCTACGGAGACCGCTTCTTCTCCGGTCGACTTCGCCTTTATCGAGCCTTCGTACAAGCCGAAGGACGAAGCTACGGCACCGCCTTCGGTGCGTGCCGGCTCGGCGGCGATGAAGTTCGTGGAGCGCCCGGAAGGCGACCTGATGCCGGTGCGCAGCGCCGCTCAATCTTCTGCACCGCAGCCCGCGGTCAATATGGCGGCCGAGCAGAAGGCGCAGATGGCGCAGTCCCCCGCGACGGTGGGCCCGAAATACACGGGCGAGCCAATCTCGGTCAACTTGAAGGACGTGGACCTGAAAGATTTCTTCCGCCTGATCCACGAGATCAGCGGATTGAACGTGGTGCTTGATCCCAACGTTAAAGGCACGCTCACCATCGTGCTTGATGACGTGCCGTGGGACCAGGCGCTCGACATCGTTCTGAAGAACAACGAACTGGCGCGCCAGCTCGAAGGCAACGTGCTCCGCATTGCGACGGTGGATACACTGCGCAAGGAAGCGGAGGGCCGCCGGGCCCAGATCGAAGCCGAAGCTCTGGCCATCGATAAAGTCACGGTGACCCGGTTCCTGAGCTATGCGCACTCCAAGGACGTCGTCAGCACGGTGAAGAAGTTCCTCACCCAGCGCGGCGATGTGATCTCGGACGACCGCACCAACGCCGTGATCATCTCCGACATCCCGACGGTGATGCCGCAGATCGATCGCCTGCTGACCCAGCTTGACCGTAAGACGCAGGAAGTTGAAATTGAAGCCCGCGTGGTGGCTGCGACGCGCAGCTTCGCGCGCGATATCGGAACCCAGCTGGGATTTGGCTGGGGCAACGGCCACACCGCGATTGGCGGCGCTAATAGTGTCGGCACTTCGCCAACCCAGGTGAACGGCCTGAATCCCGGCTACATCACCGTGGGCGGTTCAGCAACGGCGGCGGGAACGCAGATTCCATTGTTCTCGAACCTGCCAGTTACGAGCCCGACCAGCGGCTTGACCTTTGTCAACGCCAGCAACAACGTGCGTATCGATGCAGTGCTGACGCTGGCCGAGTCTCGCGGCCTGCTGAAGATTCTGTCTCGTCCGCGTGTCGTAACACAGAACAACATCCAGGCTCTGGTCCGCCAGGGCGTCCGGGTGCCGATCGTGACCCAGGCGCAGTTGGGCGGTCCGCCCACGGTTACTTACGTGGACGCGTTCCTGCGCTTGACGGTAGTTCCGCAGATCACGTCGGAAGGAACCATCTTCCTGAACGTGGACGTGGAAAACACCACGCCTGACTTCGGACGGACAGTGCAGGGCAACCCGACACTGATCACGCAGCAGGCGACCACGCAGGTGCTGGTAACCGATGGCGGCACGGTGGTGATCGGCGGCGTCATTCAGACGCAGAACTCGATCAACATCTCGCAAGTCCCGCTGTTAGGCAACCTGCCAATCCTGGGCAACCTGTTCAAGCACCAGACGGTAAACACTTCAAACCAGGAGCTGATCTTCTTCATTACACCGAGAATCATTCAGACCTAGAACGAGGTTAGTAGAGGAGCAGCAACTCCGCCGGCTGAGACCCACGTCGAAGCCGGCGGCTTTGTTTTTGGGGAAGCCCTCTCGCGCCATCCGGCTCCCATCAGAATTTTAGAACCCAGTGAAAGCGGAGAGCGCTGAGACACGCGATCTCATGTTTGGTTACACTTCTCTCGCTTGCTCTGGAGATTTTATGAAGATTGGTTTTGCACTTGGAAATATTGGTCCGATCGGGAGCGCGGAGTCAGTCGCGAACATCGCGCAGCGCGCGGAGGCTTTGGGGTATGACAGCTTGTGGACCGTGGAGCGGTTGTTGTGGCCAGTGAACCCGCAGACACCGTATCCCGTTACGCCGGACGGGCACCTGCCTGAAGAATACAAGCACGTTCTGGACCCGCTGGACTCGCTCACCTATGCGGCGGCACTCACGACGAAGATCGCTTTGGGGACTAGCGTTCTGGACATGCCTTACTACAACCCGGTTGTGCTGGCGCGGCGCCTGACCACCATAGATGTGCTTTCGAACGGCCGCCTGCGGGTGGGCTTTGGACTGGGATGGTCGAAGGACGAGATGGAGGCGGCAGGAACCGAACTGAAGGATCGAGGAGCAAAAGCCGACGAGTTTCTCCAGGTGCTGAAGGCGATCTGGACGACCAATCCCGTGGAGTACCACGGAAAGTATTATCGCGTGCCGAAGTCCGAAATCTCACTCAAGCCGCTCCAGAAGCCGCACCCGCCCATCTACCTTGCGGCATTCGCGCCGCCGGCTTTGAAGCGGCTGGCGACGATGGCGGACGGGTGGAACCCGGTGGCGATTCCAGCTGCCGGGATGGCGCAGATGTTCGACGGTATCAAACAAATGGCGAAGGCGGCAGGACGGGATCCGGCCAAGCTCTCCATGGTGGTGCGCGCGAACCTGATTGTCAGTGAGAAGCCGCGCGAGGGGGAGCGCCCGTTATTTTTTGGGAGTCTGGAACAGGTAAAGGAGGACATCGCCGCGTGCCGGGAGATTGGCGCGCACCAGATCTTCTTCGATCCGACATTTTCACCCGGAGCGCAGAGGCTGGATTCCTGGTTGAGACTGATGGAGCAGGTGAGAAAACTCGCGTAACCCTGCGGGGGGATAAGGCTGCGCTGCCACTGGGGAGCATCCAAGCATGCCTCGGGTGGCGATGAATGAGTGAACTGGTAATCCGGTTTTGCGTGGGTGGCGCGATCGTATCTGCCTTTGCCCTGATTTCAGACTTGTTCAAGCCGAAGACTTTTGCCGGCCTGTTTGGCGCTGCTCCATCGGTAGCACTGGCTTCCCTGGCACTCGTAATTTCGAAACAGTCCACCATAGTTGCGGCGACCGAAGCACGTTCCATGGCCCTGGGAGCGATCGCCCTGTTGTGCTATGCGTGGCTCGTAAGCTGGGTGGTTATGCGGTTCAGGCTACCCGCGCTAAAAGTCGCCGTGCCGGCGTTGCTGGTTTGGATGGGTGTAGCGGCCGGGCTGTGGTATGCGGTTCTGGGTTCGATCGAGTGATGCTGGTTGCCATCAACACCTCCGGACTGAAGCAGACCAGGTGGTACGAGTTTGCCACGCGGTTTGCGCTGGGAGGACTGGTGACCGCAGGCGCGGCCCAGATCACCGACAAGCTGGGGCCGAGCTTTGGAGGGCTGTTCCTGGCATTTCCGGCAATCCTGGCGGCTAGCGTTACGCTGGTAGAGAAGCATGAGCGCGAGGGCAAAGAGAAAAAAGGATTGCACGGGGTGATTCGGGGAGGGCAGGCAGCCGCGGCCGATGCCGCTGGGGCCGCCATGGGCAGCCTGGGCCTGGTGAGCTTCGCGTGTTTTGTCGCCATTTTCATACCGAATCACAACCCCGCGCTGGTAATCGTGGGAGCGACCGTGGTCTGGGCGCTGGTTTCGAGCGGCGTGTGGTTTGCACGCAAGAAAAAACTGTGCCGGCGATTTCGATTTAAGACCGGGAAATTATCGGGCACTGCGGGGCCGTAGGAATCCCCTGATAAACTCAGAGCATGGACCATGTCGGCCGTCTGCGACGGCTTCGCCAGATTGTCGGACAAGATTTCGACGCGCTGCTCATTTCGCACCTTCCGAACATTCGATATCTTTGCGGGTTCACGGGCAGCACCGCTGTCCTGATCGTTACTGCGAACAAAGCGGTACTTATTACCGATGGCAGATACACGTTGCAAGCGAGGGCGGAAGTGCGAGGGGCGCGCGTGGTCATCTCTCGGAAAGGCGCGTTCGCAGCTGCCGCGGAGTGGCTGGGAAGCAATTTCGGAAAGTCGTCGGTGATGGGAATCGAAGGAGAACATCTGACGGTAGCGGCGCGCGAACAATTCCGAAAACTTTTGCCCGAGGGACTGCGGGTGAGAAATGCGCCGGACTATGTTCGACAAGCGCGAATGGTGAAGGACGAAGACGAGATCGCGTCATTGAAGAACGCGGTGTTGCTGGCCGCGAAATTGTTCGATACGGCAGTCGAAACGATCCGGCCGGGAGTAAAGGAAGTCGAAGTCGCGGCCGAGATGGAGTACGCGGCGCGCTGTGCAGGGGCGGAAGGGATGTCCTTTGAGACCATCGTCGCTTCAGGGCAGCGTTCGGCATTGCCGCACGGGCGCGCGTCGCAGGCGGCGATCCCGAGGTCCGGATTCGTGGTGTGTGACTTCGGTGTTATACTTTCTGGCTACTGTTCCGACATGACTCGCACCGTCCACGTTGGTCGTCCCAGCGGGGAAGCACAGCGAATTTACGGAGCGGTGCGAGAGGCGCAGGAGGCCGGTGTTGCGGCGGTTGCGCCCGGGGTTACGGCTGCCGAGGTGGATGGCGCGGCGCGCAAAGTCCTGCAAAAAGCGGGATTTGGCCGCTTTTTTACGCACTCGACCGGCCACGGTGTAGGACTGGAAATCCATGAGCCTCCTCGCGTCGCAACGGGACGGAACGAGGTCCTGCAGCCCGGTATGGTGATTACGATTGAGCCGGGGGCGTACATCCCAGGGAAATGGGGTGTGCGAATCGAAGATATGGTGGTTGTAGCTGAACGGGGATGTGAAGTGCTGACGCCTACCCGCAAGGAGTTGATCAGCCTGTAAGGCAGACTCCGGCGGAGATCCCCGAAGTTAGCAAGAGAGTTGTGGAACTAAGTCCCACCTTCTAACAATGAATCAAAAAGAGCTGAAGGAACTTATAGAGTTCTTAATCGAAAAGGATATAGCCGAGTTTGAACTGGAACGCGGCGACGTGAAAGTGCGCGTCAAGCGTGGAGCAGAGACAAAGGCGACGGACCCGCGCTTCTTTGCGGTGCCCTCGGTCCCGCCGCCTGTGCTCGAAGCGGCGGCGAACCCGGCGCCCGCAGCGCCCCCTCCGGCAAAAGCCGAGAAGCCGCAGCCAGAAGAAACGCTGCACACGGTGCGCTCACCGATCGTGGGGACCTTCTATGAATCTCCTTCCCCAGGAGCGCCGGCCTTCGTCAAAGTCGGAGACCAGGTGGAGGCCGGGCAGGTGCTCTGCATCGTCGAAGCCATGAAGCTGATGAATGAGATCGAGTCCGACGTGAGCGGCGAGATCGTAAAGAAGCTGGTCAATAACGGGCAGCCAATCGAATACGGACAGGAACTGTTCGCGGTGCGTCCGAAGCAGTGAGCGGATTGACTGACGGGCTTGGGTTTCCTATCGTCATACGATTCCAGAATGTTTAAGAAAATATTGATTGCGAACCGCGGCGAAATCGCGTTACGAGTGATTTGTGCGTGCAAGGAACTCGGGATCCGCACGGTCGCGATTTACAGCGAGGCCGACCGCAATTCGCTGCACGTGCGCTTTGCCGACGAGGCAATCTGCATTGGTCCGCCGCAACTCGGGCAGAGTTACTTGAACATACCGGCGGTGATCAGCGCGGCCGAGATTGCGAACGTGGACGCCATTCATCCCGGGTACGGTCTGCTGGCGGAGAACGCCAATTTTGCCGAAGTGGCCGAGACGTGCAATATCAGGTTTATTGGGCCGCCGCCAGAGATCACCCGCCTGATGGGGGAGAAGGAGAAAGCGCGAGCGGCCATGAAGAAGGCCGGGGTGCCAATCCTGCCGGGCTCCGATGGAATTCTTGCCAGCGATGGCGAGGCCATGGAGTGGGCACAGCAGGTTGGGTTCCCGGTGATCATCAAAGCATCGGCGGGCGGCGGCGGACGCGGAATGCGCATTGTGCGCAACGAAGAGGAACTGCCCGGGCTGTTCCAGGCGGCGCAATCGGAAGCCGCGGCGGCGTTTGGAAACGGCGATCTCTACATGGAGAAGTACGTGGAGCGGCCGCGGCACATCGAATTCCAGGTGCTCGCCGACCAATACGGCAATGTTGTGAGCCTGGGCGAGCGCGAGTGCTCGATCCAGCGGCGGCACCAGAAATTGCTGGAGGAATCTCCTTCCACCCAGATGACCCCCGAGCTGCGCGAGCAAATCGGGGAGATTCTGTCGAAGACGTTGTCTGGCATCGGTTACGTGAATGCGGGAACGATCGAATTCCTGATGGATCAGAACCGCAATTTGTACTTCATCGAGATGAATACGCGCATCCAGGTGGAACATCCGGTGACGGAGATGGTGACAGACGTTGACCTGGTGAAGAGCCAGATCCTGATTGCAGCCGGAGCGCGCATGGAAGAGGTCCTGCACGGGCCGATCGTGCACCGTGGGCATGCGATTGAGTGCCGCATCAATGCGGAGCATCCGGAAAAGTTCACGCCGTCGGCAGGGAAGATCACGGCGTTTCATCCTCCGGGGGGAACCGGAGTCCGGATCGATACGGCGGCGTATGCGGAAGGCGTGATTCCTCCTTATTACGATTCCTTGATTGCGAAGTTGATTGTGCGCGGGAAGGATAGGGAGGAAGCGATCTCGCGCATGGGGCGGGCCTTGGAGATGTTCATCGTCGAAGGAATTTACACGACAATCCCCTTGCAGCGGCGAATTCTGGCCGATCCCGACTTTCAGGCCGGAAACGTGGATACCACGTTTATTGAACGATTTCTCACGAAGAAGGTGGAAGTGCGGGCATAGGAACAAAATCTTAAAACCGCAGAGAAGCCAAACAGGGGCCGCAGAAAACGCCGAGAAAACAAGGTCACGAGTGAGCTTCTCATGAGTCCCATTCCTCGTTTCTACCCAATATTGGATTGGTCCAGTTTTTCCGATGAACATGCGCTGTTGGCTGCTGCCCGAGAACTCGTTGCCGCGGGGGTCCAATGGTTGCAGTACCGTAATAAATCGGGCAGCGCGCGACAGATGCTGGCACATGCGCGGGCGCTGAAACCACTCGCATCGGAGACCGTCCAATGGATCATGAATGATCGGGCGGATTTATGCCTGGCTGCGGGATTTGATGGAGTGCATGTGGGACAGGATGACCTGTCTCCGGAATCGGCTCGGGGCATTGTTGGGCCGGAGCGTTGGGTGGGAGTATCCACTCACAATCCAGAGCAGGTTGCGGAGGCCGGCCGCGGTTCCGCGGATTACGTTGCCATCGGGCCGGTGTTTGCCACTTCGAGTAAAGCCAACCCAGACCCGGTGATTGGGCTTGCCGGTGTGCAGCGGGCCCGGGAACTCACCAGCAAGCCATTGGTGGCAATCGGTGGAATCACGGGCGCAAACTGTCGCTCCGTGATTGAAGCTGGCGCCGATTCTGTGGCGGTGATCTCCGATCTTGTACACACCCCTGGAAAATCAGCAGAGGAATTTCTGCGAGTATTAGGGTAAAGTCTTGCCCTATGGCCGAGCGAAGCTCGGCTGGACAGCCGAGGGCGGCTGTGCCTACACAGCCTATGAGACCATTGAGTACTGACACAAAGCCTGCGCCGATCGTTGCCAGCGAGTGGGACCGCAGCACTCATCAAAATACAGAGTTCGTGAAAGGCCTGGGGCTGACCAGCGCCACCATGCTGGTCATGGGCTCGATGATTGGCTCGGGCATCTTTATTGTGTCCGCCGAAATTGCCCGCGAGGTGGACTCCCCGGCGCTGCTGATCGGCGCATGGCTGGTCACAGGTTTCATGACCATCGTCGGCGCGCTCAGCTACGGCGAGTTGGCCGCCATGATGCCGCGGGCCGGCGGGCAGTACGTTTACCTGAGAGAGTCGCTGGGTCCGCTGTGGGGATTCCTATACGGCTGGACGCTGTTTCTTGTTATCCAGACCGGGACCATCGCCGCAGTGGGCGTCGCCTTCGGCAAGTTTCTCGGCATCTTCTTTCCTTCGATCTCGTCCAGCCACTGGATTCTGCACTTCTACAAAGCGCCTCCGATACACATCGGGCCCATGGTGCTGGGCAACATGGATGTGGGACTCAATACCCAGAACCTGGTTGCGATCCTGGTCGTGATTGCGCTTTCGGTGATCAACATTTTCGGTATCAAGACCGGCGCCCTCATTCAGAACATCTTCACGATCTCGAAAGTTTCGGCATTATTTGGGTTGGCGCTTTTGGGGCTTGCGATCGGAAGGAACGCACAGGCGCTGGCGGCGAATTTCCACGAAAATTTCTGGCACAACGCTGGACTAGGCGCCCAACACGCGGTGCAGGTCGGCGTAGGCGGGCCGACGGTGCTGGTTGGGACGCTCACGATCCTCGCGGTAGCCCAGGTAGGCTCGCTCTTCTCCGCCGATGCGTGGAACAACGTGACCTTCACGGCGGGCGAGGTCAAGGATCCTCATCGTAATCTGCCCCTATCGTTGGCGATGGGAACCGGCGTGGTCATTGCCCTCTACATTGCCTGCAACTTTATTTATCTGAATGTTTTGCCGCTCGATGGAATCGCGAACGGCGCGACCATCCTGGAGCGCGGCATCAAGTATGCCTCGGAAGACCGGGTGGGGACGGCGGTGATGACGCAGATGTTTGGGGCGGCGGGTGGGGCCCTGATGGCCTTTGCCATCCTGCTATCGAGCTTTGGGTGCGATAACGGGTTGATCCTGTCGGGCGCGCGTGTCTACTACGCCATGGCGAAGGATGGATTGTTCTTTCGCAGCGTTTCAAAGCTGCATCCTACCTACAAGACTCCGGCTGTGTCGCTCATGGTACAGATGGCCTGGACTTGCATTCTGTGCCTCTCGGGGACCTACGGCCAGTTGCTCGACTACATCATTTTTGCGGTGTTGGTGTTTTACATTCTGACGATTGTGGGGTTGTTTATCCTGCGACGCACCCATCCGAACGCGGAACGCCCGTATCGGGCAATTGGTTACCCGATTTTGCCGGCAGTTTACATCGTGATGGCATTGTTTATAGATGTCGTGCTATTACGGTATAAACCGCAGTACACTTGGCCGGGGTTGGGGATTGTGCTGCTCGGGATCCCCGTTTATTTCCTGTGGTCGCGGCACAGTCGCAAACAGGAAACCGCTTCAGACTGACAAGGCTCGGCGCGCGCATCGCGCAAAACTACAATTCTAAGGAGAACCGGATGGCTAATCTGTTAGCCAAGAAACCGATCAACACGATCCTGGCGGAAGCACATGAGACGGGCGAGCACAGTTTGAAACGGGCTTTGGGAGCCGGCAATCTGATTTCGCTGGGTATCGGCGCCATTATCGGTACCGGCATTTTCGTTCTGACTGGAGCGGCGGCGGCGCAGTACGCTGGTCCGGCGATCGTATTCTCGTTCATTCTGGCCGCCTTCGGATGCGTGTTTGCCGGCCTGTGCTACGCCGAATTCGCGTCCATGATCCCGATCGCGGGGTCTGCCTACACCTATGGGTATGCGACGCTGGGTGAAATCTTCGCCTGGATCATCGGCTGGGACCTGATCCTTGAATATGCATTCGGGGCCGCGACGGTAGCTTCGGGATGGAGCGGGTACGTACTCAGCCTGTTGCAGGATTTTGGCATTCACATTTCGCCATCGCTGGCCGGAACGCCGGGCGCACAGTTCGTCATGTACAACGGACGCTGGGAGGCCCTGGGCCGGATTTCAAAGACCCTGGCGGCGAACCATGTGGATCCTGCCTCTTTGCCGCACGCCACCGGGGTCTTCAACCTGGTAGCTTTCCTTGGCATCGCCATTGTGACGACCATTCTCGTCATTGGGATCAAGGAATCCGCGAATCTGAATTCGTTGATCGTCGTAGTGAAGGTCTGCGTGCTGCTGGTGTTCCTCGGCTTGGGCATCAACTACATCGTGCACAACACTTCCCTGGCGACAGCGAATTGGACGCCGTTCCTGCCGCCAAACGAAGGCGAATTTGGCAAATACGGGTGGTCGGGAGTAGTCCGAGCTGCAGGCGTGATTTTCTTTGCTTACATCGGATTCGATGCGGTTTCAACCGCCGCCCAGGAGGCGCGCAACCCCAAACGAGACATGCCGATCGGTATCCTGGGATCACTCATCATTTGTACGATCCTGTACATCCTGGTTGCGCTCGTTCTCACCGGACTCGTGAAGTACGACGTGCTGAACGTTCCCGACCCAATCGCGATCGGGATCGACAAGACCGGCGTTCGCTGGGGCAGCCTCTTGGTCAAGTTGGGGGCGATTTGCGGCTTGAGCAGCACCATGGTGGTAATGTTGCTCGGCCAGTCCCGCGTATTCTTCTCCATGTCGCGCGATGGCTTGCTGCCGCAGTGGGCGAGCGCCGTGCATACCCGATTCCGTACTCCATATATCTCTTCGATCTTTGTGGGAATCTTCGTTGCGATCTTTGCCTCGATCATTCCGATCGCCATCTTGGGCGAACTTGTGAGTATCGGTACCCTGCTCGCGTTCGTCATCGTTTGCGCCGGGGTGTGGATGATCCGGCGTACCGATCCGGACTTGCCGCGCCCGTTCAAGACTCCGTGGGTGCCGTTTGTTCCCATCATGGGCATGACAATTTCGCTGCTGATGATGTTGGGATTGCCGGGCGATACATGGTTGCGCCTGGTTGTATGGCTGATCCTGGGCATGATCATTTACTTCACCTATGGCCGGTACCACAGCCGGGTACAGATGGCAGGAGCGGGTTCCCCGCCGAAGCCAACGCTTCCCAAGGTGATGGCGGACTGATCTGCATTGCGGAGTATCCGGGCCTTCCGCACATACGCGGAGGGCCTTTTGTTTTATAGTCGGTGTTGATCTTTGATCCTTGGTCGTTGGAGTATCGGCTTGCGAGTTCTTGCCAACGACCGGCGACCAACCACCGAGTATGAAGACGCTTCGCAATCTTCGCCTAATCGGAATCGCGCTGCTCGGCGTCGTGGTGATCGGCACGGCTGGATTTCATTTCATCGAGGGCTGGCCATGGTTCGATGGTTTTTACATGGTCGTGACCACGCTGACGACCATTGGGTATCAAGAAGTTCATCCCCTCTCGCATGCCGGGCGCGCCTTCAACGTGTTCGTGATCTTTGCGGGCGTGTCGCTGCTCTTCCTGGGCATCGGTTCCCTGACGCAAGCCCTGCTAGAATTCGAGCTGGGTACGGTTTTCGGCAAACGCAAGATGGAACGCGATATCAGCCGTCTCAGCGATCACTACATCATCTGCGGCGCGGGGCGTGTGGGACGCAGCGCGGCACGGGAACTGGCGCGCCGGCCGGCCCCGTTCGTGATTCTCGAGCAGAACCCGGCCAAGGCGGAACGTTTCATTAATACCGACTGGCTGTTGCTAGTTGGGGACGCGACCCAGGAAAAAACCTTACGCGACGCCCGCATCGAGCATGCGCGAGGACTGGTAGCCGCCACTACAACGGACGCAACCAATCTATATATCGTGCTCACCGCCCGCGGGCTAAATCCCAATCTGAAAATCATTGCGCGTGCCAGTGAAGAGGATGCGGAAAAGCACTTGATAACGGCCGGGGCGGATTCGGTGGTATCTCCGTATGCTTTTGCCGGACAGCGAATCGCACAATCGTTCCTGCGGCCCCACGTAGTGACGTTCCTTGACACGGCAACCACTCATCTTGGAATTGACCTCGAAATTGGGGAAATCGTGGTGGGTCCGACTTCGGCGTTTGTGGGAAAGACCATTGGCGCTTCGCGCATCCGCCAGGACCGCGGGGTCATCATTCTGGCAATCAAGCGCGAACAGGGCATGCACTTCAATCCTTCTCCGGAGGACCGAATTGAAATTGGCGATTGCCTGATCGCCATGGGCGAACCGTCCCAACTCCGGGAATTGGAACAAATGGCAACGGCACGCACATGAAGATTGTCACAGCGGATGAGATGCGGGCGATCGACCGCGCCAGCAGCGAACGCTACGGTGTGCCTTCCCTTACCCTCATGGAGAACGCCGGGACGCAGGTCGCCGACTTCGTTCTGCGCACGTATCCAGCGGCCAAACGGATCGGAGTGATTTCGGGCAAGGGAAACAACGGCGGAGATGGATTCGTAGTGGCCCGAAAGCTGAAGGAGGCGGGCCGGGAGGTCCGCATCATTTTGCTGGCTGAGCCTGCGGAATTGCGAGGTGACGCTGCCGAGATGTTTGGCAAGCTCCCGGTCGCACCGTTGGTCATCAGGAACAGCGAGGACTGGAATTCCGATTCAGCGCGGAGCGTTTTCGGTTCGGAGGTGCTGATTGATGCAGTCCTCGGCACCGGGTTTAAGCCGCCCGTGCGTGGATTGTATGCCGACGCAATTGCGGCCATGAATGCGAGTTCCGTGCCAGTGGTCGCGGTTGATACTCCATCGGGCGCGGACGCCGATGCGATGGAAGCAGACGCTGCAACGAAGGTGCGAGCGGACGCCGTGGTGACATTCACGGCACCGCGTCCGGCGCACATTTTTGCCAACTTGACGCAAGGGCCGATTGTGGTGGCCCCGATCGGCTCGCCTGAAGAGGCTATTGTCTCGTCCCTGAACCTGTACGTGATTACGCCGCGATACGTGGCGCCGTACATTGGTGCGCGCCCGTCAGATTCCAACAAGGGAAGCTTCGGGCATGTGCTGGTGATTGGCGGCTCGGTCGGCAAGGCTGGAGCCGCCGCGATGGCAGGTTTTTCGGCACTTCGGGTGGGAGCCGGCCTGTCAACGGTGGCTACGCCGAAGTCCGTTTTACCCACGGTTGCAGGGTTTCATCCTGAGCTTATGACCGAGCCTCTCGCTGAAACCGAGGCGGGTACGATTGCGCTTTCTGCCCTTGAGTACGGACGCATGGACCAACTCGTGGAGCACAAGACCGTGCTGGCGCTCGGGCCGGGGATTTCTCGCCAGGCTGACACCGCGCAGTTTGTCCGAACCGTGGTTGCAAAATACACAGCGCCGATGGTTCTCGATGCGGATGGATTGAACGCATTCGAAGGGCGAGCAGCGGAATTGAGAGCGGGAGAGTTGGTGATTACGCCTCATCCGGGTGAGATGGCTCGGCTTACGGGATTGTCAGTCGCTGAAATTCAGAAAGCCCGCCTAGCTGTCGCACGCAAGTTTGCGCGCGAGCGGGGGGTCATTGTGGTGCTGAAAGGATATCGAACACTGGTGACGAAGCCGGATGGTGAAGTCTGGGTGAACACCACCGGTAACCCGGGAATGGCGACGGGGGGAACCGGCGACATTCTTACCGGCATGGTTGCCGGAATGATGGCGCAGCACAGGGCGCGAATCTTCGAGGCGGTGTGTGCCGCGGTTTATCTGCACGGATTATCCGGTGATATTGCGCGCGAGAGTGCTGGCGAACAATCGATGGTGGCAACGGACCTGGTACGGACGTTGCCGGAGGCGATGCGCAGAGTGAGAGCCGCTGGGAGTATGGATACGACTAGCATCGCGGGCTAAAGATTTGTGCTCCGCTGGACATCCGAGGGCTGTGCCCATAACCGCCAACCTAAGGCGGGAATACTTCCGGCTGCGTTGTCAGGAGGACTCTATTTCCTCTTCGCGAGCCTTGGCGTCGGCACCGGAGGCTTCATCGCGGTAGCGGCTTGGCGCACATCCTCGTTTGTGAACACTGCAAAAAGGAACGGCTGAGACTCCAGGAAACGAGCCAGGTCACGCAACGTCAGACCAAGAGACGACAACCGGTCCTCATCGACGAAGATCTGACCATTTTCCGGTTCGAAGGACGTAATCAGCTGCTTCGCCTCTGGATCAAATTTCTCGTGCAACCGGTCCACGATCGATGACGCCAAGTGCCTGCGATCCGGCGACGATGGTTCCGGCGGCATGCCATGGTCCGCGGTCAGCGCAAGAAGATAGTCCTTACCCACCTTTGCTTCTAATGCACTCAGCAACCGCTTCAACTGCGCGTCCATCTCGCCGAGCGTGATGCGCATCTCGTCCGAATCCGGACCGTACTTGTGGCCCACGAAATCCGCGGCTTTGTAGTTCAGCAGAATGAGATCTGGAACGTTGTCCTCGCCCAGCGGCTCTCGCTCCATCATCGCGGCCATGGCATCGGCTTCGAACTTTGGAAACAGAGCCGAATATCGCACTGCCTCGGTCGAATCGATTTTGTGACCCATCCACTTGTCGCTCGCTGACCACAGGGTTTTCGCGTTGCGATCCTTCAGATATGCGGGCAGCCGGAAACAGTTGGGGTTTGAGGTCCAGTTGCCCGTGTCCTGATCGTAGCTTGCGAGAACGACTGGCGCCCCGTTGAGCTGGCACGCTCCATGCCCTGCGAGCGGAGTCGCCGCTCGACCGATGCTGCCCTGTGTCAATATGATCGCGCGACCAGAGGTCTCCAGTTGCCAGACGTCAGCCAGCGTCAACGCCATCAGGTCTTGTGGTGTTCCTCCTGCGAAAAAGTCGTGCCGCCGGCGCTGCGTGCGCTCGTACACGCTGACTCCTGTGATTCCGTGCATGCGAGGGTCGGCTCCAGTTGAAATCGTCGAGTGCCCAGCGGCTGTGTTGGTCGGAAGAAAATTCACCTGCGCCTGAGTGAACCAGGCACTACGCTGGCGCAGGGCGGTGAGTGTTGGCATGGACGCTGCATAGCGATCGAAGTAATCCCGGCGCATGCCGTCCAGGACGAGCAGCATAACCACTCGTGGTCGAGCCGAACCCGTGCGCAAAACCTGCAATACACGGCCTGTCGTCGTGGGAGGCATCTGGATGCCAAGCGCAGCTGCGAGGGTTGGCGCAACGTCCTGCTGCGTGGCCGGAGTTGAGTAAGTTCCCGTTATCACCATGGGACCAGCAAACATCAGCGGAATCGCGACGTCATAGGTCCACGGCGAACCATGCATATACGCGACGTCTGCCCGCGTGATGAAATCGCCTTCCCGCGGTACGATCAGGAGTTGGCCAGTTCGTCCCGAAAAGTAAGCCCGAGCAAACATTTCCAAAAAGCGCTGTCGCGTCGCATGGGCAGTTACATCGGATAGCGGTGGACCGTGCTGGGTCCGAGGTGCGTCGCTTGCAATCGATCGCTGGACTTGGCTCGATGTCGTCCATGTCACCGCGACCACGGTCAGGGTGATAGCGATCCGAGATCTTACTTTGCGCATGCGAGCAGCCTTGGCTGATTGCAGATTGTTCAGTCCGCGCGATTCTAGTTTCGTCAACAAGGATCCTGCAAGCGGCCGTGTATGCGAGCTTGTACTGGAGACGCTGGCCATCCCGCTGCGTTTGTCCGTCGGGACATTAACCGTCTCGATAACGCCCTGAATGTGCCTGCTGCATGAGCGGTTACGGTAACCGCTGCCAGAAAATGTCATTCGAATCCGACCAAGTGCTTCGGTAATCTACCTGCTCCTTAGCGCGGCTGTCATAGTGGAGTTGCTATGACCCATTTCCCCCAACCGCATCCAAGCCGGCGTGCTCCTCGCATTCACTTGGGCGGCGCCATCGGCGCCCTGGTGCTTTCCGAGGATGGAGGGCGCGCTAAAGGTAAACTTCAAACCCTGTCCGTGACGGGCGGGATGTTGCGTCTGGCGAAGGCGCTGGAACACGGAGACTTCGTCGAGATCGCTTTTCAGACGCAGTCAGGCCCGGTGCGCGGCATGGCAGAAATGCTGCACGCAGTGCGCGCTACCGACGGCGTATTGCAACCGTTCCGCTTCATTGCCCTGGGAGACGACGATCATCGCAACCTTCGGATGGTTGTCGACGCCACTACGGACCGGAGTTTTCTCGGACTTCGTTCCAACCAGTGGTCGGCTCCGAAATACTCATGACTGCCTGGCTTCGTGCGCCTTGGTGTCCTGCAGGTTTGCAGAAACCATGAAGGGCACTAAGGACCACGAAGCGTCCACCACTCGCAAATCGTTCCCGTTATACTGATCGTCTTGTTGAGATGAGCAGCCGGGAATTCATTACCCATTCAACGGAAGAAACCATCGCGCTCGGACGCATGCTCAGCGCCACGCTTGCGGCGCCGAAAATCGTTTTATTGCGGGGAGACCTGGGAGCGGGCAAGACGACCCTCGTCAAAGGAATCGCGGCGGCGTTCAATGCGGCGCAGGAAGAAGACGTCACCAGTCCGACATTCACGCTGGTGCATGAGTACCGTGGGCCCTCGGCAACTCTCTACCACATTGATCTATATCGCATTGATACCGCGCGTGAACTGGATACGCTGGCGCTGGATGACCTGATTACCGAAAACAGCATTCTTCTGATTGAGTGGGGAGAGAAATTTGCCCGCTTCCAGAGAGAGCGGGATGTCGAGATCGCTTTCGAAAGAGTGGGCGAAAACGAGCGCCGGATCCATGTCATGGACTGACGAGTTCTGGTCCGATTACGTAAAGTGGGAAGCAAGAACAGATAAGCCTGAGTTCTCAGAATCCCATGATGTTGTAGCCGCAATCCACGTAGATCACCTCGCCGGTGATGCCGGAACTGGCGTCGGAGGCGAGGAACACTCCGGTATCGCCAACTTCCTTTACGTCCACGTTTCTCTGCAGCGGGGCCCGCTCGGCATGCGACTTCAGCATGTCACTTAGGCCTGAGATGCCGCGGGCAGCAAGGGTTTTGATCGGTCCGGCGGAGATGGCATTGACGCGGATTTTTCTCCTGCCCAGGTCCTGGGCCAGGTAACGCACCGTGCACTCCAGCGCTGCTTTCGCCACACCCATCACGTTGTAGTGAGGAACGACTTTCTCGGCGCCGTAATAGGTCATAGTGAGAATGCTGCCGCCGTTTTCCATGAGTGGAGCGGCGGCCCGCGACACTGCGATCAGGGAATACACGCTGACATCGTGGGCGACGCGAAAACCTTCACGCGTGGTGTTGACGAAATCGCCTCTGAGTTCCTCGGCAGGAGCATATGCGACGCTATGCACCAGGGTGTGCAGCTTGCCGTATTTATCTTTCAGTTGCGCAAACAGCTTTTCGATTTCTTCATCGCGCGACACGTCACACTGAAAAGCCTCGGCGCCAGGGAGGGAGAGAATCAGGTCTTTCGCTTCCTTTTCCAGGCGCTCGTTCTGATAGGTGATGGCCAGCTTCATGCCGGCTGCATGCAATCCCTGCGCGATGGACCATGCAATGCTGCGTTTATTGGCCACCCCGAAAACCACACCGGCGCGGCCTGCTAGGTTTGATGACATTCAGTACTCCTGAGTGAGTTGAAACTGAGAGGATAACAGTTTGCCACGGGGCAGTGCAGAGTGCCGCACGCGAGATCTTCGCAGGACGAGAGGTGTCGGCTTTCAACAATCCGCAGGATGCGGAGCTGTGGAGAGGCATTCGGCATCTCGTGAGTGCAAATTGCTTCACATTGACCCGCAAGAAAACTCGACATATAGTCGAGCGCGATTGAATGCGCGTACCGTTCAGGATTTCATATGAAGATCAGGCTGCTCACCTTTCTCAGCACGTTTCTCTTTCTGGCGCTGTGCTCATTCACGCGGGCGCAGAACACGTTGGTCAAGATTAGTCTGGACAAGTTCACCAATACTGACAGCGTGCACCAGACAGAAGTTGAGCCCGACACCTTTTCGTGGGGTTCGACCATTGTGAGCGCATTCCACGTGGCGCGGCGACCCGGAACTGTGGGATGGGGTAGTGCAGACGTGGGCTTCGCGACTTCAACCGACGCCGGCGCGACCTGGCATTTTGGATATCTGCCCGGTCTTACCGTGAACTATAAAAACGGCGCGTACGGAGCGGCGGCAGATCCGTCGGTGGCTTTCGACGCGAAGCACGGAGTCTGGATGATCTCGACCCTGCCCCTGGTCGGTCTGAGTGGCGGTTCAGGCAAAATCGGCGACGTGGCGGTGAGCCGCTCAACTGACGGCCTGCATTGGGGAAATCCCATCCTCGTCGACAAGACCCATCTGGACGACAAGAACTGGACCGTGTGCGATAACACACCGACAAGTCCATTTTACGGAAACTGCTACACCGAATGGGACCAGGCCTTCGGATCGGGCGATGTCCTGATGAGCACATCGAGCGACGGCGGACTGACTTGGGGTCCGGGCAAGCCGTCCGCAGACCATGCCTTTGGACTCGGCGGACAGCCGCTGGTGCAGCCCAATGGAACCGTGATCGTTCCCTTCGAAGGCTTTGCCATTCAAGCTTTCAGTTCGAGCGATGGCGGCCAGACCTGGGGCCGAAGTGTCACCATCTCCAGCATCGACGAACATCTGGTGGCGGGAGGGCTGCGGAATCCAAACCTTCCTTCGGCGGAAATTGACGCCTCGGGCAAGGTGTATGTGGTTTGGTCGGATTGCCGCTTCCGCACCGGGTGCAGTTCGAACGATATCGTCATGAGCACCTCGACAGATGGCAAGACGTGGACAACGCCGAGCCGTATTCCGATTGATCCGACTAGCAGCACCGTGGACCACTTCATTCCCGGGATCGGGGTGGACCCTGCCACGGCAGGCGGCAGCGCGCATCTGACCGTGCTGTATTACTACTACCCGGTTTCAAAGTGTGGCAGCTCGTGCCAGCTCGATGTCGGATTTTCGACCTCGTCCGATGGAGGGCAAAACTGGACGGGTGGATCTCAAATTGCAGGGCCGATGCAGTTAAGCTGGCTGCCGGCGTCCGATAATGGGGCGATGGTCGCCGACTACATCAGCGTTTCCTACACTAACGGGAATCCGTTCGGAGTTTTCGCAGTTGCCAAAGTACCGAATGGAAGCACGCTCAATGAGGCGATGTACACGACCAAGAACCCCCTGCTCGCTGCGGACGGTTCGCCCCGGTTCAGTTCCCAGGCGGAGAGGCCAGTGCCTGGTGCGAAGTCGGATTACCCCCGTAAAGCGTATTACGACGACGAACACACCAGGCCGATCCCGGCTTCAAGGAAGCTGAGATGATTGACTAATTAGCAGTACTGGCGCGCTCGACGGCCGGCGATCGGTCGGGCCAGTTCGCGCTGATAAAGGCCGCCGCGTACACCAGTCCGATGATCGCGAAGCCGGCGACCAGGTTCATTTCTGAGATGGCTCCGACCAGCAAGGCGAGGGCGATCTGCAAACCGGTGCCGGCGAAATAGAACGTGTTCTGGACCCGTCCCATCAGGTGTTGCGGGACTTGCTCCATGAGGCTGGTATTCATGGCGACGCTGCTCAGGCCGCGAGCCGAACCCATGATCCCGTAGGCAAGGACGGCCAAAGCAAAAACCGGCGCGAGCGGAGCAGCGGTCATGCAGATCGCGAGAAAACCCATGGAGATGGCGATCGTGCGTCGCGCGCCAATGCGGGCGATGAATTGCGGCGCGTAAAGAGCGCTCAGGAACGCGCCCATACCCCAGCCGGCATTCAACCAACCATAACCTTTCGCACCCTCGTGAAACACGCGATCGCTGAGCGGCGCAGTCACGACAATCCCCGTCATCATGGCGCCCAGGAACAGGGCCCAACTGATTCCGAGAAAAACCACGCGGCGGTTGTGGCGAAGGAATCCGAAGCCCTCGCGCATCTCGCGGCCGAAGCGGGCGAGTGCACTCTCCGCAGCGACGATATCCTGGCGCAATTCTGCCGGACGCGGGACGACGTGCCGTCCCTTTCTTACCGCGAAGTAGCACAGGAACGACACCAGGTAGGTCGAGAAGTCGATCAGCAAGACGCCGCCAAGACCGATGTGGTCGTACACGAATCCGACAATCGAACCCGCGATCAGCCATCCGCCTTGAATGCCAGCCAACAGGAACGTGTTGGCATGAACGAACTCGTCGCCCGGGGTCAGTTCCTGGATGAGCGCAGTGATGGTGGGCCAGAACATCCAGAAACCCGCCGCCACCAGCATGTTCATGATGTAGAGTTCCCAAACTTTGGCTTTACCCATGAACGCCAGCACGGAGACGGCGAGAATGATGATGCCGCGGGCTGCGTCGAGCAACATGACCAGGCGGCGACGGTCTTCGCGGTCGATGATGACGCCGGTAAAGGGCAGCATCAGCATTGCAGGGATGGTTTGCAGGACGGCAAAAGTGCCGAGCGCCATCTCGGAGTGAGTGGCCTGCAGAATGTACCAAGCGACGGCAGCCGAATTCATACCGCTGCCCAGCATCGAGATTACGTTCGCGGCAAAGACGAACCGCAGGGGCCGCTTCTGCAGAATGGCACGCATACTCCAATTTAAATGATGGTGAGCCGGACGCCAACTTACCGCGGCAAGGGGATTTGGATTTTGCGCGACTCATACAACAGGTAGACGATCAGCAATAGCATTTCCGGCTCGATGGGGTGCTTGTAACGCGGGAACGGATTCACCAGGTAATAGGGAACCGGGTAGATCAGCAGGAAACACGCCAGCAAGAACCCGCCCTGAACCCGATTGCAGAAAGTCAGCGCCAGTCCGGCGAAGGCAAACGCAGTGGCCAGGAAGAAAGTCGTGTGCCGGAAGACGATGAAGTCGTACCCGTTTACGATGGCGGCCTGCGGAGTGCCGATCCAGAAATACGCAGCGCGCTCAAGCGAAAACCGAATGAACTGTTGCGGGTGCTCGCGGACAAAGGCGCGAAACTCACGCTGCTTCTGCTGCATGAACTCAAATTCCCCAAGCTGCTGAAACTCCCGCATGGCGCCGGGATCATTGCCGGGATGCTCGTCACGGGTCCACAGGCCGGTGAAGCGCTCGTTGTTGGCCATGTGCATCTCAAGCGGCAGGTTGTCGCGAATGAAGACGAAACTTCCGAAGACTCGATAGTTGCGGACCAGCCAGGGCGAAATTACGGCGAGGGCAACAATTCCGGATAAGATGACTCCGGCCAGTCCGCGCGAGCGCCGCGGCGATCTCCAGAGCAGCCAGAGACAGCAGAAGGGCGCCATGCTTAGCAAGGCAGTGTTGGTGAGCGCGATTACGCCCCACAGCACGCCGAACAGAATCCAGTTTTGGCGCGAGCCATGGCGGCCTGTCATGCGCAGGGTCCACGCCAAGGCCAGGCAAAGAAGAAACGCGCTCAGGCTGGTTTCCCACACCACCCGCACCGGCCAGTAGATCGCGTAGGGGAACAACGCCCAGGTCCAGGCGGAGGCGCGCGCCACTCCCGGGCCGTACATGCGCTCGGCAATTTCGTACAAAGGCAGGCAGGTGAGCGCGGCGAAGAGGCTGTTAAACGCGAGGATCATCCACGCGGAGGTGTTGCTGTAAATTCCGAATAGCTTGAAAATCCCGGCCAGAACGAAGGGATAGAGGGGGGGCGCCCAGGCACTGGGGCCGCTGGGCAGATCGGTTGGGGAACTGAAGCCCTGGCCAGTGGCGAGCGAGCGCGCGATGCGTCCCATCTCCCAACCGAACTGAAAGTGATCGCGCCGAGGCGTGATCTTATAAGTGTGGCCAATGGTGATTACTGCCAGCCGCAGCAAAAGGGCGACCAGAACGATAAACCAGATCGATTGACGGAAGGAAGAGGCGACAGGTTCGGCTGCGATATGCAGATTCGGAGCGCCTTGCTGCATTCAGGCGAGAATAGCACAGTGGTTTTCGTGGAAGGCCGATAGAAAACCTGAACTCAAAGAGAGCGCCGCACAGGGCGCGGAGGCGAGCCCTCAGCCCAGGTCACAGAGTTGTACGAGGGGAAAACACTTCTCAGTTGTGATCTTGAGCCTTGCGCAACCTGCAGGTTCGGCGATACGATTCGCGCCATACGGGGAGGTGTGGTATGAAACGTGGACTCCTGCTGGGTGTCATATTGTGCGCAAGCCTGCTGCCGGCGCAGATCGATCGCATCGTCATTCCTGCCGGAACGCCGGAGGACCAGGCGCTGGGAGAAATATCGAAGGAGCAGGATACGCAGAAAAAACTCTCCATGTACCAGGATTTTGTAACCAAGTTTTCCGCCAATCCTGCCGCGGTAGCTTATGGCAACTGGCAGATCTCGCAGCAATATCAGACCTCGAACGAACTGGCCAAGGCGCTGGAGTATGGAGACAAGGCGCTGGCCAGTTCTCCCCGGAACCTTGACATCCTGGTTTCGCAGGCCAACATCGCGCAGCAGATGAAAGACAACGCGAAGACATTTCAGTACAGCGTGACCGGTGGCGAAATTTACAACTCCATCGCAAAGCAGGGCAAGCCTGCCGACATGAACGATGCCGACTTCGCGGCGCGGGTGGATGACGAGAAAAATAGCGCCAAGAGTTCGTACGAGTTTATGGAGGCCGCCGCTTACAACGTGATCGCCTCGGAGAACGACGCGAAAGCGCGCATGGCATACATCGAGCGCTACACGCCGGCGTTTCCGAAGTCCAGGTTCGAGGAACAGATCACCTCGTACGCGATGATGTCGCTCTCGGATTCCAAGGACCAGGCGCGCCTGCTGGCGTTCGGGGAAAAGACGTTGACGGCCAATCCGAACAGCGTGCCCACCTTGCTGCTGCTGGCAAACTCGTATGCCGAAGACAGCAAGCCCGGCAGCCTGGCGAAAGCGGCATCGTATTCGCAGAAGGCAATCGAGATTTCAAAGGCCGATGCCCCCGACGCGGACCGCTCGCGCAAGCTCTCGGCTGGAGTTGCGCATTCCACACTCGGCTACGTGTACATGAAGCAAGACAAGACCGCCGCTTCGGTTCCGGAGCTGAAAACAGCGTCATCGTTGTTGAAAGGCGAGGATGAGCAGCAATACGCGATCGCGCTTTACCGGCTGGGTTACGCCTACGGCAAACTGAACAAGATGGCCGAAGCGAAGGAAGTATTGATGGAAGCGGTCAAGATCACGGGCCCGGTACAGCAGCCTGCGCAGGACTTGTTGGCGAAAGTGAGTGCGGCGAAGACGAAGGCCAAGTAGTCAGTTCACTGCTTTAAGAGATCATCCGAGAGCAAGCGGGCCTTCGCGGCCAGATTTTCTCCCCGCTGAAGATCGCCTGCATCCAGGGCTTCCTTGGCTTGTTCCATGTAAGCGCGAATCTGGGTCACCGCGTCCTGTTGCGCCGGGTTCAGTTGCCGGGTGGAAATCTTCTTCAAATTGTCATCAGTGCTGGTCAGCAAGTAGTTCACCTTGCCGCGCTGGCGGTTTTCCTGACCGCTTGAGGTTCCCGGAGTGAATTTCACCTGGGGCTCAGCGGTACTCCCGTTACGAACCACGGTTTTGGTGGGTCCGTCCGTTGGGATCGCAGGCGTGGTCTTCACTTTCTTCTTGCGGCGCTTTTTCTTCTTCGCAGGCTCCTCCGACGCAGTGGGCGGGGTGGAAGGCTGAGTGACCTGCGGCTGGGCTGGCGCTGCTTCCTGCGGATTCGACTCAGGCGGAAGCTGCGGCGTCTGCTGGCTGTCGGGCGCCGGTGGAACTGCTGGTTCAGCTTGGGGTTTCGTTTGCGGGCTCTCGGGTTGCGCAGCCGGTTGATCCTGCGGCGGAGTGCTTGGGTCCGTTGACTGCGCAGCTATGCCCGGCAAGCATAGCGCGAGCGCCAAGATTCCGAGGTTCCGGGCCAGAGTCATGGGGGTGATTCATGGCCGACCGTGCGGTGCGATCGGCTAAGCTAATTTTAGCCCCGCGCGCCCTGCAAAGCACGCGGTCCCTCTCAATGTTCTGAAATCAGGAATTCAAGGGTTCGGAAATGATTTGTTCCTGAGCAGTTGCCGGGTTTTCATTGCGCAACTCCGCCAATGGCAAGCGCAACTGGAAGGTGGTGCCCTGACCCTGCACCGATTCGAAATCAATCGTGCCATAGTGCCACTGCAGCACCTGGAAGGTTTGGGCAAGGCCGATTCCGCTGCCACCTTTCTTGGTGGTGAAGTAAAGCTCAAAAATCTTTTCCTGAATTTCGTGCGGGATTCCGGCGCCTTCGTCTTTAATCTCAGTCACTACCGTCTCTTGCTCGCGCCGGGTCGAGATCATGAGCTTCCCACCCTCGGGCATAGCCTGGACGCCGTTCAGCACGACGTTGAGGATGGCCTGCTTCATGAAGTCGGTATCTACGCGGACAGGCAGATCTGTCTCCGGAATCTGGCTGTGGATCTCGACGCCGTGTTGCGCCGCGTCGGGAGTCGCCAGCATCACTACATCTTCGACCAGGCGACGCAGGTCCACTTGCTCAAGATGCAGGTCGCGCGGCCGGGTGAAGTCCACCAGGATTTGCACCACGCGATCAAGGCGATGAATTTCATTGTCAATGATATCCATGTGCCTGCGGGTGTCGGGATCGATCTGCTGCAACTTGGTTTGCAGCAGCTGAAGGTGCAGCACGATCGCGTTGATCGGATTTTTCACCTCGTGAGCAACGCCCCGTGTGAGCCGCCCGCTGGCGGAAAGCCGGCGCGAGGTTTCGATCTCGTCTTCAATCTTGCGGACTGACTCCGCGTCCCGAAGGGTCATGAGGGCGCCAATCTGATCTCGACCTTGCTGAATGAAGTCCAGGGAAAGCTGCACGCGCCTGCCGGTGGGGGATTCGATCTCTCGTTGCACCACGGCATGTCGCGAACGGAAGGCCTCAAGGATCACGCTGCCCAGCTGAGTGTCGGCGGAGAAGATTTCCTTCACGGTTTTGCCCAGCAGGGTGCGGCGGGGACGGCTCAGGAAGCGCTCCACAGAGGCGCTGACCAGTACTACACGCGAGTCTCCAGTGAACAGCATCAGGCCGTCCTGCAGGTTGGCCATGATCTGATCCACGTTGTCTTTCAAAGCCGAGAAAATCTCCTTCGCGTCGCGCATCTGGCGGCCGAGGTGAGCGATTTTCAAGGTCACGAGGCCGTATTCGTCGCTGGCGGGATCTTCATCGGGGATGGGTTCAGTTTCCCCGGCAGTAACGCTGTCGAGGCTTCGGCTGAGTTGTTCCAGAGGTCCAAAGGCGATGTGTGCCAGTCCTGCCGCGAGCACCAACGAGAGGAGCACTGCCAAGCCGGAGAAGATCGAAGCGTGCCGCAACCACGGCGTGAGTTCATTCTTCAGAAACACCGTAGACACGCCAACGCGGATGGTGCCGAATGGCGCGCCATTCAATTGCAGCGGCATGCTGACGTCATAGACGGTGGGCGCTTTATAGATCAGCCGCAGCTGGCGCCTGAACTTGGCATCCACGACACGCTGAAATTCGGGGCGTGCGGGAACCGGCTTGCCGATGAGGTCGGGATTGGTGTGCAGAATCGCTTTGCCTTCGGCGTCCACGATGGCAGCGTCGTAGATGACCGGCCAATTTGCCACCACCGAATCCAGCATGGTGTTGAGGTCGCGATCCGTGCCCAGATAGTAGGTGAGGGCACGACGGACCGATTCCGGCTTGCTGGTGTCCACGCGAGTGCTGGTCAGATCGGGGGCGGCATTGGTGGCCAGATAGGCCAGTGTCGAAGTAAGTTGAGCTGCCGTGTCCTGCGCGGTGGCGATGCGTTGACGGAGAAGTTGAGAGATGTACAGGTACGAGGAGCCCAGCACAAGGGCCGCCACCATCAAGGTGACAGCAAGGACGATTTTGGTTCTACGGCGCATGCGTTAACGACGCGTTCTGTTTGTGTATGCGAATGACGTCAGAATGCCGGCAACCCGTCCTATTCATCCTTCCCTGAAGCCGCATCGGCCGCGGCGCTGCCATACTCCTTGAGCTTATTATGCAGCGTCTTCAGACTGATTCCGAGAATCTCTGCGGCGCGCGTCTTGTTATTGCTGGTGGCCTCAAGGGTCTTGAGAATGAGCAATTTTTCCGCCTCTTCTACCGTCGTACCAACCCCCAGCCGGACTGCATCGGGATCGTCGGCGGAAGTTCGCACCGGAGTCTGGCCAAAGCCCGGCGGAAGGTGCTTGGTTTCAATCACCGCCCCGTCACAAACGATAACGGCGCGTTCCAGCGTGTTGCGCAATTCGCGAACATTTCCGGGCCAGGAGTAATTCTGAAACACGTTCAGCACAGCTTCACTCACTGCCGCCACTTTACGGCCGTGCTTGGCGCTCATGTCCGACAGCAGCGATTGCACCAGGTCGGGAATATCTTCCTTATGCTCGCGGAGCGGAGGCATGTGGATGTTGAAGACGTTCAGGCGGTAGTACAGGTCGTTGCGCAACTCTCCGCGAGAGACGGCCTCTTCGGGAACTTTGTTGGTTGCGGCCAGGACACGCACATCCACCGTGGTTTCCACCTTGCTTCCGAGGCGGCGGAGCTTGCGGTCTTCCAGCACGCGCAAGAGCTTGGCCTGGGTGGCAATGGGCATCTCGCCGATTTCGTCCAGTAGCAGAGTCCCACCTTCTGCGAGTTCAAAGCAGCCGGTGCGGCGTTCCAGGGCGCCGGTGAAAGCGCCTTTCTCATGGCCGAAAATCTCGCTCTCAATGAGGGTCTCCGGAATTGCTGCACAATTAATCGGAATAAAAGGCTTACCGCGACGTGGACTAAGCTCGTGCACGGTTCGAGCCACCAGTTCTTTGCCGGTGCCGCTTGCACCGGTGATCAGGACCGACGCGGTGCTGGGGGAAACCATTTCGATCAGGCGAAAAATCTCCTGCATCTTTTTTGAAGCGCCCACCAGGCTTCCCAGCGATCCATTGTCGCGAAGCTTCTTGCGCGTGACTTCCAGTTCGGCGCGAGTTCCCAGCAAGGCGGTGGCATTTTGGAGTATCGTACGCAGCCGGTTGGTGTCGATGGGCTTGGTGATGTAGTCGTAGGCGCCCATGCGCATCGCCTGCACGGCGCTGTCAATGGTGCCCTGGGCCGTCACCACGATGACAGCCATGGTTTGGGCCTCGTTGGCGATCCGTTCCAGCAACTCGAGTCCGCTCATGCGCGGCATCTTGAGATCGGTGACTACGATGGAGGGGGACCAGGCGGTGACTTTTTCCAATCCCTCGGCACCGTCGCGGGCAGTTTCAGCCCGGTATCCCCAGGCTGAAACCAGTTCTGCAAGCCCGGTCCGCTCGTTTTCCTCATCTTCAACAATCAGCACTTTTTCCTGGCTCATAAGAGGGGCGACCTTCAAGTCATTATTGAGGGTTGATGGCGTTCGTCGCAAGTTGCAAGAAGGTTAAAACAAATTCTTCGTGCAGTCTCATTGTGGGACACAGGCCAAGGCCCTTTTCAGTACAGAGTTTCCCGATGCCTTAGCAGGCACCAGGGCACAATATCGTGTTCGAATTGCACGGTGCACGCTTTCTTGTGCTATAAACTTAAGCGCTGCAATAACGACATCTTATTCTCCATGCGGGCCCAGGGTTGCTTCGAGCATGGATCCAAAAACCGTGAAGTTCCGGGAGGCTTACATGTCACTTTGTCGAAACGCAGGGCGTGTACTGACGTTTGCGTTTTCGTTGATTCTTCTTCTCTGTCTGCAGGCCGGTACTTCGCTGGCGCAGAACACTTCCAATACGACGAGCAGCGACGAATATCCGAAGGTAGATTGGTTCATCGGATACCAGTGGCTGCATCCCGGCGGAACCATTCCTGCCCCGGGGCATAGTCCGCTTGCGCCGGTGGGAATGAAGCTGCAAGACATTCCGCAGGGGGTCGGCAGCAGCCTGACCTACAACTTCAATAAATTTTTCGGCCTCGAGGGCGACTACGGCGGGAACTGGAACAAATTTGGCAACGAGAGCACGGCTTCGATCGGACCGCGGCTCATGTTGCGCGGTGACGGGGTGAATTTCTTTGCTCACACTTTGTTGAGCTACAACCGGCTCACGGTGAGAGGCCTTGATCCGAGCAACGGGATCGGTGCGATTCTCGGCGGCGGCATGGATATTGGCATTTGGAAGCACCTTAGCCTGCGCTTGTTCGAGGCGGATTACGTGGTCGCGCGCCATAACTTCGCCAGCGTAACCACGCCGGCCGCGGGCAGCCTGCGTCGTCCAACCCTGGAAGGTGTGCGCCTGCGCTCCGGCCTGCTGTTCAATTTCGGATATCCTCCGACAGCGGTGCCGGCGGCGAGTTGCTCGGTCCAGCCTTCGGAAGTGATGGTTGGCGAGCCGGTGACGGCCACCGCTACGGGAACCAACTTCAATCCGAAACACACCCTCAACTACACCTGGATGAGCAATGGTGGGAAGGTGACCAGCAAGGACAACACGGCCACCATTGACACCAACGGGGTTGCCGGCGGCAGCTACACCGTTACTTCCCATATCACCGATCCCAAGATGAAGAAAAACGGTGAGGCGAGCTGCACCGCGAACTTCACGGTGAAAGAACCGCCGAAGAATCCGCCGACCATGTCGTGCTCGGCGAACCCGACCAACGTTCAGGCCGGAACTCCGGCGACCATCACCTGCACCTGCACCAGCCCTGACAATGTGCCGGTCACGGTCAGCAACTGGACCGCGAGCGCCGGGAGCATTTCCGGGAGCGGGAATACTGCAACCCTGGATACGACCGGGGCGTCGGCTGGGCCGATCACGGTGAATGCATCGTGTGCGGACTCACGCGGGCTGAATGCGCCGGGATCCACAACGGTGACGATCGAGGTACCGCCGCCACCGCCGCCGCAGGCCAGCAAGTTGAGCTCGTGCGACTTCCCGAATGAGAAGAAGCCGTGGCGCGTGGACAACACCTGCAAGGCAGTCCTGGATGACGTCGCACAGCGTTTGCAGCACGATCCGGACTCGAAGTTGGTGATCGTGGGCAACTCCGATCCGAGTGAGAAGCGCAAGAATTTGGCGGCAGAACGAGCCGTGGATTCGAAGTTCTATCTCTCGGGCGGCGAAGCCAAGCAAGCAATCGACGCCAGCCGGATCGAAACCCGGACCGGCGCGGCAGGGACGAAGACGGCCGATTATTGGATCGTGCCCCCGGGAGCGACGTTCTCGGCCGAAGGCACGCAACCGGTGGATGAAAATGCCGTGAAGCCGGTTCCGGATCATCCGGCGGCGGCCAAGAAAAAGCCGGCAAAACCGAAGGCTCAGTAGAGCAACAACTTACGTGAACCCGGCCGGTCGAATGGCAACGCTCGACCGGCCTTTTTTCATCTTCCCTTCGGTAACTTGCAGGGCTGGTGACTGGACTGTCACTCTTGCCAGCGCAGACTACATTTTTTCGCAGGGGCAAAGTCACATATGGGTTTGGGAGCGATTCACCGTAAGTTACTGATGGCACTGGCGGTCAGCCTGCTTTGCAGCGCCACCGCGTGGGCTGGCCAATGGACGGCAATGGGTCCGGACGGAGGCGACGTACGCAGCCTCAGCTATGACCCGCAGAACCCGGATCACCTGTTTTTGGGTACCTCAACGGGTACGCTGTTCTCTTCGACCGACAGCGGTCATAACTGGTCTCGCTTCGCGCACCTGGGAAGCGGCGACGACTACGTGCTCGACCACATCGTCATTGATCCCAAGAACACGAAAAAGATCTACGTAGCCGCCTGGAGTGTGGAAAACCAGGCTGCCGGCGACCTTTTCTACTCCAAGGATGGCGGCAAGAACTTCGAGACTCTGCCCGGCATGCATGGCAAGTCGATCCGGGCCCTGGCAGTTGCGCCTTCCGATTCCGACGTCTTGGTGGCCGGCGCGCTCGACGGCGTGTTCCGCAGCAACGACGGTGGCAAGAATTGGCAGCGCATCTCTTCTGCAAGCCAGAACGAACTGAAGAACATCGAATCGATCGCCATTGATCCCAAGAACCCGAACATCGTGTACGCGGGCACATGGCACCTTGCCTGGAAAACCGATGACGGCGGCGCGAACTGGCACCGCATCAACAAGGGCATGATCGATGACTCGGACGTTTTCTCGATCATCGTGGATTCCAGCAATCCGTCAGTCGTGTTTGCCAGCGCCTGCTCCGGTATTTACAAGAGCACCAGCGCCGGCGACCAGTTCCAGAAGATCCAGGGCATTCCGTTCTCGGCGCGCCGCACGCGCGTGCTGAAGCAGGACCCCAGCAACCCCAACATCGTTTACGCAGGGACCACCGAAGGGCTGTGGAAGACGATGGATGCCGGCAAGACCTGGCGGCGGGTGAGCAATCCTGAGATCGTGGTCAACGATGTCATGGTGGATCCGCGCAATTCGCAACGCGTGATGCTGGCAACCGACCGCAGCGGCGTGATGTCATCCGAAGACGGAGCAGCCACCTTTGTGGCGTCCAATCACGGGTACACTCATCGCTACGTAAGTTCGATGGTTGCCGACAAGAGCGATCCAAAGACCATCTACGTGGGTGTCGTCAACGATCGCGAGTGGGGAGGAGTGTTCGTCTCGCGCGATGGCGGTCAGCACTGGAGCCAGAAAACCTCGGGCTTAGGCGGGCGCGACGTGTTCACCCTGAAGCAGGCTTCGAACGGATCTTTGGTTGCCGGAACGAACAAGGGCATATTTGTCCTGGCACGTGATGGCAGCCAGTGGCAGCCGATCAACACCGTGATCAACGAGAAGAGTTCGACTCGCATGGTGAAGAAAGGTTCCAAGAAGACAGCCGTAGCCAGTAAGACTGCGGTGCGGTCCACGCTGGACAGCAAAGTGAACGACCTCGAGTTGACCCCCAAGATGTGGCTCGCGGCCACTAACTCGGGCCTGT
The DNA here is from genome assembly GCA_035652095.1 of Terriglobales bacterium. Classification (GTDB taxonomy): domain Bacteria; phylum Acidobacteriota; class Terriglobia; order Terriglobales; family Acidobacteriaceae; genus DASREM01. The sequence continues at coordinate 12,580 of DASREM010000050.1, read as the reverse complement.
TCACCAGTTCGAACGATGGAAAGAGTTGGACCGGCGGCCCGGTAATGGGCAAGCAGGAATTCACCGCAGTGGAAGCGCGAGACGGCATGATCGTCGCCGCAACCCGCACCAACGTGCTGGTTTCGAGCGACAACGGGAGCACATGGAAGCAGGGTACGCTGGCGTCTTATGTCACCAGCATTCGCAATGTTGCGATCACTCCTGATGCCCAGATCGTGGTCGCTTCTCGTGAAGGCGCCTTCCGCAGTTCCGACGCGGGAAACACCTGGGAGCACATGGTGAATGGCCTCCCGGACAAGAACATCAGTTCGGTGAGCTACGATCAGCAGGGCAAGCGCCTGCTGGCGACCAGCATCGCGACTGGCGTTGTTTTCGAGAGCAAAGATGCCGGACGCAGTTGGAAGCGGGGGCCGGATTCGGGCTATCCCATGCGGCAGATCAGCGTGGTTCATGGCCGCTATATGGCCGCTACTCCGTTCGACGGCGTGATTATGCAGCCCGAGAGCGAGTCGCAAAGCGCCTCTGCGGAGCCTGGTTCGTCGGAATAATTGCCGTTGATCCACCACTGGAAGGGGAGCGAATCTGCTCCCCTTTTCTTTTTTTGATCCGAGAAAGGTTCTTTATCCATCAACCTCTGTGCAATCTTCCAAAGCCTGACCGCGCTATATTGAGTAGTTGACCTTCCAGAAACATACTTCGTGGATCACGGCAGCAGTTCTGGCGTGCATTTTCCTTTCCGGCTGCAGAGGCGGACGTGGAAAAGACCAGGAAGTCGCCTACGTTTCCGCCCCGCAGGCATTTCTGCGCGACCGGGTCGCCGCGGTCTACGACAAGGTGGGCACGGTCAAGAACGGTGACCGGGTGGAGATCCTGGATCGCGACCGCCGGTTCGTCAAGGTCCGCACGGCTGCCGGACTCGAAGGCTGGATGGAACAGCGCAACCTGATCACGCAGCAGGTCTATGACCGGCTTCAGAAGCTGGCGCAGCAGGAGAAAGACGATCCTGTGCAGGCGACGGGCCTGACCCGCAATGACACCAATCTTCATGTCGAACCGGGACGGGATACCGATCACCTCTACCAGATTGCGGAGGGCGCCAAGGTGTCGCTGCTCAAGCGGGCCACCGTGGCGAAACCGGGAGCAGCGCCGGCCCCCAAGCCAGCGCTCAAGAAAGATTCCGACAAGGAGCCTGCCAAGCCCGCCATGGAAGACTGGTGGCTGGTGCGCGACCAGGACAATCACATCGGCTGGGTCCTGGCGCGCATGATTGACATTGACGTGCCGCTGGAAATCGCGCAGTACGCGGAAGGGCAGCGCATTATCGCGAGCTTCGTGCTGAACGAGGTCACCGACGCCGACAAGAAAATTCCGGAGTACCTGGTCGTACTGAGCGAGCCCCGTGATGGTCTGCCCTACGACTTTGACCAAGTCCGCGTTTTTACCTGGAACGTCAAACGGCATCGTTACGAAACCGCCTACCGCGAGCGCAACCTGAACGGAGTCCTGCCAGTCACCGTCACGAAGGCAAACTTTGCCAAGGAAGGCACGCTGCCGGTTTTTGTTTTGCGGGTCCGCGATGATAACGGGAACGTGTCTGAAAAAAAATACAAGCTGAACACGCCAATTGTCAGACGCGTGCTGGCGCCGGGAGAAGAGCCGCAGCGCGCGGTGGCGAGGAAGAAGAAGCGGTAGTCGGTTTCAGTCGTCAGGAATAAAATTCGGCGACGGACGCGACCACCCAGCGCTGTTCCTCGTCGGTCAGTTCCGGAAACATGGGTAATGCCAGAACCTCGCGAGCGGCGCGCTCAGCCTCGGGGAAGTCTCCCTCACCGTAGCCGAGATAAGCAAAACAGGGCTGCAGATGAAGCGGCAGAGGATAGTAGATTTCGGTTCCGATCCTGCGAGCGGCAAGGAATTTGCGGAGTTCGTCCCGCCGGTGTGCGCGAATGACGTATTGATGAAATACGCAGTGGGCGCGTTCGTCGATCCACGGCAAGCTGATCGGCGCTTGCACACTGACTGAGTGCGACGCACCCGGGGAAACCAGTCCGGAATCGCGGAGCAGACGATCGTAGCGCGCGGCATGGTTGCTCCGCAGCTCATTCCAGCGCTCAACGTGCGCTAGCTTCACGCGAAGCACGGCAGCCTGAATGGCATCCATGCGGGCATTCCAGCCGAATTCCTGGTGCAGGTAGCGCTGCGGGCTGCCGTGATTGCGCAACCTGCGCATATGCTCCGCAACGTCCGGGTCGCGAGCCGTTGATAACCCGGCATCGCCATAGGCGCTCAGGTTCTTGGTGGGATAAAAGCTGAAGGCGGCGGCGATCCCGAGAGAACCCGCGCGTTGCCCGCGCCAGGCTGCGCCGATTGCCTGCGCGGCGTCCTCGATCAAACCAAGCCTGAACTCGTCAGAGATTGGTTGCAGGGAATCCATGTCGGCACACTGGCCGTACAAGTGGACGGGCAGCAACGCCCGAACTTTGTAGGCGCCTCCCGAGCGAAGACGGGCAGCAACCTGTGCCGGGTCCAGGTTCAGGGTAAGCGGGTCGATGTCGGCAAAAACCGGCCTGCCGCCTGACCGAACGATGGAGCTTGCCGAAGCAAAGAAGCTGAACGGTGAGGTGATGACCGAATCCCCGGGCCCGATGCCGAAGGCGGCTAGCGCCAGCCAAAGTGCGTCCGTGCCGGAGGCGCATCCCACGGCCGCGGCGGTCCCGCAGAAGGCCGCTACTTCGCTTTCCAGAGCTTCCACTTCGGCCCCCAGGATGAAGTGCTGGGAAGCACATACCCGCTCGATCGCGGCAAGGATCGGCTCCCGAAGTGTCGCGTACTGACGCTGCAAGTCGAGCAGGGGGACCAAATCCACCGGCGCGGGAGTCGCCTGTTTGCCTGATTGCTTCAAGGATGGGAACGATTCTAGCAGGCAAGCGGGTACCCGCAGTCAGAGCGTGAACTTGAAGAAGGGCGGCGGCGGAGTGTCTGCCTCGAACGCCGATTTCCACTCCTCGGCGGAACTGATCAACCTGCGCACGTTGATGCCTTCGTGAACCTCCGAGTAAGCAGACAGATTCTTGCAGCCTCGCGCCAGCAAGGACTTCGCGCCTTCGATGTTGCCGCGGGAGTGGTGCACGAAAGCGACTGCGATCTGGGTCAATCCCTGAAGAAAAGGCTTTTCGGAAGCCGGGGCCGAGCGCCAAGCGTCCTCCAGGGCTTCATGGGCCTGGAAGAACTCGCCGCGATTAAACAGCTCAATGCCTCGAAAATAGAGTTCCGAGTCCATGTTTCATTTTGACACGACGTGAACCGTCTAGGGCCGATTTCCTACAGGATTTCATAGGCAAGACCTACAGGACTCTCCATTTTATAATACGGCCTGTGAATGTGGGCTGTATGTTGAAGAAAAGTCAAGGTGTTATGTCTGATTTGTTTGGAGGGTGAGTTGCTTATTCCAGAGGTACTCGCGTTGTGTGTGTTAGGGCGTCTTGCGTTGTGATGTGAAGTCAAACTCATCCTGCTTCCCAGGATTTACAACTACTTAGGAGACAGTCAATGGAATATGCATTCCGTAACACCATGACTCGCTTCCTGCTTGTGGTCACCGTGTTGGGGCTGTTGTTGGGCACCATGTGGGCACAAGGAGGAGTGGGCGAACTGACGGGTCTGGTATCGGATCCCTCAGGCGCTGTGGTCTCGAATGCGACGGTCACGTTATCGAATACGGCGACCGGCGATAAGCGGACTACGGTGACGACTGCGGCCGGTGTGTACCGGTTCTCGGCGTTGCCGGTGGTCGGCTCCTACACCTTGGAGACATCCCCCAAGGGTTTCAAGAGCGTGAAAGTAACGGACGTAGTGGTTTCGGTAGGCACAACGACCAGCCGCGACATCAAGCTGGAGCTGGGCGCGTCCAGTGAGCAAGTGACGGTCGAAGCCGGCCAGCAACTGGTGCAGACTGAAGAAGCCGCAGTTTCACAATTGGTGGACCGTCGCGTGTGGGAGAACATGCCTCTCGAGGCGCGTAACGCCAACGACTTCGTCAACCTGATTGCGGGTGCAGTTCCCGAGCAGATCGCTGGCGGCACCTTCCGTGGCGCGGCTGTGAATGGAACCCGCACTGGAACCGGCAACTTCATGGTTGAAGGCGTGGACAACAACGAGCAAGGCCAGGGCGGCGTTGCAGTTTGCGGTACTGCTTGTGGCCAGGGCGGAGCCAACACTTCGATTTCGCCGGATGCCATCCAGGAATACCGCGTCATCAGCCACGACTTCAACGCCGAGTACGGCAAGGCGGGTGGTTTCGTGACCGACACGGTGCTGAAGGGCGGCACCAACCAGTTCCACGGTTCGCTGTTTGAATACAACCGTATTCAGGCTTTGACCGCGCAGGATTGGTTCTCAAACAATGCCGGTGTTCGTGACCACTTGGTTCGTAACCAGTTCGGAGGATCCGCAGGCGGCCCGATCATCAAGGACAAGACGTTCTTCTACGGAACCTTCGAAGCGCATCGGCTGAGAGTTTCCGCTCCGGTCCAGGGAACTTCGTTGACTCAGCAGTTCTATGATTTCGCGAATTCGGGCCAGTTGGCCAGTTTCGTGGATACCAGTCTGTGCGGTGGCGCTTGCCCGAATTTGCCGACCACCGTGGGTCCGATTTTCAGTTCACTTCGCCAAAAGTGGCCGCAGGCAGTTCCGCTAGTGAATTCGACGATTAACTGCGCTACAGACACAACCGGCGCCTGCCTGGGTTTGGGCGCATACACGGGGGTTTTTGGAAACACGCTTGCGTTTCCAGTCCCAATCTACGATCAAGCCACAGAACAGGCGGTAACCCCAATTAACCAGTACCGGTTCAGCATCAAGATGGACCACAAGATCGGCAACAATGATCAACTGAATGGCGTGTACCTGTTTGAGGACACGAAGTTCAAATGCAACTTCTGCGGCAGTGACACCACGTTCGGAGTACCGGAAGACAATCCGAACCGGGCACAGACCGCCGGGATCACTTGGACTCACACCTTCTCGCCGACGGTTCTGAATCAAGCGAAGATCGGTTATGTGCGCCGTCTGGCGAACTTCGTGGATCCCGGTTCAGAAGGAATCCCGGAGTTCTACACCATTGACCCTCTGGTATCGGGTCTAGGCGCATCAACTGCAATCCCGCAGTTTTTCACCGAGAATCAGTTCCAGTACAAGGACGATCTTTCGGTCACGAAGGGTAAACACAGCCTGAAGTTTGGTGCCGAGTATCGTCGCACGCGAAATGGTTCCAGCTTCCAGGCTGATCGAAACGGCCACTTTACTTACTGGAGTGCCGAGGATTTCGTCACCGACGGTCTGTTCACCGATCAACTGGACAACGCTCTCGGCGGATACTATGGGTACGGCTACGGCGGATTCTACTATGCTGGCGCTGCAGTCAACCCAACCAACGGACAATTGCCCGACTTCTACCGTGGTTATCGAGCAAACGAGTTCGGAATCTACGCGCAGGACGACTGGCGTGTGAATTCCCGGTTGACGTTGAACGTAGGGTTGCGTTGGGATTACTTTGGCCCGCCGCACAACTTCAAAGCCAATATCGATTCCAACTACTACTTCGGAACCCCGATCACTCCGATTCCGTGCATCTCGGGTGGCGTGCAGGTAACCTGCACGAACCCGGACTTTCCGGCGGGGAACCCGTTCTACGCATTCGAAGCAAGTGCACGCCCGGAGATCAGAAACAGCGATATCTGGCACAAGGACACCAACAACTTTGCTCCTCGTATCGGCTTCGCATGGGATACGCTGGGCAACCAGAAGTGGGTCGTTCGCGGCGGTTTCGGTATCTTCTACGATCGCCTCTACAACAACGTGTTTGAAAACATTCGCTTCAATGCACCGCTCTATGCTGATGAGACTGCCGGCATCTTTGCCAGCGGCGCCTCCATCGGTCCACTAAAGAACCCTGGGCTGCTGACCGTTCCGTTCACCAGTACGGCGCAGTTCATAAATCCGGCTTTCTTCCCGCGCGGATTGCCGAAACCGGTTCCACGTCACATTGACCAGAACTTGGTGTCGGCATACTACGAGCAGTTCAGCTTCGGTGTTCAGCATGAGTTGTCGAAGGACTTTGCGGTGGAAGCCAATTACATTGGCACGCTCGGCCGGAAGCTGATCGGTATTCTGAACCGCAACACCTTCGATGGTCGAACTGACGGCCTCGGCTCGACTCGCCCCAACCCGCTGATCAATAACGACAACGCTCGTGGAAACTACTATGGCTCCAACTACAATGCGTTGGCCATTACCCTCCGCAAGCGCTTCTCGGCTGGCTTGTCGTTCAATGCGAACTACACGTACGCGAAGGCCCTCGATGAGCTGAGCGACGTGTTCCGCACGCGGAACACAGCCATTTCCGCGACCGACGTACAGAACATTCGTCTGGACTACGGTCCGGCGGACTTCGACGTGCGTCACCGCTTCGTCGTGAGCTACAACTACGACTTGCCGCTGTTCAAGGAGAATCGCTGGCTCGGTGGATGGTCACTGAACGGCATCTTCTCATGGAACACGGGTGCGCCGATTGGGCTTTACGACAGCACCCAGGACCCGAACAAGGATGGAGTTCGTACCGACCGCCCGCAGTTCATTGGAAGTGGGACGGTGCTCGATTCCATCATCGGCAACGAACAAGTTGTCGCCGGAAGCAACGCTTACGTGTACCTGGATAAGAACCAGTTTGCCACCCCGACCTGTGCCGGAATCAACGGTGGACTGTGGTGCAATCCGAACCTTGGACGCGGTTCGATTCCTGGTCCCATGTTCACCAATTGGGACTTCGGGGTCAGCAAGGCGTTCAAGATCACGGAAGGCACGAGGTTGCGTTTCGACGCCAACTTCTTCGACTTCCTGAACCACCCCAACTTCCAGAACCCGAACGGCAATTTCTCGAGCTCTGCGTTCGGAACATCCGAGTCGACCTACGGCGATACCGGCGGTCACCGCGTGACTCAGCTCGCGTTGCGGTTTGATTTCTAGACCCTGCGCGACAGGAAATGCTTTGGGCCGGCTCCTTGCGAGCCGGCCTTTTTTATGGCCAAGGATTCCGTCCTGCCGAGATCATCGTTGTGCACGCGAGGTCCCTCACTTCGTTCGGGATGACGTCAAAGTGGGGGTGGACGTGGAACCCTCACTTCGTTCGGGGATGACCTCGGAATGACGTCTCGAAGTTCGGAAGCACGTCTTTCGCAAGCGAGTGCTGCCGGAACGAAGCATTCCTACGTGCTAGACTTTTTACATCCTATGTGGGTACTCCGGCGGCTGGTGTTTGTTGTACTGCTCGCAGGTTGCGCCGGCGGCGCAACCGGAACGGCAGCCAAAACCGCGTCTGCGGTGCGTCCCAACCTCATCTTGATCACGCTCGACACCACGCGTGCCGATCGCATGGGCTTTCTGGGATCGGACCGGGGACTCACGCCGAGCCTCGACGCTTTCTCCAAGGACGGCACGGTGTTTGCGCGGGCCTATGCGCAGGTGCCGCTTACCACGCCGTCCCATGCTGCGCTGCTGACCGGTACGTATCCGCAGTTCAACCACATCGAAGACCTGGGATCGCCGCTCGGGAAAGATGTTCCCTATCTCCCGGACGTTTTGCGGCGGCGTGGTTACAAGACCGGCGCCTTTATTGGCGCTTACATTCTTGATCCGAAAAGCCAGGGTGCGCCGGGTTTCGATCGTGGATTCGACACCTACGATGCCGGGTTTCACAAGCGGCGCCCCGGAGAAGATCGCTACAAAAGCGTGGAGCGCCGGGCCGGAGACGTGGTGGATCATGCCTTGGCGTGGTTGAGCAAGCATCCCCAGGGGCCGTTCTTTATCTGGCTGCATTTTTACGATGCGCATGACCCGTACGATCCGCCTGCGCCCTACAAGGAAAAATACGCATCGGCCTTATATGACGGAGAAATCGCCTACACCGACGAGCAGGTTGGGCGTTTCCTGGCGGCTTTGAAGAGCCGCAATCTGTACAACGGAGCCGCTATCGCTGTCGCCGCCGACCATGGCGAGGCCTTTGGCGAGCACGGCGAAGAGCGGCACGGGATCTTCCTTTATGACGAGACCGTCCATGTGCCGTTGCTGCTGAAGCTTCCAAAACAGAGTTCGGCCGGAAAGCGGATCGAAGACAGAGTGGCCTTGGCCGATGTTGCGCCGACATTGCTCGATCTGGCGGGGCTTCCCGTCCCCGCCGCCATGCAGGCGCGGTCACTGCTCAAGATTGAGGGTAGCGACAAAGGGTCGCAGGCGGTCTACTCAGAAACGAATTATCCACACAAGGCCTTTGGCTGGAGCGCGCTGCGTTCATGGCGAGCAGGGAAATACCTGTACATACAAGCGCCCAAGCGTGAGCTGTACGATCAGTCGGTGGACCCCAAAGCATTACAGAACTTGGCCTCCACTTCGTCGGCGGTAACCGAGACGTTGAACAGCCAGGTTGACGCATTTCACGGCAAGACGGCCGCGGAAAAAACGGCGGAAACCAAGCTTGACCCTGCGCAGGCCGAGAATCTGCGCGCCTTGGGCTATCTCGCATCGGACTCAAGCGATACCGATCACACCGGGACCGACGCGGAAATCGATCCCAAGGACAAGATTCGTATTGCGAACCTCATGCACGAGGGACTCGTCAACATTGAAGAAGAGCGCTACGAGGATGCGATTCCGCTCTTTGAACAGGTAGTGAAGGAAGAGCCGACCGCGCCGTCGGGACGCCTGGAGTTAGGCCGGGCGCTGGTTCACGTGAAGCGCTATCAAGACGCGATTCCCGTCCTGCAGAGCGCTGTCGCGAAGTCGCCGGATTCCGGCATGGCACACTTTGAACTGGGATTGGCGTACGTCAAGACGGGGCAGTGGGAGGCATCGCTGCCGGAATTTCAAGCCGCGGTGGCGAAGACGCCGAACTCGGCTCAATTGCATTTCTACGTGGCCGCCGTGCTCACACGGTTGAAGCGGGTCCCCGAGGCGGTCACCGAGTTTGAGACCGCGCTCAAGCTTGATCCCAACCACTACCTGGCGAATCTGCTTTATGGACGGCTGCTGTTTTTGGAAAGACATCCACAGCAGGCGCTTCCCAAGCTGCTGGCAGCCGCTAAACTGGAGCCCGAGTACCGCGAACCGCACCGATTTCTCGCGGACCTCTATGAGGCCACGAATCAGCCGCAGAAGGCGGCGCGGGAAAGGGAACTGGCCGCGAAGGGAAAGGCCGGAGAGATTCCCTAAGTCTTCAGTCCAGCTTTCAATTTTTCTTTCTTGGCGTCTTCGGTCCTGCCGATTTTTTCGTAAGCCTGCGCCAGCATGGCATGGGCCTCGGCATTCTCGGGCAGGCGCGTGGTTGCGATCTCCAGGTGCACCACGGCTGTTTTCGCGTCGCCGGTCTTGAGCAAGCTCTGACCCATGTAGTAATGCGCCCAGGCGGAGTCTGGCTGCAATTCGATGGCTTTATGCAGGTGTTCGATAGCCGTGGGATATTGCTGTTGCCTCGCCAGGATCGCTCCCAAGCCGTATTGCGCGAGGTAAGTATTGGGCTGAGAACTCACCACCGATTGCAGGGTGCTTGCGGACTTTTCGTTTCCGTCCGCCAGGAGCGCGGCAATCACCTTGTTCGCCGTGGCGATCGCATCCTTTGGGTCGGTTCCGGTCACGGAGGTAGACGTACCCGCGGATTTTTGCAGGCCAACGTATCCCAGGGATGCAAGCTTTTGTACTTCACTGGAAGTCAATTCTGTAGCTTTTCCCGCTGCCGTGAAGTGGCGGTCGAAGGTTTCCAATTGACCGGCCATGGTGTCGAGGGTGGCCTTGGAAGTCTGAGCCAGATTCCGTGTCGCGCCAGGATCGGCACTCAGGTCATATAACTCAGGCTTGGGTGCGCGGATATAGAGGTACTTTCCAGCTCGCCAGGATTCGAGCGAACTCCAGCCAAAGGCACGCTGGGGAAAATCGCTGCGCGAATAAACCGGTTGATCTCCGCCGGAAGACTTTGCAATGCGCAGCAAGGATTCTCCCTGCATTTGCGACGGAACCGGAAGGCCTGCGACCTCGAGCAGCGTTGGTGCGACGTCCACGAGACGGACTTTGCTTGGAATTCGTTTGGCCGCCATCTGGTTCTGGGGAAGCTTGAGCAGGAGCGGCACATGGATGGTCTCGTCATAGAGGAAGACGCCGTGGGTATCTTCGCCATGAGCGCCGAGGCTCTCCCCGTGATCGGCGGTAAGCACGACGGCGGCGTCATCCAAGAGCTTGGAGGCTCGAAGAGCGGCCAACACCTTGCCCACCGCGGCGTCCGCACGGCCCACCGCATTGTCATACGACGTACCATAAGGTGCATGGGCGTCGTTCAAGTGGATCCACAGGAAGAACGGGCCCTTAGAATTCCTGGCAAGCCAGGCCGTGGCACGGGCTGCGACTTGCTCTCCGCGGCGCTCGAGAGATTGGGAACGGCTCTCCCCCTTCTGGGGTTGATGGAAGCCAGCGTCGTAGGTCGAAAAGCCGCGATTGAAGCCGGATGCGGAGCCATTCTTGGGATCGAGAGTAATGGATGCGACAAATGCCGCCGTGCGATAGCCGCGGGCTCGAAACAGGTCCGGTAAGTACGGGAGAGCGGACGGCAATGGCGAACCGAATTCCGTGGCCTGGTTGGTCTGCGGGTAGGTGCCGGTAAGAATCGCCGTATGCGATGCTACGGTCAGGGGCGTTTGCGCATAAGCATGCTCAAAAATCAGGCTCTGCCTGGAAAGCGCATCCGCGGCAGGTGTTGGATGCCTGGCCCCGAGAAAACCCATGCGGTCGGCGCGAGTGGAATCCAACGTGATGAGGATGACATTCGGGCTCGCAGCCGATGCGAGGGTAGAGAGACTCAAAAGCAACAGCACGAGTAGTCTGCAACGCATGACAGCAGTTTAAACGATTGGGAGAAGTGCAAGTTTTCGGTCTGGGTGTGCAAAGGTTTTCACGTTGACAGCCTTGCCATCCGAGCAGAGAATTTCAGGAACTTCCCCGAAGGGCGGGAGCCTAATCCGCCCAACCGACCCAACGCGGACCTAATAACTTTAGAAGTGAAGGAAAAGTATGAAGACTCGCTTTCGCACCTTTTTTGTGGTTACTACGCTGGCAGTGCTGCTTACCGCCGGGTTCTGGTTCTTGGCGCGCGCGAGTGCGCCGGTAGTGGCCGCGCAAGTGAGGCCTCCCGCCACCATCGTGATTGGTACGCCGATCGCAAAGATGGCACCCTTGGAAACAACGATGTTCAACACCGGCTTCCAGCCGTTCAATAAGGTCTGGGACCCTCAGCAGGGCTTGGGCCCGGTGTTCACGCAGGACCAATGCACAATTTGCCATTCCGATCCCGGTGGAGTGGCCGGCGGAAATTCCACGCAGAAAGTCGAGTTTGTCGGCAAGTTCAATACCGACGGTACCTACAACGATCTGTCCACCAGTCCTAATGAAGGCGGTCCGCAGATCCAGCCCATGTCAGTGCAGAAATTCAAGCCGGCCTGCATTCTGAAGGGCGAAGTCAAACCCGCCGATGCCACCATTGATGCCTTCCACCAGGCTCCCCAGCTTTTTGGATTGGGTTTGATTGACAACATCGCCGACGCAGACATCCTGGCGCAAGCGGTGGACAAGGGCATGGGCGTCCATGGCAACGCCAATATGGTGCTCGACGAGAATGGCGTGCTGCGGCCGGGACGGTTCGGATTGAAAGCGCAGGCAGCGGACCTGATTTTCATGACCGCGAATGCGGAGCTACACGAGTTGGGCGTGACGAACGCCATCTTCCCGAATGAAGACAAGCCGCAGGGCCAGTCGTTTCCACCGGCGTGTTCAATCAAGACGCAGCCCAACGACGTCAATGCGACCCAGATGATCGACATGTATCACTACCTGCTTTATCTGGCGCCGAAGATCCCAGGCACCCCCAATCCAAATGGTCAAGCAAAATTCATGTCCGTAGGCTGCGTTCTTTGCCACTTGCAGAGCTATAAAACCACTGCAACGGTCACGGTACAGGTGGCCTACAAAGGGCAAACGATCCAGAGCACCTCTTTGGCGAATAAGACCGTGAAGTTGTATTCGGATCTTTTGCTGCACGATCTGGGAGGGTCCAACGCGGACGGCTTGCAAGTCGGAATCGCGACCGGAAGCCAATTCCGCACAGCCCCGCTGTGGGGGTTGTCTACACGGCTTTCGACCGGAAACGGTCTTATGCACGATGGAAGCGCGAAGGACATCCCGACCGCGCTGTCCAAGCACGGTGGAGAAGCTACCCAGGTGATTGCGAACTTCAACGCGCTGTCCGCCCAAGATCAGGCCGACCTGATCGCGTTTATCAGTGCGCTGTAATCCAAGCAATTAAGTTGCACACCGCCGGCGGGTTCGTCCCGCCGGTTTTTTTTGGTGTTGTTGAATTGCATTAGAAATGTCCCCTTCTGGTTGCATTAGAAATGTCTCCTAATCTAGGCCTTCGATGGAGGAGGCTGGATTGGGGAGAACGGCATTGAGTGCGAGAGAGGTGGAACGAGCTGGAGTACTGCGTCGAGTC